>DATASJ010000092.1:0-1503 GCA_036269275.1 Bryobacteraceae bacterium | reverse complement strand
CTGCATTTGCTCCTGGCTGACGATCGCTCCCAAGCGCGTTTTCGGATCCAGCGGGTCCGCTGGACGCATCTTCGAAGCGCGCGCAACCAGCTTCTCGGTGAACTCGTCCTTCAGCTTGCGCTCCAGAAACAGCCGCGAACCAGCGTTGCACACTTCCCCTTTGCCGTAGAAAATGCCGTTGATCGCGCCTTTCACGGCGCCGTCGATGTCGGCGTCGGCAAAAACAATGTTCGGCGATTTGCCGCCCAGTTCAAGGGTTACGCGCTTCAGCGTATCGGCCGCCCCGCGCATGATCTCTTTCCCCACCGCAGTCGAGCCGGTGAATGCGATCTTGTCGATTCCAGGATGCGCGACGATAGTCTTTCCTGTCCCCGGGCCTCCCGTAAGAATGTTGACAACGCCAGCGGGGAAACCCGCCTCGACCACCAGTTCTCCGAATCGCAAAGTCGTCAACGGAGTCTGCTCGGCCGGCTTGAGCACCAGCGTGTTCCCGCAGGCCAGCGCGGGACCTACCTTCCACGAGGCCAGCAGTAACGGGAAATTCCACGGAACAATCAGGCCCACGACCCCGACAGGCTCGCGCAGCGTGTAGGTAAAAGCGCTTTCAAAGGTGTTGACGGTTTCGCCGTGGATCTTCGTCGCCAGGCCCGCGTAGTAGCGCAGGACGTCGATGACCATCGGCATATCGACGTAGCGCGATTCAAAGATCGGCTTGCCGTTGTCGAGGGTTTCTAGTTCGGCAAGTTCCTCGATGTTCTTCTCGACCAGGTCGGCGAGCTTCCAGATCAAGCGTCCCCGCTCGCTGGCGGAAAGTTTGCGCCAGGCGCCGCCGCGGTCTTCAAAGGCCCGGCGCGCCGCTTCGACGGCGCGGTCGACATCCGCCGGCGAAGCCTCTGCGATTTGCGTCAGCACTTCGCCAGTGGCCGGATTGATAGTGTCGAAGTTCTTCGAGCCATCCACCCATTGGCCGTCAATCAGCAACCGCCCCGGCTCGACCTTCACTTTTGTAGCTGCCAGCATCCATTCCTCGTAGCGCCGGCGTCTGGCCGGCGATTGCGGCGGGCCTCGCGCCCGCCTTGCCCTCGCGACTACTTCGCTTTGAAATTCGCCGGCCGCTTTTCCACGTAAGCCGCCAGACCTTCCTTCGCATCTTCGCTCTGGAACAGCAACTGCTGGTTCTCGCGCTCGACGGCCAGCGCCGACTCCATCGGAATCTCCCAGCCCGTCTGCACCGCCCGCTTGATGCGGCCCACCGCTTTCGATGCCTTGTTGGGCGGACAGAACTGCTTGGCGTACTCCATGATGTTCTCCATGAAGCCTTCACGCTCGAAGATGTCGTTCACCATGCCGAGTTCCTGCGCTTCTTCGAACGAGAACGTGTTGCCCGTGACCATCAGTTCTATGGCCTTGCTCTTTCCCACCATGCGCGAGAGTCGCTGCGTGCCGCCGGTACCCGGGAGCACTCCAAGGTTCACTTCCGGCAGCCCGATCTTTCCGGCCTCC
>DATASJ010000091.1:0-411898 GCA_036269275.1 Bryobacteraceae bacterium | reverse complement strand
GCTTCAACACCTCGCTCCAGATTGCTGCCAGTATCTCCTCCACCGGTGTCCGCGGCTTCACCGCCTCACGGCCGCTCCCCTGATACTCCGGCGCAGGCAGAGCTTTGCGGTCCACCTTCCCGTTCGCCGTCAGCGGCAGTTCCTTCAGCACCACCACCGCCGACGGAACCATGTACTCCGGCACCCGTGCCTGCAAATACTTCCGTAGCTCGCTTCCGTCTCCAGCCGCGCCGTGACTCGTCACGTACGCCACCAACCGGCCGCCCTCTGCCCGCGGGTCCACAACCGCAACCGCCTGCTGTACGTCGGGATGCGACGACAGAACCGATTCAATCTCCCCAAGCTCAACGCGATACCCGCGAATTTTCACTTGCCCGTCTACCCGCCCGAGGTATGCGAGCTTTCCGTCCGCACCCCAACTCGCCCTGTCACCGCTCCGGTACAACCGCTCGCCCATCTGCCCGAACGGATCCGGAACAAATCGCTGTGCCGTCAATGCGGGCTGATTGCGGTATCCTCGTGCCAGACCCGCGCCCGCAATACACAGCTCTCCGGCGACTCCGATAGGAGTTGGTTCACAATTCTCATCCAACACGTAGACCCGGACGTTCGGAAGCGGGCCGCCGAGACTGGGCGATTGCGAGCTTTGTATCGGGCAGGCGGTCGCATCCACCGTGCATTCGGTTGGCCCGTAGAGATTGACGGCTCCGATATTGCGCGCTACCAACAGTTGCCAATCGGCTTCTTCTAACGCTTCGCCGCCGATCAGTAACAGCTCAGGTGTGTGCCGGCCAGCTTCGCCCAACCCTTCCGCAAGCATTAATCTCAACAAAGAAGGCGTGCAGTCCAGTGCATCAAGCGCATTCTCAGCCAAGAACCCGAGCATCTCCCGCGGATTCCCTCGAGCCGCTTCGGGAATCAAATACAGCGCGTGCCCCCACGCCAGTTGCACCAGTTGCTTGATTGAGCCGTCGAACGCCAGTGTGGCATTCAGCCCCACGCGCAGCGGCTTTTTCTTTGATCCGTATACCGCCTCGCGTAACGCATGCGTCAAGTTGCACAGCGATCGATGTTCGACCATCACGCCTTTCGGTGTGCCCGTCGAACCCGACGTATATAAAATGTACGCGAGATTCCGATCTGATATCTCTCTCCTCGGATTGTCGCCACATGCCTCCGCGATCGTCGGGCCCTCATCGTCCACGCAAACCAGTTCCGCATTCCCAAACTGCGCCAGCAACGCCGAGTGCGTCACCACCACGGCCACCCCGCAATCCGCAAGGATTTTTGCGGTCCTTTCGGTCGGGTGCCCAGGCTCGATCGGAACGTATGCGCCGCCCGCCTTGAGCGCGCCGAGTATGCCGATAATCAGGTCCGCCGAACGCTCCAGGCAAATTCCAACCGGTACGTCTCCTTTAACACCCTTCTGCTGGAGATAATGCGCCAACCGGTTCGCCCGTGTATTCAGTTCGGCGAACCGCAACCGCTCTTCGCCCACAACTAGCCCCTCGGCGTCCGGCGATGCCGCCGCCTGGGCCTCGAACAAATCGGGCCACGTCTGCTCGGCTGGATACGGAACGCTGGTTGCCACCCAGTCCACCAGCAGTTTCTGCCGCTCCGCTGCCGACAAGATCGAGAGGTCGCCGACACGCGCTTCAGGCTGCTTCGCTGCGCTGAATAACAAGCTCAGCAACTCGCCGCCAAGCCGCTCCATCGCCTCCCTCGTCCAAGCTTCGCCGTTATATTCAAGCTGCAGCCGCAGCGCACCGTCTGCCGTGCCTGTCGCTACCAACATGAGGTGCGCTGTATCGTTCTGCAGGAACCGCGAGATCATCGTGCATCGGATTCCACTTCCCTCTTGCGGCTCCGGCCACGACTGGAAGCGGAATCCAATTGACCGGCTCTCTCCGTTCTCCGCCCCGCCTGCCAAAGTGAACGAATCCTGCATCAACTCTGCAAGCTGCAGTTTCTCAGTGGTTTTCTCCAGCACTTCACCGAACGAAGCGCCCGCGCGCCAATCAAACGAAATCGGTAGAAATTGTTCGAAACATCCCAATGCTCGATTGAGTTGTTCCATTCGTCGCCCGTCGTGCCAGCAGCGTATGGTGATTTTGGCAGCTCCAGTGAGCCGGCTTAGCAGCGTGTGCCAGCACGCTGCGAGCCAACTCTCAAGCGACGCCCCCTGCTTTGCGGCCGCCTCAATCAGCACGCTGGCTTGCCCGGCTTCGAGCGATGCCACTGTGTGCCGCTGGTCGCGCTCGCTGCTGTCGGCCTCCATCTCGCCAGGCAATCGCGGCGGCGCCGTGCAATCGCTTAGGCGGCTGTTCCAGAACGCTTGCCCGTCTCTGCCTTCCTCACTGCTCGAAAGCATCTCGGCTTGCCACTCCGCGAAATCTACATATTGAAGCGGTTGGTCCTCGGGCTCGCTCTCCGTGTCGTACCGGCGCAGAATCTCCCCGGTCAGCAGGTGCAGCGTCACCGAATCCGCGCATAATGCCGAAACGGTGACTAGCAGAAAGTGTCGTTCCGGCCCCGCTGGCGCGAGAAGAAAGCGCGCAAATGGTCCGAGTTCCTCGTCGCACGGTCTCTCCCGCTGTTCCGCCAGCAGGCTCTCCAGGGCCGCCTCCTCGTGCATGCCCTCCTCCCAATCCGGCACCGCGATTTCAAATCCCGGTCGCGCATTCTCCGCGATCGTTTGCAGCGGCACGTCCATTCCCGGCAGCGAGACGAAACCCGTGCGGAACACTTCGTACTGGCTGACGATTCTGCTCAGAGCCTGCTCGAGCCGCTTCGTGTCGAGCGCTCCCTCCAGCAGGAAAATGCACTGGCACTGCTTGCTCCCGCCCTGCCTTCGTAGGGCCCATACTGCTTTCTGCTGTGTTGAGAGATGAAATCCTTCGAGTGTTGTCGCCATGCTTTGCTTCGTGTCGCCTATTCGCGTCTACCTTACGTCCGGATTCGTGTGCATTTCCGCCATTGCCACCAGCGTCCGGCGCTCGCCCGTGAATGGGTCGCGTCCGTGTGTCGCCAGGACATTGTCAAGCACTAGCAGATCCCCTCTGCGCCATGCAAAACGCACTGCCGCGTCCGAATAGGTCCGCCGGATCGTTTCCAGCACTTCATCCGGTATGCTCGAGCCGTCGCCGAAAAACGCGTTACGCGGAAGTTCATCGTCCCGGAACTCGCTCAATAGGGCGCTGCGCACGGCGGGCTCCAGATTCGATACGTGGAACATGTGTGCGTGATTGAACCAGGTCAGGTCTCCGGTCTCCGGATGTTTCACCACCACTTGCCGGATCTGTCGTGTCCTCAATCGATCCCCGGAGCGCCATTCAAACTCGATCCCTGTTTCGGTGCAGTACTTCTCCACCGTCCGCCGGTCGTCGGTCTGAAAAACTTCCTGCCACGGCAGATCCACACCTTGCCCGAAGTTGCGGACATACATTACTTTCTTTTTCAAAAACTGCTCTCGCACGCGCTCCTCGATCAACCCGAACACTTTCCGGTCGTCCGCAATCGGCGTGCATCCGCCGGTTGCCGCCGGCTCGTCGCAGTAGAACCAGATCTTCATGGGCCAATGGTGCGAGTAAGACATCTCGTGATGCAGCGGAATGCACTGATCCGCGGGATATTCGGTGGACGTGTAGATACTTTTCCCAATCTCTTTGCGAGGCGCGGCGCGCTCAGTGTAATCGAGCAGTTCAGGCGACAAAGCCGCTACGCAAGCCCGGAAGCCCGCGGCCGAATCAACACCGAAGCCGCGAAACAAAATCGCACCATGAATGCGCAGTTGCTCGCGCAAATAATTCTGCTGACCCGCAATCCAACCCGCCAGATCCCACCGCTCGAGTCTCGGTTCGAGCACCAGCGGGAACTGGCTCGCGCCATCCAGGCTCGTCGCCGCCACCATGTCGCTCGCGCTGATAGTCACTTTCTTGCGCGCTGGAAACAGGGTCGTACTAGGGCTTTTCGTTCGTAATTCGGTGTTCATCATCGTCATCTCCGTTACTTCGAAATCTCCGGCCAGGAACATGGGGAGGTCATCGCCACCACCACCTTCCTGGGCGCCGTGAATGGGGCTCGCCCATGCGCCGTCAGGACGTTGTCGAGTAGCAGAATGTCACCCGTGCGCCACGGAAACGACAGCGATTCCGCCAGATAAGCCCCTCGCAATTCGTCCATCACCTCCGCTTCTATCGGCGCGCCATCGCCGTAATACGTGTTGTTCGGAAGATCCTCCTCGCGGAAGTTCTCGAGCATGTGCGTGCGGACATCGGGCTCGAGCGTCGTCACGTGAAAAAATGTCAGGTGGTTGAACCACGCCTCCGCGCCTGAAGGGTGATACGCCACCACTGCACGCCGTTGTTTCGTGCGCAGTCTCCCGTCCGGCAGCCATTCAAAGTCGATCTGGCTGGTGCGGCAATGTCTTTCCACTTCTTTGCGATCGCTTGTCTGAAACGCTTCTTCCCAGGAAAGCCCAATGCCGCTTCCGAAATTTCGCACGTAGAGATAGCCCAACCGTTCAAACCGCTCCCGAGTCTCGGGCCGGATGCGTTTCAGCACGCGCCGCGTATCCGCAATCGGCGTCTCTCCACCGCTCGCCGGCTCCGTTAGGCAGAAGAATGCGATCCGGAGCGGAAAAGTGTAGTTATAGGACTGCTCCGTGTGCAAGAAAATACTTTGTCCCGCGGGATAATCGGTCGACGTGAATACGTTTCCCGCTACTTGGCTGCGCGGCGACGATCTTTCTGTATATTTCAGAAGCTCTCCGCAGGCGGCTTTGATAACCGATTCAAATTGCGTCACGTTCGCGATTTTGAAATTGCGGAACAAGATCGCGCCCACGTTAGCAAGCGTCGCATCCACGAAATCGCGGTTCGTTTCAGCCCATCGCGCCAAGTCAATCTGGTGAATCCCCGGTTCCACCACAACCGGCAGCCGCTGGCCATCCAGGTAGCTCTTATGGATCAGGTCCGTCTCTGAAGCCTTAACTGCTCTTCTTTGTTTGGACGGAAGGATATTGCATGCAACTGAACGTTCCATTGGTATGTCTCGCAGAGGGTGTCGGTGAGTTCGCCGTTACCGGGTCAATTGAACCGGTCTTCGCTCACGTGTGTTGAAAACTGCTTTCTCCGAGCGCGTGAAAGACTCGGCGTGGAAGGCTTTCTTCGAGCCCTTCCGCTCTGCCGGCGCTGCCAGTTCACTGACTCTGGCGCTCGGCTGCGCGGCGATCGCCTCCAGCAGCGTCGCGAAATCTTTCTGCAGCTCTAAAATTTCGAGCGGATCGAAAACCTCAGTGTTATACCGCCAGCACGCGCTCCACCCGTTCGAGGAGCGCACGATCCACAAAACCAATCCCAGCCTCGCGACTTCGTCGCCCGAGTCGCGTACTTCGCCTTCCAACGCCGGCAAATGAATGGCTAGCGTGTCATTCTGCATCGCGAACGTGGCCTGGAACATTTGTGGTCGCCCGTTGACTCGCGGCGGCTTCAATTCTTCCACCAGCTTTTCAAGCGGCAGCGCTTGATAGGTCTGCGCTTCGAGAGAATTCGCGCGCACGCGCTCTAAGAGCTCTTTGAATGTCGGATCTCCGCCTAGCTCGGCTTTCAACGGCAGCATGTTCACGAAGAAGCCGATTAGCTTCTCTACCTCCAGCATCGGCCGCCCTGCCAGATGGATCCCCACCGCGAATTCTGTTTGTCCTGACTGCCGGTGCAATAGCACCTCGAACGCCGCTAGCAGCGTCATGAACAAGGTTGTTCCTTCAGCTTGGCTTAGGTCCTGCAATGCGCCCACCGTAGCTGGCGGCAGATCGAATGAATCGTTGCGGCCGCTTCCGCTTCTGAAATCCGAGCTGCCTTTTGCGACTCTCAACCTCAATGGCGAAACACCCTCCAGCTTGCGTCGCCAATAACTCACATGCTCGTTCAAGATATCGCCCCGCAGCCATTGCCGCTGCCAATGTGCAAAATCGGCATACTGGATGGGAAGCTTTTCTAGAGGAGACGGCTCGCTCGCGGAAAAACTGCTATACAGCGCCGTGAACTCGCGGATCAAAATGTTCACGCTCCAGCCGTCGCATACCGAATGGTGCAGCGTCAATAGCAGCAAATGCTCTTCAGGCGCCACGCGTACCAGCTTGGCCCGTATCAGCGGCCCGCGGCTTAAATCGAATGGACGCTCCGCCTCCTCTCGCGCCAGTTGCTGTGCTGCCTGTTTCGGTGCAGCAACGCAAGAAACATCGATTATTGGAATGTCTAGGGGACCAGGCTCCTCGATCCGCTGAACAGGGTTGCCGTTCTCCACCTGGAAGCTCGTGCGCAGCACCTCGTGGCGCCGCACAATCTCAGTTAGGCTTCGCGCCAGGATTTCTGCGTTTAGTCTTCCGCGAAAACTCACGGCCGCGGCCATGTTGTAGGCACTTGATCCTGGTTCCAGTTGATCCAAGAACCAGAGACGCTGCTGTGCAAAGGATAAAGGTAGAGGAAGATCCCGTGAAACGGGCATGATCGACGGCAGCGTTGTTTTTTCGCTGCCTTTCAAAAGTTCTTTTTGTACGCGATCGGCCAACGCAGCGACTGTCGGAGACTCAAACAGCGCGCGCAATGGAAACTTGATCTCAAACTCCGCCCGCACTCGGGAGACGATCTGCGTCGCCAGCAGCGAATGCCCTCCCAATGCGAAGAAATCGTCGTCTATGCCTACCCGATCCACCGCCAATACTTCGGCAAATATCTGACAGAGCTTTTCTTGCTCCGGCGTCGCTGGGCCCCGCCACTCTGTTCGGCTTGCCTGTTCCTTCGGTCTCGCCGCTCTGGACTCGGTCAGAAAGTCTAACTCGCCCTGCGGGCTATAACGTACCCGCTGCTCGGTCCGGTATAGTTTGCCCTCGCCTTGTGCCGAGAAAGGATTGTCCACTGTCTGCGTTGTCTTGAGCTCGGATTGGTTCACCCGTACGTAAAGCTCTCCAACAACCCCCGCCGGCACGGGCTGCATATGGTCGTCGAGAACGTACCATTTCCGTTCGCTGTCAGTCCGCTTCCACATCGCCGCTAGGCTGCTGCGCTCGTCTTCGCTCAGCAGTTTGAGGTCATGCAAGCGGATCTCTGCATCCGCTCCAATCTGTTCCAGCACTCGCACATAATGCTGGGTCATCTGCTCGATTCTCTGTGCATCGAAAAGATCGCTATTGTATTGAAGAAATCCTCGCAGCGAGTCCGAACCGTCCGCCATCACTAACATCAAATCGAACAGCGCCGCTCCGCTATTCAGTGCTCTCGGCTCGAGCGGCAGTCCATTGAACTCGACCGCGGCCCCCGAATCGCCTAAAGCGAAGGCAGAAATGCCCTCTCGTTCAAGGAAGAAGGTCTTCTCCAATGCAAACATCGTCTGAAAGATCGGAGAGCGGCGGTGATCTCGAGCCGGCTGCAAACGCTCCACCAGGCTGAAAAACGGATAACGCTCGTGGCGGAAGGCATCGAGCGCGGTCGCGCGTACCTGGGCCAAAAGCTCCGAAAACGTCTCGGTCCCAATTAGGTTTGATCGCACGACGACCGAATTGACGAAATATCCACAGACGGGCGCCCATTCGGGGCGATGGCGCCCTGCCGTCGGAGATCCCACAATGATGTCCCGCTGTCCTGTATATCGATGCAGAAGTGCTTGATACGCCGTCAGCAGGATCATATATACAGTCGCGTTGCTTGTTCCGGCGAGCAGTTTCAGCTTCCGGGTCAGCTCTGGGCTCAACTCGAACTGTTGCGAAGCGCCTTTGAACGTCTGAGTGGACCCGCGTGGCCGGTCTGTCTGAAGATCGAGGTTCGCTAGCTCGCCTGCCAGCTTGCTGCTCCAATATGCGTAGAGATCCTCTCCTTCCGCGCTCGAAAGCAGGTTTCGCTCCCATTCAACGTAGTCGCGATATTCGAATGCTGGCGCCGCCAACGCCAGTGCCTCTCCGCGCATCTCGGCCCGATACGTCAAAGTCAATTCGTTCATCAACAGCGACAACGACCATAAATCGGCGATGATGTGATGCACAGTCAGTGCCAGAAAATACTCGTCGCGGCGCGGGCGGAACAGCGTCACCCGAAATAACGGGCCTTCTTCCAGGCAGAATGGAACTCTCGCCTGCTCTTCGAGTCGCGCGGTCAGTTGCGATTCGCTCCAATCCGACGCGTCTACCTCTTCGAAGCACGCCTGCGCCGAAGCACGCACGCGTTGTTTTGGTTCTCCTGCCAGAGAATAAAAAGTCGTTCGCAGCAGCGGGTGGCGATCGACCAGCGTTTGCAAACTCCTGCGGAACGCTGCCGCATCCAATCCTGTAGGAACTCGCGCGGCAAATGCTAAGTGATAGGCCGTGCTATCTGGCGACAGTTGATGCAAGAACCATAGCGACCTCTGTCCTTGCGTGAGGGGAAAAGCTTCCGGTTTATTCCGAACAAGAGCGGTTGATTCGGTGCTGCCTTCGCTCCCCGTTGCCCCGGCCCTGGCTTTCTCCAACAACTGCTGGGCCAGGTCGTGTAGTGACGCCGCCCCTAGCAGATCCGGCAAAGAGCTCCTGATTCCTAATTCCTGCTCGACAGCATACCCGAGCTCAATTGCGCCGAGCGAATCCAGTCCATATCTCGCGGCGGAGTAACTCGGATCTATCGCTTCCCTCGATACACCAGCCCGCGCTGCCAGCTTCTCAATCAACCAAGTCTTAATTCCCGCAGCGGAATCGGCCTGCGATGGTTCTGCCAGAACATCGCGGCCACCCATCTCGGAAGTGCGCCAGTTCCACTCCAAAATCGACTGCAACCCTTGCGCCACGAGCAACTCGCGGCAGGCATAGCGCTGAATTTTTCCGCTGGAGGTCTTCGGAATCCGTCCCACCGGAACCAGCGCCACCGTGTGAGGCTGAATCTCATACTGCTCTACTACGGCCTTGCAGATACTGTCCAATAAAGGATTTAGCGCCTCGGAATTACCGCCCCTCACTTCATGAACAATCGCTAGCTGTTCTTCGCCGTCAACTTCAATCGAAAACGCCGCAGCGGCTCCCGCCTGCAGCGCTGGGTGAGCCGCGGATGCCGTCGCTTCGATATCTTGTGGGTAATAGTTGCGGCCTCTGATAATCAGTAAGTCCTTCGCCCGGCCCGTTACAAATAGTTCGCCGTTATGCAGGAACCCCAGGTCGCCTGTTCTCAGAAACGTTTCGCCGTCTCCTCCTGGGATGCGAGCCCGGAACGTTTTTTCAGTTTCTTCGGGACGATCCCAATATCCCTGCGCGACGCTTGGCCCGGTGATCCAGATCTCGCCCACCTGTGTCGAGGAGCACTTTGCGAGCGATTCTGGGTTAATGATTGCGACCCTATTCTCTTGCGCCAGCGTTCCGCAACTCACCACTGGCTTCGTTCCCGCTGTTCCGGCGTCTGTTCGAATTGTGTGTTGCCCGAGCGCGCCTGCGTCTACGTTCAGCTCGAGCGGCGCATCATCCGCCGAGTGCCCCGAAACCAGCAGTGTCGCCTCCGCGAGACCATAGCACGGACAGAAGGCCGTCTTTCGAAAGCCGTTGCAGCTAAACCGTTTCGCGAACCTTTCCAGCGTTCTGGCGCGCACCGGCTCCGCTCCGTTGAATGCCACGCTCCAACTGCTCAAGTCGAGCGTGGCTTGTTGCTCCTCCGTTATCTTGCGCACGCAGAGTTCATACGCAAAGTCAGGGCCGCCGCTCGTTGTCGCCTTATATTTCGAGATGGCTTCCAGCCAGCGCGCCGGTTTTTGAAGAAATGATACGGGCGACATCAGGATGCATTGTGCCCCCAGGTACAGCGGCTGGAGAACATTCCCGATAAGTCCCATATCGTGATACAACGGCAGCCATCCGGCAATGACGGAGTTTTCGCTCTGTCGGAACGCTTCCTGAATGGACCGTTGGTTGTGCAGTATGTTCCCATGACTTACAATGACGCCCTTGGGAGTAGCCGTTGAACCGGATGTGTACTGCAGAAACGCAACCGAATCTTTATCCAACTCCGGCTGCCTCCATCCCCCCGCGATGTCTGGCGCTAAGTCGTCCGTCGTAAGAAACTTCAAGCCCGCAAGCGTGCCATCGGCGGCGATGAGACCTTTCGTCCGATCGAATGTTTCTCGCGTCGTCAACACCGCGGCAGGCTGGCAGTCTTCAATAATTGCTTTCAGCCGGGCCGCATTCCGATTGCTTCGCGGCGGATAGGCTGGAACCGCAATCGCCCCGGCAAAGACACATCCGCAAAAACCGGCTATGAAGTCCAGACCAGGCGGATACAGTAATAACACCCGTTCGCCTGCACATCCTTCCAATTGCAGCTTTGCGGCAATGGTACGGGCGTTCGCCGCCAGGCTCGCGTACGTCCACTGAATCGACCTTTGTTCATCCCCTAGGAGAAATGTGAAGGCCGGGCGATCGCCGTGACTGTGGCCACGGTCGATCAACAACTGTGTAAGCGTAGACGGATTTCGTTTCATGGTTCCAAAACCGGAACAAGAAGGGGGCTAGAGGGTGAAGGTCTTCTTTACGATGGTCGAGTCGTTGAACATTTGCGGCGCTGCAATCACATTCCCTGGCCGCCGCCTCGATCCGCCTGCGGCGTCCGATGGAAGCCCAAACGATACGTCTTTGACTTGTAACTGAACTGAGTCACTTACAGATGCACGGAACGACAATTCCATCCCGGTCGCAGGTAGGCCATTATATATAAACCCTTCACCGCTTTTCAATTTAGTAAATAGCAGTTCGTGATTTACTCTTACATCCCGGACAGGCGCTCGGGATACAAACGAGATCCAAAGCAAAGGCGCGTTGCGCTGCGATTGAAGGCGGACTACAAATCGCTGTTCGCCCCCGTTGTGCTCGTTTTCGAGCACAGTGAGCAGCGGCGCGGGCTGAGAAAACGCTGGTGCCGGCGCTTCCAGAAATTGTCGATCGGCGCCCGGGAACAGATTGCTTAATCGAGCGCGAGTTGCGCCTGAAGCAAAGAATTGTGATGTCCATGCATCCGGTTTTTGGTCGTATGTGAGCCAGATGGCGCGACCAGCATCCGCATCCAAAGCGTAGAGAACGCTATCACGCCTGGGATGGGCGTTGTTGTAGCCGGTCGTTGTTAGTCCAATTATGAAAAGAACAAGCCCTGCGGCGCCGGCAACCTGCGTCGCCATCCTACCGCGAAGCGCGGGAAACACGCCGATAGGAGCCACAATCAATCCTAATTGGAGCGCAAGCAGAGTAGCAACGTAGCTTCCGGCACCCACCCCAAACGCCGTTATAAGCTCATGCGCCAGCGGTAATGTCAAGACAATTCCTGGTATTCCCGCTAGAATAAGCAGCGAGCTGTCCTTTTTTAGGGTACGGCTGCCAGAACCAAGAACGATCAGCCAGCCACCTAATGTAAAAAGCAAGGGCCAGAGGAACAAGTAACTAGCGCCGGGCGCTGCGACTATGGTTAGAAGAAGGAGTGCGTACCAGAATAGAAGAGCACCGGCAGCCAGACCATATGCGCTCACCCGACTATACGCCTTCGCAAGCACTCCAAGCGCGCAGGCAAGCCCGATTGCGGCGCAGCCCGCAGCGTACAGCTCGTTGTGATACGAAAACCCGGACTGAATGTCAGGAACGGCTCTTCCAAGGGATGCAAGCAGCCAGCCAACGATCGCGGCGCCGAGCGCTGCGGCCACGATCGTTGCGACAGAAGCAATCAGTCCCAGAAACAGGCTTCGAATATCCAGAAATCGTTGTTTCAGGGTGACAATCAGAACGCTGGCGAACAAAATGCTAGTGATTACCGTCAGAATGATGGCTGTGACCGTCGAGTAGCTCACCAACATGCGGCCCATCAAATCGAAATACACCGCATCCGTCCGCCTTGGGTCCTCAGTCGTGGTATTTGCGAACTCCCTCGCCATTTCCAACAGATTGTCGCCCTGATGTTGCAGGCTTTTTATATCGAGGTCACTCCTGTTATCTAGCGCCGTGTGGTATTGCGCGAGGCCATCGATGAATGCAAAATTAAGGCCGGAATAGCCGGCCCCCTTGAACACCGAAAAATCGGTGTCGTTCGGCAGATGCTTATAGATTTGATAGGTCAGCGAGTTAGCAACTGGCCGCCTGCAGCCTCTTTGAAAGATTTGAATTAGCCACGCGTTGTCATTGCTGGTCTCGAACATAATCGAGGGGCCGGCAACTCCTCTGGTGTCGAAATTCAGCACAAAGCCAATATTCTTTGCTAACGGATTATGAGCAACAAAGGCTTGCGCGCCGAGCAGCCCGTTCTCCTCTCCGTCCGTAAACAGGAACACAACATCCCGCCTAAGTCGAGGCGCCCTCTTCAGTGCGCTTGCGCATTCGAGCATTGCGGCAACAGCCGTGCCATCATCGCTCGCGCCAAAACTCGTAGGAACGGAATCGTAGTGGCCCACCACCAACACGGCTTTGCTCGGGCTGCTGCCCGGCACTTGCACAACTATGTTCTGAACGCTTCCCGCGCTGCGGAACTTCTCGCTGACGCCGGTTGCATTCTGGATTTCGGGATGTAAGCCTACCTGCAGCAGCGTTTGCACGATGTAATCGCGAACCGCTTCGTGTGCACTGCTGCCAATCGGATGCGGATTCTTGCTAATCGCCGTAACATGTTTCATCGCGCGGTCAGCGGAGAACTGCGATAGCGAACCGCTTGGCGAGGCCTCCGGTGGACCGCTCAATATTACTGAGCACAAACCGCACGCCAGAAACACTCCGACAGCTATCAAGCTGCGCGAAGACATAGCAGTGCCCACCGTTTCGGGGATTTCGACAAGAGAAGTCATTATGGCAGCGCGGTGAGGCGCATTAGAGCTCACGAGGCCCATCTATTGGTCGCGCAACGTCTTCATCGGATCCAGCCCAGCGGCTCTCAACGCGGGCGCCGCGCTTGCGATGAAGCAAACGAAAATCAGAATCGCGGCCATTGCTACAAACGAAATCGGATCGAGAGCTTCCACACCATATAGGAGACTGGCCATGAATCTCGTAACCACCACCGAAATGACGACCCCGCCCACTAACCCGACGCATGTATAAATCAGGCCGCGCCCCAGAATCAAACCCAAGATGCTTTGTCGCTGAGCCCCTAACGCCATTCGCAATCCAATTTCGGTCGTACGTTGCACGACCATGTACGACAGCACGGAATACAGACCGACCGCCGACAATAGAAGCGCTACCGATGCGAAGCACGTCACAAGCAGCGTCTGAAAGCGAGGCTGCGCCGCCGCCTGCGATTCGGACTTCTCCAGCGTGTTGACCCGGTACAGAGGTATGTTCCTGTCCAGATCGGATACTACGCTTCGAACAGAACTCACTATGTTCAATGGGTCGCCAGCCGTCCGGATGCAGAGCGTCGGTGAAAGCAGTGGCGCTTGAGCCCACGGCAAGTAATATTGTGGATCGAATTCTGCGGTCAGGCTTGTCCGCTTCACATCCCCGACTACGCCGACGATTTCCCGCATCGGAGCCTTGCTGGGGTCAGCGTCAAGATCGGCCCGCATGCGCTTGCCGACTGGGTCTTCTCCCGGAAAATACTTCCGGGCAAAACTCTGGTTGATGATGACCACCGGTGTTCCCTTGCTATCGTCTCTCTCGTTGAAGGGTCGCCCCGCCCGAATCGGGACGCGCAGAGTCTTGAAATAACCAGGCGTCACCAGTCCCAGCGCCTCACTTGGTTCGTCGCCCGGATTGGTCGGATGCCCTTCGATTTCGAAGGAAACGCTCGCGCGGCTTCCGGACAGCGGCATTGGCCAACCCGCCGCAGCCGATTGCACCCCCGGAAGCGCCGCCAGCCGAAACAAAAGTTGGTTGTAAAATGCGATTTCCTGTTCGGGCGAATATCGATTCACCGATAAATCCAGATTTGCCGTTAATACCTGTTTCGGATCGAACCCCGGTTTTACATCCAGTACTCTCACGAAGCTACGAATGAGCAGCCCGGACCCAACCAATAAGACCAAACCTACCGCAGTCTCGGCGATCACTAGCCACCCTTGCACACGATTTTGCGCCCGGGCTCCCGTGCTGCGGCTCCCTTCGCGCAAAGCCGGTGAGGGCTGAAGCTGGGACATCCGCCATGCGGGCAGTACACCAAAAACCAGTCCAGTCGCGACAGAAATCGCTAACACAAACAGTAATACCGGCACATCCATCGAGATCTGGTCCATCCGCGGCACGTCGGACGGCATGAATCGCGGAAGCGTTTTCGCCAGAATACCGAACAGCCCCAGTCCCGCGACTCCGCCGAGAAGAGATAACATCACCGACTCCACCAGCACCTGCCAAATGATCTCGATACGTGAGGCGCCGAGCGAGGTCCGTAGCGCTATCTCCGGCAGCCGCCTCGAATTTCGTGCCAGCAATAGGCCTGCTACGTTGGCGCACGCGATTAACAACAGCAGCGCCACCGCTGCGAACAGTACTCGCAATGCCGGTCTGATATTGCCGGTCAAATGCTCCAACTCCGGTTGAACAATCGCCGCTGTGAACTGCTTGTCTGTTTCCGGGTATTCGTTCGCAAGCCGCCTCGCAATCAAACCCAAATCGGCGCGCCCCTGCGCAATCGAGGCGCCCCGCTTCAAGCGCGCAATCACGCCCAACACATCCAGCCCGCGCTGGGTTGTATAAGGAGCTTCGCCCGCTGCGTCTTCACCTAGATTCGTCCAAAGCGCGGGCGGGGGGCTCTCGATCGGGAAAACGAAATCTCGCGGCATGACACCGGTCACGGTGTAACTGTGACCGTTAAGCCGGATGGTCCGGCCTAACACCTCTCTTGCCGAATTGAACTTACTTTGCCACAAAGAATAACTGAGAACCACGCTCCGCGCACCGGGTTTCTCGTCTGCTCGTGAGAAGCCGCGGCCGAAAAGCGGGCTTACTTGCAAAACATGGAAAAAATCGGCTGATACCAACTCGCCGCTCAGATGTTCCGGTTGTCCGACATCTGTAAGTGTGAAGCCGTTGCTCCGGTAACAGGCCATGCCCTCGAACGTACTGTTCTGGGCTCGCCAGTCGAAAAAGTCCGGATAACTCAGATGTTCGCCAGCACTGGCCTGTGCTTCGCTGATTCCGTGCGTGTTAACCGCTTTCTGCACCCACATCAGGCGGTCCTGGCCTGGGAAAGGCAACGGCTTCATCAATACCGTATTCACCACGCTGAACATCGCGGTCGTCGCCCCGATACCCAGCGCCAGCGTCAGGATGGTGGTAGCGGCGAATGCTGGACTCCTCCGCAGTTGGCGGAGCGCAAACCGGCAATGTTGTAGCACTTTTTCCACCATTAAACTCTCCACCCGTACTCATCAAACTTCCGCTGCAACGCTTGGGGAACGCCCTCGCTGCCATCGTAGGGAAAGAAATGATTGCCAGGGAACAGCCGCAGCTCGAAGCTCTCTTCCGTAAGACCACGCCAAGCTGCAAGCTCTTCTATCGTTACGCAGCGGTCATTCAGGCCGCCAAATACGGAAACAGGCACCTTTAACGGCTCCTGGGGCGTGTAATCGTACGTTTCATACATCGCGAAATCGGCGCGTAGGGCGGGAAGGGCCATTTCCAAAAGCTCAGGACTGCTTAATGTCCACTCAGGTATTCCGTTGAATTCAATAATTTCATTCAAGAACTCTACATCCGGTAGACGATGCAGCAAGCGCCGTTGTATCGGCAATTGTGGCGGACGATGTGCCGAAACGAAGATGTGCGTCGGAGCCGGATCGTTTGACGAGCGTAGCTTTCTTGCTACTTCGAAACAAACCAGCGCCCCCAGGCAGTGTCCGTAGAAAGCAAACGGCTGGTCTAAATGGGGCCGCAGGGCTTCCGTAATTTCTTCAACCAGACTATCCAGCCTCGTTAGCGCGGGTTCTGCAACGCGCCGCTCCCTGCCAGGAAGTTGAAGAGGACAGACGGCGATTTCGCCGCCCACCGCCGTATGCCAGGAACGGTAAGCCGAAGCTCCTCCCCCTGCGTACGGAAAACAGAAGAGCCGCCCTACAGTCTGTTCATCCGACCGAGGAGCGGGGATCCACAGACTCTGCCGCACACTCACGTCAAAAGTCGTCATCCGGGAAAGAAGTCCATTAGCGCGAACACAGACATCCTGTGATGGAACTGGTTGTCGTAAGCGGACCTACTGGCCGGCCTGTTCCATCTGCTTCCGCAGCGATAAAGGCCGCATATCAGTCCAGACTTCTTTGATAAAGCCGAGACATTCTTCCTTCGAGCCGCTTTTCCCTACGTCATTCCACCCTTTTGGGTTCGGCTTGTCGATCGCCCATATGGAATATTGCTCCTCATGGTTGACGACAACTTTGTAAGTCCTGGTATCTTCCTGTTCACCTTGCGCGAACATATAATGCTCCTCCTATAATTGGCTTTACTGCCTTTAGATTTCCCCTGTTGCAGCAGATCCGGCCGCGATCCGGTCTGCGAGAGTCTGCCACGGAAGATTCCCCAAATAAAGGTCTTCCGAAAATCCAGGCGATTGGTGCATCCAATCGCTTTGAATCTGTACCGCTAAAGAGCGTTGAAGCAGATCAATCGAAACAATCATCCGATCGACATTATTTGTCGACAAAAGAAGTCCGCGTAAACCCTTTAAAGGCCCATGGCCAATTTCGATCCGTTGCCCCACTTTCAAAAATGACCACGGTTCAGACATGAGGCCCGAGGCGAGCACGCGGCGGATGGACTCTATCTCTATTTCCGGTATTGCGATCGGCTTATTTCCTGCCCCGACGATCCGAATAACGCCTGCCGTCGTAACCACGCCCGCGCCGTTTCCCACTTGTATCCCTCGACCTGGCGCGAATTGGCAGAACACATAACCTGGAAACAGCTTTCGTTCTACGCGTTCCCTGCGACCCCGCTTCTCAGCCACCGCTCTATAACGTGGAACGTAAGTGGCGTACCCTTTATAGGTAAGTAGCGTGGAGGCAGGGTCTTCTTGATTCGGCTTAACCTGAAGCGCATACCAACCAAGTTCAAAGTCGTTTTGTACCATGATTTGTGCCGTGTTCTCGGGCAATATGAAATTTGGGCAGGCTGCCGCCCCTATTGCCGTCATGCGGAATCTGCTTAAGTTCAGGTAAACGCGGACAGCTTATTTACCTGTCGGGAGAATTGCGCACGGATTAGATGTTATCGTCCAAGGCTCTAATCGCGCGCACTTCGCTATCCCGACAAAGCCAGCGTAGAATACGCAAGGCCTCATTGTTTGACAAATGACATCTCAGTTGGGGTCGTTTGTCCCGAACTCTTGGTAAATTAAAGAAAAACCAAAGACAAAGTTCGCCAAACCCATCAGGGTATATATATAAATCTAATGTAAATAGACTAACGTGCTGTCGAGAAATTGGTGGGCTTCATAATCAATGCCGCTGCATCGGAGCCCAATTACCAGAGCGGGTCATGGATTGGCCGCGCGCAACGTTTTAGATTCGGGCTGGATCGATTCTTCGCGATCCCTGGCAGGCCGTCTGCACCATCAAGTGTGTAGAGGCTGTGGCCGGTCCGGGCACCCCTAGAGTGGTGAGCGCGGTAGGAATCGAACCTACAACCTAGTGATTAAGAGTCACTTGCTCTGCCAATTGAGCTACGCGCCCGTCCCGATCGGTTGTGGCGGGGATGAGCGCCACGAAACGAATATAGCATCCGCACTACTCGTAACGTAAGGCCACCATCGGATCTACCCGGAAGGCGCGGCGCGCAGGCATGAGTGTCGCGATGAGTGCAACCCCCACCAGGATGGCCGTTACGGAGAAGAAGGTCAGTGGGTCTGTGGGCTGTACTTCGAACAGCAGGCTTTCCAATAGCCGAGTGAGCAGGAGCGCCGCGCCGATGCCGATAGCAAGGCCGATGGCTAGCAGGACGAATCCTTCCGTCAGGACTATTCGAACGACGTCGCGCCCGGTCGCGCCGAGGGCGACACGAACGCCGATCTCCCGCGTCCTTTGAAGGACTGAATAGGAGAGAACGCCGTATACGCCAATTGCCGCAAGCACGACAGCCATGCCGGCGAAGGTGGCGAGCAGTACGAGTTGCAATCGAGGCCGCGCTATGGAGTTTGACAACACATCCTCCAGGGTTCGCACATCGGAGACGGCCTGGTCGGGATTGACGCGGTGAACAGCCGCGAGCACCGACCGTGTCATTTCATGCGGATCGCCATGCGTGCGGACGGTCAGATTGGCAAAGTACATCGCGGCCTGGGAATTGTCAAGGAAGATAGTTGGTTTGGGCGGGGTTTCCAGATCGGCCTGACGCGCGTTGGAAACGACGCCGACAATCTGGGCCGGACTGTTGATGGTCCAGCAGATATTCAGCTTCTGGCCGATGGGATTTTGGTTCGGGAAATATTTCGAGGCGAAGGCCTGGTTCACGAGAAGAACGCTGGGCGAGACGAACGTATCTTGCGGCGAGAAGTCACGGCCGGCGCGCAGCGGCATCCGCATGGCGCGAAGATAGCCGGTGGTGATGACAAGAAAATCCGCGCCGGGCGACGAGCTGGGTACTAGAGGTTCTCCCATGCGGGAAAAACAGGATCCCGACACCATGCCGGTCATCGGAAGGAAATGCACTGAGCCGGCGGCGTCTACACCGGGCACGCTGCGCACTTGTGTCAAGAGCTGATCCACATAGCGGGAGCGTTTGGCTGGATCGCTGAACTTCGCAGGCGAGGTGAAAAGGTTCATGGTCAGGATGTGGCCCGATACGAAGCCCGGATTCACGGCGAGCAGGCGAGCGAAGCTGCGGAGCATTAAGCCGGCGCCCGCGAGCAATAGCAGCGAGAGAGCGATTTCGACAATGACGAATGCATAACGGAAGGCGCGGTTGACACCGGCGCCGGTGCGTTGCGAACCCTGTTTCAGCGCGTCTTGCAGGTCGGCGCGCGCCAGGCGTAGCGCCGGAACGAGGCCGAACAGAACCGCCGTGAACAGCGCGATGGCGCAGGAGAACAAGAACACGCGGGCGTCTAGATGAATGGAATCTAGGCGAGGGAGGGCATTCTGAGGCGGGATGATGGCGAGAAGACCTCGCAAGGCGGCATAGGCGGCCAATATTCCGACAATCCAACCAGCAACCGCAAGCACCAGCGTTTCGGATAGGAGCTGTTGAACGAGGCGGAGCTTTCCCGCTCCGAGAGCCGAACGGAGGGCGATTTCGGGCACGCGGCGCGTGCCGCGCATCAGCAGTAGATTGGCGACGTTGGCACAGGCGACGAGCAGGACGAAACCGACTGCGAACAGCAGCACCAGCAGCGGAAGGCGAACGGCTTCGGTCGCGTCTTGCTGAAGCGGCGTCACTTCGGCGCTCCAGCCCCTGTCTTCATCGGGGCGCTCCTGGGCGAGTTGGTCTGCGACTCGCACCATATCCTGTCGCGCTTTCTCGAGTGCCACGCCTGGCCCGAGCCGGGCGAGCACGCCGATATAGCGGCCGCTTTTGTATGCCTTAGAGCGAGTGATAGGAAACGGTTCCCACATGTCGGACTGGATGCCGGGGAACGAGAAGCCGCGCGGCATGACGCCGACGATGGTGCTGGGCTCTCCCTCAACTGTGATGACTTTACCCAGGACATTCCGCTCGCCGCCGAAATGCGATTGCCAGAACGCGTAACCCAGAACGATGACGTTGCCCGATCCGGGTTGGCCCTCTTCGGGCGTGAAGGTTCGGCCGATATAGGCGGGCACGCCGAGGATTGAAAAGAATTCGGGCGAGACCGTCATCGACGGAACGGCGATGGGATCGCCGGCGCCCGTGAGGCTGATGTTCCCGCTCTCGATGGCGGCCATGTGGGTGAAGCTGTGATTGCGTGCGCGCCAATCGAGGAAGTTCAAGGGATTAACGACGTTCCGCGAAAAGCCTTTCGAGGGATTCGTTTCCCAGATCCGCACGAGGCGATCGGGCTGCGGATACGGCAAAGGCCGCAGCAAGACGCCGTCGACCACGCTGAAGATGGCGGTGTTCGCGCCGATGCCGAGCGCGAGCGTCAGGACGACAATGGCTGTGAAGCCGGGACTCCGACGCAACAGACGAACGCCGTAGCACGTGTCCTGGCGGAGCGACGCGAGAAGTTGCATACTGGACCCACGATTTCAGAAGAGAATGCCGGCGACTTGCTCGGCGGCGAGCCGAACCTTCTCGTCAAGGGCCGCGCGAGCAATATGGTTTGACGTCAGACGTATAAAAAAGGCTCGGTCGCGAACGCGGCCGGCAATTTGTTCGCCGTGGTCGCTCTCGCAGGCGACGGCTTCATTGCCGATGGATCTGAGAGACGTGGGATTTGGGCTGCAGCTCGGCTTGTATGCGAGGGTGACGGCTTTGACTTCGATGCGCAACTCAGAAGAATTGTGCGCGAAAACGCAAATCTCGCCGCTGAGGTGCGTGGTGACTTCGCCGCCGAGAATACCGGCTGCGGTTGCAGCGTTTAGGAAGGGGCACGCATCTTCGGCGCGGCCGGCGGCCGCGATCAAGAAAATAAGAACGATGCCGCGCATTCAGGCCTTTTTCGCCGGCTTAAGCTCTTCACATTTGAGGATCTTGCCGCCTTCTTGAATGGTGTAGAGGCGGTTGACGTCCAGGTCTTTCAGCTCATCGATCTGGCCGCTGAGCCACCGGATTTCGATGGACTCGACTTTGTTTGCATGCTCGAGCCCGAAGTGCATGCGCAGATCGTTTTGTGAAAAGTAGCTGCCGCCGCTGCGCAGCTCGTCCATTTGAACCAGCGGCTTCGCGGCATCGGGTTTGGTTTTGGCAGTGACGATCACGCGGGTTCCAATTCCCGTGCGGTTCGATTTGACGCCGGCCAGCTTGATCTTGATCCAGTTTCGGTTGAGCGTGGAATCGCAGCGTAGAAGCTGCGGAATCGTATTCACACAGTTGACGGCCACGTCGAGATCGCCATCGTTGTCGTAGTCGCCGAAGGCGCAGCCGCGCGCCGGAGCTGCTTCCATAATGCCGGGGCCGCCCTTTTCGGTGACCTCTTCGAAATGACCGTTTTGCAGGTTGCGGTAGAGATACTTGTGCTCGGCGTACTTGAGATCGGTTTTGGATTTATCGACTTCTGGATAGACGTGGCCGTTAGACATGAGAATGTCGAGCCAGCCATCGTTATCCATATCGAAGAAGCCGACGCCCCAGCCGAGCAGGCGCGTGTTGACACCGAGACCGCTCGGATACGTGCGATCTTCGAAGGAGCCGTCGCCCAAATTGGTGTAGAGCGAATCGGTGTCGCCGGCGAAGTTGGTCTTGACGACGTCGAGGTTGCCGTCGCGGTTGTAATCGCCGATGGAAACGCCCATGCCGGCTTGCGGCTTGCCTTCGGGCGAGAGCGCGGCGCCGGATTCGATGGCGATGTCTTTGAAGGTGCCATCCTTCTGGTTCTGATAGAGCGTGGCAGTGGAGGAGTCGTTGGCGACGTAGATGTCGGGCCAGCCGTCGTTATCGAGATCGGAGGCAGCGACGCTCAGACCGTAAGTGCCGGCGGTGTTCCAGATGCCGGCTTTCTGGCTGACATCAGTAAACGTGCCGTCGCCGTTGTTGTGATACAGGATGTTCTTGCCGCCTCGCAGGCCGGGTGGGCCGCAGGCGACGAGCAGTCCTTTATATGTACAGGGGCCGGCTTCGGGCGGAGGCGCGGTCTTGAGGTCCATCTCGACATAGTTCGCGACGAACAAGTCAACGTGACCGTCCTTGTCGTAATCGACCCAAGTGCAGCCAGTGTTCCAGCGAACTTTGGGGCCGGGTTGAGAAAGGCCGGCTTTTTCAGTGACGTCGGTAAATGTGCCGTCGCCGTGATTGCGATAGAGCGCGTTTTGGCCGTAATAGCTGACGAAGAGATCGTCATAGCCGTCGTTGTCGTAATCGCCGACACAGCAGGCTTGTCCCCAACCGGTGCGGTGCTCCAGGCCGGAGCCTTTCGTGACATCGGTGAAGGTGCCGTCGCGATTGTTCTTGAACAGACGGCAGTGCGGCTCCTGGCCTGCCGGGAAACCTTCCAGCCGCCATCCGTTGACCAGGAACACGTCGAGCCAGCCGTCGTTATCGTAATCGTAAAAGGCAAGACCGCAGCCGGTGGTCTCAAGAAGATACTTATTCCGGCCTTCGCCGCCATAGGTGGTTTTCACGGCCAAACCCGCCTCCTTAACGACGTCGACGAAGCTGACGCCGAGCGGCGTGCCTTCAATCGGCGACTTGGGGCCTTTTTCGGCGGGTCGCGCGGGCGCGTTATAGCTGCGCTCGACAGGGCCGGGCAGTTGCTGAGCGGCGAGCGCGGCGAGATCGGCAAATGGAAGAATGAGCGCGGTGCGGCTGAGCGATTCGAGGAAGCCGCGGCGATTCTTCATTGTTGACCGCCGAGGGCGGAGGAGCCGGATTGCATGATGGCGGCGCCCGGAATGTCGGTGTGCACGTGGAAAGGCGAGCTCTCAACGGAAATTTCGGGGTGTTTGCGAAGGAAATCGAGCGAGTAAGTGGGCGCGCCCGGGTCGACTTGCTTGGTAGCAAAGAGCGCGGCCTGCTGAGCGGCCTTCTCTTTCATGCCCATGCGCCGATAGAGAACCGCCAGATTGTAGTGCGCGGCGAGATCGTCGGGATCGATGGCCTGCAGAGCTTCGAACTGCTCACGAGATTGCTTATATTGGTGCTGCTGGTAATACGAAATACCGAGCTCGCGGCGGGCGTCGCGCGATTGCGGGTATTGCGAAACCACGTTTTCAAGATCTGCGATCTCCCGGTCGCAGCGGCCTTCGCGGCGCTCGACAAGGGCCATGTAATAGAGCGCGCGCGCATAGTTAGGCTTGAGAGCGAGCGCCTTTTCGAGCAGCGGGCGCGCGGCTGAATATTTTTCCCACTCCACGTCGGTGAGCGCGACGTTGACGTAGCCGTCGGCGTAGTCGGGGCGGAGTTTCACGACCTGATCGAAGGCGGCGATGGAATCCGCATACTGCTGCTGGTCGAGGTAGGCGATTCCGAGATTGTTCCAGCGCATCCATTCCGGATTGTCTTGTGGATCGGTGACGCCCGGACGATTCTCGCCAAGATTGAACGTGCGGGTGCGTGAGGCGATTTCAATCACTGGGTAGGCGGGATGATCGGGTCCGAAGACGTTGTTGAGATAGCTCTGGCGCAAGTGGCGATAGTTGACGCGCGCCGTCGCAGTGAGCGGGCCTTTCGCATCCGCAGGGATGCGGAACTCGTAGCGAACCAGCACGGACCGGCCGGATTGAATAGTGTTGTCGTAGGCGACCGAGTGGATGGTCCAGACTTTGTGGTTATCTACGAACTCGCCCTCGCTGTTTACGGGCCGGTTGGTGAAGCTGTGCGCGCGGCGATCAAGCATGCCGTCGGGCTCAAGAAAGCCGCTGTGATAGATCTCTTTGCCAACGCCATCTTTCACTTCGAATTCGACCCAAGCTTCATAGAGGTCGCGGACTTCTGGGATCAGCGAGTGGCCGATGTTTTTATTCTGGACGACCATCATCATCTGGACGGTCTCTTTAGGGGCGAGTTTGAAGGGAACTGCACCAAGTGGAGCGATGACCGCAGCGTCGGGGGAGTCCTTCTTGATGCCGAAGAAATCGAGGTTCAGATACATGCCGGACTTGAGGAACTCAACGGTTTTTTTGAGCTGGTCATCGAAGCCGTAGTAGAAGGGGACGGCGGTGTTGCCGGCGAGCCAACGATGCATGGCGAAGGTCTTCTTTTTGGCCCCGTACTCGTCCGCCGAAGCGGGCTCGCGCATCATGTGGCAGCGCTGGCAGGTGGTGAAGTCGGTGGAATAGAAAGTGAGCGGGTTGCGTTGGGAGAATTTCGAATTCTGCCATTCGTCGTAGACGGTGAACGCGCGGATGAACTTGTAATCGTTCAGGGGATGAGGCAGGTTGGCTTTGTGGCAGGCGGCGCAGAACTCGGGAGTCCGGTAGAAGTCTTTCATGACAGCGGCCGAGTGGCGCTCGGGATGCTGCATGATCTCTTCGTCTGGCACTTGGCCGGGCATGCCATTGCCCTGCTCGTCCACCATGACCGACGGAACGCCCATAACGAAACTGCCATTACCCGTGGTGGGCTGGAGCTTCTGGATGGAGTGGCAGGTGGTGCAGGTGAGGCCGTCCTGATCGAAGCTGCGATCGACCTGGGAATTTTTGGTGAGAGCGCCGGAGACGACGCCGATGGGATTGTGGCAGCTATCGCAATGGCGAGTGAACTCGATGCCTTTGGTGCGGGCGAGGATATTGACGCTGGTGCGATAGAAGGGTGTGCGGAACGAGTTCGAATGAAGGGCCTGGCGCCATTCCTGATACGCCTGGGGATGGCAGCGGGCGCAATAGGCGGCGGGAAGAAAAGCGCTGGGCGCGATGAAGTTGTTATCAACAGTGGCGGCGTTACCCGGAAGCGAGATCTGGTCCTTGCCGAAGGCGAAGTCATAGACATCGCGGATGTGGGACGCGTAGGTTTCGGGGGAGTTCGACTGCGCCCGGAGCGTAAGGGTGGACAGGGTGAGGGCGAGAAGAGCGCGCATGACGGCGCGCGCGCGATGACTCGATAAAGATCGCATCCGTAGCGAGATCCAGACTCCTAGAGGGCTTAGCTACCTATTTTAGTTCAACCTGGCTTCAGTGCAAGGCGGTTGCCTGGGCCAAGGGGTTCGGGCATCCTCCAGCCGGTGACAATTTTCAAAAAAAAGTTATCTCGCTTGTAATCAAAAGCTTAGATATTCGAGCCAGATTCCGGCCCACTTACGGGCGATATTCCTGAATCAGGCGAAACGCGGTGGACGAGGCTGCGCGCTGGCAAGGAGATTCGATGCGGTGTATTGTTACGGCGGTTTTAGGTGTTGCCCTGATTTGCGGCTGCGGATGGGCGCAAGGAACCTTCACAGTGACTGGAACCCCGGTTCCGCAGACCCTACTGCAACAGAGCTTCGGGAACGTGCCCAAAGGCGTGGGCGCGTACGACCTGAATATCTGTAACGTTAGCGGCGCAAAACAGTCAGTGGTCAGCAGCGAGATTTACCAGGCCCTCTCGACCGCAAATGGCGCCGTTCAGCCGATTGGCCGTCAAATTATGCTGGCGGCTATCCTTCGGAACCAGAACCACAGTCCGGCTAGCATTCTGCGCATGTCGCTAACCTCTGCCACTTCCGTTCTATCCATTCTGAGCTCTTCGAAATACCACATACCCTCGGGGTTGGTGACCGGCGCAGCGCTGGCATCCATATCCGGACAGCAGGTTTTGACGGACCTCAGCCCACTGCTGTCCGCCGATCAGCTCGAAAGATTCGAAAGCCAGGTCTTAGAGTCCGCGCTGGTACTCGATACCGGCTCCTGCGTTGAGCGCACCCTATTCGTGGCGAGTACGCCAGCCAAAACTAAGTCTCAGACATTGAGTTTCCACGTTCGCTAGTCAGCTTCGCTCCCGCGCGTGTCGGCGCACGCGTATGGGGCCGTGCAGACGGGCATCTGCCGGCTCTTGGTTGAGCGGCTGACAACCATGCGAACGCGGAGTGGCGCCGGGACGATTTGGGCGTTCCGGCGCTACGAGAGGCGCAGTGCCCTGGGCAGGCATTGCGCCTCTCAATTTTTTTTGAGGGCTGCGTCTTCAGTGCGCTACTGCTGCGCAGAGGAGATCGCGAAGCCTGTGCAGGTCCTTGGCCAAATCCACGCCGAGATGTACCCGCACCGCTCGCCGTTGCCGGTCCGCCAATACTTGGAAGTCACCGCGAGCTTGTGCGCTCTTCACCACCCCAAACGTATATTTCTGCTGCGGAACTCGCAGATCCTCCCGTTCATCGCACGTGATCTGTAAGAATACACCAGAGTTCGCACCACCTTTATAAGCTTGTCCCGTGCTGTGCAAAAATCGCGGCCCGAAACCGAGCACGGTGGCCACTTGTTTCGATTCCAGAATCTCCTTCCGGATCTCCTGGAGCGTGCCTTCGTACTGCGGGTACATCGGAACGTAGGCGAGCAGGCCAAAGTAATCGCCCGGACGCAAGCGATCTATGTGCGCGCGAAGCGCCGCTCCCAGCGTTTTGCCATCCTTGAGCAGTGCCTCTGCATTCGCTCTGTCGGTAAACAGCTTGATCCCGTCTTGTTCCAGGATGGGTTCCTCGTGTGGCAGAGATCCGGTCTGCTCGAACTCCGACGTCAGCTCGCGCGTTATGACCTTACTTGCTTCCACGTCAGGCTGATCGAACGGGTTGATCCGAAGCAGAGACCCTGCGACAGCGGTAGCAATCTCCCATTGAAAGAAGATCTGGCCGATGTCATAAAGATCCATCAATACGATGCGAATGAGCGGCTCGCCCGCTTTCTCGAGGGCTGCTACGGAGGATTCCATCTCCGCATCTTTGTCGCCTGCGAACTTGATATACGCAAAGACGCGGTCGTGGCCGTACCTGTCAGCCGGTAACAGCGGCTCTCGGTCAACCGGAATCAGCCCCTTGCCTTGTTTGCCCGTCGATTCGGCCAGCAGTTGCTCCAGCCAAGCCCCCAGGTCACGAATCGATTTGGAGCAGACCAGTGTTACTTTGTCGCGCTGGAACTCGGCTGCCGCCGTGCCCATCATCAATCCCAAGGCCACGCCCGGATTCTTGGCCGCGTCTGAATTCTTGCAAGCGTCCACCATCACGGACGTGCGCCTTAACAGCCTCTCGGTATCGAGACCCATCGCTGCATGAGGAACCAAACCGAAATCCGAAAAAGCCGAATAACGCCCGCCGATCGTTGCGATGCCATAATAGAAACGGCGGAAACCGAGCTTCTCGGAAACCCCTTCCAGCTTCGAGCCAGGGTCCGTGATGGCGATAAAATGATTCCCGGCGCGATCGCCCACTGCCCGCTTCGTCTCGTCGAAGAAATACTGCATGTAGATGTTGGGCTCGAGCGTTGTGCCCGATTTGCTCGATACACAGAATAAGGTTCGTGCTGGATCGATCTTTCCGCGGAAGCGTCTGATGTAAACCGGATCGGTCGAATCGAGCACCAGCAACTCCGGCGAGTTGGGCTGCTTCCCAAATGTCTGGCTGAACACCTCCGGACACAGGCTTGAGCCGCCCATTCCGAGCAGCAGGACGTGCGTAAAGCCGTCCTCGCAAATCTCGGCCGAGAGCGCTTTGAACTTCGAAACAACGGCCAGTTGCCGATCGACAATATCCAGCCAGCCCAGCCATTCGCTCTCGTCGGAGCCGGTCCACAAGGATGCGTCTTTTTTCCAGAGCCGCTCGGTTTTGCCTGCGGCCTCCCAGCTCTTCTGTGCCTCATGGACGCTCTTTTGCACTTCTTTGGGGAGCGTCGAGGAAAATCGGACGGTCGCGGCTGCGGTCTGCGTGTTAGCGGAACTCACGCTGCTCGATTCCTTTTACTTTGTTGAGGCGGCGGACGTGCCGCTCTTCATTACTGAACTTGGCGTTCAGGAACGCTTCTACCGCGTCTTCCGCCAACATCGGCCCGATGATGCGCGAGCCGAGGACGAGAACGTTCATGTCATCGTGCTCGACCCCCTGATGTGCGGAATAGTGGTCATGGCACAGGCCCGCCCGGATCCCCTTGAACTTATTGGCCGCCACCGAAACGCCCACCCCGCTGCCGCATACCAGGATCCCGCGTTCCACCTGGCCGGAACGAACATCTTCGGCCACCAGTACCGCGTAGTCGGGATAATCGTCCGGCTTGCCGGGCTCGAACGTGCCAACGTCATGGACAGTGTGGCCAAGCTTTTCGACGAACTCTACCAACTGAGTTTTAAGATCGTAGCCGGCGTGATCTGCACCAATGGAAATTTTCATTTTGACACTGATTAGCTTATCGCGCCCTGGCAAACACCAGCGTGGCGTTCAGCCCGCCAAAGGCAAACGTATTGCTGAGAGCGATCTCAATAGCGGCCCTTCGCGCCTGATTGGGAACCACATCCAGGTCGCAAGCCGCGTCTACTGCAAGGAAATTCGCGGTAGGCGGCACCGCGCCGTTCTGCAGTGCCAGCACAGTGGCGATCGCCTCGATTGCCCCGGCGGCGCCCAAGGTGTGGCCATGAATGGATTTAGTGGAACTGACCAGCATCCCTTCGGCGCTCCCGCCGAAAACCGAACGAATGGCCTGAGTCTCGATCACGTCGTTAGTGAGAGTGCCGGTTCCATGGGCATTGATGTAGTCGACCCGTTCGGGCATGATGCCGGCATCTCGAAGCGCCCACGCCATAGATTTTGAGGGTCCCTCGATAGAAGGCTGCGTGACATGGTGCGCGTCCGCACTCATGCCGAAGCCGATCATCTCGCCCAGGACCACCGCTCCGCGCGCCGCAGCGTGATCCCAGTTCTCGAGCACCAGCATGCCGGCGCCCTCTCCGAGAGAGAGGCCTTTCCGCCCGGCCGAAAACGGGCGGCATACGTCGGGCGACACCACGCGCATAGCTTCCCAGGCGCGCAGCAATCCCTCGGCAAACACCGCCTCGCTCCCGCCCGCAATCGCCGCTGTCACCTGGCCGTTACGAATCATCCAAAATGCCTGCCCGAGCGCATGGTTTGAGGACGAGCAGGCGGTCGTTACCGTATAGCTCGGGCCATGGACGCCGAATTCGAGCCCGATCCGGCTCGCGCCTGCGTTGGCCATGGTGCGCGGGATGGTCAGCGGCGCTACCCGGGGGTTATTCTCGCGGTATAGCCGTTTGTAGCCTTCTTCCTCCGTGAACTGGCCGCCTAAGCTCGTCCCGGTGACCACCGCCGTGCGATCAGCTAATTCGCCCTCAAAGCGAAGACCGCTCTGCGCCACCGCCTCCCGGGCGGCAACCGTCGCAAACTGGGCGAAGCGCTCGAGCACGAGCAAATCTTTTTCGGTGAAGTGTTCGGCGGGATTAAAATCGCGAGCTTCGGCGCCCCGTGTGAACTTGTACGGCGGATTGCCCGGATCGCCGAGCGGGAGAATTCGTGACTCACCCTCCACCAAACATCGCCAACATTCCGAAACCGTATTCCCCAGCGCACATACCAGCCCCAGTCCAGTGACCGCCACCCGGTTCAAGCAGCACCCGGAGGCGCAGCCAAGTTCCTCTGCTGAACAAGCCGCCGCACGCCCGCAACCGTCTCTCTCACCGATCGCATATTTTGCACACCTTCATCCGGAATATTTATGTCGAATTCACTCTCCAGGGCGAAGACGATGTTGATCCCGTCTAACGAGTCGATTTTTAGTTCCTCAAAGGTGCTGTCAAGCGAGATGCGCTCCGGAGCAATGCGCTGGGTGTGGGCGATGACGCGGATAACCTGACGGCCCAGGTCATTCGCTTCCGAGTCTTCGGGCATGGCGTTGAAACTCATCATAACGCCCGCTGTAGCCCGCTTTTCCGCGCGCCGCGCCATAAAAAAAGCCGAGTGGGTTCGCCACTCGGCCGAGTTGTATGGAAGGAGGCCGGAGTTACCTCCTCGCGTGAGTACAGGAGCAATCCCTAATTGAGAAGACCGCCATGCCCCAGGCAGCCAATCTCCCAGCCCGAAATCCGGTACTTGGCAAGCGCTGGCGGGAGGATGAAGTCCAACACATTGGGTTTCGCAGACCGGAAGCAGCACGGCGCCGATACGATCGGAGTGGTATCTTTATACGCCAGCATCATGAGGTTGCCAGGCTCAACGGGCGCCAGGAATCGTTCCACCTGCGCTCCCAAGCGAATCAGCGCTCGGCCGATGACATCCTCGGGTCCGGAAGGTGCGGTAGTCGAAGCAACCAACACCGCGTGCGGCTTGGTGCGGAGCAGATGTTGAAGGGAGCGCGTTACGTGCTCTTCTTCCTCGATAGCCGAAAGCGAATAGCGCAAAGTGGCGCCGAAACGCTCCAGCCGGGTGTGGACCACGTTCTCAAAGAGAGAGCGCGCACGGTCGCCATGCACCGGATCCGAATATAAAACCGCAACGCTGGGCTCGCGAATAGGCCGCGCTTGCAAAATGGCGCCGCGCTCGTTCAGCATCGACAACACGGTTTCTAGCTGCGATTGCGCCACCGCAAAGGGCGCGCTTTTCACCGTCGCGATCCGCTCCCCAGACCGCGCGTAGCGGTAGTTCGAAACTGTTGCGATCACCACACTGCTCGTGCAGTTGATCTGCTTCAGAAGTTCATCGTCTACCAGCGCACAACAATCCTGCGTAGCAATCAAGTTGGCCCGTCCGCCCGCCGCCAGCCTGATCTCCACCGACCCACAGCACATCGCTTCCGCCACCGCCATGACGGCTTGGTCCTCACCCACCTCACCGTCTTCCAACTCTGTCACCCAGACTTGGCGCATGCCTTCTGTTTCGAGCAGGCGAATGTCTTCGTCGCTCAAGATATGGCCTTTCGCCAGCAATTTCCTCCCGCCGGGCCGGAAGATGGTGCAGCAGAGAATGCGGCCCGCTGATTGTTGAACATCCATGGTTAGTGCGCGCAACCGAGTTCCTCCTCCTCACGTTCTCCCCAGGGGTACCGTTAGTACTGGGGGGTGTGGTACTGAGTATACTGGTACCTTCGCTCTAGAATCCAGTAAAAAATTCGGGGATTTGCATTTTTTACATAGGACTAAATAGAATTAATCCTCTTAATAGGCGTGCGGGTAGAGCCCTGAAAAGACGTGCTACGAATGTGCGGAAGTTGTACTAACTCCTCAAGCGTGCCGAAGTGCTCGTCCTGATACGTGATCCCGTTCACTACCGGTTTTAGTCGTTTCAATACCGCGATTTCATCGCAATTCTGAAATTTCGGGCAGCGAAGGCAGTCTTTCCACGCCTTCAATGGCAGCTCGCCCCGCTCCACTTCGGCAAATCCGAGTTTAGTGAAGAATTGAGGTACGTAGGTAAACGCAAAAATCGCATGCAAATCGTTCTCCTGCGCTTCTTCTTCGAGCGCTTGCACCAGCGCCCGCCCGATGCCGTGCTGTTTTACGGCCGGAAGTACCGCCAGCGAGCGCACTTCCGCACTGGTAGGCGTATAGAAGTGAAGCGCTCCGCACCCTACTAGCCGGCCGGCATCATAGGCAACGGAAAAATCGCGGATATTTTCCGACATTTCGAACTCGGTTCTGGGCAGCATCGTCCCATTTGCCGCGTATGAGTTGATGAGCGACAGCATGTTTGGAACGTCGCGCATGCTCGCTTTGCGGACCGCCACCTCGATCTGGGTCATGCCGTCGCGCCCCTTTCCGGGATCAAAGCTGGGGAAAGTCTCGTCCCCAATGCTTCGCCCGCCAACAGGCGTCGCCCAATATCGGGACTGTTTCCGGGCGCGATGATCACTTCCCCGATTCCAGTTCTCAGAGCCGCCATCGCCGCCTCCAATTTCGCCTGCATCCCTCCATGCGCAACTCCTGTTCCTATCAGCTCGCCAATTTCCTGCGGCGAAATGTGCGGCAGCACGTGTCCGGCCTGGTCCTTTACCCCCGCCACATCGGTTAGAAAGAAAAGCTTTTCCGCGCGCCAGCCCCGCGCGCAAGAGACCGCCATCTGGTCGGCATTCACGTTATAGATGTTGCCGTCGCGATCGCCTGCAATGCAAGCTACCACCGGCAAATAGCCGGCATTTACCAGCAAATCAAGCAGTTTTCCGTCCGTCGGTCCCGGCTGTCCGACGAAGCCCAGGTCCCCGCCCATGCGCTCTGCAACCGTCAGTGGGCCGTCTATGCCCGATAAGCCGAACGCCGATGTACCCGCCGCCAAAATCGCAGAAACCAGTCGCTTGTTGACACTCCCTGCGATCACCTTGAGCACTGCATCCAGCACTGGCTCGTCCGAGATACGAAGACCCCGCACAAACTGGCTTTCGACCCCATGTTCATCGAGAAAGCGGGTGACCTGTTTGCCGCCCCCGTGAACTACTACCAATTGATGTTTGCCGGCAATTTCCGCAAGCTGTCGCGCGATTTTACCGCGGCAGTCCGCCTCGTCGAGAAGCGAGCCGCCAACTTTAATCACCAGCTTCATTGCAGCCCGTCCGCTTCGGAGAAGCCCAACATCAGGTTCATATTCTGGACTGCCTGCCCGGCCGCTCCCTTTCCCAGATTATCGAGGGTCGCGATAACTACGGCGCGTTGGCTTTCGGAGTCGAAAACAAACCCGATATCGCAAAAATTGGTGCGTTGAACGCCCCGTAAATCCGGCAGCTTGCCGGGCGCGTACAATCGCACGAACGGCTCGCCGGCGTAAGCTTCTTCATAAAGGGTCAATAAATCCACAGGTTTTTCCACACGTACGGTGCGAAAATAGATGGTTTCGAGTATTCCGCGCTCGACTGGCAAAAGGTGCGCTGTAAACGTTAATTCACGCTCGCCCAAGCCGGAATTCTGCAGCACTTCTGGGACATGGCGATGATCCAAAATGCCATATGCGCTAAAATTCCCCGTCACTTCGCAGAAGCTCGTCTGGGGCGATGCCTTTCTGCCGGCCCCGCTAACACCCGATTTGGCATCGCAGATGAAACCGCGGCTACGATCCACCACCTGCGCGTCGATAAGCGGGCGAATCGCCAGATTGGCCGCGGTCGGATAGCAGCCCGGATTGGCAACCAAACGCGCCCCGGAAATACGCTCCCGATAGAACTCCGGCAGGCCGTAAACCGCTTCTTTTAACAGGTGGGGTGCAGTGTGCCTTTCCTTATACCACTGCGAGTAGATCTCCGGATCGCGCAGGCGGAACGCCCCGCTGAGGTCGATCACCTTTATGCCAGCGTCCAGAATGGCCGGAGCCAACTGAACCGAAACCTCAACCGGTGTTGCCAGAAACACCAGTTGTAAACCTTCCTGCCGCATCGCTTCTGGTGTGGCAGGAATAACCTTCGGCGGCTTCTGCCCCAGCGGCTCGATTCCCCTTGGGGAGTCGGACCGGGGCTCCAGCAAAATAGGTTCAGCCCGTGAGTGGCGCGCGAGAAGATGCACCAGCTCGGCCCCGCTATAGCCGCGGTATCCGACTACACCCACCGGCACAGAGAGCGGATAATTATTCACAACTATGAATAATTATACCTAAGCGCACAGGCGTTTCGTGCCGTTGTGCGCCCCTCAATGACGGCCGCGCAGGCGCTTGGTGGCCTTGTGCGCGCCACACTCACAGTTGCTCCGTCGTCGAGCGCGCCGCCAAGTCGCCGATAACCGGCAACCGGACCTGTTCCTGCTGGGCGGCCTTGACCAACAGATAAATCCAGCAAATGAAAAGTGCAACCTTCAACAACGCCAGCAGCAGGTGCTCGGCCCCCCAACCGGGAAAGCCGCTGAACAGCAGCGTCGGAGCGGCGGAACTGACGATCAGCCAGAGGACGAACAGGTACAAGGCCTGGAACGCATTAAAGCGCACTCGCAGGTTCCTGCGGTACTTCTGGGAAGCCAGGAAAATAATCGCGGGAATAACGCCGAAGACCGGAATGTAGCACAAGACGGCGGCTGTTCGATCACTCAGCCCTTCGAGCAGGTCGGTGAATGGCTGCCCATAACGCGGCTGCGCGGCGCCGCAGTTATGGCAGAATGCCGCGGCTGGATCCACGCCGGTGCCGCATTGGGTGCAAAAAGGCAAAGCCACGTCTCCTGCTTCAATTTCTACACCAGAGTACGTGAAACATTCCACCAATGTTCCCGCCGGGCGGCTGACGACAGCTCTGCTAGCATCAGGTCAAATGCGAGCGACTTCCTTGGTTCTCTTCACATGCGTGTTCGCATCCTGCGCACTCGCAGCCGAAAAGCCGCTGGAAATCTTCTTCATTGATGTGGAGGGCGGCCAGGCGACGCTGTTCGTCACACCCGAGCATCGTTCGTTACTGATCGATACGGGTTGGGGATACAACGCCTACCGGGATGCTAAGCGTATAGCAGCCGCGGCGAAGCTCGCCGACATCAAGCGGATCGATCTCGTGCTGATCACGCACTATCACGCGGATCATGTCGGCGGCGTCCCGCAGTTAGTCGCCAAGCTGCCGGTCGGCACCTTCATCGATCACGGCCCCAACCGCGAAAATACGAATTCTGTGAATCACCTGGTTTCCGGGTACCAGGCGGCGATCGACGGATCGAACCACGTGATTGCGAAACCCGGCGAGCATTTGCCGCTCAAGGGCCTTGACGCGGTGGTGGTCAGTGCGGATGGCAATCTGGTCGACCAGCCGCTTCCCGGAGCCGGCCAGCCGAATCAATTTTGTTCGGGCGTGCCGCAAAAGGGCGCGGATGCGACCGAGAATGCCCGCTCAGTGGGTACGGTCCTGACCTTCGGCCGGTTGCGAATCGTGGACCTCGGCGATCTCACCTGGGATAAAGAGCTGGAGTTAGTCTGCCCGAATAACAAGCTCGGCCGCGCCGATATCTTTGTCGTGTCCCATCACGGGATGGATCTAAGCAACAGCCCGGCGCTGGTTCACGCACTCGCGCCGCGCGTGGCCATCTTCGACAACGGCTCGAAGAAAGGTGCGGCTGCCTCCGCCTGGGACGTCGTCAAATCGTCGCCTGGCCTGGAGGATATCTGGCAGCTTCATTTCGCCGATGCCAATGGCCAGGAGCACAACGTCTCCGATCCGTTTATTGCTAACGTGACTGAAGCCGATACAGGCTATTACTTGAAGATAACTGCACACCAGGACGGTAGTTTCGAAGTTTTTAACCCGCGGAATAAGTACTCGAAGAGTTATCCAGCGAAGTAGAATATTCAATCGGACGGGTCAGTGGTCTCCCTCCGTGATGCCAAGCTTCCTTTTCCCGGTTAGGTGTATGAGGCCTTGCTCTCCGCGGATCGTAAGGCTGCCTGATCGGGCATGCTGGCCCGGCGAAGCCGCTTCGACCTTATAGGTCACCACGCCGGAGCCAACCCCTTTCGCTCCATCGATTATGTGAATCCAATCGCCCTCGCGTATTGCTTCCCACGGGCATTCTCGAGAAGCGTGGACGCGAACCGAGCCCTTCCCACCGCTTATCGGGAACGAAACGGTCTGCGGCGACACAGTTACTTTACAACCAGCGCTCCTGGAAGCTATGACACCGAACGCAACATTACCAGCGAGCCCGCCCAACATACCGGCCATGCCGCCTCTAAACGAGAGGAGACTCATTCCAAAATTCAAGCCCGCGTTCTCCAGTATTCCAACCAAACCGTTGCCGCCACCCCCCACGCCACCAAAGCTGCCGGGTAGCCCGCCTCCGCCAAACGGGGGCATGCCACTCTGCGGCATTCCGCTCGGGAGTACGGAAGGCGACTGGAAGCTCTGAGCCGGAAATTGTGGTCCCGACAGCTGCCCGCTTAAATTGAAGGGAGATGGGGCTTGTGATGGCGCCAATCCGATCCGTGAACTGTAAGTCGACCACCAGGAGCTATTACCGGTTGTCGGCCCGGAGGGATTCGTGAATAAGCCCGGCGATATCGAGCCCGGCATGCTGAACGTGTTGCCGTGCCCGAGCAAATCGGGTTGATTTGCAGGGGCCTGCGCTACGACCGCCGGAGCGTTTACCGGAGGCTGAGGAGAGGCGAGTGCCACCGGAAAAACCGCGGCGACAGCCGGCTCAGACCGCACTGTGTCTAGAACGCTCGCGGGGATATCGGCCCGCATTATATTCACCACAGAGAAATATTCGAGGCGTTCCGCACCCAGATCGCGCAGGCGTTTGGCCAAGGCTTGCGCCTCACGGGCTTGCGAATTCTCGCATTCTCGCGATGGTGTTTCAATTTTGTCCGGGCATGCCGTGCGGTCTTTCGATTCGTGCAACAGAATCAGCACCGCGCTAGTGTCTTTGGGAGATGAGTGAGCGGTGGACTGGAGCAGTGCGCTGTCCGGCTCACTTCGCGCGCGAGCCGAAGCCCAGGAAGCGATACATGCGAACAAAAGAGCGGCAAGTGTCATTTTCGACAGACGTATAGTCATAACCCCTCCTGCAAAAGGAACTCGATCAGGCCGCGGGTGCGGGGCAGATGCAGCAGGAACTGCCCCGCTTATCCTCTGGCGCATTCAATTTCGCGCGGATCAATTTGGATAGGCGCGCTGCACGATCTGGTCTTTTTTCCCGGGGTACCCGAATATATGAATGTTGCCTACGCGTTCGTGATAGGCATCGTTTTCGTTGAGGAAGTAAAAAACCGCCTGCCAACTTCCGTTGCCAACTCCCGGCCATTGCGTTTGCCCGTTCGCGAAGACGACAAACGGTGCGGGACCCTCGTAGATGTCGAAGGTCAAGGTCCAGGGGCAGCCGCTCGGAGCATAGATGTAGACTACGCCCGAATTGGCAGAGTGGTTGAAGAAAGGCTGCTGCTGGGCGGGGGTCACGGCAGCAGAGTTAAGACAGCTTTGTGCCTTCATGCTGCTGCCGCCCGCCAGGATTGTGAACGCCAGAGCGGCGAGCGCCGTTCCGCGAAGTTGATGTTTGAAAGTCGCCGCGAGCAGCGACCGTATCGATGTGAGTGTCATGTTGTATCTCCTTGAGTTAGTGTTTCCGGCAGATCTTCGTTCGAATTCTGCCTTCACTAACTAATGCGGAAGCGCGCAAAAAACGGGATCAAAGAAAGGCGATCGAGAACAGTTCTTGTATTTCGCTGCACTTTCGATTACAGTGAAGTGCAACAGAGGTTGAGATGAGCGCCCGATCTCGGCTTGCCGCAGTAACCTTCCTGATGTGTTCTTGCCTGATGTGTTCTACCGTGGTGGCGAGCCCGTTGCCTTGTGTAACCGGAACGTTGGCCGGCTATATCGCGCTCGGCTCAACCGGCTGCACTGTGGGCCCGGCACTTATCTTTAACAACTTCTCCTTCGCGGTGCTTAGTTCGAGCGGTGGCGCCGTTGCACTCACTCCGCCAGCCATCGCGGTAGACCCGCAGATAGGCCCCGGCGCCGAGTACGGCCTCAATTACGCGTCCAGCGGGTTCAGCGTAAGTGCCGGTCAGTCGATCCAATATCTGCTGTCCTACACCATTGATCCGCCGCCCATCATTCGTGGGTTCAAGCTCAATCTGTTCACCGATCCGCCGGTTTTTCCAGGTTTCGCGGAGATCAGCAGCACGGAGTGCCTCGGCGCGGCCTTCTCGGGCAGTTCGTGTTCTGGCGTTCCGCTGGTACAGGATGTGTTCAGTAACGGCGTCGTTTCTTCGCTTCAGAGTGTCCAGGCGTTCAGTCCGGTCGGTATCCTAGGTGATCGGACGACAATTACGCTCAACGCGGCCAGCGGCGGATCCTCCAGCTTCACCAGCTTTACGGAGTCCACAATTTCACCCGAACCACGAAGCGCTCTTCTGCTCGCTGCAGCGCTGGCGGCCCTGTTGATAGGAGCCGGACTGCGAAGATTCACGGTCCGCTATTGGTGCAGTGGCCGGACTGAAGCCTGAGCCGCCTCACGCTCGAACCGCGCCAATTGAGTCTGAGCATCTTCCCGCGTGCCTGTGTCTACTCGCGCGTGCCCGTGCGCATGCGGGTTCCCCGCCGGCCATAGCATAAGCGCTTGCCGTTCCGCCTCCGCGGCCTTGGCGAACTCGCCGTTTTCGGCGAGAGCACGGCCAAGCACGTCTAGGATGCCGGGGTCGGCGCCGTGCGTCAGCGCGGTTGCCTTCTGTGCCAGTTGAAGGGCCATCTTTGGGTTTTGCAGGTCATTGAACGGAGTGGTCACTAATGCCCAGCAATACTCGTACACGTCGTAGACGGACGCGTCGGGCCGGCTCACGATCGGCTCCAAATCCGCGAATAGCGCCCGGCTGGTCTCTCTCGCCTCCGCCATTTTCCCCCGCTTTGCCAGCACGGGCGTAAGCGAGCTGCGGGCGCGATTCAAATACCTTCGATATTGCTCATTTGGATCTTCGCCGATCAGCTTCTGCAGCATTCCGACACTGCTGTGATACCGGTCCTCTGCTTCCGCCAACTGATCGGCGGCCACAAACGCTTCCCCAGATAGAAAGAAGGCGACCGCCAAATCCACGCGCAGTCTGATATCCGAGGGACTTGCATTAAGCAGCTCTTTGTAAGCTTCGAGAGATCGAGCCAAATACCACTGCCCGAGCTCAGGATTCCCGCCAGCCACAAGCATGTCCCCAACATGCTGCTCTGCCAGTGCCACCCTGCGCCGTTCCTGCAGCCCGGCTCCCGGCGACTTCGCCCATGCCCCGGCCAGTTGCAATTCGTGTTGATAGCTCTCGAGAGCGCCTTGAACGTCTCCCAATTGCGATTGCGTGAGACCGATCCGGTACCACGTGCCAGTGAGATTCATTCGTGCCGCGGCATTGTTCGCATCCACGGCGGCGAGTTGTTCGAGAGCCGCGCGCGCCTGATTGTATTCGCGCAAGGCCTTTTGCCGGTCGCCGGCGTCAAAGTCGCTGTCCGCCAGCTTCATGCTTGCGACTGCGATATCGTCCTTGCGTCCCGCGGCCTGAGCGAGTTCCAGCGCGCGCTGATAGCTCTGCCGCGCGGCCGCTGCGTCACCCAAATTGATCTCATACACGTTCCCTTGCAAATCCCCAACCTTGAGATAAGCCTTGACGAGCAGTTCTCGTAAAGTTGGTTCGTCCCGAGCATCCGGCGAAAGCTCGCGCAGCGAGTTCAAAGCCTTCTCCATGGACGCTTTCCTCGCGGGCGTCATCCCCGATTGCATCGCCGCATCCAGATCCCCAAGCATAAAGCTGGCAAGTTCCACCGTCAGGTTTCTCTGTTTCCCGGCCGCCTTCGCGAAATAAGCCGAGACGGCAGTACTGACAATGAGTGCCACGGCCACGATTGCAGCCACGATCACCGCCACACGATGCCGTCCAATGAATTTGTGCGTTCGATATGTCCAACTGTCCTTGCGCGCGCTTACCGGTGCTCCGCTCAGGTGAAGACCGAGGTCATGGCTCAACCGCTCCACCGATGCATAACGCCGCTGAGGTTCTTTACGCAGCGTCGTGCATACAATCACGTCTAGATCGCCGCGCAGACGCCGGCGCAATTTTTCGCGAGTGCCTTCGGCGACGGGCGCTGCTTCGGGCCTTGTCACTGCCAGGCTCGGCAGTTCCGGTTCCCATTCGCAGATCGCCTGTTCGATCTCGGTCGAGCTGTGGCCCCGGAGCGGGTACGGATGCTCGCCGGTCATCAGTTTGTACAGCAGCACTCCCAGCGAATAGACATCGCTTGCCGTCGTAATGGGCTCCCCTCGTATCTGCTCAGGACTCGCATACTCGAGGGTCATCGGCCGAAATTGCGATCGCGTCAGGTGCGCGGCTTCGGTCGAGTATTCGCGGCGAAGCAGTTTGGCAATTCCGAAATCCAGCAGCTTGGGAACGCCGTCGGAGGTCACCAGGATGTTGCTCGGCTTGAGGTCCCGGTGCACAATCAGGTTTTGATGCGCATACTGGACCGCCGAACAGATCGTTTGAAATAAGGCAAGCCGTTCCGAGACAGAGAGCTTGCGCGAATCGCAGTAGATATCGACCGGGATGCCCTCGACGTATTCCATCACCAGAAACGGCAGGCCGTAAGCGGTGGTTCCCGCATCCAGCAGGCGCGCGATATTCGGATGTTCCAGGCTGGCCAAGACTTGGCGTTCCGTCCGAAAGCGCCGCAGGACCTCGGCCGAGTCCATGCCGGGCTTCACTACTTTAATCGCAACCGTCTTATGAAACTGGTGATCGGCGCGGCTGCCGGCGTACACCGCAGCCATTCCACCGGTTCCGGCGCGGTGGAGTAGCTTCCACGGCCCGATACACGTGCCTTCCAGAGCATCCGGATCGGTAGTTGCCCGTCGTATCGCTTCGACCGCCGAGATTACGCCGTCCATGAAACCCGGTGATCGATCGAAGGAGTCGAGCAGTTCCTGCACTTCCTTCTGAAGAACGTCATCGCCCGCACAAGCGTTTGCCAGGAACATCGCCCTGCGTGCAGGCTCTTCCTCGATCACGGATTCGAAAAGAGACCTAACCTGAAGCCATCGCTCGGGGGTCATGCGACGCGACCTCTTTTTGCAGCCAGGCGCGAGCCGAATTCCACTGTCTCTTCACAGTCGCAGTGGAAATGCCAAGGAGCTCGGCCGTCTCTTCCACCGAAAGTCCGCCGAAGAAGCGCAGTTCCACGAGCCGCGCTTGTCGGGGTTCGAGTGCGGCAAGACGCGTGAGAGCCCTATCGATGGCCAGCATCTCATCGGCTCGATCGTCGCTGATGGTCAACAGCTCCTCGAGCGGAACTCGGTCCCGTTCGCGCCCCCGCTTCACGGCCGCATGGGCGCGCGCGTGATCGACCAGCACGCGCCGCATGGTTATGGCCGCAATAGCCAAAAACTGCAGATGACTCTGCCAATCCGGCTGCTGGCCGGCAAGCCTCAGGTAAGCCTCGTGAACCAGCGCGGTGGGTTGCAAGGTATGATCGCGCCGCTCACGCCGAAAGTAATTCTCTGCAATACGATGCAACTCGGCGTAGACCAGCGGCAATAGCTCATTGAGTGCCCCTTCATTCCCCGCTCGAATCTCGCCCAGCAGGCGAGTGACTTCATCCGAACCCTGCATCACCCGCAATGGCCGTGATTATATCGGATTTTGCGACCGCATGCGGGCCACAAATTGAGAGGCGGGTCCGCAGCCCGGCGGTTGCTGTGACTCGGATCCCTTACCCGAAAAAGTCGCGCACCTTCTCGAAGACGCTTTTTTGGTGCGGAGCGTTGTCGGTGGGCAATACGGCGCGCAGCTCTTCAAACAGGCGCCGCTGCTCGCGCGTGAGCTTCTTCGGCACCTGCACATCGATATGCACGTACAGATCGCCGCGCGCACGGCTGTTCAGGTGCGGCACGCCCAGGCTGCGCAGCCGGAATTGCGCGCCGGAGTGCGTTCCTTCCGGGACGCGAATCTTCTGCGGGCCATCCAGGGTCTCAATTTCGATCTCGTCGCCCAGCGTGGCTTGCGCGATGTTGATGGGCAAAGTGCAATGCAGGTCGTTCTCGCGCCGCTCGAAAATAGGATGCTCGGCAACCTTGATGACTACGTAAAGATCCCCGGGCTGGCTTCCGGGAGGTCCGGGATTGCCCTCGCCCGAGAGCCGCAGCCGCGTGCCGTTATCGACACCTGCCGGGATATTTACCTTGAGCTTTTTCTCGATCCGGCTGAATCCCTCGCCCCGGCATTGCGGACATGCCTGCCGGATCACTTTGCCCCGCCCGCCGCAGGTGGGGCACGTCTTGCGAATCGAAAGGAAACTCTGCTGATACAAAACCTCGCCGCGCCCGTTGCAGACCGAGCAGGTGATCAACCCGCCATTCGGCTCCGCTCCGCTGCCCTGGCATTTCGAACACGCCTCCATGCGCGGAATCTGCAGATCCGCGGAGAGGCCATGCATCGAATCCTCGAAGCTAATCTCAAGGTCGTAGCGGATGTCTTCCCCGCGTACCGGCCTTCCCCGGCGTCCACGCCCCGTCCCGAAAAGGTCGCCTAGGCCGAACAGGTCTCCCAGAATATCCCCAAAATCCGCGAACTGATTGGGATCAAAGCCCTGAGCGCCGGCGCCATTGACGCCCTGATGCCCGAAACGGTCGTAGGCGGCGCGCTTCTGCGAATCGCTCAGCACTGCATACGCTTCCGCCGCTTCCTTGAATTTCTCTTCCGCATCGCGGTTTCCAGGATTGCGGTCCGGGTGGTATTGCAGCGCCAGCTTGCGATACGAACTCTTCAGCGTCTGTTCGTCGCAGTCACGCGAGACGCTCAGAACCTCGTAGTAATCTCGTTTGACGACACTCATCGGGCGTTAAACTTCGCTACCTATTGATTGACCGCGACCTTCAGCATGGCGGGGCGCAGCAGCCGCCCTTTGAACTTGTAGCCGCGTTGGTATTCTTCCAGGATAGTCTGGTCGGGGTGTTCTTTGGTATCCACCATATCCACCGCGTGATGCTCGTGCGGATTGAAGAGCGTACCTTCGGTCGACAGCGGCTCGAGCCCAAGCTTCCGCAGCGATTCGAACAAACGGTTGTAGATCAGTTCCATCCCGCGCGCGTATTCCTTATCGGCGGTCTCCACCTTCAAGGCGCGCTCGAAATCGTCCAAAATCGGCAAGAGTGCTTTCACAGTGTCCGTGGCCGCGTATTCGAACAGCTCACTGCGCTCCCGCTCTACGCGCCGGCGATAGTTCTCAAATTCCGCTTGCCGCCTCTGCAGCAACTCCTGCAACTCGCTCTTTTCCTTCGCCAGGCGATCCCGGTCGCCAGCATCCAGAGAGGTCGTGCCCTCGCGAGAGCTTGTGCTTTCGCGCTCCTCGGGCGCGTACGACGGCTGCTCCGCCGTGGGTTGCACCTCCTCGGTTGCAACACTGTTGTTGTCGTTCATAGGGTCCATAACTGCGGTAAGGGTTTGCGGTTACCCCAAATCTCCAGAATCTCAGCGTAACAAAGTAAGGGGTCGTGCTCGAAACCCGCTCGCCTTTGTTGGATGTTCAAAAACCCGGTTACGGTGCGCTCGGGAACATTTCTATCCGCTCTTGTTCTAATAGGAAAAGTCGGCTAATGTAGAACAAAAGGCGAAATGCATGAACTTAGCTCTCGACTTTGAGGCCGCGCCGGTGACGGAGCAACCAGTCGCCGTCGAGGCGCCGTCTGCGGCCCGCGCTCTGGCGGCGCGATTCGAAGAAGCTATGCAGGAGCAGGGGTCGCCGGTTCGCGCGGTTCGCCGCCAGCCGGCCCGATCGCCGAAGTTCGCGCCTTTCCCCAGCCCGCTCAATCCGGCGCTTCGTTCCGCCATGGCTGCCCGCGGTATCGAGAATCTATACGTTCATCAAGCTACTGCGGTAGAGCACGCGCTCGCCGGAAGGAACGCGGTCGTCGTTACGCCGACAGCCAGCGGTAAGACGCTTTGCTACAACCTGCCTGTTCTGCACTCGCTGTTAGCGGATCCCGCGGCCCGCGCCGTGTTTCTGTTTCCAACCAAAGCATTGGCGGAGGACCAACGGCTGGAGCTGCAACGCATGAACGATGCGCTCGGCGGCGCGTTCTCCTGTCACACCTACGACGGCGACACGCCGCAAGACGCGCGGCGCAGCATCCGCGAACGCGCCCATGTGGTTCTGACAAATCCCGACATGCTGCACTCCGGCGTCTTGCCGCAGCATACGAAATGGGTGAAGCTGTTCGAAAACTTGCGCTACTTCGTGATCGATGAGCTGCATTATTACCGCGGCGTGTATGGCAGCCATCTCGCGAACATCCTGCGCCGGCTGAAGCGCATCTGCGAATTCTATGGCTCGAAACCGCAGTTTATCTGCTGCTCGGCCACCATCGCCAATCCAAAACATCTGGCCGAGTCTCTGACTGCGGAGCCCTTCGAGGTCGTCTCCGAAAATGGCGCTCCGAGCGGCGACCGCTATTTCATCTTTTACAATCCGCCGGTAGTGAACCAGCAGCTCGGCATCCGCCGCAGCTATCTGCATGAGAGCCGCCGCATCGCGCTCGAATTTATCCGCCAGCAGCAGCAAACGCTGGTGTTCGCGAATAACCGCCTTGCCACGGAAGTGCTCACCACATATCTCAAAGACGCCTGCTCACAACTGCCGTTCTCCCACGAAGCGGTTCGGGGCTACCGTGGCGGCTATCTTCCCAAGGAGCGCCGCGCCATCGAACAGGGCTTGCGAAGCGGCAACATTCGCGCGGTCGTGGCGACGAATGCACTCGAGCTCGGCGTCGATATCGGATCGCTCGATACGGTCGTGCTGGCCGGTTATCCCGGCACCATCGCCTCCACCTGGCAGCGTGCCGGCCGCGCCGGCCGCCGGCAATCCGCTTCCGTTGCGGTGCTCGTCACTTCCAGCGCTCCGCTGGATCAATACATCGTCGACCATCCTGATTATTTCTTCGGCGCTTCCCCGGAAGAAGCGCACATCCACGCCGACAATCTGGAAATTCTCCTGAGCCATCTCAAGTGTGCGGCCTTCGAACTGCCCATTCGCGATGGCGAGCCCTTTGGCGACCGCGATATCGCGCGGCTCTGCCGGTTCCTGGCCGAAGATCTGCGTCTGCTGCATCGTTCTGGCGACCGCTGGCATTGGGTAAGCGACAGCTATCCGGCCGACACGGTCAGCCTGCGCGCTGTCACCAGCGACAATTTTCTGGTGGTGGATCTTACGGACGATCACCGCATTATTGGCGAGGTCGATTTCCCGTCGGCGCTGACGACTCTGCACGAGAAGGCGATTTACTTGCACGACGCCCGGCAATATCAGGTCGAGAAGCTGGACTACGACGGGCGCAAGGCGTTTGTGCGGCAGGTCGATTCGGATTACTTCACCGATGCGGTCGTTTACACGCAAGTGAGCGAACTCGCTCAGTTTGAGAACGGAATTGCCTCCCGACACCCGCTTGCGCACTCCGCGCATGGCGAAGTTCGCGTGAAGCGCCAAGTGGTCGGATTCAAGAAGATCAAGTTCTACACACTCGAGAACATCGGCGCCGGAACTTTGTCATTGCCCGAGCAGGAGATGCACACGACGGCCTTCTGGCTGCATTTCGATTCGGGCTTCTTCGATGATTTCGAAGACTACTCGACCGCCGATTTGCAGGACGCACTGCACGGAGCCGGCAACGTTTTGAAAACGGTGGCTACGGTGCTGCTGCTGACCGATCCGCGCGATCTCGCCATCGCCGTGCTCGACGATTCGGCTCAGGCCGCCCGCGCCTTCGAGCCCGATGTAGTCTTGTATGACAATTATCCGGGCGGCATCGGGCAAAGCGATCCGCTATTTCGCCGCAGCCGGGAGTTGCTCGCCGGAGCGCTCGAACTTGCCTCAGAATGCCCGTGCGAATCAGGTTGCCCAAGCTGCGTGGGTCCGCGCAACGAAATCGGCGACCGCGGCAAGCACGGCGCGGTCCGGATTTTGCGGAAGGTTCTTGCGCAGTCCTGAACTACTCAGCCGGCTTCATCTCTTCCGCATCTTCCGGGAACACGGCGTAACCGTCGGGCGCGGGGTAAAGCGATTTCAACAGATTCAGCCGCTTTCTCAGATGGCGGCTGGGCAATTGCCTCGGGCCGGTCTCCACATCGATGTCGCAGCAGATGCCATGCAGGTAGAGCGTCAAGGTGTCGATAAACGATTGCCGCACATAATCCGCAAACAGCGGACTCTCGCGCTTGCCGTTCGGCTGGCGCCGCAATAGCGTCTGCTTGGCTTGCCAGCTCTCGTCGTCCACTTCGCCGTGCACGGCCGCGGCAAGCTCGTCGCGAATCGTTGCCTTGTAGCTCGCCGCCGCTTCGGCTGACCATTTATCGGCTACCAGCCCCGCCAGCCGCCGGTACAGCCTGTAATGGTACTCAGCGACATCCTGCTCCTTCAAGGCGAACACCAACACCGTCTCGTTTTCGAAACTAACCTGCGACGTCCAGGATTGCCGTCCCTCCGCGGGGCGGTCCGACACCACAAAATCCGCCACCTTCTCCAGCGCCGCGCGAGTCTTTCGTTTCGCCTTCGCCGCGCCCCGCTCGCCGGCTCGCTCCAGATACGGCACCAGCAGAATCGAAATGTGCGGCAACATCGCCGCGATCGAAGCGGGCAGCGCCGCCACCGGCTCCTCCAAATATTCCTTGAGCACTTCCTCGCTCATCGGAACGGAAGCGCAGAAATAGCCAAACGTGTTACTCAGCGGAATTGCTTCACTGCGGAATCGCTCCGCAAATTGCCCGACGCTGACCTTCGCTAAGTTAGTTTGAGCCGGGCTCGCCGTAGTCGGCTCTCGTTGGGTGGACATCTACGTTTTCCGCCTCGATTCTAGCAAAGCGGGCCGCCGTTCCAGCGCCGCCGCACCGCCACGCGCATCCTTATACAATACGCTTTCCCGCTGTTACACTTGAGGAGAAGCAGTGCAGTTCCTGGTTTCCGCCGGCGAGGCCTCGGGCGATATGTACGCCGCCCAAGTCGTTTCGCGTCTCCGCGAGATCTACCCTTCCGCTCGCTTCTATGGTTGCGCCGGGCCCAAGCTGCAGGCTCTGGGCGTTCAGCCCGTGATCGATGCCGCCAATTTGTCCGTAGTCGGGCTGGCGGAAGTCGTTGTGCATTTGCCCCGAATCTATCGCGAATATCGAAAACTCGTTCGCTTCGCTCGGCAGCACGTGCCCGTAGCTGCGCTCCTCACCGACAATCCGGATTTCAACTTGCGTCTCGCCCGCCAGCTCAAGCGGCTCGGCGTGCCCGTCTACTACCTGGTGGCGCCGCAAGTCTGGGCTTGGCGTCCAGGCAGAGTCAAAGCGATTCGCCATTTGGTCCATAAGCTCTTTTGCCTGTTCCCGTTCGAAGAGGCCTGGTTTCGCGAGCGCGGCGTCGACGCAACCTATATAGGACATCCACTGGCCGCCATGGCCCGCAAGCAAACCTCGCGGCACGATTTCTTTCGCCGTCACGGCTTGCGGGAAGAATCGAAAACACTCGTGCTGCTTCCCGGCAGCCGCTCCGTTGAGATTCGCCGGCATCTGCCGGCGCTCCTCCAGACGGCAGCTATCCTTCGCCGCCAATTCGCCCTCAACATCTTACTCGCCACGCCGGAAGGTTCTCATACCCATCAAGCTGTCGCAAATTTTCGGGAACCCCTGCGGGCGCTGTCCATCCAAGTAATAGAAAACGAGACCTGGGACTGTCTGGGCCATGCGGATTTGGCGCTGGCCGCCAGTGGCACGGTAACCGTCGAGGCGGCAGTGCTCGGCACGCCGATGGTGACGTTCTATCAAGTCAACCCGCTGAGCTGGTGGGCAGGACGGCGGCTCGTCAAAGTTCCCTTTCTTTCCATGGTCAATCTCATCGCGGACCGGCCCATCGTTCCCGAGCTGATGCAGCAAGACATGACGCCTGCCCGCCTCGCTGCGGCCGCCGAAGAACTGCTGGCCCAGCCTGAACGCGCCGCCCGCATGCGTTCCGAACTCGCCGCTGTGCGCGCCGCCCTGACCCGCGACGGAGATCCGCTGCGCCGGGCCGCGGAGTTGATGGCCCAAAGCCTGCGCGCTTCAGGATCTGTTCCAAAGCCCGCCTCTCTTCAAGAAAACGGCCTGTTCAACGTGCCCGGGAGACAATAGTTTCATCATGCGCGGTTTCAAATGCACCCTCGTAATTGCCCTTGCGGTTTGCGCTTGGGCGCAGGAGAAGCGTCCACGCATCGACGTCCAGAAATACACCATCGAGGCCGACATCAACCCGCGCACGCAGTCGATTTCCGCCACTGCCAAGATCGACTTCACGGCGCTCGAGAGCACCCCCGACGCGGTCTTCGAGCTGAATAACGCGCTCACTGTGTCGAAGGCGGTGGATGCTCAAGGCAAGCCGCTCGAGACATCGCGCAACGATAAAGAATTTACGGTTAAAGTGAACTTCCCCGCGCCGCTGCAGAAGACCCAGCCTTCCGAATTTTCCATCACCTACGATGGCAAACTCACTGGCAACGAGGATTCGCCGGTTTCGGGCATCAAGTTCGCCGCCCTGCATCCCGATTTCGGCTATCTTTTGTATCCCGCCCGCTGGTTCCCGGTCAACGGCTACACCGTGAACCGCTTCGCCGCGGATTTGCGCATCACCGCCCCTGCCGGCTACCAGGTCATCGGGAGCGGAGATCTCAAAACCGATCGCGCAGCCAACGGCGGCACCATCTACTCGTTCCATTACGAGAAGGCCAGCTTCCCGGGAAGCATCGCCATCGTGAAAGACAATCCGGTTCATGTGTCGTCGGAAGGCATCAGCACCAATGTCTTTTTCCGCGACCCGCAGGCGCAGCAAGCGCACGACTACGGCGACGAGACCGGCAAGATCATGACCTTTCTCACCTCCGAATACGGCCTCGCCCCGCAAGCGAACCTTAGTCTCGTCGAGACCGAAGACGGAGCCGTCAACGGCTACTCCGCGCCCGGCGTGATCTTCCTGGCGCCCGGTTCCATCACCAAAAAAGTCAACACCAACGTGCTCGCGAATCAACTCTCGCGCCAATGGTGGGGCGTCCTGGTTTCCCCCGTGAACCGCAACCATTTGTGGCTGGAAAACGGGCCGGCACGGTTTTCAGAGTTGCTCTACCTCGAGCATACCGCCGGGCCCGGAGCTATGGAAGCGGATTTGAAGGCCACTTACATCGAAGCTCTCACCGTGAAGGATCCGCCCGTCTTGCAAGCGGCGCGGCTGGAAGACTATTCGCCCGAGTACTGGGCCCTCACCGCGGCCAAGGGCGCGGCCATCCTCAATATGCTTCGCAGCGTCGTGGGCGATGCCGATTTCAAAAAAGCCATGCACGCCTTTGTGGATAAGTACAGTTGGCAATCTGCCAACAGCGAGCAGTTCAGGAAAGTCTTCGAAGAGGTCTCGAACCAGGATCTGCGCTATTTCTTCATACAATGGCTCGAATCCAGCGGTTCGCCCGAGTTCAAGCTCGAATACACGGTTCTCCGCACGCAGAAAGGCTTCCGGATTGTCGGCAAAATCAACCAGGATCTCGACACCTTTCGCATGCCGGTGGATCTCAAGATCGAAACCGAAGGTAACCCGGAAGAAAAACGAGTCGAAGTGACGGGCACGTCCTCGGAATTCAGCGTTGACACCTTCGGCAAGCCGCACAAGGTTGTCATTGATCCGAATCACGTGCTGCTGCGGCTCGATCCCACCATGCAGATTGCGGTAGCCATCAAGCGCGGAGAGCAGTTTGTCGAGATCAACGATTTTGCGAACGCCTTGCGCGAGTACCAAAAAGCGCTCGAGGTGAATAAGAACAGCTCGCTTGCGCACTATCGCATCGGCCAGCTTTTTTTCAAGCAGAATAATTTTCAATCCGCGGCCAACGAATTTCGCGCCGCTATTAACGGCGACCTCGAGCCCAAATGGACGGAAGTCTGGTCGCATGTGAATCTGGGAAAAATCTTCGACGTAACCGGCCAGCGCGACCGTGCCGTAAACGAATACAAGCAAGCCATTCGTACACACGACAACACCGGTGGCGCCCAGGAAGAAGCAGCCCGCTACTCCACCAAACCTTACGAGCAGCAGAATTCCGAGACTTAGTACCATTCCGCAACCCGTTGTGGCCGTCGTGCGCGCTTAATCTACGATATTGGTCCGGTACCAGAGTGAAATCCTAGGGCCCGGCGCATCAAATATGTGAAACGCTGGGTGCGCCGATTTCCACTAGTACTTTGAGTGCTGATTTGTTACTGGGCACAGTTGTTCCCGTAGCTTCCGAGTACCCAATCAGGTGATAACCTGAAGATGCCCGCGAAAGGGGATGTTTTGGACGATCGATTGAAAGAGTTGATGCAAGAATTGGGCAACGCAATCAACGAATCACTGTCCGACTCGGACCGTATTGCGGGCGCCATCGGCGAAATCAAACGCGCTGGTTATGATGTGTTTCTGGTGCTTGAAGCAACTATCGGCTTCAACAAGCGCGAAGACGACGCCGATGCTGATTCTGACACCAGCGAACAGGCGGCAGAACCTACCCGGCACGAGACTACAGGCAAGATCCGGCTAACGTCGCAAGACCACAAGTTTCTTCGAGCCCTGAAAATTTCCGTCGAGGAAGACCAGAAGTAAAACGCCGGGCAAGCGCGCAGGGTGCTGAATGCCCGTTGTGCGCGATGACAATGCCCCCAGCGGCCATCATCCCAGCAGTTCCTTATACACCTCGTAGGTTGCCGTGATCGCGCGCTGCCACGGATATAGTTTTGCGCGCTCTCGCCCGCGGCGCGCATACTCATCGCGCAGTTCGGGCTCGTCGATCATGCGCTCCAGAGCGTACTCCAGCTCATCCGTGCTTTGGGGATCCACAAAGAGCGCGGCGTCTGCCGCCACTTCCACAAGCGCCGGCCGGTTCGACGCAATGACCGGAACACCGTGCGCCATCGCTTCCAGCACCGGTATCCCGAAGCCTTCGTCGAGCGAGGGAAACGCGAAGATGGAAGCCCGCGCATAGAGCGTCTGCAACTCGGCGGGCCACGTATAACCCATGATCCTGATTCGTTCGCTGCACTCGCTGCTCCGGATCCGCTCCATGATCGCTATGGCTTGGTAACCTGTCTGAGCGCCAGCTAAAATCAGTTCCCAATCTCCGGGCACGCGCTCGAAGGCCTCCACCAGTCGTAAGGCATTTTTCCGGACCTGCAGCGCGCCCACAGATAAGATGACCTTCTCCCTCTTTCGCCGCAGCTCGGAGGAAGGCGGACTAACGCCATGCGGAATCACCCGGATACGCGAGCTGTCGAATCCGAGCAAGCTGCTGACCTGATGCGCTGTAAACTGCGAAACCGCTATGATCATGTCCGAATTCTGCGCGGCTCGCCGTGCTTGCTCCGTAAACCGCGCCCGGAATGCGGGGGAGGAATACTCTTCGGTCATGACGAACAGGTCGTGAAAGGTAGAGACAACTTTTCTTGCAGGCCGGCGGTCTACGCGTTGATTCAAGGCGTGGAAAAGGTCTGCTCCGAAGATCGGAAGGGGCGGCTGCAACAATCGGCGGCGCACATTGCGCCGCGCATTCCGCGTGGCCCGGAGGAGCTTCCGGGGTCGGAAGCAATGAAGAAATACGTCTTGTGGGTAGAGATCGGCCAGGCCGATCAGCAGCGCATTCGAATAGACGCCGATTCCGGTAGGCCGGGGGTCTACGCTGTAAGTTGCGTCGAGTGCAATCCGCACGCTCTCAATCTTACAGCCCGTACTCCTTCAGCTTCCGGTATAGCGTGGTTCTACCTATCCCCAGCATCGCTGCTGCTAAGGTCCGATCGCCTTTCGTATATTCGATCGCGTGCAGAATCGCGCATCTCTCCACCTCGGCCAACGGCTTGATGTTCTCTCGGGCGTCGAGCAACGCCCCCGGAGCATGGCCGTGCTCGTGCGCGCACAGGCCATGCGCGCCGTTCGCAGCTCCGTTCCGGCCGTTCGTTCCAGCCAAGGCGCGTTCGAACGAACGGTTCACCACCGCTGACGGCAGGTCGGCGACCGAGATCCACGGACCCGAGTTCATCGCTACCATTTGCTGCACCGTGTGCTCGAGCTCACGCACGTTTCCCGGCCAATCGTATTCCAGCAGCGAATCCATGACTTCGTCCGGCAGCTTATGGCCATTCCCATAGCGCTGCAGAAAATGCAGCACTAATGGCGGAATGTCTTCTTTCCGCTCGCGCAACGGCGCTACCCGCAGACGCATTACGTTCAGGCGGTAATACAAATCCTGGCGGAAGCGTTTGGCTTCCACTTCCTCCGCCAAATCCCGATTAGTCGCCGCGATCACCCGAAAGTTCGAACTGCGTTGCGACAAGCCGCCGACCGCGCGGAATTCCTTTTCTTGGAGCACGCGCAGCAGCTTCATCTGCATCTCGAGCGGCAACTCGCCTATCTCGTCGAAGAATGCAGTCCCGCCATTCGCCGCGTCCAGCAATCCCAGCTTTTGAACATGCGCGCCCGTGAATGCTCCCTTGGCATATCCGAACAGCTCGCTTTCCATTAACTGTCCGACCAGCGACGAGCAATCGACCACCACGAACGGGCCGCGGCCCTCCATGCCGTGAATGGCGCGCGCGACCACTTCCTTTCCCGTGCCCGTCTCGCCCAGGATTAAAACCGGAAACCGGGATTTCCCCATTCGCGTGACCAGCCGGTGTACTTGACGCATGGCCGGCGAGTTGCCGACCAGAGTCGAAAGCGGCGAAAAGTCCAGCGCAATCTGCGGCGTCACGGGAGAAATCTCCGTTCTGGTGCTGCCTCGCTTCGCGAGCGCAGCGTTATCTGCGAGGCAAAGAGTGCCTCGTGAACATAGTGTCGGCGCGCAGGAGAAAGTCTCCGCGGCCCGATTGCTACCGCGGCGGAACAGGAGCAGCCGGCGCCTCGTCACTCGCGGGAGTTGCGGGCGCCGCATTCGTGGCAGCGGGTACCGGCGGCGGTGCGGGATTCGAAATCGCGTTCGCGTTCCGGACCGTCTCGTCGAGCCGTACCACGAAGACATCTTTATTCTCAGGGGTCAAACTATTCGCCAGTTGCTGCGCATGTTGGATAGAAGGTTCTTTCCCGACCAACACCCGCCACATCGGTATCTTGCCTTGCCTCACCGCCAGTTGCGCTGTCCCGAATCGTTGCGCGTATTCGATCCGCGCGCGCTCCGCGTTTGCGTACACCGAGAAAGCGCCAACCTGCACCGCATAAAAATCGTTCGCCGGAATATCTGCTGGCGCCGCGATCACTTCCAGACGGACCAGCCCTACGCCCGGTCCAAGCAAATCGATTTGCCGGGCCGCGGCTTTCGAAAGATCAATGATGCGCCCCTCGACGAACGGCCCGCGATCGATCACGCGTACGTTGACGCTCTTCCCGTTCGAGAGGTTCGTCACCTTCAGCCAAGTGTTGAACGGCATCAAGCGATGTGCGGCCACCAGCGCCTCCATGTCGTAAATCTCGCCGTCCGCTGCTGCCCGCCCGTTGAAAGGAATTCCGTACCAGCTCGCAACGCCTTGTTCGCTATAGCCGTTGGGAACCGCAACGGGCGCGGGTGCGTTGGGAGTTTGCCGCGCCGCAGTTGCGGGCGCCGCGGTTGCTGGTGTGGACGGCTGCGGTGCGGGTTGCGTTCGTGCGGTGCGATGTTTCCTCCCGCATCCCGCAATCGCCAGCAGCAACAGCGTTAGTGCGATCGTGGCGCAGCGCGGAATAGCAGCGCGCTTCATTACCGAACTGGCTCCCAGGACTCCATCGCTCGAATCATCCCACAAAGTTCGTCGCGCGCAACCGGCAATGCACAGGCAAAGGCGGCCGATGCGCTCACGCTTCCAACCGCCCGATGCGCTCACGCTTCCAATCGCGCACCCAACCGCCCGATGCGCTCCATCCACTCTCTCGAAGGACGCAAATCAACGCTCGAAAAGGTAAAACAAAATCCAGTTTTACGTTTTTGGACCGTCAAAGCCCTCCCAAGCGGCTCCTTCGACTGCTGTTTGTAATTTTTTCTCTTGACTTCTATTGCGAAGAATCTTATATATGAATCACACTGCGATCTGTATGGATTGCAAATTTACGTTAGGGAGAATCGCTCGATGAAGAACGCAACCAAGAAGGGCGGCAGCGCGAAGAAGACCGCGAAGAAGACCGCCGCCAAGAAAAAAGGGAAGTAAAATAAAGTTCCCGCGATAGCGGGTCAGAAGTTTCAAACCTTCCGCCCTCGGGTTTCCGAGGGCGTTTTTATTGCTGTGCGCATTCTGCCATGTGTTTCGCGCCGGCATGCGGACGGCCGCGCGTGGGGCGAAAAGAAAAAAGGCGCCGGCTTCTAACCGGCGCCCGTGCTGAGGAAACTGCAAACAGGTTATGGGAGGGTGTAGCGCAAGTCCACGTATCCCATGTTCGTGTGACCTTCCTTCGGCGCTCCGCCAGCCGCGTTGTAATACCACGGATTGCGGTTCAGGTAGGAATATTGAATGATCAGCGAAAGTTTGCCATAGGTCGAACTGCCCCACAGAGTCTGAACCAAGTCCGCCGTGCCTTCCTGAATCGCGCGGTTCTGGTTGGAGCCGATATAGCCATACCCGTAGTCCGTAAATGTGATCGCGCCCTTGGAGCTGACCGTGGGCACGGCCGTGATATCCCGGCCAATGAACACGCCGCCATATAGCAAGCTGATGAGCGTCTTCTTGCCGAGATTCCATTCGAAGCCGTCCACCGTCGAGCCGGAATGCAGCGGAGAGATCGCCCCGTTCCCGTCGATGATGAAGTCCGGCGCCAGCCCGAAGATGTAGCGGCCGTTGCCTTCGCCCCAAAAGAGATTCTCTATGAGCCGAAAGTTTTTGGTGATCCCCAGATTCATATTGAACTCCCCGGCGTACCCGGTGGCCGAATTGCTGACGAACGGAGACTTCGCCGTGCCCGCTCCTTCTTCCACTTTGAAGTTGCTGATCAGGCCGGCCGCTTCGATGTGAAAAATCCTGCCCTCGCCCGCGTGTCCGTCATATGCCGCTTTCATGATGATGTCCGGTGCGACGTTGGGCGTGTTGGTCCCGCCGTACAGGCTGGGCGTGCTGGTAACGCTCACGCCATTGTTGATCTGCGCATTGTTCGTGAGCAGGCTGGCATATGCGGTCGGAACCGTGATCACGGAACCGCCGCCCGAACCGCCGCCATATTGCTGCGGATTCTCGAGCGACAGACCGATGGCGAAATCATCGCTCGGGTGCGCGACAAAGCGGAACTGCGTTTGGCGCGACCAAACCAGGCCCGCCTGGTAATTCGTATCCATGTTCTGCGTATAGAAGATGTCGCTCGGCAGCGGCGAGAGACCCACGCGGTTGGGAGTCAGCATCGACCAATCCTGTCCGCCCAGGATTTCAAACCAGCCCTTGCGCGCGTCCACGAACACGTTGCGCATCCGGAACGTGTCGGCGTTGCTGGTGACGAAAACCGTCGGCGGCGGCTGGCCCAAAAAGTCAGCCTCGAAGTAGCCCAGAAGTTTGGTGCCCAGGAGCTCGGTGTCTACCCGGAAGCCGATCCGGCTGTTCTGGGTGGAGAAGTTGGTCTCCGAGATGTTGCCCCCCGCGGCGTTGTTGAACGGCACACTGCCGAAGTTCGTTCCGATTCCGCTGCCGACGTTGGCAGAGCGGGCGAAGAACGTGGCGTCAACAAACCCCAGCGGAGTGAAAGTCGTGTTGCCGATATGGATTCCCAGCGGCGATGCGGGCTCGGTCTCATTCTTCTGCAGCGCAATGTGCGGCCGCGCCACATTCACCGCGGGCACGATCTTTACGGGAGCCGCGCTGGCGAGCGCATCCGTTCCGGCGACCACCGGGGTCATCGTTCCGCCCTGCGTGCTCCCGGCTTGCATCGCTTTTTCAAGCAGCGCCCGCTGTGCATCGACCGCTTGCTGCAGCTTCTTGATTGCCTCCTCTTGCTGCGCAATCCGCTGTCGAAGCTGGTTCAAATCATCCGGCGCGGCCGAAGAGCTCGCCTCCGGAGCGGTCGCCGCGGGCGCACCCGCATCGGCTGGCAGGGGAGGATCCGCCGCCCAAAGTTGCCATGCCATTAAAGGCACGCAAAGCAGAAAAAGACTCCTAAATTTGCTCATAATCTTCCCGAAGTTACCGAATGGCTGTTACAGAGCGATTAACATCCGGTGATTTTTCAACAGGAGTTTCGCCGCCGCAATGACTACTGATACGAATTTTCAATGACATGCAGATGGGTTCTGGTACGACGCCTGGCAATCGTTAAACTAGAGGAGTCCGCATGTCCGAACGCCCGTTCGTTCACCTCCACTGCCACACCGACTATTCGTTGCTCGATGGCGCCTGTGACATCAAGAAGCTCATGGGCGTGGTCCAGCGCCAGAAAATGCCGGCCGTCGCCATGACCGACCACGGCAATCTGTTCGGCGCCGTCGAATTTTATAACGAGGCCGCGGCCGTGGGTGTTCATCCCGTCATCGGCTGCGAAGTCTATGTCTCCCAGAACGGCCACAAGGTCAAATCGGATTCCGATCGCTATAACCACCTCGTTCTGCTGTGCGAAAGGCAGGAGGGTTATAAGAATCTCATCCAACTTGTCTCGACCGGTTACCTCGAAGGCTTCTACTACAAGCCGCGTATCGATAAGGATCTGCTGGCGCGCCACTCGAAGGGTTTGATTGCCATGTCGGCGTGCCTGCGCGGCGACGTCAACGAGGCCATCATGGCGGACCGCTACGAGGACGCCAGGCGTCTCGCCAACGAATATGCGGACTTGTTCGGCAAGAATAATTTTTTCCTTGAGATGCAGGACCATGGCCTCGATCCCGACAAGCTCGTGATGCCGCAGGTCCGGCGCATGTCCGCCGAAACCGGCATTCCGCTGGTGGCCACCAACGATGCCCACTACTTGGCGCACGACGACGTTCGCGCGCACGAGATTCTGCTCTGCATCCAGACCGGCAAGACCATGTCGGACCCGAACCGGATGCGCTTCAGCACCCCCGAGTTCTACGTCAAGACGCGCGCCGAGATGATGACGCGCTTTGGTGAAGTCGAGGACGCGCTCGATCGCACCTGGGATATCGCGCAGCGTTGTCAGGTGAAGCTCGAAAAAGTCAAGGATCCGTTCCCGCGTTTCGAAGTCCCGGAAGGGCACACGCCGGATACGTATTTCGCCTATATCGCGCGCGAAGGTTTCGAGCGCCGGCGGTCGCGTTTGGAAGCCCTGCACAAACAAGGCCGCCTAAAACACAGCTTGCCCGAGTATGTCGAGCGCCTCGAGCGCGAGATCCGCATGATCCAGCAGATGAACTTCTCTGGATATTTCCTCATCGTCTGGGATTTCATCCGCTTCGCCAAGCAGCGTGGCATCCCTGTAGGGCCCGGCCGTGGCTCCGCCGCCGGCAGCCTGGTCAGCTACGCCATGGAGATCACCGACATCGATCCTCTCGAATACGGCCTGCTCTTCGAGCGCTTCCTGAATCCGGAGCGCATCAGCATGCCCGACATCGATATCGACTTCTGCGGCAACGGCCGCGGAGAGGTGATCCAATACGTCACCGAAAAATACGGCCGCGAACAAGTCGCGCAAATTATCACCTTCGGCACGCTCGCCGCCAAAGCGGCCATCAAAGATGTCGGTCGCGTTCTCGACATGAGCTTCGCCGAGGTCGATCGCATCTCCAAGCTCGTTCCGCGCCAGCTCAACATTAAGCTCAAAGACGCCATCGAAGACCCCGAGCTGCGGGAGGCGGCAGCCAAGGAGCCTCGCGTCAAGGAAGTTCTCGACATCAGCCTCAAACTCGAAGGCGTGTGCCGAAACGCCGGCATGCACGCCGCCGGCGTCGTCATCTCCTCCGTGCCGCTGCGCGATCTAGTCCCGCTGTTTGTCACCAACAAACAGGAAATTGTGACCCAGTACGACATGGTGGGGCTCGAGAAGCTCGGCCTCCTTAAGATGGATTTCCTCGGCCTCACGACGCTAACCATCATCGAGGAAGCGCTCAAGCTGATCCGCAAACATCGCGGCGAAAACATCGTGGTCGAGGATCTCCCGCTCGATGATTCGGCCACCTACGAAAAAATCTTTAGCCTGGGCCTTACCAGCGGAGTGTTCCAGTTCGAGTCCCCCGGCATGCAGGACATTCTGCGCCGGTATCAGCCGAACCGTATCGAAGATCTCTGCGCCTTGAACGCGCTCTACCGTCCCGGCCCCATTCAGGGCGGCATGATCCCGGATTTCATCGACCGCAAGCATGGCCGCAAGCCCATCGTCTACGATCTCCCCGAGCTGCAAGCCATTCTGGAAGAAACCTACGGCGTGATCCTTTATCAAGAGCAGGTCATGCAGATCTCGAACGCGCTGGCTGGCTATTCATTGGGCGATGCCGATATTCTGCGTCGCGCCATGGGTAAGAAGAATGCCGAAGAAATGGCTAAGCAGCGCGCCCGCTTTATTAGCGGCGCGACCGCCCGCGGCTACCCGCCGAAGAGGATCGCCAAGATCTTCGATCTGATGGAGCAGTTCGCCGGCTACGGTTTCAATAAGTCCCATTCCGCCGCTTACGCTTACCTCGCCTACATCACGGCTTATCTGAAAGCGCACTACTCGGTCGAGTTCATGTCCGCCTTGCTCACCTCCGAGTCCGGCAACACGGACAAAATTGTGAAGTACATCAATGAATGCCGCGAAATGAACATCCGTGTTCTGCCGCCCGACGTCAATCAAAGCGACTTCCACTTCACCCCTGCGGGCGACGCCATCCGCTTCGGCCTGGGCGCCGTCAAGAACGCCGGCCAAGGCGCTATCGAAGCCATCGTCGCCGCCCGCCAGCAAGAGGGTCCGTTCACGTCCATCTATAATTTCTGCGAGCGCATCAATCTGGCCAACGTGAACCGGCGCGTTCTCGAAAGCCTCATCAAGGCCGGCGCTCTCGATTCCACTGGCGCCAACCGCGCGCAATTGACCGAGGCTCTCGACCGCGCGCTCGAATCCGCCATGCAGATGTCGCGCGGCCGCGCCGTCGGCCAGCACGATTTTTTCGGTTTCTTCGCCGAATCTCAGACCGCGCAGCACACCCTGGTCGCTCTCCCCGATTGGACCATGGACCAGAAGCTCGCCGGCGAGAAAGAAGTGCTCGGCATTTACGTCTCCGGCCATCCGCTCGACCGCTTCAAAGACAAAGTTGCGGATCTGACTACCCACTTCACCGACAAACTCGAACAGCTCGAAAAGAACACCGAGGTAAAGCTTTGCGGTATCCTCACCACGATCGCGCGCAAAACCAACCGCGAAGGAAAATATTGGGCTGCGATGAAGATTGACGACGGACGCGGCGTGGCGGATTGCATGATCTTCGCCAATCGATACGAAGACCTGCTCCCCGCCATCAAAGAGGATTCCGCGGTCTTTATTCGCGCCGCCGTCTTGCCCGAAGAGAGCGGTCCCCCGAAACTTTCTATTCAGGAAATGGTCAAGTTGGAAGATGCGCGCGTGGACCTGCCCTCGTTGATCTCTATCCGTATCTGGTTGAAGGATGAGGGGGCAACGGAAAAGGCGAACGCCTTGAACGAGCTGTTTGTGCGAAAGCGAGGCCCTACCGAGGTTCGGCTCCGTTTAGAGAAACCGCGCGATTTTTCCGTCATCATGGACGTGACCCCGAAAGTCCGGCCAGACCGCGAGTTCCGCGCCGAGCTCGAAAAAATCTGCGGCCCCGAATCGATGGAGATCCTGGCGAGCTGACATGGCCGATAACGAAGATTCGCAAGATATCCCGGAAACCGGCGGACCTGCCGAGCCGCCCCTCATGAATCCCAGTTGGCAGCGCGTGCAGTTGGCGCGCCATCCCAAGCGCCCTCATTCGCGCGACTACATCGAAGGCCTGATTACCGGGTTCGAAGAGCTGCACGGCGACCGGTTCTTCGGCGACGATCCGTCGATCATTGCCGGTCTGGGCTTCTTCGAAAGCCAGCCGGTCATGGTCATTGGCCAGCAAAAGGGCCGCGACACCAAGGAGAAGCTGCTCCGCAACTTCGGCATGCCCAAGCCGGAGGGCTATCGCAAGGCGCTGCGCCTCATGCAGCTTGCGGCCAAGTTTCGCCGCCCCGTCGTTACGCTCGTCGATACGCCGGGCGCCTACCCCGGCATCGACGCCGAAGAGCGCGGCCAGGCGGAAGCAATCGCCTACAACCTTCGCGAGATGTCGCGCCTCACGGCTCCTGTCATTGCCGTCATTATCGGCGAAGGCGGCAGCGGGGGCGCGTTGGCGCTCGGCGTCGCCAATCGCGTCTATATGCTCGAGAACGCCTACTACAGCGTGATCGCGCCGGAAAGCTGCGCTGCCATCATCTGGCGCGATTCCGGTAAAGCGCCTCTCGCCGCCGCCGCTTTGCGCATGACGGCCTCCGATCTCTTACAGATGAAGTTGATCGATGGCATCGTGCCTGAGCCTCCGGGCGGAGCCCATCTCGATCCCGATGCCGCTATTTCTTCGCTTCGAAGCACGCTCGCTGCGGCGCTCGGAGACCTGCGTGCTTGGACGCCCAAACAAATCGTCGAGCAGCGATACACCAAATTCCGCGAGATGGGCAACTTCTTCAACGAGGCCTAGCCTGAACAAGATCGGCGTCATCATCGCAATTTTCGTCGTCGCGTTTCTTGCCTTAGTGGCGTACTCGACTTTGCACGGCCCGCGCTATCGCGTCGAAGCCTGCATGGCCTACCAGGGCCGCACCGCCTGCAAGACGGTCTCGGCCAAGAGCGAACAAGCCGCGCTCCGCTCCGCGGCTGAAAACGCCTGCGCCGACATCGCCTCGGGCGTGACCGACACCATGCGCTGCGAACAATCGGAGCCGCAGCGGGTGAAGTGGCTTGAGCGGCCGGGCCGATAATTATTTCGCCCGATTGGGTCCCAAGTGAATGGCCGGCCCGATGCTCAGCCGGACGGTGTTGCGGCCGTTCTTCAAAACGTCGCTGAACAGGTGGCTGTGCACGAAATCGACTTGCGCTCGAATGCTGAAGTGCGGGCCGAAATTGAATTCCGAGCCCCCGCCGAAGCCGTAGAACGCTGTCCAGTCCGTTTTGCTCCCGGTCGGCGCGAGCTGGGCCACCACGCTGGCGGCAATCGGGTCCGTGGCATGCAGCGTGGCGTCCTCATGGATGGCGCCGATCGAGGGCCGCACAAAAAGCGTAACCGCCGACCAATGACGGATCATCAGTTGCGGTCCCGCCGCGAAGGTTTGCGTCGTGGCGTCGAAAGGCACCACCAGCGAGTAACCGGCAGGGAACTCGTGCAGAGCTTCTCCGGCCGCTATCTGCTCACCCAACGATTGCTGCAACGACGCCGTCAACAGGTTCGGCGTGATATCCGTGTGGCCTACGGATCGGCTGTAGTCGAAGCCGAGCGCCAGCCACGAGTTCGCGTTGATACCCGCTTGCAAGTGGAATCCGCGCTGGTCCAGATTGATATCCGGGCTCGCTAGATAAGTAAACCCGCCATATAGATCGAACAGGCCCACATAGCTCTGTTGGGCGGAGGCCCGCGGCGTACACAATACTGGCAAGAATGCGAGCAGCGCGGTAACGGCGCGCAGCATGCAAGCGCGAAGACGTGAAACGGTGAGTGTTGAAGACAATCCGAGTTCCCCCTTGGAAGCGGCTCTTCGCAGGTTACATCAACCGGTTTCTAATAACAAGAAAGGAATGCGGCGGACGCGCTACGCCTTACAATCGGAGCATGTTCGCGCGGGTCGCCGCTGAAAGCATTTTGACCAGATACGAGCCGGTAATCGGGCTGGAAGTGCACGTACAGCTCGGCACGAAGACCAAGATCTTTTGCAGTTGCCCGGTGGAGTTCGGCGCCCCGCCTAACACCAATGTTTGTCCCGTATGCCTCGGATTGCCGGGCGCGTTGCCAGTCTTGAGCCGGCAGGCGGTGGAACTGGCGATCGAAGCGGCGCTCGCGCTGAAGTGCCGCATCAATTCGTTTTCTCGCTTCGCCCGCAAAAACTACTTTTATCCGGACCTCCCGAAGGGCTACCAGATTTCGCAATACGATCAGCCGCTCGCCGAGCACGGGCGCTTAGACATTCCGGACGGGAGCGGCAAGAAGACTGTAGGCGTGACACGCGTCCACATGGAGGACGACGCGGGCAAGAGCATTCACGACGGGTTCGCGGATTCAGATCGCTTCACCTATGTCGATCTGAACCGCTCGGGCACGCCGCTGATCGAGATTGTGAGCGATCCCGACATGCGCTCCCCCGACGAAGCCTACTCGTACCTGACCGAATTGAAGCAGATGATGCAATATATCGGCATCTCGGATTGCGACATGGAGAAGGGGCAACTGCGCTGCGACGCGAACGTCTCGGTGCGGCCGCGGGGCGCGGAGAAGTTCGGCACCAAGGTCGAGGTGAAGAATCTCAATTCGTTCCGCTTTCTGAAGATGGCGCTGGAGCACGAAATCGAGCGGCAAGTGGAGGTCGTTGCATCGGGCGCGATGGTGGTGCAGGAGACGCGCCTCTACAACGCGGACAGTGGGCAAACGGTGGGGATGCGGAGCAAGGAACATGCGCACGACTACCGCTATTTCCCGGAACCGGATCTGGTTCCGCTGCGCATCAGCGAGCATTGGCTCCGCGAGGTCTCCGAAAAGCTTCCGGAGTTGCCGGCCGACCGGCGCGAGCGATTCGTCAGCGTCTACGGCTTGCGCGAATACGACGCGCAGGTGCTCGCCCTCACGCGCGCACTGGGCGACTACTTCGAGGCCGCGGCCAAGGTCTCCAACGACGGCCGCGCGACCGCCAATTGGGTGAGCGGCGATTTAATGGGTCTGCTGAACGCGAGCGGCAAAGGCATTGCCGATTCGCCGCTCCGCGCCGAGCATCTGGGCGAATTGATCGCGCTCATCAACAAAGGCGAGCTTTCGGGAAAGCTGGCAAAAGAGGTTCTGCCGAAGATGTTTGAGACCGGCGAGAGGGCGCAAGCGATTATGGATCGCGAAGGCCTGCGTCAGATTTCAGATGCCGGCGCGCTCGCGAAGATTGTGGACGACGTCGTCGCGGCGAATCCGAAGCAGGTCGAGCAATACAGAGGCGGGAAAGCGACGGTGCTCGGATTTCTGGTCGGGCAAGTCATGAAGGCCAGCCGCGGACAGGCGAACCCGGCGGCAGTAAACGATGCGCTGAAGCGGAAGCTGGGATAACTTGACTTGACTAAGTGTCTTGGCTAAGCTCGAAGAATGATCGAGGCCAACATGCTCGACGCGAAAACTAGGCTCTCTCAACTGGTTGAAGCCGCCGAACGAGGTGAACAGGTGTTTCTCAAGCGGAACGGGGTGCTCGTTGCCCAGATTGTGCCCATACCCAAGAGCGAATTCCCATTTGGATTCTTGAAAGACGAAGTCGGAACCGTCGAAGACTCTCTATTGTTCAACAGCGGAGAGGACGAATTCGAGGAATTTACGCGCCTGTGATTTCCGGACACGCGCTGCTGTTAGATACTCATGTGGTCATCTGGATGGCTAAAGCGCCTGATCGATTGCCGGGCTCCCTCCTTGCGGCTATCACGTCTGCTGAACGCCGATTCGTCAGCAATGTCACCGCGTGGGAGATTCAGATCAAGCACCAGAAATATGGTCCTCGATTTGACTTCTCATTGGATCAGCTTGAACAAACGATGAAGACCTTCTCATGCACGGAACTGTCCATCGAATACAGGGACATCCGAGGGCTCGACGAGATGCGCTTTTTGCACCCGGATCCATTTGATCGCCTCCTGATGTCTCAAGCCGCCCGACGCATCGTCTATTTGGCTACCCTCGATCAGAACATCATCAAAACATTTGAGATCGAGAAGGGGTTTTCGATTTTCACGGATCACGCGCGGGACCGGTAGAGATCGGGAGCGCGCCCATGACCGCCCTTGATCTGTTCGAGAAGCCGAAGCGTTCCTGGACTCCTACGCCCGGAGGAATTCGCGGCGCCATAGCCCCTCCGTCGGCTCACGATTGGACCTATCTCCGGATTGCCGCCAACATGCAACCACGCTGGCCCGATATGTGTGCCTGCTGCCTGGCTATGACGAACCTACACATAGATGTCTTGGCGGGGAAGCCACACAAAAATGCGAGGGTCTACAGAGTACCGCTCTGTGTGGAATGCGAGGAACATCATGAAATTCCAATTTCCCGCACTGGAACCAATGCCCTTGAGCCCGTACATCTGTTACTGCTTTGCCTATCCGTTGCGATGATGTTTCTTGGGGTTCTGACGGGAAAGTTCCTCTTCTTTGGTTTATTGATTCCCTTGGTAGTCGCCATCTGGTGGGTTACTCACCTCCTGGCGGGTACCCTGCACGACTGGCGCCGGAGAGAGGGGAGCCACTGCATCATGAGTTTTACCACCCGTCAAGAGCCCGTTGCCGACCACATGCTGGAAGTAATGGATACCTCTTCGATTTCGCAAGCAGTGATCGTTTTTAAGATTCCGAGGGAAGTAGTTTTCGGGTTCGGTAACGAAAAGTACGCTGCTGCGTTCAAGCAACTGAATTCCGCGGTGCCGTACACCGGCGACCTGCCTTCGGCTGCTTGGTTCTGAACCCCCCTACGTCTGCGCCATCGCCGTCCGCTCTTCGTTGTGATGCCGCACGTCGATGCCCTTCACCAGGAAAAGCACGTCTTCAGCGATGTTGGTCGAATGGTCGGCGATGCGCTCCAGGTTGCGCACCACCGACAGCAGATTGAGCGCCTGCGGAATCTGCTGCGGGTTGTTTTCCATGAAGCTGATCAACTCGTGATAACTCGCCGTCCGCATGTTGTCGACGGCGTCGTCGGAAGCGAGAACGCTGCGCGCCAGCTCCGTGTCGCGGTTGACAAACGCATCCAGCGCCTTGCGCACCATGGATTGCGCGAGCCCTGCAATGTGCGGAATATCGATCAGCGGGCGGATCATCGGTTCCTTCACTAGCGCCAGCGCGCTTTGCGCGATGCTGACCGAAAGATCTCCCATGCGCTCTAGATCGTTGTTGATCTTAATGGCGGCCGTGACCAGCCGCAGGTCGGCGGCCAGCGGCGCCTGCAAAGCCAGCAGGCCGATCGCCATGTCGTCGATTTCGATCTCGAGCTGATTAATGCGCCCCTCGTTCTTCAGCACCTGCTGCGCCAGTTCCTCATTCTTTTCCACCACGCCCTGAACGCTGCGATAAACCGCGCTCTCGACCAGCGCGCTCATTTCGAGCAGCTTTGCCTTCAACTGCTCCAGTTCCTGTACGAAGTGCCGCACGTTTTCCCCTGTTATGTAGTTTGAGCCGAGGCCAGCCTCAGCCGAATCGGCCAGTGACGTAATCCTCTGTTTCCTTGACGCCGGGGTTCTGGAAAATCTTTTTGGTATCGCCGAACTCAATTAACCTGCCCAACAAAAAGAATCCCGTATAATCGGCCACTCGAGCGGCTTGCTGCATATTGTGAGTGACTATCACGATCGTGGTTACGGATTTTAGCTGGAACAGCAGCTCTTCGATCTTGAGTGTCGCGATGGGATCCAGCGCCGAGCAGGGCTCATCCAGCAGCAGAACCTCGGGCTCCACCGCCAGGGCGCGCGCGATGCACAGTCTCTGCTGCTGGCCGCCGGAGAGCGCGCTGGCTGGTTTCTGCAGCTTGTCCTTCACTTCGGTCCAGAGCGCGGCGCGTTGCAGGCTTCTTTCAACTGCTTCCTCCAGCACTCTTTTCTTGTGGATGCCGTTGACGCGCAGCCCATAGGCGATGTTGTCGAAGATGGTCTTCGGAAAGGGATTCGATTTCTGAAACACCATGCCGACGCGCCGCCGCACATCGGTGACGTCCATCGAGAAAAGGTTCTCGCCATCCAGCAACAGGTCGCCATCCACGCGCGTGTTCCGCAGCGCTTCATTCATGCGGTTCATGGTCCGCAGGAAGGTCGACTTGCCGCAGCCCGATGGACCGATGAATGCCGTAACTTTGTTGCTCGCTACCTCGATGCTGATGTTATGAAGCGCCTGAAAAGACCCGTAGAAGAAGTTCAGGTTTTTCGAGTTCAACTTACAGACGGTAGCAGCGGCTTTCGGAGTGTCTGCCGGTGTTTGCGGTGTTCCCACGGTCGATTCGCTCAGCATTTGTTGTTGCGGCGTGGCCACGCTTATCTCCTTGAGGATGCCGATCCTCGGGCAATGATCATTCGTGCAGTTATGTTGATCACCAGCACCAGGGCGAGCAGCACAAAGCCGGCCGCCCAGGCTTGCTGGTGCAGATCCTCTTCCGGCGCGATCGCGTAGTTGTAGATCATGACCGGCAAAGTTGCAATGGGGTGAAGCCACCCGCGGCTCCAAAAAGTGTTGCCGAGTGCGGTGAACAGCAGGGGCGCCGTTTCTCCAGCCACGCGCGCCAGGTTCAGCATCATGCCCGATGCCAGGCCGGAGATGGCTGCCGGAACCACCACCGTAAAGATAGTCTTAGCCTTGGTGGCGCCCAGCGCCATGGCGCCCTCCCGCAAGGAATTCGGCACCGCGCGCAGAAATTCTTCGGTCGTGCGCACCGCGATCGGAATCATCATGATGCCGAGTGCCACGCCCCCCGCTAGCGCTGAGAAGGTGTGCATCGGGTGAACCACCAGGGCGTAAGCGACGATCCCGATCACGATGGACGGCACGCCGTTGAGCAGATCGACCGTATAGCGAAGTGTAAATGCGAAAGTCTTGCCGCTATATTCAGCCAGGTAAACGCCTGCCATGAAACCGAGTGGCACTCCTATTAGGGTAGCGACAAGCAATACCTTTCCGCTACCCACGATGGCGTTCGCCATGCCCCCGCCGGTTTCCCCAGACGGCTTGGGGAGCTTGGTGAAAAAGTCCCAGTTGAGCGAACGCCCGCCATGCCACAGCAGGTATCCGAGGATGAAGAACAATACCCCGATCACCAAAACCGTACAAACGCCCGTCAGAGATAGCATCACGGCGTTGGTCGCTTTCCGCTTGCGGGAGATTTCGGTCATCATGCGTCAGGCCCGCCTTCGTGTGGTAGTAAGGACCATGATCCTGGCGATGGCGTTGATGATGATGGTGAGGCCGAACAGCACCAGGCCGAGAAAGATCAGCGAAGAGATGTACAGATCCCCGCTGGCTTCGGCGAATTCATTGGCGATAACCGCGGCGATGGAATATCCCGGCGAAAGCAGGGAAGCCGTGATCTTCGGCGTGTTGCCGATCACCATGGTTACCGCCATCGTTTCGCCCAGCGCTCGCGCCAGCGCCAGGAATACCGAGCCGATAATCCCGGTACTGGCGTTCGGCACCACGATTTGCCAGGTAGTCTCCCATTTCGTTGCGCCCAGCGCCAGGGCCGCTTCGCGCTGTTCCACAGGTACTGCCAATAGCACTTCGCGCGAGACCGAAACGATAAAGGGAACCACCATGACCGACAGGACCAATCCCGCCGAAAGAAAACTGACGCCGTAGAAATCGCCCTGGAAGATCGGCAGAAAACCGAATGACTTCGTCAGCGGCGGGACAATATAGTCGCGGATGAAGGGAACCAGGATGAAGATGCCAATCAGGCCGTAGATGACGCTCGGAACGGCGGCCAACAGCTCGATCAGAAACGTGAGCAGGTTCGAAAGACTCGGCGGGGCCATTTCCGCCAGGAAGATCGACGCCGCCACCCCAAGCGGAACCGCGATCAGCAGCGCCAGTGCCGAGGTCACGCAAGTCCCGTAAATGAACGGAAGCGCCCCGAACTTGCGGCCATTGGGGTCCCACGTGGAGCTGGTGAGAAAATGCCAGCCAAAGGTGTGAATGGTCGGGCGTGAATTCGACCAAAGCTCGAACACCAGCAGTCCCACAATCAGAAGTATGGTCGTCGCGCAAATGAGCGTGACCAGGTAGGCCACCTCATCGCCGCCGCGTAGCCGCTTGTAAAGGCCGCCCGCCAAAGGGCGGCGCGGTGCCGGGATGTTTGGCGCGCAGGTTGTGGTTGCCATGAGGCGCGATTACTCCTCGCCGCCTAGCTTACTTGATTTCAGCGATCTGCTGCTCCTCTTTGGCGGCCACCGCTTGCGGAAGCTTGGCATAATCCAAAGATTCAACCGAGCCTTGGCCGGTAGTAATCGCCCACTTCAAGAACCCCACGAGGGCCTTTCGCTTCGCATCGTCGGAGATTTTTTCGGGCACCAGCAGCCAGGTAAAGGTGGAGATGGGATAGAGCCCGGCTCCGGGAGCATCCGTGATGGAGACGCGGAAATCCGCCGGCATCGATTTGACCGAGGCAGCGGCGGCAGTTACCGATTGCAGATCGGCTTTCACGAATTGACCTCCTTGATTCTGGACCTTCCCGTAGGGCAGATGGTTCTTCACGGCATAGATGAGCTCGACATAGCCGAGCGCGCCTTTCTGCTGTTTGATCAAGCCCGCAACGCCATCGTTTCCTTTCCCGCCAATACCGGTCGGCCAATTGACGGAAACGTTCTTACCCACTTGCGACTTCCACTCGGGGCTGACTTTAGAAAGGTAATCCGTCCAGCAAAAAGTTGTGCCGCTGCCCTCCGAACGGTGTACTACGACAATTTTATCGCCCGGAAGTTTGACGCCTGGGTTCGCGCGGGTGATCGCAGGATCGTTCCAGGTAGTGATTTTGCCCAGAAAGATTCCCGCCAGCGCTTCCGGCGTGAAGTTCAACTCCTGCGTGACGCCTGGCACGTTGTAGGTGGGGACATCGGCCCCGATCACTGTGGGAAACAACAACACCCTGAATCCATGCTTGTCTTTGAAGGTTTTCAATTGATCGTCGGTCAGCGGCATGTCGCTGGCGCCGAAATCGACCGTGCCCTCCGTCACGGCCTTGATGCCGCCGCCGGAGCCGTTGGGCTGGTAGTTGATTTGCACGTTCCCTACCGATTGGTAGTCGTTGAACCACCTCTGATAGATCGGTGCCGGAAAGGTAGCGCCGGCGCCCGTGAGCGATGTCTGAGCGGCTAATGGCAATCCCGCGGCAAGAAGAAACGCCGCCATAGCGGCTCTGGGCGTGAGACCACGCGAAAGGGTAAGCACCTATTTAGTTTCGCGGTTCTCCTGCCAACTTTCTATAACAATAAAGTTACAGACCGGTTAATAAACTTGGTTCTAGTACGTGCTGCCATCTACCGCGAAGCGGCTTCCACCGGGTGTCGATCATTTCTATAGACCACCCCTTCCTTCATTACGAAAAGTACGCTCTGCGTAACTTTGATGTCATCGAAAGGATTGCCTGGAACAGCCACAATGTCGGCTTGCTTGCCGCTTTCAAGCGTCCCGATCTTGTTTGCCAGACCCAGCAGATCGGCTGCCGATATGGTGCCCGCGCGCAGCGACTGCGCCGGGGTCATCCCGTCGGCGGCCATGAGCACGAACTCGAGCGCGTTGTTTCCATGCGGGTACACGGCGGCATCGGTGCCGAGCGCGATCTTCACGCCCAGGGCGAGCGCCCGGCGCACCATGGCGTCTTGCTGTTTCACTGCCATATCGGCCTTTGCGCGCACCAGCGGCGGGAAATTCGATTCCGCTAGCCCGCTGCGCACCGAAAGCGTCGGTACCAGGTAGGTGCCGCGCTCGCGCATCATGCGAAGCGCTTCGTCGTCCAGGAAAGTCCCGTGTTCGATAGAATCGATGCCCGCGCGAATGGCGCGTTTCGCGCCCTCTGCTCCATGCGCGTGGGCGGCGGTCTTGCGGCGCAGGGCGTGCGCCTCGCTCACCAGCGCGTCCAGCTCCGGCTGAGACAACTGCGGAACATCCACGTCGTCGGTCGGAGAAAGCACGCCGCCGGTGGCGCACGTCTTGATGACGTCGGCGCCATATTTGATGTTGAAGCGCACTGCGTAGCGCGCCTGGTCCGGAGAGTTGATGACGCCGTCTTCGGGACCGGTCTCGCGATTGAACAGGCCGAAGCGGAACCCGTCCTGGTCATCGCAATGACCGGCGGTTGCGCCCAATGCATGCACCGCTACCAGCATGTGCGGCCCGGGCACCACGCCCGTGTTGATCGCATTGCGCAGGCCCACATCCAGAAACTTGTCGGAGCCGACATCGCGAACCGTAGTGAAGCCCGCCATCAGGGTCTTGCGGGCGTTGACCGTAGAGCGGATGGCCTCCTCGGTAATGGGCCGAGTAAGGTCGAGAAGGCGTTGGCCATTGTAGTCCGGGTTGAAGTCCATCGTGAGATGCGTATGGGCGTCGATAAAACCGGGCAGCAGCGTAGCATCGCCCAAGTCGATGATCGTTGCGCCGGCGGGCGCTTGACCGCCGACCGATTGAATCTTGTTTCCCGAGACAACCACGATTCCGGGCTGGGTGAGCGTGTCGCTCTTGCCGTCAAACAGCCGCGCCGCTTTCACGACGTAGACGATTTGGGCGTTCAGACTCGAGGCGAGGAAGAGAATCGCAAAGAGGGATCTCATAAAGGGTGAGGATATCGCAGCGGCCGCCACCCCTTACCGACCAGCCACTGTTCCCACCGCTGTTGCGTGTCCGCAATCTTTCGCTGCTCCTCCAAAGGTAACTCCGGGCCGCGCTCGGGAATCTCGTGTAACGGCCCGAGGCCCACCTTCGCACGGAGTTCGTCTACCCGATCCGGCTCCGCAAGCTTCCACGGTCGAGTGCGCCCATCGGGCGGATCTTCCACCCACTGCGTACCGTAGCGTTGCGCTCTGCCTTCGTACATCGCAATCCTATCTTCCAGATAGGCTGCGTGCCAAAGAGGAAGCTGGTGCGTTTCAGCGCAGCCACGCAGAAGCCCCAATACCTCCCGTTGAAATGCTGGTTCGCCAATTGCGTGCTGGACGATGATCCATGCGGCTTCCGCTCCATCCTTGCCCGCAATGGCCTCGTCCGGCCAGCCATGCATCGCCATCAACTCTCTCAGCCGGGCTGCGTTGTGGGCGTGCAGGGCTTCCATCTGCGGAACGTAGTTTCCGCCCAGCTCGCCGGATTGCAGCAGTTCTTGCCGAACTCGCATATCCTCGGCACGCATCTGCAGAAGCTCCCGGCGGAGATCGTCATTGACCACTCGGAGATTGTAGCGCTGAAATCCCCCTCGCCACCCTCTCGCTGGCTAAACCTACGCCCCTTCGCCAATCCTCATATTGAAGAACGACCGCCAGACGAAGACCAGCGCGATCAGGAAGAATGCCGTTGCCAGCGTCCAACCCAGTGTCGAGCCATGTTGGCCCGATAAGGAGACAGCAAGCTCGACGGCGAGTAGCCCGAAGAGCGTGGTGAACTTGATAATCGGGTTCATAGCAACCGATGACGTGTCTTTGAACGGATCGCCGACCGTATCGCCAACGACCGTCGCATCGTGAAGCGGCGTTCCCTTTTGCTTCAATTCCGTCTCTACAATCTTTTTGGCGTTGTCCCATGCGCCCCCGGCATTGGCCATGAATATAGCCTGGTACAAGCCAAACAGCGCGATCGAAATCAGATAACCGATAAAGAAGTACGGCTCAACAAACGCGAAAGCCAGGGTCATGAAGAACACGCACAGGAAGATGTTGAACATGCCGCGCTGCGCGTAGCGCGTGCAGATCTCGACCACTTTCTTACTGTCGGCTACGGACGCTTTGGTTACGCCTTCCAGCCGAATGTTCGCCTTGATAAATTCGACCGCGCGGTAGGCGCCCGTGGTCACGGCCTGGGTAGATGCGCCGGTGAACCAATAAATAACTGCTCCGCCCATGATGAGGCCCAGCAGGAAGGGCGGATGCAGAATGGAGAGGTTCGAAAGCAGGTCCGCTCGGAGGCCGTTGGTCAGGGCCAGGACTATGGAGAAGATCATGGTGGTCGCGCCCACCACGGCGGTGCCGATCAACACCGGCTTCGCTGTGGCTTTGAAGGTGTTCCCAGCCCCGTCGTTCTCTTCCAGGTTGTCTTTGGCCGCTTCGAACTGTGGATGGAAACCGAAGGTCGATTCAATGTCCGCCTCGATGTTCGGTATCTGTTCAATCGTGGAGAGCTCGTACACCGATTGAGCATTGTCGGTGACCGGCCCGTAGGAATCGACCGCTATGGTAACCGGGCCCATGCCTAAGAATCCGAACGCAACCAGGCCGAAGGCGAAGACAGCAGGCGCGAGCATCAGTTCTCCCATGCCTGCGGTGCTGACTCCGAATGCCACCGCCATCAGAGCGACGATTGCTCCTCCCAGCCAGAAAGCGCCCATGTTCCCCGCCACGAAGCCGGACAAAATGTTCAACGATGCGCCTCCCTCTCTTGACGACGCCACGACTTCGCGCACGTGCCGCGACTCCATGGAGGTGAAGACTTTGACTAACTCCGGGATAACTGCGCCCGCGAGCGTGCCGCAGGTAATGATGGTCGAGAGCTTCCACCACAAGCTGGAATCGCCGCCAAGTTCCGGAATCATGGCGTAAGACACGATGTAAGTGGCCGCGATGGAAATGATCGAGGTGAGCCAGACGAGCGAAGTTAGTGGCGCCTCGAAGTTCATTTTAGCGACATTTGCGTATTTACGCTTGGCGAAGGCCGCATTGATTAAGTAAGACAGACCGGAGGAGATGACCATCATCACGCGCATGGCGAAGATCCACACCAGAAGTTGGCTCTGCACCAGCGGGTCGCGAACGGCCAGCACGATAAACGAAATCAGGGCCACGCCCGTGACGCCGTAGGTTTCGAAGCCGTCGGCGCTGGGTCCGACCGAGTCGCCCGCGTTGTCGCCTGTGCAATCGGCAATCACTCCGGGATTACGCGCATCGTCTTCCTTGATCTTGAAGACGATCTTCATCAGGTCCGCGCCAATATCGGCGATCTTCGTGAAGATGCCGCCCGCCACACGTAGCGCGGCCGCGCCGAGCGACTCGCCGATGGCGAACCCAATGAAACACGGACCCGAGTAATCGTGCGGAATGAAGAGCAGAATGAACAACATGATCACGAGTTCCACGCTGACCAGCAGCATTCCGATGCTCATGCCTGCCTTGAGGGGAATATCGTGGCATGGAAACGCTTTGCCGCGAAGGCTCGCGAACGCGGTGCGTGAATTGGCAAAGGTATTGACGCGGATGCCAAACCACGCCACGCCGCTGCTGCCGCATATGCCGATGATGCTGAACAGTAGAATGATCAGAACCTTCACGGCATCGAAGTGTTCTAGGAACCCGAAATAGAAAACAATGATGATGCCGATGAAGATTTCCAGGATCACGAGAAACTTGCCTTGCGTAATCAGGTAAGTCTTGCAAGTTTCGTAGATCAGCTCCGAAATTTCGAGCATTGATCGGTGCACTGGCAGATTTTTTAACTGCCTATAAATGACTAGCCCGAACACTAGCCCGAGAGCCACAAAGATAAAGCTATACAGCAGGAGTGAGCGGCCGTCGATCATTCCGCCGAAGAAAGTCGCTTGGCTGAGATCCGGCAAGACCAGGTTTGCCTCTCCGCTCGCTTCGGCATGGCGTGTTTGGGCCCACGAGACCGCCGGATGCGCCAGGAACAAAGCGGTTGCACATAGCAGACCCACTAAGTGGGTAAATAGACGCGATACTGCCGGCATTGCGAGCGAGAACGCGAACTTGGCGTTAGAGCCAGGCATCAACATAGGCCTCCTCAAGGCGATTGAAAACTCAGGAAAGACGGACTTGTATCTCCGGCCCCAGGGTGAGCAGAGGCCGAGATCGTAGAGCGCTGATTAACATCTGGCGCCCGCGCTCCGGATTCAACCGTGTTACGGCGATCCAAACCGCAAGTTCTATGCTACCAACACTCGCGATGCAACTTTGAACGATTGCGGGGAGCGGCAACGGAAGGAACACATGGTAGGGACGGGCAGATTCGAACTGCCGGCCTGCCGCTTAGGAGGCGGCTGCTCTATCCAGTCTGAGCTACGTCCCCATACATTGGCAGTCTACCAGCGCTTGACACCTCGAGCGCCTATGTCGCTGCGGTAATGCATGCCAGGGAACTGTATCTTCTTGACCGCTTGATAAACATTGGAGATGGCGTCTGGGAGCGTTTCGCCACCGGCAGTCACGCCGAGCACGCGACCGCCGTTCGTTATCAGGGCTCCATACTCGTCGCGGGTTCCGGCTTGAAAGACGGTTGCCCCCGCAGCCTCGGCATCTTCAATTCCCGATATTTTGTCGCCGGTGCGCGGTCTTTCCGGATATCCTTCCGCGGCCATGACCACGCATACCGCCGGGCGTGATGCAGCCGGCGTGCCGGGCGGCACTCCGGCACGCACTACTTCATTCAATATATCGGCTAAATCACCCTCAAAACTGTACAGCAGCGCCTGCGTCTCCGGGTCGCCCAGACGCACATTGAATTCCAGCACTTTCGGGCCGTCGGCGGTCATCATGAGCCCTGCATACAGGAATCCGGTAAACGGCGTGCCCTCCTTTCGCATTTGCCGGAGCGCCGGAAGCATGATGCGTTCCATCACTTCCCCGCCCTGTGCGGGCGTGAGGATGCGCGCATCGCAATAAGAGCCCATGCCGCCAGTATTTGGGCCTTGGTCGCCGTCAAAAACGCGTTTGTGATCCTGAGTGGGCGTGAACGGAATAAGCGACTTCCCGTCGCTCAAACCGATAAAGCTGACTTCTTCCCCTTCCAGGAATTCCTCGATGACCACCTTCGGCCCAAGCCGTTTGACGGCTTGCTCAGCCTCAGCTTCATCCTGGGCGATGACCACGCCCTTTCCGGCAGCTAGGCCGTCGGCTTTGATGACCAGCGGAAATGAAAAAGCTTTAATGTAGTTCGAAGATCGGGCGGTGGGAATCTGGGCTCGCCCAAAAAACTGCTTTGCAAAGTGCTTTGACCCTTCAAGTCGCGCCGCCAGCGCGGTGGGACCCACAATGCGCAAACCTCGGGCACGAAACCGGTCGACGATTCCTGCAACCAGCGGCGCTTCGGGACCCACTACAGTGAAATCAACCCCGCAATCTTCCGCGATGCGGGCGTAACCCTCGAGATCGTCGGGAGCGGCTATACAGGTAGCGATTGTGGCAATTCCCGGATTCCCTGGGCTCGCGATGATACCCTGCACGGAGGGAGACTTCGCGAGACGCCAAGCTAAGGCGTGTTCACGACCTCCCCCGCCAACGATCAATATCTTCATTCCCCGCTAGAATAGCGGATGGCCTGGGTTTTCATGCAAAAGAAATACGACGTAGTAGTGGTGGGCGCTGGACATGCCGGATGCGAAGCCTCGCGGGCATGCGCCCGGCTAGGCTTGAGGACCGCCATGGTGACCATGAACCTGGATCTCATTGCCCAGATGTCCTGCAACCCGGCCGTGGGCGGAATTGCCAAAGGGCATTTGGTGCGCGAAATCGATGCGCTTGGCGGCGTCATGGGCGAACTGACAGATGCCGTAGGAATTCAGTTTCGTTTGCTAAATACCAGCAGAGGGCCGGCGGTGTGGTCCCCGCGCGCGCAGTGCGATAAAAAGCGTTACCGCGAGCGGATGCGAGAGTGGCTTGAAAATGAGCCGAACCTAAGAATATTGCAGGCCGAGGTGGGTGAATTGCTATTTTCTCCCGCGCCATGCGGGCGAAAAATAGCCGGCGTGCGCTTGAAAGATGGCCGCGATTTGCTCGCCGACGCGGTAGTGGTCACTACCGGCACATTTTTAAATGGCTTGGCGCATGTGGGCGAACAGAAATACGCCTGCGGCCGTAATGGAGAGGCGCCGTCGAATACGCTCGGCGGCCAACTTCGCACGTTAGGGCTGCAATGGACCCGCTTAAAGACCGGAACGCCACCCCGTTTGGACGGCCGGACGATCGACTGGTCGAGGTTCGAAGAGCAGCCGGGCGACCCCGTACCTACCCCATTCTCGTTTTTGACAGAGCGGATTGACCGTGCGCAGGTCTGCTGCCACTTAACGTATACAACGGACGATACTCACCGGATCATAAGTGAAAGCATTGCCCGTTCTCCTCTCTACAGCGGCCAAATCGAGGGAATCGGTCCGCGGTATTGCCCCTCAATCGAAGACAAGATCGTCAAATTTCCAGACAAACGTCGGCATCAGATCTTCCTTGAGCCGGAAGGCCTGGAGACGCACGAAATCTACGTGAACGGCATGTCGACCAGCATGCCGATCGATGTCCAGACGGCCATGGTCGCCTCGATTCCAGGGCTGGAAGATGCCGAAATGATCCGGCCGGGCTATGCAATTGAGTACGACGCGGTGGATGCACGGGAGTTGAAGCATTCGCTCGAAGTGAAGACGATCGAAGGTTTGTTTCTGGCCGGGCAGATCAATGGCACCTCGGGTTACGAGGAAGCGGCGTGCCAGGGCTTGGTAGCGGGATTGAATGCGGCCGCGCTGATCCGGGAGACACGGCCATTAATTGTAGGGCGTAATCTAGGATACGTCGGCATTCTGATAGATGACCTGATTAGTAAGGGCGCCGACGAGCCCTACCGGATGTTTACATCGCGCGCGGAATTTCGTTTGCATCTGCGTATCGATAATGCGGATGAGCGGCTGACGCCCATTGGGCGGGACGTGGGCTTGGTAGGTGAATTGCGCTGGCGGAAATTTTCCGAGAAGCAGGCACAGAAGAGCCGGATAGCCGATCTGCTGGCGAATAATCGTGCTCACGCGGTGGTGGGCGGGTCCGACAACCCCACGCTGGAGGTATGGCTGCGTCGGCCGGAGGCGCGGATTTCGCAAATAGAGCCCTGGATCCGGGGCCAAATCGGGCGAGAGGTGTCAAGCGGCGGCCTGCTCACAGTCGAGACGGAAATTAAATACGCTGGGTACATTCTCCAGCAGCAGCGCCAGATCGAGCAAATGGCGGAGGCCGAGAATCGGACGATCCCGGCCGATTTCGGATACAGCCTCCCGGGGCTTTCGAACGAGGTTCGTGAGCGGCTTACCCGGGTTCGCCCGAGCACGCTCGGGCAGGCAAGGCGAATTCCGGGTGTAACTCCGGCCGCGATCGCGGTTCTGGATGTCTACCTGAGCATGAAAAATGTTCCACGTGAAACCTGTGTTTAGCGAAAAAACGATGTTCCACGTGGAACGTGCTAGGATCGTCGAGAACCTTGGCGCGCATCATTTCTATCGCTAATCAGAAGGGCGGGGTCGGCAAGACCACCACCGCGATCAACTTGGCAGCCGCTTTGGCGGCCGCCAAACGGCAAGTGCTACTGATTGATTCCGACCCGCAGGGTAACGCAACTACCGGTGTTGGAATTCAGAAATCCGAAGATCGACACAGCCTTTATGAGGTGTTGCTGCGCCAAACAGACCTCGAAAGCACGATTGTTCGGACGGAATACGAACGGCTAAGCCTGGTTCCGGCGGACCAGGATCTGGTCGCCACGACTCTCGACCTGGTCGAGGCTGAGGAACGCGAACGACGGCTCGAAATAGCCATTGCATCCCTGAGTGGCCCATACGATTTCATTCTGATCGACTGCCCACCGGCACTTGATTTGCTGACCGTGAACGCTCTGGTGGCCTCGGATTCGGTACTGATCCCCATCCAATGTGAATTCTTCGCCTTGGAAGGCATTTCGCAGCTCATTGACACCATCGACCGCATCAGTGCAGAACTGAACACGCGCCTCGGTATCGAAGGTGTTTTGCTGACCATGTACGATGACCGGAATAACCTAACCCGGCAAGTAGAAGCGGATCTGCGCGAGTTCTTTGGTAAAGCCGTGTTTCGAACCGTCATTCCCCGTAGCATAAGACTGGCTGAAGCGCCGAGCTTTGGAAAACCCGTGCTGGCTTATGACCCAAAATCTCGAGGCGCGGAAGCTTACATTCAACTTGCAAAGGAGATGCTGGCCCATGCACAAAGAGCCAGACAGGAATCCGCGAAAGGCGCTGGGTAAAGGCCTTTCGGCACTGTTGCCCGGCCGCGGGCCGACAAGTGTTTTGGAGCAGGGCCCGACCGCCAAGGCCACGCCTACTCGTACGGCGTTGCCGGAACACTTTGAAGAGTTCCATAACATTCCTTTAGAGCAGATTTCGGCGAGCGAAGAACAGCCCCGGGAAAGCTTCGATGGGGACAAAATGCAGGAGCTATCGCAATCTATTCGGGCAAACGGCCTGATTCAGCCGATCACCGTTTATCGAAGCGGTCCCGACAGGTACACGATCATCGCGGGGGAACGGCGATGGCGAGCGGCGAGCTTGGCTGGATTAAAAGAGATCCCAGCCCTGGTGCGAAATGTTGAGAAAGCACAGTTGCTGCAGCTCGCGCTCATCGAAAACATTCAGCGCGAAGACCTCAACCCGATAGAAATCGCGATCGGCTTCCAGCGCCTTGCTACGGAATATGAATTGAGCCATGAGGAAATTGCGAGGCGGACAGGCAAAGAGCGATCCACAGTCACGAATTTCATACGCCTCCTTAAATTGTCTCCTAGATTACGAAATGAGGTGGTCCGAGGAACTCTCACTTTGGGACATGCGCGGGCGCTTCTGAACATAGCTGACGAAGGTGAGCAGTGGGCCGCATGTGAGCAGATCCTCCAAAAAGGCCTCTCGGTTCGGGAAACTGAGCGATTAGTTAAGCACTTAACTAATGCTGCCAAGCCCCGGAAGGAACGGGAAGAAGGTCAGGACGGAATGGATCCGAACGTCCGAGCGGCGCTCGATGAAATCGCGATGGCGCTTGGAACCAAGGTACGGCTTGTTGCGAGGTCTGAAAAAGCCGGCCGCCTGGAGATCGAATACTATTCGCAGGATGACTTGGACCGGATTTATTCCGTGATTGTCAGGCCGTGAAGACTGGTGCCGGCGGCAGGAGTCGAACCTGCGACCTACGGATTATGAGACCGTCGCTCTAACCACCTGAGCTACACCGGCAACAAGCGTATTCTACCGCTTGACGCGCACAACGGGCACCAAACGCCCTGTGCGCTACCGCTTCACCGCTTTGTGCGCTAGCGCAGGATGACCTTCGCCAAGCCCGCGTTGTTCGCGGCGTCGTAAACGCGAAAGGCGAGCAGGTGTTCACCAGGCCGAAGCCTGTCCAGATGCAGATGAAAGCGCTCATGCGGGGAATCGGTGATGCCGTCAATGGCCTCGACCGGTTGCCATAAACCCGCGTCGAGAGAATACTCACAGAGGCGCAAAGGACTGGTTTTGTCAATGGCCTCGACCTCGATGTCTAAGGAAGTAGCAGAGCGCTGAGGCGTGCTAACGGTGACGACCGGTGGAGTGTTGTCGATTAAAACCGGCGTGCTCACAAATTCGACTTCCTGCGCGTACTCGGCTGGATTCGAAGGCGCATCGGAGGCTACGACGCGGAAGAAGTATCGCCCGTCGGCGAAAACATCCGGGTCCAGCAAGAGCGTATTTTCGAACATGCGGCTGCGGATGAGCTGCCAATCGCGTTCGTCTTCGGCGCGGAAGTATACCGAATAGACGAGTTTGTCGCCATCGGGGTCGTCGGCCTGCCAGGAGATTTGAGTTTGCGTAGACTGTAACCGGGAAACGGTTTGGGTGGCTGCGGTGCTGGAACTTGCGGCGGGAGCTTCGCCCGTATCGGTGACCGTTATCGAATAAGCGTTGGAGGAGTTCGCATTATTGGCGGCGCTTTTCGCCGCATTCGCGCCGGTCACGGAGGTCACGGTAATGCTATGGATGACAGGCGGGGCATTCTGCGGCAAATAGGGAACATCAACGGCATCTACTTGGGCGTTGCTGCCCGCCGCCCATTCGGCCCGCCACTGAATGAACCGCCCGGGCGGACTGGCGATCAGGGAGCCGGAGGGATCGTTGAGAGGCGCAGACCATTCGCTCCAGGTGGTGTCGGGGCGGGCCGCATTGCCGGTTCGAGTGCGAAACACAAGGCCAGTACCGACACCGTGCCACTGAAGATGCCCCCAGCGCGCTACGCTCGTCGAATCATGCACCTGGGATTCGTAGAGAGCGGGTTGGAGGGCTGGCGAACCGAATGCCAGCAGGCGGGCGGGGTTGCTGAGGGCGGCATATAGGATGGAACCGGCGTGGAGGAGGCGCGTGGCTTCGCCGTCCCCTGGCTCAGCCAGCAGTGTAGTTCTATGCCCGATCAGCCGATAGATTCGGCAGTGGTCGTCAGTGGAGAAGACAACCGAGTCGCCGTCGAGGAGGAGGTCGTAAACGTTATCGTCTTTTGAGCTGCGCAGCGTTTCCACGGTACGATCCGGACGAATGCGGTAAATGGCGGACTTTTCGACGCCGCTCACTTCCACGACGGCCGTGTTGGAGCTTGCGGTGGAGGCGGAGGTGGAAGAAGCAGTTGCTCTGGATTGATCGGCGGACGCTTTGGCGCCGCTCTGATCGGCGTCGGAGGGGAGACCGTTCTCTTTCGCTGCTGTGACCGTGATTACAGTAGGCGAGGTAGCGACGGCAGTAGTCGCAGGGGAGGTGGTAGGAGAAGCTTCGGCGGTCGAGCGGGTCGCGACGGCTCCGCCCATAGCGGCAGCGTAGAGGTTTCCGTGCGGGTCGAGGGCAAGAGCGCGAATTTCGGGTAGCGTCGAGTCATATAGGATAGCGCCGCGACCACGAGCAGAGATCTCGTAAATCAAACCGTTCGGATCGGTACCGGCATATAGATGATTGTTTGGGCCGAGAGTGAGCGCCGTAACATTCGTTTGACCGGTTTCATAGTAAGTGTCGGCTTCCCCGTTGGGAAGGAGACGGTAAATGCGGCCTTGTTCGCCGGTGGCGATGTAAAGAGATCCGTCTGGGGAAGATTGTATGCTCCAGATGTACTTGGCGGGCGAGTGCCAGATTTCTCGAGCTCGGCCGGCCTCGATGCGGTACAGGCCGCCGTTCGGAGAAGTGCCGGCAAAGAGCACGCCTTTGGAATCGACGCATAGGGCGAAGATTTCGGGCTGTTCGGCGGTCCACGCAAGCGCCGCTTGGCCGTCGGGGGAGATGCGGAAGAGCTTACCTGTGTGGCCCGTAGCGGCATAAACGACCCCATCGGGTGCGGCCGCGAGGCTCCAGAGAGCGGGTTGGTTCAGGGGCGTGTGGAAACGAACGGAAGGTCCGGGCTGGAGGACGCCGTCGGCAGTGAGCGACAGACCGGAGAGATGGCCTTTCAGAAAATCGCTGAAGCCGCTCACTTCCCAGGCTGTGCTGGTGGCGGCGGACCCCGTAAGGGCGAAAGCCGTCAAGGCCAAAACGAAAGCAGATCGCCGGATCACTCTTTGACTTCCACCTGGATCGTTTTCGCGCCCGTGATGACGTAGCCGGGAACAGGCATGGCGAGTTCGGCGATGCCGGCGCCGCGCGTCAGCGTGAGAGCCGGGTTCGTGTAAACCGAAGACGATGGGTCGGCCAGAATGAGCATGACGGAGGGAGGAGGATCGGTCAGTTCCCCGCCGGGCGGGGGCCCGCCAACGGTGAAGGCCGGTTCCTGACGCCAGACGCGCACGTAAGCGGCATCGCTTGAACGAAATGCGTTGATGGTACGCACCAGCCCAGCGGCGCTTTGAAGGGCGGACTGGCTCAGACCGGTGAATTCGGGGAAGTTGATGGTGTTTGCGTCGCTAATGGTAAAGTTCAGCGGCCCCAGAGGCGAGCCGATGGGAAGGTGGTAGGTGGCGGTAGAGTTGAGCTCGAATCCATTTTCACCTTGGAAAAGGGCGGTAATTTGCACAAAATCCCCTGGATGCACGGCGTGCTGCGAGGCCCAGGCTTGCGCAATGTGCAACTGGCGCTTGGAGTCGGCCGGCTCGAGTTGAAACGAGATGTTCTTCATGTGAAGGTTGGCGAAGCCACCGCCGAGCACAAAACCGAGCGGGACTACGGCATCGGCGGCGGCTTGTTGAGGAAGCGCGCTGTCGCTGACGAAGATGTCGTGAATGGCGAGAGCCGGAACATCGTCCTGGAATTCGACCCGGCCTTGAAGCCGGAGGGTCCCAGCTCCGACGGTGCGTTCGGTCGCGTCCATCACCGAGAAAAGCGCGGCTTGAGTAAGGAAGGCAGTGAGGAGCCGATCATCCACGACTTGCATACGGTAATCATGGCGGCCAGTCGCGCTTGAGCGCACCGAAATAGTGAGCGGCACAGTGTGTGCGTGACGGCCAATTTCGCCCGCGATGGCGGTGCTGCGGTCGCTAGTCATCGAGCCAACCCATTCGCGGGGAGCGGAGAGCTTGAACGAAGTGTTGAGCGACGGTAATAAGGCGATGACATCTGCACGCGCGAACGGAAGATCGGTCGACCCCGCATCGAGGAAGCGATGGCCGAACGCATACACGCGGTTGCCGTTCACGTAGGTGACGGTACCGTCGGCGCTGATGGACATGTCGCCACTGAGCAACTGGACGCTGATCATCGACCCCGGTACCACGGTTCCGGAATATCGCTGAGATGTTGGACTGCCCGAGGACACTCCCTGTTGAGGCTCAAAGCCCAGCCGGCGGAAGTCGGCCGCGTAGGTGGCGAGCGTGGCGGGAGTGAAACCGGAGAAGGCGACGGGACTAAGGATTTCAGTCAAATTGCCGAAAGAAGAGGGGAGGAACGGCGCGGGAATGCGAAATCGGGAGGAGAGCGCCGAGTTGGGCGGTAAAGCGCGAGGCGGATTGGAATCGGCGATCATTGGTTCGATGGGCTGAATGCCGGCGATGGCTTCCTTGGAAAAAGGAAAGCCGAGGGCAATCGCTCCGAGGAGCTTGCCGTCGATATAGACGGGGCTTCCGCTCATACCCTGGAGTACGCCCGTTTCGCCGAGCGGACCGCCAGTGAGTCGGGCTAGGACGATAGCTCCTTTAGGGGTAAGATTATCGAGAGTGCCGAGGATTTCTACCTGGAACTCTTGGACGCGGTTGCCGTTAAATACTGTACGGCCGGTGCCGCGGAGACCAGGGCGAACGTCCTTCAATGGAAAGAATGTTTGTGCGTGTGCAACAACGGGAAGAAGCAGTAGGACAAGAGGCATCCCGGTGGGAAGCCGGCGGATGCTTCGGGCGATGTGTCGAAAGCGTTGACGAACGCGATTCGTGGTTGGCAATGAGCGATTCCTCACAAATATCTTGTGATTAACTGAAGAGAACTTCCTTTCATGGTAAGCGTGCCTGTTGCCCCGTCGATGCAGGTGAAGCCGTCCGCCAGAGTTTCCTGGCAGCCGATAGCGTGGTTTGGTGGACTACTAATCCTATGCTATGCCCCGATTTTGTACCGCCTGGGAGTGCAATGGGCGACCGACGAAGACATGGGGCATGGCTTTCTGGTGCCGATTGTGGCGGGGTTCATCGCCTGGCAACGGCGCGGAATTTTGGCGGCAACGCCCCGCAAGCCGAACGCGTGGGGTTTAGCGCTGGTGATCTTTGCGGCGTTCGAGGCGCTCGCGGCTACGCTCGGAGCCGAGTTATTTACGGCGCGGCTAGCGTTTATTATCGCTTTGTTCGGGGTGGTCCTTTACTTAGGTGGCACGCGATGGGTCAAGGAACTTTTGTTTCCGCTGTTGCTGATGCTGTTCATGATCCCGATTCCGGCGATTATCTATGCCCAACTGACGCTGAAGCTGCAGATGCTCGCGGCGGAGTTGGGCGAACAGTTGATCGAATTGATGGGCATTCCCGTGCTTCGGTCAGGCAACACATTGCAGTTGCCGAGCCAGACGCTGGACGTTGCGGTCGCGTGCAGCGGAATCCGCTCGCTGCTGTCGCTGGGGTTCTTGTCGCTGGTGTACGCCTACTTTACGGACAAGCGGGCGTGGATGCGGTGGGTGCTGCTGGCGACTACCGTGCCGATCGCAATCTGCGCCAACGCCATACGGGTGGCGGTGACCGGGCTGCTCTCGGAGATCAACACCAAACTGGCGCAGGGCGCGTACCATGAAATGGAAGGGTATATCGTTTTCGTGGTAGCGCTGATTGCGCTGGTGATTGTGCACCGGTTGATCAATTACGCGACGAAGCGAACGAAGAAGGCGCCAGCATGAGCGGGTTGTTCGAAACCAAGAGCGCACGGATTCTGACGATGGTGCTGTTGCTGCAGGCGGCGGCGTTTTACGGATTTTCGCGCAGCGAGAAGGTGCCCGCGCATAAGCCGCTCGATGAATTTTCGCTCGAGAACAACACCTGGGTGTTAGTTCAGAACGTGGATATCGACAAGGAGACGCTGGATGTGTTGAAGGCGGACGACTTGTTATCGCGTATCTATGAGAACCGGGAGAGCGGCCGCATGGCGACGCTGTTTGTGGCGTATTTCGAGACACAGCGCACGGGCAAGGCGCCGCATTCGCCGAAAAACTGCTTGCCAGGCAGCGGGTGGGTGCCGTCGCAGTCAGGCATGATCGACATTCAGGTTCCGGGCGATGCCGAGCCGATTCGCGTGAACCGGTACATTGTCGCGCACGGCGACAATCAGGACGCGGTGCTTTATTGGTATCAATCGCACAACCGGGTAATTGCGAGCGAATACGCGGCCAAGATTTTCACGGTCACGGACTCGATCCGATATAACCGCAGCGACACATCGCTGGTGCGCGTGATTGTGCCGGTGCAGGGCGGCAATACACAGAGCGCGGTAGACGCGGCCGTATCGTTCGTGCAGGCGGTGTTCGCGCCGCTGAAGCAATATTTGCCAGTGTAGCCACATGCTGGCCTCCGCGGAGGGCGGCCAGCCTGGTGTATCGTAGTCCGCCTATAGTATAGTCTCCCTATGGAAGCGCGGTCCGAGATCCCGCCCGGGACGTTATACATGCTGATCCTGAAGACACTGGCGCGGCTGGGGTCGATGCATGGTTACGGAATCGCGCAGCACATTCAGCAGACTTCGGACGAAGTTCTACAAGTGGAAGAAGGATCGCTCTATCCGGCGCTGCAGCGGATGCTGATCAAGGGTTGGGTGGTCGCCGAGTGGCGGCAATCGGAGAACAACCGGCGGGCGCGATTCTACAAGCTGACAGCGGGAGGGCGAAAGCAACTCAGCCGCGAACTGCGGGAATTTGAACGAGTGATGGCCGCCATCGGCCGCGTGATCCAGCCGGCATGAGAGAACTCTGGCGTCGGCTGCGGTGGTGGGCGCATCGCGATCAGCATGAGCGCGAACTCGAAGAAGAGATGCGCCAGCATCTGGCTCTGAAAGCCGAGGAACGAGGCAGCATTGAGGCTGCGAGCCGGCAATTCGGGAACGTGACGCTATGGAAGGAGAACAGCCGCGCTGTGTGGATGTGGAACTTCTGGGAACAATTCGGGCAGGATCTGCGCTATGGATTGCGAACGATGGGCGCCCATAAATTGTTTACGGCGATGGCCGCGGTTTCGCTCGCGTTGGGGATCGGCGCGAACACCGCAATCTATAGCTTTATGGACGCGATCCTGATTCGGGCGATGCCGGTGCGCCAGCCGGAAGAATTAACCATCGTGAACTGGCGATCGAAGGGCGACGCGGAGGTGGCGCACAATTTTGACGGCTCGGCCTATACTGCAGACGGCGTGACGACGAGCGGCAATTTTCCGTATCCGGCGTATGAGCTGCTCCGGGATCACAATCATGTCTTCTCGAAACTCTTTGCGCATACGTGGGCCGGACGCCTCAACCTGGTCGCCGATGGACAACCTTACTTAGCGGAAGGGGAGTATGTTTCCGGAGGCTTCTTCGACGGGCTGGGCGTGAGGCCGGCCGCGGGAAGGCTGATCGGGGTAGGCGACGACCGGGCGGGCGCGGCGCCGGTGGTAGCGATCTCGTACAGCTTCTGGCAGGGGCGACTGGGCGGCAGCGCGGATGTGGCAGGGAGATCGATTTCGATCAACGGGAGGCCGTTCACGATTGTGGGCGTTGCGAGTCCGGGATTCCGCGGCGTGAACCCAGAGAGCCCCTCAGAGGTCTTCGTTCCGGTGCACGATTTGACGGCGGTAGAACTCGATCGCAACCGGAATTTGGACGAGCACTTTACCGATGGGAACTGGTATTGGATTGAGATGATGGGGCGGCTTAAGCCAGGGGTGAACATCGCACGGGCGGAGGCGGAGCTTCGCGGGCTGTTCGCTCCGTGGGTGCGCAGCACAGCCCAGCATGAAAAAGAACTTGCGTCGCTGCCAGCGCTGTTTCTCGAAGAGGGCGGATCGGGAGTGGATTCGCTGCGCCGTCAATATTCCAAACCGCTGTTCATTCTGATGGCGATGGTGGGATTGATTCTGGCGATCGCGTGCGCAAATATAGCGAATCTGCTTTTGTCGCGGGCCGAGATCCGAAGGCGCGAAATGGCCGTACGGCTCAGCCTGGGGGCGGGGCGGCTGCGGATCATGCGGCAGCTCGTGACGGAGAGCATTCTGCTTTCGATTACGGGAGGGCTGCTGGGAGTGGGGGTGGCGGCGGTGGGAATTCGCGCCCTGACGCTGCTGTTGGCGAATGGCAACCCGGATTTCACGTTGGGGGCCGAGCTGGACGTGCGCGTTTTGATTTTCACGCTGCTGGTTGCGCTCGCAACCGGCCTCCTGTTCGGGCTCGCGCCCGCGATTCAGGGGACGAGAGTGGATATCACGCCGGCGCTGAAAGAAACGCGCGCGAGTGAAGCACGCGGCAGAATGAAGCGCTTCGGAGTGCGGTTTGGGCTAAGCCAAGTGCTGGTGGTCTCTCAGATTGCGATCTCGCTTCTGCTGGTGGCGGCAGCGGGTCTGTTTGTGCGCACACTCCGGAATTTGAATTCGGTGAATCTTGGATTCAATCGCGAGCATGTGCTGCTGTTCAACTTGAATGCGGCGCAGGCGGGATATGACGAGAGGGCGACGAAACAACTGTACGCCGATTTGCAAGCACGTTTCCGCTCGATTCCTGGCGTGCGCGACGCAACTCTGTCGCACATGCCGATGGTGGCGGATTGGACGAGCACGACGAACGTGATCATTCCAGGAATGCCCACGCAGGCAACCGGGCTGCCGACTGCAGTGACGCTGGTGGGACCGCGATTTTTTGAGACCATGCAGATTCCGATATTGCTGGGGCGGGCGATTGACGAGCGGGACCGGGAGGGCGCGCAGAACGTCGCCGTGGTGAACGAAGTCTTCGCGAAGAAATATTTTCCGGGCATATCGGCCGTGGCGCGGCACTTTGCGTTTGGAAGAACGGAGGAGCCGCAAGACGTGGAAATTGTAGGCGTGGCGAAGGCGGCGCGGTACAGCTCGCTTAAGAAGGACATTCCGCCGGTGGTTTATACGCCCTACTTGCAGGCAGGAAAGACCAGGCACGTACAGTGGATGTACTTCGAGCTGCGGACGGCGGGCGATCCGCTGGCCGCTGCCAACACGGTGCGCCAAATCGTGCACCAGACGGCTCCGCGAGTACCGGTGGCGGATGTAACGACGCAGTCGAGCGTGATCGATAAAACGATCGTGCATGAGCGGACCTTTGCGGATCTCTGCAGTTGCTTCGGCGCGCTGGCGCTGGCGATGGCATGCCTGGGGCTCTACGGAACGATGGCGTATGCGGTCAGCCGGCGGACGGGCGAGATCGGAATCAGGATGGCGTTGGGGGCACAGCGGCGGCGAGTGGTGGGGATGGTGCTGCGCGAAGTCTTGGCGATGGGAAGCGTGGGCCTGGCGATTGGCTTGGCAGCGGCGTGGGAAACGACGGCGTTTCTGAAATCGTTCCTGTTCGGCGTGACACCGACTGATCCGCTGACATTAGGGAGCGCGGTTGCGATTCTGATCGCGTGCGCGATACTGGCAGGCTATCGCCCGGCGGCGCGAGCCTCGCGCGTCGATCCGATGAAGGCGCTGCGGCACGAATGAGGCGCGGCCTGCGGCCCGGAGTGCCGTTCCGAGGTGTCCGCTTTCGCACAGGACGATTCCACTCCCCGGCAGGCGACTCGATGGAGAGCACGCAGAATGTTGGGCTTAGGAGCGTTTGCCTGGCGGAGAGCGACGTGCATTAGGAGCAATGAATGGAACGTGTGGCGTCGGATATTAAGTTCGTGCTGCGGAGCTTTGCCAAAAGCCCATTGTTTGTGGTGGTCGCGCTGCTTTCGCTGGCGCTCGGGATTGGGGCGAATTCGGCGATCTTTTCGCTGCTGGATCAGGTGCTGCTGAGGAGCTGGCCGGTGAAAGATCCGCAGCAGTTAGTGGCGTTCGATTACCACGGCACGATCAGCGGGTTCATCTGGAACATGCACACGTTCTCCTACCCGATGTACAAAGAGTTCCGCGATGGCAGCAAGGAATGGATGGAGGGCGTGGTGGCACGATTCGACGCGCCGGTGGATGTGGGATGGAAGGGAGCGGCGGAGAGAAAGAACGCGGAGCTGGTTTCCGGGAATTACTTCGCGGTGTTGGGCGTCGGCACGGCGATTGGAAGACCACTTACGCCGGACGATGACAAGGTTAAGAACGCGGAACCCTACGTGGTGCTGAGCTACGGGTATTGGCAGAAACGGTTCGGCGGCAGCGCGGCGGTTTTGAATCAGGTGCTGGACGTGAACCATCGCCCGATGACGGTGGTAGGGGTGGCGCAGCGCGGTTTTCGCGGCACGGACGCCGGCGCTCCAGCAGACCTGTTTGTGCCGATGGCAATGAAGCCTGTGATTACTCCGAATTGGGATGAGATGGAGAACCGGCTCGCCTATTGGCTGAACATCATCGGACGTTTGAAGCCGGGCGTTTCGCGGCAGCAAGCGCTGGCGGGCATGACAATGCTGTACCGGCGGGCGCAACTCGAGGATCTAAAGGTAAACGTGCAGGCCACGCCTCGATTCCGCCAGGAATATCTGAAGAACGCGTTCATGCTGCCGGGCACGGGGCTGTTGTCGAGCATCCGGGACCAGTTCTCGACGCCGCTGATCGTGTTGATGGCGATGGTGGGGACGCTGCTGTTGATTGCCTGCGGCAACGTGGCGAACCTGCTGGTGGCGCGCGCAGCGACACGGCAGAAGGAGATTGCGATTCGCCTTTCGCTGGGAGCGACGAAGCGGGCGATTATCCGGCTGGTGCTGATAGAGAGCCTGCTGCTTTCGCTCGCCGGCGGAGCGCTGGGTTTGCTGGTAGCGGCGTGGAGCGGATCTTTGCTGATGCGCCTGCTGCCGCTGGAGACGTTTTCCCAGGTGGTCTCGACCACACCGGACAGGCGGGTGCTGCTGTTCACGTTTGTGTTGAGCGTCGCGACGGCGGTGATCTTCGGGCTTACGCCGGCGCTACAGATTGCGAAGCCGAATGTACTGGGAACGCTGAAGAACGAATCGCGATCGGTTGCCGGGGGCGGCCAGGTGGCGCTGCGAAAGGGAATGGTGGCGGCGCAGATTTCGTTGTCGCTGCTGTTGCTGATAGGGGCTGGACTGTTTGCGCGCAGCCTGTATAACCTGCTGGAGTCGAGTCCGGGGATGCAGACGCAAAACATTCTGGAGTTCTCGGTTGACCCGTCGCTAGGCGGTTACTCGGATCAAAGGACCAGGCAGCTTTTCCACGGGTTGCAGCAGGATTTGGCGGCGCTGCCGGGCGCGCTCTCGGCTTCGGGAGCCAACAATCCGATGCTGGCGGACGATGAATCGATGCGAACTACGCAAGCCGAAGGGTTCAGGGCGAAAGAGGGCGAGGACGTGACACCGGACACGAACGAGGTGTTGCCGGACTTCTTTTCGACGGTGGAGATTCCGCTGCTAGAAGGGCGAGAGTTCACCGAGCATGACACGCTGGGCGCGCCGAAGGTGGCGATTGTGAACCAGAGCTTCGTCGATACGTATTTCCATGGCCGGAATCCGCTGGGGCGGCACATCGGGTTTGGAGGCAGGCCGGAGACGACGAAACTCGATATGGAGATTGTGGGCGTGATCAAGGATGCGCGGTCGCGCACTCTGAAGGACAAAGTGCGGCGGCAAGTATACACGCCGGTATTGCAGGACGAGAAGCCGTCGACGTTGACATTCTATATACGGACGGCGGGCGATGGAAACGGGATGGCGCGGCTGGCGCGCCGGGTGGTGCGGCAGCGGGATGCCGGGCTGCCGATTTACGATGTGAAGACGATCGCCACGCAGATTCGCGAGACGCATTATGCGGACCGGCTGATCACGATGCTTTCGATCGCGTTTGGATTTTTAGCGACGCTGCTGGCGGCGATCGGGCTGTACGGCGTGACGGCTTTCAGCGTGGCGCGGCGGACGCGAGAACTGGGCATCCGCATGGCGCTGGGAGCGCAGCGAGCGCAGGTGCTGCGAATGGTGATGAAGGAAGTGCTGCTGCTGGCGGCGATCGGCATTTGTGCGGCGCTGCCGGTCGCGATCGGATTGGGACGGTTCATCCAGAGCCAGTTATTCGAACTAAAGGCCAGCGATCCCGGGATACTGTGTGCGGCGACTGCACTGCTAGCAATAGTGGCGTTGGCGGCCGGTTACATACCGGCGTTTCGGGCCACACGTATCGATCCGATGGACGCGCTGCGGTGGGAGTGAGAGTGAGTTCCGCTCCCTCAGGGTCGCGGCTCAGGGCGGGAGGTCCGGCCCACGCTTATTGAGCGGCGCTCGTGGTGGGTATCAGCTTGGTGAGCAGCGAAGAGAGATCCGTGCGGGCGCCGACGAAGATACTCATGGCGTCGGGGCCGACGCCTTTGTTTATGTCCATTCCGATGAACATCGGCGTGGCAGGAATTTTGAGTCTGCCGGTGATGTCGAGGCGCCAGGGGTAGCGGATGCCGCCCAACTTATCGTCGTATTTTTGTACGAAGAAGTTATCGAAACGGCCGTAAGTGACGTCGATATAGCTGATGGTTTCGGGCTCGCGGCTCGGATTGGGCGAGAGCCCGAAAAAGCCGAGGCGGCCGCCGAAGGCCATCATGCGATAGACATCTTTGTTGAGCGCCGTGATCGCATTCTGTAGATTCTCTGCGGAGCAGGTGGGGGTTCCAACCGCCATCGCGGTGCAGGCGCTTGCATTGGTGATGGCAGGGGCGGTGGTCAGGAGCGGATCGGTACCGGATGCACGCAAGCTGTCGAAGCCGATTTTTGCAATGGGCGCCATGAAGAGGGCATGTTGAGTATTGCTCCTCGCGTAAGGCCACTGAGACCAATTGAAGTAAAACGGGGCGTACAAGCCGGCTTCTATGTGCGCCGAGTTGGGTGAACTGGTGAGGATCGTTCCGTTAGAGGCATTGGTCTGGGTGAGCCGGGCGTCGAAGTAAGAATTGATGAGCCATCCACCGGCGCGGTGGATGTCGAAATTGAATTGAGGTTGATTGAGGATCGCCTCGGCTTCGTCGGGAGAGAGTTGAAGGGCGACCAGTTCAGCGAACCACTGGCGCAGCGGGCGGACACACTCCGGTTGATTACAAGGAGGAGGCTTGAGAAAGCGGGCGATCTGACGCAGACGGCGCAGGTTAGGACCGTTCAAGTTGAGTTCTGCAATAAACGTCAAGAGACTGCGTACCGATTGATCGTTTGCGTAAGCCGCGCTATCCAGAATACTGGCATTGTCATTTTGATTCTGTTGCTTAATCCGTCGCTGCTGCGCCGAATTGCGAAGAGAGCATTGCGCGATGGCGGACATGAGCGTGGCGATTTTGACCGGGCGCTCGCCAAAGCGGTAACTCTCACACTTCTGGCTGGTGTACCAGTTGAAATCCATGTCGAGGCCGGCGAACAGATCGGGGGATGAAAAATTGGTTCCTGTGGAGGAGGAACTGGAGGAGGCGGGGATGTAGGATCGGGAAAACACGGCGCCGAGGCTGAAGTAAGCGCGAGCACGTCCCCAGTCGTAGCCTAACTCCTGTACTCTGGCGACGGCGACCGGACCGTTAATCGGAGGGCTGCTGGCAGCGCTACCGGAAGCGCCCCCAGTTTGCGAGCCGGAAGTTTGCACTTCCTGGGCGTGAATAATCTGGCCGGCTATAAGAGCGGATTTAAGCGTGATGGAGCAGTTATCGGAGCCGCTGGTGACGGTGCAGGTACCGCTTTGGGCGGGTGCGTTTCCGCTGAAAATCTCGGCGTAGATGTCGAGGTTCTGCTTGGAGCGGTCCTCTTTATTGAGGAACACCTGGAGGTTGGTAGACCCTTCTTGTACCTGCGACATTCTAGGCGCACTGAGAGCAGACTCGACGGCCGTGACGGTACTGGAGGCGGTGGGACCGGGGCTTTGATAGCCGGTGGCGGATGCTTGCGCTTCGATGGCGTCACCGGCGAGTAAGGGCTGATCCAATTGAATGAAGCAAGCGTGCGTTCCGCTATCGGCGAGGCAGGCGCGCGGAAGAGGCTTAGGAGAGGCGGTGGGATCGCCGGACGGATAAATCTGGACGGATAGTTGAAGCCCGGGTACACTGTTGTCGCCCGAGGCCGCCGTTACTTGGATTTTCGTTTGGCCTTCTTGGGCGGCTGTGATGGCAGGCGCGCTCAAAGTTTTTGGGGTAGCGGCGGTCGGGCTGGCCTGGGCCGGCGCGCTCTGTGGGCAGCACGGTTGCGGCGGCGAAGGGCAAGCCGGGTTCGAACCACAGGCTGGGGTGGGCGGTTGCGGTTGCGGCTGCGGCGAGGCACAGGATGGCTGGGAAGGACACGGCGGGGGATTTTGACCGCCTTGCGGCGGGCTGGAGGCAGCGGCCACTACGGTGGTATCGCCGTGAAGCGGGCCATAAGGTCCGATACCTGTCAACTCTATGTAATTTCCGGTTTGAGCGGTACCCTCCAGAGGAGCGGTGAATTGACCACCTTGCGGCACGGTGATCATAGACTTTGCAGCTTTGCCATTCAGCGTTACCGTTAGCTGTATCCCGACCAGCGGCGAATAACCGCTAACTACTTGATCCCCGCTGTGAACTGGACTTACAAAAATCGGCGCCAGCGTAACTGGGGGCGGCGGGGGGGCTTGTTTCTGCGCGCCAGTCGCTGCATAACAAGGAGCTAGAAGAAAGAATCCGGCAAATGCAACCGAAGATATCCGAAACATAGTCCTCCCGCAGTAACCGCGAAAGTCGGGCCAAGGGCAATGGCTCAGAAACGGTTTGGTAACGGCGTCCTGAGCTAATGCGGTCAGCCGGGAATCAAATTGCGATTACCAGTACTACTGGGGAAAGCGTGAAAGCGGGAATTATAGGGACACGCTTTCGAGTGCGGGCTGCGGAGCTGGGGCGGCGCTGAGCAGGGCTTGGGCTTCGGCGAGCGTGGTGACGATGGAATCGCAGGTGGCTTGGCCCAAGCGCTCGGCGACTTTTTCGGCGGGAAGCGCGGAATTCCAGAGGCCGAGAACGATTTTGAGATCAGGGTTGACTTGGCGGGCGCGGCGGCAGGCCGAGCGCGCGTGAATGACTGCGAAGGGCGGTAGGGCGGAGACGAGCAGAACATCAATATGATCGCGTTTCAGACGGGCGGGAAGGGTATCTAGATCTGCCAGCAGCAGTAATTCGGCGTGATGGCCGTCGCGGCGAGCAAGCTGTACCAGCATGAGTCCGGCGAGTTCGTCGGCGTTATCTCTGGAGGGCACGCAGAGGATGGAAAGCGGAGGCGCTTCGGGAGCGGGTGGCTGGGCTTCCGGCTCGGGGAGGCGGCGGTCGCCGAATTCTTCGATGAGCTCGCCGGTACTTTGGAAGACGAACGCGGCGTGGTCACGGTCGAGGCGGTTTTCGTGGCGATCCTGCTCAGCGAGGCCGAGGGCGGGGATGATGACGGAATCGTAAACCTCGGCGAGGCTCTTTTCCTTGAGCGCGTCTTCGGCGATCTCGGCGGCTTCGTCTTCGTCCATGGCGAGAAGGCGCTGGTAATAGCGAACCTCGGGCGTGAGGACGGGCTCGTCACCGAGCATGACGTATAAGAATTGGAGCGGCGGGACATGGCGTCCGAGGACCGCAAGACAAACGGTGAGAGGCGTTGCGAGAATGAGGCCGATGGGGCCCCAGATCAGGGTCCAGAACGCGGCCGAGAGCAGGATGGCGAGCGAGGAGATGCCGGTGCGCGTGGCGTAGAGCCATGGCTCGATGACAGAGGAGATAACGATTTCGATGGCAGCGAAGGCGCCGAGCGTGAGCAGAGGGCGCTGCCAGCCGTCGAAGACCGCGAGCGATAGGACGAACGGGCATGCGCCGGCGACGAACGTGCCGAGGTAGGGGATGAAGCGGAGCAGAGCGGCGAGCACGCCCCAGAAGGGTGCATAGGGTAGGCCGATGAAATAGAGGGTGAAGCCGAGAAGCGTGCCGTAGGCGGCATTGACGAGCAATTGCGTGAGGAGATAACGGCTGACGCGGGTGGCGGCGTCGTCGAGGGCAGTGGTCATGAGGATCAGGTGGCCTTGCCCGAAGAGGCCGAAGAGGCGGTTTCGCAACTGGCTGCGCTGGACGAGCATGAAGAGAGTCAGGACGACGACCGCGGCAGCGGTAGCGAGCAAGTGCGCGAGCGAAGCGCTGACCAGGCCGAGGGATTCGAGGATGCCGGAATCATGCTTGACGATTTCGACGGGGACCGGTGTGGGCGGCAGGGGATGGGTGCGGGATTGAGCGCGGGCGATCTGTTCGGGCGGCTTTTCGGCTTTCAAACTATTGGCGCCGAGTTCGGTCTTTAGATTCTTGAGGGTATCGGCGGCGCTGACCAAGCCGGGGCCGGCGGGGCTGCGGAGCGCCTGCAGCTTGTGGCGGATATTGTCCTGGTACTGTGGCAGCCCTGCGACGACACCTGACAACTCTCCGACGCCGAGCCAGAGCAGGGCGCCCGCAATGGAGAACGCGAGGACGAGCACGATTAAGACCGAAACTGCGCGGCCCAGACGCAGGCGTTCGAGCCAGGTGACCGGAGGGGTGAGCAGGAAGGTCAACAAGAGGGCGAGAGCGAACGGGATCAGGAGTTCCTTGCCGAAATAGAGGGCGGCGATGACCACCGCGGCGGTGATGAGCGGCAGGAGCGGAGAAAAATCGGAACCGCGCTTGGATGAGACCCGTAACGCCGGCACAGAACCCCCGTATAGAAGATTTCCGGGGCGTGGGAGCGTTTCGCAGGAACTTGGAGCGGCGCGGCGGGCGCGAGGCGTTCAAGCGGCCGGCCGCATAGAAGCGAAGAGCGCGGCGCTCTCGCTGAGGATGCGCCGGGAGACATCGGGCTCAGGGTCGGTGGACCACACTCCACGCTCGTGACTGCCGCCGAGGACGATGCCGTCGTGGCGCGGGAACATGTAGATATCGCCGGGCCCGACGGTGCAGTAATGGACTTCGGGTTGTGGCAGCAGGAACGCGAGCTGCCCCTTGATGGGCGTGAGCTCAGGGTCATTGAAGAGCGCTTTTGCACCCAGACCGGTGCAGTTGAAAAGCAGCGGCTGTGGGAGATCGTTCAGATCGGCGGCGGTGGCGAAGTTACGGATGCGGATTTTGCCGCCGCTGAGGAGGAAATCGCGGATCAGCTTATCGAGGTAGATGGAGGGCTCGATGAGCAGGGTGTCGCGGCGGCGGGCGTAATTACAGGCGAACGGGTTTTCGGCGCTGGCGAGGATGCGGGTTTCGGGGAAGAGATCCTCAATGCCGGCGGATGCGCCGCCGGGCTGTGGCGGGCGAAATTGCTTCTCGTTCGAGAGATTGTAGAGCGGCAACCAGCGCACGCCGTATTCGTCGCCGGCCAGAAGCTGATAGCGGCGGTGCGCCCAGTGGGCGGCGTCGATGAACTGGGAGAGAAAGCCGGGAGTGACATTTGCATCGTCGAAGACGGTGACCGGATCCCAGAGTCCGCCGGCGACATTCGACGTGGTGTTCGGCGGCATCTCTTTGGCGTAGATGACGGGCTCATAGCCGCGCTGTTGCAGAATGCGCGCGGTGGAGAGCCCGATGACGCCGCAGCCGATCACGGCACAATCGCGCAGTCCCGTTTTCGCGGCTTCGTCGGCGGCGAGCTGCGCGGTTCCCCACGAGAGCGTGATGCCGCCGCCGCCGTGACCGTAGTTGTGAATGACGAGTTTATCGCCAAGTTTCTCGCTCCGTACTACGAACCCGGAGGGGCGGAACGGCCGAAGTCCCACGGTGGTGCGGATCAACCGGTCGGCAGAGACGTTCACCGGGGCGAGGTGCGATGGTGCCGGAGCGCTCGGGACATGGACCCGGCGCGCCGCACAGCCGGAGAGAGCCAGGGCTGAGCCGGCGAGGAATCGTCGCCGCGAGGTGCGTGGCAAGTATCGATGTTACTGCACTCTTCGAGTGCAAAAGCCGCGGTGAGGGCGTCCACATGGCAGGCGCATGGATCTCATCAAGAGCATCATCCTGAACGGCGTTCTAATCGCGATTGTGGCGCACGGCCTGATCGGAGTTTCGCTGATCTGGGACAAGGTGCTGCTGAAGAGAAGGGCAACGAAGAACCTGGCGTCGTATGTGTTTTGGCTAGGAGCGATCAGCGTTTTCGGCCTGGCGCTGATTCCGTTCGGCTTCCGGTTTCCCGGCTGGAAAGTTGCGGGCATTGCGTTTGCGGCGGGCGTTTTGGATCTGGTCGCGTCCTATTTCTACTATGCGGCGCTCAAGACCGGCGAGGCGTCCGAGGAACTGGCGGCCATGGGCGGATTCGGCCCGGTGGCGACGGCCCTGATTGCAGCGCCGCTGCTGCATGCGACGGTGGAGGGGCAGCTCGCCGGCTTCACGCTGATGACACTCGGCGGCTTCGTGATGTTCTTTGCCGAGCGGCAGCCGCTATCGAAGATTCTGCCGAAGGTGGTGTTGGCGTCGGTGGGCTTCGGACTGATGAACGTGCTGCAGAAGATGGCGTTCAACCAAACGAATTTCGTCAGCGCGTATGTGTTCTTCACGCTGGGTACAACCGCGGGCTCACTGGCGATGCTGATCCCGCCGTCCTGGCGCAGGCAGATCTTCGAGCATTCCGAAGAAGCCTCGCCGCGCAGCAAAGTCTGGTACATGGTGAACCGGTTCCTGGCGGGCGTAGGATCCTTTCTGGTGGTATACGCGGTGAGCCGTGCGAGTCCGGCGATTGTGGAGGCGATCTCCGGAGTGCGCTTCGTGATTATCTTTGTGGGGGCGTATGCGGTGACGAAGCTGAAGCCATCGTGGTTCTGTGAAGATTTTCGGCGCTGGGTGCTGCTGGCAAAGGTGACCGCGACAGGACTGGTGGTGGCGGGGCTGGTGCTGGTGGGGCTGCACAGCGGCAACGGCGGCGCGCAGTAGTCCGTGAGGAGAGCCGGACGAGGACGTCCGGCGGGGGCCAGGAGGTCCGCCCCATAACGAGATCGCGCAATGGTCACAGCGAGACCAGGACGATGCCGAAGGCGACCAGGAGGGCTCCGGCCCAGCGGCCCCAGCTTACGTACTCGCGCAGATACCAGCGCGCGAGCGCCGTCTTGAAGATGTAACTCAGAGCGGTGGCCGGAACGGCGAAATTGAGCTCGGTGAGCGAGAGCAGCGCGAGGAACGAGAAGAAGGAGATAGCATCACCCGCAATGCCGGCCAATACGAGTTTGTGCGTGACGATGTAGCGTAGAATGCGGGCAATGCCCTGGGGCCTGAAATCTTCGAGCTCGGCGTGCATGGCCATGCCGCGCGCACAGAGCACGTCGCCGATGGTACCGGAGATGACAGTGACTGCAACCCACAGCCACTTCACTCGAGGAGACTCTCCGGGAGCTCGTGCGTGCGGGGCGGAGTGTGGGAGACGAGCATCACTCCGAAAGAGATGACGGCGATGCCGATCCAGCGCGTGAGCGAGATGCGCTCGTCGAGGAAGAAACGGCTGACGATGGCGGTGAGGATGTAGTAACTCGCAGTGACCGGAAGGACATAGCTCAAATCGGCCCAGGTCAACATGGAGAGCTGCGCAACCATCCAGACGACGAGCAGCGCAATACCGGAGACGATCCAGGGATTGATCAAGAAACGCGCTATATAGGTCAAGGCTCCGGCAGCGAAGTCCGGCATCTGGGTCATGCCGCGGCCAAGCAGCACGGTGCCCAGGGTGTTGCTGATTACTACAAGCGCGATGAAGACCCGGTTCTTGACGTTTGCGCTCGCCGGGCGGCGCTGGACGAGAGTGCTGCTCACGACGGTTTGACGCTCTTATCGGCAGGGTGCGAATAGAAATTAGGTCCGTTCGCGAACGGCAAGCACTACGGCGTTTACCGGACCTTTTCGAAGACGCGGAACTGGAACGCGTCCAGGGCGATAGCCGGCAACGCAGTCTGGCCGGCCTTACTCAGCGGCAGCGGAATCTCCTTCCAGCTTCCAGTCTCCGCTTCCACGGTGCCCCGAAACGGCGTGTTCGAAAGGTTCACCGAAACCAGGAACTCTTCCGATTCCGTGCGGCGAACGTAGGTCAAGACGTGCTGTTCGTCCGAATTAGGGAGCCACACGAGTTGGCCCTGTTGCAGCGCGGGGTGCTGTCTGCGCAGCGAGTCCATAGCCGCGTAGAACTTCGGGTATTCCGGATGCCACTCCGCGGCCTGCCAGAAAATCTTTTGCGGCTCGAACAAGGCGGGCGCGCGGGACTGGGTGGAGTCTCCCGCTTCCATGCCGTTGTAGATAAGCGGCACACCGTCGAGGGTCATCACGACGGCCGAGGCGGCGATGGCGCCCGGGTAGCCGTAGCGCGTGGTGGCGCGCAGCTCGTCGTGGTCATCACTTACGCGCATGTGCAAAGCGCCTTTCGGGAACAGAAGGCGCTGCTGCTCCAGGGTGGCGCGAAGCGCGCTCGCAGGTTCGCCGTTCATGATCACGCTGTTGAGCGAATGCAGCAGGGGCCAGGCATAATCCAGATCGAAAGCGCTGCGCAGAAGCTCCGGCTTCGAGGCTTCGGCGAGCATCATGATGTCCGGTTTCACGCGGTCCAACTCGCTGCGTGCCTGTTCCCAGAAGCTGGTTGGGATTTCGCCGGCCGCGTCACAGCGATAGCCGTCCAGATCGAATTCCTTGATCCAATACACCAGCATGTCCGTTATATAGCGGCGCAGCTTCGGGTTTGAATAGTCGAGCGCGGCAACGTCGGTCCAATCGTATGGATAGGTCACGTTGCCCTGCTTGTCTTTTTTATAGAAATCCGGGTGCGCCATCATGACGCTGTCCCAGGCAGTGTGGTTCGCGACCATGTCGATGATGACTTTCATCTGCCGATGATGCGCTTCGCGAACCAGCCGCCGCAGGTCGTCCTTGGAGCCGAGCGCCGGATCGATGGCGTAGTAATCACGGACCGCATAGGGGCTGCCGAGCGTTCCCTTTTTCTTCAACTGGCCATCCGGGTGGATGGGCATGAGCCAGAGAATGTTGACACCCAGGCGATGCAGATCGTCGAGCCGCTTTGTGATGCCATCGAGGTTTCCCTCCGGCGAGAACGAGCGCGGAAAGATTTGATAGATGACGCCCGCTTTAAGCCATTCGGGCGAGGAGCGCGCGGGCTGCGAAGCAAGTTCGGTGTCCGGTTGCCGGGCAGATAAGTGGTAGCCCGGAAACAGAATAACGGTTGCGAGGAGCGTGCGAGCGAAGCATGGCTTCATCTGCATAAGCCGAGTAGCATATCAGGAGTTTCTGCCAGGAGCGCAATTGTACAATCCAAGCGTGCCGAAAGCTGCGCAGGAAAAGCAGACGCTGACGTTCGAAGAGGCGCGAGGGATCGTGATAGACGTGGTGCGATCGCTGGGGAGGCGTGCTGATACGGAAACAGTCCCCCTGGGCGCGGCACACGGGCGTGTGTTGGCCGAAGATGTTCGCGCGGACCGCGATTATCCGGCGCTGCGGAGATCGTTGCGCGATGGATTTGCGATCCACTCCGAGAATGTTCCGGGCGTGTTGCGGATTCGAGGCGAGGTACGGGCGGGCGAAGAGGAACAAACCCCGCTGACGGACGGGGAAGCGCTGGAGATTATGACCGGCGCGCCGGTACCCGATGGCGCGGATGCGGTGGTCATGGTGGAGCACGTGACGCGCGAAGGTGGCGAGGTGAGGATCGAGCGGCCAGCCGAACCGGGACAGTTCCTCAATGAGCGCGGGGCGGAAGCGCGCAGCGGCTCCGTTGTAATTCCCGAAGGCACACGCCTGGATGCAAGCCATATCGCGACGCTCGCGATGACGGGGCATACTTCGGTTCGAGTGGCGATGCGGCCGGAGATCGCAATTCTCGCGACGGGGGACGAGATCGTGGATCTGGAAGAGAGCCCAGCTCCGCACCAGGTTCGAAACTCGAACGCCTACATGCTCGCGGCGCTGGTGAATGCTTCGGGCGGAACAGCAACTGTGCTGCCGATTGCGCGCGATACCAAGGAAGCACTGCGCCCGTTGCTGGAGCGGGGTTTGCAGCACGACATGCTGGTGGTGACGGGCGGCGTGTCGGCCGGGAAATACGATCTTGTGAAGCCCACGCTGCGAGAGGTTGGCGTGGAATTCCGGTTTGAGCGAGTGAGGGTGCAACCGGGGCAGCCCACCGCGTTCGGGACGCTCGGAAACAAACCGGTGTTCGGGCTGCCAGGCAATCCGGGCTCGACGCTGATCACGTTTCAACTTTTCGCGCGCGCGGCGCTGGAATTGCTGAGCGGGGAAAGCGAACCAATGCTACCGCTGCTCGCGGCGCGCTTCGAGGCCCCGTTTCGACATAAGCAAGGACTGACACGTTTTCTTCCAGCGCGTCTCAGCGCAGACGGCCGGCATCTGCGGCACATTCCATGGCAGGGCTCGAGCGACGTTCCGGCGCTGGCGAAAGCCAATGTGTTTCTGGTGGCCGATCACGACCGCGAAAGCTGGGAAATCGGGGATTCTATTCGCGTGATGTTGAAGCCATGAAGAAGCGGCTCTCGCATTACGATTCGGCCGGGCACGTTTCGATGGTGGATGTATCGCAGAAGGCGGTCACGGAGCGAACCGCCACGGCGCGCGCCTTCGTCCGAATGTCCGCCGAGGTGATTCGAGCGCTGCCGGATAATTCCAAAGGCGACGTTCTGGAAGTGGCGCGCATCGCCGGCATTAGCGGCGCGAAGAAAACTTCCGACCTGATTCCGCTTTGCCATCAATTGCCGCTGACGCACGTGAGCATTACCTGCCGCATAGAAGAGAACGGCATTGAGATCGTCGCAAGCGCATCCACTTCGGCGCGCACCGGCGTGGAGATGGAAGCCATGACAGCGGCATCGATCGCCGCATTGACGATTTATGACATGACAAAAGCGCTGGACAAAGCGATCGAGATCCGTGAGATTCATCTGATCGAGAAGACCGGAGGAAAATCGGGGACGTACCGGCGAAAGGCGGCAAAGTGATCCGAGTCGCAATTCTCACGGTCAGCGATGCCGCGGCGGCCGGCGGGCGGGAAGATCTCTCCGGCCCCGCGATTCAGGAGCGCTGCAAGGAGTTGGGCTGGGCCGTGGCCGTCACGAAGGTTGTACCCGACGATATCGAAGCGATTGCGACGCAGTTAAGAGAGTGGGCCGATGGTTCGCTTGGGTCGGTGATCCTGACGGCGGGTGGAACCGGCGTTGCAGCGCGTGACCTAACACCCGAGGCGACGCGCAGCGTGATCGAGCGGGAGATTCCGGGACTGGCGGAACTGATGCGCTTCAAGGGTCTGGAACAGACGAAATTCTCGGCTATATCGCGCGCGGTGGCGGGAACGCGCCAGCGGAGCCTGATCGTGAATCTTCCGGGATCTCCGCGCGGGGCTTTGTATTCATTGGCTGCGATAGAGGATCTGATTCCGCATGTGGTGGATTTGTTGGAGGGCCGCACGGAACACTGACGCAAGGGAAATGAGAAACTGAAACGGGTAATAGAAACTCAGGACTTTGCGGAGACATCTCAACGGTATGGGAAAGCGGCCGATGGGGGCATTTCAAGGATTCAGCCGAGCATGTTTGCCGGGCGTGCTTGTGGCGCTGGCGACCGCTTTGGCCGCGCAGACGCTGCCGCCGGGGCAATTGCCGCCGGGCCCTCCTCCGCAGCCGGGCCAACTGGGGCCCGCACCGGAAAAGCTGCCGCCTGGCACACCCGAGCCTGCGCCGCGCAGCGATCAGCCCGTTGCGCGACCGGAGGCAGTTGCGGGCGCGAGTCCCGATACGATTCGCACGAGTGTCCAATACGTGCTGGTGCCCACGACCGTTCTCGACCCCGATGGCCATGGGTACGTGAACGGGCTGGAGGCGAAGGATTTTGAAGTCTACGACAACAAGAAGCTGCAGCATGTGACGGCCGAGTACACGCAGCAGCCGCTTTCGGTGGTGCTGGCGGTGCAAGCCAACTCGGAAGTAGAGCCGCTGCTGCCGGAGATTAAGAAGACAGGGCTTCTGCTGCAGGGATTGGTTACCGGGGAGGACGGCGACGTCGCGATTCTGGCTTTCGATCATCGCATGCAGCACCTGCAGGATTTCACCAAGGATCCGGACAAACTGGACGACGCGATGCACAAGGTCACGGCGGGCTCGAGCAGCGCGGCCATAGTGGATGCGGTGCTGGAGGCGGACATGATGTTGAGGCGCCACGATCCGCAAAACGTGCGCCGCCGCGTGATCATCCTCATGAGCCGCAACATCGATAAGGGCAGCGAGTCGCACCTGGAAGAGACAGTGCGAAAAATGCAGTTCGACAACGTGATTGTCTACTCCGTGGATATTTCCAAGGTGAAGACAGCCGCGCTGAAACAGCCGGATTATCCGCGGCCGCAGAACGGCGGCGTTCCGCCTGAGGCGCTGCCGAACGCGCGCGGCAGCGGCGGTGCACTGAGCGAGACGGACGTGGTCAAGCAAGAAGATGGCAACATATTTAATGCCGCACCACCCCTTCTGCGCTCCATTCACGATTTATTCACGCGAACTCCGTCGGAAGCATTCACTTACTTCACCGGCGGCCGGGAGTATTCGTTCCGCAACGAGAAGGCCCTGGAAGCGGCGATTACCGATATCGGCAAAGACCTGAACAGCCAATACCTGCTCAGCTATAACCCGAACGATAAGAATGAGCCCGGGTTCCACACGATCAAAGTGGTGGTGAATCGGCCGGGATTAGTCATCCGTACGCGGCCCGGTTATTGGTGGGCGGGCGGGCAGCAGTAAGTACGGATTTCAAGCCCCGGGCCCACTGGAGTTTGCTCCAGATCTGCATCGAACCGGATAGATCCGGCCTAAGGGCCCAAGGTAGATCTACACATCGCGACGTGTATCTATGTTGATCTGCGCCTCGGTTTGCAGGTTTTGTCGTTATCGTGACTCGGAGTCACGCGATCTAATCAAGACGCAGGGCGGTCGCTGGATCAATAGCCGCGGCACGGCGCGAAGGCAGGTAGCTGGCGACGAATGCGATGAAGACCAAAAGCAACGACATGCCGATATAAGTCAGCGGGTCGGCTGGTTTTACGCCATAGAGGAGCGTCGAGAGCAACCGCATGAGCGCAAAAGCCGCTAGCACTCCGCAAGCTGCACCAATGCCTACGAGCAGCATGCCGTAACGAACGAACATGGCTGCTACTTCGCTCGTTTGAGCGCCAAGCGCCATGCGAATGCCGATTTCGCGCCGGCGTTGCGAGATTGTGTAGGCGAGCACTCCATAAATTCCTACTGAGCCTAGAATCAAGGCCATCCCTGCAGCGACAATGAGCAGGACCAAGGTGAACGAAGTGCGAGCCAGCGATTTACGGTAAAAATTATCCAGCGTGCGAACCTCCGCGAGCGGAAGGTTGGGGTTGACAGCCCAGATGGCGCGCCGTACTTCTTTGAGGAAGCTCTCGGAACCGGCGCGCTGGCTGCGAATGATGAACGTGGCACCACGCTGGATGGAGTCTTTCTCGCCTTCGAAATTGCTGAGACGCAGCGGGAAATAAACGGCGGCCGGGGCCGGTTTATCTACGCCGTTAAAATGGACGTCCCCGACAACGCCAACGATTTCACGCCATTGGTCATTCATCCCCTCGCGAATTTGCTTGTGCAGCGCGCCTGCGGCGCTGCCCCAGAAGTCGCGAGCGAGGCTTTCCGAGACCATCGCGACGAGCGCTTCTTTGTTGTTATCGTTCCAGGAAAAATCGCGGCCGGCGAGAAGCGGGGTGCCCATCGTCTTATGAAGGCCGGGAGAAGCATAGATGAAACGGCGGATGGGAGGGAGCTGTCCTTCGCGATACGTGTGATCGCGGGCAAACAGCACATCCGAGCTCTCGTTGCCGTTCATGGGGACGGCCGTCGTGATAGCCACGCTCCGAACGCTCGGAATGGCTTGCAATCCGTCCGTTATGTCTTGCTCCATGCGCAAAACTTTGGCCGGTTCCGGCACTTGCGCGGGGGTAATGTAGACCGAAAGCGTCTGTACGTGCCCGGCGGCAGAGAAGCCGGGCTGCACGTGGCTGAGAGCGCGGAATGTACGGATCATCAAACCGGAACTGATCAACAGGATCAGAGCGAGCGCGACTTGCAGGACAACTAAGGTATTGCGAGCACGATGCCTTTCGCGGCTGACGCTGACGGATCGTCCGCCGTCGCGCAAGCTCCCTGCAAGACGCGAGCTTGCATACCTCAGCACGGGCGCCAGTCCGAACAGGAAACCGGTGAAGAGCGAAACAGCGACAGCGAAAAATAGAACGGGCAGATCCATGCCGATCTGCGACATTCGAGGAAGCCCCGACCACTCGAGTACGCGGAGGAAACGCAAAGCAGCAAATGCCAGAGTAGTTCCGGCGAGACCTCCAAGAAGCGCAACCGTCACGCTCTCGAACAGCAGTTCGTAAGCGATGCGGCCTGTGGAGGCGCCCAAGGCCGCGCGAATTGTCAGTTCCAGATGCCGCGATTCCACGCGGACCAAAAGTAAATTCGCAACGTTGGCACAGGCGATCAGCAGGACAATGCCGATCGTTCCCATTAATACCCACAGAGTTGGGCCGATGTCGCCGGTCAGGTCCTGCTTGAACGGACGAAGCGCAGGTGCAATGTGGGCATTCTCAAAAAGCTTCACGCTGAAGCCGGGCGGCGGCGGAAAGGTTCTGTTGACGATCGGGAGCATACGCGCGACATCCGCGTTGGCTTGAGCAACGGTGACGCCGGGTCTCAGACGGGCCACGCCCTCCCAACTGAAGTTGCCGAGGTTCGTTTTGGAACGGTCGAACTGAATTGGAAGGAATAGCTCGGCATTCATATCGAGGAAGCGGAATTCGCGCGACATCACGCCGGCGATTTCGCGCAGCTTGCCGTCGACCTTCAGACGTTTGCCGACAATGGAGCGGTCGCCGCCGAAGCGCCGCTGCCAGTAGCCATACGAAAGAATAATGGTTTCGGGGGCACCGGGCGAATCGTCCCTGGCCGAGAACACACGCCCGAGGATGGGCTTTGCGCCCAGAGTGGGGAAGAGACCGTAAGTGACGTCCAAAGCGCGCACCTGTTCGGGTTCGCCGACGCCCGTCACGCTGACCCCGTCGCCGGTATAGAGGCCGAGGCTTTCAAAGGTGCGGTTCTGGTCAAGATAAGTGAAATAAACGGAAGGGGCCATGTTCAGGTCCTTGATGTTGACGCCTGGAGCCGTGAGCCAGAGGCCGACAGGCGATCAGGGTCCGGATAGGGGAGCGGTTTGAGCAAGACAGCCTCGAGAACACTGAAAATGGCGGTGTTGGCGCCAATCCCGAGGGCTAGCGTGAGAACGGCGACGAAGGTAAACATCGGAGCGCGCCTCAAACGACGGAAGACCTGCTTCAACTGGCCGGACGAGGAACCCATGTAGTTGTATTACGAACGTGGCGCGTTGAGGGTTCAAATAGTTCGCTCTGCTTAGTCGGCGTCTAAACAGCTTTCGACCATACATCCGCCCTGAAGGCCTACCGTTAGTTTCCGATCCTGCATCGCCGGCGATTCGGAGGTTGAAACAGGCAGACAGGATAACCGGAGAAGTGCCGCTCCTCGGCAGACTAACGGAGGGACCGTATTGAGGCTTGAGAAACGCTTATGCGCTCAAGCTCCCGGGGCGAAAAAGCGCAGCGCGGCGAAGCTGACCACGCTATGCGGGTCAATCTGCCACTGATGGTAATCGAGTAAGTCGCCACAGAGGCCCGGCCAGATCTTCAGGAACGTATAGAGCGGCGATGCTCCGCACCATTTCAGATCGTCGTGCCCGTCCTGGACCAAAGACCAGTAGCCGCGGAGGTCGCCATCGTTGACGTGGCGGATGCGCTCGCGGTCCCGCTGTTCGATGGCGAGCATCTCGCCGGTATTCGCGGTAGCCCGCAGTTGGTCGTTATAGCGCCGGCCCATGTGCGCCATATCGATGCCGAGCACCCAGAACAACCGGTTGCGCTCGCGCGCGGCGATATCGCCGAGCGTGTCGAAGAATCTCGCCAGGTTCTCGTTTTCCTCCGGCAGGCCGGATTCGTAAATGCTCTTGACGAAGGGGCCGCAGAGGATGGGCAGGATGCGCACGCGAGGACCGTACAGGTGCTGCAGGAAGACGATCTGGAACTCGATGGAGTGTTCGACGGCGTGGCAGTAATCTTCCATGCGAATCGCATCGCCTGCGCGGCGGCTGAGCTCGGTCACCAGATTTAGATCCGTTTGTGCTTCTCCGAGCGGAGTAACGAATTGCTTGCGCGTTAGCCCAAAGCGGTCCGGCGCGCCGTAGTGGGAAGTGCCCAGAATGACGAAGGTGGGCTCACGGCCGGTGGCGGGTGGAGGCAAGCAGCGATAGGCGGCGCGATAGGTCTGCCAACTTGCGTCGGGACTGGCATGCGGAGCAGCGATGCCGATGGTGTTCGAGGCGCCAACCGCGGGGCCGATACGCGCCGTGAGTACAGCGGAAAGCTGTGCGGGATCGTCCGGGTATGCGGAACCTGCGAAGACGGCCTCGCGCGTGGGCTCGGCGGCGAACTCGGCTTCGCGCTTGGCCTTTAGTTGTGCGTAGGTTTCCGTCTCCAGGAAACCGGCATCATTCAGTGAGTCGTATAAGTGCTGTTCCAGGTCGGCAGTCTGGATCTCGCCCGTGATGCGAACCAACTCAGAACGCAAATCGAGGTTCGACTGCACACCGTCGAAACATTCGAGAACTTGCACCAGCGGCGGCGGGACTAGGAGCGTGGCGTCTGAATAATGATATGGATCGCGGATGAACAGGCCGGGCCGTTCAGGATCCGGCGAGAGTTGAAAATCCAGGTTCAGCCGCAGTCTGGGGAGGGGGACGGACACGCCTCATTTTACGAAGCGCGCGGGGTAATTCCTACTGCCAGCGCGCTGCGAAAGGCGCGGCTAGCTTTCGACCGGCAATTCGCGCATGTGGTCGAGAAACTCACGCGGTACGCGCACGTTGCCATGCAAGCCGGTACCCAGGTCAACGTCCGGTTTCGGCGTGCCGTGGAAATCAGATCCGCCGGTGGGCAACAGGTTCAGTTCTTCGGCGAGCTGCCGGTAATGCGCCTGCAGCGTGGGCGAGTGCTCGGAGTGATAAATTTCCAGGCCGATCAAGCCGGCTTGTTTCAACTGGAGGAGTACCTGCCGCTCGGCGTCGCGCGGCAATGAGAGCCTGACCGGGTGCGCAAGGACCGGCACGCCGCCGCCATTGCGGAGAATCCGGATGGCTTGTTCGATAGTCTGGCTCTCGCGATGAACATAAGTGGGCGCGTTTTCTCCCAGATAGCGCCGGAAGGCGTCGCTCGAATCGGCAGCGTATCCTTTCTCGACCAGGATGCGGGCAAAATGCACACGTCCGGCCAGGCTTCTGCCACGCGATTCCACTTCTTCCAGCGCGACGTTCACGCCGCGGCGTTGCAGCGCGTCGGCCAAGCGCCGATTGCGGCTGCGGCGCTCCTTGCGCTGCTCTTCGAGGAAAACAACCATTTCCTGGGACGGCTCGCGACGAGGGAAATAGCCGAGCAGGTGAACAGACCGTTCGACACCATTGCCGAGATTCAGCCTGGAATTCAGCTCGATGCCGCGTATCAGATCGAGCCCGGCATCCCGAGCGAAGGGCAAGGCTTTTTCATATCCGGAGAACGTGTCATGGTCGGTGATGGCGAGGGCATCCAGATCGCTGCGGCAGGCAAGCAGCACGAGTTCTTCGGGCGTCAGGCTGCCGTCGGATTCGTTGGTATGGGAATGCAGGTCGATGAAACGAACAAGGCCTGCGGAGCCGGAATGGTCGGACACTAGCGAAGCTTCAACTCCTGGTAAGTTTCGAAGACAAACGTCTGGCCGCAGGTATGGGCGATGAAGCGGCCGGCGCCGAGCGTCTTCTCTTTCGCACGGTTCTCAAAGAACACCGCGCCATCGGTGCTGTCGCCGGGTTTCAATTTCGTGGGGACCAAGGTAATGGCCGAAGCCGCGGCGGCGGCCGTAAACCCGCGATTTACGAATTGCGCCATGGCGGCCTCACGGCGCTGCTCATAGCCGTTGGTAGAACGGAAGTTGGAAAGCGCGTAGATGGTGTTCTCATAAAGAAGTTGCAGCTTGATCACGTCGTTGCGGCTGGCCTTCTGAAGAAGCGATTGCACCACTTCGTCAGCGGAGACGGGTGAAAGCTGCGCGCCGTCCTGGCGCACGAATGAGAAGTCGCTCGATTTGACGGTCCAGGAGACTAATGAGCCGTTGGTGACCGTGACCTGCATGATGCTGTACTCTTTGATGTGCGGCGGCAAGGGCGCGAACATGACCGTGATGCCATCTTTCGTCAACGCTTCATATTCCATGCCCTTAGACTCGAATTCAATCGGAGCAGGCTGTGAAGCGGGTTGAGTTTGTCCCGGCTGCGCGGATGGCGCGGGCAGATTAGAAGCGGCGGGCGCTGAGGTGTCGTTGGAAGAAGCGCCGGGAGCGGGCTGGCCGGGTTTCGCCGGGGTCTGCGCACTCTGAACCGCGGCAGGCTGCTGTTGCGATTCTGCGCTCATAACGGCCGCCACAGCAGCGAGGAGAACCAAACCGCTGCACGCGCAAACAAAGCGAGCGGACGCGTTACGAGAGATCATCCAAAAGACCCATCTACATAATAGACTTTACTTTGCGGGGTCGAACCGGCGACGCTATGCTTGGATCTCAATTTGAGACGTGTCCCTTGAGAGCAAGAATTCTGCTGTTACTTTTCGTTTGCGGTTCCGTTGCCCGAAGCGAAACAGGATATAACGCGTGGCTGCGGTACGAGCCGATTCAAGACGTAAGCGTGAAGGCCGTGTACGGCCGCTTGCCCACGACTGTGGTAGCGCTCGACGATTCCCCGGTCCTGTCTGCGGCGCAAGCTGAGTTGGTGGGCGGAGTGCGAGGCATGTTGGGCAGAACTCTGCGAACGGCGGCGACGGTTTCCGCGGAAGACTCGATCGTGCTTGGGACGATTTCGTCGATCGAGCACGCGTTTCCCCGTCTGAACGCGCGGGGCGACCTCAGGGCAGATGGCTTTTGGCTGAAGTCCGCCGCTTTCGACGGCCATAACGTGCTGCTTATTGCCGGGCTCAACGATCGCGGGGTGCTGTATGGCGTCTTCGCGCTGCTGCGCGAAATGAGTCTGCACGAGCGAATCGATCAAGTTGATGAGTTGCAAAATCCGCATGCGCCGATACGCTGGGTCAACCAATGGGACAACCTGGACGGCAGTATCGAGCGCGGCTACGGAGGACGCTCGATTTTCTTTGAGAACGACAACGTTGTCCCCAACTTGACCCGTGCCGCCGATTATGCGCGATTGCTAGCGTCCATTGGGATCGATGGCTGCACGGTAAACAATGTGAACGCGAATCCGCGGACGCTGGCTCCCGATTTTCTGCCGCAGCTTGCCAGAATTGCCGCGGTATTCCGGCCCTGGGGCGTGCGGCTGTCGATCTCGGTGGATTTCGCGAGCCCCAAAACGGTTGGCGGCCTGGATACGTTTGATCCGCTCAACCCTCGCGTTGCGAACTGGTGGCGCGAAAAGGCGGACGAGATCTATCGGTTGATACCGGATTTCGGCGGGTTCGTCTTGAAGGCAGATTCGGAAGGAAGGGTAGGGCCGTCGGTGTATGGCCGAACGCATGCGGACGCGGCGAATGCGCTGGCGCAAGCTCTGCAGCCACACGGAGGCATCCTCATTTATCGAGGGTTCGTGTACAACCACCACATGGACTGGCGCGATCTTAAGAACGACCGCGCCCGAGCCGCGTACGATAATTTTCACTCGCTGGATGGAAAATTCGACGCGAATGCGGCCGTGCAGATCAAGTACGGGCCGATCGATTTTCAGGCGCGCGAACCCGTTTCGCCGCTTTTCGCCGCGCTCGAGCACACCAACGAAACCATCGAGCTGCAGATCACGCAGGAATACACTGGACAGCAGCGGCAACTCTGCTACCTGGTTCCGATGTGGAAAGAAATCCTCGATTTCAATCTGCGCGCGAACGATGGCGATACGCCGGTGAAGGAAATTGTATCGGGCCGGACCTTCCATCGACCCCTCGGTGGCTTCGTAGGAGTGGCGAATGTGGGGCGCGACCCTAGCTGGCTAGGGAACGAGCTAGCAATGGGGAATCTTTACGGATTTGGGCGCTTGGCGTGGAATCCCGATCTTTCGGCGCGGCAGATCACGGAAGAATGGACGCGGTTGACGTTTGGAAACGACGCGCGCGTGGTGGATACGGTGATGAATCTGCAGCTCGCATCGTGGCGAGTGTACGAAGGCTATACGGGGCCGCTGGGATTGGGCACATTGACCGACATTCTGCATGGTCACTATGGACCCGGAATTGAATCGGCGGAGCGGAATGGCTGGGGCCAATGGATTCGCGCGGACCACGCGGGGATCGGGATGGATCGAACCCAGGCAACGGGAACAGGTTATATCGGCCAATATCCGCCGCAGGTTGCGGCCACGTACGAATCGCTCGAGAGGTGCCCGGACAAGCTGCTGTTGTTTATGCACCACGTGCCGTATACACATGTGCTGCATTCCGGGAAGACCGTGATCCAGCACGTTTACGATTCGCATTACGAGGCGGCGGAGGAAGCGCAGCAGTTTCCGGAATGGTGGGAGAGCCTGCGCGGCCGGGTGGATGAAGAGCGGCACCAAGCGGTTCTGGCAATGCTCGAATACCAAGCCGGTTACGCGATTGTATGGCGCGACGCGATCTGCAGTTGGTTCCTGCGCATATCGGGCATTCCGGATACCAAGGGGCGAGCCGGGCATTTTCCGAATCGCATCGAAGCGGAATCGATGGACCTCAACGGCTATCGAGTTGAAAGTGTCACGCCGTGGGAAGATGCCTCGGGCGGGAAGGGGATCGTGTGCCGAAGTGTAAAAAGCTGTTCGGCGCAGTTTGTTTTCGATGGCGCGCCGGGCTGGTACGATCTCGATATTCAGTACTTCGACGTGAACACGGGTGCGGCTAGGTTCAAGGTGTTCGTAGGCGTTCAGCAGGTGGCTGCGTGGGCGGCGGACGCGCGACTGCCGGCAGCGGCGCCGAACGGAGATTCCTCGACGCGGCGGCGAATCACCGGGTTGGCGCTACGTCCGAAAGACGTGATCCGGATCGAAGGCGTTCCGGACGGGGGCGATACGGCGGCCATTGACTACGTGGAAGTTGAGCGGCGCGGAGCCCAGTAGGCGCCGATATAACATGATGTTGTGATTTGTAAGCGCGCCCTAGTAGCTGTGCTGTCCGGTGCCGTAGCGGTTGTGCTTTGTGCGCAAGAGCCGCAGATTCCACCGACCAATCCTCCTGCCGAGCCGCCTCCTGGTGCTGCAAATGGGCCGCAACCCGGTCCCGCTGCGAAGCCGCCGAATGCGGGCCAGCAGCCGACTCAGCAAGGCGGGGCGCCGGGCGCACAGAACGCCGATGAGACGATCAGAAATTTTCTCGCAGTCGGCGCGCCTCCGGACCCGCAAGCCGTGGAACGCGGCGAGAAGCTGTTTGTCGCGAACTGCGCGTTCTGCCACGGTAGTAACGCGAAAGGCGGAGCGACCGGTCCGGATCTAGTTCGCTCCGTGCTGGTACTGCACGATGAAGGCACCGGCAACGACATCGGATCGGTGATCCTGAATGGCCGGCCAGGGAAGGGCATGCCGAAATTCGCTTTCACGCAAGCGCAGATCAAGGACATTGCCGCGTTTCTGCGGTCGCGTAATCAGGCCGCGGCGAACCGGATGGATTACAGAATCCTGAACATCAATACCGGCGATCCGAGGGCGGGCGAAGCGTATTTCAATGCGCACTGCGCGAGCTGCCACTCGGCGACAGGGGACCTTGCACATATCGCGAGCAAAGACGATGCTCCGGCTTTGCAGAATAAGTTCTTATATCCGTTGGAGCATCGTTACCCAGGTATGCCGGGGCCGCCGCCCGATCCCAGGGCCGAGAAGACGGTCACCGTCACCCTTTCCTCCGGCGAATCGTTTTCCGGCAAGCTCGATCACATTGACGATTTCAGTGTGGCCCTGACCGATTCTTCCGGCGAATACCATTCCTGGTTGACTGACGGCGCAAATGGCGTTCGGGTAGAGATTCACGATCCGCTGAAAGCGCACGAGGAGCTGCTGAAGCAATACAGCGATGCGGAGATGCACAACCTTTTGGCGTACCTGGAGACCCTGAAATGAGGTTCAGTCGTTTTATTTTTGCGTCTTCGTTCAGCATTCTTTGCGCGGGGTTATTTGGGCAGGGGCTCGATCCGGACAAATTGTTAAAGCCGCCGACGGACACCTGGCCGACTTATAACGGCGATTATTCAGGCCGGCGGTTCAGTCCGCTGAAGCAGATCAATGCGGGGAATGTGCGGGACCTGGGCCTCGCCTGGGTGTATCACGCCGACACCGGTCCCGGCGCCAGCCCGTTCGGCAATCAGATTAAATCGACGCCGCTCGAAGTAGACGGCGTTCTCTATTTCACCTTGCCCGACCACGCTTGGGCGGTGGACGCGCGCACCGGCCGTGAGCTGTGGCACTTCAAATGGGAGAGTAAGGGCGGCATTCATATCGGAAACCGTGGGGTGGGCATTTACGGGAATTGGTTGTTTTTCGAGACGCCCGACGATTACCTCGTCTCGTTAGAGAAGAACACGGGAAAGCTGCGCTGGAGCGTGGAGATCGCGGATGTGAAGCAGGAATATTTTGCGACGCCGGCGCCGCTGGTGGTGGGCAATCATGTGCTGGTCGGAGTGGGCGGAGATTCGCTTGATGTGCCCGGATATCTGGAGGCGCGCGATCCCGAAACCGGCCAGGTGCAGTGGCGATTCAATACGGAACCGAAACCAGGCGAACCAGGCTCCGAGACTTGGCCGAACAAAAACGCGATGGCGCATGGCGGCGGTATGACTTGGATGCCTGGGACTTACGATCCGCAGATGAACCTGCTCTTCTGGGGTACCGGCAATCCGAATCCGGTACACGCGGGACAAGGCCGAAAGGGTGACAATCTATGGACCTGTTCCATTGTGGCGCTGAACGCGGATACGGGCAAGCTGGTGTGGTGGTTCCAACCTTCGCCGCATGACACGCACGACTATGATGCGGTGCAAACGCCAGTCATCTTCGATGCAGAATTCGACGGCAAGCCGCGCAAGCTATTGGTGCAGGGCAGCCGCAACGGATATTTTTTCCTGCTCGACCGCGCCACAGGCAAGGACCTGGTTACGAAGCCGTTCATTCCGCTGAACTGGTCGAAGGGAATCGATTCGCGCGGCGAGCCGATTCCGGATGCCGCGAAGGAGCCAAAGACAGACGGGGCGCTGGTGTCGCCCGCTTCGGGAGGCGCGACCAATTGGCCTCCCCCTACGTTCGACCCGGAAACCGGCCTCTTCTACCTCAGTACGTCGTATTCGTACAGCGTCTTTTATTTGACCGATACGGATGAGAACGCCGAAGGCTACGGTGGGCGCGACGCTGGGATTTGGTCTCAATCGGCTCTCAAGGCCATTGATTACCAGACGGGGAAGATCCGTTGGTCTCACATATTTCCAGGCGAGGGCGATTCCATTTCCGGGTTGTTGAGCACCGCGGGAAAGCTACTCTTTTCCGGAGATCCATCGCACAATCTGATTGCGTTCGACCCTGCCAGCGGCAGCATTCTCTGGCACGTGGGCCTTGCCTCCGGCGTGAGCAATGGGCCCATCACCTATGAGCTGGATGGGCGGCAATATTTAGTGGTGGGCGCGGGTGATATGCTCTACGCGTTTACTCTGCCACACGCATGAAAACTCCAACGAGACGCGATTTTACAAAACTGGCTTTGGCGGCGCTGCCGCTCTCGGCTCGAGCGGCCAAGATGATCGATTCGAGAATCGACGGCGTGCAACTCGGCGTGCAATCGTACAGCTTTCGCGATCTTGCGATCGACGATGCGATCAGGGCCATGGCAGCCGACGGGCTCGGGGATTGCGAATTATTCTCGCCGCACATCGAAGCGGGCGGAATTGAGGCGATCAATCCCCTGCTCAAGAACTATCAAAGTATGAGTGCGGAGCAACGCAAGGCGGCCTTCGATGCGTATAACGACAAAGTTCGCAAGTGGCGCTTGACCGTACCGCTCGACTATTTCGCGGGCGTTTACAAGCAATTCAACGCTGCCGGCATCAAGCTGTATGCCTATAATCTGAGCTTCAACGACAACTTTACAGACGAAGAGATCGACCGCGGATTTTTGATGGCGAAGGCGTTGGGTGTGGGCATCATCACCTCTTCGACGACGCTGCCGGTAGCGGAGCGCGTGGTCCCGTTTGCCGAAAAGCACAAGATGATCGTGGCCATGCACGGCCATTCCGACGTCAAAGATCCGATCCAGTTCTCAACGCCCGAAAGCTTCGCGAAGGCACTGGCGATGTCGCGATTCTACCGGGTTAATTTAGATATCGGGCATTTCACGGCGGCAGGCTTCGATGCGCTGGAGTATATTCAGCAGAATCACGGGAAAATCGTGCTGCTCCACCTGAAAGACCGCAAGAAGAACGATGGTCCGAACATGCGGTGGGGCGAAGGGGACACGCCGATCAAGCAAGTTCTGCAGCTTCTGAAGCAGAATAAGTATCCAATTCCGGCGTTTATCGAGTACGAGTACGAGGGTAGCGGGACATCCACGCAGGAAGTGGCGAAATGCTACGAATATTGCAAGCAAGCGCTGGCGTAAGGCAAGCCTACTGTTCGCGCAGGGTGCGCGCAGGATCGATTCGCACGGCGCGCCGTGCAGGAAACCAGCCCGCGAGCAACGCAACGGCAGCCATCAGGGACAGCGCGGATGCATAGGTCGTGGGGTCACGCGGGCTAACGCCATAAAGCACAGCCGAGAGCAGACGGCCGGCGCACAGGGCGATAGCGGCGCCTGCTACTGCGCCCATAAGGCACAGCACAATCGTCCGCTGCAGAACGAATCCGAGCACCTGTCCAGCACTCGCGCCGAGCGCCATCCGAATACCGATCTCGCGCGACCGCCGCGAGACCGCATACGCCATCAATGCAAATACGCCGGTGGCCGCCAGCACCAGGGCGAGAAGTCCGAAGGCGCCCAGCACGATGGCCGCGATGCGGGCTGGGAAGAGCGGCAATGCCAATTCCTCCCGCAAGCTGCCGACGTTGAACAATGTGAGCTCCGAATCCATCTTCAAAATCGTGCGCCGAAGCAGATCGATTGCTTGCTGCGGCGGCAGCGGTGTGCGAGCCACCAGCGTGGTCCATTGCGGGCCGCGCTGCCCCATCGGCTCGAAGACGGCGAGCTGCTGATCCTCGCCGAGCGACTCATATTTGCCATCTTCAACCACGCCGACGATCTCGACCGGCTGCCCGGGTGTATTGAGTCCGAAGCGGAAATGTTTGCCGATCGGGTTCTGGCCGGCGAAGAGCGTGCGGGCAAATTGCTCGTTCACGAGCGCGACCAGATGCGAGCCGACGGAGTCACGTGGTTCGATATCGCGGCCACGCAAAAGGCGCGTGCCGGATGCCGCGAGATAGCCCTTGGAGACGCTATGGATCACGGCGAAGTGTGTATCGTGGGGCGCCAGCTTGGGCGCGCCGTCTAGCGAGACGACATCCATGGTCATGCCGATACGCAGCGGGAGATTGTTGATGATTCCGGTGGCCTCGAGACCTGGTAAGCCGGATGCTTGCTCCAGCAGGCGGCGCTCGAATGCAAGGGCACTTTCTTGGGTATAGCCCTGCATGCTCAAATCGAACGAAACCGAAACTGCGTGATCGGGATTGAATCCCAGATTTAGGCTGAGCGCATGCTGCAGACTGCGCACCACGAGCAGGGAGCAAATGACGAGCATCACCGAAAGGGCAATCTGCCCGGCTACCAGGATGTCTCTCAAATTCCAGCGGCGCAAACGCGCGATGGCAGCTTCGTTCTTGAGCGCGGGGAGCAGGTCCGTGCGCGTTGCCTGCACGCTGGGTGCCAGGCCGAACAGAAAAGTGACGCCGATTGCTGAAGCCATAGTGAACAGCAGCACGATTGTGTCCGGGACAAGAACGGTGTTGGCGGGGAAGTCGAAATTAGGATGCCAAGAGCTGAACAGGTTGCATAGCCAGACCGCCAGCAGGAAACCGGCAGCCGCGCCGGCGAGCGAAAGCAGGAAACTTTCGGTCAGCAATTGCCGGATGATTTGCCCGCGTGCCGCACCCAACGCCAAACGCACGGCGATTTCCCTTCGCCTATCGGAAGCGCGCGCCAACAGCATGCCTGCGAGGTTTACGCACGCCAGCAATAGCACTAATGCCGCAATGCCCATGAGCACGGCGCCAAATGCCGCGACAGGTCCTCGCAGCGCGTTCCCAATCAAGCCGGGCGGCGAAAGTTTGATTCTCGCTCCCTGGTCCGGGAATCCGTAGCCGCGGGCGAGCTGGGCCGCGATTCGGTTTAGCGACGCTTCCGCTTGTAGGCGCGTAACTCCCCGCTTCAGCCGCCCAAGCGTCCAGACCTCCGTGTCCTCCCGCTTGTTCAGCCAATTCACGCCTTGCTCGATTTGAGCTTCCATGCTCATCGGGACCCAATATTCCGGACGAACGATCAGTTCGGTACCCAGAAAGTTCCCCGGAGTGACACCAACCACTGTGTATGCGAGGCCGTTGATTTTGATACGGCGGCTTACGATTTTCGGATCGCGCGCAAATCGTGCCTGCCAACAGGCATAGCTGAGTACTACGAGCGGATGCGCGCCGGGCGGATGGTCATCTTCGGGCCGCAACAAGCGGCCTAGCAGCGGCTGAACGCCGAGCAGGCCGAAATAATTGCCCGTTACTTCGTACCCCCAGACCCGGAAATTCCTCGCATTGCCCAGGCTCATGTTGACCGGGTTGAAACGATAAGCGGCCAGCCCCGAGAGGACGTCGTTTCGGTCGCGGAAATCTCGATAATTGGGGTAGGAAATGTTCGTGCTGCTGCCCCAATTCAGAAACGCCAATTGGCGCGGATCTCTCACGGGCAAGGGCCGAAACAGGATAGTTTCGATAAATGTGAACACGATGGTGTTCGCGCCGATGCCGAGCGCGAGCGTGAGAATGGCGGCCAGTGTGAAGAGCGGGCTGTTGCGCAGAACCCGCAGGGCGTGCCGTAAGTCGCGTGCGAGGCCATCGATGAGCCCAATCCCGCGCGCATCCCTGCACTCCTCTTTATAGAGCGATGCCGGCCCTGTAAGGCGCAGGGCGGCGTAGCGCGCTTCGTTGGGGGACATGCCAGCGCGCACGTTGGCCGCGATCTCTTGCTCCAAGTGGAAACTTAACTCATCGTCCAATTCCGCTTCCAGGTTGCCCCGGTGAAATACGGACCTGATCCGGAGGAACAGTTTTCGATGCCAAGGCATGAGATTCCTTACACCATGTCGACGATCAGCCCGATCGCGTTCGAGAGGCGCTCCCAATTGGCCAGTTCGCTGCGGAGCTGCTTCTTACCCGCCGCCGTAAGCGCATAGTATTTCGCCTTGCGATTGTTCTCGGACGCTCTCCATTCGGCCTTGATCCAGCCCTGGTGTTCCAACCGGTGCAGAGCCGGATAGAGCGATCCCTGCTGTACTTGCAGCCCATCGTTGGAGATCTGCTGGATGCGCTTCGCAATCGCCCAGCCGTTCATCGGTGCAAGAGAAATGGTCTTTAAGATGAGCAGGTCGAGCGTGCCCTGCAGCAGGTCTGTCGGCTTCCCCAAAGCGTCCTCTCGATCATCTACAATACGGGAAACGGTTGTAGATAGTCAACAGGAAAGCCGCGCGGCAGCCGGCTAGCAGCGCTTCGCCGCCATTTTGGGAGTCAGGTACGAGCGTAAAACGCCTTTGGGCCGCGCTCGAAAATCTTCGAAATCCACGCGCAGCAGGGCGCCCTTTTTGAACTCGACTTGCATATCCGCGGATCCCAGCAGATAGCCGGACAATTCCGCGAACAACGGATTGTGGCCGACCAGCATCAGCGACGGCTCATCGCGATGTCCGCGTATCTCTTCCCACACCTGCTCCACACTCGAGCCAGGCACCAATACTTTGCTGCGCAAAATCTGATTCTTGTATTCGAGAACTCCCGCCGCCACTTCGGCGGTTTGGACGGCACGTTTCAACGGGCTGGTGAGAATCAGGCTGGGCTGCACATGTGCTTCGGCCGCCGCCTTCATCACCTGGCGCAACTTGCGACGTCCCTCTTGCGTCAAGGCGCGCTCGGCGTCGCTCAGCCCTGGCCGGTCCTTCTCAGCAACTCCGTGCCGTAGCAAATAGAGTTCCATGGGGGAGGTTTCGCCTTTCATTCTGTCATACTGGTTGCGCGCACCGAGCGCGGCGCACAGGATCCGCCGCGTGTTGTGCGTTAAAAGACTTTGAGCGCACGGGGCGTTTGCCCGCCAGGTGCGCGCGTTGAGAAGAAACGCTTCATGCTGCCCAGTTCGGACGCGCAAAACCGCATTCTGGTAGCGGTCGCCGTCGCGGCTGCAGGATTTATTCACGTCTCGATTGCAGCCAGCCAGATTCTTCTTGGCGCCGGCATTTTGTTGCTGCTCATCTTCCGGCAGAAGTTGGAATTTCCGCGCATCTGGGTACCTCTGGCCGGTCTGTTTCTTTGGACAGCGTTGGCGGACGTTCTTTCGCCCGACCCCTGGGGGGGCCGTGCGCAAATCAAGAAATTCTTCGTGTTTTTGTTCATTCCATTGATGTACGGGGTCTTTGCGCGCCAATTCGAGAAGGTGTTCTACGCGATGGCGGCGTGGGCCGCCGCCGCAAGCGCCTCTGGAATCTTGGGCCTGGCGCAGTTCGTGCTGGATTACGAGCGCGAAAAATCCGCGCCCTCGGGCTTCTATATTGCGTATCTCCAGCGGCGCATGATGGGATTCGAGAGCCACTGGATGACTTTCGGCGGGCTGCAGCTCAGCGTGTTGTCACTGCTGCTCGCGCAATGGTTTTTTTCGAGCCGCCGAATGCCCGCTTGGGCGTACCTGAGCGTGCCGGTCATCTCGGCCGCCATTCTGCTCGGGTGGACGCGGAGCATATGGCTTGCGACCCTGTTTTCGGTTCTGTACCTGGTTTGGTGCTGGCGCCCGAAGATGATCTGGATTGTGCCCGCGGTTGCGCTGCTCGCATTCGTAGTTGCACCGCCAAGCACTCGCGAGCGGCTGATGTCGCTGGTGCATCCCCGCGAAGGCGTGGATTCGAACCGCTTCCGCTCCGTCACTTTTTGGACAGGCGTGGAGATGATCAAAGCACATCCCTGGTTCGGCATTGGCCCCGAGCAGATACGCCGGCAATTCGATTCGTATGTGCCGGCCGATACTGCACGTCCACTCCCGCCCGGCTTTTACGGCCATTTGCATAACATCTATGTTCAATACGCGGCCGAGCGCGGCATACCGGGATTGCTTTTCGTGCTTTGGTTCGTCGGCCTGACGGTTTGGGACTGCTTCCGCGGGATACTGCGCGCCGGCAGGCCGCGTTCTCAACAACTGTTCCTATTGCACGGAACGATTGCCGTTACGATCGGGATCCTGATAGGCGGGCTATTTGAATACAATCTGGGCGATAGCGAAGTGCTGATGATGTTCGTGTGTGTGGTCGCGCTGGGCTATGCAGCGCTCAAGAATCTGCCGGTTGCAGTGGCCGGACCGGCTTCCTTGGCTTCCTCGTTATCATAAGAAAGAATGGGAACAGCAACGCTCAATACAACTGCGGCGGAATACAAGGTCGCCGACTTAGGACTAGCGGACTGGGGCCGCAAAGAGATCTCGATCGCCGAGTACGAGATGCCCGGCCTAATGGCGATTCGCGAGAAATATGCAGTGGAAAAGCCGCTGGCCGGCGTGCGCGTCACCGGCTCGCTGCATATGACCATCCAGACGGCCGTTTTGATTGAGACGCTGCGGGAGATCGGGGCAGAGGTTCGCTGGGCCAGTTGCAACATCTTTTCTACGCAGGACCATGCGGCCGCGGCGATGGCGGCTGCAGGCGTGCCGGTGTTTGCGTGGAAAGGCGAGACGCTCGAAGAATACTGGTGGTGCACATACCAGGCGCTGAGCCATGCGAATGGCAAAGGCCCGCAGCTTGTGATCGATGACGGCGGAGACGCCACGCTGTTGATTCACCAGGGATACGAGCTGGAAGAAGGCAGCGAATGGGTGAACACTTCGTCCGCAAGCCATGAGGAGAAGGTCATCAAGGACTTGCTGAAGCAGATTTATCGGGAGGATCCGCAGCGCTGGCACGAGATTGCGAAAGAGTGGCGCGGCGTCTCGGAGGAGACCACCACCGGCGTGCACCGGCTCTACAAAATGCAGGAAGCGGGGAAATTGCTGGTGCCGGCTATCAATGTCAACGATTCGGTGACGAAATCGAAGTTCGACAATCTGTACGGCTGCCGCGAATCGCTTGCCGACGGCATCAAGCGGGCGACCGACGTGATGATGGCGGGCAAGGTGGCGGTCATCTGCGGCTATGGTGACGTTGGCAAAGGCTCTTCGCATTCGCTGCGGGGCATGGGCGCGCGAGTCATTGTGACGGAAATCGATCCCATCAATGCGCTGCAGGCCGCCATGGAAGGTTTCGAGGTTGCAACGGTCGAAGACACGCTGGGCCGCGGCGACATTTACGTCACGTGCACCGGCAACCGGGACGTGATCACGCTCGAGCACATGCGGTATATGAAAGACCAGTCGATCGTCTGCAACATCGGGCACTTCGATAACGAAATTCAAGTAGATCGACTGAATGGCGCCGACGGCGTCGAGCGCACCAATATCAAGCCCCAGGTGGATAAATACACGTTTCCGGACGGGCACAGCATCTTCCTACTGGCGGAAGGCCGCCTGGTGAACCTCGGTTGTGCCACCGGACATCCGAGTTTCGTGATGAGCAACAGTTTTTCGAACCAGACGCTGGCGCAGATCGATCTCTGGAAAAAGCGCGACAGCTATGAGATCGGTGTTTACACGCTGCCGAAGAAGCTCGACGAAGAAGTTGCGCGCCTGCACCTGGAAAAGATCGGGGTAAAGCTCACGACCCTCTCGCCGGCTCAGGCCGAGTATCTAGGCGTTCCGCTGGACGGCCCGTACAAGGCCGATCATTATCGTTATTAAGCGGCTGGCTATTGGCTCAGTCCATCAATCAAGATCTGCGATAGCGACGCAATCAGCAGATCGCCCGGATTATCCGGCGTGTAGTCGATATCCGGAATATCTTCGACGGTAATCGCCATCGCGATCGGCCCGTGCTTGGAGTAGACGATCGCCACGTCGCTTCTTAAATGATCGAGCGCTCCCGATTTGCTGGCGATGGTCACATCCTTCATGTCGCGCGCGATGGCGTCGTGGTCGCGCTGGCGCTTCAATACGGCCAGCATTTCATCCGAGGCGGTTTTGTTCACGAACTCGCCGCGATACAGCTTCTCGAGAATGGCCACCATCTCGCGCGGGCTGCTGCGCCCGATTCCCCACTTCTTGTTTTCCGGTTTCGCGCCTTCGTCCGTGATGCCGCTTGGATGCGGCTTCAGATTCGTACCGTCGCCTAGAATTTTACGCATCACGCGCGTTTGTTCGAAGCCCAGTTGGGCCATGCGCGCGTTGACGGCGTTGCCGCCGATGCGGTTGAGAATCAGGTTGGTCGCGGTGTTGTCGCTTAGTACGATCATGAGGTCCACCATGTCTAGAATGGGCAATTCATCCCCGTCCGAGAGATCCTGCACCACGCCCGTGCCCGAGACTTTCTCGTCGTTCGTGACCTTCAGCGGCTCAGCCCACTTGAGCTTTCCTTCGGCGGCTTCGAAGAAGCATTCCAGCATGATGGCGAGCTTAATGGTGCTGGCGGTGCGCACCGGTTCTTCGGCCGCGATGGCGTAGGCCGTTCCCGTCTCGAGATTTTTCGCATAAAGGGTCACCTTGCCGCTGAAGCCCTGCAGTTTGGCCCTGACCTGCCGGTCGAGATTTGTGCTATCGCGCCCGGCGCTCGCGCAGGCGCACAGGAGTATAGCAAGTATCGACTTTGTGGAAGTCATAGCGCTTTATTTTAAACGTGGGCGTTTGCTCGCGGCGAGAAGCTTCCGGTGAGCGGGTCACTATGTTAGCGAGAACCTGTATATGAAACGTCTATTGGTAGTGCTTGCCCTGTTCGGATTGCTCGCCGCCACGATGCCCGCTCTTGCGAGCCCCTCGCCATCGCACAAGCCGCATAAAGTCCAACGGCATAAGGGCGTCAGGCATCACGCGTAGCAGGATTCCTGCTTGCTGACGCGCGCGGCTCGGAAGCGCGGATCAGAAACGCGGCCCGGCACCGCGCCAAGTCGGTCATTACCGGAGGGCGAGCGAATAGAGGATGGCTTCGTATCTGGACTGCCGCTCTTGAACGCGGCGCAACAGCGATTGAAGCGCAGCGGCGCTGCCGGTCTCTTGCGTGGCGCTGAGGAGCACTCGGCGGCCGTTGGGAGGCAGGACGAACTCGCGCATGCTAACGCCGGCGCGGAACGTTTCCGAGCTCCTGTTGCAGTGGCGAATCTCACCCATAGCGGTCCCGGTTTTCAGGTCGACAAGTACCGATGCTCCTACGGGCAGCGCAAAGGGAACTTCGAGACCGAGGCCGCCGGTCGAGAGGTCGACGACTCTGACCGGAATCGCGGTCCGGGAGTCCGCCACGCGCAGGACGGCGGGCACATCAACCGCGGTCCTCTTTTCCGAACGCCTGTCCACGTCGGAGGCCATTAAGACGCCGACGGTGTAGGCTCCGTCTGGCCGGCGTTTGCTATAAGCCACCCGAGACTCGATAGCGCGCTCGAGGTGTCGCATTGTAAGCTGCTGCCCGGGCTGCAGGGGCACCCGAAAGCAAAGCTCGAAAAAGCCATTTCTGACCCCACGAACAGTTGCCGCGATGACGTGACCATCATGGAACAGGCAATCAACCGGAAGATCGAACTCGCGCTCTTGTATCAAACCTTAAAGCCTTTACAGTTTTCTCATCGGCAAAGATCGCGCAGAGTTCGCGTCGTGTTCTCTAGCGAACTGACGATAAGAGAGGTAGCTATTTATGCCGTGCGCCGCAGCCGAGTTCGCGATTCCCGTGCAGCTTCAATTTCGCGATGGCCTACGGGAACAAATGGAGGCAGAAATCGCACGCGTGAATACGGGTTTCCTACTGCTGCGCGCGACGGCGGCACTGGACCCGGCCCGAAATTTGGAAGTGTGCTACCTGGAACGGCGCATCGCCTGCGAAACCGTGTATTCCCATCCACAGGCTGACGGCACACACCGCGTCGGCGCGAGAATGCTGGAGGGTGCGCATGGCGCGCTCCGGGTAGAGCGGCGAATCCGATTGGACACCACTGCGGTGCTCAACACATCCGCCCTGCCGGGTCCCACGACGGTGCGGGTCATCGACGTATCCAGCTCAGGCATGGGAGTTAGAGTGGAGGCGGCGATCAAGGTAGGCGACTTGGCCTATGTGGAGATGGAACACGGCGTCGCATTCGGCGAGATCCGCCATTGCGAAAAAATCGAGGAGGGATATCGCGCAGGACTTTTCATCGAGGAATTCATCTCGAGAATCCCGGGCGCGGCGAGTCCGTGGGCCCTGCAGGGGGTCGAAGTGCCCGGCCGAGGCGCGGCCTTCAAAGTGACCAGCGCGATCAAAACGGCGCTATTTGGGAATAGAAAGAAATAAACATCCGGCGCGGCCACACTCTGGCTCCGCGCCATCCTAGCTGTGCGAATTTTGTTCCTTACGGACGCGGTGCAGGGTGCGTTTGAACCGACGCAGCAGCGCCGGCGCCCGGAGTGCTGGGCTTCGGAGCTACCGCGCCCGGGGTTGCGGGCGTGCCTGCCGGGCCACCGTTCGTCGAGGTCTTGTCATATAGCGAGATGATGTCTTGCGTAATATCGATTGCGCTCGAAGCGTAAAGCACCGGCGTATTCGGATCGCTGACGTTCAAAACGATCGTGTACCCGTTGTCCTTGGCGTACTTTTCAATCACGGCCATCATACGCTGCCCCAAGCCTTGCAGCAGCCGCTGCTGCTCGCCTTGCAGCTCTTCTTCGGCATCTTGCATGTCGCGCTGCAGCCGCTTCTTCTTCTCATCGATGTCGCGGGCCATCTGGTTGCGCTTGTCCTCGCTCATCACCGTTCCGCCCTTATTGAACTGATCCTGCATCTGCGCGATTTCGCTCTGCCGGGTATCGAACTCTTTCTTCTTGGGCATGAACTTGGTGTCCAGTTCCTGCGAGGCCTTCTGGCCGTCTTTGGTGCCCACCAGGGCGCCCTGAATGCTGATAACGCCGACCTTGGCCGGCGTCTGCTGGGCGTATGCGCCCCAGGCGAGGCACAACAGGGCCGCCGCCGAGATCAAGCTGCTTCTCATAACCATCTACTTCCTAATTCCTTCCCTGAATTCTCAATCTGTCCACACACCGTCATCCCATCCGGTTTGGCGGCCGGAGTCTAAAACACTCGCCCGATCGAGAAGCGGAACAGAGAACGCCTCTCATCGAATGGAACCGCCGCTCCATAAGGACCCTGCAAGAAGTTTGTCAACGTAGCTCCGTTCAACAAATGCGGGAGATCCGACGCGAGCGGGGGCTGCAGATTTGTATTGACGTAACTAAGATTATACGCCCAATAGAGGCGGAATGGCGCGTTCACCACGGGCATCAGGACCTGCAACTCCAAGCCGGTGGAGATGCGCGGCTTCTGCGTTCCGGGCGCAAGTACCGCCCGCTCGCCAAAATCCGAGTTCGGGAAGATTTGGTCGAGCTGCGCCACGCGCTCGGGATTAAGCCCCAGTTGGCTCGGGAACAAAAGGCGGTCGACGCCAACATCCACAAAGGGGGCCAAAGTCACCGGCCCGATGATGGGTATGCGGTATTCGTAATTGAACACCGAAGCCGTGTCGCCGCCCGGAAGAATGAGCTGATACACGGGCGCTTCCCGTGTGACCGCGACACCGTTGAACAAGCGCTGGGTGCCATCCGCGTTATAAAGGCTGATCGGAGCCTCGGTGGGGATGTAAGCCACCGGGCTGATGGTCAAAATATCGAATCCGCGGACATCGTCTTCACCGCCCATGTAATAGCGGCTGTACGGCGGCGCCACCTTCCCGCCGTATCCAGTAATGAAACGGGTATTCCAGTGGAAGCCCATGACGTTCCGCCGGAAGATGCCGCGCCGGAAGTACGCGATGTCGAAGGCCGGCTGGAGTGTGTTCACATTTCCGCCCAGCGAACTGCCGGAGAAGGCGAAGCTGAGGCTAAGGCGTAGGCCATGCGTGGGGATGATGGGGTGGTCGACAGTGTTGTAGGAAAAGCTCGGAGTGATGGTACTGGTGCGAATGCCGTTGAGCGAATTAGGACCATTCACGCCTTCGAAATCCAGATAGTCGAAGTAGGAGGTAGCGGCGGAGGTCAACGGGGTCAGATTCTGGACGTTATAGCCGTACGTCAAGCCCAGGCGCGCAAACGAGCGCCTCAGCGAGTGAGTCACGAAGGTGGTGAAGCCTCGGCTGTTGGAGACGTAGTTCAGCAGGTTCTGCTCGCCGAGCGCGGCGTAGTAGCCAAGGAGATTCTCGCCGGTCAGAATCGACTCTTGCCGCCCCTGGTTGTAGCTGTAGCGCTGGTAAAAAATGGTGAATCCGGCAGCGTAGGGCTTGTCGAACACGTACGGCTCCGTAAAGCCGAAGTTCACACTGTCAAGAAGCGTGCCGATTTGGGCGCCCAGACTCAGCGTCTCGCCGAGGCCCAGAAAGTTGTTGGTGGAATAGGAAAAGCCGATGAAGCTTCCCGAAATGCCCGAAACGCCGCCTTGCAATTGAATGGAGTTCTTGCCGCGCTCGTGCACTTTGAGCAGCAGGTCCACGGTATTGGTTTTGGTGTCGCGCTTCATCTCGGCCGCGTCTTCCGGCTTGAGAGGATCGAAGAAACCGAGCTGATTGAGCCTCAGAATGCTGGTGTTCCAAAGCTGCTGGCTATATAAGTCGCCCTCGTCGATGAGCAGTTCCCGCCGGATGACTTTATCGCGCGTGCTGGTATTGCCCTGGAAATCGATGCGGCGCACGAAGAACTGATGGCCCTCGTCGACATCGATCGTTAGATCGATCTGGTCTTTGCCGGGTACCACTTCGGGATCGGGCGAGGGGACGAAATCGATGTATCCGAAGTTGCCGTAAAGCTTCCGCAGGTCATCGAGTCCCTTTTGCAGCTTCTCGGTGGAAAACACGTCGCCAGGAGCCATGCGGAACACCTGGCGCGCGATCAGGTCGGGCGTCCGGAACAACTTCATGCCGACGAAGTTGAAGTTGCGCAGGTAATAGCGGTCTCCCTCCTGCACCACCATGGTGATGTCCACGCGCTTGCCCGGCTTCTTCGGATTGAAGAGCGGAATTTTGATGCCGCGCCCGTAGACGTCGTAGATCTTTTCGGAATGATTGATGACGCGCGCTTCGAAGTAGCCGTGGAACTGGTAGAACTGGCGGATGCGGTCGGAATCTTCGTCGAGCTTGGTCGAATCGTAGGTTCGCGCGAACAGGTTCTCGAACAACAGGGAATGGGGAATGCCGATGGGCTTCAAGTTCTTCATGGCGCGAATCACGTCCTTGGAACTGAAAGCCGAATTGCCGTCGACAATGATGTGCCCCACTTTGACCTTTGGCCCTTCGTCGATTGCAAAGGTGATATCGACGCCGCCCGGCGGCACTTGGCGGATTTGCGGAGTCACCGTGGCGTACTGGTGGCCGCGTTCAGCCTCGTACTCTTCCAAGACGTTCTTGGCGCGCTGTACTTTGCCGGGATCGTATTGCGATTCCGGAGTCAGGTTCACCTTGCGGTCTTTGAAACGGTCGAGGATTTCCGATTTGCTGATCGATTTGTTGCCGGTGTAATCGATGGTGTGAACGGTGCGGCGCTCCGTCACGACGAAGCGCAGGATGATGCCGCCGTTCGGTCCCTTTTCCTTCTCGATGCGCAGGTCGTCGAAACGGCCGGTGTTCCAGAGCGCGATGAAATCGCGGTGAATCGCCTCTTCATCGTAGACGTCGCCCTTCTTCGTATAGATGAGCGCGCGCAGAGTGTCTTGTGGCACCTTGTGCTGGCCGCGAAACTCCACGCCTTCGATGATGTTCTCCCCCACCGTGGCGGGCTTGGCTTCTTGAATGCCTGCCGGATTCTGTGGTTGAGGCGCCTGGTTTGGCTTTTCGGGCGCTTGGGGAACGTTTTCGAATGGATTAGGCGCATTCTGCTGCTGCGGCTGTTGAGGAGGATTCTGCTGGGGAGGAGGATTCTGTGAGGGCGCCGCAGGCTGCTGGCCGGCGGGTTGCGCGATGGGTTGCGCGGCCGCATCTTCGGCAGCGCGGGTGGCCGGAGTCAGCGCGAGCCACACCAGAAGACAGCCAGTCGAGACAAGGCGGATTGGAAATACAGGCATACGCAGGCATCGACGCCTGTGATGAATCATCTAAGAGCGAATCCTTTCCATGCCGTGCGACACTCCCCTGACGTGGCGTCGCCGGGGCTGGTTTCAGCCTAGGCGCCCGCCGTAGTAACGGCGCCCGAACGTAAACTCAAAACCCCTAGTGTAGCGGATAGATGCTCGAAACCCGGAACGCAATCCGGGCGCGCATAGCTATTGAGGAACACGCGCAAAACGGTCGCGGTACCCAAGGAAAATCGCGCACAACGCCACAAACGGGCTGCGCGCTTGCGCCCGCCCAAAGGACCTAGCGAGTTGCTTTGCTGTCTGGCGGCGCGCAACCGCGCCCCTTGCGCTTCTCAATCCAATGGGAACTTCAGGCCATCCGGGCAGGAGGAAGCGCGCACCATGCGAACAGAAGCTCCCATTCGGCGCGCTGGATCTCAAGTGCCGCCCGCTCGGGCTCGCTGCCCGGGCTGCGGCGGGCCTCGTCGCACCATTGGATGAACAGAGAAGGGTCCCATGCACGGTTTAGCGTCCATGGCGTACGGTAGCGCTCCAAGATTTCGGCTGCTCTTCGGTGCAGCGCTGGAAAGATGGGATGCTCGCCGACTTGCCCAAACCACCAGCGGGCGTTGGAGGAGTCCGGCTCGATCCGGTGCGCGATCGCGTGCCAGTAGCTGCCTTCTTGAGACTCCATGTCCTGCGATACGTTGTGGCTGTCGTCCCAGCATCCGGCGAGAAGTAAAAGGCCGCTCAGGGCGCCTTCCGGAGCGCGCGCGCCGGGCAAAAGTGCCGAAGGGCTCGATGCCTGGATGCGCGCCGCCACGTCGTGGTTGCATTCCCCGGAGCGCGTCAAAGGCAGCGCTTGGCCCGAGTACTTCTCAAGCATGCCGCGCACCGAATCCTGAAAAGCGTCCAACTGGAGCGCCATATCGCTCCTAACAGCTTAGTGCATGCGAACCCATTCGCGGATGGCGGCCGGGTCGCCTGGCGCGACGGCCTATCTGATGTGCTTTTTGAAATGCAGCAGGAGCTTGTAACAGCGATCGGGCTTGGCCTGAAACTCCTGTTGCTCCGGGAGGTACGCAGAATATCGAGCAGTTCCGGCGCCTGGCAACTGCTCTGATAATGATAATGTCGAAACACCATGAAACGATGTACCCACACAGACCAGATTCGAGACGTGGAACCGCATACGAACGGATGTGAAGAATGCCTGAAAAGCGGCGACCGGTGGGTTCACCTGCGCCTCTGTTTGAGCTGCGGCCATGTCGGTTGCTGCGATTCCTCGAAGAACAAGCATGCGACGAAACACTTCCACGCGACCCAGCACCCCATCATGAAATCGATCGAGTCAGGCGAAGATTGGGGCTGGTGCTACATCGACGAGGTGGAGCTTGAATTGGCCTGACTGGCCGGCGCTTCCGTTCGCAGAGTGGGAGCAGACCTGCGACACGCTGCACCTGTGGACGCAAATCGTCGGCAAGACGCGCCTGGCGCTGGCGCCGCTCGAGAATCATTGGTGGAATGTGCCGCTCTATGTCACGCCGCGCGGGCTGACCACGTCGCCGATGCCTTACAGGCGCCAGACGTTTGAAGCACAGTTCGATTTTGTGTCCCACCAGCTTCGCCTTCTCACCAGCGACGGCAGAGAAGAGAGCATTCCGCTGTTCGCGCGCTCGGTGGCCGACTTTTACCGCGAGTATATGGCGCGCCTGCGTTCGCTCGGAATCGAGGTGAGCATCCGCCCCAGGCCGGTCGAATTCGACGACCCAACTCCTTTCGACCAGGACCAGCACCACGCGTCCTACGATACGGAGTACGTCGAGCGCTTTCGCCGCATCCTGAACTATAGCGATCGCGCCCTCAAGGAGTTTCGAGCCCGTTTCCTGGGCAAGTGCAGCCCGGTACATTTCTTTTGGGGCTCGTTCGACCTGGCGGTCACCCGTTTCTCGGGCCGGCGCGCCGCGCTGCCCAAGAACACGGACCCGATCACGCGCGAGGCCTATTCTCAGGAAGTCATCAGTTGCGGTTTTTGGCCGGGAGATAGAAGATTCAAGCACGCGGCTTTCTACTCGTATACTGCGCCCGTCCCGCCGGCGCTCAACGAAGAGACGGTGCGACCCGGTTCGGCCTATTGGGACAGCCAACTGGGCGAGTTCATTCTGAAGTACGACGACGCGCGCGCGTCCGAATCGCCTGAGCAAGCGATTCTCGAGTTCTGCCAGAGCACCTACGAGGCGGGGGCGAAACGCGCATATTGGGAGCGCCAGTCGCTCGAGCGGATGCCGGCCGCGCCAACCTCAGCCTCCTGAGCGACCCGCGCGAAAAGCGCCTGCCACTGACTTAGCGAGCTCCTTTGCTGTCTGGCGGCGCGCATCCGCGCACTTTGCGCTTCTAAACTAGAGTCATGAGCAAACAGTATCCCTCACCGCCGTCGATGAGCATCGATCCAGCTAAGACATACGCGGCGACCTTCGACACGAGCCGTGGCACCATCGTGGCTGATCTCTTTGCGAAGGACGCTCCGAAGACAGTGAATAACTTCGTCTTCCTGGCGCGCGAAGGTTTCTACGACGGCACCGTCTTCCATCGGGTCATTGCCGACTTCATGATTCAGGGCGGCGATCCCACCGGCACCGGCCGCGGCGGCCCTGGCTACAAGTTCGAAGATGAGACCAAGGGCAATCCTCACAAGCACCAAGTGGGTTCTTTATCCATGGCCAATGCTGGACCGAACACGAACGGCAGCCAATTCTTCCTAACCCATGTCAAGACCGATTGGCTAGACGGCAAGCACACGGTATTCGGACAGGTTCGCTCCGGCCAGGAGGTCGTCAATGCGCTGAAGCAGGGCGACAAGCTCAATTCCGTGAAGATCGAGGAGTCGTAAATAACGGCGCATGACGAGAGACGAAGCCTGGAAAGTAGTGTGTGAATTTGTGCAGAGCGAGAGCCTGCGGCGCCACATGCTGGGGGTGGAAGCCTGCATGGTTGCGTACGCGAAAAAATTCGGCGCGGAGCCGGAGCAATGGGCGGTGACGGCACTGCTGCACGATTTCGATTGGGAGATTCATCCCGCCGCTCCCGATCATCCGATGAAAGGAGAGCCGATTCTGGCCGAGCGCGGGGTGGATGAGACTACGCGCCGCGCCATACTCTCGCACGCCGATTACAGCGGCGTCGCGCGCGAATCTCTGCTGGAACGGGCGCTCTACGCGTGCGATGAATTGAGCGGATTTCTGACTGCCTGCTCTTACGTGAAGCCGGGCCGCAGCATTTACGAGGTGGATGTTTCTTCCGTGAAGCGCAAGCTGAAGGACAAGGCCTTCGCGCGCAACGTGAATCGCGACGATATTGTGAACGGAGCGAAGGAACTGGGAGTGCCTCTCGAAGAACACATCGCCTTCTGCATCGAAGCTATGAAAGCGTGCGCGCCGGAACTGGGGCTGGCTGGCGCAAATTTGGCAGGTTCAGCGCAACCCCAGGCGGCCGGATAAGGCAGCGCGCGATTAATGTTCGTGGCGGTCGCGAGCGGCCTGCAGGTCGGCCAGATCGGCTCTCAGAGCGTCGCGCGTGCTGGCCTGCAGCGTGTTGTGGTCCAGAATATCTTCCACCGCGCCGATCGCGTCCTTCAGCTTGCCATTGTCGAAGTGTCCCCTGGAGAGCTTGCGGTCGAAATCCGACAGCCGCTCTTGCGCGTGCTTGTAGCGTTCGCGCTCCTTGGGGCTTTGCTCCAACTGAGCGGCCGCCTGAAGATCGTTCTGGGTCCGGTCGATGGTGCCGCGCAGATGCTGGTGCCAATCTCCCTCCTGATACCAACCGCTGCCTGCGGCGCTAAGCGGGACGGCGCTCACCAGCGCCAGGCCGAAAGTGATAGCAAAAACGCTTGCCGATTTTGGGAAAAGCTTCATGCACAACCCTCCTTCCGTACTATTCCTAAGACGCATTTGCCGGGTTGGCATGGATACAAAACAACAACACCGTGAATTAATTTTCCCTAAGCGCCCCGCACCCTTGCGGGCGAGGGACGCTCTCGGATGCTACGCGCGGCTAGTCACGCGTGTTGAGCCTGGTGTTTTCCTTCTTGGAACTCCTCAATGATCTTCTTATTGAAGGCGGGAAGATCGTCGGGCTTGCGGCTGGTCACCAGGCCCTGATCGGTAACCACTTGCTGGTCCGTCCACTGTCCTCCGGCATTGCGGATGTCCGTTTTCAAAGATGGCCAAGAGGTCAAACTTCTGCCCCGCACGACATCTGCCTCGACTAACATCCACGGGCCATGGCAAATTGCCGCGACGGGTTTATGCGCTTCAAAGAATGCCTTTACAAATTGAACCGCGGCCGGTTCCTGACGAAGATGATCGGGATTCATCACGCCGCCGGGAAGCAGCAGCGCATCGTAATTATTCGGATCCGCGGACTGCAAAACCACATCAACTTTCACGGAATTGCCCCAATCCGTCTTGTTCCAACCTTTGATCTTGCCTTCTTTGGGGGAAACCACCTCGGTCTTCGCTCCCTCGCCGTCCAGAGCTTTCCTCGGCTCCGTCAACTCTACATATTCGAAACCGTCGGTTGCGAGTATCGCAATGCGCTTGTTCTTCAGTCTGTCGCTCATATTCGAACTTCCTTCCAAAAATTGGATTTTGATCGAATAGGAAGCGTTTCGGACGCAGCTCTATACAAAGCGCACTAGAGCGCGAAACGCGCGGGAGCAGCAAATGCGATTACAATGTTCTGCGGTCGACCAGAACCAGCACCAGAACAATCACCAACAGGAGACCCAAGCCGCCACTAGGGTAATAACCCCAGCCGCTGCTATAGGGCCAAGTGGGCAGCGCTCCCAGCAGGAGCAGGAAAAGAACGATAATCAACAGCAAACGGAGCATGGGTGATTACCTCCAAATGGCGATGCCTTCATAAAGGTAGCAGAAAGCACATGCCGCTTGCGGAAGCTTAGGAGGGCAGAATTTCGTCGCTCTCTTCTAGCGTTTCAAACTCCATCACCACTCCGGAATTTCGGAGCGCAGCCTGGAAGTCTTCGTCCTTGCCGTCGGCGATGTCGTATTCCCAAATCTCAGCGCCCAAGCTCAGGAACTCGTCATCTTCTTCGAGCCGATCGGACGAGTGCAGCGCATCCGGCTGAGTCCGCCCGACGAAGACCGAGTCGAGCACTGTCTCATCGTCCAACTCGGGCTCGAGGAAGCTGGGAGGATCGTCCGCTCTATCCCCCGAACGGTCGGAACGTTCCCGGAACACCACACGATATTTCATGCTGCTGTTTCCTGGCCCAAGTTACTGACCATGCGTGGCCGAACCGGCTGCGCCGCCCAGATTCGATTGGATCGACTGAATCTGGCTCAGGTGTTGCTGCAGCACCGGTAGCGTCTGCGATGCGAAGTTCTTGATCTGCGGATCTTTTCCTTTATCTGCTTCCTTCTGGAACTCCTTTACGTCTTCCTCATGATCCTTGACCATGGCCTTTACATAGATTTTGTCGAAATCCGCGCCCGACATCCCTTGTAATTTGGTGTAGAGCGCCTGGTCTTTCGAATCCAAGGTGGCCGGTAAAGTCATGTTCTCCTGCGCGGCGACAGACTTCAACTGATCGTTGGCCTTGCTGTGGTCATCCACCATGCGCTGGCCGAACGCTTTTACGTCAGGATTGCCGGCCTTTTGGGCTGCCAGTTGTCCCAACTGGACTTCCGCCATGCCGCCCTGCGCAGCTTTCATCGCAAACCTCGCATCGGACGACTTCATCATCTTGTTCGAGCCGCTGTCGGTCTGGGTATTGGAATTTTGGTTTTCGTTCGGCATCGGCTGTTGCATGCTGGGGTTGTTTCCAGGCTGCGCGCCGGGCGTCTGGGTTGGCGCTCCCGGGTGTTGTGCGAACGCGGGCGCCAGCGCTACGCACCCGGCCAACAGGAAACAAGCGAAGAAGGTACTTATCTTCATCTCTCAATGCACTCCTGAGTATTGGATTCTCCCCTTCCGAGCTGGTTACTCCGCAACTCCGCTAGGCCGCTGCTACGCAGGACTCCTGCTTGAGACATCAGAAGATTTGCTAACTCCAAACCCCTCGATTTCGGACGACAATAAGTGAGCGGTGAGAGACAACGCCCGATAAAGAAGCTCGTAACATTACGTGGAATGCGTCGGGACCGGAACTTGTGTGAGCCAATGGATTTTAAAGATTGAACTGAACGGCGAGTGGGAGGAATGCCGGTTTCCGACCCGTAAGGACGCACTTTCAGCGTTCAAGGCGCTGGCGGCCGATTACAAGAAAGCTTTAAAGCGGGCGATTCTTTTCACGCCAGGGGCGGCGTTGGCCAGGCTCGCGCGTGGTCAGCGCACCCACTCCCATGCGCAGTATCGGGTGAACTGACCTCGGCCGCCGGGAGCACCCTCAGGCGAGATTGTTAGCTATTGCGTAGCGGGTCATTTGCGCCGTCGAGCGCAGGCCGAGCCGTTGCATAATGGCAGCCCGATGGAACTCTGCCGTTCGAACCGAAATGTTCAACTGATTTGCAATGTCTTTGGCGCTGGAACCCAGAGCAATCATGCGCAGCACTTCGCGCTGCCGCGCGGTCAGCTCGCCCTTCCCTGCAGCCGTTTGCTGTGAGCCGTCCTTGGCAGCCGAAGGAGTCAACAGCGTCTCACCCTCCAGAACCTGATGAATGGCGCCGATCAGTTCCTGGGCCGGCACTCGCTTGGACAAATATGCTTTGGCGCCCACTTGCGCCGCTTGATTCACGTAACTGGGGTCCGCATACATGGATAGAAAGACGATCGGCAACGATGGCTGACGTTCCAGTACTTTCCTCGCCGTGATAAAGCCGTCGCCTCCCGGCATGCTGATATCGAGAATGGCTACATCGGGATGAAATTCGTCGACGGCGTTGATGAACGCCTGACTGTTGTCGACCGCGCAAACGTTAAAATTGTTGCTCATCATAGCCTGAAGGGCGTCGAGAATCAAATGATGGTCGTCTGCCAGGAGCACCTTTGGCAGCGTGGGAATAGTAGCGGAAATCGGGCTTTCAGATATCAATTTCTTGCCTCATAGATAGGATGCAGTTCCGTTTGCAAGGTATCTCTGGAGTCATGGTACGGCTGGGTAAATGGCTGCACTACTAGGGAAGCGCCTAGGAATGTTATTTTTCTTACAGGAAGGGCTGGATGGCGGACCGGTTGAACGGAATGGGGTATCATACGACATTGCCGGTTGACCGTCCGAGTCTCGACCGGGTACCCGAATCTGAATGCGCGTTGCGATCATCGGCACCGGATATGTAGGTTTGACCACTGGAGTTTGCCTTGCCTTTACCGGGCACTCGGTTGCTTGCCTGGATAGCGACGAAGCGAAGATTGAGGCTTTGAAGGTGGGCGATGTTCCCATTTACGAGCCGAATATGGGCGAGCTTTTGGAGGAGTCCCAGCGTAATCTGTCTTTCACAGCCAACTACGCCGAGGCCATACCGGGCGCGGACGTTATTTTCATTGCCGTCGGCACGCCACCTACCCCTTCCGGCGCGCCCAATCTGGAGTTCCTTTCCCAGGCGGCGCGCTCCATCGGGCAGCACATCAACGGCGACTTTACCGTAGTGGTGAACAAGTCGACGGTACCGATCGGCAGCGGCAATTGGGTGGGTTCGCTGGTGCGGGAGGCGTGCGAGCAGCGACCGGACGGCAAGGGAGCCGAGTTCGCGGTGGCTTCGAATCCCGAATTTCTGCGTGAAGGCTCAGCGCTTCACGATAGTTTGTACCCGGACCGCATCGTCATTGGCGCCGACGAACCGCGCGCGCTGGAGGTGCTCTATTCGCTCTATCGACCGATCCTGGATCAAACCTTTAGTGCGCCTAGCTATCTTCCCAGGCCTGAGCCGGTCGTCGCCGTGCCGTTGCTCTCGACCGATCTCGCCTCCGCCGAGCTGATCAAGTACGCTGCGAACGCGTTTCTGGCCCTGAAGATTAGCTTCATCAACGAAATCGGATTGCTGGCCGAACGGGTGGGCGCCAACATCACGGAGGTGGCGCGCGGCATCGGCCTGGATTCGAGAATTGGCCCGCGATTCTTGAGCGCCGGACTGGGCTGGGGCGGCTCGTGTTTCGGCAAAGACACCGCCGCGTTGATGGCGACGGCAGGCGAGTACGGTTTGCACCTACCAATTGTCGAGGCTGCGCGGAAGGTTAATGGCTGGCAGCGCGACCGGGTCGTGGAAAAGCTCTTGCAGGAACTCAAGATCCTGAAAGGCCGCACCATCGGGCTGCTGGGACTGGCGTTTAAGCCCAACACCGACGACCTGCGCGAGGCCCCGGCGATTGAAATCGCGCAGAAGCTAATCGACCGCGGCGTGCGGGTGAAGGCGCACGATCCCATTGCGCTCGATCGCTTTCAGCGGGAACATCGCGGCATGGGCGTAACCCTGTGTCCGAGCGCTTGCGAGATGGCGGAAGGCTGCGATGCGCTGGTGTTGGTAACGGAGTGGAACGATTATCGCGAATTAGATTGGGAATGCGTGGCGCGAAAGATGCGCAATCCGTTTCTGTTGGACGGCCGGCACGCGCTCGACCGCGAGAAGCTCACCCGTGCCGGCATGCGCTACATGAGCATCAGTTAGCACGCGTTCTTTCATCGAGGGGAAATTTCCCCGCTAAATATTGCGGCGCCGGCGATACCAGGGACGTATCTGGGTTCAGGGATGGCCGACCTGATGAACTTGCCCGAAAGCCTGTTTCAAGACTTGCGCTACGGAGCCCGGATGTTATCCGGCAATCTGGGGTTTACCGCAGTCGCTGTCCTTGCGCTGGCGCTCGGGATTGGAGTGAACACAGCGGTCGTCACGGCGTACAAGGCGATGATCGCCCGACCTCTGGAGGCCCGTGATCCGGGCAGGATGGTGGACCTCGCTCTAATCCACCAGTCGAGCTCTGCCGACTTTCATTTCAGCTATCCGGACTATAAAGCCTATCGGGATTCGGTTCATTCTTTCGCCGGCCTGATCGCTTATCACCTGGAGCAAATGACACTCACGGATGCCGGCGGCGTGATCAGCCAGCGCAGTTCTGCGGCAGGCTCCGTGATGGGAAGATTGGGACTGCTGCCTCCCGGCGCAGGCAACGCGGAGTTCGCCAACGTCGCCGCCGTCTCTGAGAATTACTTCCAAGTTCTCGGAGTCGCTCCTCTGCGTGGGCGGAGTTTCGAATCCATCCGTACTTCCGAGATGGCAGCCGTGCCATTTGCGCTCATTAGCGAAAACTACTGGCAACGGCGGTTTGCGAAGGATCCAGCGGTACTGGGAAAGACGGTCCGTCTCAATGGAGCCGCGGTTCAAGTAGCCGGAATTACCCCGCACGATTTCATCGGCACGAACGTTGCCGTGCCCGATTTCTGGGTGCCGCTCAGCCTGGAGCCGCTATTTCACGCGGACGGCAAATGGTTAGACGATCGGGAAAATCAGTGCTGCCGCCTTTTTGCCCGTCTTGCTCCTGGCGCCAGTATCGGTAAGGCACAGGCGCAGGTGAGTCTTGTTGCGGATCACCTCCGGAGCTTGCACGATCCTCACTCGGAGTCGGCCAAGCCCGTCACTGCACTGGTGTGGCCGGGTTCCATATTCCCGCTTCCGCTGAGGTTCTACCGCGGACTGACAGTGACGATTTTGCTCATCATGTTGGCTGCCGCAATGCTGCTGGCGGTCGCTTGCGCCAACGTCGGCAGCTTACAACTGGCGCGAGGCAGGTCACGCCAGCACGAATTGAACACCAGGCTGTCGCTTGGGGCTAGCCGGGCACGCCTGATCAGGCAACTGCTCACCGAAAGCGCTCTGCTGGGTCTGCTGGCCGGCATTGTAGCGCTCCTGTTCGCGTGGGTATTCTTGCGAATCATGGTCGTTTTGCACACGCAAATCGTGCCCGCCCAATATGGAGCGCTTATTTTTCGCGTGAACCCCGACCTCGAAATCTTTGCCTACGTTTTGGCCATTTCCTTGTTTGCCGGCATCCTATTCGGGCTCGCGCCTGCGCTTGAAAACTCCCGCGCGGTACTCTCTTCCAGCACGCGCGCGAGCACCGCGACGGCCCGAACACGCCGGCTGCAAGACTTTCTCATTGCCGCGCAGGTCTCGCTCTCGCTCGTGCTTCTGATTGCCGGAAGCATGTTGATCCGCAGCTCTATTCACTCGCTCAAGCTGGATACGGGCTACAACGAGAAACACGTGGTCGATCTCGATATTCAATTTCCCGAAGGCTCGAAATACGACTCCGAACGCAAACTCATTGTTGTTCGTGAGCTTCGTACCCGGCTTGCGGGCCTGCCCGGCGTGGTCGCCGTGACCAGCGCGCGGCCGCCGGACAATTATGGCTTTCGCACCGCCGCGATTGGGCTCAGTGACGGAAAAACCTCGCGCAAAAACGCGCAATCGATTCTTTACTACACGCTCATTCAGCCAAACTATTTCGAGACGCTGGGCATTCCCCTATTTCTTGGCCGCGGCTTTCAAGCGCACGGGCAGCCGGAGCAGTCTGTGATTCTTAGCGAATCCGCCGCGAAGCAGCTCTGGCCCGGCCAGAATCCGGTGGGCCGCAGCCTGGGCCTGGGCGCCACCGACGAACGTGTCCACACTTCGAGCGAGCTGGTCGCCGATGGCCCCGCGTACCAGGTGATTGGCGTGGCGCGCGATACACGCGGCGTCGAGTTTGACGGCAGCGACTCCCGGCAGGTCTATTTGCCCTTGCCGGACAGCCGGCTGCCAGGCCGTCCGATACTCATTCGAATCCGCTCCGGCGCAGCGCAGGTGCTCAGAGCAATGGACCCGGCGATATCCTCTATCGATCCCGGTTTGATCGCAACCTTCTCCACTCTCGAGGAAATGCTTCGCTGGTCAACGCCCTTCATCGCGGCAACGCTTGCGGCTGCCGTTGCTTCCGGTGTCGGCCTGCTCGGGCTTTTACTTGCCCTCATGGGCATCTATGGCACGGTCCGCTATATCGTCGTGCTTCGCACGCGCGAAGTCGGCATCCGAATGGCGGTCGGGGCTCAGAAACGCCATATCCTTGGACTCATACTCCGCGAAAGCACGCGCCCCGTGCTTACTGGATTGCTAGCCGGGATGTTACTCGCACTGGGGGCTTCTTACCTGCTGCGCGGCGTGCTTTATGGCCTTCATGCCGTAGACGGCATCTCTTTTATCGGAGTCGCTCTGTTATTTTTGGCCATCGCGTTGCTTGCCGCTTACCCGCCCTCGCGGCGAGCCATACAAGTGGATCCGATGGTGGCGCTCAGATACGAGTAAGCGGGGGTGGACGCCGAATTGCGGGTGTTCTTAGAATCAGTCGGAGGCCGCCTGCCCGCATTGAGTGAGTAAAGACAGTTATCAATGGTGCTGGAGGTGGGGGTCGAACCCACATGTTCAGTGAAGAACGCGGGATTTTGAGTCCCGTGCGTCTGCCAGTTCCGCCACTCCAGCAGATTCAAAATCAGTATGAGTATAGCAGCGCATCTTGCTCGCTCTCATGCCCAGCTACTCCCCGATCTTTCCGCCCGAAGACCGGCCAAGGACTCCTCTGCTACCTCGGAGCGAATTGGATTCATTCCTGCGTTGCTCAAATGGACGAGCGATCAGGTATGTGATACGAAATTGCTCCGGGTGTCACGAATCGGCCGTACTCGGCGTAACATACTCCAATGCGCGAACGAATACCCCTCATTCCTAGGAAGCCTCCCCCTCGGCGGTTCGACATTGCGAGGGGCTCCCATGACCCGTGAACTGGAGTCAGTTAACATTGTGAACGGAACCAAGCTCTGGTGGATACGACAATTCAGAATGCCGGCCAGGCTCTCTCGCCCTCGCTGAGCATCACTCAAACCCTCAAAGAATACATTCGGCTGACGAAACCGAGAATTGCGCTATTGATCGTCATTTCCACCGCTGTCGGCTATTGCTACGGCGTCGAATCGACATTCAACTTCATCGCGTTTCTGCATGCTCTTGTCGGCACCACGCTGCTGTCTGCCGGAGCTGCCACGCTCAATCAATGGTGGGAACGCACGTGGGACGCTCAGATGCAGCGAACGAGGACACGTCCGATCCCGACCGGCACCGTGAGAGCTCGAGATGCACTTTTATTTGGCGTTGTATTGACTGTTGTCGGTGTAGCAGAGCTCTGGATATTTTGTAATGTTTTGTCGGCGGGTCTCGGCCTACTGACCTCGGTGGGCTATCTCTTTGCGTACACACCCTTGAAGCGGAAGCATGCCGTCTGTACAACCGTGGGCGCGTTACCGGGCGCCATGCCGCCGTTAATTGGTTTTGCCGCCGCAAGTTCTCATCTTGGCATCGATGCTTGGGTCTTATTCAGTATCCTCTTCCTGTGGCAGTTCCCGCATTTTCATGCGATCGCGTGGATCTATCGCGAGGATTACGAGCGAGCTGGCGTGAAGATGCTGGCCGTAGCTCGGCCATTCGGCATCGGTTTAACTATCGAAATTCTGAGCGCGCTACTGCTGCTTGTTCCAATCACTCTAGCGCCGACGCTATTGCACATGGCAGGACACGTGTACTTCGTTGCAGCTCTCGTGCTGGACTTAGTGTTCCTCTATTTCGGCTGGCAACTCGCAAGAGAGCGTAACCGTAAGCGAGCGCGTGGTCTACTTCTCGCCTCGGTCCTGTACATTCCAGTCTTATTCGCATTCCTCGTGTTCGACAACTCGCATTTCTTGAGCTAGTCCGATTGCGCGAAACTGCCTCACGCACCCTGACGTGCCCAACTTCTCAGGTAACATGTTGGCCGTCTTGCCCAAACGACGCTTTAAGGGAAATGACTCCGGAAGCCAAGGGTCTTTTTGCAATCACATTGGCCGCCTCTAGGCCAGCCATCACTGACGCCTCAATGCAACCTATATTCAGGCCGTTATAAGTCCAGTCACCACTCAATACCAGGCGTTCAAACCCAGCCTGATCCGCGCGGAGCCGTGCACCGGTGGCGCCTGCAACCGACTGAACGTATCGTTCTGAAGGATCGATATTCGCCCGAAAATATCGTGACTCGCTCTCCGCGATCCATCCAGTATCGTCAGGGACCGAATGATCGTCCAGGTCGCTTTGGCTGATTTCCAATTTGGGCCAAAGACCCGCCAACGCATTCCTCACAAAGTCGTGGGCTACTTCCGTGACGTTCGCGACCGCCATCTCCGGTTTCACGCTTTCCAACATCTGGCCACAAAAGTAGCCGACGCTTTTCGGTTCTTTACCCTCCGGCCAGATTTCGCGGATTAGAAGCTGACTCATATCCGCCCAGGTATTAAGCGGCTCCACATATGCATCCAACACGGGGCTAGGATTGTTCCAGCCGAGCTCTTGAAGCGCCTTGCCGACCCATAGCTGAAAAGCCATCGTACGCACGGTTCTAACCTGCCGCACCATAATTCCCCACGACTGCGGAGCGGCGGTAATCAGTTCAGAACAGATGTAGGGTACTGCGCCCAGTGAGATACCAAATACTACTTGGTCAAAATGCACGCCCGCCTCTAACGTCAAGTGCTCGACATCCTTCCAAGTAGTCCAGAAGGACTCTAAGTCTACATTTTGTATCTGTAATTGATCGCCTTGTGCGATTTGCGAGTAATCTGGCCCCGCCGGCCAGCAAGGGACGCCCCGTACCCAAACAATCGGATCATACTCGTCGTGTCCTTCCAGCAAGGTAACCTGCCGGGCGATGTCAATCCTCTGAATATCCGATTTATCGGCAGTCAAGCCGATGTGCTCTACTTTGTGAAAGAAAGCAAACTTCACACCGCGCCTCTTAAGAACCATATAGATCGGCGCGAATATGGTGTCGCCGAGGCCCGCCTGCATCTTCCATGCGAGCGCCCCCTTGTAACGGAAAAGAATGTTGAAGATAGCTCGCAGAGCAGGGCCGGCCGCCAAGGACGGCTGGGTCGTCTCTCCATCGATATAAGCGAATACCAGATCGTAAAGACCACGAACCACGGCCGATTTGTCTAAATGGCAGGATAGGTCGCTCGCCCCATGTCTAGATAACCAGGACTGAAGGTCTTCCTCCAGCACATCGAACTCACGAGGGTCAAACATTACTCGGTCAGCAATCAAGCCTCGAATGATAGTAAGACCCAGATCCATCAAAATAAACACGCGGCGGGCTTCGTCTGATCCGTCCAACCGCCGATAGAGCCATTTCCGAAAAACATCTAAGAGCCCGATAACGGTATTGTGTTGGTGCTGGTCGTGCTGCTCTACATTCGGACCAATCGCACGGATAAAACGGCGAGCCATTTCCACCAGTTCAGTACCAGTTGCGACACTCAGTGCAGATACATCGTCGAGGATTCGTGTAAGTACTCCCGCGAAGGGATTGAGGGATTCTCTCACCGTGGCACGTTCCAGATCGTGCAGACGGTCACTTTCAGAAGATGACGTTTTCCAAAAATCTGCTAACTTGTCAATCAGGAGTCGGATGTAGTCCCAAACGGTGCACGGCTGATTGCCGTCGCCTGGTTCCAGATCGTCCTCGGGAAAAGAAAACCCCCAATTTTCCCAACGGGACTGATCCAGAGATTCTTGAACGCAAATGTAGCTATGCTTCTTGAAGGCGTCGGTCCATGTACGCAACGCCGCGTCCGGTGGAAGATAGTGTTCGTTCTCCGCATATACCTGACGGATTAGCCGGAACGTATTCTCGTAAAAGCCGAGCAAAATGTGCAATCCGTGTTCCTGGTTGCGACTCACTCCCTCGACGACGGATACTCCGTCCTTCCGCTCAATCTTCCCGCTTCTGCCGCTAGCGCACTTACCCCCTAACCGCCACCCTAACTGATACAAAGTGATTTCGTAACGGGATTTCCAATCGGGTTCCGCTGTTAAGGCCAAGGCTGCCGTCACTGACGCCATACCGCCTCCGAGAATCGCAATTCTCTTCGGTTCGGTGCTCATTAGCAAACCTCCATGCGATGTGCAGGTGAAGACCTGACGATTCGAGTTTCACGTCCCCTTCGTCAGACTGGGGCCAGCAAGGCTTTACTTGCCAACTGCGACAAGCCGTCCAGCGTCTTTTCATAGCGGCTTCGCAGCGGTGCTGCACTTAACGTGAATAAGATTTCCGAATTCGTCCACGCCGCTTCTCTCGCTGCAGCCACGCTCCACGCGGCGATTCGGATCTCTAACAGGTCCACAGATGCTAAGTTGGCTCCATCTAGCCGGACCATCAAATTCTGCTTTGCAAGACCGATCTGGGCATCCAAGGTTGTATTCAGGTCGGTGTAAGCGACGTACTCTACGCCGCCGTGCACGGGGCGCATATTGCGCTCGTCATAAACCGTGAGCAGGGCGATTGGCAAATCGCGATTTATGTGAGCGTTAACGCCTGCCAGAGCGAACTGGATGCGCGTGATTCGTTCGTCTCCTCGTGCGGAGAATAAGGCATCCCATGAGGCAGGGAAATCGTCGCCCGACAGATACGCGGTCAACGCTGAACGGTACAGTTGTGCAAACGCGACGTCCAGCTCAGAAATGAATTGGCCGGCTTGGGCCTGTCCCGTATCCAGGTATTGCTTCACGGCTCTGGTGGTGAGCAAGTAGAGCCAGTTGAACCACTTCAAACCGTCATTGTCCGCAAGCGCCGCATCCAGTCGTCGCAACTCGGATATCACTCCGGAAACGTCCCGTGGCGGAGCTCCAGACAGGATCGCGAGCACCTGAGGATCACTTGGAAACATTGGCCGTTATTATACTTATTTTGGAAATCGCCGTAGAAGGGCCGCTCGCATCGTGCTATGATGCGATGCCAGCGAGGGTAACGATCATGAAACGCAGCTACGTCTACAACGACGACAGGTATTCCGTTCACAAGCCGCGCCGTAGCTCATTCCGGGAAAGTGCTCGTAGCGCAGCGATTGCCATGGCTGAGTTCTGGGGCGCTTTGGCTGACGGAGCCGCTGACGCAGTCGCGTCGGCCACGGAGAGCTTTACCGATTCGTGCGAAGGAGGCGCGGAAGAGGAGACGAGCGAACGAGTCCGCACACGGCACCGCGAAGGCAGGTTTCCTTCAGGGTCGGCTCAGTCGGCTTCCTTTGCTGCAGCCTCCCGCTATTTCGAGGAGATGGCGCGCATCGCCCAGGAGGTCGAGGCCCAAGATCGTGTCCGCTCAGCGAGCGAGGACAACATCGACTATGAGCGCCTGGCGAAAGCGATCGTTGTTGAGATCAACCGGCAGAAAGAACCAATCGTCGAAAACACCTCCCGCGTTGGTTAGATCTGGATCCGGTGGGGTCCGTCAAGTGCGAGTTCCGATTTCGCGCGCGTTCGCATAAGCTGAAAGAATTCTTCCAAGCCGGTGCAGTCCGGAAGGAAAATCAACGCGTTTGCCGAAGATCGCGCCCATTCTATTTCCAGAGCGGTCGCGATCGCTAGGGCAGCCGCATTCATCCCATCGCTTACGGCAACCATGGAGACGTATGTCCCGTTTTCAGTATCTACCTGCGCGCTCGCTGTAATCTCCACTCGGGTAGCGCGCGACCCGAGCAGGTAAGTGCGAAATAGTGTACCTGAGAGCGCGATCGCCGCCTTTAAGAGCCGTTTCTCTCTGGCGCCCATTCTACGGGTGATTTCTCCCATCCTCGCGACTGTTTTCGTGAATCCACTCGGCACAAATGAAATAACCGTGCAAGACCTTGCCGCGTTGAAGAGGTGAGCAATAATCTCAGAATCCGGCAGGTCGACATAGAGCGCATCACACATGCCGGCTGGAAAATTCACTTGCGGCGCCTCGGTCAATGCAGGAATGGATTGTGCCTGGCCATCGATATAGACCTGCGCATCCCGGAACATAAGCGCAGCCATCAACTTTGCTGTACTGCGGCCCGCGCCGGAGACAGGATTTAGCCGAACCCCTACTTCGACCGATGCGTGCTGACGTTTAACAGCATCCGCGGCGGTAAGGGTACTCAGCCCGGGGAAGATACCAACACCTAGAAGAATTCGGGCGCCGCTTGCCGACTGCTGAAATTTCGCAATGAATTCGTGAGTTACTTGGCTATCTGAACTTGGCTCAACAAAATCTATCTTGTTTTCCAGGCAGTATTGCGCGGCCTCTACTCGTGCCTGACAATCTGCCTCTGCGCAATCTACTATGACGTCGAAGGCTGTCATAGTGGGAAATGTCTTTGGCTGCAGGAAATCTACTCGACCACTTGCTTGTGAATCATGGTTCGTTATCTCGACCTGGATGTTCGAGCTTCGGCGGGCCCACTCAAAGACCCGCCTCCCGAGATGCCCGGCGCCCACGATCAAAACTCGCTTCAATGGCGAGCGTCTCCGCTTTCGATAGCTCCAGTGAAGCCGATCGCTCGCCCATCCAGGCCGGCGGCTCTGTGGATCGCGAGAAACGTGCGGTACCCCCAATGTCGGATCGTCTTGAGCCGTCGGCCGCCGATTAAGGTCAACACCTCACGTTCAAATTGCGACAACTCACTTTGCGATTTCTTCAACATCTGGTTCTGCTCTTCAATTGAGCCGAACATTCGCAGCGTAGAAAGCACATCGGTGAAGGGCAAGCAGTCAATCTGCATGTGGTTATACCAGAGTCGTCCCAAGTCGCTTAACACATAACTCTGGCCGGAGCGATGAATAAGACCCTTGCGCTGCCAGTTGTTCAGAACGCTTCGATAGGAAGAATCATCCACTAAGGCCTCATGGATGTTTAAGCGCATGATCGAGAATATAACTGCTCGACGTCGAGCGAGCGGCACCGTCAGTTGCCTGCCTCGATGCACCGGTATAAGTCGTTCGTTAATCTGTTTAATGTATAAATCTAGATCGCACACGTTCTGATATACGAACCCGTTTACAATGCCGAATGCCGACGGTCCCAAACCTAACACGGTATTTACGCAACTAACTCCGCCGCCGTAGCTCGCCTGAACAAAACGATTCTCATCGTCCCGTACAAATACTTCCCCCGTTCGCTGAACGAAATCCCTCTTGGCCAGCGATCGATTGACTAACTCGCGAATTTCGAGCAATCGTTCCCCGGAATCCGGGCTCGGTCTAGTTCCAAGCTGGACGAGCTTTCTGAGGCGTGTTCCCGGCAGCATCACATAATAGAGAACGTCGACACTGTTGACCCCCCATTTCCGGATCACGTCGATGTCCGTTTCTATGCTTTCAAACGTTTGTTCGGGCAAACCGGCCATAAAATCGACGTTTACGCTCGCAGCCGGAGCAAGCTTTCGAATCAGGCTGATAAGCGCCGGATAGTCGTTGACGTTATCTCCTCGCCCAATTCGTTTGCGGAGAGCTAGGTCGGTAGTTTGCACCCCAAACGAGAATCGATTGAAGCCATGCCGGATACATGTCTCGATGTATCCTTCCGACAGCATCTGTTTAGCTACTCCTTCGAGCGTTATCTCAGCATCTGCGGTCACACAGAAGTTCGATCGTAAGGTCGCGAGTAAGTCACCTAGCTCGTCAGCGGTAAGTTCCGTCGGCGTGCCGCCGCCAAAGTAGACCGATTGAAATAGCGTGTCCTTGCAGGCGGGCGCCGCCATGGCGATCTCCCTCTTCAAGGCTTCCACGAATTGGGCTTTCAGCTCTTTGTTCCGGTCCCCGGTGGCGGGATGTTTATACAGGGGACAGAAGTGACAAAGGAACGGACAAAAAGGCACGTGTAAGTAGAGCTGATTATGCGAGGGCGATCTGTCGACCCGCTCAGCCCAAGCAGCAACGCGTGGATCCATTGCCGGCGGCCAGGAGCCCGGACGTTGTGGCCCAATTTCGTCCGAGACCTGTACGATTGGATAGACCTTGACACTATAGGGCAGCAGGGCGGGATAGGGCCAAACTGCCCGAGCTCTCTGGGCCATTGACGCCTCCATGGGAGATGGGATTACGTATTCATACCACAGTCTCGAGGCGCTGGCAGTTCAATCCGAGTATTTAATGTGCCATAAGACCCGACTGAGAAGAAAGCCAATGCCCAAGGCGGCAATCGCGGCGATCCACCAGATCTCGTCGAAGACCGAGCCGGGTTTTCTCCAACTCGCGGTAGGCGCTATCCACGCGGCGCCGATTCGAAGGAGTACGATGCCAATGCCGCTTAGCATCGAGAGCACCCTGGCGAAGTCCAATAGATACGTCATCCCGCGTTCGAAGCGGCTCAGGTCTTCGCCAAAGGTTCTGCCCAGAATGGGTAACTTCGTGGTGGTCCAATCCGTAAGAGCCGCGAGGGCTTCGGGTGCTGCTGCTATAGTTCGGCTGGCAGTAAGCACGGATCGGCGCAAGTTCTCGATCGAGAGCAGGTCACCTGCCTGTCGAATCGCTTCCTCATTGAAGAACTCGGACAATTCATATATGGGATCGAGCCCTGGGAAGAGCGAATAAACAATCATGTCCGTGACGATCTGCGCTCGATAGACGCGGATCAGTCGCCATGGTAGGCGAAGGCTTGATTTTCGGATTGCGTCGGCAATCCGCAGCAGTAAGCGTCCATTACTTTTTTCGAAAGAGCTTGCTCGAGGGTCCTCCGCCGCCGTAATCCATTCCCAAAACAACTCTTTAACCGTGCCCTCCAGGTCCGACAGATCGCGTTCCTCAAATGGTTCCAGAGTCGAAATGAGGGCTTCATACGCGCCATGAATATTCCGTCTGGAGATGTTATCGAATACCCGCCGCTGTTTCGCCCATAAATCCTCGTCCAACCAGCCGACAGAACCGAAATCAATGAATCCGAGCGACCCATCGTCTAATACGATCAGGTTGCTCGCATGCGGGTCCGCGTGGAAAAGACGATGACGATAGCACTGCTCCATCACCGAACGAAAGAGAATTCTTCCAATGCGCTCTGGCCTCACACCCTTGGATTCCCAGGGATCGAGGCGTGATCGATCGCCCGAAATCAGCGCATCGATCAGCTCTTGCACCCAAATACCTCTGAGCCGCTCCTCAGTGATTACCCGGTTTCCGCAGAAATCGAAATAGACTTTGGGAGCGTAGTGGTCGACATCGTCCGCCATCATTTTGCTGCGCAGCACGTCGGTATGACGGGCCTCCTTGCGAAAATCGAGTTCCTGATCGACGATGCGAAAGAGTTCCGCTACCACGTCGGCGATGCGTGAAGCACCGAAGATCCCTGTGAGATCCAACGCCCGTGCAATCGACCGCGCGTTCGCCAAATCGACCTTAAACTGCCGTCGGACCGCAGGGCGCATTACTTTGACCGCGACCTCCTGCCCTGAGTGCAAGTGGGCATAATGCACTTGGGCGATGGAAGCGGCTGCGACCGGCTTCTCTGCGAAATCCTGGAAACAACTGCGGAGATCGCGGCCGAGATCTTGCTCTATGATGGCCTTGACGCTGGAGAATGGGATTGGCGGCACGCGGTCAAGCAGCTTCCCAAGCTCCTTGCAGTACTCGGCCGGAAACAGGTCATAGCGCACGGCCAACAACTGTCCTATTTTTACGAACGCAGCTTCGCAGGTCTGAAAGTACCAGCGGATCAAGCTAGGACCGGCATCATTGCCGAATAAACGTCTAAACGGAAAAACAACCGCGACTGCTATGGTCAGCAGGGCAATGCGTACCGTTCGACGTATGCGGAATACCCAAAACATTCTGCTCGCTTGTCAAGGTAACAAAACGGATTGTTTCCGGTTTCCTCAGATCGCGGCATGGGATTTGACCGCCGAACGTGGTTGGTGCGGATGAGAGGACTTGAACCTCCACTCAGTTGCCTGAACTAGAACCTGAATCTAGCGCGTCTGCCAATTCCGCCACATCCGCAAACCGAGTGACCTCACCATTGTAGTTCAGCGTTGCCCAACGTCGCGCCTGCCATTCGTTCCTAACGAGCAACCCGGCGCCAACCAGTAACCCATACAGCTAAAATTAAATTGATGCCCTCCGTCTCTGCGACTTCTGACAGCTCTACGCCTGCGAGATCGCCTCTGCTCCTGGTCGGCTTGGCTTGGTTGATCCCTGGTTCAGGCCATTTGCTGCTTGGCCGGCGCGGACGCGGCGCCATCGTCTTCGCCTGCGTCCTGGCCGCATTCCTCATCGGCGTGCTGATGCGGGGACCTTTATTTCATCCCAGCGGAAATGGAGATTTGCTCTCGCGGCTTATCCAGGTTGGCGGCTTTATCGGCGATCTGGCCGCCGGTCTGCCGTACTTTCTCTCTGTTTGGCTCGGCTACGGTCCGCCCGACGTGGCCAGCCATGCCCCCGACTACGGTTCTAAGTTCCTGGTTGCGGCAGGCCTATTGAATATCCTCGGCATGGTGGACGCCTACGAAATCGCCACCCGCCAAAAGGACTGACCTCGAATGGCATTGAATCTCGATCATTTTGAAGCTGCCGTACTGTTCGCTCTGCTCGCCAGCGTGATGCTGGGGCTGATTACCAAGCGCACCGACCGGGAGCGTCTCCTCTACGGCGTCCGGTGCTTCGGCTGGTTTATGGCCGCCCTGTTCGGAATCGGCTGGTGCATGCACTTTCTGCACGGGTAGGGATCTTCGCACCTGGGTTTCCATGAAGACCTTTTATATCGAGACTTTCGGCTGTCAAATGAACGCCCACGACTCAGAGAAAGTCGTCGGCACTTTGCTCCAGCAAGGCTATACGCAAGTCGATCAGCCCGCTGCCGCCGAGCTTGTTCTGTATAACACCTGCAGCATTCGCGACAAGGCAGAACAGAAGGTCTTCAGCCGCCTCCAGCAGTTCAAGCGCGAAGCAGGCAAGGGAAAAGTTTTCGGCGTGTTAGGCTGCGTTGCCCAACAGGAGGGCGAGCGCATTTTCGAGCGTGCTCCCCACGTCAGCTTGGTAGCGGGTTCCGCCAGTTACACGCGACTACCGGAATTGCTCGTCCAACTCGAGGCCGGCAACCGCCGGGTGACGGGTCTCGGTCTCGACACTGCCGAGACGTTCGATACGCCCTTCACCCGCCGCGATAATCCTCATCGCGCCTACATCACTATCATCGAAGGCTGCGACAAGTCCTGCGCCTACTGCGTGGTCCCGTTTACTCGCGGCCCGGAGCGCAGCCGCACCAGCGAAAGTGTCCTTCGCGAGGCGGCTTCACTAGCCGAGCTCGGTTACACCGAAATCCAATTACTCGGGCAAAACGTCAACAGCTATCGCGACCCCTCCCCGGCAGCTTGGGATTTCGCCCGCCTGCTGGACGAGGTTGGGAAACTTCCCGGCATTCGCCGCGTTCGCTTCACCACCTCGCACCCTCGCGATTTTGTACCGGGCATTGTCGACGCGATCGATCGTAATCCCACCCTCTGCAACCATGTTCATCTGCCGGTGCAATCCGGTGCCACCGCCGTGCTCTCCCGCATGCAGCGGCTTTACTCACGCGACCACTACATGCGCTGCATCGATTGGATCAAGCGCGCCCAGCGCTCCATCGCCATCACCACCGACATCATCGTCGGCTTCCCCGGCGAGACGGAGCACGATTTCAACCAGACTCTTCGCCTTGCCGACGAGATCGAGTACGATTCAATGTTCATCTTCAAATACTCGCGGCGCCCGAACACGCCCGCGCTTCAATATGAGGATCACATTCCCGAAGAGGAGAAGACGCGCCGCCTGATGATCCTCCAGGAACGCCAGCGCGCCATCCAAATCCGCCGCAACGCGGCCTATATCGGTACCACTGAACAGGTGCATGTAGAGGGTTACAATCTGGCTACCGGCCAATGGATTGGGCGCACCATGCAAAACAAGACGTTGAATTTCCTGGATCCGGACCTGCCGGCGCCCTCCGAAGGCTGTACCCTGGCCGGCCAATATGCCGGCGTGCTGGTCACTCGATCCGGCCCGAACAGCCTGGCCGGTGAGCGCGTCAGTGCGCACCGCGCATAGTAGTTTCATGCGCGCTAACCGGACCAGTAGTAAATGTGAGTTGTCTGGGAAAGAGAGGCAAATGTGGAAGTAGAAATGAAGATCCGTGGTCTCATGATGGATCCGATGACTAACATGCCGATCGTAGTGCTGAAGGATTTGAGCGGCGATTCGGTATTGCCCATCTGGGTAGGCATCTATGAAGCCAACGCGATTGCTCTCGAGATAGAAAAGGTCACCACTCCTCGGCCCATGACGCACGACCTCATTAAGGTCCTGTTGATGGGCCTCGACGCTTGCATCAAGAAAGTCGTTGTCAGCGAGTTAAAGGAAGATACCTTCTACGCGCTCATTTGGCTCGAGCGGGAAGGCAAGCTGATGAGTGTGGATTCGCGTCCCAGCGATGCTCTCGCTCTCGCCCTCAGGCATGACTGCCCGATTTATGTCGAGGAAAAGGTCTTACAGTCTTCCCGTAATTCGGCCACCGTATCCGAAAAAGTAAATAACGAAGAGTTGCGGAAATGGCTGGAGAACTTGAACGACGAAGATCTCGGCCGCTATAAGATGTAAACCGCGCCGCAACCTGAAACGGCCCGGGAAGTTTGCTCTCCCGGGCCCTTGTCGCGCGGAAACTACTTCTTTCGCCGGCCTCTCCTCGGAGGCGCGGTCGTCTGCACACCGGGAATGGTTGGGTCTTTGAACGTTAGCATGTAAGGATCCTTCACATAACTGTCGGCCACGCCTGAAAAATCGATCTTCTGCCCCACCTTGATTTTGTCCAACGCCTCCGTCGGCAGGGGTTGTGAGAACTCCAGCGTGGCATCCGGCTTCGTCGGATCCTCAACCCCGACCACCACCTTGGTCGGGTGATCCGGTGGATCCACCGAAATCACCGTTCCCGTGAAATTCTTCACGCCGTTCGCCCCGCCCGGAATCTCGGCATCCTTCACCGTGCTGTTGAAAAAGTCGTCGCCCTTATCTTGCAGACTCTGCTTGATGCTGTACCAAAGCCCGAACTGCGGGTCGGACTGGATCCTGCCGTTAATATCCGCCGCCGCCTTGTTGGCCATATCCGCCTGGCTTGTTATATTCAGGTCCGCCGGAGGAAGTGCATTCGTCTTGGCCTGCGCCAGAATCTGGTCGGCGCCGTCCGCGCTGCCGTGGTAGTCCTTGTAAGCTTTGTTGAAGTAATCCAGCAGCTTTGCGCGCGCGTCTGCTGCTACCGCCGGTCCCGGTCCAGAGTATTGCGCTGCGCGTGCATACTCGAACAGTCCCTCGGGATATTTCTTGTCGTCCACCAGCAGCTTGCCATAGGCCGCGGAAACCGTTCCCTGATCCGGATTCGCCGTGAGACTTGCCTTGTACTCATTTTCCGCCGTTGCCGTGTCTTTCTTCGACGCGGCCTCCCACGCCAGCGCGTTGTGCGCCAGAGCCACTGCTTGATTCTTCAGCGTGCTCCACTGCGTGTCGCTGACCGTGGCCGGCTTCTTCGAGGCGTTGAACGTGTCGTCCACGCCGTCCAAAACAGCGTGCGCGGCCGTATCCACCTGGCTCAACAGATCTGCCGGAGGGCTCGTCCCTCCCACCGCCGGACCCCAAAGCGCGATGTAATAGCTCGCCAGAAAATACTTCGGATCCTTCTTCAGCATGTCCTGGCACTTCTGAATCAGTTGCTGCCGTGCAGCCGGATCGGCGGGCGCAAGCTGCGCGAGTGTATTGATGAAATACTTCATCCGGTCGTCCGCGAAATCGCTCTGCGGGTACTTGTCCTGCCATTGGTTCAGGAGATCGAGCCGCGCCTTCGGGTCCTGCGTCTGGACGATTTTCGAATATAGGTCGTATTCGGCCCGGTCTTTATAGTTCTTCTGCGGCTGCTGTCCGGCTGCTGCCTGGCCGCCCGCTGCCTGCCCTCCGGCGCTCTGGGCCACGGCCATGCCGACACAGCTCAAGCTGGCCAAAAGAGCCAACACTCCCGTGGCAGCAATCGACTTGCCGGCCCTCAAAAAGGAAATCTCCACGACAACCCTCCTGACAGGAATTCTACGTCTTCGTTCTGGAAGCGGACCGCTTCGCGTATTCAACTCTCACCGAATTCTATCCGGCGCTCGGACCCAACTGAATGCGCAAAGCGGAGTATAACGAACTCGCCTTTCACCCGCAACCGCTTTGTCACCCTGATAGATGCCGCGCCCGCGCAACTTGTTCCCTTTGCTATCGGTCCGCCCTCGCGGCGCAATCCGCTCTTGCATGCTATCATCCACGTTTCCATGCGCCCCCCCATGCATGCGATCGATCTTGCGGTCATCGCCGCATACCTGGTGTCCATTACTTGGTTCGGAGCGCGATTCAAGAAAAACCAGGAAACGCTCAAAGATTACTTCCTCGGCGGCCGGGGCGCCCCCTGGTGGGCAATCGCATTCTCCATCGTCTCCGCTGAAACCAGCACCCTCACCGTCATCGGCACTCCTGCCTTGTCCTTCGCCGGCAACTTCGCTTTTCTGCAGTTGGTACTCGGCTACTTGCTGGGCCGCATCGTCATAGCAGTACTGTTTCTGCCGCAGTACTTCCGCGGCGAAATGTTCACCGCCTATGAACTGATGGAGCGCCGCTTCGGTCTCCGCGTCCGCAAGTTTACCGCCGCCACCTTCCTGGTCCTGCGGGCTCTGGCCGAAGGTGTTCGCGTCTTTGCCATCTCCCTGGTGATCTCCATTGTGCTCGGCACCGGCGAGGTCGTCTCCATCGCCGTCATTGTCTGCCTCACGCTCTTCTACACCTTCGAAGGCGGCATGACCGCCGTCATCTGGACCGACGTCGTCCAGATGATTCTCTATATCGCTGGCGCAATCGCCAGCTTCTTCCTCATCCTGCACCTCACTCCCGGCGGCTGGCCGCAAGTCATCGCGCTCGGCCAGGCTTCCCACAAATTCCAGATGTTCGACTTCCGTTTCTCTCTATCGCCCGCCTTCTTCCAGCGCAGCTATAGCTTTTGGGCCGGCCTGCTCGGCGGCTGTTTCCTGGTCACCGCCAGCCATGGCGCCGAACAGCTCCTGGTACAACGCCTGCTGTCGGCCAAAAACGAAAGCGACAGCCGTCTCGCGCTCCTCTCGAGTTGGATTGTCGTCTTCTTTCAATTCGCCCTGTTCCTGTTCATCGGCGTGCTCTTGTACGCCTACTACCGAAACACCGGACAAACCCCGCCTGCTCTTCCCGAGCGCACCTATCCCGAATTCATCTGGCGTCATTTGCCCGTAGGCTTGGCAGGTCTCGTGATGGCGGCGATTCTCGCCGCCGCCATGTCAAACCTCAGCGCTGCCTTGAATGCCCTCGCCTCCACCACCATCATGGATTTCCTCCGGCCTCTGCGTCCTCACCACCTGGAAAGCTATTACCTGGTGCTGGCCCGCTGGGCAACCGTGCTCTGGGGAGCCATCCTCTTCAGCGTGGGACTCCTCGCCCGCCACTGGGGCCGCGTGCTCGAAGCCGGGCTTTCCATCGCCTCCGTCCTCTATGGCGCGCTGCTCGGCGTATTCCTGCTTGGCGTGCTCACCAAGCGCCCGGGCGAGTGGTCGGCCATCGTGGGAATGAGCGCCGGTTTCCTCGCCACGCTGCTCTTGTACCGCCACGTCGCTTTTACCTGGTACGTGCTGGTCGGCTCCGTCGCTACTTTCACCGTCGGTTATCTCGCCGGTCTGGTGCTGCGGGAACGCGCTGCGCCCGCCGTCGCCACGCCCGCCGCCCCCTGAATAACACTTCGCGCATGATCCCTCAAAAGCATCACTCGGGTCCCAGTCTGCAACGCGTCCTGGGCCTGTGGAGCGCCATCTCCATCGTCATCGGCACCGTCATCGGCAGCGGCGTTTTCCTGGTTCCCGCCACCATGATCCGCTACGTCGGCTCCGTCCGGAATCTGTTCCTCGTGTGGATCTTCGCCGGCCTGCTGAGCCTGTTTGGCGCGCTCACCTATGCCGAGCTGGCCGCCGCGTTTCCGGAAGCCGGCGGAGAATACGTCTACCTCAGCGAAGCGTATGGCCCGTTCTGGGGTTACCTTTACGGCTGGACTCAATTATGGGTCGCGAAAAGCGGCTCCATCGCGACTCTGGCGGCGGGCTTCTATACCTACCTCACCGCCTTCTTTCCCCTGCTCGGCGTCCCGCTCGTGGTCCTCCCGTTACACATCGGACCCGGTGGCAGCCGGCTCGAAATCCACTACGGCCAATTGCTCGCCATCGCGGTCATTCTCATCCTCGCCGCCATCAACTACGTCGGCGTCCGCTCCGGCGGCAACACCCAGGTATTCGTCACCGCCGTCAAGATGCTGCTCATCGCCGGCGTAATCGCGGTCGGGCTTCTCTCGGGCAAGGGCGATTTCTCGCACTTCTCCGCTCACATTCCCAGCGCCGGCGGCCTTGCCGGCTTCTTCGCCGCCATGGTCAGCGCGCTCTGGGCCTACGACGGCTGGAACAACGTCAGCATGGTTTCTTCGGAAATCCGTGATCCGCAGCGTAACCTCCCGCGCTCTCTCATCCTCGGCACGGGCGCCGTTATCGCCACTTACCTTCTCATCAACGTGGCCTATTTCTATGTGCTCAGCCCAGCCCAGGTTTCCATCAGCCATCGCGTCGCCGCCGACATGATGTCCACCATCTACGGAAGCCCCGCCGCCGCCGCCGTCACCATCGCCGTCCTCATCTCCATTTTTGCGGCCCTCAATGGCTCCATTCTCTCCGGCGCCCGCGTCCCTTACGCCATGGCCCGCGACGGCCTCTTCTTCCGCTTCGCCGCTTCCGTTCATCCCAAATACCGGACCCCCGGCAATTCCATGATTTTGCTCTGCCTCTGGTCCTGCGTAGTGGTTTTAAGCGGCTGGTTCGACGATCTCTACAATTTCGTCATTTTCGGAAGCTGGATTTTATACTTAATGACCGCCGTTTCCGTCTTTGTCCTCCGCAAAACGCGCCCGGATGTAGTAAGACCGTACCGGGTCGCCGGCTATCCCCTAGTTCCAGTACTCTTCGTGGCTGTCGCCGCCTTCCTGCTTGTCAGTACTCTTCAAACCCGCCCGCGTGAATCGCTCATGGGCTTGGGACTCATGGCTTTAGGCGTTCCTTTCTATTTCTACTGGAGGAAACGAAACTCCTAGCACTATCCCCGAAATATCCCTACATTTCCACAGCCACGGCGTTTAATCCCCGAAGTACTATTAGTACCATTCCTACTGAAGCCCTCGCCCTTATCTTGAAATGTCCTCGAACTCCGCATTAAACTTCGTCTAAATCCGCGCTTCAAATCTGTGTCTACAGTCGCGGATCAATCTGTCGAAGAAAGGTATCAACCTTGGACGTTGACAAAATGCTTGCCGAGCTCCGTCTCGAGCGCGAACAAATCGAAGAAGCCATTCTCACTCTGGAACGCCTGGCAAGAGGGCGGGGCCGTCGGCGCGGACGTCCGCCCGGCTGGCTCAAGGAAGCCGCTGCGGAGATTTCCGCCGAAGAGGGGCAAAATGCCGTCGTGCAACTGCCCTCCGAGCCGCGGCGTCGGGGACGTCCGCCCGGCAGCAAAACCAAACACTCGCAGTCTGTCGAAGCCTGACGCGAATTCAAATATCGGCGGCCGACGTGGGGGCGGACCTCCGGGTCCGCGTCGGGCGTCCTCGTCCGGCCTTTGATACCAAAGGAACTCGCAATAGCTGTACGCCGTCCGGGCTTAAATTCGACTGCGAATACCCCGGATAAGCAGATCCCAGATGCAGTATTGAAGGTCCATTACGGTCGGATTTAAGATCTGACTTGCGCCGGCCTTGTGATTTAGCAGCCACTTTATTCGCGACCGGCGAACGTATCTTGAGTGTTGAGGGCGGCGGCCGAATCCAGGTATGCGCCGTATTTGCCGCACTTTACTAGTACAGTAAGTACCGGCTCCTGCGGGCTGCGAATTCGGCCGCCTGCGCCTCGGCCCGCATCCAAATCGCGCTCGCATCGCGGCCCCGTTTTAAATCGCCCAGCACCACCCGGTTGCCAATCAAATACCGGCACTTCTCTAAATCGAGCTTGCCGGGAAATAGTTTCTGGAGTGCCGCCGCAACCTCAATCCCCAGCCGCGTGCTGTCGAATGCCTCGCGGTTCGTCACCACGAAGCGCACGCCTTCAATCTCTTTTCCCGCGAATGCCGAAGAACTCGGCTGAAACCGCGTCGCATAAACGCGCACGCCGGGGATGAACTGCCCGTTCAAGTATTCCGCCAGCGGCTGCCCTTGAATCCAATCGGCCCCAATCTGTTCGAAAGGAGCATCGGTTCCCCGTCCCACCGAATAATTTGTATCTGCCTCCAGCATGGCCAATCCCGGATACAGCAGCGCCGCGTTCAAGCTGCGCATGTTCGGCGACGGGTTCACCCAAGTCAGCGTGGTCGAGTCGAACCAATCGCCGCGCTCCCAATCTTTTAGCTTGATTACGTGAAGGTCCGTGCCCCAATGCTGCTCGGCGTTCGCCATCGTAGCCAGTTCCCCGAACGTCAGTCCATGCCGCAGCGGAATGTCGTAGCACCCCACGAACGACTCCAGGTCTTTCTCCATTTCCGGCCCCTCGACGTGCGTACCCGTAATCGGATTCGGCCGGTCCAGAACATAGAACGTCTTGTGCGCCTTCCCCGCTTCTTCCAGCGCATAGAGCAGCGTGCACGAATAAGTGTAGAAGCGCGCCCCCACGTCTTGGATGTCGAACACCACCGCATCCAGATTCCGCATCTCGGCGGCCGTGAGCCGGCGCTGGTCCGGCCGGTACAGGGTCACGATGGGCAGTCCCGTGCTCGCGTCCTTGGCACTGCCGACGTCCGTATCTTTGTCGCCATGAATCCCATGCTCCGGCGAGAACAGCGCCGCCACATTCACTCCCGCCTTCAGCATCACGTCCACGTTGCGATGGCCGTCGCGATCCAAGCCCGTCTGATTCGTAATCAAGCCGATGCGCTTACCCTTCAACTCCGCAAAGCCATCCTGCTCCAGTACGTCGAGCCCGCTCATCGTATTCACCTGCCGGTCAATGACGCGGTGCACGCCCGCCCCGGTGATCGTTTCGTTATAACTGGTCACCGAAACCGTATTCGGAACGCTCTCTCCAAAGCAGGCCGCAACCGACGTCGCCAGGCGTGAGCGAAGCGAGCTCAACGATTTTCCCCGCTTCGGGTGCACCACGTTGGTCAACAGAATGACGAACGAATTTGTGTTCGGATCCAGCCACATCGAGGTGCCGGTAAATCCGGTGTGCCCGTATGAGCCGATCGGATACAACTCCCCTCGATTGCTCGATAACGGTGAATCGATGTCCCATCCGAGCCCGCGCAAAATCGGCTGATCGGCCGGGCTCGCCGGGTCGGTGAATTTTTTTACCGTCAGCGGATCGAAGATTCGCACTCCGCCGCGTTGCCCCATGCCCAGCAGCATCTCCGCGTAGATCGCCAAATCGTCTGCGGTGGTAAAGAGACCGGCGTTGCCTGCCACGCCGCCCATGTAGCGCGCAGTCGGATCGTGGACCACCCCGCGGAATGGCTGTCCGGTATCCGGGTCGATTTCGGTCGCCGCAATACGGCCTCGCAGGGCTGCCGCCGGCTGGAACCTGCTCTCGTTCATTCCCAGCGGCGCGAAAATCTGCTCGTGCGCGAACTGCGGCAGCGTCTCGCCGGAAAGCCGCCGCACCATCTCGCCCATCAGAAGAAAGTTGATGTCGCTGTAGATAAAACGCGCGCCCGGCGGCGCAATCGGCTTCACCGTTAACGCCTTCTCGATCCCAGTCTGGTAACCGCTCCAGCGCGGCACTAAGTCCAGGTCCGGAGGCAGGCCCGAGAAGTGTGTCATCAGCAGCCGAACCGTGATGTCGCTCTTGCCGTCCTGAAATTCCGGCAAGTACTTGGTCACCGGGTCGTCCAGCCGCAGCTTGCCTTGTTCGAACAGCTTCATGACTGAGGGCGTGGTGGCTACCACCTTGGTCAACGAAGCCACGTCGAAAATGGTGTCCATCGTCATCGCTTCACGCCTCGGAATCAGTGTTCGCCATCCGTAGGCTTTCCGATAGACGACCTCGCCGTTGTGGCCGATCTCGAGCACTGCTCCGGGAATCAGCCCGCTCTCGACGGCGTCGTTGACGATGGCATCCGCTTGCGCAAACGAGGGTTCCGGCGCCGCCGGCTGCGCAAGCACGTGCAGGCTCGCGAGTAGAAGAACTGCGGCGAATTTCATGCGCTCAGGTCAATTTCGCCGCGATGCTGTCCAGCAGCCGTGCCAGCTCGACATCATTGGACGTGATACCGCCCGCGTCGTGCGTCGTCAAATCCACCACCACGCGGTTATAAACGTTCGACCACTCCGGATGATGATTTTTCTTCTCGATATTCACCGCCGCCGTAGCCATGAATCCGAACGCATGCGCGAAATCGGCGAATTTGTATTCGCGGTGCAGCTTGTGATTCTGAATCGCCCAACCCGAAAGTTGCCCCACCGCCGATTCCAGCTCTTGTTCGCTCAGCTTTTGCCTGGCCATGTCGCCATTGTAAGCGGCGTCGCCGCTGAGCGCCGCTTGCCGGAGGAGTGCACACGTGTGCATAATGAGATTAGAGGCCCGATGCCATGCAATCAGAACTCCTGCCCCCGCCCCTTCAGCACCTCGAAGAATGGGACGATTTTGTGGCTAGCCGTTACCGTCAGGGCAAGTCCGAGGACGAGTTCCGCAACTATAAGCAAGACGCTAACCCCACCGTCACTGAGTTCTACCGCCAAAACCACGCCCACCAGACTCTCGGTTTCGTCCTCGGCAGGAAGGCGCAGTATTGCGGCCTCACCCGCGGCCGGCGCGGCATCTGGGAAATGGCCGAATATCTCAACACGCTCGTCGACGAAAGCGACCCGGACACCGATCTAACCCAGATCGAACACCTGCTCCAGACCTCCGAAGCCATTCGCAAAGACGGCCACCCCCGCTGGTTCGTCCTGGCCGGATTCGTTCACGATCTCGGTAAAGTCCTCTGCTTGTATGGCGAGCCGCAATGGGCGGTAGTTGGCGACACTTTCCCGGTCGGCTGCGCTTATTCCGATCAAATCGTTTTCCCCGAATTCTTCGCCGCCAATCCGGACAGCCGCGTCCCTGAGTATCAATCACTCTACGGCATCTATTCCCCGCACTGCGGTCTCGACAATGTGCACCTTTCCTGGGGGCACGACGAATATATCTATACCGTCACCCGTAACTTTCTGCCCGAGCCCGCGCAGTACATGCTCCGCTATCATTCCTTCTATGCGGCCCACCGCCATGGCGCCTACCGGCACCTGATGAATGCTCACGATGAGCAGATGTTCGATTGGGTGCGGAAATTCAATCCCTACGACCTCTATTCCAAAGGCAGAGAGCGGCCCAAAATCTTCGAAATCATGCCTTATTACGAAGATCTGGTGGCTGAATTCTTCCCCGCTCAGATCGCTTGGTAAGCGCCGCTGGCCTCGTGGTCGAGCCGCGCACAACTAGCTCTCCTTTGATCCGGATCGTCTTCTCCGCGGGCTTCCCTCCAAGCAGCGCGAATAGCAGCCTCATCGCCATCCGTCCAATCTCGTTTCGGGGCTGGTGAATGGTGGTCAACGGAGGATTGAGTAACGGCGCAAAGAAAAGATCGTCGAAACCCACGACCGACAATTCTCCCGGCAGCCGCAAGCCTCTCTCCGCAGCTTCCCGCAATACGCCCAACGCGGTCATATCGTTGTAGCAAAAAACGGCAGTCGGTCTTCTGGCTAGCGCCAGCAGCTTGCGCGCGGCGGCCATCCCGCCCTCCGGCTTGCCATCGCCCGGAATCGCGAACCCTCGGCGCGGCGAAAGCTTCGCGCCCCGCAGCGCCTTGCGGTAGCCGGCCTCGCGGTCCGCATCCGATTCAAGCCCGAAGCGGTCCCCCACATATGCAATGTCTCGGTGCCCCAGCTCAATCAAATGCTGCACCGCCTGATAAGCGCCGTCTACGTTATCGATCGCCACGGAATGCACAAACTCGCTCGGGTGGTGGTTATTGATCAACACAATCGGAATTTGGAGCTGCGAAAGCAGCGGCATGTACAGCGCGCCCACGCGCGAGGAAGCTACCAGGACTCCCTCGATGCGCTGCTCCTGCAACGCTTGCACCACGGCTACTTCGCGCTCCGCATTGCCCTGCGAGTTCGCCAGCACCACCGCATATCCATGCTGGTTGGCCAACTCTTCGATCCCCGCGAATACCTCGCCGTTGAACGGATCGGCGATGCTGGTGACCACCACGCCGACGGTTTGCGTTCGCCGCGTCACCAGACTCCGTGCCACCGCGCTGGCCCGGTATCCAGTCTCGGTCGCAATCCGCTGGATGCGCTCCGCCGTTGCCGCGGGAATCAATGGGCTGTTCCGCAGCGCGCGCGAAACAGTCGAATGAGACACCCCCGCCAGTCGCGCGATGTCTTTGATCGAAACCGGCATCAAACGGCTTGAGCCTCGATGAATTCGCCCGCTTGAGAGCTCAGGCCACCTCTGTATGCACTGAGAAAACAAACGTTGACCATTCTAGGCGGGAATAGAGACGCGAGCAGTCGTTTTCATGACTTCATTCTAGAAAGTTGCCTTCCGGCCGGCAAAAACGATCAGTACAGCATAAAATATCTGGCGAAGAAGTCGTGATTATCTCTATAATTTTCCCGTAATTTTCTCGCACAAGAAACGCCGATTAGTACGTTACGCCTTTGGGCAAATGAAAGACGAACATAGAGACTCTGTCTTGACAACTGACTCAAACTTGGCATCATGGTTTTTGGTTCCCTTAGAACTTGAAAGAAGGGAATCATGCGCTTCCTCACATCCCGCCTGTACGCGCTTCTCTCTAATCCCTGTGTTTGGTCAAAGAATGGAACGCCACTCATAAACGGCTTCGCGCTGCTGATCCTCGCGATTGTGCTCCTCACCTTGATCATCAAGGCCGCGCCTGCTCTCATGGCCGGCATTCCTGGCGTCCTGCTTTACCAACCCGTCAAGGCCGTTTGGAAGAAGTTGTTCGGATGAATCGTCTTCGATCCATTCTGCCGATCTGGCACATTTATTGTAGGATCGAAATTGGCTCCCCGGCATGAATTCGAACCACGATTATTTCCGGCCTTGTATTCTCTGTAAGTTGCTGATTCCACATTACACAAAAGCGGCAGAAATCAAAGATTTACGGAAGTTCGTATGGTCTCTTGTGTAGAATGTCTACAGTTGGTCGGCCGATCCGACACGGGATGACCCAAATTGTGAGCGTTACCGTCAAAAGCTCCAGGAAGAGGCCCGCCAAGCGCACGAGAAGCGCCAAGCAGGGCTCGGCAAGCCCGGCATGTGTGAGGCGCTTTGAATGGCGTCAGCGGGCGGCGTAGCCGCAAGCCGGCGCCTAATGCCGGAGCCTTTGGCTTCTTCGTAAATTACTTGAGGCTGCGAGTCAAGATACGATTCACAACAATGCCATGCCAGGGCTTGCCGGTGCGTGTGCAGACGCCAGCGGCGTTCGGCGCCGCGGCCAGCGGAACAACCATACGGTTCTGCACGGTTGCCGCCGGTGGGCGCTAATTGGGTAAGTAGTGTACGACCTCAAGATAACCTTGCTTATCAGAGCTGAGAAACAAGAAATCGTTCGGCGAAGCCGCACACGCCGACACGGCGAAATCGGCTTCGGTATGAGGCACACGATAGATGGCGGTCACTTCGCCACTCTGTGGATAGACGACACTGATCATGCCGGAATACCGGGAATTCTCACCAGGCTCTCCGGTTGCGACGTGGTCGTAAAAGACGAAAAGGAAGCCACGCCCTGCCGCCGCCATATGGATGCCAGTCAGCCCATCTGCGGGCCGCCGGAGCTCGAATTCATGCTCGACGGAGCCAGCGGGCGATACTACATCCAAGTGTCCGTCCTCCTGGAAAAGAGATATTCCCGTCGGGAGAGCTAAAGCTGTGCAGTGAGCTTGCGAGCGGGATCGCCTTTAGTGAATCCTTTTCCTTCTCGGCCGCCTTTTGCTGGGCTGTTGTTGATGGAGCGCCCCGCAGGACGGGGGAACCATTGGATTCGGCAGGCGTGTCAAGCTTCAGAAGCGTGACCGGGGCGCGAAACGCGCCCATTTGGTCGAAGATGGCGGAAAACACTCCCCACGAAGTCCCGTCCGGCGTTTTCTCCATGGTGGTTCCCGACACCAGAAAACTTCCGTCCGCGAACACAGCTAATGATGTCGGCTCGACGCGCTTGCCAGGCACTTCGCCTATTTTGAAGTAGGAGTCCAGGCGACCGTCGTCCTTGTATTTCACAATCAGATACACAGGATCTGGCTTGCTCTTGGGGTCGGACTGCGGATATGCCTGCAGCAGCGCATACAGCGTTCCATTCGCACTCACGTCGAAGCTGGCACGGGCCAAATTTTCGTAGCCCGAAATGGTGGGTATAGGGTATTCCGTAACGTTCCGGGACGATATGGAAACCCTTCTAATCGGAGTGCTCCACATCGCCCGAGGCGAAGTGCTGCTATAGACAGCGTAGATATCGCCGCCAGGACCGCAATTGATTCTCGATTGGACAGCGGCTGGACCTGGTGAATTAAAACGGATTACCTCAGCCTGATGTAAATCCAGGGTGGGTACAGAGGATGATGGCGGAACCGGGGCTGCCTCACCTGCTAGTCCGATAACGGCGGGTATGGTCAACCCGAGTAGCAGCAGCGGCCCCAGGCTCGCGTTCCGTTCTAACCTGCCGATGTATCCTCGCGCGATGCCTGTTGTCCTCACTTGCTTCGATTGCTGCGGAGGTTGCATGAGCATAGCACCGCCCTTAGCCTAGTTGGATCGGTCGAACGAAGCGATATTTCCCCGTACAGGTCCGCACCCAAACCCCTCCGCATAAAGAGCGACATTAAGAGCCGTCGGGGGCGTGCTCGCGTTATCCGTGCAACCATTTCCCCCCACCCCCACGTTGTAATCTTCATACGAAGCTGTGCAGCATTTTATCTCCAAGACCTTCCAATGCTGAGAGTTCGGGCTGAGAGGCATTGTACACGAGTTGTAGGTTACGGTGCCTTTGCAGCCCGAGTCGCCGCAGGTGACTGTGGTGTGCGCGATTTGAGCACAGCACGGGCCGTCCTGTGCATAAACCCGCGACGGAGCATACGCCATAGCGGCGAAGGCCAGAATCGTTCCCAGCAGCGCAATGTTTCCTTTAATTGAGCGTTTCATGGTATCTCCCTTGATTTACACCAGAACTGAAACCGTCTAGGGGTACAGAGTACTCCACAATACAGAAGGCTGTCAAGGGTGGGAGACGAAATGTCGCTGCCAAATGATCTTAATGGTCGCGATTCGTGCGAAATAGAAACGACTTTTTTAAAAGGCACACGCTGCTTGAGCAGATTAGTAAGGCTGACGGCTGGTAGGGATTCCAGGTAAGCCTTTTCGTAGAGGGGATCTAGGAGCGTCCAGCCAGCAACAGCACGACTCACCCGGACCGCATCACCATCGCGAACAAAAGGTTATACGCTAAGAGCCCGGCGCCGTATGCGTCACCTGTTCCAAGCGCTCATCCTGTTCGCCGTCGTCGTCGTGATCTGGTGTGATCATTTCGATGGCGTCCCCACTAACACCAATACCGCGCGAAATTCGCAATCCCAGCTCGGCAGCATCTAGAGGCTTAGCCTGGCGGGTTGCGCTGCGCCGTTTGAACGTCGGTACCGATCAACTCGACGCTGCAGGAGCGCCTGGGCCAGTCTTTGGCCGCTGATGGCGACGCTGCCACGGAGCACTTCAAGGCCCCAAGTAGCGCCCGACATGGATTCGTTTTGTACCAACTGTACCAACTGTACGAACTTGAGGTACTGGCTAGAAGTTAAGGTATTTGTTTGTTTTCTATAATTGGCTCCCCGACATGGATTCGAACCACGATTAACGGCTCCAAAGGCCGCTGTCCTACCATTAGACGATCGGGGAGTAAACGCGACGTCGTCCCGCCGCTTCGCTTTCGCGCCGCTTCAGGTTAGCGCTGCACTTCAGTTTAGCAATCCAGGCGTGGTTTGGGCTCTGCGCACCCGCCCGCGTCACCAATCCGAATACGACGTCCCATCCAGCGCGGTCTTATCCGACCCGCTGCGAACGTCGAACACGCCCGGCGAACTGGTGCTTCCTCCTACCGGCGTGTCTTCCATGATCACCCGCCAGGTGTCGGAGGAGCCCGTGATCGGGTCCTGCGGGATCTGCCGCAAATAGCCTTCCGAAACCAGATCCTGCAGCGACTCGGGCGCTTTCTGTTTGTCGATCGTGTACTCGTCGATCATCGTGCGCAGCGTAAATAGGTTATTGCGCAGCACGCTTTCCTTGGCGCGGGTGATGGATTTCTGGTAAATCGGCAGCGCGATCGCCAACAGCACGGAGATGATCGCCATCACCACCATCAATTCGATCAGCGTGAACCCGCGCAGCGCGCGCGCCCATTTTGCGATTTTGCGGTTCACCGGCGCCATCACCACTCCGAGTACGGCGTCCCGTCGCTTGCCTTGTCCATCGATTTCGAATACACATCGAAGACGTTTTGACCGCCCCAGGAATCCGACGTCGCATCGTCCTGCATGCTGCGCTTGCCCCAATCTGCGTCCCCCGTCATCGGGTCCTTGGGAATACGCCGCAGAAAGCGCATCTTCGTGCTTTGGCCATTGCCCGCCAGTGTGTTGTTCATCTGCACGCCTTCCACCAGCGACTCGAGGGTGGTCGGATAACAATACGCGTCCTGGTTCTGCGATTGAATCTTGCCCTGGTCGCACAGATCCTTGTAGCGGTCGATGGCCCTGCGCATATCGTCCAAATCGGCGCGTAACGCCTTCTCGCGCTGCCTCCGCACCTGGTAGCGTGCCATCGGTACGGCCATGTTAGTAAGGATCAGAAGGATCGAAAAAGCCACAATCAGCTCGACCAGCGTCAGTCCCGCCTGACCTCTGCGCCGGCGCTGCAAGCCGGAACAGTCACTGCCGCGCAACATCTACCACCCTCTCCATTTCAAAAGTCACTTCGGCGCGGGCGGATTGCTGGCCGGCCGCCCCGCCGCCGGCGAAAGCGGTGATGGGTTAGGCGTCGGGACCCCGTCCGTCCCGGTCGCGGGCAGCGGCCCGGGCGCAGTGCCGTCCGGCTTGCGTTGCACTCGAATCGACCGCTCCGATCCCGCAAGGATCGGTTCCTCGCCCATGACGCTCAGGTCCGGCTGACGCAGGATGTGTGGAATCATGGCGATCAAAACCTCATCCTTCGTGCGATTCTTCGTTTTCGTCCCAAACAAGTAGCCGAGCACCGGAATGTTCGTCACCCCCGGAATACCGGAGACCGATAGGTCCGTTTCCTCGTCGTAGAGACCGCCCAGCACGCTCACCTCGCCATCTTTCATGCGAATGTTGGCCTCATCGACTCGCTGGCTGATGATCGGCTGTTGCACACCCGCGATGGTTTCCGTCTGCGTCACGTCGGAAACCTCCACCTTGATGTGCATGCTGATGTCGTCAGTTCCGTTCACATGCGGCTCCAGATCGATTTGCGTTCCAACGTCCACCTGTTGAAATTGCGTGGTCGCATACGGAATCGCGCCCGGCGTCGCAACCGCGGAGTTCAAGGACCCCGAAACATAAGGGATTTTGCTGCCTATCTTTAAGGACGCCTTGCCGCCATCCGTCGCCCGAACCTGCGGCCGCTGCAGAATCTGTGTCGAGGCGTCCGACAGCAGCGCCGAAATCAACGCGCCTGGCAAGCTGATCGAAAAATCGCCGGTCGAGACATGCCCCACCTGCGAAAGCGCGATATAGGAGTTCGTTGTTGTTGTCGTCCCGGTCGTAGTCGTTGTAGTCGTGCTTGTCGTGGTCACCGTGCTGCTTTGTCCCGCCGTCGTCGTGCTGGTGGTGGTGCTCGTGGTCGTGCCGGTCGTTGTGAAAGTGCTCGTAATCGTGCTGGTGGTGGTTCCGGCCGTAGTGCTGGTTGTGGTTCCGGTCGAGGTTCCCGTGGTGGTCCCCGTGCTCGTAAAGGTCGTCGTGCTGGTCGAAGTGCCCGTATTGCCGAACAGAACCGGATTGCGCGGCGTGAACTGAAGCGGCACATTCAGGCCCCCGCTCTGTCCTGCAATCGCGGCCCCGAGCGTCGTCATCTTGGTCTTCGAGACCTCCATCACGATCACATCCACCAGCACTTCCGGTTTCGGCCGATCGAGATCGTGCACCAGTTTCTCGACCAACGCGATCGTATCCGTGCTGCCCCGCGCCACAATGGCGTTTTGGCTGGCCACCTGGAACACGCCTGTATTCAATTTCGCGCTGGTGCGGATGGCGTTGAAGATTTCGGTGAACTCCTGTGTAGTGCTGGCATTCTGGATATAGAACACCTTCACCACTTCGTCCTGGTATTCCTGCCGCTTCGGCTCGGTCTCTTGCGTAACGAAAATGGCGTTGCGGCTGATCGGTTTCCAGAACGTGTGGGTCACCAGGCCCACATAATTCAGCGCCTCCTCAAGCGTCACATTGTTCAGGTCCAGATTGAAATTTCGCGCCGTCCCGGTATCGATCCCGCTCGGGTCGAACAGCACGTTGATGCCGGCGAGCTTGCCCACGCTCTCATACAGCACGCGCGCCGGCTGATTGTTCATCTTCAGGCTCGCGATCTGGTTGTTGATCGGCCGCAGGCTCGGCGGCGCTTCGAGCGAGGCAATCCGCTGCTCCATCTCCCGCTGCGCCTTTTCGGCTGGCGTCAAAATGGGCGTGCCCGCCGGAACCCTTTCGCGTTCCTTGATCATCAGCGTCGTTTGCTGGATTTCCTGCAGTGAGACCTGCGAAGACGGATCCGCTAGAAACGCCTTTTGAAACTGCGCCAGCGCTTCCTGCAGCTTTTGAGATTTCTGAAGCTTGCGGCCCTCCGTCAAATGCGCTTCCGCCGCCTTTACACGAACATTCTGGTCCGGCAACAGATACGCAGGCTCTTTCGGGTCGGTCGCGACCGCCTGGTCGTAATAGTTCAGCGCGACGTCATAGTTCTTCTGCGCCTCGGCTTTCTCGCCGAGTTTCAGGAACTTATCGCCCTTCTTATTGCGCGCCTCCACCACCGAAATCAACAGCAGAGTGGCGCATCCCGCCGCGGCAAAACGCCGCCATCTTTGAAAAACCTTCACTGTAGAAGCTTCCCAGCCCATGTTAGACTACGAAGGCACGGAGATTGGCCGAGCCGCCGCGTGCCCGGCTAAACGCAACCCTACTGGCACACCTTGGCCACGTTCTGGACGGAAGCGGCCAAGAAACACTGTCCAAACGGGACTCTATTCCTCTCTCTTTCGAATGGAAGACGATATGAGCAGAGGTACCGTGCAGGCGGGCCCGCAACTTCCACGGATTTTGCGCCCCGCAAGTCAAACAGTTGGATGCAACCTCACAACCGGCTGATCCAGGCGCTCCCTCCAGCGCAGCGTATTGCCATCCATAGGGCGAAGCGTCTTGCCATCAATGCCTTTCTGGCATTTCACTTGCTTGCCATCGCTTGCTGGGCCATACCTCTGGATTCCCCCTTGCTCGCCGCCTTCCGCCAGGCCGTCCGGCCGTATTTTCTATGGTCCGGACTCTTTCAATCCTGGAACGCGTTCGCCCCGGCGCCCAAGGCGCTAAACAGTTATGTAGAAGCGGTCGTAATCTATAAAGATGGCCGCATCCTGAATTGGAAGTTCCCCAGGATGGAGCACCTGTCTCTCGGGGAGCGCTATTTCAAGGAACGCTACCGCAAATTCGTCGAGAATCTGAAGGAGGATAGCAACGTGGCGTTGTGGCCGGATGCGGCCCGCTACGTTGCCCGCCTGAATAACGACCCCGCAAATCCTCCGCAAATCATCATGCTCATTCGGCATTGGTCCGACATCGTGCCGCCCGGCAACGGCCCGCCTGCCTCCCAACCCCAACACGTCCAAATCTTCTACGAATACAAAGTGAAGCCGCAAGATTTACAGTAATTGAGCCTCGAAGTGATGACACTCCGCTCACTAACACGCGCCTGGAACCAGTTCTTTTTCGCGCCCCAGGTTCCTACTCCCATTTCGCTGTTCCGCATTCTGTACGGCTGTTGCGTGATCGCGACGCTCATTCTGCTCCGCCCGGACTGGCTGACCTGGTTCGGCGTTCACAGTTGGGAAACGCTCGCGACCGTCCGTCAGATTGAGCCCGGTACGCGGCTGAACCTCTTCACCGTAATACCGCAAAGCGATCCCTGGATCGTCGCGCTGTTCTGGGTATTCCTCATTTCCGCCGTATGTCTCACCGTAGGATTTCTGACTCGGCTGAACACCGTCATTGTCTATCTTTGCCTGACCTCCATTCATCAAAGAAATCTCTATATCAACCACGGCGGAGACACGTTCTTGCGCGTCGCCGGCTTCTTCCTGATCTTCGCTCCCGCCGGCGCCGCCTTCTCTTTGGACCGCCTCCTGCGCATCCGGCGAGGCAAAGAAGGCGCAGAAATCCAACCGCGCAGCCCCTGGGCCCAGCGCATGATTCAGTTCGAATTGGCGCTGGTCTATTTCACTTCGTTCTGGTGGAAGTCGATGGGCGCCCCCTGGGTGAATGGCGCCGCCCTCTATTACGTCCTGCACCTCGAAGAGATTCGACGATTTCCCCTCCCGCCCTGGATCCAGCAGCCCGTCATACTGAAGCTGGGAAGCTGGCTGGCGCTAGCCCTGGAATTCTCGCTCGGAGTCTTGATCTGGATCAAAGAACTACGCTACCCGTTGTTGCTCGCCGGACTCTTGTTTCACTTGTCCCTGGAATACATGTTGAACATTCCGATGTTCCAATGGGATATCCTGACCGCCTACGTTCTATTTGTGGATCCCGCCGACCTCACCCGCGCCTGGAATTGGACGCGCCGCCGGCTGCTCACGGCAAAGTTCCCAGGCTATAAAGAAAGCGTCGTGCCCTGATGGCCCAGCAAAGCGAAATCAAGATCCTGAGCGACAACCGCTCTGCCGGCCACAACTATCACCTGATGGATCGCTATGAGGCGGGCATCGCTTTGACCGGCACCGAAGTCAAAGCCGCCAAGAACGGCAAAGTGCAACTGAAGGAAAGCTACGCCGAGGTGAGCGAAGATGAAGCTTGGCTGATGCAGGCCCATATTAGCGAGTATTCCCACGGCAACATCATGAATCATGCGCCCGTCCGCAAACGAAAACTCCTGCTGCACCGCTCCGAGATCGAAAAGCTGCGCACCGAAACGCGCGAAAAAGGCCTGACCCTGATCCCCACCCGGCTCTACCTCAAAGCGGGCCGGATCAAAGTCGAGATCGCGGTCGCCAAGGGCAAGAAGTTCCACGACAAGCGCGAAGCGACCAAGGCCAAGGAGATGCAAGCCGAAGCCAAGGCGGCTTTGGCGAGGCGTGCACGCCAATAATTTTTCGAAAAATGCAAGTTCAAATTGAATCCTCACCCGCGGAAAGTCTGGGCGTTGACGCGCTCGCCATCGTCTGTTTCGAAGCTGACGCGAATCAGGCGGCCGAAACCGCCGAGCGCAATGCGGTCGCCTCCAGCACCACACCCGACCCGGAGGTCGCGGCACAATCCGGCTGGCTCTCCGACCTGCGCGCCACCGGCGAATTTACCGGCAAGCTCTACGAGACCGCCATGCTGCATCGGCCCCAAGGCGTCGCTGCCAAGCGCATCGTGGTTGTCGGCGGAGGCAAGCGCGATAAATTCTCGCCTGTCGAGGCGCGGCGGATCGGCGGATCGTTGGTGCGCAGCTTAAAAGGGAAAGGCATCCGCAGCGTCGCTTTACTGATTGCCTCCGAACCGATGGCCGATTTTGTCACCGCCGCCGTGGAAGGCGCCGTCTTAGGCGACTGGGAACCGAACAAATACAAAACCGACCCCAAGAAAACCGACAAGCAAATTGACTCGTTCACCGTGTCGGTACCCGGCGCCGACGCCAGTTCGCTCACCGCGGCCGCCCAGCGAGGCCGGATCATCGCAGAGTCGCAAAACCTCACCCGCGACTTGGTCAACGAGCCTGCCAATAAGCTCACTCCCGCGGCGCTCGCCGAGGCGGCGCATCAAATGGCTACCGAACTGGGCCTCGAATATGAAGCCCTCGATCAGGACGCCATGGCGGTGCTGGGCATGGGCTCCTTGCTGGGCGTCGCACAAGGCAGCAGCAATCCGCCGTTTCTCATCGTCATCAAATATCGTCCGTCCATGCTGCCCGGGGGCCCGTCGAGCGGCGACCACCTGGCGCTGGTCGGCAAAGGCGTCACCTTCGATACCGGCGGCATCTCCATCAAGCCTTCCGAAGGCATGGAGAAAATGAAGTACGACATGGCGGGTGCGGCCGCTGTCGTCGGAGCCATGCGCGCCATCGCGCAGCTCAAACCCACGATTCCCGTCACCGGCTACATTCCAACCGTCGAGAACATGGTCAATGGAAATGCCCAACGCCCGGGCGACATCGTGACCGCGCTTTCCGGAAAAACCATCGAAGTGCTCAACACCGACGCCGAAGGCCGGCTCATCTTGGCCGACGCCCTCACGTACGCCAACCGCAACGGCGCCACTCATATCGTGGATGCCGCTACTCTAACCGGCGCCATCGGCATCGCGCTCGGGCACTATAACGCCGGCGCGTTCACGAACGACGAGGCATTCTTGCATCGCCTTCTAGCCGCCTCGCGCGCAGCCGGCGAAAAGATCTGGCAGCTTCCGATGGACGAAGAATACAAAGACTACCTGAAGTCCGCTTTCGCCGACCTGCCCAACATCGGCGGACGCTACGGTGGCTCCATCACCGCTGCCTGGTTCCTGCGCGAATTCGCCGACCCCACGCCCTGGGTTCATCTCGACATCGCCGCGACCGCGTGGCTCGACGATTCCAAGTCCTGGATGGCGAAAGGTCCCACCGGTGTCGCGGTGCGAACCTTCGTCCAGCTCGCCGCCGATTGGGACCGTCCCCGGTAAACGCCTTTGGCCGGCCGTCATTTGTGGCACACTAAGAGCTCGCGGGAATGGACGACTCGAAGATAAGGCAAGCCGCTTCGGCGCAATATCGCGCGGCGCTGGACATGCTCGGCCATGCCATCGAACGCTGCCCTGAGGACCTTTGGTTCAGCACTCAATATCGAAACCGCTTCTGGCATATTGCCTACCATTCCCTCTTCTACACGCATCTCTATCTTCAGCCGTCGGAGGCGGATTTTCAGGCGTGGAGTAAGCACGTGCCGAACTCGAATTACCTTGGCCCCCAGCCATGGGCCCCGGCCGAGCCCTTCCAAATTCCAGACCCATACTTAAAGCCGGACCTGCAGGACTATCTCATCCTCTGCCGCGGTGAGATCGAGAAACAGGTGCCCCTGCTTCGTCTCGAAGATAGTTCCGGATTTAGTTGGCTGCCCTTTAATAAACTTGAATTGCAGTTTTACAATATTCGCCACCTGCAGCACCACACGGGCCAATTGATTGAGCGGCTCAGAGTAGCAGCCGATATCGGCATCGCTTGGTCGCGTTGAGTCTGCCACGGAACCTAACCGCAACTGTGAAGGAGCGGTTACGAATTAAAGCCGGCATGGCCGCCCCCGCCCCCGTTTGTGTGCCTGTGGTTTTCGCGTAATCTTCCGGCAACGCTTTCGTCTAGCAATCGAGCGTGCCGTAGTCCATCGCCGTTCGTGGTCTGCGATTTCAAGAAAGCCTTTCGAGTATGCTAATCGGCGGAGGGGTGTCTGGATGCAGCTTCGTGTGCTCGCGTTTGTGTTGGCAGGCGGAAAGGGAACCCGGCTCTATCCGTTGACCAAAGAGCGCGCCAAACCGGCGGTTCCGTTCGGCGGCCGATACCGCATCGTCGATTTCGTCCTCAGCAACCTCATCAATTCTGGCATCTATTCCATCTACGTCCTCACCCAGTTCAAGAGTCAGTCGCTGCTCCAGCACCTGCGCGAAGGGTGGGAAGTCAGCGGCCTGCTCAGAAACAACTTCATCATCCCCGTGCCGGCGCAGATGCGTTCGGCGCAAGAAGACTGGTATCGAGGCACTGCGGATGCCATCACACAAAACGTCAACCTCATTGAGCAGGCCGGTCCTCACGTGGTCGCGATCTTCGGCGCCGATCACATCTATCGCATGAACATCCGGCAAATGATCGAGTATCACGTTGAAAAGCGCGCCAGCGTGACCGTTGCGGCCATTCCCGTCGAAAAGGAATATGCTTCGGAATTCGGCGTCGTCGAGACTACACCCGAAGGCAACATCATCGGCTTCCACGAAAAGAGGGCCGACGCCCCAACCATGCCGGGTGACCCCTCGCGCGTCTACGCCTCCATGGGCAACTATGTTTTTTCCACCGATCTGCTGCTCCGCGAGCTTTACGACGACAGCAAGAACGAGGACAGCTCGCACGATTTTGGCAAGGACATTTTGCCTTCGCTCATCGGGCGTGCCGATATGTATGCCTATAATTTCCAGACCAATGTCATTCCGGGCGACCCCATCGGCTCCCCGCAGTATTGGCGTGACGTCGGAACTCTGGACGCCTACTACGAAGCGAGCATGGACCTGCGCGCCGTCTCCCCGGAGCTGAATCTCTACAACCGGCAGTGGCCGTTGCGCACCGCGGGCTATTTCGATGCGCCCGCCAAGTTCGTCTTCGACGAGGAAGGCCGTCGCGGCATGGCGGTCGATTCCATTGTGGCCGGAAGCTCCATCGTTTCCGGTGGGTTTGTCAAAGGCTCCGTGCTGGGGCGCGGCGTGAAGGTGCACACCGGCGCCCGCGTCGAGAACTCGGTGATATTCGACAACTGCGATATCGGACGCCATGCCAAAATCCGGAACGCCATTCTCGACAAGAACGTGAAAATCGAACAGCATTCCGAAGTCGGCTACAACTTGGACGAGGACCGCAAGAAATATTACGTCACCGAAAGCGGAATCGTCGTCATCGAGGGACACCAATCCACCGTCGACATAGCGACGCTACAGGTATGACGCGCTTCGCGCGGAATCGGACATGATCACACGCAGAGATTTCAATCGGCTGAGCGCGTTCGGTGCGCTGGCTTTCGCCGCGCATTTTGCCGGCGCTGAGACTTTCGATTACCCTTGGAAGCTCGGCATCATTACCGACGAAGTAGATCCCGATCTGGCCCGCGTGCTCAGCAGCTTCTATCCCAAATACCAACTGCGTTGGGCCGAGATCCGCAACCTCAAGCTCAACGGCAAAAGCACATACGTCTACAAACACGCCGCGCCCGGCGAAACCAACCAAATCAAGCGGCAACTGGACGACGCCGGCGTGAAGCTCTCGGTTCTCGATACCGGCATCTACAAAATCGCTCTACCCGGCACTACCCCGCTCACGCACGATCCCACCGATCTCAATCCGGTCAATGGTGCATACGGGACTCAATTGGACGATTTGAAGCGTGCCGCCGGCGTGGCTCATACGCTCGGCACAGATAGGCTGCGCATCTTTGCCTTTCTGCGCGTCGCTGATCCGGCCGCCCTACAAGGCCGCATCGTCGAAGAGCTCGGTAAGGCGATCGAAGTCGCCCGCCACGAGAGCGTCACTCTCCTGCTCGAAAACGAGCACACGTGCAACGTCGGCACTGGGACCGAAACCGCCAAGCTGCTCGCTGCGATCCCGGATCGTACGCTCATGCACAACTGGGATCCCGGCAACTGCGCCCAGCTCGGCGAGCAGCCTTTCCCTAAGGCGTGGGATCAACTCGATCACAGCCGCATCTCCCATATCCACTTGAAAGACGCCGCAGGCAAATCCTGGAAGCCCATAGGCGCCGGTGAAATCGATTTCGTGGGGCAATTCCGGGCCTTGAAGCAGATGAGCTACTCAGGAACCATGTCCCTCGAAACACACTACAGAAACCCGCAAAACGATCCGTATTCATCCAGCGTCGAATCCATGGACGGCTTAGTTCGTGTCCTGAAACAGGTGTAATATGAGCGCACAGGGCGTCTTCGCTTTAGCGCGTTGGTGCCCGTTGTGCGCGGATTAATTGAAAGATATGCAAGACAACCTACATACTCCAGACCGGCGCAATTTCCTGAAAGCCGCAGCGGTCAGCCTCGTCACGGCTGCCTCTGCCAGGAAAGTGCTAGGCGCAAATGACCGCATCCGCGTCGCCGTGATCGGTGTCCGAGGCCGCGGTTGGGATCACGTCAAAGGCTACAAGCCAATCCCCGGCGTCGAAATCGCTTATTTCTGCGACATCGACGAGAACGTTTTGCGCAAGCGGTGCGCCGACGCCGAGCAGATGGGCATTTCCAAACCGCAGACCTACGTAGACGTTCGCAAGCTGCTCGAAGACAAGAACGTCGATGCCGTGTCCATCGCCACTCCGAACCATTGGCATTCGCTGATGGGCGTTTGGGCGGCGCAAGCCGGCAAAGACATTTACATCGAGAAGCCTTGCTCGCACAACTGGTGGGAAGGCCGCCAACTGGTGCGCGCAGTGGATAAATACAAAGTCATCTGCGAGCATGGCAGCCAGTGCCGTTCGAGCGCCGCCATCCTCGAAGCCATGAACCAGATGCAATCCGGCCTTCTCGGCAACATCTACATGGCGCGCGGCCTCTGCTATAAGTGGCGCGACACCATTGGGCACGCGCCGCAAGAGCCCGTACCCGCCGGCGTGAACTATGATCTTTGGACTGGCCCCGCGCCGCTGAAGCCTTTCACGAAAAATCGCTTCCACTACAACTGGCACTGGATCTGGGACACGGGCAACGGCGATTTAGGCAACCAGGGAATCCACGAACTCGATCTGGCGCGCTGGGGCCTCGGTGTCGGCTTGCCGAACAAAATTACCGCGCTCGGCGGACATTTTCTCTTCGACGACGATCAGCAGACTCCGAACGTGCTGACGGCCGCCTATGAGTTCCGAACGCCCGAAGGCAAAACCAAAATGATGAACTTCGAGGTTCGCGGCTGGATGACGAACCACGAGGCTGGCATCGGCACCGCCGAATTCGGTTCCGCGGATGTTCCCGCTGCTGGCCTGAAAGCGTCCGTGGCCGCCGCGCAAAAAAATCTCGGCCCCGCCTCTGGCAAACCCGGAACAATCGGCAACCTTTACTACGGCTCCAAAGGCTATCTCGCCATCTCCAGCTACGACGCCTACAAATCCTTCCTCGGCGACGGCAACGAACCCGGCCCGGCCAAACACGCGCCCGTCAAGAACGAACACTTCGTCAACTTCATCGAGTGTGTCCGAAGCCGAAACGCCCAAAACCTGCACGCGCCCATTCGCGAAGGCTATCTCTCTTCGACACTGGTTCACCTGGCCAACGCCTCCTACCGCCTCGGACGCACCATCAACTTCGATCCTGAAACCGAATCCGTCGTCGGCGATTCGGAGGCGGCGGAACTTCTGAAGGGAACCTATCGGTCGCCGTATGTGGTGCCCGAGAATGTTTGACCTTTACCGGGCTAGCGGCTCAAGATCTACCCAACAGCGCTTCTTCCAGGACTCCAGCCCTTTCTCCGCTAATTGAACGCCTTTGGCGCCTTCGAACAGGTCCCACCGGAATGGTTCGTCTTTCACGACGTGTCGCAGAAACACCTCCCATTGGCGCTTGAACGCATTTTCAAAGGGCGTCTGTTCCGGTACCTTCTGCCATCCGTCGAAGTAATTCAATGGGCTCGGCACATCCGGGTTCCACACCGGTCGCGGCGTCGTCCCGTAGGGCTGAATCCAGCAATCTCGCAGCCCCGCAACCGCCGAACCCTTCGTGCCATCCACCTGAATCGTTAGCAGGTCGTCTCGCCGCACGCGCACCGCCCAGGAGGAATTGAAGTGAGCGATGATGCCGCCCGCAAGTTCGAATGTTGCGTAGGCGGAGTCGTCCGCCGTGCAGCGATACGGATTGCCGCCTTCGTCCCAGCGCTCCGGTATGTGCGTCGCGCCCAGGCACGAGACGGCTTTCACTTCGCCGAACAAGTTGTCCAGCACATAGCGCCAGTGGCAGAGCATGTCTAGAATCACTCCGCCGCCGTCTTCTTTCCGGTAATTCCAGGAGGGCCGTTGCGCCGGCAAGACATCGCCTTCGAACACCCAATATCCAAACTCTCCGCGAACCGACAAGATGCGGCCGAAAAAATCCAGCTCGCGCAAGGTACGCAGCTTCAGCAAACCCGGCAGCCAAAGCTTGTCTTGCACCACGCCATGCTTCACCCCGGCGTCCACCGCCAGCCGATACAGTTCCATCGCTGCTTCGGTCGATTCCGCCACCGGCTTTTCGCAATAGACATGCTTCCCTGCCGCAATCGCAGCCCGCACTGCTCCCGCGCGCCGGTTCGTCGTTTGCGCATCGAAGTAAATCGTGTACTGCGGGTCTGCCAGCGCGCGGCTCAGATCGGTTGAATAAGGCAGCCCGCCGAACTCGCGTGAGATCGCCTCCAGCTTGTGAGCATTCCGGCCCACCAGCAGCGGGCGCGGCATGATCGTTTCTCCATCGCCGAGCCGCACGCCGCCCTGCTGCATGATCGCGTAAATGGACCGCTGCAGGTGCTGGTTCAGCCCCATGCGCCCGGTGACGCCGTTCATGATGATGCCAACCGGCTCCATGCATCAACCTCGCTGCCGCTGCGCGCCTTCCGGCAGCGGCGGCGCGTCCACGCCCGCTCGCGCAAGCGTGCCCTCGAGTTCTTGTTTCCAGTGCGCGACGTCTCCCGCCGGCCCATAGCAGTAAATCATCCGCATCGGCACGGAACCAGTGTTGGTCAATTGGTGAAACACGCCCGGAGGAATGTAGACCGCCTGTCCCGCTTCGAGCATCGCGCGTTCTTCTCCCAGACACATTTCGCCGCTTCCATCGACGATAAAGTAAACCTCTTCCTGTTCCTGGTTGTGCCAGGGCACCTGTCCTCCGTTCGCATCGAGCGTCACATAGCCTAGCGAGAAGTTGGTTGCTTGAACCGGACTCGCGCCGCCTGCCAGGTTCTGTGTCAAACGTCCAGCCGGATAGCGCCGTCCGGCAATTCGCGAGAGATCTGCAATCGTCATCGGTCCTCTTATAGCGTGCGCAGATGGAACCCGCCGTCGGCGTGGATTACCTGCCCCGTGCAGTAGTCGAGTTTGCCGTCGGCGATCGCCCGAACCACGCGCGCCACGTCCTGCGGCTCGCCCATCCGTCTCTGCGGTACCAGGCCCTCGGCAATCTTCGCCTCATAGCTGGCGGCAACCGGCGCAATCATATCGGTGCGCACAATGCCCGGCTGAATCTCAAAAACCGGAATGCCGTGGGGCGCGAGCCGCGCCGCAAACAGTTTCACCGCCATGCTGATCCCAGCCTTCGCCAAACAGTAATCGCCTCGATTCGTAGAAGCCGTGAAGCTCGAAATCGATCCGATGAAGACGATCCGCCCTGAGCCTCGCTCCATCATCCAGCGCGCAATCTTCTGTGTAAGGAAATACGGGCCTTTCAAGTCGGCAGCGATGATCTCATCGAAGCTCTCGGGCGTCGCCTCCAGGATGTCTCTACGCTCCCGCGGAGCCATCGCCGCGTTATTGACCAGCAAATCGATGGCGTCGAAGCGCTGGCGCACGGATTGGAGCAACCGATCGCAAGAGCTCAGGTCGCCAAGATCGTATTCGAACATTGCCGCCGCCCGCTTCAATCGATACGTCCCGATCGCCTCATGCGTGCTCGCAAGCTCCTCGACGATCGCGCGGCCAATGCCGCGGCTGCCGCCGGTGACTAGCGCGACCGGCTTCATAGCGTCGCTTCCGGTTTGTGACACGGTGGTTGCCCAGCCGATAGCGCTAGGCCCACCCCCACCACCACCAGGCAGCCGATCACGTTGTACCAAAGGAACGACACCTTGGTCAGCAGCGCGGTCGCAAAGATGGCCGCTTCGCCTGCCAGCACGCCCCAAAACGCCGCCGTGCCTCCTACGTTCTTACAAACAAACGCCAGCACAAACACCCCGAGCATCCCTCCATAGAAAAACGAGCCGACGATGTTCACCCGCACGATGAGGGCTCCGAAGCCGCGTGACCCGAGCGCCGCGAACGCGATCGCATAAGCCCCCCAGAATACCGTCAGGAAACGCGACGCCACCAGGTAATGGCGGTCGTCGCGGTCGCGCACGAAATAACGCTTGTAAATATCCACCACCGAGACCGTGGCCAGCGAGTTGATCTCGCCGGAAGTGGATCCCATGGATGCGGAGAAAATAACGCCGATTACCAGCCCCACCAAACCCACCGGCAGGTACGATTTCACAAACGAGAGGAAGATGTAGTTCGTATCGTCGAACGTTTTGCCGCCGTGCAGGCGCTCAATGATTTGCAGCCCTGCTCTGCGGCGTTCCTCGAAAGCGTGCTGCGCCTGCCGGAAGCTGGTGATCGCGGGCGATATCCCATTACGCGAATCGTGCATCGCCTCAGCCAATCGAAGCGCCGCGTCGCGGCGGCTCTCAAACGCTTGCTGGTAATTCGCCTCTGCCGGTTTCCACGCCGCTGTCGCCGAAGCGCGGCTCGCTTCCACCGGGTGGAACACCATGGGAGTCGCCACGAAAAGCGAGAGCACGAACACCATCACTCCGATAAACAGGATGAACAACTGCATCGGGATCTTCGCCACTGCGTTGAATAGCAAACTCAAGCGGCTCTGCGCGATCGACCGCCCCGTCAGATAGCGCTGCACCTGGCTCTGGTCGCATCCAAAATACGCGAGCGCAAGAAAACCGCCGCCGATCACGCCGCTCCAAACGTTATACCGGTTATCCAGGTTGAACCGCAGGTCGACAATGTTGAGGCGCCCTGCCGCCCCGGCCAGATGCAGCGCATCCAGCACCGAAATGCTAGGCGGCAGCGCGTGGAGGATGATCGCCAGGCTCATCACCAGGGCGATAAAGATCATGGTCATCTGCTGTACGTCGGCCCACGTCAGCGCTTTGATTCCACCCGTCGCGGTGTAAAGAATCACCAGCGCGCCGATCACCACTGTGATGAGCCGGTCCGACCACCCCAGCACCGCCGACAACGCCACTGCCGGAGCATACAGCCCAATACCCGCCGCGAGGCCTCGCTGAATCAGGAAGATCAGGCCGACCAGCGCGCGTGTCTTCGAATCGAAGCGCTGTTCCAGATATTCGTACGCGGTATAAACCTTGGCGCGGTGAAAGATGGGAACTGCCGTGGCGCAGAGAATCACCATTGCCACCGGCAACCCAAAATAGAACTGCACAAAACGCATGCCATCCACGTAACCCTGGCCGGTCGTCGAGATGAACGTGATGGCCGTCGCTTGCGTCGCCATGATCGAGAGCCCCATGGCGTACCACGGCATCGTTTTCCCGGCCAGCAGGTACTTGTTCACCGTATTGCTGCCGCGCCCGCGATACAGCCCGTAGGAAACCAACGAAATCAGCCACAACGAAAGCACCACCCAGTCGAGCGTCCTCATAGCAGCGCTTTCAATTTCGCCACCTGCTCCTTCGAGACCATGCCCGATGTCGTATGCGGAACGCGCGCCGCTCTTCCGGCGTGAAACTCGAACTCTTCCGAATGTTGTGCTATTTCGCTCATCCTCGACGCGGAAAGCCCCACCCCCACCAGTATTCTGATCTCGGGCGCTGCTGCTGCCTGCCATTCCAGCAGCCGCCTTTTCCGCTGCCCCCAGCTCCCCTCTCCTCCGCTCGTGAGAATGCGGTCGACCGCCGCGCAACTCTTCACCTGCCGTATAGTCGCCAATGCGTCGCCCGCCTGCTCGAACGCGCGATGCAGCGTCACGCGGCAGCCGGCGGCCTCCGCGAGCACCTGGCCCATCGTGTCCAGGTCCAGGCGGCCATTCTTCACAAATCCCAAGACGAAGCCGTCTATCGGCAACTGCGCCAACTGCCGCGCCCGCGCCTGTAAAGCCCCGATCTCGTGCGCGTCCCAGGCCGACATGGAAGCATTCTCGCGCAGCATCACTCGCACCGGGATCGACACCGCTCTGACCACCTGCTCTACAACCTCGGGAGCTGGCGTCAATCCTCCCACCTCGAACGCGCGCACCAGCTCGATGCGGTCCGCCCCGCCTGCTTCTGCTTCCCTGGCCTCCTCGACCGAGGTGACGATCACTTCGAGGAGTTTCGGCATTAGTACCGGAACGTCCGTGTCAGCGCGTATAATGACGCGATCAACAGCGCCAGGTAACAAAGCACGGCCCTATATACTCTAGGCCACGCGCCCAGAAACGGCGGAGGCTCATCCTTCACTTCTCTTTCGCTTTCTATCCGGTGTTCCATCCTGTTCCAGCATGCGCTAGCAAACTCGGCAGTAGCAAGTTAGTATGCGCCAGTTATACTCTGAAGGTTCAGCATCTTTGTCATGAGCGGTCGAATGGGGAGTGACGTGCTTGTCTGTTTGAGGGCGAACAATGCTTAGTTGGCTACACTAATAGATCGTGGGAAATCCAACCACACGTCCGGGAACGAACGTCCTTGTCGTTGACGACGAGGAATCGCAGCGCGATCCCTTGGCTAAGATGATCTCGACGTGGGGCTTCAACGTTGAGACCGCCTCCGACGGGCAGGAAGCTCTCGACCGTCTCGGCGGCTTCTCCGCCAACGTCATCGTTACCGACCTGATGATGCCCCGCATGGACGGCTTCGAGCTCATGAAACGCTTGGGCGCGGACAGCAATATGCCGCCCGCGATTGTGTTGACCGCCTTCGGCAATATCGAAACCGCCATCCAGACGATTCACGATCTCGGCGCATTCTGGTTTCTCGAAAAGCCGATTCAGCCTGCTGCGCTGCGCGTGCTGCTGGAACGCGCCGCCTCCCAAAGCCAGCTCGCGGAAGAAACCGAGCGGCTGCAGCGCCAGTTGTCTTATCAAGGCGTGCTGGTGGATATGGTGGGCACCTCTCCGCAGATGCAGCAGGTCTTTTCGGTTATCCGGCAGGTTGCGCCCAGCAAGGCGGCCGTGCTAGTCGCCGGCGAGAGCGGTACCGGCAAAGAGCTGGTCGCGCGCGCCATTCATCAACTCAGCAATCGGCGCGGCGGTCCCTTCGTGGCCATCAACTGCGCCGCCATGCCGGAGACGCTCATGGAAAGCGAGCTGTTCGGCCACGAAAAAGGCGCCTTCACCGGCGCGCTCGAACGCCGTGCCGGCTGCTTCGAATTGGCGCAGCACGGAACGCTGTTGCTCGACGAATTGGCCGAGATGCCGTCTGGCACGCAAGCCAAGCTGCTCCGGGTTCTCGAAGACTCCCGGGTGCGCCGGCTCGGCGGCAAAAGTGAGATTTCCGTCGATGTGCGAGTGGTTGCCGCTACCAACCGGAACGTCGACGAGGCGCTCAAGAAAGGCGACCTCCGCGAAGACCTGTATTACCGCCTCAACGTGTTTCAGATCGCTCTGCCCCCTCTCCGCCAGCGGATGACCGATCTGCCGGTGCTCTGCGAAACGCTGATCACGCACCTGAACCGCAAACACGCCTGCAATATCACCTACGTCACCCCGGAGGTCATGGAGGCTTTCAAGAAACATAGTTGGCCCGGCAACGTCCGCGAATTGCGCAACGTCCTGGAACGCGCCGTGATTATGGCCGGCGAAGGAGCCATTCAGATGGCGCACCTGCCTTACGACTTCGGTGTCTCCGTGGGTTCGCGCCCGCCCGCCCAGGTGTTCGAGCCCGACAGTGTTCGCTTGCCCGTGGGAACGACCGTGGGCGATGCTGAAAAGGCTTTGATTCAACTTACTCTTCAGCACACCAAGAACAACAAAACCCGCGCCGCGGAAATCCTCGGCATTAGCCTGAAAACGCTCTTCAACAAGCTAAAAGAATACGGCGCTGCCGAAACCGTCGACGCCAACGTGTAGCGCGAATTTCACGCAAAACTGGCCTTTTCGCGCCCCCGGCTTCCCTTCATCGCCATGTTACGCTGAGGGTTCCTGCTCATGAGCGCAGCTCCCGCTTCCACGTTGAAGACAACGCCGCTGTTCGAGATTCATTCCGCGCTGAAAGCCAAAATGGTCGATTTCGGCGGCTGGAACATGCCCATCCAATACTCAAGCATTCTGCAGGAGCACCACGCAGTGCGCACCTCCGTTGGTCTTTTCGATGTAAGCCATATGGGCGAGATCGAAATAAGTGGACCCGAGGCTGCCAGCCAGGTCGATTTTGTCTCTACCAACCATGCCGCGAAATTGAAAACAGGGCAGGCGCATTACTCCGCGCTGTTATATGAGCATGGCGGGTTTGTCGACGACATTCTTGTTCACAAGATTTCAGATACCCATTTCTTCCTTTGCGTGAATGCATCCAATCAGGAAAAGGACTTCGAGCATATCCGGGCATGTAACCGATTCGGCGCCAATGTAGAGTTCACGAGCGATCGTTACGCCCAGCTTGCTATTCAGGGGCCGAAAGCGACGGCCACGCTGCAGAAACTGACACAGACCGATCTTTCCGGCATTAAATACTATTGGTTCGCCGACGGCTCCGTGGCTGGCGTCCCGGCTCGCATCGCCCACACGGGGTACACTGGCGAAGATGGTTTCGAGGTCTACATCGCCCCGGATTCGGCCGCGGAAGTTTGGAACGCCATCATGAGCGCCGGCGGGCAATTCGGCATCAAACCCTGCGGCTTGGGCGCGCGCAACACCCTTCGTCTCGAAGCCAAGATGGCGCTCTACGGGCATGAACTTACCGCCTCCATCAACCCCTACGAGGCGGACCTTGCCTGGATTGTCAAGCTGGATAAAGGCGAGTTTGTCGGCCGCCATGCTCTCGAAACCGCCGTGCAACAAGGTGTTACCCGCAAGCTGGTGGGCTTTGAAATGACCGGCCGCGGCATTGCCCGCGACGGCTATGAAATCTGGATCGGCGGAGCGCCGGCCGGTTGGGTCACCAGCGGAGGACCATCTCCGACATTGAACAAAAACATCGGCCTTTGTTATTTGCCGGTCGATAAGGCCCTGCCTGGCGTTAAGATTCAGGTTCTTATTCGCGACACTCCGGTCGAAGCGGTCACCGTCGCTACCCCGTTCTACAAGAGAGCAAAAGGATGAGCTATCCAGAAAGTTACAGATACACAAAAGAGCACGAATGGGTGCGTGCGGATGGGACTGAAGCCACAGTCGGGATCACGGATCATGCCCAGCATGAGCTCGGCGATATCGTCTTCGTCAATTTGCCCAAGGCCGGATCGAGCGTGAAGCGCGGTGAGACCTTCGGCTCGGTCGAATCCGTCAAGGCTGTTTCGGATGTCTATTCGCCGGTAACCGGGGAAGTTACGGCGGCCAACGAGTTACTTTCTCAGAAACCTGAAACTTTGAATTCAGACCCGCATGGTGACGGCTGGCTGATAAAGATCAAGCTTACAGGCCCTGACGAAATGAATGCCTTGATGTCGGCCGCGGATTATCAAACGTATATCGGAACCGAATAACTCCGCCTTACTAACCAGACCTAGGAAAATTATTGCGATACTTACCGAAGTCCGATTCCGAGCGCCAGGAGATGCTCGCCGTGCTTGGTATGCGATCAGAAGAAGACCTGATTGCCTATCTGCCCGCCGCCGTCCGCTTCAACCAGCGCCTCGCGATCGCCGACGGTAAGAGCGAATACGAGATAGTCGATTACTTTAAGCAGCGCGCCGCGGAAAATGCCAATGGTTTTGCAAGTTTTCTGGGTGCCGGAGTTTACAATCATTACCGGCCCGTATTGGTGGATACGGTTGTCTCGCGCGGCGAGTTTCTTACCTCCTACACGCCTTACCAAGCCGAAATTTCTCAGGGAACGCTGACCAGCATCTTCGAATTTCAATCGATGGTTTGCCAGTTGACCGGCATGGAGGTGGCAAATGCGTCGATGTACGACGGTTCTTCCGCCGTTCCGGAAGCGGCCATGATGGCGGTTCGCGTCACGCGCCGCAACAAGATCCTGATTGCCCGCACTGTGCATCCCGAATACCGGGAAGTGCTTCACACCTATACGCAGCACCAGGGCATACCGGTTGCGGAGCTCGCCTATGCAAAGAACGGCCGCCTGGATCTCGACGACCTGAATGCTAACTTGAGCGGCGATGTCGCTGCGGTGATTGTCCAAACGCCGAACTTCTTCGGCCTGCTGGAGCAGATTGACGAAATTGCGCACCTTGTCTCTAGCAAAGGTGCTCTGCTGGTCGCGGTGTTCACCGAAGCGGTCGCGCTCGGCTTGATCGAGCCGCCCAAACAAGCCGACATAGTGGTCGGCGAGCTGCAGAGTTTCGCCATCTCCCCAAGCTATGGCGGCCCTTTCGCGGGCATCATCGCGACGCACGAGAAATACATCCGCCAGATCCCCGGCCGCCTGGTCGGCGAGACCACCGACACCTCCGGCCGCCGTGCCTTCTGCCTCACTCTCGCCACGCGCGAGCAGCACATTCGCCGCGAGCGCGCCACCTCTAATATTTGCACCAACCAAGCTCTCTTAGCGCTGATGGCGACCGTCTTCATGTCGCTTTACGGCAAGCAAGGATTGCGCGAGCTCGCCGCGCAGAATCTCGCCAAGGCCCATTACCTGGCGGAAAAACTGCCGCTCGAATTCGACGCGCCGTTCTTTAACGAATTCGTCGCGCGGACCGGCGGCCGGCCGCCCGAACACATCAACGCCGCCCTCCTCGAGCAAAAGATCCTCGGCGGACTCCCGCTCGGCCGCTTTTATCCAGAGCTCGGCAATTGCATGCTGCTCTGCGCCACTGAAATGAACCGCCGCCCCGATATGGACGCCGTTGCTCGAGCGTTCCTGAACCAGTAAACAAGATGATCAAGAAGGTCCTCAAACATATCGTCCAAGAGGAGCCGCTGCTGTTTGAGCTCAGCTCGCCCGGCAAGTGCGGATACCAGCTTCCTGAGCTCGATGTGCCGGCCGTCGATCCCGAGGCGGCTCTCGGCAAAAAAAATGTCCGCGCCGGGATAGAAGGCTTTCCGGAAGTGAGCGAATTCGAAGCCTTGCGCCACTTCACCAGGCTTTCCACCTGGAACTATGCAATCGATCTAGGCCTGTATCCGCTTGGCTCTTGCACCATGAAGTACAATCCGCGGGTCAATGAGCTGGTCGCGCGTACCGAGGGTTTGGCCTGGGCTCATCCGTATCAACCCGAGCAGCTCTCGCAAGGCTGCATGGAAGTGATTGCCGCGTTGGAGCAGGCGCTGGCCGAAATCACCGGCATGGACGCCGTCACCTTGCAACCCGCCGCCGGCGCCCACGGCGAGTTCACCGGCATTCTGATGATTCGCGCGCTGCTCGAACAGCGCGGCAATCCTCGCAAGAAGATTCTCGTCCCGGATTCGGCGCACGGCACGAATCCAGCCACCGCCATGATGGTCGGCTATGCGGTCGAGAACATCAAATCGAACGAGCGCGGCATGATCGATATCGATGTTCTTCATCGAGTGGTCACCGAGGATGTTGCCGCCCTGATGATCACGAATCCGAACACGGTCGGAGTCTTCGAAGGGAACATTCGGGAAATTTGCGGCATCCTGCACGACAAGGGCGCCCTGGTTTATATGGACGGCGCCAATATGAACGCGCTGGTGGGCATCGCGCGTCCCGGCGATTTCGGGGCGGATGTCATGCATCTCAATCTGCACAAGACGTTTTCGACGCCTCATGGTGGCGGCGGCCCTGGTTGCGGCGCCGTGGCGGTAGCAAAGGTCCTCACGCCGTTCTTGCCGTCGCCGCGCCTCAAGCGCGAAGACAATGCCTGGAAGTGGAATTACCATCTGCCGGATTCCATTGGCCGCGTGCGCGCCTTCTACGGGAACTTTGGCGTACTGGTCCGCGCGCTCGCCTACATCATGGCGCATGGCGGCAACGGGCTGCGGCAAGCTACTCTCGATGCGCTGCTCAATGCAAACTATCTGCGCGCTCTGCTCGAGCCCAGTTATCAGATCGCCTATAAGGCGCCCAGCATGCACGAGTGCGTCTTCAGCGACGACCGGCAAGCCAAAAAGGGTGTGCGGACTGGCGACATCGCCAAGCGCCTGATCGATTACGGCTTCCATCCCTACACCGTCAGCTTCCCGCTCATCGTACGCGGCGCGCTCATGATTGAGCCGACCGAAACCGAGAGCAAGCGCGAGCTGGATCTATTCGCCGACGCGATGATCTCGATCGCCAAGGAAGTCGAGGACAACCCGGAGCTCGTCCTCAAGGCCCCGCATTCTACCCGTACTTCGCGCGTGGATGAAGTCACAGCCGCGCGCAAACCCATCGTGCGCTGGCGGCCGCCGCTTACCGAAAGCCAAGCAGCCGATTAGCTGTTCGCACGACCGTCTCTACGCTGAGCCGCTGCAGCGGGTCGCTTACCAGAACCGTAACGCGCGGGCCGCGCGGAGCCCACGTCTGCGGCGAGGAAGGCCCGAATAGCGCCAGCGTGGCGATGCCGGTTGCTGCCGCCAGGTGCGCAATTCCGGAGTCATTGCCGATGTAAAGGCGCGCTCCCGCGATCCAGCCTGCCAGTTCGGCGAGGTTCGTGAAGCGCGTTGCATCCTCCCATTCATCCTCTGGCCCCGCTGTCCACTCAACCTTACACGTCAGCTTCGATGCCAGCTCGCGATATCGCTCTTCCGGCCAATTCTTTCTCAGGCCTCCGGAGAACGGATGAATCACGATCGTGTCTCGTGGCCCGGATCGCTGTTCCATCCGAATACGCGGCCACCCGCCGAGCGCCGCTCCCACCTGCCGCGCGAAGTAATCCGTCGCGTGCCCCGCATGCCCAACCGGAGGCAGCGCCGTGTGGAACTCGCAAGCGACACCCAGGCTCAGCAGCGCTTGCCGGAATTCGGGCCGGTTCGCGCCATACCAGCTCACGATCGAATCGAAGCTTTCGAGCTCCGCCTTCAACCCCCCCGGCATCTCCAAGTCGCCGACTCCAACCAGGTCGATCCCGGTCGAGGCAAGCGGCCGCACGCGCTGCGCAAAAGGCGCCAACGGAACGATGGCCGAAGGAACCCACAGCTCGGTGTAATCCGCCGCCAGGTGTTCAAGGGCCGGAAACGCCGCGATCGAATCGCCAATCGCGCCCGGGCGAATCAGCAGCCGCCGCATGCCGCGCAGCTACAACCCGTGCGGCTAAAATCCATAAAGTTGCCGCGCATTCTCGCGCATCACCATATGCGCCAACTGCTTCGCACGCTCGGCCGTAATCTCGCCGTCCTGCATCATGCCCGTCAAGGCGAGGCCCAGCGCCAGGCGTCCCGTGGTGGAACCGATCCACGCCGTTTCTTCCCATCCGATCGTATCCGTAAAAGGGCTGGCATCGGAGCCATACATTACTCGCTCCGGCGCTGTCTCCAGATAAGATCGTATGGCGCGCGCGCCCTCCGCCGGGTAAGTCTCGTACATGAATGCGGAGAAATCCACATACACGTTCGGCTTCCATATCTCCGCTGCCGCTTCCTTCGTGAAGGGCCAACCGCCGTGTAACATGACGAACTTAGTTCTTCTCAGCGATGGATCGTTGAACAACGGATCTAATTGAATCGGATTGGCATTCGCAGCCCGGAAGTAACTGCCCGCGCCGAGAGCGCAGTGGATATGTACCGGCATCCCGAGCCGCCCCGCTTCCCGGGCAATATGGCGGAACAGATAATCCTGAACAATCCTATATTCCTGCGCTGACGGTTCGGAGCTATGCGCGTAAATCGAATAAACCCGGTCCGCGTTCTCTCTCCGCGGGTCGCTAATCTCTAGATCCCTCAAATAGGCCAGCTCGAATTTAACCGCAACCGCGCCGCTCGCTTTCCATCTCTCCAGTTGGTGAGAAACAAAGGCCAAATATTCATCGAATGTGCCGGGAAGCTCGTGTAACTGAGCGTTGTCTAGATATACTTTGAGCAGTTGCTCCTCTCGCCCCATGAATACCCGATGATCCGGATCCTGGGCCTTTATCGAGTCGTTATTGAGCGGAAATAGGAGCATATCCGCGAACGGAACCCATTTAAACCGGTCGCTTGGGAGCCCGCGCCCCATGGAGACGCGATTCGCCAGCATGATGTCCGTGTTCGCATGATTGAGCACCCACGATGGATACTGGTCTCCCTTTTCCTTGGCGGCCTTGCTCTTCATTTTTTGCAGCTCCGCCAGATGCTCCGGCTTTTCATCCGAGTAGTCGTAGCCGAACAGCGCGTGCCAGGCTTCCGGAAAATAGGGATTCCCAGGTCTGAACGGCGCAGGCATCGCCAGATCCTCAATGCCCTCCATCGATAAGGCGTCGTAATCGTGATCCGTTTCCCCAGGCGCTGTAACTTTCATCGGGTGGGCGTGATTGTCGATCGCATGGATCTGGCGCAGCTCTGATTCGATGGTGCTATCTACGTATAGGCGGGACGGATGGGTACGCGTGCAGGACGCAGTCAGCAGCAGAGTAAGTGCATACAGCAGCCAGCGAGCCATGCCGGTCCGCTATTCTATCGTCACCGGCACTCTGACCTCGATGGTGGCAGGCCGGAAACACATTTCGTTGTTACACGCCTGGTATCGTAGCTTGCCGGTCATCGTCGCACTTCCTTGTGGGGCTGAACTCGGACTCTGGAACGTGGTTACAACTTGGAAGCTTCCCGTAAAAACGTTTAGTAAGTCCGTTCCCACCTTCACTTCTTCCGGTTTAGGATAAGTGACCGATTTCGCCTCGAGCGGGCCGGCCGTCCACGTCAGCCTGAGCGGAATGAGAAATTCGTCTTTCGGCTTATCGCTGTTCACGTGGAAACCGCCGAGCACTTCTACCCGGAGAGTTTCGACGGCGTTGCCGCCGCGTTTCACGGTAATCGGTTCCGGCGGGCTAACCGCCAGCTTATTCTGCTGCGCCGGGCAAAACAGCGGCAGGCACAAAGCGAACGCGGTGCTGAGCAGAAGCGCTTTGCCGCGCGCCAAGCAAGCTCTCGATTTCGGAAAGATATTCATTTTTTCCTGCAAGGCCGATATGCGGACTGAATGCAAATTTTCCATCGCGGTCGATCATGAAGGTGGTTGGGAGCGCGTCTAGCCCGCCGTAGAGGCTGCTCACGGTCTCGTCGCCCAAAAGGACCCGGTAATTGATCTTGTGCGTTGCGAGATAGGGTTTTATGGCTTTCCAGCCATCCTCGTCCATGGATACGCCTACCACTTCGAAACCTCTCGACCTAAACTGCTGCTCGAATTCCGTGAACCAAGGGATCTCGATTTGGCATGGCCCGCACCAGGTCGCCCAAAAATTTAAAAGGACCACCTTGCCTCGATAATCCGAGAGTTTCACCGTCTGTCCATTTGCATCCGTCAGCTTAAAATCCGGAGCCGCTTTCCGGCTTGACTCCTGATGCGCGGCTGAGGAGTTCGCCGCAGCAGACGAGCCGGAGCACGAACAGAGCGCCAGTACGGCAACGATTGATATGAGTGCGAAAACCTTCTTGCTCACGGGCTAAACCTCAATTTTCAGTGTATCGCTGTAATCCACTTCGGCTAGCACCTGCAACCGCCTTCGAACGCCGCCCGGAACCATCGCGCGCGCTGGTCTCGCCACCGTTTAGCCAGCGTACCTGCCGCACTCCGGCCCGTGTCCGAATAAAGCCACGCTGCGGTGTCGCAGAAGCTCTCGCAAACGTAATCCCGCCATGCTCTCGAATTCCTCAGATAATCGACGGCCGCCAGGCGCTCCTTCTTTAAACTCGACGACTCGCCCAGCTCTCCGCGTGCGCGTGCTGTTTGCTCGCGCCGCGCAAGCGCCCCAAACTCGGCGCGCAGGCGATTTCCCAACCTTGCCCAAACAAAATGGAAAAGCTCGTGCACCAGGATGAAGCGAAATACACGCGGCTCGGCCAGGAGCTCCGTTCGTAAAACGATCTGGCGCGCGCGCAGGAAACTCGCCGCATGTACCGCCACGCCGCGTTCCGTGCAGCCCCACAAAAGCTTGCCCCTGTGCACCGTCAGTTGAGCCCCGTCCCGGATGCAAATCGGCCCGCCGCTCAATGCCGGCAGCCTGTGGAACAGATCGCTCCAGCGCAGGTCGAGGCTACGGCTGAGCTGGAGGTTTAGTAGAGGATGCGGCCGATCCCGATGGAGGCGTCGCCGGGACCGCGGTTCCGCCCGGCCGTTGTAACGACGGAACGTTGCGGGCTGGCGCATTCGAAGCATTGAAGAAGTCCGGATCCTTCACTTCGATCTTATATTTATCGAGTTCCTGTTTGACGGCCGCCTGGTTCCTCTCGTTCTGCAACCGCTGCGTAATCCCCGCGCGGGCCTGTTCGAAGGTCTGCTTACTGCGGCTCTCCATTTTCACGATGAGAAAGCCGTTCGGCATCCGGACCGGTTCTGAAATCTCGCCCGGCTGCAGCTTCAGAGCCGCCGTTTTGATATCGGGCGGAAGCCCCCCTTCGCCGCTCGTGACAGTTCCTAGATCCCCGCCTTTTGCCGCCAGTTGCGGGCTGTCGGATTCGGTTCGCGCCAGCGCTCCAAAATCTCCGCCCGTCTTCAGCTTCTTCTCCAGATCGTCGGCCTTCTGCCGCGCTTGTTCTTCGGTGCGGTTCGCCGCCGAGTTGCCCGAGGCGGGCGTGCCGGGCGGACTGAACGCTACGAAAATTCCGCTTAGCTTCATCTGGTCGAAATCATTCGGGTGCGTATCGTAATACTGCTTCGGATCCGTGGTCGTCGCAGTCGCGCCGCTCGCGCCGGCGGCAACCTTGTTCAGGTAGGCCTGCGTCAAAATGTTCGCCCGGGCCATGCGTAGCTGTTCTTTCCAAGGCGATTGCTGATCCAGGCTCATCTTTGCTGCTTCGTCAGCCAACCGGTCTTCCATGTAAATCTGCTGAACCAGCCCTTGCAGGTTCGCCTCGAACCGCTTTCGCTCCTGCGGCGGCAGAGGCTTCAGCAGGTCCAACGCCTCGCGCGCGGTCAGCGGCTTGCCGTCAATGATCGCGACTACCCGGCTGGGGTCTTGCGCCGCCACTGCTTCCGGACCTCGGGCTTTCAACCCGCTGCCGGCGGACGATGGGCCGCCCGGGGCAGTCCCGCCCGGCTTCTGTGCGGGCGCCGAAGAGCTTTGTCCCCGCGAGGCTGTCGAAGACTGGGGAGTTCCCTGCGAAAAAGCTAGCGCAGCGCAGGCTGCGAACACGGTTAAACAAATACTGCTTTTCATTCAGAAGATATTTTCAACTTTATCACGCGAGCCGCTGGCCAGCCCGCTGCCGCCTGCCTACTGCTGGACGGAGGCTTTTTTCAGAGTCGAGATATCTTTCCCCGCGCCGTTCACGTGAATATTGTTGACCACCTGCAGCGCCCCCGCCGAGCGCGCCATACGCGTGGCGGATCCCTTGTGCTGCATCACGTTCGTGCTTCCTTCCCAGGTGACCACGCCGCGCTGCACATGGAATCGGAAACCGTCCTTGCCGATCTTCGATTTCGCCAGTTTGGCGCGGATCGTCGCGTCAATCTGTGAATCCGTTGGCGTAGCGGTGCGTGCTGTGGCGGTACGTGAAGTAGCTCTCGCATCTACCGGGGCCGCCAACCCCGCCACCAGCAACATCGCCATCAACAAAGAAGGAAAGAACCGCTGCATAGACTCCTCCGTTCGCGAGCCAACCTCTTAGTGGGGTCTGCAGCCCGGAATTCGCAGGCGAGTTGGAGTGCGCGTCGAATTACCTGGCTGAAATCGCCGAAGTTCCAAAGCCGCGCTAGAATCGGCACCGAGGAGTTTTCGTCTGAGCGCGACGATTACGCCGTTACTTTCACGTATTACTGTCGTATCTGGCGTACGGTCGGGCAAACCCTGTGTCCGCAGAACCCGCGTCACAGTTTACGAAATTCTCGGCTGGCTCGCCGGCTGGATTGACCGAGAGTACACCTACTGCGGCCGATCCTCGAGCTGGATCACACGCGCCCGCAAATCATGCACCAGCTTCTCGAGTTCGGCCAAGCAGGCCCGAGGAAATATCCAGGTTTCCGAGGTTCGCTTCCAGTTTTCGCAGCCGCACGTCTTGGGCTTCGTTGAATTCCCGGAACCCTCGCAGGAGCTTCGTTTCCGTGTCATAGATACGTTCGTCAAAGTGCTCGCTCAACTGCTGAACCCGGCCATCTACGTATTCAACAACTCGCTTGAAAAGATGCTCTAATGCCGATTCCAAATCGGCTTTCGTCACAGGAGTATGGCCGTTCTCGTTCATAACTGCGGGCTCTTACCTATTTTATCCGCAAATCCCGCTCTGTGAACTGCTCCTACCGCTCCGGCGGACGCGCCGATTGGCGTACCACCAGCCGCGTCCCCACACGGAACTCGCGCCCGTTCAGCTCCGGGTCCGCCATCATCGCCCATAGCGCGCTGAAAGCCACCTTCCCAATCTCCGTCCGCGCCACCGCTACTGTCGTCAGCGCCGGTTGCGTATATTCCGCGAACAGAATATCGTCGAATCCCACCACTGAGAGCTTCTCAGGCACCCGCAGTCCGGCGTCATAGGCGCAATGCAAAACTCCGATCGCGGTCAAATCGTTCCCGGCCACAATCGCTTTCGGCGCGCTCTGCTTCAACAGCGCAGAACACGCGGCATACGCGCCCTTCACGGTGAAATCCGAATCGACGGTTCGGCTCGGCTGCAATCCCAACCGCCGCGCCGTATCGATGAACGCCTGCTTGCGCCGTTGCGCCGAAGGCAGCCTCGGTGGACCGCCCACGTACGCGATCTCCGTGTGTCCCAGGCCGGTCAGGTATTCAAGCGCCTCTGCAATTCCATGCTCGTAGTCCACCAGTATGTTGCTGATGCTGTGATCCACGCGCCCCAGATCCAGATATACGGCCGCGATGCGCTGCCTGGCCAGCATCTCGATCACCGATTGATCGATCTGCGACGTAAGAATCGCCACCCCGGGAACCTGCAGGCTCACCAGCCGCCGAACCGAATTCAGCATCCGCTCCGCGTCGTAATTCGTATTCAGCACCAGCGCATCCATGCCGTGCAGCAAGGCTTCGTCCTGGAACGCGGCCGTAATTTCGGGGAAGAACGGGTTGCGTACGTCCGAAACAATCAGGCCCAGGAACGTGCTCTTGCCCCGCGCCAGGTTGCGCGCCGCCTGGTTCTGGGCGTATCCGAGTTCTTGTACCGCCGTCAGCACCCGCTGGCGCGTGTGGGGCCGGATGGGCCGGGTCCCGTTCATCACGTGCGATACCGTCGCAATCGACACGCCGGCTTTCGCCGCTACATCTTTAATGCTCGAACGCAATAGCTGCCTCCGCGAACAAGCGTTCCGATCCTCTGCGCCCCAGCAATAGCGCACAGCCTCTATGTTCGATCCCGTGATCTTAACAGCGCGTGCTGCTAAATTCCATACCCCAACCGGCAACGCGGTAGTATGTGGGTTCACGGCTACAGTACCTCCACCAAGAATGCCGCCCACTGACTACACGGCGAACCTGTCCGGAAAAACGGCGCTTATCACGGGCGCCAGTAAAGGGCTTGGCAAAGCCATGGCGTTGGCGCTCGCCGGGGCCGGCGCGACCCTGGCCCTCGTTTCCCGCGATGCCGAAAAGCTTCACAGTGTGGCGCAAGAGGTAGAAAGCGCCGGTGGGAGCGCGGCAGTCTTCGTCGCAGACGTCACCCGCGAGGAGGATATTCGCCGCCTCGAATCCAGCATCTCCGGCCAGCTCGGGCGCGTTCAGATCCTCATCAATAACGCCGGCATCAACATCCGCAAGAACCTGATCGACTTTTCGCTCGAGGAATGGCGCAGCGTGCTCGACACGAACCTCACCAGCGTCTTCCTCATGTGCCGGGCGTTCGTCCCGCACATGCGCGGCGCCGGCTATGGCCGAATCTTGAACATGACCTCCATCATGAGCCACGTTTCGCTGCCGGGCCGCAGCGCCTATTCCTCCAGCAAGGCTGCGCTGCTCGGCCTCATCCGCGCTCTCGCGCTCGAGCTCGCGCCCGAGGGCATTACCGTCAACGGCATCAGCCCCGGCCCCTTCGGCACCGAAATGAATTTGCCCGTGATGAATAATCCTGAGGCCAACGCGCAGTTTCTCGCCAGCATCCCCGCCGGCCGCTGGGGAAAAGTGGAAGAGATCGGCGCGCTTGCCTGTTACCTCTGCTCCGATGCCGCCGGCTTCGTCACCGGCACCGACATCGTGATCGACGGTGGGTGGCTCGCGAAGTAACGAATCAATGACCCGCCGCGACGCAGCTTCGGCCATCGCTTGCGCCATCGCCGCCGCGCCTGAATTCTTCACTTCCTGGCTGGCTGCCGCTCAGCCTCACTCCCAAGACGCAGCCCCGCCTGAGCCCGACCGCTTCTCTCACTATCAACCTCAATTCTTCTTCCCGCCGGAGTTCACCGCGCTCGACACCTTCACCGCCATCCTCATCCCCACCGACGACACCCCCGGCGCCCGCGAGGCCCACGTCGCCGCCTTTCTCGACTTCGTCCTCTTCTCCGCCGCCGAATACTCGCCCGAAATGCAGACTGCCTGGCGCGCTGCCCTGCGCCGTCTCGATCCCGCGCGCTTCAACTCGCTTCCCCGCGCCGCCCAGCTCGCCCTGGTCGAACGCATGTCTCAGGCGAGCGATCCCGCCTACGCCGACTTCCAGCTCATCAAAGAAATGACCGTGCATGCGTTCTACACCTCGCGCGTCGGCCTGATCGACGTCCTGGAATACAAGGGCAACGCGTATCTGACTGAATTTCCGGGCTGCCATCATCCCGAACATCGGCAAGTCTGACCCTATGCAGAGTTACGACGCCATCATTGTCGGCTCCGGAGCGTGTGGCGGCTGGGCCTGCATGCAGCTTGCGCAAGCCGGTTTCAAAGTCGCGCTGCTCGAGGCCGGTTCCCAGATCGATCCCAACAAAGAATTTCGCCATCGCTGGCCCTACGAACTGCCGTTCCGCGGCGCCGGCCAGCCCGGTTTCTTGCGCAAATACTTCGTCGGTGCAACGGAATTCAATTACCGGATCATGATAGATGACCGCGAGAACCCGTACACGACACCGCCGGACAAGCCGTTTCGGTGGCTTCGTTCGCGCATCCTGGGCGGCCGCACCCTGCATTGGTCGCGCGCCTCCGATCGCATGTCCGATCTCGAATTCAAGGCTGCCTCGCGCGATGGCTATGGCGAAAACTGGCCCATCTCTTATGCCGGCATTGCTCCCTATTACGATCGCGTGGAGAGCTTCATCGGTGTCAGCGCCGCGCCCGCCGGTCTCCCGCAATTCCCCGACGGCGTGTTTCTTCCGCCCATGCCGCTCAATTGCGCCGAGACCATCTTCCAGTCCGCCTGCGGCAAACTCCGCCTCCCCTGCACGCCCCGCCGCGTCGCCCAGCTCACCCGCATGTGGCACAATCGCCCGCCCTGCCATTATTGCGGCAACTGCGTCAACGGCTGCGACGTCGGCGCGATGTTCAACTCTATCGCCGTAACGCTTCCGCCTGCGCTCAAAACCGGTAACGTCACGCTGCTGTGCGATTCGGTCGCCAGTCACGTGCTCACCGACGACGAGAATCGCGCCCGCGGTATCCGCTACATTGAGCGGTTCACTCAGCGCCCCGTCGAAATCCGCGCCCACATCGTCATTCTCGCCGGCTCCTCCCTCGAGAACACCCGGTTGCTTCTCAATTCCCGCCAGGGAGGCCTCGCGAATAGCAGCGGCGTGCTCGGCCAGTATCTGATGGACCAGGTGGGCGGCGCGGCCGTCACCGGCTTCTTGCCTCCGCTCAAAGGCACGCCCATTCGCAATGACGACGGCAAGCTCGGCGGCCTATATATCCCCAATTTCTCCAACCTCGGCGCGCGCGCCGCGTCCGGCAAATTCATCCGCGGCTACTCCATGAGCGCGTCTGGCGGCGCTGCCGAATTCCCGATGTTCGCCCCCAACCTCCCCGGCTTCGGCTCGACCTATAAGAAGGAAGTGAAACGTCTCTATCCGTCCTATGCGCGGGTCTGGATGTCAGGCGGTGAGATGTTGGCGCGCAAGGAGAATTTTGTGGAACTTGACCCGCAAGTCCGCGACCAGTGGGGCATCCCGGTGCTGAAAATCCACTGCGCGCTCTCCGACAACGACCGATCCATCTACCAAGACTTTGTCGATCACGCCCTCGAACTCTTCCGCGCGGCGGGTGGCGAGACCTTCGGCGCCTCGCCACAGATTTCCATCCCCGGCAGCCTCATCCATGAAGTCGGCACCTCGCGCATGGGATCCCATCCCAAATCCAGCGTCCTGAACTCCTTCTGCCAGACGCACGACATCCCGAACCTGTTCGTGTTCGGCGGCGGTTGCTTTGTCTCGACAGGCGACAAGCATCCCACCCTCACCATGATGGCGCTCACGGCCCGCGGCTGCGACTACCTGATCGATCGCGCCCGCAAAGGCGAGCTCGCATGAGCGAGTCCCCGGCCGGCCCGCATTTTTCGCCCGAATTCGAGCGGAAAACCTACGCCCGTGTCACTCGCCGCATCATCCCCTTTCTGTTTCTCTGCTATATTTTTGCCTTTGTCGACCGCGTGAACGTCGGCTTCGCCAAGCTCCAGATGCAGCAGGATCTCGGCATCAGCGACGCAGTCTACGGCGCTGCCGCGGGGCTCTTCTTCATTGGGTACTTCTTCTTCGAGATCCCTTGTAATCTCGTCTTGCAAAAGATCGGCGCCAAACTCTGGCTGGGTCCCATCATGATTGTCTGGGGCCTGGTCTCGGCCTGCACCATGCTGGTCAAGACGGCCGGGGAATTTTATCTGGTCCGCTTTCTGCTCGGCGTTGTCGAATCCGGATTTTTTCCCGGTGTCATTCTGTACCTCACCTTCTGGTACACCAGCCAGCATCGCGCCAAGATGGTCGCCGCGTTCATGACCGCCGTCCCGCTTTCCGGTGTCATCGGCGGCCCTATCTCCGGCTGGATTCTGGCGAAAATGTCTTCCACCGGGGGCTTGCGCGGCTGGCAATGGCTGTACCTCGTCGAAGCGGCGCCTTCGCTGCTCGCCGGCATCGCCACCGTGTTCGTTCTGGCGGACCGTCCGCAAACGGCGAAATGGCTCCACCCGCGCGAAAAAAACCTTCTGCTCCTGCGCATGGTCGAAGACCAAGCCCTCCGCAAAGTTTCCGCGCGCGATCATGTCACCTTGGCCGACGCCTTTCGCAGCTCCAAAACCTGGCTGCTGTGCGCTGTCTATTTCGGCTTCGTAATGGGCAACTACGGCATCAGTTTCTGGCTGCCGCAGATCGTCAAAGATACGCTGACGAAAGACCCTTGGCACATCGGTCTGCTCACCGCCATCCCGTGGGCCTGCGCTGCGGTGGCGATGGTGGTTGCCGGATACCACTCCGATGCCACCGGCGAACGCCGCTGGCATATTGCGCTCACCGGGATTGCCGGCGCGGCAGCGTTTGCGGTTTCGGCCGTTCCGGGCATTTCAGGCACGCTCGGGTTTTTGGCTCTGACCGTTGCGACCGCCGGGCTCGCCTGTGCATACTCGACGTTCTGGTCCCTTCCTACTGCTTTCCTCTCGGGCACCGCCGCTTCCGCCGGCATCGCCTGGATCAACTCGGTCGGAAATCTGGCCGGTTATGTGAGCCCATTCCTCGTTGGCAGGATTCGCGACAGCCTGCACAACATGACACCCGCTCTGCTGCTGCTCTCGGCGTGCTCCTTCGCGTCCGCCTTCATCACCATCGTTTTCTTCAACCCAAGCCGGGCTCGCGCGTGAAATTCAAAACGGGTGTCGCCACCACTTCTTATATGGGCGTGTGGCGTCCGAAGGACACCTACCAGTTCCTCGAGCACTGCCACTCACTCGGCGCGGCAGGCATTCAGGCGCCGCTGAATGGCGATCTTCCCAGGCTGCGCGCGCGCGCCGAAGCGCTCGGCATGTATGTCGAAGGCTGGGCCGCTATGCCCAAATGTGGGCCGCGCCTCAGCGACACCGCCGCCTTCGAGCAAGCGCTCAACGATGCCAAGGCCGTGAACGCGGTCGCCATCCGCACTGCCTGTCTCGACACCCGGCGTTACGAGACCTTTTCGACCTACGCCGAGTGGCAGCAGTTCGTCTCTGCACGAGACCAATCGATCGAAGCCGCGCTACCCATCCTCGACCGGTACAAGATTCCGCTTGGTATCGAGAATCATAAAGACTGGCTCGCCGGCGATCTCGCCGCCCTGCTGGCCAGGCATTCCTCCGAATACCTGGGCGTCTGCCTCGATTTCGGCAACAACGTTTCCCTGCTCGACGACCCCATGCACGCCATCGAGGCGCTCGCCCCGTACGCCGTCAGCACTCATCTGAAGGACATCGCCGTTGCGCCCGCGGCCAATGGGTTCCTGCTGTCAGAAGTGATCCTGGGGCAAGGCCGGCTCGATCTCCCGCGCGCCATCGCGCTCGTCCGGCAGTCCCGCCCGCGGACGCGCATGTCGCTCGAGATGATCACTCGCGATCCCTTACTCGTTCCCTGTTTCACCGATAAATATTGGGCGACATTCCCCGATCGCAGCGGCCTCTATCTAGCGCGCACCCTCAGATTCGTTCGCGACCATCAGTCACGGCTTCCGGCAATCTCTCAGCTCCCGCACGAAGGCCAATTGCAAACCGAAGAGCAAAACGTAGCCGCCTGTCTCCGCTACGCGTCCGAGAAATTAATGCTGTGAACCCGCCGTCAGTCGCTCATGCAACTCCCGCTCGGCCTGCGCGCGCTCCGGCTCGCCCAAGCGGTCATACACTCGCGCCAGATGGTAATGCGGCATCGGCTGCTTCGGATTCGATTCGATGCTGCGCTCTAGCTCTGCCGCCGCCTCCGGATACCTGCGTTCGCTTGCGAGCAGCACCCCAAGCTCGTAGTGCGCCTCCCAATCCTCGGCATCCAGCGCGATCGATTTGCGCAGCAATCCCTCGGCGCGCTCGTCCCGGCTATTCGCCGCCAGCAGCGCCTTCGCCAGCAGCAATTGCGCCTTCGCGTTTTGCGGATCGTGCGCGGCCCACGCCTCGTCCGCCCTCGTGATCTCGGCCAAATGCGCACCCGCCTGATCCAGCATCTTGCCCAGAAACACATACGGCTGCTCGATCTGGGGATCCAGGGCGATCACTCTCAGGAACTCCGCAATCGCATCCTCGAAGCGCCGCTGTCCATAGCGCGCCACGCCTAATGCCAACACCAACTGCGGGTCTTTCGAATGGCCGGCCAAGCCCGCCTGCGCCACCTCCGCCGCCTGCGTGAAATCGCCGTGTTCCAGCAGCGTTTTGGTCGCCTGAAACGCGATTTGCGCATCCAGTTTCGCGGCGTGGTCAAGCTGGCCTACTTCCGAGTAATACATTGCCAGGGCGTGACTCACAACCGGGTCAGCGCCGCCGATCTTCTCGGCCGTTTCGGCCGCTGCCGAAGCCAGTTTCGGCTCGTTTGCCCTCAGATAGGTTTGGGCGAGCGCAGCCCACACGTAGGCGTCCTTGGGATCCGCTTGCGAAGCTTGCTCCAGATCGGCGCGAGCTTCGGCGAGCTTTCCTTGCTCTAGAGCGAGCAATCCGCGTTTGAGGAGGCTTTGCGGCGGAGTGGAACCCGCCGCAAGCAGAGTTACAAGAATTAGCGCTGCAACCAACTACATCAAGCTTAGAACTGCAGGCGCAACTGGAAGTCGATGTGCCGTTCGCTTCCCGCTTGCGTACAAGTGATTTGGCCGAAGTTGCTGTTGTTTTGGTTCAGCGACACGCAACTGACGCTGTACTGCGGCGTATTCGCGACGTTCGTTCCCTCCGCGCGGAATTCGAGCTTCCATCTTTCGGTGAAATCGAAATCCTTAAAGACAGAGAAATCAAGCGTCCGCTGCGGCGGTCCGACGTTGCTGTTCAATCCCGTATTGCCCTGGGTCTCCAGTTCGCCGAGCGTGAGCTGCGAAATCGGCACAAAGTTGGCCGTGTTGAACCACTCGTTCGGAGAACGCCCTCCTGGAGGAGCCTGGTTCGGATTAGTCGCCCCCCCGATCAGTGTCGGTGCACAACCCCCACTCTCGCTGATCACATCCGCGCATGCGCCGCCGCCGGAATTCAAGGTGAAAGGCTGCCCGGTGCGCAGGGTCAGAATTCCGTTGAGCTGCCAGTTGCCGGCCAAAGTTTGAACCACTTTGTTCAAATTCGCGCCATACTGCTTGCCGCGGCCGAAGGGAACCTCATAGTTGAAAGACCCCACAATCGCGTGACGGATGTCCCACGGCGCGCTGGCGTAGGACGTGCCGATCTTCGTTCCATCCTCTTCGAAAAATCCGGGCGATCCGGAAAGCGTGGTCCCCGTGTCGGATAAGGCATGCCCGTAGGTATACGACACCTGGCCCTGCAATCCGCTCGAGAGCCGCTTGGTCAGCGATGCCGTCATCGCCTCATAATTGCCGATTCCGAAGGTAGCCGTTCCGCTTACCGAGCCGATATCTGGAAAGGGCCGCAGCGCGGTGCAGTTCAGCGAACCGGTATTCACCACCGTCGGGCAGGCATTGGGATCGGGCTGGTACAACTGACGCGCCTGGTGGTTGCCTTCATAGCCGACCTCCAAGGCCATCTGCCCAGGCAGTTCGTGCTGAACCGCGAAGTTCCACTCTTGCACCATCGGATTCAGGAAGTCCGGATAGACTTCGCGGAACTGGAGCGAGGTAACGGGATACCCGTTGAACACATTGGGCGGAAAACCGACGCTGAGCGCGCCCGTGTATGCGCCGTTTGCCATCAAGGGATCCGGTTGGAAGATGCTCACCGTTCCTGGACGCGCCAAAGACGGCGACTCGTTGAAGGGCGCCGATTCGCCGCGATTCGGGTTCCCCCCCTGGTTCTCTTCGCCGCCGTAGAAGATGCCGAAGAATCCGCGGATCACGGTCTTCGGCTCGATGTTGTAAGCGAAGCCCAGCCTCGGCCCGATATCGGTCTTGTCCCAAGGAATCAGGTAACTGTTGACCTGCCCACGGCTGACGTTGATGGGCGTGGTGAAAAGAGGCCCGAAGGTTACGCCGTTAATCGTCGCAGGTGAGTTGAAGTTCGGAGGCAGAGGAGCATTTTGGTTCGGCCCGCTGGGGATATACAGGGTCAGATTGGCGAAATCGAAGTTCGATTGCCGCCCGAACTGTTCTCCAATCGGCGAGAACAACTCATAACGCGCCCCGAGGTTCAACGTCAGCTTCGGCGTGACCTTCCAGTTATCCATGAAGTAGGTCGCATATGCCTGCTTGGTGGATGAGATGAAGTTCGTTGTGGAAATCTGCGCTGTGGTATCGACCGATCCTAAAAGGAACGAAGCGAATTCGTCTCCCGTGTTCGGCGCCAGTGCGTTGGCGTTGCCGGTTGCGGCTTGCGCTCCTGTCTCTGCTTGTCCGAAGCTGAGTTCTCCGTGTGGATAAGGTACTTGGAAGAACGGGAAATGCAGCGCGCGGAATTCGCCGCCCATTTTGAACTGATGGTTCCCATGCACGATCGAGAGGTTCTCAATCATGTCCCATTCGTTGTTGTACTCCTTGGTCGGAAGCCAGTCGTTAGCGCCGATCTGGCTGTAACGGCCCAGGTCGATCTGCGGCGCGCCGCCATTGAGCGTCGTAGTCGGATCGTAGCCGCCGATCCCGAGTTCCTTATATACGTCCGTGTTGGCGTTAGCCTGGGTGCGCGCCGTGACCAGACGGCTGAACCCTACGCGCGCTTCGTTCACCATCGTGGGCGAGAACGTATGCGTCCAGCTCAACATCGCGTTGCGGCCGAGATCCTGCTCGCTCGAACCGTTGAAATTGCCGCCGTCCAACGCCCCCGGAAACGGTGGCACGCTGACCTTGGACGTGTTCGCCCAACTGATCGTGCCGAAAATGCTGTTCGCGTCGTTGTAATGCCAATCGACCCGGCCATCGCCTTGGTCGGTATTCAATGCTCCCGGAGTCGCCACCGCATAACAGCCTGCGCCGGCGGCCGCCCCGCTGCAGTTGGCTAAGGCCGTATTCGGATTCGGATAGAGCGCAGCCAGCTTCATTGCCACGGGATCCATTTCCGAGACCGGAATCCGGTTATTCGGATAAGGCGAGCGCGCATACGTTGCCCTTTGCCCCGAGGCGGCATTCAAGGTCCCCGGAACACAGCCACTGACGCACGTCGTGGTCGTTGGATCATACAGGGTGTTGGCCAGACCCGAGAAATCGCCGCTTCTCTCCGCCGGTGTGGGTATGGCGAACGTCGGGCCGAACCCGAGGTTTTGAACCGAGCCGCCCGCTGTCCGGATGCGCGTCCCCTGGTAGTCGCCAAAAATAAACAGTTTGTTCTTGATGATCGGGCCGCCGGCAGCTCCGCCGAACTGATTCTGGTTGAACTTATTGCGCGGCAGGCTGGCTCTGTTGTTCTCCCACTTGTTGGCGTCGAAATCCGTATTCGACAAAATCTCCCAAAGCGTGCCATGCAGTTGGTTCGTGCCGCTCTTAAGACTGATCTCCAGGATGCCGCCCGCTGCGCGGCCATACTGTGCGTCTGCGCCATTGCTGATGATCTGCATATCGCCGATCGCCTCGGGCGCCGGGCCAATGATAAACGCAGTCTGGTTGATGAAGTCGATCACGTTGACGTTGTTGTCTACGCCATTCAGCAGGAAGTTGTTCTCCCCGGTCGAACGAACCCCGTTCGCAGCGAAGCCGCCGCCCAGCGCGTCACGAGCGCCGGGTTCGGCCGGCTGCACGCCGGGAGTTAAAACCGCCAGGAAGGTGAACGTGCGCTGCCCACCCAGGGGAAGATCCGTGATTTGCCGCGTGTTCAGCGTCTCGCCGATGACTGGCGACTCGGTCTGCAGCAGGGGAGCGGCTGCCGTCACCTCAACAGTTTGGTTGACGTTGCCCACCTGAAGCGTCACGTTCACCGCCACCGGTTCGTTGGGACTCACAAGGATGTTCTTTTGCTGCGCTTTTTGAAACCCGGGCGCCTCTACCGTCACCGTGTACGTGCCGGGATTCAGGGCCGGCCGCGTGAAAGACCCCGTGTCGGTCGTTACGGTGTCGGAGGCCACGCCCGTGGCGTCATTGGTGATGGTGACTTTCGCATTGGCGACCGCCGCGCCTTGCATGTCGACAATGGTTCCGGTGATGGTTCCGAGGTCGCGCTGCGCCAGGGCAAGCGCGCCAAAAACCAGTATCGAGACACCCACCCAAACACAGTTACGGAAGCGTAACATAGATTCCCCTCCAACGCTGAGCTGAATCGACCGCTGAACTTGGGATAGAACGTATCACACGTAAACGTTTACTTCAAGCCTTTTTTAGTACTTTGGTTATATACGTTTACACAGCCGCCACCCGCCCCGGCCCGGTTCCAGCCCCTCGCCACACCCACGCTATAATGGCCCATCCATGAAGTGCCACGTGGCCTTCGCTGGCTTTGCCATGACGGCCTTGGGCAAATTTTAGCGATTCAAAACCGATAGGCGAAGGAGCATTTGAGAGCAGAATCGATTTCGGCCCCGGTTTTCGCGTGTACTACGGGGTGGACGGGCAAAGAATAGTTTTACTGTTTGGAGGAGACAAATCGACACAACAGGCCGACATAGAATTGGCTCGGGGTTACTGGTCCGATTACAAGCGGCGCACTCGTGGGAAAGTTCGCAGCCGCAGCGCAAGTAGCTAAGCGCGTCTAAGAAGATAAAGATAGGAGGAAAGGAAATGAACGATTACAAAGCAGACCTCCTCGAGGATTTGAAGGACGTTGAATACGCTGCGAGGTACCTGTCGGCGGCCTATAACGATTCCATCGACGCCTTACTTATCGCTCTCCGCGATGTGGGTGAAGCAACTGCAGCAGCCCAGCGCCTCCTCACCGTCAGTAACCCCTGAAAAGACGTCTATCTTGGACGTCCCTGAGCCAACAGAAGCCCTATCGACGGTAGATGCGGCCACACAGCTAAAGGACCCCACGACCGCTGCACGATACGTCGAAGCCGCAAAGGCGGCGACAAATTTGGCGTTTACCGCAACAATGGAGGTCATTAGTCACACCGTCGGCTCGCTCTACAAGCCAGTTGCATCGGGAAGTCTCAATGCCGCCGCTTATGGAGATGCCGTTAAGCCGAGCGCCATACAACCGAATCTCACACCAGCGATTCCGCTCGCATTCGTTATTGCTGGAGCTAACAGCACGTCAGTCATAGAAGAGTCCAGAGCGATCTAGAATGGCAAAAAAACAGCGCCCAGAACACGTTCCAAGTGCCGAGGCCGAAGCGGCTGCAAAACCAAAGGTCATACCCCAACGACGAACCGAGAACTTCACGGCCCGCTACGTAAATAACTTCAAATTTGAAAATACCGTTTTCGATCTCAAGATCCTGTTTGGTCAAACAGCTCTCATAGGCGACGAAGAAATCAGTGAGCAACATACCGCACTGACGCTACCCTGGTCCGCGATAAAGTTGCTGGTATATCGGCTCCAAGCGAATCTGATCCTTCACGAAGCCATCAATGGGCAAGTGATCGTGCCGCCCACCCAGATGCCGCCAGTCCCTCCTGGCGACGTTCAGGGCCGTGAAGAGATTTTAAAGCTTCGCGCTACGTTCGTCGAGAACCAATAAATTTCTTCCGGCCTTTCACGCTACTCCTTTACACAGCCGCCACCCGCCCCGGCCCGGTTCCAGCCCCTCGCCACACCCACGCTATAATGGCCCATCCATGAAGTGCCACGCGGCCTTGGCTGGCTTTGCCATGACGGCTTTGGCAGCGGCCCTGGCCCCCATCTTCAAAGCGGACTTCCACGACATCGCCATCTCCTCCGGCCTCACCGCCACGAACGTTTACGGCGGCCTCGATCGAAAAGACTATATCCTTGAAACCACAGGCAATGGCGTGGCTATTTTCGATTACGATGGCGACGGGCGCAACGACATATTTATAGCCAACGGTACCCGCCTGAACGCATCGGCGGCATCGGGCAAAGATCTCCCGCAGCTCTATCGCAACGAAGGCAACGGGCATTTCGAAAATGTCGCCGTCCAGGCCGGGTTCAAACAAGCCGGCTGGGCGCAAGGCGTCTGCGTCGGCGACTACGACAACGACGGCTGGCCAGATCTGCTGGTCACCTATTACGGCCATAACATCCTCTACCGCAACCGCGGCGACGGAACCTTCGAAGACGTGACCGAAAAGGCCCATCTGCCCGTGACCGGCATCCGCTATGGCTCGGGCTGTTCCTTTGTCGATTACGACCGCGACGGCTATCTCGATTTGTTCGTCGCGAACTATGTCGACTTGGATCTGGCAAAGACGCCGCATCCCGGCAACGGCGAATTTTGCCTCTGGAAGAACATTCCGGTCATGTGCGGCCCGCGCGGGCTGCCCCTCGGCCACAACATCCTGTATCACAACAATCGCGACGGTACGTTTACCGATGTCTCGGAAGCAGCCGGCATTCTGAAACCCGGTGGCCGCTACGGCCTGGGAGTCGTCTCCGCGGATTTCGACAACGATGGCTGGCCCGATATCTATGTCGCCTGCGACATGACGCGCAGCCTTCTTTTTCACAATCGCCATGACGGAACCTTCGAAGAGCGCGGCGTCGAAGCCGGCGTGGCGCTGAACTTCGATGGCGAACTGCAGGCCGGCATGGGCATCGCGGTTGCCGACTACGATGGCGACGGGCTGCTCGACATTGCCAAGACCAACTTTTCAGGCGACCTGACCTCCCTCTATCACAATGACGACGGAAAGTTCTTCACCGATGTGTCGCGCGAGGCCGGCCTCGCCTCGCGCCAGTTACTCGGCTGGGGTGTCGCCTTCGTGGATGTGGATGACGACGGCTGGCGCGACCTGGTCATAGCCAACGGCCATGTGTATCCCGAAGTGGAAGGCAAGCAGCTTGGCGACACCTATCTGCAGCCGACGGTGCTGTATCGAAACCTGGGCAACGGCAAGTTTCAGGACGTAACCGGACAGGCCGGACCCGCTTTCGAGACGCCCCGCCCGGCGCGTGGCCTTGCCGTGGGCGATCTGGACGGCGATGGCCGCCAGGAGATCGTGCTCGTGAACATGAACTCGACGCCGAGCTTGCTCAAGAACGACGGCCCGCACGGCCATTACTTGAACTTGTCGCTAACCGGCACGAAATCGAATCGCAGCGCCATCGGGGCAAGAGCGATCGTAACGGTTGCCGGCCGAAAGAGGATCGACGAAGTCATGAGCGGCGGCAGTTATTACTCACAGAACTCGTTTACGTTGCACTTCGGCCTGGGCGCCTGCACGCGCGCGGATCAGATCGAAATCCGCTGGCCCAGCGGCATTGTTCAGACCACCGGCCCGGTCAACGCGGATCAAACTTTCAAAATCGTCGAGAAAGCGAAGTGACGCGACGCGAATTTCTGGCTGCGACCGCCGCGCTTGCAACCGTGCGCCCTGCGCCGGCCGCCGAAGAATCCCCGCCTCTTCGGGCTCCTTATCTCGCCCTCGAGAAATACATTCAGCCCGGCTACGACGAATTCCCCGAAGAGAAGACAGCCTTCGAACTCCGTGCCGCCCTGGAGCACGCGCTCTATGCCGGTGACCTTCCCGCGACGGACCCGCAAGTCGTAACTGCATGGCGTCAATTTGTCGCCTCGCTCGGCTCCATCCGCCGCGCGCGCTTCTATCCCTTGCCCGATAACGTGGTCCGTTTTGAGGTAGCGGGAACACACCAGGGCAAACTGTACCATCGCACCGGACATTGGGAGCTGAACTGGCGCGACGGCAAGGCGGTGTCTCTCACGTCGCTCGAAGAACACATCGCAACCGCGGACGAGCCATACTTCCGCGATGTGTCCGCGGCTGTTTTCGCGAACGTCCCGTCGTTCCACCAACAGCTTCTCAAGGGCGTGCCATACTGGCGCGCGCGGCTCGACCCCGCCTCTGGCATAGATATCTATGGGAGCAACGGCATCGCGGTTGGCGACATCGATAACGACGGCACAGATGAGATCTACGTCTGCCAACCAGGCGGTCTGCCGAACCGGCTCTTCAAGCTACAAGCCGACGGATCGGCGGCCGATATCACCGATACGTGGAGCGCGGGCCTGCTCGACGATACGTCTTCGGCCTTGTTCCTCGACCTGCGGAACATCGGCCGGCAAGATCTTGTGGTGCTGCGCAGCGGCGGGCCCGTGCTGCTGCTGAATGAGGGCAGCCGCTTCCGGTTGCGCTCGGATGCGTTTCGCTTTGCCACCAATCCCGCCGGCGCTTTCACCGGCATGGCCGCCGCCGATTTCGATCGCGACGGCAAGCTGGACCTCTATCTGTGCTGCTATGTCTACTTCCTCAGCGAAGCGCAGTACACCTATGCATCGCCCTATCATGACGCTCGGAACGGCCCGCCGAATTTTCTGTTCCGCAATCGCCTGAACCCGGACGGCACGGGATTCCTCGACGACTGCACCGCCGAAACCGGCCTCAACGAGAACAACGACCGCTTCAGCTTCGCTCCCGCCTGGTGCGACTTCAACGGCGACGGCTGGCCGGACCTGTACGTCGCCAACGATTTCGGCCGCAAGAATCTTTACGTCAACGATCACGGCAAGTTCACAGACCTCGCGGCGCGCGCCGGCCTCGAGGACATCGGCCCCGGCATGAGCGCCTGCTGGTTCGATTACGACCGCGACGGCAGGCCCGACCTGTATGTGGCGAATATGTGGACCGGCGCCGGCCAGCGCGTGATCCAAAGCAAAAACTTCGTCCCCGCGCAAGGCGAAGCGCGCGATGCCTATCGGCGGCACACCATGGGCAACACGCTGTTCCGCAATCGCGGCGACGGTACGTTCGAGGACACCACGCTTCAGCAGCACGTCGAGTTCGGGCGCTGGGCCTGGTCCTCCGGCGGACACGATCTCGATAACGACGGCCGCGCCGAAATCTTCGTCACCTGCGGCATGCTGACGAATTCCTCGACAACCGACCTGGGCAGCTTCTTCTGGCGGCAGGTGGTGGCGCGCTCGCCGGTGACGGCGGCGCATTCGGCGGCTTATGAGAACGGTTGGAACGCCATCAATCAGTTCATGCGCGAAGAGTATAGCTGGAATGGACATGAGCCCAACGTGTTTCACGTGCAGCGGGGAGACCGCTACTTCGACTTTTCGGGCGTGAGCGGGCTGGATTATGCGGACGACAGCCGTGCCTTCGCCATCGCTGACTTCGACGGCGATGGACGCCCCGACGTGATTCTTAAGAGCCGCCTGGGTCCGCAACTTCGCGTGCTCCAGAACAACTGCGCGGGAGCGAATCAATCCATCGCATTCGATTTGCGCGGAACGAAGTCGAACCGCGATGCCATCGGCGCCCGCATCGAAGTGGATGGCCAAACGAAATGGCTCGAGGCGGGTTCGGGTTTTCTGTCGCAGCACAGCAAGCGCGTGCTCTTCGGGCTCGGCTCCGAGAAATCAGCCAAACGCGTTCGCATCGCCTGGCCCTCCGGAACCGTTCAGGAGTTCAACCACCTCCAATGCGGCAGCACCTATTCAATCGTTGAATCCTCGCCCGAACTCCGCACTACGCCTTTCCAAATACATCGGCAACTTCCAGCGTCGGCAATAGAGGGCGACAACCAGCTTCGACTCCAGGACACCTGGTTTATGGAACCGGTGCCGTTGCCGTCGCCGCAGCGCGGGCCAGGCTTGTTCCTGATTAAAGACGCCGCGCCGCAGTGGGAGATCTTCCGCCGCTATCTTTTCGATTGGCGCACTTCTCTCAGCGTGCCGCTCGCATTGCTGTTGAACGAATCGGGCCACGCGATCAAGATCTATGCCCAGCCGCCCTCAGAGCAGCAGGTGAAAGCCGACCTCGCGAGCGCGGGAAGCGCGTTGCCGTTTACTGGCCAGTATGTGATTCGGCCGCATCGTGACTTTTTCAAATTTGGCGGCGCCTATCTGTGGGCGGGCTATCCGGACCAGGCGCTCCCGTACCTTGAAAAGGTGCTGGCGCGCGCGCCCGATAACGCTCGCGTCCTCGTGCTCGTCGGCCAGATTCATTGGCGCGCCGGACGAAACGATGCCGCCGAAAACTACTTCCGCCAGGCGTTGCAATTCGATGCTCAATCGCCCGAAGCGTCCTACGGGCTGGGGGCGCTCTTAGCCAGGCGCGGCCGTTACGACCAGGCGCGTGCGCTACTGGAACAAGCGATCAAGTCGCGGCCCGCTTATGCAGACGCCATCAATGACCTGGGCGCGGTATTCATTCAATTGGGCCAGCTCAACGACGCCATTGCGGCGTTCGAGTATGGCACCCGCGTTGCCCCGGATGAAGATATACTCTATCTGAATCTGGGACGAACTTATATCAAGCTGGGACAGAACGAGAAAGCGCGCGCGGCAATGCAGCGGCTGCTCGATCGCAAGCCGGACAGCATGATCGCACGGCGTGCGCTCCAGGATTTGAGTGCGCGGCAATGAAAACCGTATTGATGCTCTGCGCGCTGCTGGCAGCGCCCCAATCTCTCGTTACGGAGATTGCCGATTCAGGCCGCTGCGCCGATCTGGCCGAGAGCCCCGACCAGCGTGTCGCCCCCACGCCGATGATTGCGCCCGGCCCGCCGCCGCTGATCGGCTTCCGCTATTACGAAGGCAAGCTGCATCACCGCTTCGGAAACGCCGAATTGATGTTGGACGATGCGGGTCATTAAAGTTGCGCTGCTCATAGCCGCGGTATTGCGGGCCAACGACGAGGGCATCATCGCGTTTAAAGAAGGCCGATATTCCGAAGCGCTGCCGAAATTGAAAAACGCGACAAGCGCGCGGGATCGGGCCTTTCTGGCCTTGACGGAAGCCGCGCTGGGCGATTGCAAGAGCGCTCTTCCAGGGCTGACCGCAAGCTATCCGGACCCGACGCTCGCGCGCCTGACTGGTTTGGCCGCGGTGAAATGCGGCGCCGCGAATACGTTCGCCCGGATGACGCGCCTGGAACAACAATTCCCCAACGACCCCGACGTGCTCTACACCGCTGCCAAGCTCCACATGAAGGCCTTCAACGACGCGACCTTCGCGATGTTCCAGCGCACTCCGTCCTCCTATCGCGTGCATGAGCTCTCGGCTGAAATCTTCGAAACACAGAACCGCTACTCCGATGCCATCGCCGAATACCGCAAAGCGATCGAAACGAATCCGAATGCGCCCGAGCTGCATTACCGTCTCGGGCGGGCGCTGCTGTTACAAAGTCATGATCCAGCCGCGCTCGATCGAGCCGCGAATGAATTCAAGTCGGAGCTGGCGCTCAGTCCGGAAGACGGCGCATGCGAGTTTCAGCTCGGCCAGATTGCGCAAGTGCGAGGCAACTCGGCTGAAGCAAAATCGCATTTCGAGCGCGCCCTCGCGTTGTCCCCCCGTTTCGTTCAGGCGCTGATCGCGCTCGGCAAGCTTTGTTCGCAGGAGCGAGATTACCACCGCGCAATCTCTCTGCTTTCCCGCGCAATTTCCCTTCAACCCGCGAACGAGACCGCGCACTACGCCTTATTGACCGCCTATCGCGATTCGGGCGACCTGGAGCAAGCGAAGGCGGAGAAAGCAACTCTCGACAAATTGCAGAAACCGCCCGAAGGAGAGTTCTCCGAGTTTCTGAAAAAGCTCGGCGAGAAGCAGCCGGAGCAGTGAGTCTCCTACGCATTCTGTTGCTCGCCGCGCTCTATACGGTCGACTTCCGAAATATTGCGAAGCAGGCTGGACTGGCGGACGTTTTCCCGAACGGCGGGACCGTTTCGAAGCAATACATTATCGAAACCACGGGCAGCGGCCTTGCGTTCATCGATTACGACAACGATGGCTTGCTCGATCTGTTCGTGCTTTCGGGCCTTGGCGGAACCAACCGCATGTATCACAACGAAGGCAACGGCAGGTTTCGCGACGCGACCGACGAGCTTGGCTTACGGTCGTCCGGTTGGGCGCAAGGCGTCTGCGCGGGCGATTACGACAACGATGGATTTACGGATCTGTTCGTCACCTATTGGGGACAAAACCATCTTTATCGGAACGTTCAGGGCAAGCGGTTCGAAGATGTCACGGCGGCTGCGCACCTGACCCAGGATCGCATTCGCTACAACACCGGCTGCGCCTTTGTGGATGTCGATAACGACGGACACTTGGATTTGTTTGTCTCGAATTACTTAAAGTTCGATCCCGCGGCCACACCGAAGCCCGGCGCGAATCCGTACTGCTTTTATCGGGGCATCGCAGTCAACTGCGGGCCGCGCGGCCTGCCGTTCGACCGCAATATCTTGTATCGCAACAACGGCGACGGAACTTTTTCCGACGTCTCCGCGCAGTCCGGCATCGCTGCCCCGCAAGGCCACTATTCCCTGAGCGTATTGACGGGCGATTTTAACGACGATGGCTTGACCGACATCTACGTGGCATGCGACCAGACGCCATCGCTGCTCTACATCAATAAAGGGCGCGGAAAATTCGAAGAAGAAGGCGTGATCCGCGGGGTAGCGTTCGATCAGAACGGCAAGGCGATGTCCGGCATGGGCGTGGACGCCGCCGATTATGCCGGCGACGGGCATCTCAGCATCTTCCGAACCAACTTTTCCGACGAATTCGAGACCCTCTATCGCAATCGGGGCGGCGGCAGCTTCGATGATGTGACTCTCGATGCCGGTCTCGGGCAGAATACTCGATACGTGGGTTGGGGAACCGGCTTTTTTGACTTCAACAACGATGGGTGGAAGGATCTCCTGCTGGTCAACGGCCACGTGTTTCCGGAAGTCGAAAGCCTGCATATCGATATTCACTACAGAGACCGGGCAATCCTTTACGAGAACCTCGGGAACGGACGCTTCCGAGACATTTCCCAAAGCGCGGGGCCCGCGCTGCTGGAAAAGCATTCCTCGCGCGGCGCCGCCTTCGGCGATTTCGATAACGACGGAGCAATCGAGATCGCGATCAACAATCAAAACGAAGCGCCCTCGCTGCTGAAACAGGCGCTGAAGCCGCCGGGGCACTGGGTCATGCTGAAGCTGGCCGGCACGCGCTCAAACCGCAGCGCCATCGGAGCGCGTGTCAAGCTTGTTGCGGCCGGCCACGCGCAGTATGGCGAAGTGCGGAGCGGCGGCAGCTATCTCTCGCAGAACGATCTGCGGCTGCACTTCGGTCTCGCATCGGCAGCCAGGATTGATCGCATCGAGATCGCATGGCCAAGCGGCGCGAAGCAAGTCTTAGAAGACCAAGACTGCGATCGCATCCTCACCATCACCGAGCCCCATTAGAGCGCACAGGGCGAGGGGTGCCCGTTGTGCGCGGTTAACGAGCGGCCTCCATCCACACCGTCGCCCCGCCGGGCGGCACGGTGCGCTCTCCGACCAGAATCTGTACGCTTGCCGCTGCCGGAATCTGCTCCGGGTAGCTCGCGAAATTCGTCGCAACCCAAAAACCGTCGCGCCAATCGACAAGAAAATTGGGATCGAGATTCGCCGGTGCCGCGCCGGCGGATGCGTACACGCGGTGCAGCAGCGCGCGCTCGAACTCGCCGTCCTCCGTATCGACGCCGATGTAGGTCACCGTTCCCTTGCCCAGCTTGCGATGAACGGCGGCGCCGCGTCCACTATAAAACTGGTCTGCGTATTGCGCCAGGACTTCGGTCCCGGCATCGGGCTCCAAGACGTCGCCCCAGGAACCCCAGGCGTATTGTTTGCCGTTCGCTGTGACGTGGCCGTTCACGCCAACCGGCAGTAAATCATAGAACGGAATGCGCGCCCCGATCAGAGGATAAATCGGCGCGGCCCACAGCGCTTCCCACAGATGTCCGCGCATGTCCTTTTGCCCCGTGCGGCAGGTCAAGATCAGATGGCCGCCGTTCTGTACGTACTCCGTGAAGCGGCGAATGAGATCGTCATCCACAAGCTGATAGGCGGGCGCGACAACAAACGGATACTTGCTGAAATCGCGATCCGCCGTGATCACATCCACCGGCGCCATCATGCTCTTCAGCGCGCGGTAGTAGCGGAACCAGTGCGCAACCGTGTCCCAACGCTTAGTCTGCGGATGATTTTCAATGTCCCAGCGATTATCGAAGCTGATCAGGAACGCGGTCCGGCGTGCCGCGTAAGATGCCGGCTCGCGCGCGCCGGCAGTGTAGTGCTTGCGAAGCTCGATAATGTCCTGCATGGCTTGCGAATATTCGCGGCCGCCGGGCGAAGGCGTCACGCCATCCGTTTCAGCAAGGCCTTTGTGATACAGCTCCGAGCCGTAGAGCGGCTGGCGATACCGATACGTGCAGACCAGTCGGGCGCCCGCTCCAAACGCCCGCAAAATCCACATGTGAATAGCGCCCGGCAACGGCCACGGGTTCACGTCGCCCCAGTTGACTTGCCCGGGCTGCAACTCCATGGGACCCGACAGGCCGGTGAACGACCGCATGAAGTCATGCATGAACGACATCTCTTCCGCGCTGCCCAATCGGAATCCCAGCGGGCCTTCGTTCATCTCGCCGTGCACCGGATAATGGGTCCAGGAAAAGACGTCAAGCGTCTTGCTCGACATCACCGGATCAACGTCTCCATGCATGCTCATGAAGTTCGTCGTAATCCATTGGTCCTTCGAATATTGCCGTAGCGCGGTCGCCTGCATGTTGAGATAATCGGCGGCTTCGTGCGCGAACCAGCGGCGAAAATCGAGCACCTCGTGCGGGCTCGGATCGGCCACTAGCGTCTTCTCGTTCGGAATATCGATCTGCCCGAAATTCTGGTACATGGTCGACCAGAATGCGCCGCCCCAGGCCGCATTCAGCTTGTCGATCGTGCCGTATTTTTCCTTCAACCAATCGCGAAACTTGATCGTCGCGGCCTGCGAATACGAGAACCGCTGGCCGTAATGGCTTAATTCGTTGTCGATTTGCCAGCCCCACACGCGCGGGTCTTTGCCGAAGCGTTTCGCCAGCTCGCTATCGATCTTGCTGACGTACTCGCGATACAGCGGCGAGCTCCAGTCGGCGTGCTCGCGGCTGCCGTGGTCCATCGTGCGCCCTTCCGCATTCACCATCAGGATCTCGGGATGCGCGCGCGTGAGCCAGATGGGCGGTGTTGCACTCGGCGTGCAGAGGACGACTTTCAATCCGTTTTGCGCGGCAAGAGCGATGTTCTTTTCAAGCCAATCGAATTGATACTTCCCCTCTTCCGGCTCCATGAAGTACCACGCGAATTCGCCCATGTGCACAAACTCCATGTGGAGCTTGCGAATATTCGACATGTCGCGCGCCCATTGCGATTCGGGCCATGCCTCGGGATAGTAGTAAACGCCGACCGTGAGCATGTCGGGCTTGGGGAACCAGTTCGGATTTTGACCTGGGTTCTGTGCCTGCAGAAGAGGGACACACATGAGCAAAGCCAAAGGGCACTTCATGAAGGATCATTAGATCATCCCGCATCACGCCCTGTGCGCTTTACAATCGAATCCATGCATCGAGTCGCCGCATTGCTTCTCATCTCCACCATTGCCGTCGCTCAGACCGTTCGGTATTCGGAAGCTCGCAAGCTTTGGCTCATCACCACCGCGCACAGCTCCTACGCCATGGGAGTCGATGGACAGGGCGAGCTCCAGCATCTCTATTGGGGCGGCCCGTTGTGGCGGCTCGACGATGTGCCGGCCGCGGTTGAAAAGCAGGAAATCTCCTCCTTCGATCCGCACCAGATGTACGAGGACGAAGAGTTCCCGGGTTGGGGTGGTCCGCGCTTTTACGAGCCGGCCCTGAAGATCACGCGCGCAGATGGGGATCGGGACCTGGTGTTGCACTATGCCTCGCACCAGGTGCGTGGAGACGATCTCGATATCACGACCAAAGATATTCGCGACGACATTGAGGCCGTGCTGCATTACCGCGCCGATCCCAATACCGGCATCATCGCGCGTTGGGCAACCATCCGGAACAACACCCCACAGGCAATTACGTTAGAGAGTGCGCAGTCTGCAACTTGGTATGTTCCGCATGGCGATGGATATCGCCTCTCCTACCTGAGCGGGCGCTGGGCGGCCGAGACGCAACTGAATCGCGAGCCGATTCAAGAAGGTACCAAGGTGCTCGAGAGCCGTCTGGGCGAGTCGGGGCACAATTTGAATCCCTGGTTCGCCATCGATAAAGGCGATGCGGACGAGGTGCATGGGCGCGTCTGGTTCGGCGCGCTGGCCTGGAGTGGAAACTGGCGCTTCAGCGTCGAGCAGACGCCCTACAAACAGGTGCGCGTGACCGGCGGGTTTAATACCTTCGATTTCGCCTACCTATTGAAGCCGGGCGAGTCGCTCGAAACGCCAGTCTTCTACGGCGGCTTTGCGCAAAACGGATTCGGCGAGGCGTCGCGATTGATGGCCCATCTCGAGCGTGCCGAAATTGCGCCGCACGGAGTAAATGCGCGGCTCAGGCCGGTGCTGTACAACTCCTGGGAAGCCACGGAATTCAACGTGACCGGCGAAGGGCAGAAAGAATTGGCCTCGAAGGCGGCGCAGTTGGGCGTGGAACTGTTCGTCGTGGACGATGGGTGGTTCGGCAAGCGGAACAACGACCACGCCGGATTGGGCGATTGGGTGGTGAATCCGCAAAAATTCCCGCGTGGGCTGAATAACCTGGTCGACTACGTGAATCGCCTCGGGATGGACTTCGGCTTGTGGGTCGAACCCGAGATGGTGAATCCCGACAGCGACCTCTATCGCGCCCATCCGGATTGGGTGATGAACTTCCCCGGACGGCCGCGCAGTGAGCTCCGCAACCAGCTTGTGCTCAATTTGGCGCGCGACGACGTGCGCGATTATATCTTCGGCGCCCTCGACAACTTGGCAAGCAGCTACCATATCAAGTACTTCAAATGGGACATGAACCGCATCTTTTCAGAACCGGGCTGGCCCGAGGCGGCGCCCGCGGAACAGAAAGAATTGTGGGTCAAATACGTCTGGAACTATTACGACATCCTCCGTCGCTTGCGAGAAAAGTATCCGGGGCTCGAAATCGAATCGTGCTCCGGCGGCGGCGGCCGCGTCGACCTGGGAGTCTTGAAATATGTGGACGAGTTCTGGACCTCCGACAACACGGAGGCATTCGACCGCTTGAAGATTCAGGAGGGCTTCTCGCAAGCCTACGCGGCGCGCTTCATGTCGGCTTGGGTAACCGACGTACCGAACATGAATCGCCGCAGCACGCCGCTCGAATACCGGTTCCTGGTCGCAATGCAAGGCGCTTTGGGCGTCGGCGCCAACCTGAACAAGTGGACACAAGAGAATTTCGATCTGGCGGCGAAGATGATCGCCCTCTACAAGCGCATCCGCGGAACCGTGCAGACCGGAGATCTCTACCGGCTGTTATCTCCGCGGGCCAACGACGTGACCGCGAACGAGTATGTATCGAGCCATGGCGATCAGGCGGTTTTGTTCGCGTTTCGGCATGCGCAGCAATACAGCACGCCGGCCCCCGCCATCTGTTTGCGCGGGCTTGAGGCGCAAGCGATTTACAAGCTGGAGTCGAGCGACGGAAAGCTGCTCGACAAACAAACGGAAGTGAGCGGCGCCTATTTGATGCAGAACGGATTACATCTGGCGCTCGAAGACGATTACGACAGCACGGCGGTCGTGCTACAGCGGCTGCCGTGAGAGTCAAGCGCTTGCGGCGGCGGTGAGCCTGAGGGCATCTTCGCGCGCCTTGCGAAGCTTGCCCACCGGATCGCTGCTGGGCAGAAATTCCATCGCCACCATGCGGTTGTACTTCAGCTCGGCGAGCTTGCGATAAATGTTGCCGTAGTTGATCTCGCCCGTGCCGGGCTCGTGGCGGCCGGGCACGTCGGCAATGTGCACCAGGCCGGTGTATTGAATATTCTTCTCGAGCTTTTCGATCAGGTTGCCTTCCGAGATCTGCTCGTGAAAGAAGTCATAGAGAAACTGCACCTGCGGATGATTGACCGCGCGGATAATTTCGAACCCTTCGGCGACCGACGTCAGGTAATACTTGGGATTCTCTTCCGGGTCTATGTTTTCGAGCAACAGACGAACCGGCTGCCCGTTGATCTGCTTTCCTTCGATCAGGGAGGCCGCGCGCTTCAGGCCTTCAACGCAGCTCTGGTGCTGCGTTTCCCGGGGCATGCCGGGAACCACGTTGCCGGACATGATGATGCAGGACGGGCAGTCGAGCTTTTCCATAATCGGCAGCTCATTGCGCACATCGGCGAGCATGCCATCGCGATCGGCTGGATTCCCGATCGCGTGACGAAGCCCCGCGGTGGTGTCGAACGTGATGCCGAGTTGCTTGCGCTTGGCGTTGTAGCGGTCGAATTCGTCACCCTGCCATTTTTTGTATTCGCCCACAAGCTCGACATTGGTGTAGCCTGCTTCCACCACCTTCTCGAGCCGCTGCTCGAACGGGAGATTCTTGAAAACCGTCCAAAGCATCACCGAGATTTGGAACGGCGCGCTAGTCGGGTTGTCCTCGGTTGCCGACCCTCGCGCAGCCGCCGCCTCGGCCGCGAGTGCCGCGCCCGCAAGATTCCGGGAAAAAGCTCGACGATTCAACATATGCTCCGCATCATATCTCGGAAGCTAGCCGGCACAGGGCGGAGCCGCCCCGATCCATCTAAGTAAATGCCCGCGAGCCGCTCGGTTGTGCCTCCCCAGCGGCCGTTGACATATTTATGCCTGTACTTTATGCTGTGATGCATGCGCACCACAATCCGCATCGATGACGCGCTGCTGAAGCAGGCAAAGAATCTTGCTGCCGAGACGAGCCGTTCCTTAACTGCCGTAATTGAGGATGCGCTCCGCGAAGTCATCGGCCGGCGGAAAATGACGACCTCGCAAAGGGACAAGTTCAGGTTACCGGCGTTCAAAGGACGAGGACTGCGGCCGGGAATTGACTTGGATAATTCAGCCGGATTGCTCGACCTCATGGAAGACCGCCAGTGATTCTCGCTGATGTCAACGTTCTAGTGTATGGATTCCGAGCGGATGCGCCGGGACATGCGCAATACCTGCGCTGGTGGAGGGAGCAGATTGCGTCACAACAGGCGTTCGGACTAGCGGACTTAGCGCTTTCGGGATTTCTACGGATCGTCACACATCCACGAATCTTTGATCCGCCTAGCCCGCTGGAAGAGGCGCTGCGGTTCGTAAAAGCGCTCAGGGACCTACCGAACTATGTCGAGATTCGTCCCGGCCCGAGGCATTGGGAAATCTTTGTAGATCTCTGTAGTAAGGCAAACGCGCGTGGCAATTTGGTTCCCGATGCGTTCCTCGCTGCGCTCGCCATCGAATCGGGAAGTGAGTTGATCACCACAGATCGCGATTACGCCCGCTTTCACGGGTTGCGTTGGCGGCATCCGCTCCAGCAGTAAGCATTGCAAACCAGCCAGGCTGCCGCTTACGGGTTCGGCGACCCGGAATTAATCGGCAGCGGCTCGGCGGGTAACTGAGAATCTGGAAAGCCGCGCACCAACTTGAATGTTCGTTCCCAGCGCGTACGAGTGAAGAAGTGCTCGCCCAGGTCCACAAAATGCGTGAGCATCGAGCCCGCCGTCTCTCCAACCAGGTCCTCCGTAGACGCGCGATACGACCAATAAATCAGGAACGGCTTGCCCACTATGTTCTCTCGCGGAACAAACCCCCAATAACGGCTGTCGGAAGAATCGTCACGATTGTCGCCCATCGCGAAATACCTGCCGGGCGGGACGATCAACTCGCCATTCACGACATTGCGCTCGATCATTTCCCGCTGCGCTTGTTGCGCAAGCTCTTCTTTTACCGGGCGGCAACATGCGGTCGGAAAATTATCGAGCATCGGGTCGTACGCATACTTGTGGTACACATACGGCTCGTTCAGCCGGATTCCATTGCGGTAAACGACGCCGTGATCGATCTTCAGGCGGTCTCCGGGCGCGCCGATAAGTCGCTTCACTAATGTAAGGCTGAGGTCGGCAGGATACTGAAAAACGATAATGTCGCCATGTTTCGGCTCTTGATAAGGCAGCAAATACTTACTAAGTGAACCGGCGGGAGAATAGGCCAACTTGTCTACCAGAAGGTGATCGCCGACCAGCAGCGTGTCTTCCATCGAGCCGGTCGGGATCACAAACGCCTGCGCCAACGTAGTTGTTCCGAAGAGCAGCAGCAGGATGGTGGCAGCCCATTCGGCGATGCTGTTCCGTTTCAATCCTTTTTCGGGCGCTCGTTTGGACGTAAGCTTTCTGGTTGCCGGCATAGTCGTTCTATTATCGCCGAATTAGAGCAGTTTCTCGATAGCGAGTTGCTCCAGGTTGGGAGCCAGCACGTCCGGCTGTGCCGCGGCCAGGTCCTCGCAGCCAACCAAGCCAGTCCCCACGGCGACAGCTCGAAATCCGTTCGCCTTCGCTGCCAGAACGTCATTGGGATGATCGCCAACTAAGGACGTCCGGCAGTCCGGCGCCACAAGGCCGCGCTCGATCGCGCGTTGACGGGCGACTTGCGCCAACTCGGCGCGGGTCCCCGCATCCTCGGCGAACCCGCCCACCGAAAAATAATCGCGCAGTCCGGCCAGCTCCATTTTGCGCCAGGCGATGCCCGTCAGGTTGCCGGTTACCAGGCCCAACTCCGCACCTCTTTCGCGCAGCGCCGATAAGAGCGCCGGGACACCCGGACAAAGTTGTGGCCTCAGGTCGGACGGGCAGCTCGCGCGATAACAGCTCTGGCATTCTTCCATAACCTGGCGCATCACTGCGCGGATCTCCCGTTCGGGGTGTCCGGCCGCCTTCAGCATCGCCGCGATGAGATCGCAGTCGAGCATCCCTGACGTCGCAATGCCGTCCAGGTGCGTGGCCAGCCCCGTGACTTTCTGAATGCCATCTATCAAGGCCTGCTTATGATGCGCGCCCGCCCCGCGCAGTAGCGTACCATCGATATCGAAGAGGACCAGCACCGTTGCAGCGTTCATAGAATGGTCGTGGGCACCAGCGCATGATAACCCGGCGGGAACTTTTGGGAGCGGCAGCGGCCGCGGTGTGCACAAGCTTTGCTCCGGCCGAGCGCCCGCTGCAGCAGCTTGACTATGGGCAGGTGCGGCTCGATCCCGGACCTCTGGCGGCGCAGTGCGAACAGACTCACGCCTTGCTGATGAGTCTGGATGAAGACAGCCTCTTGCGCCCCATGCGCGTGCGCGAAGGCTTGCCGGCGCCGGGTCGCGACCTGGGCGGCTGGTATGACACGTATGCATTTGCTCCAGCTTGCACATTCGGGCAGTGGGTTTCGGCGCTCGCGCGCTACTATGCGGCGACCGGAGACCCGCCGGCTCGCGACAAAGTGAATCGCCTGGTGCGCGCCTACGCCGCCACCATCGAGCCTGCGGGCAAGTTCTACCTCGATAATCGCTTCCCCGCATATTTCTACGACAAGATGGTCTGCGGCCTGATCGACGCGCACGAATTTGTGCACGACCCGATCGCGCTGGCCGCGCTGCAGCGCGCGACGGACGCCGTGTCGCCTCATTTGCCGCCCAAAGCGATGCCGCACCGCGACACGCCCGTTCTGCATCACGAAGATTTCACCGAGCATTGTTGGGATGAGAGCTACACGATGCCTGAGAATCTGTTCATCGCGTGGCAACGAAGCGGCGATGCGCGATACCGCGCTTTGGCGCAGCGGTTCTTGTTCGACGAATACTTCGATCCGCTGGCGCGCGGCGAAAATGTCTTACCGGGCCGGCACGCTTACAGTCACGTGAATGCGTTGAGCTCGGCGGCCAAGGCCTATCTGGCAATCGGGGATGAAAAGTATCTGAAAGCCGCTCGGAATGGTCTGCGGATGGTCGAGGAGCAGAGTTACGCGACCGGCGGCTGGGGACCCGATGAGCATTTCGTGCCGCCCGGCAGCGGCAAGCTCGGCGAGAGTCTGAACAGCACGCATGCAAGTTTCGAGACGCCCTGCGGTTCTTATGCGCATTTCAAAATTACTCGCTACTTACTGCGAATAACCAGAGATGCGCGTTATGGCGACAGCATGGAGCGCGTGATGTATAACACCGTGCTGGGCGCGAAGCCGATTCAACCCGATGGCCGAAGCTTCTACTATTCCGATTACACCTTTCAGGGTCACAAGTTCTATCATCCCGATAAGTGGCCCTGCTGCTCGGGTACATTGCCACAGGTAGCGGCGGATTACCGGATTAGTGCATACTTTCGCGATGGCGATAATCTCTATGTCAATTTGTATGTGCCCTCCGCCGCCCAATGGAACGGACGTTCGCTGCGCCAGCTAACGGAATACCCGTACCGCAACGATGTGCGGCTTGATTTCAGCGCTCCCTCTCCGGCAACGTTTTCGATTTTCCTGCGCATTCCCGAATGGACTCGGGCGCCGAGAGTGACGGTGAGCGGCATGCGCGCTTCGCGTCAGCTCACGCCCGGAACGTTCGCCGAGATTCGCCGCGAGTGGAAGCAAGGCGACCGCATCGAGTTGGAATTGCCGCGCCCGAAGCGGCTGCAGGCAGTGGACGCTCAGCACCCGGATACAGTCGCGGTGGTGCAGGGACCGCTGGTGTTGATGGCGACCGGAATTCTGCCCGCCCGTATCGAGCCCGCCGATCTCTTGCGCGGCAATTCGGAAACCTTGCGGCTTAAGCCGTTCATGGACATACAAGACGAACCGTACACAACATATCTGCGCACCGCCGTCTAGGCAGTGACTCCAGCCAGTTTCTGAACGGTTTCAAACGTGTCCGAATCGGCCGCCGATTTGTCGGGGCGGTAGCGCTTCACGCGCGCGAAGCGCAGCGCGAGTCCACTCTTGTACCGCGCACTGATTTGAATCTCGTTAAAGGCAATTTCCGCCACCAGTTTCGGTTCCACGTAGACCGTGTAATGATCGCGAGCGATCTCAATCTTTAGAAACTCTTGCGTCTGCCACGCCAGCATTTCGTCGGTGAGCCCTTTGAAGGTCTTCCCAAGCATGGCGAAGCCGCCCTTCGCGGTATCGCGCGCGCCCAGATGAAGATTGCTGAGCCAGCCTTGGCGGCGGCCATTCCCCCATTCGGCCGCCAGAATGACCAAGTCCAGCGTTCGGGCCTGTTTAATTTTCAGCCAGCTTTGTCCGCGCGCGCCGGCCGCATATCCCGCGTCAAGCGCCTTCGCCATGATGCCTTCGTGACCTTGCGCCAGCGCGCCATGCAGAAAGTCTTCCGCTGCGCCGGCATCCGATGTAACCAGGTGCGGCACCAGCGCCTGCGGGGCCGCTGAGCGAGACAACTCCCCGAAGCGCCGCGCTTGAGGCTCATCGATAAGGCTGCCGCCGTCAAGGTAAAGCAAGTCGAACCAGAACGGAGACATCGGCAGTTCCGCCAACATGCGCTCCACCTCCAGCTTGCGGCCGAACCGGCGCATCGATACCTGAAACGGTTGCGGCCGCCCGCTGGCATCCAGACTGAGGACCTCGCCATCCAGGATGAGATCGCGTGCCGGCATGGCGCGCACCGCCGTCACCACCTCCGGCACCGCGGCCGTCACATCGTTCATGCTGCGCGAGAACACAACCACGTCCTCGCCCGATTTGTGCACCTGCACGCGAGCGCCATCGAATTTGTATTCGAGCGCGGCCTCGCCCAGCTCCTGCAATGCGCCGCTCGCGTCTGCTGCGGTTTGCGCCAGCATGGGCTGCACCGGGCGGAACAGTTGAATGTCGAATTGCGAGAGGCCGGCTTCTCCGTTCTCCATCGCGGCCCGGGCGATCGCCATCGCGCTGCCGGCCAACATGGCGGCTCGGCGAATGCGCTCCAGCGGCAGCCCGGAAGCTTTTGCGAGTGCATCCAGCATAATGCCTTCCAGCGCTCCCTGGCGCAGTTCGCCCATCAGCAGGCGTATGAGAAAGTGCTGCTCGTCGCCCGTTGCGCGCGCCAGTAAGCCGTTCAGAAGCGCGCGGCGGCGCTGCTCGGAACCGCGGCCCGCGACAGCCTCAAGCTCGGTCAGCGTGCGGTCGACCTCGGCTAGACCCAGGCCCGGCCTCTCCGCGGGACTGGCGCTTGCCTCCCGCAGGGTGGCATGCCCGATTCCAATCCGGCCCTGGCGTGCGCCGCCCGAAAGAAACGCGACTGCGATCTCAACCTCCTCGGGCGTGAGCTGCTTCAACAGGCCCGCGAGCAGCGCCGTCTTTTCCAGGCGCCGGGAAGTGTTCGCGATGCGATTCGATGTCTCGACCAGGTCAGCCAGCAGCATCGGCTCACGAGTCGCCTTTGAACTGCTGGTCGATCTCCACCCGATACCCCATCGCCAGCGCATTGGTCTGATTGGCCAGTCCCACCACCGCCATCAACTCGCCGAACATCTCCTCCGTCATGCCCTTGTTGCGGGCCGAGGCGCTGTGCGAAGCCATGCAATATCGGCACTGATTCGTAGCGCTGACCGCCAGATAGATCATCTCTTTCGTCACTCCATCGAGCGCGCCCGGAGCCATGATCGCCTTGATACTCTCCCAGGTGCGGCGCAATGTGGCGGCATCGTTGGCCAGCGCTTTCCAGAAATTATTGATGAAATCGGTCTTGCGCGTGGCCATGATGTCGTCGTAAACTTCGCGCACTTCCGGATTCGCGTCTGCGTATTCGATCATGCCGGGCACGGGTTTCCTCCTAATCAAGAATTACCGATCAGAATACCGGCTACGAATACCAGCACGCCGCCCAACACCACTTGTAGCGCCGCGCGTACCAGCGGCGTCTCCATGTAGTGCTGCCGCACCCAACTGATCACTCCAAGTTCGACCGCAACCACGATAATTGCAACCGTAATCGCAACGTGGAAGTTCGCGATGAGAAAGGGAAGCGTGTGGCCGATTCCGCCGGCCGTTGTCATCACGCCCGTCACAGCGCCGCGCACAACGGGCCGGCCGCGCCCGGTGAGCGAACCGTCATCGGAGAGAGCTTCCGCGAAAGCCATGGAAATGCCCGCGCCGATCGAGGCCGCAAGCCCCACCAGAAAAGCATCCCAGCTCTTATGCGTCGCGAATGCCGCCGCGAACAGCGGCGCCAGAGTGGATACCGAGCCATCCATCAACCCGGCCAACCCGGGCTGTATGAATTGCAGCACGATGGTGCGCCGGTAGGCTTCTTCTTCGTCGCGCTTGATGTCGGGCGTGATCTGCTTTTCGATGAAGTCCGCCGCCGCCGTATGTTTTGCTTCCGCTTCGGCCAGGTCGCCAAGCAACTGGCGCGTCGAGGCATCGCTGACTCGTTGCATCGCCAGCGTATAGAAACGTCGCGTCTCCGATTCCATGGACTCGATCGATTTCCGCACCGCGCCCGGCCCGATGGGCTCCACGAGCCAAACTGCCGGCCGCGAAACAAAGCCCTTCACGTCCTGGCGGCGAATGAGCGGAATATGCTCGCCGAATCGCGACCGGTACATCTCTATCAAGCGCGTGCGGTGCTCGGACTCCTCGTCCTGCATGTCCTCCAGCAGCTTGGCGGTCACCGGATAATTGCCGCGCAGGCCTTCCGCGAACTCGCCATAGATGCGGCCGTCCTCTTCTTCGAGAGAGATCGCCACCGCCAGAATCTCGCGCTCCGAAAGATCTTTGAAATGTTTCGCCATGGTCGGCCGCTCGCAGGGCCCTCATTCAGATAATAGAAGTAGCTCAAACAATGTTAGATCGTATTCTCGTGCACGGCGCGCGCCAGCACAACCTCAAAAACATCAGTGTCGAGATTCCGCGCAACACCTTCACCGTCATCACCGGCCTGAGCGGCTCCGGCAAAAGCTCGCTCGCCTTCGACACCATCTACGCCGAAGGGCAGCGCCGTTATGTCGAAACACTCTCGCCCTACGCCCGCCAGTTTCTCGATCAGATGGAACGGCCGGAAGTCGATTCCATCGACGGCTTAAGTCCTGCCATCTCCATCGAGCAAAAGACCACCTCGCGCAGCCCGCGCTCAACCGTCGGCACCGTGACCGAGATCTACGATTATCTTCGGCTGCTTTATTCCTCCATCGGCATCCCCCACTGTCCGCTGTGCGGAGCCGAAATTGCCCGCCAATCGCCGGCGCAGATACTGGATCAGGTTTTTTCGCAGCATCAAGGCGGCCGCATTATGGTTCTCGCGCCTGTCGCGCGTGGCCGCAAGGGCGAATACAAGAAGGAGCTCGAAGCAATTTCCAAAGCCGGCTTCCGTGCGCGTATCGATGGGGAGATCCAGGCCGTCGAGGAGCCGCGCAAACTCGACAAGCGCAAGAACCACACCATCGAGGTTGTGATTGACCGCTTGCTCGTGAAGCCGGGCATCGAGCAGCGCCTGGAGAACTCCATCCAGACCGCGTTGAAGTGGGCGGATGGCCTGGTCGTCATCTCGGTAATCAACGGCCCGGAGCGGCTCTATTCGGAAAAACTCGCCTGCCCTAACGACGGCGCCAGCATCCCGCAGCTCGAGCCCCGCTCCTTCTCCTTCAATAGCCCGTACGGCGCCTGCGAGACCTGCCATGGCGTGGGCAGCACCTGGGCTTTCGATCCGGTGAAGGTCATCTGCGATCCTTCGAAGCCCCTGCTCGACGGCGCGCTCGGCCCCGGCTCCACTTCCTCCTACATGGCGTCGAATGTGAACGAAGCCGCCGAAAACTTTGGCATCGATCTGACGGCTCCCTTCGAAGATCTGCCCAAGAAAACACGTCACCTGCTCATCTATGGGAACCCCCAGTTTCCCGGCATCCTCAAAATCCTGGACGAGAGTTACAGCCGATCGAGCGAAGGCTATCGCGAATGGCTCATGGAGTACATGTCGCCCACCGTGTGTCCCGATTGCAAAGGACGCCGGCTGAAGCCTTCCAGTTTGGCCGTGCAGGTGAAAGGCGTTTCCATCGCCGAATTCGTCGAAATGCCGATCGCCCGCGCCCTGCCGCTCAGCCGCACCTGGGAGTTCACGGAGCGCGAGCTGAAAGTGGTCGCCCGCGTGGTGGAGGAGATTCAGAATCGGCTTGAGTTCCTGTGCGCGGTCGGCCTCGATTACTTGAGCCTCGAACGTTCATCGGCGACTCTCTCCGGAGGCGAGGCGCAACGCATCCGGCTCGCTACCCAGATCGGCTCGAAGCTGCGCGGCGTGTTGTACGTGCTCGACGAGCCGTCCATCGGCCTGCACCCCCGCGACAACGGCCGCCTGCTCGATACGCTCCACCACTTGCGCGATCTCGGGAACACGGTCTTGGTGGTCGAGCACGATGCGGAAACCATCGAACGCGCCGACTACGTGATCGATCTGGGCCCGCGTGCCGGACGTTTGGGCGGGCAACTGATCGCGCGCGGGACTCCGGCCCAGATCATGCAGGCGCCGCGCTCGCTCACCGGCGAGTATCTTTCCGGAAGCGCCTCGATTGCGCTTCCACTCGTTCGCCGGCCCGGCAACGGGCTGAAGATCGCAGTCAAAGGCGCGCGTGAGCACAACCTCAAGCAGATCAGCGTCGACTTCCCGTTGGGAACGCTCATCGTGGTCACGGGCGTGTCCGGCAGCGGCAAATCGACTCTGGTCCACGACATCTTGTATCGCGCGCTGGCCAAGGAAGTGTATGGATCGCGCGAGCTGCCCGGTGCGCACGATGCGATTTTGGGTCTCGAAAACATCGACAAGGTCATTGAAATCGACCAATCGCCCATCGGCCGCACCCCGCGCTCCAATCCCGCAACCTATACCGGACTCTTCACGCCCATTCGCGAGTTGTATGCCATGCTTCCCGAATCCCGCGAGCGTGGCTATAAGGCCGGGCGCTTCAGTTTCAACGTGAAGGGCGGACGATGCGAAGCCTGCCACGGCGACGGCCTGAAGCGCATCGAAATGAACTTTCTCCCGGATGTCTATGTGACCTGCGATGTCTGCCGCGGGCGGCGCTACAACTTGGAAACGCTGCAGGTGAAGTACAAGGGCAAGAGCATCGCCGATCTGCTGGAAGCCACCGTGGATGAAGCGGTCGAGATCCTCGCAAATATTCCGCAGATTCAGGCGAAGCTGAAAACCCTGGCCGACGTCGGACTCGGCTACATCCATCTCGGCCAATCTTCGACCACGCTCTCCGGCGGCGAAGCGCAGCGCATCAAACTCGCCAAAGAATTGAGCAAGCGCCAGACGGGCCGAACCTTCTATCTGCTGGACGAGCCCACCACCGGGTTGCATTTTGAAGACATCCGGCACCTGTTGGATGTGCTGCAACGGCTGGTCGATCTGGGCAACACCGTGGTCGTCATTGAGCATCAATTGGATGTGATCAAGAGCGCCGACTATGTCATCGATCTGGGACCGGAAGGCGGCGAGCAGGGCGGCCACATCGTCGAAGCGGGCACGCCCGAAGAAATCATGGACAGCCGCCGGAGCCACACGGCGGAAGCGCTGCGCAGGATAATGAAGGCGGGAAATGCCGCCTGACCCGATTGAAACCACGCCGGCCGAGCCGGTGATGGAAGCGCCTTTCGTAGCCGAGCCCGCGCCGCCGCTACCAGCAGAACCCCCGCCGCTGCCCGCCCCCCGTGAGCCGTTTTGGGGTTACTTGGATTTGGTGCTCATGCTGGGCTTCGTCTGCGCCGGACTGGTCGGCATCGTCCTGTTGGGCGCTGGTCTGGTCGCTATCGTTCCCAAGTTGAAGGACGATCCTATGCCGCTGGTATTGCCCTTGCAATTTGTGTTTTACCTGGTCGTGTATGCGGGTTTCGTGGCGGTTTTTAAGCTCCGCTATCGAGCGCCGGTGCTGGTCTCGCTCGGCTGGCGTCGCGCTAGCCTGAACCCGTTATTCGCTGCCGTCGGCGGTGTGGTGCTGGCGCTGGGGCTGGCGTTGCTCGCATCGCTCCTGCACACTCCCCAAGTGCCAAGTCCCATCGATAAGCTGGTCAACTCCCCATCGTCGCTCGCTCTCTTCGTGATAACCGCCGTCGTCGTCGCGCCATTCTTCGAAGAGTTACTGTTCCGCGGCTTCGTGCAGCCGTTGTTGTCGCGTACCTTCGGCGTCATCGCCGGCGTGCTGATCACCGCCGTTCTGTTCGGCGCCCTGCATGCTCCGGAGTACTCGTGGGCCTGGCAGTATGCGCTGGTAGTATCGCTTGCCGGCGCTGTATTCGGATGGCTTCGGGCACGGACCAACTCGGTTATCCCCGGCACGGTGATGCACGGCTTCTACAACTTGGCATTTGTCGTCGGCTATCTTGCCACGACGCACGGAATCTTCAAATGAACACCAGCACTGTTCTCGCGCAAAGCACGATCGAGACTATCGAGTGGACGCCCGACGGCGTCGTCATGATCGATCAAACTCGATTGCCGCATGAAATGGCCTTCGTCACCTGCCGCAGCTACGGGGAAGTCGCCGACGCGATCCGCGGCATGGTGATCCGCGGCGCCCCGGCCATCGGCGTTGCCGCCGCCATGGGAGTCGCGCTCGGCGCCCTCCACTCGGAGAACCTGGAGGCCGACATGGCGGTTATTTGCGACACGCTCGCCAAAACGCGGCCCACCGCCGTGAATCTGTTCTGGGCGATTGACCGCATGCGCGTGCTCTATCTCTCCATGCGCGACGCGCCCGCCGGCGAAATTCGCACACGGCTCATTGCCGAGGCGCAGGCGATTCGCGAGCAGGACATCGCCATCAACCAAGCCATCGGCCGGAACGGCGCGCCTTTGGTCCCCGATGGCAAAACCGTCCTGACCCACTGCAACGCCGGTGCGCTGGCCACCGCCGGTTTCGGCACCGCGCTGGGTGTGATTCGTTCCGCCGTGCAGATGGGCAAAAAAATCGACGTGTTCGCCGATGAGACGCGGCCGTTTCTGCAGGGCGCGCGCCTTACGGCGTGGGAATTGCAGCGCGATGGAATCGAGACTACGCTTATCACCGACAACATGGCCGGCCATTTTCTGAAGAGCGGCCGCATCGGCTGTGTCGTCGTGGGCGCCGATCGCATCGCCTCGAATGGCGATGTCGCGAATAAAGTGGGCACCTACGGCATCGCAGTGTTGGCGAAAGAGAACAGCGTCCCTTTTTATGTGGCCGCGCCGGTTTCCACGCTCGACTTATCGCTCGAGTCGGGCGATGCGATTCCTATCGAAGAGCGCTCGTCGCAAGAAGTAACCCACGTGCATGGTGTCTTAGTCGCCCCCGAGGGAATTCAAGTAGCTAACCCCGCGTTCGATGTTACGCCCCATCGTTACGTCTCGGCGATCGTCACTGAGCGTGGTATCGCGCGCGCGCCGTATAGCGAGACCCTGCGTAAGTTGTGTTCGGAATGACTTCCGCCAGCTAGTAACTACGTAGTATTCATTCTGCTATTCTCATCTGAATGTTGGGCCGCCGCCAGCGGCCCACCGGGAGGGCGTGGGGATGGCGATACAACCGGCAAGCATCACACTGGTCGGCGGCGACAGTTGTACTTTTACCTGCGATACGGGACCGGCGGACTGGACGATTGTTCCGCAGCGCGGAACTATGAGCCCTAACGGCGTGTACTCGGCGCCCCAGAAGTGGGAAATCTGGTTTTCGACCACCATCACGGTGCAAGCCAGGACCCAGCCGGAGGGCGAACTGTGCGGAACTGCCTCCATTCTGCTCTCCGCCGCCCCTGCCTGGATCGCGTCGCTCGCGGCATTCTTCGTCGTCCTGCTGGTCCTATTGTGCGCTTCGGTCTATGCGGTGTGGCCGCCGCCCGCCGAGTCGCCATGGCTCGATGTAGACCCGCCCGTGGTGGCCGTTGCGCCGAAAGGGTCGCTGACATTCAATGCCACGCTCTGGCATGCCCGCGACCAAGGTGTCACCTGGTCCGCAACTGGCGGATTGATCATGCCGAACGGCCTATTCACTGCTGCGGACCCTCTCAAGAAGGGTGATCGCGTCGTCGTTACCGCGGCCAGGAGCTCGGATCATACCCTCACCGGGACTGCCTTGGTGATCGTAAACGATGCCGGCCTGAGAATTGAGCCAGCTAAGGCGCTTCTACGTTCTCCCGGAAGTCAGCCGTTCCAGGCCGTCGACTCGAGTGACAAGCCGGTTGCCAAGCTCAACTGGAGCGTGTCGGACCCTCAGGACGCGAAAGTGGACAACGGTGTGGTGACTGTGTCAGCGAAGCCTGCTCAACCTAAGCGAGTGGTCGTTACCGCAACGGACCCGGCAGACACTCAGCGCCAGGCTTCGGCGCTGCTTTACATAGATCTGGGCGACGGGCAGGCTGGCGTATCCACGCCGGCCGTTGAACTGAAGCGGGATCGTAAGTTGATTTTGTTGGTCATGCTGCTCGGCGCGCTCGGTGCTCTGCTCGCTGCGTCGAGGTCGTTGGCGAACTTTGTCGGAAACAAAACTTTCGCGCCGTGCTGGAGCTTGTACTATCTGTTCAGGCCCTTATTTGGCGCAGGCGTGGCTGTAATCGTATTTTTTGGATACCGCATTGGCGCTATTAGCGGTTGGAAGGATGTGACCCCGGCCGACCCATTCGCTGCGTCATTTATTGCCGGTATAGTCGGCCTGTTCGCAGATAGGGTGCTTCAGAAACTGCAGGATGTAATCAACGCGCTGTTTCCTACTACGGACGGTCGGGGCAACAAGCTCAGTCCTCCTACCGCCCCGGCCCCGCCGTCCGTTACCTCGGCGCAAGGATCCCTTACATCAATGCAAATGACCGTCAAGGGACACGGATTTGTAAGTGGAGCGGCCATTACGCTGAACGGCCAAACCAGGCAAGTTACGTTTGTGGGAGTTACTGAACTGCGCGTTGCGCTGACGGGCGCGGATCGGGCGGGACCCGTGAAAGTAATTGTGACGAATCCGGATAAGCAGGCCAGCGCCGCTTTTGACGGCGACATTCAAGCGTGAAGCCGTCAAGCCTCGAAAATCGTTCCGCGCCCCAGCAGCCATTCCGGGTCCAGTCGGCGTTTGACGTCGCGCATCGCCCTAATCTCATCGGCAGAGTACATCAGCTTCAGCAAGTCGGTCTTGCTCTTGCCGATTCCATGCTCCGCGGCGACCGTACCCCCCAGCGAAACCACATGCCCGGCGAATTCCCGCATGCTCTCTTCCACTCGCCGCGCCTCTTCCGCACTCGCCGGCAATAGATTGACGTGATTGTTGGCGTCGCCCACATGGCCAAAAATCGTGTACTTTCCCGGTAATACCTCATCGCAGCGGCGCTTGTAGTAATCGTGCAAATCGCGATTGCGGGGAATGGGAACGGCGAAGTCGGTCGCAAATTTCTGGTAACCGTTGCGCCGCGCCGCGTCGGTCACGATCGTCGGTAGGGTGTGCCGGAATTTGCGAAAGCGCTCGCGATCCGCCGCCGTGAAGCCGAACCAGGATTCGTCCTCGAATGCGGCCCGCTCGGCCAGCCGGTCGCCCCATGCGTCCACTTCCCGATCGTCCTCGGAGGACAAATTCTGTTCGATAAAGAGCGCGGCGCGGGCATCGGCCGGAATGTCGGAGTAAGTGGGGCGAAGCAGGTTTAAGGAATGCTCGTCCATGAACTCGAGCTGGCGCAGTTCGTGGATCTCGCGCCACGCGTCTACGGCCCCGAGGGCGTCATCATCGGAAGCGAAAAAAATAATTCCGCTGAGGATGGCGGCAGGTTCCGCAAATAGCTGTAAGTCGGCCGAAGTCACGATCCCCAAAGTTCCCTCGCTGCCCGCCAGCAGGTCCACCCATTGCAGATCCGGCCGCAGATAATAGCCGGCCGAGTTCTTAGTGGTGGCCGGAAGGCGAACCGGCTCGAACGAGAAATCGACCGGCTCCCCGCGCTCGAAATGCACCGTACGGCCATCCATCAACGTCACCTCCAACGCCAGCACGTGCCGCCGCACGGAGCCATAGTGAAAACTTCGCGCGCCCCCCGCGTTCGTGCTGAGGATCCCGCCGATCGAAGCCGACGATTCGGTCGGGTTAGGGCCGAAGAACTGCCCGGTCTGAGCTGCGGCTGCCTGCAGGTCTTTGAGAATCGCGCCGGCGCCACAGCGCGCCCGCCCGCGCTGGATCTCAATTTTACGGAACCGCTCGAGCGAAACGACGCAGCCGCCATGCGGCACGCGCGCGCCTGTCAGACCGGTACCCGCGCCCGCAATGGTCAACGGAACTTTAGTAGCCAAAGCATTCGTGACGATTTCGCGAACCTCGCGAACCTCCGTGGGAACGAAGACCCGCTCCGCCTCGCCGCGATAACCGGAAGAATCCTCGAGATACCGGCTAATATCCATAAGCGCTAAAGCCTGGGCGTACACGTAACTGCCCCATCGGAAGCTGAGCTGACCAGGGCCACATACTTAGCCATAACTCCGGACGTGTATCTCGGCGCGCGGCGCTCTAACTTTGACAGCCGCGCCTCGATCTCAGCGGCCGGTATATCGAGATTCATCTCGCGCTTTTGAATATCGATCGTGATCGCATCGCCTTCCTGAACCGCGGCTATCGGGCCGCCCGCCGCGGCCTCGGGCGCCACGTGCCCGGCCATGAAACCGCGCGTGGCTCCGCTGAATCGCCCGTCGGTGACCAGCGCCACGCTCTCCGACAGGCCTTCCCCCACAATCGCGCTCGTCACACCCAGCATCTCGCGCATCCCAGGACCGCCGCGCGGCCCTTCGTAACGGATCACCACCACGTCCCCCGGCTTGATCCTGCCGCTCAGCACCGCCTCCATAGCGGCTTCTTCGCTGTCGAACACGCGCGCCGGCCCGGTTTGCGCCGTGCGATTGAGGCCCGTCACTTTGATCACGCTGCCCTGCGGCGCGAGCGAGCCCTTCAGTATCACGATCCCTCCGGATTGCTTGATCGGGTTGTCCAGCGGCCGGATCACGTCCTGCCCCGGCGTCTCGTGCGCCGATTGCACCTGCTCGCCGAAAGTTTTGCCCGTGATGGTCATGGCGCTCGGATCGATATAGCCGCCGTCGTAAAGGCGTCTTGCGATCACCGGAATCCCGCCCGCTTTGTCCACGTCCGCCGCGGTATAGCGCCCCGCGGGTTTCAGGTCCGCAAGCAGCGGCGTCTTGCTGCTCCGCTCTTGGAAATCGTCGATCGTGAGCGGCACGCCCGCCTCGCGCGCAAACGCAAGCAGGTGTAGAACGGCGTTTGTCGAGCCCCCGGATGCGGCCACGCTGGCGATTGCATTGTCGATCGCCGCGCGCGTCACGATATCGCGCGGACGCAGACTCGTCCGCACCGCGTTCATGATCACTTCGCCGCACTCGTGCGCCGCCGCATGCTTGCGCGCATCCACTTGCGGTATGCCGTTCAGGCCCATCGGCGAAAGGCCGATGATCTCCATCACCGTTGCCATCGTATTGGCCGTGTATTGCCCGCCGCACGCGCCAGGCCCCGGACACGCCGCGTTCTCGATCGCCAGCAGTTCCTCATCGCTCAGTTTCCCTGCCGCATTCGCGCCCACCGCCTCAAAAACATCCTGAATGGTGATGTCTTTGCCTTTGTATCTGCCCGGCAGAATGGTTCCGCCATAGAGAATGACGCCGGGAACATTCAGGCGCAGCAGAGCCATGGCCGCCCCCGGAATCGTTTTGTCGCACGCCACCAGCGCGACTATCCCGTCGAACATATGGCCGCGCGCCACCAGCTCAATCGAATCCGCAATCACCTCCCGGCTCACCAGCGACGTTTTCATCCCCTCCGTGCCCATCGTGATGCCGTCGCTGATCGCAATCGTGTTGAACTCCATCGGCGTCCCGCCCGCTTCGCGAATCCCTTTCGCCACGTCCACCGCCAGTTCGCGCAGCTTGAAGTTGCACGGCATGGTGCCGATCCACGTGTTCGCAATGCCGATGATCGGCTTCTTGAGATCTTCATCGGTGAAGCCGATGGACTTGAAATACGAGCGTGCCGGCGCGCGATCTTTGCCCTGCGTAATGGTGTAGCTTTGGAGTTTCATTGAAACTCCTATTTAAACAGGGGACAAACTGCTGCCCAAACAAATAGGGTCCGCCGAAAGTTGCGACGGACCCCCCAGGAAGAAGTACAGGACCGCACTGGACCACGCAAGGTGAAGAGGGGAACCAGGCTTCGATACCGACCGCCGGGTGTCTTCTCTTCGGCGTGCTGTTGATTCAAGTATGCAAAGAAACGCGCCGCTAGCCAAGAGGAATAGGTTCCGGGCTAGTCGGGAGTAGCAGCGTACCGGGTAAGGCGCGCGGCGCCCAACGCCTTCCTATTCGGCCTGCGCCAGAACAACTGTAAGATCGTCTTCCGGAACTGCCGTCGATATGGTCGCGAATAATTTTCCAATGAGATCGCCCGGTCCAAGATTCTTACTATCGAGTAAGAACTGCATCAGCCGGTCGTGCCCGAATTGCTCGCCGTCCGGCGCCGTCGCTTCAATGATCCCGTCCGTGTACAGCAGCAACTTATCCCCGCTCTCAAAGGGAACGCACATATTCTCGTAAGTTGCGTGTGGAAATGGGCCAATAAACAGGCCGTTTTCCGCAAGCTGCACTAACTCGCCGCGGCTTCTTCGAAACAGCAGCGAAGGTGGATGGCCGGCGCCGGAATAAATCACCTGCTGAGCCGAAAGATCGACCGAGGCGCACGCCGCGGTCACATATTGGCCGCCCAACGCGTCGTGCAGCATTCTGTTGAAGCCGGCCAGCACCCGCGCTGGGTCGCGCGCCTCATCCCGCTGCGCCGCAAAGCAGATTTTCAACATCGAAGCCACCAGCGCCGCCGGCACCCCATGACCCGACACGTCGGCGACCAGAATCGTCAGAGAGTCCTCGCCGGTCCGGATGAAGTCGTAGAAATCGCCCGCCACCGCGGTCATCGGCTGATACCGCGTCGCGATCTGTAGTGCCGTGATCTGCGGAGCACCGCGCGGAAGAATAGAGTTCTGTATGTGCCGTGCCGTGGCGAGTTCCCGCTCGACCTCGGTCAGCTTCCGCTCTCGCCCCACAGCTCGCCACGAGGCCGCGTAGCCGAGCCCGGATAGCAGAATCAGAATCCCGAGCGGCTCGAGATCGATCTTCCCCGGTCTCAGCCCCAGGTTGTCGAGCAGCACCAGAACGCCGCACACCAGCACGGGCCATCTCAAGCTCTTCGCCGCTGCGTCGCGGCTGCCGCGCAGAAAAACGTGCAGCAGCACCAGTAGTGTTCCGCCGATGATGAGTAAGTTGTCCGCAAGATCCGTCTGCCGCCACTGATTGCCGGCCGTGCTGGCGACTATGGCAACCGGCGCAAGAATAATCTCCAGCCATAACCAAATCGAAATCGACCTCTTCCAACCCGGACCAAGAAACTCACGAGAAAACGCAGCATAGGGGATCGGAATGACATACGTCAGGAAAAGCGTCGATAACTTGATGAAGTGTACATTCGACCCCGCCGCCGTTCGAATCAAATCGTTCTGAAGAAACAGGCGCACTGCGTAAATAAGCGCGAAAATCCCCAGCCACAGAAGCGACCGCTCGCGAGACCTGAGCCGGGAAAGCACAATCGATGCGATGCCTACGGCAAAGATAATGCTCGCGATCGCAATAAAGGGAAGGCTCGTGCGCAGCGCGCCCTGAACGGCGCCAAGGGGAATGCTTGTTTGCGGGTTCACCCGGCCTTATCGCGCTTCGGCCGGCTTCCGCGCGCGCTGCCATTGCAGTTTGTTCCGGTATTCCTCGTAGAGTGTCGTGAAGCCGGCCCAATAATAGCCCCCCACGAACAGCAGCAGAAACGGAATCGCGAAGAAGTTCAGGCTGTCGATCGCGAAATCGATCATAAACACAAAGTAAGTGCCTATCGCCAGCTCGATATAAGGAAGCCAGCCGCTGCGGCGCCGGTAAGCCGCGGGCGCAAGCCTGACTTTCTCGCTGCCCATCGCGTACTTCGGCGTGCGCGCGAAACTCGTCTGAATTCCCAGCAGCGCCTCCACCACGCCCTTGGTATTACTCACCGTCAGCGCCACTCCGGCGCCCATGAGCATCGGCAGGAACGCGATCGATCTCCACCAGGTCTTCGGATAGAGTTCCTTTTGTGCGTACAAATAAAACGCGGAGATGGACCAGAAGGACGCGACGATCAGCGGCATGTCGATCAGCACCATCTGAAACACGCCCATGTAGAACCGCACAATCATCACCGGAAGCATCAGCATGGAAACCGCCAGCATCAGCGGGTAGGAAATATTGGGCGTCAGGTGTAGGAAGGCCTCCGCCTTCACGCGAAACGGAAGGTCGGCCCGCAAAATCCGTGGCAGCAGCTTCTTCGCCACTTGCGTCAGGCCTTTGGCCCAGCGCGCCTGCTGCACCTGGAAGCCGTACGTCTCCGCCGGCAGCTCGGAGGGACAATCGACAGCCGGAACATAGACGAAGCGCCAGCCATTAAGCTGCGCGCGATAGCTCAAGTCCGAATCCTCGGTCAACGTTTCGTGTTGCCAGCCCCCGGCGTCGTCGATCATCGTGCGCCGCAGGATGCCGGCCGTCCCGTTGAAATTGAAGAACAGGCCGGAGCCACAGCGCGCCCCGTGCTCCAACACGAAATGGCCGTCCAGCAGCATGGCCTCCACTTCCGTAAGAAGGCTGTATTCCTTGTTGAGATAGCTCCACCGCGTTTGGACCACGCCCACTCCCGGGTCCACGAAAAAGTGCACCGTCCGCGTTAGAAAATCCACCGGCGGAAGGAAATCCGCGTCGAAGATGGCGATCAACTCGCCCGTGGCCGTTTCCAGTCCCTCCTGCAGTGCGCCCGCCTTGTACCCGTGCCGATTGTCCCGATGCCTGTATTCAATCGGCAAGCCCGCCGCTTTGTATTCGTTGCACAATCGCTCTGTATATGGATGCGTCTCATCGGTAGAATCGTCGAGCACCTGAATCTGCAGCAGCTCGCGCGGGTAATCGATCTTGCTCACTTCCTCGAGCAGGCGCGCCACCACGAAGCGCTCGTTATAAAGCGGCAACTGGACAGTTACTTTGGGAAGCTGCTCGAATTGCTGCGGCGCGGTCCGCAAAAGATTCTTGCGGTACTTCTTATACCGGCGCATCGTTTCGTACCGGTGCAGCCCATAAATCGACAGAATGAAGAGGATCCCGAAATACGGGATGAGCAGTGACCAGTCAAACGGCGAAAGCTGATATATTCCCGAAAACGTATTGTCGAACAGCCCGTTCGCGATGCGCGAGCCAAGAGTGGGCTGCGCGAACAGGAGCAAACAAAAGGATCCTAAGGGATGCACGAGCACTTTAGATCGCAAGGCCTCTTACGGCCTAGCTGAAACCAGTTTAGCTTGTTTCCTATGCCCTTGGAACTGTACGGTCTACTACGGATCCGCAACTCCTGGTACCGTTTCCCCGTCGGATGCAGGCGTTAAGTTGTTGAACAGGCTAAACTCTAAGAACAACCCGGCCTCATTTCGCGTATCATCGAGCGTGCGGGTTCGTTTCATTAGGAGGAACCACCGATGAGAGACAACGTCAAGATCGTTGCGATTCTGAACATTATATTAGGATCTCTAGGAGCACTGGCCGGGCTTGTCGTGTTGATGATCTTTGGTGGCTTGGCAGGCATGGCGGGCTTTGCGCAGGACCAAGACGCCGCGCAAGCAGTGCCGATTCTGGCGCTGATCGGAACCTGCATTGCAATTTTCCTGTTCGTCCTCTCGGTGCCGGCCATTATCGGCGGTTGGGGGATGTTGAAGTTCCGGCCCTGGGCCCGCATCCTGATGATCATCGTATCGGCGCTCAACCTGCTTCATTTCCCGATTGGCACGGCCCTCGGAATCTATGGTCTGATTGTGCTCCTCAATGACGAGACCCGGCGCTTGTTTGAGACCGGCGGCGCCTACATGCCTCCTGCCCCTCAGTATCAGGCGCAAGCTCCTTATGGCCAGCCTGGCTATGGACCGGCGCCCGGCTATGCGTCACCGGCTTACCCCCAACCGGGATACCCTCCACAGCCGCCTCCGCCCCCAACTCCGGGCAGCTAGCATCTGAATCCCCGGTTGCCAGCCGCTCACGGACCATATCAAAGATGCCATGAAGCATGGCGGCAGTGAGCCGTCCGGTAGACGTGTTCTGCTGGCTTGGGTGGTAGGAACATACCACCAGCGGGCCGCCTGGATGAGTTTCGAAAGCCGCGCCGTGGGCGAATCGGAACGGTGCTCGAGACCGGATCAGACCCGAATCCTGCAGCACCGATAGATAGGCGTCGAGCGCGATACCGCCTAGCGCCACCACTACGCGCACCTGCGGAAGCAGCGCCAATTCCCGAACCAGAAACGGCCGGCAGGCCAGAGTCTCCTCCCGCAGCGGCTTGTTGTCGGGCGGCACGCAGCGAACCGACGCGACAATATAGGCGTCCTTCAGCACCAGCCCATCGTCACGCGAAATGCTGTGCGGCTGGTTGGCGAATCCGGTCTCCCAAAGCGCCCGATAAAGGAACTCGCCCGAACGGTCGCCGGTAAACGCACGCCCGGTGCGATTCGACCCGTGAGCGCCCGGTGCCAGACCCATAATGAGAAGGCGCGCGAAAGGATCTCCAAAGCCAGGAACCGGCCGGCTCCAGTACTCCTGCCCGCGATACGCGCGCTTCTGTACGCGGCCGATCTCTTCCCGATGCGCAACCAGGCGCGGACACCGTGAACAATGTACGATCTCCTCGTTAAGGATGTGCAGCGGGCGCGCCAACCCGGCTGTCGAAGTCGCCGATGTAGTCATGATTCGAAACAACCTGGCGGACAGGTCTTCGCCCGCGATTATAATCCGCTGACCAGTTTCAGATGTTCCGAGCTTTGCGCGGACGGGGCACGCGTTGGGCTGCGAGACGGATTCTTGCGAAAGCGCTCGATTGAGGCGGCGAGAGCGTGCAGCGAAAGACGCGAGAAATCCGGCGGAGTTGGCGTCCGGAACATCGGCAGAATGTCGGAGAACGTTTCGACCAGCTTGGGATCGCGCCATCCCTTCGCAACCTCCTCGCGCAGAACATCGAGCGCTTCGTCGGGCGAGAGCGCGCGCTTATACGGGCGCGCCGTGGTGAGGGCATCGTAGATGTCCGCCATCTGAAGGATACGCGCAAGCAACGGAATCTCCTCGCCCTTCAACCCATCCGGATATCCGCTCCCGTCCCATCTCTCGTGATGATGCCGGATGATGGGCAGAACTTGGGCCAGCGATCGCATGCTGCTGCAGATGCGTTCGCCTCGTTCCGCATGCGTCTTCATGATCTCCCATTCTTCGGGCGTGAGAGGCCCGGGCTTGAAGAGGATATGGTCTGGAATGGCGACTTTCCCCACGTCATGCAGATATCCGCCTCGCTGTAGCGCCAGAATCTCGGACGGCGAGAGATCCAACGCCAACCCCATAGCCGCGGCCATGAGCGCGAGCCGTTGACAGTGCTGCCCTAGATCGCGGTCGCGTTCTTCTACCGATTGGGCCAGCGAAAACAGCACCGTCTCGGAATCGTCCAGCGAATCGATCATCGCCTTGTGGCGCAGGCTGGCTTGCACACGCGCCAGAAATGCTCTGGGCCGCAGTGGAGCGACCAGGAACTCATCGGCTCCCGCTTCGATGGCCAGCACTTCGCTTTCCAGGTCGTCGCGCTCCGCCATCACGAACACCGGCAAGAACTGCGTGGCAGACGCTTTCTTGAGCATGCGGCAGAATTCAACCGCCCCAAGCTCCTGGGCGGCCACGTCGATCAACACTAAATCCACCCGGTGCAGGGAAATCGCCCCGATCGCCTCCGAAGTCGTATTCGCTTCGCTCAGCTCATGGGGGATCTCGCCTAGCATCGTTCGCAAACTTTGCCGGTTTGCCGCCGAATCGTCGACGATTAGGATTTTGCCCCGCGCAGCGGGCCCTTGCACTGCCGCGCTCGGCTGCAGAAGGTGCCACTGCTCCACCGCTGCGCTTGCTTGCTTTAAACTTGGGGGCCCAATCGCCATTCGCGAATCACGCTCTGTATGTCTATCGGCCTAAGCGCTTAAAGGCTTTAGGATTCGTTGATGATAAGCCGTAAATGTCCGGGCCGGTTCCACCGAGCTTTACCCGCAACCGAGCAGCGCGCGTAAGCAAGCGGCGTCGCTGTGTGGGGCGGACCTCCGGCCCGCGTCGGACGTTCTCGTCCGACCCCCATGCGAATGAACTCGCCGCTTTACCCGCAACCGAGCCGCGCGCGTAAGCAAGCGGTTTTGCATGCGAACGAACTCACCGCGATCGCCGGGCTAGTACGCGACAGGCAAATCCCCAAGGATGTTGGCCAGATACTGCAGCGTCTCGTTAATGGGCGGTACCCCTCCCGCTTTCTCCACCGCTCCCGGCCCGGCATTGTAGGCCGCCAATGCCAGCGTTACATCGCCGCCAAAACGATCCAGCATCATCTTTAAAAACTTCGCCCCCGCGTCGACGTTGCTAGGCGGGTCGTACGGGTCTTCTAAGTGAAGCAAGTCCGCCGTTTCAGGCATGATCTGCATCAATCCCATGGCTCCCGCAGTCGAGAGCGCGCACGGCTTGAAAGCGGATTCCTGCTTCATCACCGATCGGAGTAGGTCGGGGCTTAATCCGTGCTTGCCGGCCGCGCTTTGCACCAGCTTGCTTACTTCCGAGCTTCCGAGCGCGCCGCATGCATCGGTCGCTATCTGCACGTTGGGTACCGAAAGCGGGAGTGATCCGGGCCAGGGCAGAGTGAAAAACTCCGACGGCTTCGACCTACTTACTTCTGGCGAAGACGGCCCAGCGAGCGACTTAATTGCCGTAACCGTGCTGGTATGAGGCTCGAGCGGCTCAACCTGCTTGACCGCAGACTCGTGTTGTTCGGCCAGCGCTGCCGCTTGGGCATGCTCGCGGAATGCGTCCAGGGCGGCCTGCTGTTGTTCGAGCGATTTCTGCATGGCCTCACTCGCTGCTTGCGTCACTGCCCGTGGCGTGCCCAGACTTAGGCCCCCTTGCGAAAGGGCCGCCGGATTGGTGTTCTGGCCGTGAACAGTACTGCAAACCATCGCCAAAAGTACCAAAACATTCCCATGCCTTCTCGTACTAAGCGCGCCCATCACTTTAGCCATCGGCAAATTAGGTCCGCAACTTTATCGCCGAAAAATAAGTCTTACGCAAGGCGATACAGTCATGCGGCAGTGGTGTGTTCGGCGATCCTTTATTAATGGCGGCGTGCCAGGTGCATAAGACCGTTCAACTGCTGATCATCGAGGACAATCCGGGCGACGTTCGACTCCTTGAAGAAGCTTTTCGCGAATTGCGTGCGGACGTTAACATTCAGGTCGCCAAGGACGGTGCGGAAGGACTCGAAATGGTCTTGCACTCCCCCCACCCCAAGGGTCAGTGGCATCCGGACCTCATCCTCCTCGATTTAAATCTCCCCAAGGTCAGCGGCCACGACGTCCTGGTTCGCATAAAAAGTAATCCAACAACCTGCCGCATTCCCATCATCATCCTGACCTCTTCGCGCGCCGAAGCCGATGTCCGCCGGGCGTACGAGTCGCATGCCAACGCCTACCTCAAGAAACCTTCGACCCTCGATGGCTTGATGTCCACCGCCCAGGACATCAAGAGTTTCTGGATGGAAACCGCCACCTTGCCGACCTAGCTGCTCTAGGGCCATCCCCCTGCCGCGACCCGCCCTACCCCGCAAAACTTTTGAAGCACCAAATGCCGCCTTCCATGCTTTAATTGAGGTGGAATAGGCCGGCACCCGCCGCCTTTTGCCAATCCCACCGAAGGAGTATCCCCCGCTGAACACCAAAGTCGCTGTCGCCGCCCAAGTGCGTGAGCCTACCGATCGCTGGACCACCACGGATGCCGCCGAGCTCTACGATGTCGCCAGTTGGGGTAAGGGCTACTTCTCCGTCGGAGCCAACGGAAACCTGCTGGTTCATCCAACCAAAGACGCGGCCCGCAGCATCGACCTCAAACAGTTGGTCGACACCCTCGAATGGCGCGGGATTTCGCTGCCCATTTTGATCCGCTTCGCCGACATCTTGAAACATCGCCTAGGTGAAATGCACCAGGCATTCGACACCTCCATCCGCGAACACGGTTACCACGGCAGATACTGCTGCGTGTACCCCATCAAGGTCAATCAACAAAGACAGGTGGTGGAGGAGGTCTTCCATTTCGGACGCGCCTACCACTTCGGCCTCGAAGCCGGCTCAAAGCCGGAGCTCTTGGCGGTGCTCGCCATTGCCGACAACGACACGCCCATCATCTGCAACGGCTTTAAGGACGACGAGTACATCGAGATGGTGATGCTGGCCAAAAAAATCGGCCGGCGTATCACTCCGGTAATCGAAAAGTTCACCGAACTCGAGTTGATCGCGAAACATGCGGCCCAGGTCGGCGTCAAGCCTACCATCGGGCTTCGCGTGAAGCTGGCCAGCCGCGGCTCCGGACGTTGGAAATCTTCCGGCGGCTACCGGTCGAAATTCGGCTTGACCGTGAGCGAGGCGCTCAAGGCGGTGGAGGTTCTCAAGGAACGCGGGTTGGAGAACTCCCTGGAGCTGCTCCATTTCCATTTGGGCAGCCAGATTACCAACATCCGGCAGATCAAGGCCGCGGTAATCGAAGCCGCGCGCGTTTACGTGGATCTCAAGAAGCTCGGGACCGGCCTGACTTATTTGGACGTGGGCGGTGGCCTCGGCATTGATTACGACGGCTCGCAAACGGATTTCGAATCCAGCGTGAACTATACGCTCGAGGAGTATGCCCGCGACGTCGTCTATCACGTTCAAAGCATCTGCGACGAGTCGGAGGTGCCGCACCCGAACATCATTACGGAAAGCGGCCGCGCCGTGGCCGCCTATCATAGCGTTCTCGTCTTCAACGTACTTGGGGTGAGCGGTTTTGGCGAAGAGGACCTGCCCGCCAGCGTGCCCGAGGATTCCGAACAGCCGCTGATCGATCTCTTCGAAACGCATCGCTCCATCAACAAGAAAAATCTCTTGGAGACCTATCACGACGCGCAACAGGCTCTCGATTCGGCCCTCAACCTCTTCAGCCTGGGATATCTTTCGCTCCAACAGCGCAGCCTGGCCGAAAATTTCTATTGGGCGATTAGCCGCAAAATTCTAAAGCTCGCCGGCGAGCTGGAGTTTTTTCCCGAGGAGCTCGAAGGGCTGGATGCCATGCTCTCCGATACTTACTTCTGTAACTTCTCGCTGTTCCAAAGCATGCCCGATAGCTGGGCCGTGAAACAGCTCTTTCCCATCATGCCCATCCACCGGCTCGACGAACCTCCCACTCGTCAGGCCGTCCTCGGCGACATATCCTGCGATTCCGACGGCAAGGTAGATCAGTTCATTGACCGGCGCGACGTGAAGAAAACTCTCGCGCTGCATCCGTTCAACAACGGAACTTACATCCTCGGCGCATTTCTGTTGGGCGCTTACCAGGAAATTCTCGGCGACCTTCACAACTTATTCGGCGACACCAACGCCGTACACGTCAGCTTGGATGAACATGGCGATGTCGTCCTCGATACTGTCGTACAAGGCGATACCGTGCGCGAGGTGCTCGATTACGTGCAGTACAACTCCCAGACTTTGATCGACCATTTCCGCAAGGACGTCGAAACGGCGGTTCGTGAGCAGCGCATCGGCTATGAAGATGCCGGACGTCTACTCAAGTTCTACGAAGAAGGACTGCAAGGCTACACCTATTTGGAGCAGTAGTGGCCGAGCAGCCCGAAGCGGCCGCCCAGGAGTATCCGGCAGCCCCGCTTTGTATCGTTCTCGTCGCCCCGCGCAATCCGCTCAACATCGGCGCCGCCGCGCGCGCCATGAGCAATTTCGGATTCACCCAGTTGCGCTTGGTGAATCCCTACGATGTCGCCTTCCGGGAAGCACGCTCCGCCCTCAAATCCCGCTACATCCTGGAGCAGGCCCAGGTCTTCGATGAAATCTCTGGCGCCATCGCCGATTGCAACTTGGTAGTGGGCACCACGGCGGCTGCCCGCCGCGACCTGCACGCCCCGCTGTACCGCCTCGAAACCGCCGGCGCGCTCCTTCGCGAGCACCTGTCCAACTCCGCGGCGGCATTGCTCTTCGGTTCGGAAAAATTCGGCCTTTCGAACGACGACATGAGCCATTGCCATTGGCTGCTCCGGATACCCACGCGCGAACAGCACGGCTCCATGAACCTGGGCCAGGCCGTGGCGGTCTGTCTCTACGAATTGCGGCGCAGTGCCGCTGCCGGCCAGCATCGCTTTGCGCCGCGCGCCGAAGCTTCGGCTGCCGAAAATGAGCTCCTGACCGGGTTACTGCTGGAGTTACTCGCGCGTTCCGGTTACACGCAGGAGCGCACTTCGCACTCGACGGAACTCAAGATCCGCCGCCTGGTGCGGCGTTTAGGCATTCCCGCCTCGGACGCCGAAACCTGGCTCGGCATCCTGCGCCAGATTCTTTGGAAGGTGAGGCAAAGCGAAGACGAATAAATGGATCACCCGCTCCGGACCCCGAAGTCGCGGCGACTCGAACGGTAAGGAACATCTCCTTGCTAAAGTAAGGAGAGCCGTCATGGGGAAGGTCACATCCAAATATCAGGTCACTCTACCGAAGGCGATCGCCGAACAGTACGACATTCACCCCGGCGATGAATTGGACTGGGTTCCCGCCGGCGAAGTGATTCGCATTATTCCACCCGGCCAAAAGCCGGCGCCGGAAGATCCAAACTCGAGTCTCCGTTTATTTGACCAGGCAACCCAACGCCAGCGCCGCCGTCCGTCGGCGCGCCCGAAACAGCCGCCCCGTAACCGCGGCTGGAAGAGAGAGGATCTCTACGTCCGCGGCCGCTCTCATTGACACCAACGTTCTGGTCTACCGCTTCGACAACCGGTTCCCCGATAAGCAGAAGGTTGCAACCGGCATTCTCAGGCGTGGCATCATCGAAAACTCGGTACGCCTGCCCCATCAGGCAATCATTGAGTTCGTCGCCGCAGTAACACGCCCCATCCGCGGGCATATGATCCTCCCGCAGCCCGACGCTTTACGCGAAGCGGAAGAGTTCTTGCAACAGTTCACCGTTCTGTATCCGAACGAAGCGATCCTGCGTAACGCTCTCCGGGGATGTGCGGCCTATCGCTTGAGCTGGTTCGACGCGCATCTCTGGTCTTACGCGGAATATTACGGAATCCCGGTGATCCTTTCAGAGGATCTTCAGCATGATCGGCTTTACGGCGCCGTGCGCGTCGTGAACCCATTCATCCAATAATGGCCAGCTCCCTGGAAAACATAGATATTCCCATCCGGAGAGCTAACGCTCTGCAGTGAGCTTGCGAGTCCGACTGCGTCGTTGCGCCAAAGTGGCGAAGCGGCTGCCCGTCTATTCCTAAGCCCGGCCGTTCGGCGACCTTCGCTCGATATCGCCCACCCGTTCCTCGAGCGCAATCAGTCGCTCATTGAAGCCGCCGATCAGAATTTCGTTGGCCTTAAAACGGCTCTCGAAGCTGATCGCCCACTTACGAAACTCTTTGAGGAGCGACGTCTCAATCGAACGTGCAAGCTCTACGTTTTGGTCGAGCCGCTTCTCAACTTCCCTGAAACGCTCGTCCACCTGCTCGAAACGTCGGTCGATCTGCTCGAAACGTCGGTCGATCTGCTCGAAACGTTGCTGAAAGAGTTCAATGATCTGGTCGAACCGCTTGTTTAATTCCTGGTCGGTCATGGCGCAGCTATCTTCCATTATGGCGAAAAAAACGTCCTGTCGCTACCAGCCTCGCGAGCCCTCGTCGCCCGCCGCAGAATCCCGGAATGAGCCAAGCCGAATGCTATGCTGATGGCCGATGACGAAGGTCCAAACCACCTTCCAGCTTGCGCGCGAGCTCAACGATCGGGAACTGAAAAGCCTCTCGCGCCTGCACGCCGTCTATGGAATTCTCGCCGCGCGTGTGCTGCCTTCGCACGAACTGTTTATCGAATACGACGCCTCGCGCCTGTCCTCCAGCGACGCTCGCGGCGCCATCGAACAGCTCGGTATCCCCATCTCATGAAGCGCGCAACTTGGCTGCTCGCCCTCGCCTGCGCCGGCCTGATCCTGGCTGCCGAAACAGGAGACTGGTCCTACTACGGTCGCGACCCCGGCGGCCAACGCTTCTCCCCTTTGACCGCCATCAATCGCTCTAATGTCAAATCGCTGAAAATTGCCTGGACGTTTCGAACCGGCGACATCTACGCGCCCAAGGATGGATCCAAACCCACCCAATTCGAGGCCACGCCTTTATATGTCGACCGAACACTCTTTCTGAGCACGCCGCTCGGCCGCGTCTTCGCGCTCGACCCGGTAACGGGCAACCAACGCTGGTCGTACGATTCGCACGTCGATAAAGATAAGGGCTACGGCGATAACGCCAATCGCGGCGTCTCCACCTGGAAATCTCCCAACGGCCAGCGCCGCATTTACATCGCCACCATCGACGCCCGCCTCATCGCTCTCGATGCGGCCACCGGCAAGCTCTGTCCCGATTTCGGCGACAACGGAATCGTGAACCTTCGAAATGGCTTGCGCATCGCTCCTCATTGGTATTCCGATTACGAAGAAACGTCCCCGCCGGCCATCGTCGGCAATACCATCGTGATCGGTTCCGCCGTTGCCGACAACGGATCCACCGCGCAGGCCAGCGGCGAAGTCCGCGCCTTCGACGCCCTCACCGGCAAACTGAAATGGTCCTGGGATCCGATTCCGCAGGATCCTCGCGCCCTCGGCGCCGATACCTGGAAGAACGGCAGTGCGGCTCGCACCGGCGCAGCCAACGCCTGGTCCGTCATCGCCGCCGATCCCGCGCGCAACTTAGTCTTCGTGCCCACCGGCAGCGCCAGCCCCGACTACTACGGCGGCCAGCGCCTCGGCGATAATCTGTTCGCGGATTCCGTCGTCGCCTTGCGCGCCGATACGGGCGAGCACGTCTGGCACTTCCAAACCGTGCATCACGACCTCTGGGATTTCGATGTCGCCACGCCTCCTCTTCTGTTCGACATTCATCGAGACGGAAGCCTCCTGCCTGCCATCGCGATCGGCTCGAAGACCGGCAACCTGTTCATCTTGAATCGCGAGAACGGCCAGCCAATATTCGGTGTCGAAGAGCGTCCCGTGCCCAAGAGCGACGTGCCTGGCGAGCAGGCGGCCGCCACGCAGCCGTTCCCCCTCAAGCCCGCCCCTGTCTCCGTGCAAAACATGACCGCCGACGACGCCTGGGGCATCGACCAGGCAGATCGCAAGTGGTGCCGCGACGAAATTAGTAAGCTGCGAACCGGCCCGATATTCACGCCCCCATCGCTTCAAGGAACTTTGTCTATGCCCGGCAACGTCGGCGGCCAGAATTGGGGCGGCATGGCGTACGACGCCGTTCACGACCTTCTCATTCTGCCGCAAAATCACATTGCTGCCGAAGTTCGCTTGATCCCCCGCTCCGATTACGAAAGCTTGCGCGACTCCCGCGGACGCAAAATCGATGGCGATTGGGAGTTCGCGCCCCAGCGCGGCGCGCCGTACGGAATGATGCGCCGTCTTCTGCTCAGCCCCAAACGCTTGTTCTGCACCGCGCCGCCGTGGGCCACGCTGCTTGCCATCCAGGCCGCCACCGGCGATAAGAAATGGGAAGTACCGTTGGGCCAGTTGTCGCCCCGCTTGCCGGCCGGCTTCGGTTCCATTTCCCTCGGCGGCCCCATCGCCACCGCCGGCGGTCTCGTCTTTATCGCCAGCACCCTCGACTCCGCCATTTACGCCTTCGATTCCGAGACCGGCCAGCAGCTTTGGAAAGGCGATTTGCCCACCAGCGGCAAAGCAACACCCATGACTTTCCAAGGCCCCGATGGAAAGCAATATGTGGTCATTTCCGCGGGCGGTTATGGCATTCCCAATCTCTCCCCGCTCGGCGATTACGTCGTGGCATTCAGTTTGTGAATCGATTGACCGTCGGCGTGAATCCCGTGCGCGAAGCCTTGCGCGCGCGCCGGCCGCTCGACAAGGTCCTCATCGCGAAGGGCGCCGCCGGCCCGCGTATTCAGGAACTCGTCGAGCTCTGCCGCTCCCAGTCCATACCGGTTCGCTTCGAGCCGCGCGCGTCGCTCGACCGCGCAGCGAACGGCGCCCCCCACCAGGGCGTGATTGCCTTCGGCTCTGTTCGCTCCTATGTCGCTCTGGACCAGGTTCTTGCAGAGGCGAAATTGCTCGTCGTGCTAGACGGCGTCGAAGATCCGCACAACCTGGGCGCCATCGTTCGCACCGCGCATGCAGCGGGCGCGAACGCGGTCGTGATTCCGGAGCGCCGGGCTGCGCCGCTCACCGAGATCGTTGCCAAGGCTGCCGCGGGCGCGCTCGAATACCTGCCCGTGGCGCGCATCACGAATGTAAGTCAGACGCTCGAACATCTGAAACAGCAAGGCTTCTGGATCTACGGCCTCGACGAGCACGCTTCTGCTCAGTACGATCAAATCGAGTACCATACTCCGACTGCGTTCGTTCTAGGCGGCGAGGGCAAGGGCCTCCATCACACTGTCGAAAAGCATTGCGATGTGTTGGTCCGGATTCCTATGGCCGGAGCGGTCTCGTCGCTGAATGTTTCCGTCGCCGCCGGTGTCGTCTTGTTCGAGTGGAGGCGCCGAGCCGCCTGATTTCCCGCACCGCTATCATCGAAACAGCATCCCATGAAAAGAGTCGACGTGTACATCAAAGTGGAAGTAAGGCTCGAAGACGGCGAGAAACTCGAACGGGTCGTGGGCGAAATTGTCCGCCAGCTCGAAAGGCTCTACTCCGTCCGTTCCGCCGAGCTGTCCAACGCTGTAGTTCGCGAGTAGTCCGCCAACCGAGCCGCGCGCCTGAGCAAGCGGTTTTCGGCATGCTCATAAACTCACTGCGATACGCCGCTGGTTACCCGGTCAGTTCCCGCCCTAGCAATTCGCGATGCCTGCGTGTCAAATACGAATCCGTCATGCCCGCAATATAGTCGCAAACCACGCGCTGAACGGGCCCGCCGTTCGGGTCCTCGCGATAACCCGGGATATGTTCCGGGTTCTCCAGTAAGAATGCGAATAACTCGCTCATCTTAGTAACTGCGCCTGCGCGTTCCTCCAGTAACTGCGGGCAGGAATAGACGCGATTCACCAACAGCGTTCTTACTTGTCTGTTAGTGTGGGCGGTTTCAGGCGTAAGCTGCACCAGCCGGTAACTGAGTGCCCGCACATCTTCCACGCTGGCCGCGCCGGCGCCTTCCGCTGCCCGCGCCGTTTCTTCGATCAGCCCCCCTATCAGGAAATTCATAAGCTGCCGCTGAATCTCCCAGAAGCGCACTCGATCGCCCGCGCCCGGATACTGCGTCTCCACCTGTTCCGCGAATTGCGCAAAGACCGGAACTTCCTCGCGAAGCTGCTCCATCGAAAGCAGGCCCGCCGAGAATGCGTCGTCCAAGTCCGCCGAGTTATAGGCAATCTCATCCGCCAAATCGAGAATCTGTGCTTCGAGCGGAGGCCTTTGCCCAGGTAGAAACTCCTGTAACTCCGCTTCCGCGTCCGCCTCCACCTCGCGCGAGTGCTTCACGATGCCTTCGCGAACTTCGAAACTCAGGTTCAACCCGTCGAAGCGCGCGTATCTCTGCTCCAGCACATCCACGATTCGCAGCGCGTGCCGGTTGTGCTCGAAGCTGCCGCCGAAACGTCGCATCTGCCGGTCCAGCTCTTGCTCCCCGACGTGCCCGAACGGCGGGTGGCCCAGATCGTGCGCCAGCGCCAGCGTCTCCGTATACTCTTCGTTCAACTGCAGCGTCGCCGCCACCGTCCGCGCTACCTGCGAGACCTCGATCGTGTGCGTCAGCCGGTTTCGAAAATGATCGTACAGCCCCCGCGCGAAGACTTGCGTTTTCCCTTCCAGCCTCCGGAACGCTCGCGAATGAATAACGCGGTCGCGGTCGCGCTGAAAGTCGTTCCGATAGGGATGCGAAGGCTCTGGAAATCTGCGGCCTCGCAGATTGTGTGGACCAAGCCGCAGTCGGCCCAACATGTCGGCGGCTTACTTGTTCAATTGCGAAGAGATCTGCTGCACCGCTCGCGTCACCGCCGGATCGGTCTCCGCTCGCAGCGATTGCAGCAGCTTCTTGGCTTCCTGCGGGTTGCTCGTTTCATCCAGGTGCGCCAGCAGAATCTCGGCCTGTGCTTTCGAGACCAGGTCCGTCGGCTTGCTGATGATGTCCCGCAGCAGCGCCTGTGCTTCGCCCGTTCTGTTCTCGCCTCCATAGATCTGGGCGAGCGCAATCTTGGCGAGCGGCGCGCATTCGCTGCTCGAATTGGCGACCGCCTGCAGGTCGCTCTCCGCGCCCTTGCTGTCCTGCTTCGCGGCTTTCAGCGTTCCCAGGTAATACTGCGCAATCAGCCCCTGCCGCGTGCCCCCATCCCTGGCCACCACATCCTGCAGCGCCTTGATAGAGGCCTGCGTCTTCGCGTCCTGCGTCGCGAAGTTCTTGCCAAGCTGGCCCGGTGCTCCTACCGGCGCCTCCAGAATCGCAAATGCGTTTTGCAGATCCTGCTCCCGTGCCGCGTTTCGATAGGTTGCGTACCAGAACGCGCCGCCGCCCAGGATCAATACGATCCCCAGGACGATGCTCCACCGGATAACCTTCTCGCGGTGCGAGCGCGCGTAGAAAACGACGCCGGAGACTGCATCCGTGAAATGATCATGCTGCAGTTGCTCCTTGAGTTCATGACGGGTCAAAACGCAGTACTACCTTTCTAAGTAAGTGAACATAAGTAGTTTAGCATGAAGCTAGTACTCTTAAGACGCCTTTCCCCCAGACCGTCTGCCGCCCCACCCCGGTCCACTCCGCAGCCCGCAGATACGGCACAAACTCAGTCAAATCGCCTTCGTATTCCGCCTCGCCCACGAACCCGCCGATCGAATGCCGCTGGCCCGTACGGCTGCTTCGGCGCTCCACCTTCATAGCCTCCACTTCGCAGTGCGTCATCCGCACCGCGGCCGCGCGCTCACCAAACTCGCGAAAATCGATCTCCAAAGGTCCCGGTCCATACACCTCCCGCAGCGTGCTGATGCGGTCGCGAATACGCGCCGCCAACACTCCAAATTCCGGACGCGCCACTATCTGCTGCGCGCTCTTCAACTCGGTCGGTGTGACAAACCGGACCCGCAGCCTTCGAACCTTGCTCGTACTTTCTAACTCCAACCGGATCGGTCTGACCTGCTCGCTGCCATCCATGCTGCTCGCCACCCGCTTCAACTCCACCTGTCCGCGGCGCGCGCCTAAAGTGGTTAGCTTCCGCACTCCTTCGACAACATTCGAAAACGCGCTCAGATCGAACAGATGGAGATCGAAGGAAAACTCGCCGCCTGCGCCAACCTGCCGCCCGTCCAGATGACTTGCGCGCAAAACAAACGGCTGCGGCGGATCGCTCAATCCACTCGGCCCGCGCCCCCGCGCCTGCTCGCCCGGCCGCATCACCGTCCCCAACGCCCCGCGCAGCGTGTTCCCCGCTTTCCCGCGCGGAAACGCTATCGCCTCCCGCGCCAGGAAACAAAACCGCAGCGGATACAGTTCCAGATGCAACCTTATAGTACCGGCGCCAGCAGAGCTTTCCCCACTACCGTAGTAAGTCCGTCCAGCGTATCTTCAAACCCGTCGGCGAGCGCGGGCACTCCCTGCAAATGCCACAAAATTTCCGAGTTCTGCCACGCGTTCTCGCGCGCCGCGCTCACGCTCCACGCCGCCATCGTGTCTTCCAAGTGAGAGACCGCCGGCACCGGATCGCCCAACAGCCGCACATGCAACGTTTGCTTCGCGCTTTCGATGATCCCGTCCAGCGTACTATTCAACGAAGTGTAGTCGCTGTATTGCGCCGAGGGATGCTGCGGCACGCTGGAAGTAGCCTGGCACGTCTTCACGATCGCTTCGGGAAGGTCGTGATTGATATGCGCATTTATGCCGCAGAGCGCAAATTGAATGCGGGCAAGCGCCGCATTTCCGCGGGACGCAAACAACACCTGCCAGCATTCCGCACCAGGCCCGCCGGTGAGAAATGCTTTCAACGCAGCGAAGTACCATCCGGCGAATTGAATATCGAGCTCCGCTAACCACTCCGGGTCGCTAAAACCTCCGGCGCTCACTCGGGTTTCGACCGCCTGTGTCACCTCCAGATACAGCCGGTTAAACCACTTCAGGCCGTCTCCGTCGACACATGTTCCATCGATCGCTCGCATAACTTGCAGCACGTCCGCGATACATGCGGGAGCAGTCTGGACGGCGCTCGCCAGCACTGCGTCGTAAGGGAACATGACCGGCTATTATATCTGCTCAGAGGTACAACGAAACATATGAGCACCTCGGCCGGCGCCCTTGCCCGGGCAGCCCTGGGACTGCGTGCACACTCCGGCTGGGCGGTTCTGGTCGCGGTCGCCGGCACCCTTACAAGCCCGGCCGTCATTCTAAGGCGCCGAATCGAAATGTGCGATCGCCGGGTCTCGGGCTCCGTGCAGCCCTACCATGCCGCGCGGCTGATGAAGCTCGAAGCTGCGCAAGCCTTCCTAAATGAGCGCGCCGATTCTTCCCGGCGCATGGCAAGCGAAGCGATCCGAACCGCGCTCGATGAGTTGACAGCCCAAGGCCACCAGGCCGCCGCTTCCTGCATCCTTTTAGGTTCGGGCCGCGTCACCCATGGCTTGGCCGCCATCCTCGCCTCCCATCCAGCCGTCCATACCGCCGAAGGCGAGTTCTACCGCGATGCCCTTCGCTGGGGCTGTGAATCCTGTGGCCTCACCGTCTCGGGAGTAAAAGAACGGGACCTGCTCAGTCAAAGCGCCGCCGCGCTCCACCTTGCTTCGGATGAAATCGAGCGTCGTCTCGCCGCCCTCGGCAAGCTCATCGGCCCACCCTGGCGGCAGGACGAAAAACTGTGCGCTCTGGCAAGCTGGCTCCTTCTCGCGAACTCCCTAAAGTGCTAATTGAGTCGCTCCTAACCCTGAAGTGCGCTCACCTTGCCGGGTCTACCCCATCGGCGGTACTCTTGCCTAAATGCGGCCCCTTCGGTACTCCATCAACATCACCTTGGACGGGTGCTGCGATCATCGCGCCATCATCCCGGATGAAGAATTGCATCGTCATGCGATCGAGAACCTTGACCAGGCCGATGCCCTCCTCTTCGGCCGGGTGACTTACGAAATGATGGAAGCAGCGTTTCGGCCGCCGCCGCCGGCGGGAGCAACGCCTGATTGGATGGGACCCTTCGCCCGAACGATCGACGCGGCGAAGAAGTACGTCGTGTCGAGCACGCTGAACCGGGTCGATTGGAACGCGGAGCTCGTGCGCGGGAATCTGGAGAATTCCGTTCAACAGCTCAAGCGGCAGCCCGGTAAGGGACTGCTCGTCGGAGGCGTAAAGCTCCCGCTGGCCTTGGCTGAGCTGGGATTGATCGACGAGTACGAGTTCATGATCCACCCCAGGCTAGTGGGCCACGGACCCACGTTGTTTGCGGGGTTGTCGAAGTGCGTCGACTTGAGGCTCGTGGGCCGGCTCGAGTTCGGCTCGGGGGCGGTCACGATGCGGTATCAGCCGAGAAGATCGACATAGGCCTTGTTAGCCGCGCGTCCCGGCTGTTTAGCATCCCCAGTTCGTTCGGTAAAACCCACCCGTCCGCGCAAGCCGCCCGTGCGTTCACAAGTCACCCGAAAAATTCTTTCCCTCCCAAACTCAACCGCTTCGCCCCGGTCCAGGCCCCCTCGCGCTCTCTGCTCGCCCACACTCGTCTCGAGGACACACGAAAAAAATGCCCGACCGATCCCCCCTCGATCCCGCCGAAAAAAATGGTGGGGCGGGTCTCCCGGCTCGCAAGCCGGCCTCCAGCTCGGCTTCAGAGCTGGATAGCGACGCGCCCGGCCAAAGCACCGGCCCGCGCAGCCCTAACGGCAAAGCCACATCCTCGCTAAACCGTCTCACCCACGGCTGCCGCTCCGAACAGATCCTCATCCCCGGCGAAGATCCCGCCGAATTCGAATTCGTCATGGACGGCTGGTTCTCGGTTTACGATCCACAAGACCCCATCGCGCAAAACCTCGTCGAAGAGCTCGGCAAAGCCCACTGGTTCCTCAAGCGCAACGAAAAGTGGCTTCATCAAGTCCAAACCCGCCTTCCTTACGACGCCTGGCTCTGGACCGACGAGAATCACAAGCTCCTAGCCAACACCATGCGCTACAAAACCACCGCCGAACGCGCCTTCTTCCGCTGGTACAAAGCCCTAGAGGCCCACTACAACCGCGAATTTCATCGCCAGGAGCTCGCCGAACGCGCTCGCGCCCGCGCCGCCGCCCTCAACTTCCAATGGCTGAACAAGCGGGAACAACGGGCTGCCGAAAACCTCAAAATCAAGCAATACGCCCAGATCTTTGGCGACGACGACCGATGCGCCACCGTCCTCGTGCCCTCGAACGAGCAAATTAAAGCGACCGTCGCCGCCCGCCCCGAACCTCCCGAAATCATCACGCGCTTGCTCTACTTCACCAACGGCGTTCCCGCCGCTTACGATTGGCTCAACCCCACCCCTGTCCAGTGCGGCTTCGAAACCGTCGGCTTGCAGACCATGCTCTACTCCGACTGGCTCAAACAAATCGACGCCGAACAACTCGCCGGCACCGGCCATCTCATCCCCTGCTCCACCACCGCCCTGCTCCCCGCCAAATGACACGCCCGTCGTGCAGCGCCGCCGAATAAAAGAACGATTGCCGTGTTCCGCTCCTAATCACAAATGGATGACAATAACGCAGATTTATGATGAAGAAGGAGGCGACCGTTGCACGCCATTGAGTCTTGCCCGCAGCCGTTGAGTGACTGCACGCACTGGAGCGTTCTTGACCAGGCTCAGAACCTACCTATGTTGATCGAGTGGAAGGATCCCTCCTCTAGCCCACCTGGACCCGATGTCTTCTTGAAACTTTGGACTTCCTCTCGCGCTTGGTTGGACCGCCAGTTGCTTCATCACGGCGCCCTACTCTTTCGTGGTTTTGGAATAGTCGCACAGGAGTTTTTTCAATCGATTATTAGTGGCATGCATCAGACGCCTTTCCAATACATTGCCGGTAATTCTCCCCGCGTAAAGCTCGGTGACGGCATTTACTCGTCAACGGAATACCCGCCTCAATATTTCATCTCTCTGCATAATGAGCTGTCCTACACCGCCCATTGGCCTCAGCGCATCTTCTTCTGTTGCGTAATTGAGCCCAGCGAAGGGGGAGAAACTCCACTCGTCAGCAGCCGGGTGCTGTTACAGTCCCTGCCCCGAGATCTTGTGGGGGAATTCCGGACCAAGAAAATCAAGTACATTCGAAATCTCCACGGTGGCAGCGGCCTGGGTAAGTCGTGGCAGGAGAGTTTCGAGACTCAAGATCGGTCTGTATTGGAGCATCATGCAACGGCTTCCGGCATGATAGTTCGCTGGAATGCCGACACTTCTGTGACTCTGACCAGTATCGGACAAGCCACAGCCGTCCACCCGCTTACTGGCGAGGAGGTTTGGTTCAACCAGGCTGATCAGTTTCACCCCTCGACCTTGCCGCCACAGCTATACAAGTCCTTGATGGCCATTTATCAATCCGAGGACTTCTTGCCGCAGAATGCCACTCTTGGGGACGGAACACTTATTCCCTTGGAGTACCTGGACACGATACGGCAAGCAACACAACGTCAAATCGTTTCCACGCCCTGGCAAAAAGGCGACTTATTGATTGTAGATAACATGTTAGTCGCGCATGGCCGCATGCCTTTTAAGGGTCCACGCAAGATCCTTGTCTCTATGTTCGGGCAATGATCTGGCTGAAAACCAGCGAGGCTTGACTTATGCACGGCGGCGATCCAAGCACAAACTTACAAGATTATGATCCGGGTAGCTCGATACTCGTCGGACCCCCTCTGCGAGATCCTTTCCCGTCCTCGTGGCGGTTGACCGATATTCTCTATCGAGCCTCGCTTGCTCCCGGTGAAAAAGGTATGCGGCTCCTCAACGACGACGATAGCGAGGAGTTCCTGACATATCGGCAACTGCTCGATCTTGCGCAGGGTATTGCAAAGCTCCTCACACCGTCAGATGAAAACCCAACGGCTCAGGCTATTATTTCGACTAGAAGCCACCGGCAATTCCTGATAGCCTTCTGGGCGTGCTTATCGGCAGGTATTGTGCCCGTACCATGCGCATTGCCTCTTGAAGCCGAGTCCAGGGAGTGGCGGAACTTCGCTTCCGTGCTGCACAGGTTAGACCAACCCCTCATACTAACTTCGCAGGCGGATTTATCTATTTTATCTACGCTGCTTGGGACGCTTGGCCACTCGAGTCGGCTTCTCGGCGTCGAGGGGCTTGTCTCGGCGATCGAACACGACGAAAAGGCGCGTAACTCGCCCGTTCCGATAAGTCCACATACGGTAGACGATGTAGCGTTCATGTTGATGACCTCGGGAAGTAGCGGAGTGCCGAAGTTAGTTACGCATACACATCGCACCGTGAAAGCATATTGCGCGGGCGCTTCGCAATACAACAACTTCAGTGCGGATGAGGTCATGTTGAATTGGCTCCCGCTGGATCACGTGGGTGGCCTGGCATCCATCCATTTGCTCAGCACGTGGCTGGCCTGCGAACAAATCCAAGCGCCGATGGCTTCGGTATTTGCAAGGCCGCTTCGCTGGATCGACTGGATGGACCGCTATCGCGCTACGGTTACCTGGGCGCCTAATTTCGCGTTTTCACTTCTCAATCGATACGCGAGTGAGATCGAAGAGAGAGACTGGGACCTCTCATGCATTAACTGCATTGTAAATGCGGGAGAGCCTATAGTCTACGCGCAGGCAGCCCGTTTTCTGACACTGCTCGAAAGGCACAAGCTTCGAGGTAACGCTATGCGCCCCGCGTGGGGAATGTCTGAAACCTGCTCCGGTGCGGTATTTTCTGACGGCTTCGATCTCGGGCACGACGCCGCGGAGCCGCGCTCTGTGCCCGTAGGAACACCACGGCCGGGCTTAGCTCTTCGGATCGTTACGTCGGAAGGCCGGATACTTCCTCAGGGACACACAGGAGAACTCCAAGTACGCGGCCCGTGCATGACTCCGGGGTATTACCGGAACGAGGCAGCCACTGCCGAAAGCTTCTCTAGGGATGGCTGGTTTCGCACTGGTGATACGGCGGTTGTGGAGGGCGGTCAACTTACAATCGTAGGCCGCTCAAAACATGTGATCATCATCAATGGATGCAATTACACCGGCGTGGAGATTGAGGCAACCGTGGCCAAGGTGCCCGGTGTGCGGCCTACCTGCATCGTAGCGGTGGCCATGCGTGGGGCTTCCGCGGCCACGGATCGCATCGGTGTCGCGCTCGCTCTCGAAGATTCATATCAGCCCCAGAAGGATCGTGTACTTAGAGAGGTGCGGCGCACCCTGATGCAGACCTTTCATTGCTCGACGCCGATTCTCGCCGTTGTTGAAGAAATCGAAATTCCACGAACCTCTCTGGGCAAGGTTTTACATGAGGAGGTGCGGAAGATGTTAGCGCGAGGCGCCGCATAAACGGGCGATTCCAGCCGCTGTTCGCATGCTAAGGTTTAGTCGAGGACGTTTCAAATGACTGACGACGCACAAAAAGCGTCCCCCGACGTCGAGGCAATGGTTTCCTCCATTTGCGCCAAAGTTCTGGGCGTCCCCGACTTGCAGCCGGATAGTGACATTTTCGATTTGGGTGCGGATTCAATCCACGTTACGCAGATCGCGGCGCGTCTGCATGACGCCTGGAGAATTGAAGTAACTTACCCGGAGATCTTTGAAGCTTCAACAGTGGCGCGCATCTCCGCCCTTGTTAATTCGCGGCTATCGAAATGACGGGACCTTAGTGGCCGAGACTCGCGCCCCAGCCCGCTTTCAAAAAGGTGAACACGACGGTCACCGATGAGTCTGGACAGATAGTTCCCTCTAATTCGACCCTCGACTCAGAGCTGGTCTCCGCCGTGAAATACAATCTTCCTTTCGGCGGCCCGGGATTGTTGCTGGTGACGCACGATCGGATTGCCGATGCATCGAGTTTGCTCAAGCGATACGGATCTAAGGAAAGTGGTGACCTGATATGGCTTAGGCGGTCTGAACTCTGGCAGCTCTCGGTGCCGAATCCGTATGCGGTCCACACTTTCCCTCTTGCATATTGGATTCGCGAAGAAGGAGAAGTGACGCTAGGTGAGGACGTGCGAAGTGAGATTCCATATCTCCGCTACCCGCAAAGATTGTTAGCAACGCACATTGAGCTCTCGTTATTCTGGATACGCACCTCACTTATTCTTTCTTGTTTAACCAGCGGAAATCATGCTCGCTTGAATGCGGGCCTGAAGCGCGAACGCGCTCTGCTGATGCAGAGCGCTCTGCTTGCACGCCGTATCTGGAAGATCAGCGCGGAGACAATACGGGAAGTCTTCATCCGCACTTATCCTGATAACGAACTGGGCGTGCTTCTGTCTGCCCTTGACGCTGCAGAAACCCGCCGCGCCGGAGATCTGGGCCGCACAGGTGACGTTTTAGAGCAAGTTTGGCTTCACGAACGCTTCGTGCAGGAGTTATCGAAACAAGCAAGATGATCACGCTCCAGCACTATCGGGAAGCCCTCGAACAGTTCAAACGAACATGTGAAACGTTGGGAGACCGTGTCGTTTCCGTCATTCTCTTCGGCTCCCTGGCGCGCGGAGAAGTTTCCCCGGGCGAGAGCGACATACTCGATGCAATAGTTGTCCTTCCCGACAGAGTTTTTGCCGGTAAAGCCGAGTTCTGCCAGACTCTCGGAGTATTGGTGGAAGCATGCAAAGACCTCGCGTCCTCCGGTCTGCCATTCCATCCCTTCCTTTACTACTCGCAAAGCGAGTTTAGCCATAGGTTCTTAAGTTACTTCTCGCTGACGCATAGTAAGGTGTTACTCGGTAGTGACGTTCGAGAAAGCACTGGCGAGGCCGATCGCGATGGATCGTTGAATCAACTTGCCTTCTTCGGCTGCAGGAGACTGATGCAAAGAGCCGCCCGGTTAGCGGACCTACACATGACTGACCAAACAGCCGCGCAAAACACCGTCGAGTGGTTCCTGAAGACTATGTTTACAGCCGCCGCTTTCGCATGTGGGCAGGAGACCTTCTATCCTGAGTCGGTGCAGCTCGTACGTCGTTTGCTTCCGGAGCTGAACCTGGAGAATCTCGACTCCGTAGTTGCTTTCAAACGTTCTCAAGCGCCCACGCCCGCCGCGGCGCGCGAGGCCTTACGGCACGCGCTCGACATTACGGAAAACCTGAATGATCTGCTTGAAAAGCACCTTCGTTCCAATGATCGATGGGGCCCCATTTCGTCCCGTTGGGAACCGCGCCCCTGACCGCCTGGGCACTTTCGGAAGGTTTGGTTGCGGGGGCAAGATTTGAACTTGCGACCTTTGGGTTATGAGCCCAACGAGCTACCTGACTGCTCCACCCCGCATCTGAATCGTAACAAATCCGCCGCCGGGTTGGCCAATGGCGCGGTCATTTTAGGCCCCGGGCTTCTACTAGGCGCGGGCTGGACGTTCAAAGCGAGCCTAGGCGGACTGCGGACGTTTTACAGTAGAGAGGAGGTATTTCCCCGCTCCCCGATTTTCTATGCCGCCCAGCATCCGCCCTGCCCGAAAACGTCCAAACTCAACGATCCCCAGCGCAACTCCCCCGGCGCGACTGGATGCCCCCGACCTCTACCTCAATCCCCACCTCAGTCTGCTCGCCTTTCAGCGCCGTGTACTCGAGGAAGCCGAGGATTTCTCTACGCCGCTGCTCGAACGGGTCAAGTTCGTTTCCATTCTCGGCTCGAACATCGATGAGTTCTTTATGGTGCGCGTGGCCGGTCTCTGGCAGCAGATCGAGACGCGCACAACTGAGATCAGCATGGACGGCAGGGCGCCCAGCGAGCAATTGGAGCTGATCCGGCACCAGGTAACCGACATCGTCGCAGAGATCTACCGCTTATGGCGCGAAGAGTTGATGCCTGCGCTTCGAGAGGCTGGCATTTTCATCCTCGAGTTGGACGAGCTGAATCCGCAGCAGAAAACCGCAATCGACGATTACTTCCGGCGCATCGTCTACCCGGTTCTGACGCCCTTGGCCGTGGACCAAGGCCGGCCGTTTCCCCACATCTCAAATCTCAGCTTAAATGTCGCTGCCGTGGTCACGAACGGCGACGGCCAGCAGCGTTTCGCCCGCGTTAAGGTTCCGGATTCGTTGCCGCAGTTGGTGCCGATTCCATCGCAAGCCGGCGAGCTCGCGTTCATCTGGCTGGAGCAGGTGATCATCGCCAATTTGCGCCTGCTGTTTCCCGAGATGGATATCGTCGAAGCAGACCTGTTTCACGTTACGCGCGACGCGGAGCTTGCCATTCAGGAGCTCGAGACCGACGACCTGCTCGAGAGCGTGCAGGAAGCCGTTTGGCGGCGGCGCTTCCGCGACGCGGTCCGGCTACAGGTGAACCGCGGGATGCCCCAGCGTCTCATCGACTTGTTGACCACGAACCTGGAGCTCGACCAGAACGATGTGTACCGGGTGGACGGACCGCTCGACTTGAGCCGCACGCGCGCATTGCTGACTATCGATCGGCCCGCCATAAAAGACAAGCCCTTCATGGCTTCTACGCCGAAAGGCTTCGTCACCAAATCACGCAGCGAGATCTTCTCGACCATCCAGGAAGGCGACATTCTGTTGCATCATCCCTTCGAATCCTTCCAGCCCGTAGTCGACTTCTTGCGCGCCGCCGCCGAGGATCCGGACGTGCTCGCGATTAAAATGACGCTCTATCGCGTGGGCCGCAACTCGCCGTTGGTCGAAAACCTGCTCGAAGCCAGTCAAAACGGAAAGCAAGTTGCAGTGCTGGTGGAATTGAAAGCGCGCTTCGACGAAGAAAGTAATATCGAGTGGGCCCAGAAGCTGGAGCGCGAAGGCGTGCACGTCGTGTACGGCTTGCCGGGGGTCAAGGTTCACGCCAAGATGGCCATGGTGGTGCGGCGCGAAGGCGAAACGATTCGCCGTTATGTGCACCTGGGCACCGGGAACTACAACCCGGTTACAGCCCGGCTTTACACGGATTTGGGCCTGTTCACGTGCAACGAGGAAATTGGCGCCGATGTGAGCGACCTGTTCAATCACCTGACAGGGTATTCAGCCAAGAAGTCCTATCGCAAGCTGCTGGTTGCCCCGCACAGCTTGCGCCCCGGTCTCGAGCGGTTGATCCGCATGGAAATTGAAAGGCATCGCGAACATGGCGACGGCTATCTTATTTTCAAAATGAATGCGCTCGAAGATGCGGGCATGATCCGCCTGCTGTATGAGGCCTCCCACGCCGGTGTGAAGATCGATTTAATTGTGCGGGGAGTCTGTTCGCTGCGGCCGGGCGTTCCGGGTGTGAGCGAAACCATCAGCGTAAAAAGCATTCTGGGGCGCTTTCTGGAGCACAGCCGAATCTTCTATTTCCATAACGGCGGCGACGAATTGGTGTATGTGGGAAGCGCCGACTTGATGCCCCGCAATCTGAATCGGAGGGTCGAGATTCTGTTTCCGGTCGAAGACCGGAAACTGGTGCGAAACCTGCGCGACCGGATTCTTGCCAAGTATCTGGAAGACGACGTCTCGGCGCGCATTATGCAGCCGGATGGTTCCTATACAAGGCCCAAACGGCATCCAGGCAAGCGAGCGCTCAGCAGCCAGAGTTGGCTTCTAAAGCGGCACGAAGCCTAAACTAAAACTCGCGTACAACGGGCAGCAAAACGCCCGGTGCGTTCAAATACGACACGCGCAATGGGCAAGCCCTCTGCGCTTAAGGCGGTCCCCATTACTCTAGGCAAAGCAATCGGCGCGTGGTGTCTCTTGATGTTGGGCTTGCCGCTCGCGTGGCTTTGGCTCTGGCCGGAGGTTTCGGAAGGCAACCACGGATTAGCGTTCGTCAAGCTCGCGGCGCTGTTTGGGGTAGTGAGCGCGGGCGCCCTGGTGTTCGTCTACGCGGCGGCTGCCAACTGGTCCATCCCCGCCAAGCGTCTGGAAACCTTCGTTGCCGCCTTGCCCTTATCGGAAACGACCCTACCCGAGGATGGGCCGGCCGAGTTGCAGAGTCTCGCGCGCGCCATGCGGGCCATGGCCGAGCGCGTGCGGCATGTCGTCGAGCGCGCAAGTCTCGAATCCTCGCGGCGTGAAATCATCCTTGCCTGTATGGCCGAGGGCGTGCTCGCGGTGGACGCCGAAATGCACGTCACCTTCTGCAACGATGCTTTTGCCCGGGCCTTCAGCACACGCACCCCGGTTACCGAAGGCCGAACCCTTTATGAAGTGGTCCGGGAACCGATGCTGCGCGACGTGCTGGCGCGCGTGGTGCGGACCGGAACATCGGAGACCGGCCGCTTCCAGTTGCCAAGCGCCGCCGGACGCTGGTTTGAAGCGCGCGCATTGCCCATAGGCGAGAATCCGCGCCGCGGAGCCATTATCGTGCTGCATGACATCACGGATATCCAAAGGCAGGAGCAGCTTCGAAAAGACTTCGTGGCAGATGTATCGCATGAGCTCAGGACCCCGCTAGCGGCGATCCGCGGCTATGCCGAGACGCTGCTCGATGGAGCACTGGAGGATCAGGAAAACAATCGCAGATTCCTGGAGATCATTCGTGCGCACGCGATCCGGCTCAACAATATCGCTTCCGATCTGCTGGTGTTATCCGAACTCGACTCGGATGCTCCGCCGCTGGGGCCGCCGGGCGAGATTCGCGTGGTCGAGGTAATCGACTCGGCGGTGCACACGGTAGAAGGTGGAGCGGCGCTGCGCGGCATTCGCCTCAGTATGGAAAAGTGCCAGGATTGCAGCGTGATCGGCTACCGCTTTCGGCTGGAGCAAGCGCTGGTGAATCTCCTCGATAACGCCGTGAAGTTTAATCGGCCAGACGGTGAAGTCATCGTCGAATGTATGCCGACGGCCGATGCACGGGTGCAGATTTCGGTCAGCGATACCGGAATCGGCATCCCGAGCGAAGACATAAAACGCATATTCGAACGTTTTTATCGTGCCGATAAGGCCCGGTCCAGACCGGCTGGCGGGACCGGACTTGGGCTGCCTATTGTGAAAGAAGTTGTGGAACGCATGGGTGGAACGGTGTCGGTAGAGAGCCAGCTTGGCAACGGATCGAAGTTCACGATTCTGCTGAAGGGAGCCTGATACCTTTCGACTTATGACACAAGACCGCCAGAACATCTCGTCGGGAGTGAAATGGGAGGATGTGGTCGGCTACAGCCGCGCTGTTCGGGTGGGGAACCGAATCTACATGACCGGCATCACCGCGACGGACGCACAGGGCAACGTCGTGGGAATGGACGACGGTTACAAACAAGCCGTGCAATGCATCCGAAACATTGAATGGGCGTTGAAACAAGCGGGCGCGACGCTCGCGAATGTGGTTCGCACGCGCATGTTTGTCACCGACATCAGCCGCTGGCAGGAATACGGACGGGCGCATCGCGAATTCTTCGCCGACATCCGTCCTTGCGCCACCATGGTGGAAGTTCGCGCGCTGATCGATCCCGCTATGCTGATCGAGATTGAAGTCGAAGCGGAGCTGTAAGAGAGTCTAACCCCGGCGTCCGCCTAAAGTTTGAGATTCAATTCCATCGCTGGCTCGAAGACATTAGCCGCCAAAGCCGGTATTCTTCACTTAAAGATCCCCGGAATCTGAAACGAGAGTGGCGCGGCGCTCACACCCCGCGCCATTTTCTTTGCACGGCCGGCTACAAGAGAGCGCGCAGCTCTTGGTAATTTCGTTTAGTCACTAACTGGAATTCGATCGGCAAGCGCGTGAAGCTCTTGAGCTCGTCGAGCGCGTCCGGCGGCGGAACGCTTGCGCCTGCCACCAGCAGGCGGCCATTTTCAACCCTGAACGGCACGATCCCAAAACGCTGCTCGACGTGCGCGGGCAGAGTGCGTGCGATGCGCGGCTTCACGCGCCGCGTATCGACACGAGCCGACGGAACCCCGGATTGCAGGCTCATAGCTTTGCAGAGGTCGTCGTCTGTAAGAAGACCGCGAGCCAACACGTAGTCGGCTAGCTCCGCGCCCGATGGCATTTCGGACTGCACTCGCGCGAGCTGGTTCTCAGAGAGATAGCCGGATGCGACCAGCACCTCGCCCAATTCGCGGCGATGCATAAGCAGGGCATCGCGCCCGGGATAGGCGTGCTCGGTCTTCAACCAAACGAGGGGCCGGCGGTGCAGCCGCGCGTGAAGATAGCGCCACATGGCGCCGAGCGAGGCACAGCAATTCACCAGGTTCCCATGGAAGCAGCGCAAGGGGACGCCCAGCGCAAATACGGGCCCGAAGAGCCTGGCCACATAAGTGGCGCGCAGGGTGAGGCGAACCGATTGCAACAAGAGCGTGAGCCAGCACAAGGCGAGGATTTTCGGATTCGCGACGGCGAACGCCCACGGCCGATGCTGGTAGGCGCTTTCGAGCCAATCTCCGGCGCCAGCGATGAAGAGCAGGTTGGTAAGCAGGCTGAGCGGGTTCGCAATTAAACCTTTGCGGTCGCGCCAGAACCAATATCGGGTGCGCCAGGTGCGGCCCCAACCGTGGCGTTCCCAGCACTGCAGTGCGATGCCCGTGACCCAGCGCGTGCGCTGTCGAATGGCGGACCGTAGAGTTCGCGGGAAATATTCACGCGTGGCGATGAAGCCCTTGCCGCCAACCGTCAGGGGCGCGAAGAGTTGGCTTTCGCCCAACTCATGGATGTGCACGCCGATCTCATAGTCCTCAGTAAGGCTGGCGGGGTCGAAGACGAGATTGCCGCGCTCGCTCGCGAGCCGGTCGAGAATCACCCGTGCAAACCCGGTGCCGACGCCATTGGACGGAATGAACGAGCCGCTGTATTGGCGGGCGAGCATGTCGATGAGCTGGAATTCAGCAAACTCGTCGCAATAGACCGCGTGCGTGAACTCGCCGAAGGGCGTGGGAAGGGGCAGAACCGGAATCTGCACCATGGCGTACGTGGCCCGTTCGCGATTGATGACGGCGAGCGCTTCCGGGTGAATCAGGTCTTCTGCGTCGTGAAGGACGACGGTGTCGAAACGAACGCCCTGCGCCTGTTCGAACATTGTCATGCGCTGGTATATCCAGTTGAGGCAGTCGGCTTTCGAAGTCGGACCGGGATGGGGGCAGGCTGCTACGTGCACATTCCGGAAAGTCTCGGCAAGATACGCCGCCACCTCCAGCGTGGGTTCGTCGTTGGGATATACGCCCAAAAACAGGTCATAGTTGCGATAGCAGATGGCTGCCAGGTTATGGCGCACCATGTTGCCGATCACGGCAGATTCTTTCCAGCAGGGCACAAAAATAGCGATGCGGCGCTCGTCTGCCAGGAACGCGCCTAATGAGGATACGATGGCCGGTTTTCTATGACGGATGCGGTGGACCGCGCAAATCAAGACCGGAATCAGGTCTTCAAGTCCACTGAGGAGCAATAGAACCGCGAGCGATCCCAGGACGGCCGGCCAGATGGAAGAAAATGACTGCAAAGACACCAAGATCCTTGATAGAAAAAGTGGCTGCCTATCGGACTGAATCGCAGAACAGGCGTAGAATTTTCTGAGGAAAACTACACTCTTTCATTTGAAGGATGCACGAGCGGGGCGTGCTGACCTGACGTCGTTCAGTCAGTTCGTTCAGGAGGTAATCGGGGGTGCTGTTCGGCGCCACACTTTCACCGAATGGGAGCTTGAGCTGTTGCTCGATCTCGAAACCTGCACCATCCGCAAATCGGCGCGGGCGGACCTTTTGCGGCGCTATCTGAAAGCGGTGCATCGGGAATTTGTGGAAGGGGCGGCGAGCCCGCTGCGGTTTTCTTCCTTCCTGGAGCGGCGTAAGCAGCGCCGCCGGGTGGCATGCGGCGGACCGTCGCGGCTGCGCGCGGTGCACGCGGCCCGGGCCATGTAGACTGGCCGGCCAATGCAGAGCGCCATGCTCCTCAAGCCAGTGTTCGCATCTTCATCTTGGGCTATTCTCAAGAGAGAAAACCGAGGAGACAGCGATGGCGAGCACAACTGGGCCTGGTTCCAAGACCGAACGAAAAGTCTTCTGTGTCAAGCTCCAAAAAGAATTGCCGGGATTGGATGAGACACCGTTCGACAACCCTCTTGGGCAACGCATCTATGACCACGTCTCAAAGGAGGCGTGGCGGATGTGGGTTGAGCAGATGAAGATGATTATGAACGAGTACCGGCTCAATCTGGGTACGCCGGAGGCGCAGGAGTTTCTATTGAAGCAGATGGAAGAATATTTCTTCGGTGAAGGCGCCGCGCATCCGCCCGGCTACGTCGCTCCCGGCCACTGAGCGGGCCACATCCGGTAAGAGCATGGCAATCGGGCTCCACGCTTACCCAGCGCCGCGCGTCCTAACCTCTTGATACTCCGCGCGATCGCTTTAAGCTTGGTGGCGGTTGGCTGCTCCGTGGCGGCCGATGCTGTGGCGGGGCGGCTGGCACGCGAAGCACACGAAGCGGAAGTTTCGAACCAGTGGGTGCGGGCTTACCTCTTATATGCCGAGGCGGCGGCGCGGGATCCATCCAACTCTTCGTATCGAGCCAACCGCGATTCGCTCGCGCCGATCGCGAACCTGATGACGAAGGCTAGCCTCGAAACGGCCAATGTCTCGGCCGATATAAAGGCGGCGGAGAAGGAAGAGGCGGCGCACCCCGCCGGGACGGAGCCGCCGGTCGAGTTCGCCACCGAAAAAGAATGGGGCCGCGCGCCGGACTTGCAGCCCATTCCACACATCCAACCCACGGCATCTACCGGCACGTTCGATCTCACGGGAGATACAAAGAAGCTCTTCGGGCAAGTGACCGCTGCCTACGGCGTCAAAGTGCTTTTCGATCCCGAACTGGAGCCGGAGAAGAATGTGCGGTTCCAGATCGATCGCGTGGATTTTCGAACGGCGATGGAGGCGCTGACGGCGGTCACGCACACGTTCGTGTTTCCGGTTTCGCAGCATGAAATTGTGGTGGCGCGCGATACCGAGAACAAGCGGAACGAGCTGGAACCGGTAGAATTGGTCTCCTTTCCGCTGCCGAATGCGCTGGATCAGAAAGACTTGATCGAAGCGGCGAACGCGGCGCGCGGCATCCTCAATTTGCGGACCATTGGCTGGGACAGCGCGAGCCGCACGGTGATCATTCGAGACCGGGCTACCCGCGCGCGTGTCGGCCGGGCGTTGCTGGAATCGCTGCTCCTGCCCAAGGCGCAGGTTTCCATCGAGGTGCAATTTCTGACCATCGATACCGACAAGACCTACCACTATGGCGTGTCGTTCCCGACGACTTTTCAGTTGATTGATTTCGGGCACATCGGCGGGTTCCAAAACGTCCTTCAAAGCGTCTCCACGGCAGCGAACTTTCTGGCGTTTGGAGGCGGTGCGACGCTATTCGGCATCGGCCTTTCGGACACGACGATTTTTGCCACTTACTCGGATTCATTCAGCAGCAATTTCTACGATGCGACGGTGGCGGTTGGCGATGGGCAGACTGCCAATTTTCATGTGGGAGACAAGTATCCGATTCCGCAAACCCTGTACACCGGCGCTGCGGTGAGCACTCCTTCCATCTACAACCCGGTAGGGCAATTCACGCAAGAGGATTTGGGACTGGTTCTCAAGATGACTCCCCGCGTGAAGGGGAACGGCGATATCTCGATCGAGGTGGAAGCGGATTCCAAATCGCTGGGTACGCAGACCATCGACACGGTTCCGGAGATCAATGAGCGCGCGTTCAAAGGAACGGTGACGCTGCGCGAGGGACAATTGGCGGTGCTGGCAGGCATGGATTCCGCTTCGCACAGCCGGACGAAAAACGGGCTGGCCGGCTTAGCGCAAATACCAGGCCTGGACCAGGTGTTGGCTGAGAACACGCGCGAGACGCAGACGAGCCGCACACTGGTGGTGATCAAGCCGACCATCACGCGGCTGCCCATGTCGCCGTACATCAGCCCGCAGTTCCTGGTGGGCCCAGCGCGCGGAGAGCGGGTACTGCTATAACGCCCGCGTCAAATCACGCGTTCTCCGGTGCGGGTGGTATCGTAACCGCCGGTCCCGTCTAATTCGCGACGGAAGCTGGAAAGCGCGAGCGTGTCCAAAAGCGTCTGAAGGACCGGCGACTCCAACTGAGGCTTGTGCATGACCAGGTCATAGCGCGCGCTTTCGAGCGGCACGAAGTGGAGGCCGAGAGTCCGCGCGGCGGATGCCGTAGCGAGACAACAGTCGGCGGCTCCGGTTTTAACTTGCCATGCTGCCGCCAGGTGTCCGAATGCAAGACGATCGTAGCCGCGCACCCGTTTGGCGGTCAGCTTCAATTTCGCCAGGTAGGTGTCCAACAATAGGCGGGCACCCGAGCCCAGTTCCCGGTTTACGAACAAGACACCTTTGCGCGCCAGATCTTCCACTCCATGAATGCTCTTCGGGTTGCCGGCCGCGGTAATCAGCCCTTCCTGCCAGGTGGCAAACGAGATGACCGCCACGGAGCTTCGCGCAAACAGGCGCGTCACGGCGGGGACATTCGATTCACCGGTTGAAGCATCTCGAAGATGGGTGCCGGCGATGTGGACGAGCCGCTTCTGGAGCAACCGCAGCGAATCCGAGCTGTTTTGGTGCACCAGCACGAGCTCGACTCCGGCGCTTCGCGCATGCCGCGCGAGCACGTCCATGGCGGGATCGCAGCCGGCTATCAAAAGACGGTTTCCGAAGTCGCTCGCTTCCTGGTGCAGGCGGACTCGAACGCGACTCGCCGCCGGGCCGCAATGTCGGACGACTGCATCGCTCGCGGGCAAATAGTGGCCCATCGGCATGGAGGGAACCGCAATCAGACGATCGTCGACGCGGCAAAGCTGAACCGGTTGGCCGGGTTGCAGTTTATCGGCGGAGGGAATCAAGAAGGCGGTGGTGGCGCGCGCTGCGGATTCCGGCGGGTCGTCCGGCAGGCTGAAGAGTTCCTCTACACCGGCCGCGAGCGCGCGAGCGAGGCGCAGTGCGAGAGCGGTGTTGGGCACATAGGTTCCGGCCTCGATGGCGTAAATTGCCTGGCGGCTGACGCCGACCATTTTGGCGAGCGCGGAGGCTGATAAACCGCGGCGTTCGCGCAGAGCGGCCAAGTGGCTTTCGATCTCGCGGTGTCTTTTACTCACTACACTATCCTTTATAAAGGACAAGTATGCTTCCTCGCTATTTTCTCCTGTTGGCAGGCTTGCTTGCACCTGCGGCTGCGTTCGCGCAAGTCTCCGGCGTTCTGTGGGGAACAGTAGAAGACGAATTGGGGGCGGTCATCGTCTCAGCAACGGTTACGGCGAAGAATGTCGATCGCGGCATTGCGCGCACCACGCTTACCGACTCGTCGGGGCGCTATGTCATTCCTTCTCTAGATGCCGGTAACTACGACGTCCGCGCGTCCAAGCCGGGATTCAGAGAAGCAGTTCGAACCGGCATCCATCTGCTAGTTAATCAAGACGCAACGGTCGACCTGCGCCTGATGGTGGGGCAATCGACCCAGCAGATTACGGTGAGCGGTGACGCGCCGCTGGTCGCCACGTCCACAGAAGACGTCTCGGGCCTGGTAAGCGAGCAGCAAATCGAGAGTCTACCCCTCAATGGCCGGAGTTATGACGAGCTGATGACGTTGAACCCCGGCGTGGTCAATTTCACCTGGGAGAAAACGGGCGGAGTGGGCGTTTCCAATTCCACCGCCGGCAACAATTTTGCCGTATCGGGCAACCGCCCACAGCAGAATCTGTTTCTGCTGAACGGAATCGAATTTACGGGGGCAGCGGAGAATAACATGCAGCCCGGCGGGGTGAGCCAGCAATTGCTGGGCGTCGATTCCGTCCGAGAATTCAACGTGCTCCGCGATAGCTACGGCGCTGACTACGGCAAACGTCCCGGCGCCCAAGTGCTTATGGTGACGAAATCCGGCACCAACGACGTGCATGGCTCAGTTTACGAGTTCCTGCGGAACAACGATCTGGATGCCCGCAACTTCTTCGACGGGGCATCCACGCCCGGTTTTCAACGCAATCAGTTTGGAGGATCGTTCGGGGGGCCAATCGAGAAGGACAAGACCTTCCTGTTCGGCAATTTCGAAGGTCTCGACCAGCACCTTCATCAAACGGGCGTCGATCTGGTGCCGGATGACAATGCACGCAACGGATTTCTTCCCTGTAAGCTGGTGTCGCCCGCGCCCGCCCCGTGTCCTGCCTCCGGCTTAGTTTTCGTGGGTGTTTCGCCGTTGATTTCGGCCTGGCCGGCGCAAAGTGCAAACGCACCCGATTACGGCGGCATCTCCGAAGCCTTCAACAATCCGCTGCAAACGATTCGAGACGATTACGGAACGGCGCGCCTGGACCAGATCTTCTCCGGGCACGACACGTTCAACGCCGTCTATACGGTCGACGACAGCGCCGACTTCACGCCCACCAGTACGAACGACTACAGCACGGACGTCACGAGCCTGCGCGAGCAGGTGGCAAGCTTAGCCGAGACCCACGTTTTCTCTCCTACGCTGCTGAATCGGGCGACTTTCGGGTTTTCCCGGGCAGGATATTTCTTCACGGGCGAGCCGACGCCTGGTACTCCGGCGGCCGGTCTGCCGGGGTTTCTGGCGGGCGATCCGGTGGGCGCGATTGTGGTGGGCGGAAGCGCGGCCTCGAATCCGGCGGCGCAACTCAGCCTGGCAGGCAGTAACAACGGCAGCAATCTTCGCGTGGCGCGGAACCTGTTTACTTATGAGGATCAGGTTGCTATCACGGAGGGCCGTCACCAGTTTACGGCGGGCATTTGGGTGCAGCAGTTGCAATCGAATGAAACGTTGGCGCTCAGCCAATATGGCCAGGCAACCTTCACCAGCCTGCAAACGCTGCTGGCAGGCAGCATCAGCAGCCTGCTCTACGATCCCGCGCCCACCGAACTGGACTGGCGCTCATGGATGGGCGCGTGGTTCGCTGAAGATGTGATGCGGTTAGGGAGACGGCTGACGCTCTCGCTTGGCTTTCGCGATGAATGGAGCAACGGGTGGAACGAAGCGCGTGGCCGCGCGAGTAACTACACGTATCCGGACGGCGTGATCTCAACGCAACCCCGCATTGCAGATAGCGTATTTACTGCGAACAACGCGAAATTCCTGCCGCAACCGCGATTCGGCGTTGCCTGGAGCCCTTTCGGAAGTAAGACTGTGATTGATGCCGGCTTCGGTATGTTCAACGACTTGCAAGACGCGCTAGGTTACCGGACGGACCAGAATGCGCCCTTCAACCCGACTTACAGCCTTCCGAACGCCCTTGTAACACAGCTTCCGCTGAATGGCAGCACGCCCGTACCGAAAGGCGCAAAGCTGGTTCCCGGTGGAGTGCAACCGGATCTGGAAACGCCAACGCTCCTCTCATGGTCGGCGCGAATCCAGCAGGAATTGACCGCCAATACGGCTGTGTCTATCGGATATGTGGGTTCGCACGGGTATCACGAACTCATCGGCATCGATGCGAATGAGCCATTTCCAGTCATTTGTCCGGCGGCGCCCTGTCCGGCGACTTACCCGAGTAAGTTCCCAGCGGGAATCGCCGGGACATCGGTTCCGGCTGGAACTTACTACGTTCCCACGGCGGCGCGCGCAAATCCGGCGCTTGCCAACACGTGGACTTACTTCTCGGAAGGCGACAGCTCCTATCAAGCCTTGCAGGTGGATGTAAACCATCGCTTCAGTGGAGGACTGGCGCTCCGAGGAGTTTACACATTTTCGAAGACAATTGATGACGGCGATTCCCTAAATGCGACAACCTCAGGCGGCGAGCCGGCGCTGGCGTCGAATCCCTATGACCTGCGCGCCGATCGAGGATTGGCGAATTTCGATGTGCGAAACGTGGCAGTGATCAGCGCCGTGTATGCTTTGCCGTGGGGGCGGGGATTGGCTCTCGGCGGGTGGTCGGTCAATTCAATTGTGACTCTTCAAGACGGATTTCCATTTACACCGCAATTGAGTTATAACCCGTCAAACAACGGAGACACGCGCAATCCGGTACGCCCGTTTGTCAATCCAACATTTACGGGACCCGTGATTCTAGGCAGCCCGAATAAGTGGTTTAACCCGACGGCGTTTCTGGCTCCGCCGAATAACAGCGGCTTCTATGGAAACCTAGGCAGAGATACTCTGCCGGGACCAGGTCTTACAACTTGGGATTTGTCGGCACTTAAAAGCTTTTACCTGAGTGAGCGGTGTATGTTGCAGTTTCGAGCGGAGGTTTTCAACGTCTTGAATCGAGTCAACTTCAACACTCCGAATGCGATTGTATTCACGCCGACGGGAGTATCACCGACGGCGGGCGTGATAACGAGCACGTCGACGACTTCGCGGCAGATCCAATTCGGGTTGAAGTTAGTCTGGTAGCGGCTCAGGCGCGGCCGCTAATTGGGTTTGGCAAAGATCGCCGGTTTCCGGAACCCGCAGGGTAAAGACGGCTGCAGCCACAATGCCGAGCGCAGCGAAGCCATAGAATGTCGTGCGGAAGCCGGCCCGCTGGATGGCAAAGCCGGAGAGCAGGGGTCCCAGAACGCCGGCGATGGCGAGGGCGGTGGCGAAGAGTCCCATGACGGTGTTGAATCCACCTTTGCCGCGCGTCAGGTCTGCGCTAAGCGCGACCACAGCGACGCCATAAATACCGGCGCCAATGCCGTCCAAGCTTTGCAGATAGACCAGAGCCTTCGGATTGCTTACGAATGTATAGGAGAAGATGCGCAGCGGCAAAATCCAGAAGGCAATCGCCATCACGGGCTTGCGGCCCCAAGAGTCGCACAGGCGGCCGGAGAGGAGCGCGACGGGCACCATGACGAGCTGGGCGGTCAAGACGTGGCGGTCATCAAACCATCGGAGCCGCCCAGCCTCTTCACGTAAAGCGCAACCGCAGGCATGATGGGCGCGTTCACCAGGTGGAAGAGGAACACCGAAACAAACAGAAGAAGGAACGTGCGGTCGCGCAACAGAGCGGTCCATTTCACCTGCAGGCTGTGATCTTTGGAGAGACCCCTGGCGACGTTTTCATCCAAATCCCGTTCGCGGATCAAAAGGACGGCGGCGGCGGCGAGGATAGAGCACGCGTACGGAGTAGAAAACGGAGCTGAGTTGGCGGCGTTAAGACTGCGGACACTGCGGACCGGAAGCTTGGCCCGGGGTTCGACGGCTCCTGCCTTCATCGCGCAACGATTGGATGCGCTGCCGATGGAAACCGCGCTAGAGATTCAGCGATGCCGTGAAGGGCGCAAGGACGAGGGAATCGAGATCGAATTTGCCGCGTTTGAGGTCGTGCCCGGCGCCTTCGATAAAGACGATCTGGGTACGCGACGGGATCAGTTTCGCGGCGGCGGCGATTTCGTCGGGCGAGCCGAAGGGATCGGCGGTTCCGTGAATGAACAGCGCGGGCCGGCGCAGCGACGGGAAGTGAGCGGTGCGGGCCTGGTGCGGCTTCTTTGGCGGATGCAAGGGGTAGGAGAACAGGAGCAATCCATCGCAGGCGCCCGGATCTTCGGCGGCGAGGAGCGTCGCTTGCCGCCCACCGTAGGAGTGGCCGCCGGCGAAAATGCGACCGGACGTGAAAGCGCGTACCGCCTGCACCGCGGCGCGAATTCCGGCGCGGTCGTCAGCGGCAGTGCTTGGATGAGGCGGCCCAAAAGAGCGGCGCTGGCGAAACGGCAGATCGAAGCGCAGCGCAAAGAAGCCGGCCGAGCAGAAAGCGTTCGCGACCGCGATCAGCAGGGAAGTGGTGCAATTTGCGCCGGCGCCGTGCGTGAGAACAAGGCCCGCGGCGGCGTGGCGAACGGGATGATGGAGGAACCCGCGGACCAACGGATTTTCGATTCTGGTGATGTTGTCGGGCACGTTGGCAACGAAAAGGGAACTGTAAATGAAGTGTAAAAGAACTCCTTTGTATACTCGTGTATTGGTTTCGCTTCGAAGTCTTTCGTGACTTGCCAGAACTCGTATGCCACAACTGTTTCGACCTAGCGCAAATACGCTTGCAAAGGTCTCGATTGCTGCCGTCGTTCTGCTGCTGGGTTGCACGCTCGCGGTGGCGTATATGATCGACCGCGGCGAGTGGATCACCAGTGTTCACGTCGCCCCGGAGCAACCGATTCCGTTCAGCCACAAGCATCACGTGAAAGACGACGGCATCGATTGCCGGTACTGCCACACGAGCGTGGAGACTTCGGGCTACGCGGGGCTGCCGCCAACGGAAACGTGCATGACCTGCCATTCGCAGATCTGGGCGAATGCGACCCTGACGCAACCGATTCGCGACAGTTGGGCGAGCGGCAAATCGATCGAGTGGGTGCGGGTGCACGATCTGCCGGATTTCGTCTACTTCAACCACAGCATTCATATCAACAAGGGGATCGGCTGTTCCATCTGCCACGGGCGCGTGGACGAGATGCCGCTCACGTATCGCGTGAACAACCTCTACATGGAATGGTGCGTGAACTGCCATCGCGATCCGGCGAAATACATCCGGCCCAAATCCGAGGTGTTCAACATCGATTATGTTTATCCGGCGAACCAGGCCGAACTGGGGCCGCAACTTGTGAAGGAGTATCACGTGCAGTCGTTGACTGATTGCGTGACGTGCCACCGATGAGCATCAAGTCTTCCTTGATATCGCTGGAGTCGTTGCTCGAGAAGCCGCAGCGCACGCTGGACATCCAGGCCTTGCGCGAGAAATTGGCTGCGGGACGCGGGCCGGCATTTTGGCGCACGCTGGAGGAGGCGGCCGAAAGCGAAGAGCTGCGCGAATATGTCGAGCAGGAATTTCCAGGGCTTTCGGGGCAGATTCCGCAAGGCGTGGACCGGCGGAGTTTGCTGAAGGTGATGGGCGCGTCGCTCGCGATGGCGGGCGCGGCCGCTTGCACCAAGCAGCCGAAGGAGCTGATTGTCCCGTATGTGCGGCAGCCGGAGAATGTGATTCCGGGGCTGCCGCTGTTCTATGCGACAGCGATGCCGACCGGCGGTTACGCGCGCGGGCTGCTGGTGGAGAGCCACCTGAATCGGCCGACGAAAGTCGAAGGCAATCCGGATCATCCGGCGAGCCTGGGTTCGACCACCATCTTCGAGCAGGCGTCCACTCTGAATCTCTACGATCCGGACCGTTCCGAGACCGTTCTGCACGAGGGGCGGCTGAGCATCTGGAGCGATTTCACGGGCGCATTCAGCACGGAAGCGCAAGGGCTTGGCATACGCAAAGGGGAAGGGCTCGCGATTCTGACAGGGCCGACCACCTCGCCGACGCTGATCGACCAGATGAGTAAGCTGCTGCAGCAGTGGCCCACCGCGAAATGGTACGTGCACGATGCATGCGTGAACCCAGGCATTGCGAGCGCGGCGAAGAAAACTGCGGGGCGGAACGCATTCGTGGCGTACGATCTTTCGCAGGCGGACGTGATTGTCAGCCTGGAAAGCGATTTCCTCAATACCGGACCGGCGGCGCTCGCCTATGCGCGCCAGTTCGCGGCGCGGAAAGCGATCGATAACGGGGGGACGCCGGTGCGCCTTTATGCGATCGAATCGGGACCCAGCGTCAGCGGCTCGTTGGCGGATCACCATTTGCCGGTGAAGAGCAGCGCGGTGCCTGGAATCGCGTATCAACTTGCGCAGGCGTGCGGCGTGGCGGCGCCGGATGCGGGCGGGAGCGCGCCGGCCTGGCTGAACGCGGTCGCGCAAGATTTGAACAATGCGAAGGGGCGCTCGGTTGTGATTCCGGGCGAGTTCCAGCCGGAGAGCGTGCATTTGGCTGCGTTCGCAATCAACACGGCGCTTGGAAACGTAGGCAAGACCGTGCGCGTGCTGGAGGGAACGGAGCCGGAGAACACGCACGGTCTCGAAGAGCTTGCCAACGATCTGAATAACGGGCACGTGGAGACGCTGGTGATCTTCGGCGTGAACCCGGTGTACACAGCTCCGGCTTCGCTCGCGTTCCAGAGCGCGATGCGCAATGCGCGGCTGGTGGTGCGGCTGGGGCAGTTTTTCGACGAGACCTCGCGCTGGAGCCATTGGCACATTCCGGAAGCGCACTATCTGGAGACTTGGTCGGATTCGCGAGCGTTCGATGGAACAGCGACCATCCAGCAGCCGCTGATCGAGCCGTTGTATAACGGCAAATCGGCGCACGAGATTCTGTCTATTTTGTTGGGCAAGCCGGACCAGACTTCGCACGACATCGTGAAGGGCTATTGGCAGGGCCAGAACAAGAGCGGGGATTTCGACACATTTTGGAAGCGCTCGCTGCACGACGGCGTGGTAGCGGGTTCGGCGGTCGGAACGGTGAACGGCAAGCCGGCTGCTTTGCCGCCGCTCGCTAATGCTACGGTCAGCGGGCTCGAGATAGTCTTCCGGCCCGACCCGACGATTTCCGACGGCACGTACTCGAACAACGGCTGGCTGCAGGAGCTGCCGAAGCCGCAGAGCAAGATGACGTGGGACAACGTGGTTTCGATCAGCCCGAAGAATGCGGCCGCGATGAAGGTCACCATCGGCGACATGCTGCGCGTCACGGTTGAAGGGCGAAGCGTGGTGGGCCCGGCGTGGATTCTGCCTGGGCATGCGGAAGATTCGGTGACGGTGCACTTCGGCTACGGACGCGAAGGTTCAGGGCGCGTAGGCAACAAGATCGGCTACAATGCCTTCGCGATTCAGACCGGCGCGACGCCCTATTGCGCCGCCGGCTCGATTCAGAAAACGGGCGAGCATTACCGTCTGGCGAATATTCAAGAGACGCAGACCATGGCGGGGCGCGATCCGGTGCGCGCAGCGGACCTGGCTGAATTCCGGGAGCATCCGGACTTCCCGACGCATGAGGAAAAGCCGCTTCCTAAAGGCGAGACGTTATATCCACCGGAAAAGTGGCCTTACACGGGCTACAAGTGGGGGATGGCGATCGACCTGAATATCTGCACCGGCTGCAGCGCGTGCATTATTGCGTGCCAGGCGGAAAACAACATAGCGGTCGTCGGCAAAGACCAGGTGGCGCGCGGGCGGCACATGCACTGGATTCGGGTAGACCGCTATTATGCCGGCGACCTGGACAATCCAGCGATGTACAACCAGCCGGTTCCGTGCATGCACTGCGAGGATGCGCCCTGTGAGCTGGTTTGCCCGGTGGCGGCGACGGTGCACAGTAACGAAGGCCTGAACGAGATGGTTTACAACCGCTGCGTGGGGACTCGTTACTGCTCGAATAACTGTCCTTATAAGGTACGGCGGTTCAATTTCTATCTGTATTCGGATTGGAATACCCAAAGCCTGTACGGAGTGCGCAATCCGGATGTGACGGTGCGCAGCCGGGGTGTGATGGAGAAATGCTCCTACTGCGTGCAGCGGATTCAGGAGCTGAAGATACAGACCGAAAAGGAGGGACGGCGCGTTCGCGACGGAGAGATTCTGACCGCGTGCCAGCAGGTCTGTCCGACGCAGGCGATCACCTTCGGCGACCTGAACGACAAAAACAGCAAAGTTGCGCAGTTACACGCGCAGAAACGGATTTACGGACTGCTTGACGATCTGAACACGCATCCGCGAACGAAGTATCTCGGTTATGTGCGCAATCCCAACGAAGCGTTGAGAGGCCAGGATGGCAACCAGAGACAATCTTGAGCTTCAGCAAGTATCAGTAAGTGACCCCGGGCCGCAGAGCATTCTCGGGCCGGGACACACCTACAACACGGTCACTCAGAAGATCTCTGATGTTGTGTATCTGCCCTGGAAGCGGACGCCGAAGAAATGGATGCTGGGCGCATTCATTGCGTTCTGCTTCGTGAACCTGCTCATGCTGGCGATGGGCGTGTTGTTCATGAAGGGCGTCGGCATCTGGGGCGTGAACATTCCGATCGGCTGGGGATTCGCGATCATCAATTTCGTTTGGTGGATCGGTATCGGGCACGCGGGCACGCTGATCTCCGCCATTCTGTTCCTGCTGAAGCAGGATTGGCGCACATCGATCAACCGCTTCTCCGAAGCGATGACGCTGTTTGCGGTAGCTTGCGCCGGCATGTTCCCGATTCTGCACCTGGGGCGTCCGTGGCTGGCTTATTGGCTGTTTCCGTACCCGAATTCGATGTGGTTGTGGCCGCAACCGCGCAGTCCGCTCGAGTGGGACGTCTTCGCAGTGTCGACCTATGGAACGGTGTCGCTGGTGTTTTGGTATGTCGGCTTGATCCCCGATCTTGCCAGCATGCGCGACAATGCGCCGCGGCTGTGGATGCAGCGCGTCTACGGCGTGATGTCGCTCGGATGGCGCGGATCTGCGATCCACTGGCATCGCTATCAAAAAGCGTATCTGCTGCTGGCAGGGCTTTCAACGCCCCTGGTGCTCTCAGTGCATACGATTGTGAGCTTCGACTTTGCGATCAGCATCATACCCGGCTGGCACACGACGATTTTCCCGCCGTACTTCGTTGCGGGCGCCATCTATTCCGGCTTCGCCATGGTGCTGACGCTGATCATCCCGCTACGGGCCTGGTACAACATGCGGGATCTGATCACGATGCGGCACATCGAGGCGGCGGCGAAGGTGATGCTGGGTACGGGCTTGATTGTGGCGTACGGCTATGCGATGGAGGCGTTTTTCTCGTGGTATAGCGGAGACCGGTACGAGAGCTTCATGTACTGGAACCGGATGACCGGTCCGTATGGCTTCACTTATGCGCTGCTGATTTTATGCAACATCGCGCTGCCGCAGGCTTTGTGGTCAAAGCGGGTGCGCCGAAATGTGGTGTTGGTCTGGATCATTTCGATCATCGTCAACATAGGCATGTGGCTGGAGCGCTTCGTCATCGTTGTCACCAGCTTGCACCGGGATTTCCTGCCGTCTTCGTGGGGCATTTACATTCCCACTAAGTGGGACTGGGCGACTTACACAGGGACGCTCGGGTTCTTCATGTTCCTGATCTTCTTGTTCGTGCGCTTGCTGCCCTCGATCTCGATCTTCGAGGTGCGGGAGGTGGTGCACCACGAGCCCGTTTCGATGGAGGCTGCCGTGGAGGGCGAGATATGAGCGAAATCGCGCTGAACGGCGGACTACCGGCGATCCACGGCGTTATGGCGGAATTCGACACTCCCGAAGAGCTGCTGAGTGCGTGCGAGCGCGCTTATGCGGAGGGCTACCGGAAGATGGATGCTTACGCGCCGATGCCGGTGGAAGGCCTTGCGGAGGCGATTGGATATCGAAAAAACTACGTCGCGCTGGCGGTGTTGATAGGTGGAATCTGCGGAGTGATCGGAGGATACAGCTTGCTGTTCTGGATTACCGTCATTGCGTACCCGCACAATGTAGGCGGGCGCCCGCTGCATAGCTGGCCGTCATATATTCCCATCACGTTCGAATGCATGATTCTGATCGCGTCGTTGACGGCGCTGGTCAGCATGCTGGCGATGAACGGGTTGCCGAAGCCGTATCATCCGGTGTTCAATGTGCCGGCCTTCGACAGAGCTTCGATCGATAAATTCTTCCTGTGTATCGAATCCCGAGATCCGAAGTTCCGGGCCGATGACACGCTGGACTTCCTGCGGACGACGGGAGCAACGGAGGTGACCGTTGTACCGGCGTAAGGTAGCGGTGATGGCGGCGCTTGCGAGCGCGCTTTGCGCGACTGCTTGCCGGCAGGACATGCACAACCAGCCGCGCTACAAGCCGTTCGCAGCGACGTCATTCTTCGGGGACGGACGTTCGGAACGGCCGGTTATTGAGGACACAGTGGCGCGCGGACAACTGCATCTGGACCAGGCACGATACACCGGTAAAGAGAATGGAAAAGACATCGCGTATTTCCCGATTCAGATTACACGCGCGGACGTGGCGCGCGGACAAGAACGGTTCAACATCTTTTGCTCGCCTTGTCATGGGCGGCTCGGCGACGGGCATGGCATGATTGTGAGCCGCGGCTTGCGGCAGCCGCCGAGTTACTACGATCCGCGCCTGGTGAACGCGCCGGTGGGACACTTTTTCGACGTTATGAGCAATGGATACGGCGCGATGTACAGTTATGCGTCGCGGGTTCCGGTAGACGATCGGTGGCGCATTGCGGCGTATATTCGAGCGCTGCAACTGAGCCAGAACGCGGGTGGAAATGCGGGAACGCAGGGCGGCACGCCCGCTACTCAGGGCGCGAACGGCGGAGCGGCGCAGGGCGGGCGAGCGGGAGGATTACAATGACCACCCACCCTCAAGAATCCATCCTTCCGATTCCTGAGATACGTCTGGGGCCGCAAGCGGCGAGCGTGGAACGAGTGTCCGGAATTATAGGCGTGATCGGGCTGGCGTTCTGCGTGCTTGGGTTCTTATTCGACCGCGCGGTGTTCTTCCAGTCCTATTTGTTTGCGTTCATCTATTGGGGCGGATTTGCGCTTGGGGGCCTGGGAGTTCTGCTGATGGGCCACACGGTGGGCGGACGCTGGTGCGCGACGGCGCGCCGATTTCTGGAAGCGCAGATGGTGACGCTGTGGGTGGTGGCGATCTTCGTAGTGATTTTAGTCGCCGGCCGGCAGTACCTTTATCCGTGGATGCATATCAGCGCGATCCAGGATTTGGGATCGCGCAACGTGCTGTATCACAAGCGCGGGTATCTCAACTCGCCGTTCTTTATTGGGCGGGTGGTGATCTATTTCCTGGTCTGGTGGTTCTGGGGCCTGCGGGTGCGGCGAATGGCGGACCGGCAGGATGAGACCGGCGACCCGACGCTACGGGAACGCATGCGAGCCTTCAGCGCGCCGGGCGTGCTGGTGTTCACGATGACAGCGACATTCGCCTACATCGATTGGATTCTTTCGGCGGATGCGCAGTTCTTCTCGACGGTATACGGAGCGATGATCCTGATCGGCGACGTCGTGCAGTGTTTGGCGCTGACGATCCTGGCGATGATTCTGACCTCGCGGGGGGACCGGTTCGGGGGCCGTATCAATGCCGTTATCCTGCATGATCTCGGCAATTTGATGTTCGCGTTCGTTATTTTCTGGACGTATCTGACTGCCTCGCAGTTGATCATCGTCTGGCCCGCCAACCTGCCGCAGGAGTTGATTTGGTATCTCGATCGCGTGCACGGGTTCTGGAAATACCTGGCTGGGGCGACGGCGCTGTCGATGTTTGCGATTCCGTTCCTTGCGCTGCTCTCACAAACGCGGAAACGAGACCCCAGGCGGTTGATGCGGGTTTGTATCTGGTTGTTGCTTGCACGAATTGTCGACATATACTGGATTGTTCTCCCGACGTTCCGCAATCACGGGTTTTGGATGTCGTGGACGGATTTTGCGACGTTCTTCGGGCTGGGCGGCATCTGGATTTTCGTGTTTGTGCGCCAGCTCCGGAAACGACCGCTGCTGCCGCTGCGCGATCCCCGCGTGATGCCGCCGCTTAAGGAGGTGCACGCGTGAGTTCGCACACTCCAGAGTCCGGTTCGAATGAGCTGGTGCGCGGGCATGGGCCGAAACGCTCGGAGCCGCACGGCGGGCATGGCGGCACCACTTACGAGGGCGTAGACGCCAGCGTCAAGCTGGTGATCTATTCGCTCGCGATCATCGCCTTGACCCTGGTGGTGACGCTGGCGATCACAGTGCCGATCCATAAGGCGTTGCACGATACGACGCCGCTGGGAGAGCCGGCGAGTCCGCTCGCACCAGCCAGAGTGGTGCCCCCAAACCCGCAGTTGCAGGTGCATCCGTGGGAAGAACTGCCGGACTTGCGCGCACACGAGCAAGAGGTTCTCAATAGCGGCGGCAAAGACGCCGACGGGCGGGTCCACATTTCTATTAACCAAGCCATGGACAACGTGGTTTCGGGACTGACGATCGCGCCCAATGCGGCGGAAGGCATCAACACGCCGGGCGGCCAAGGACGCGACTTCGCGACCAGCGTCAATGCTATGCCGGCTCCATACCGGCAGCCTCAAATTTCGGGAGAGATTCGCAAAAATGCGCAGTAGGTTGATAAGAGCGCGCAAAACGGTCGCGGAATCAAGCGCGCCGCCCAAAAATTCACGGAGTTTTTTTAGTGCGTGGCAGCGCGCATCCGCGCCCTTTGCGCTTTGCCTGCTTGCGATCGCGGCCGGCACGGCACCCGCGCAATTCGTCCGTCCGAACATAACGAAGGGCGTCCGCTTCGACCAGCGATTGAATGCTCCGGTCCCGCTGGACCTGGTGTTTCACGACGAAGCGAATGAGGCCGTTCCGCTGCGCACCTATTTCGGCGATAAGCCGGTCGTATTGGCGCTGGTGTATTACAAATGCCCGAACCTCTGCAACTTGACTTTGACGGAGATGGCCAGCTCCTTGAAGCGCGTGGCGTTGCAGCCGGGCAACGATTACAATGCCGTGGTGGTCAGCATCGATCCGGCGGAAACACCGACGCTCGCGGAGGAAAAGAAAAGCAACTATGCCAAAGTGTTCAACCGCTCCGGCTTCGATTCGGGCTGGCATTTTCTGACCGGCTCGCAAGATTCCATTTCGCGTCTGGCCGCGGCAGTCGGGTTCCATTACCGCTGGGACGAACCGACTCACCAGTTTGTCCATGCCGCGGGAATTATGATCGTTACGCCCGACGGCAAGCTGTCGCGCTATGTCTATGGCGTGCAGTACGCTCCCGCGGACCTGCGCCTGGGGTTAGTCGAAGCTTCTCAGCACAAGATCGGCACTCCGGTGGATTACGCGCTGCTCTATTGTTTTCACTACGACGCATCGCAAGGCAAATACACGCTGGCGATCATGAACGTGCTGAAACTTGCCGGGGGGGTGACGATTATTTGCCTGGCGGCACTGGTTTTCTTCCTGATGCGTAGAGAAAAGGGCGCGAAGACGGAGATGCCGTGGAAAGAGGCGCAGCATGTTCGCTAGCCTGTTGCCGATAGTTGCCGATCTGCCGCCGCTGTGGCCGGCACAGGCATCCGCGCAAGCCGGGCCCATCGACGATCTCTACATCTTTCTGACGGTGGTTTCGGCGATCATGACCGTCCTGATTTTCGTTTGCATCGTTGCGTTTGCTTATAAGTTCCGGCGGCGCGCCCATCCGCATGCTACGCAAATTGAGGGCTCGACGAAACTGGAGTTAACGTGGTCGATTGCTCCGTTCTTAGTCATGCTGATCATGTTTGTATGGGGCGCAAGACTCTATTACGCGGCGCAGAATCCGCCCAAAGATGCGATGGAAGTCTTCGTCACGGGGAAGCAATGGATGTGGAAAATTCAATACCCCGACGGCGGGCGAGAAATCGACGAGCTGCATGTGCCGGTGGGCCAGCCGGTGAAGCTGACCATGGCGTCGGAAGACGTGATCCACAGCTTTTCGATTCCGGCCTTCCGCATCCGGCACGATGTGGTGCCCGGGCATTACGACAGCGTCTGGTTTACAGCGACCAAGCCCGGCCGCTATCATCTGTTCTGCACGGAATACTGCGGGAACCAACACGCCAACATGATCGGGTGGGTGGATGTGATGGATCAGCGCTCATACGCCAACTGGGCGAGCGGCGGGGGCGCCCAGGGGACGCTGGCAGAGCAAGGCGAGAAATTGTTTCAACAGTTCGGATGCTCGACGTGCCATTTGCTGGATCAGCAGGGCCGTTGTCCCATGCTCCGAGGCCTGTACAACAAGCCCGTGCAGCTCAATGATGGACGAACGGTCACCGCCGATGATGGATATCTGCGGGAGTCGATCCTGGATCCAAACGCTAAAATCGTGGCAGGGTTCGAGCCGAACGTAATGCCGCAGTTCAAGGGCCAAGTGACGGAGGAAAACGTCATTCAATTGATCGCTTACATCAAGTCGCTTTCGCCAAGCACTCCGGCTTCGCAGCAGGGCGTGCAGCAGAGGCCGGTGGTGCTGGCACCGGGACCGACCGGGGCCATGCCGAACGTGAAGGCGCCGGCGCCGCGCGAGGGACAGCCGCGCTAGGAACGAAGGAATAGCAAGGAGTTATGGCAACCATCGTACACGGAACACCGGAAGCTGTTGCGGAGCCGGTGAATTACCTCAATGTTTCGCACACGTGGAAAAGCTGGCTGTTCACCACAGACCACAAGCGCATCGCGGTTCTATATCTGATCTCCATCACGCTGATGTTTTTTGTCGGCGGTGCTGCGGCTGTTGCGTTCCGCATCAACCTGCTATCGCCGGAGGGCGTTTTTTCGAACGAGACCTACAATCGCCTGTTTTCGATGCACGGCATCGTGATGGTGTTTTTCTTTCTGGTCCCGTCGATTCCGGCGACACTGGCGAATTTCCTGATACCGATCATGATCGGGGCCAAGGATCTGGCGTTTCCTAGAATCAACCTTTTGAGCTGGTATATTTATGTAGTCGGCGCCCTTTTCGCACTGTACGCGATTGTGCGCGGGGGCGTGGATACCGGCTGGACCTTTTACGCTCCCTTCAGCAGCACTTACTCGAATTCCTATGTCTTAGCCGCGGCGTTCGGCGTATTTATCGCGGGCTTCTCCTCCATTCTTACCGGCCTTAACTTCATTGTTACTGTCCATAAGATGCGCGCGCCGGGAATGACCTGGTCGCGCTTGCCCTTGTTCGTATGGGCGAACTACGCGACTGGGTTGATTCAGGTTCTCGGCACTCCCGTGCTGGCCATCACCATGCTGTTGCTGGCCTTCGAGCGTATCGCTCACGTCGGAATTTTCGATCCTAATATCGGCGGCGATCCAATTCTTTTCCAGCACCTCTTCTGGTTCTACTCCCACCCGGCCGTATACATTATGATTCTGCCCGGCATGGGCGTGATCAGCGAAATCATCTCCTGTTTTTCGCGCAAGCGCGTCTTCGGCTATAATTTCATCGCATTTTCGAGCATGGCCATTGCGGTGCTGAGCTTCGTCGTGTGGGGGCATCATATGTTCGTCACCGGCGAGAGCATGTATTCGAGCGTCGCGTTCTCGATCTTGAGTTTCTTGGTGGCAGTCCCGTCCGCCATTAAAGTTTTCAACTGGACGGCGACGATGTACAAGGGCTCGATCTCGTTCGATACGCCGATGCTGTACGCCTTAGGCTTTATCGGCCTTTTTACCATCGGCGGCCTCACGGGCTTGTTCCTGGCGACGCTTGCCACGGATGTCGCCACGCACGGAACGTATTTCGTGGTCGCGCATTTCCACTATGTGATGGTCGGCGGAATGGTGATGGCCTACATGGGCGGGCTCCATTTTTGGTGGCCGAAGATAACCGGCCGCATGTATTCGGAGGCCTGGTCGAAATTCTCCGCGCTGCTGGTATTCGTCGGATTCAACCTGACCTTCTTTCCGCAGTTCATCCTCGGGTATCTGGGGATGCCGCGGCGCTATCATAACTACCCACCGGAATTTCAAACCCTCAATGTGCTTTCGACAGCCGGCGCGTCGGTTTTGGGTCTCGGGTATCTTATCCCGATGATTTATTTTTATTTTTCGCTGAAGAGCGGACCAAGAGCGGGTAACAATCCGTGGGGCGCAGCGGGTCTCGAGTGGACGACGCAGTCTCCGCCGACTACCTTTAACTTCGATGTGACGCCAACCGTAACCGAAGAAGCCTATAACTACGGCCCACTGGAGGAGACCATTGGCTGAAACCATTGTGCCCGTAGGGCACGAGCCGGCCGGGCATGAGCCCTCGGCAGAGGCTGCCCACCTTCGGCATCACTTTGCCACCACCGAGCAGCAACTCGACGCTTCGATGCTCGGAATGTGGACCTTCCTCATCACGGAAGTGCTGTTCTTCGGCGGGATGTTTACCGCTTACGCCGTCTATCGCTTCACATACCCGGCCGCTTTCGCGAGCACCAGCGTCTACATGGACATCTGGCTCGGCGGCATCAACACAGCGGTTCTGATTTGCAGCAGCTTGACCATGGCCATGGCGGTCCGATCGGCGATGTTGAGCCGGCGACGGCCGCTAATCCTGTTTTTGATTTTGACGATGATTTTCGGGACCATCTTCCTGGTCATCAAGTACTTCGAATGGCACTCCAAGTGGGTGGAGCACTTAGTGCCCGGATTCAATTTCCAATACCCTGAGGCCCCGCAGTACTTACATCACGCCCAGATCCTGTTTTTCCTTTACTTCTGCATGACCGGAATGCACGCGCTGCACATGATCGTGGGATTAGGACTGCTCACTTACTTGCTGATCCAGGCCGTGCGCAGAGTTTTCTCGGAGTTCTATTTCACCCCAGTCGAAATGATCGGCTTATATTGGCACTTCGTCGATATAGTCTGGATTTTCCTATTCCCGCTGCTCTATCTCATTGGATTTCACCACCCCAAATGACGCACCATATCGATTCAGTCAAAGCGTACGTCGGCGTGTTTATCGCACTGGTCATTCTGACGTTTACTACGGTTTATGTCTCGCAGCTCGAGCTGGGCGAGTTTCACGTCGTGGTTGCGCTGCTGATCGCTTTCATCAAAGCCTCGCTGGTGGCCTGGATCTTCATGGGCGTGCGTCATAGCACTCACATGACCCGGCTTTTCGTAGTCGCCGGTCTTCTCTGGTTGGGGATCATGATGCTAATCACCTTCGGCGACTATACTACCCGGGCGTGGGATTATCAGCCGCAACCTTGGTCGCAGAAGGCGACGGTCGGCGGAGTGCATTAGGACATTCGCATCCAATACTAGCGACCTCGTAAATACGCCAGTCTCAGGGAAAGCAGCTTGCCCGCAGCTCGCGAGAAAGGTTTGCCAGAGAGCCTCTGCAGACCCGCAGGGCCGGTTCGTTTGCGCAGGAATGTTGTCGAGAAGCCCCCGAATAGAAATAATTGTAGATTGATTAAAAAAAATCTGGCCCGTGCGGGTTAGACATGTTACTATCCTTGATAGTCTAAAGCGGTTGTTATGCGGTTAACTTATCGTTTATCCCCCACATATTGCTTCCTCGCCAAGTTTTCTGCTGTTCTGCTTCTACTCTTTTTCGGATCAGAACAAGCGTGGCCTGATTTCTGGTCGCTAAAAGGCAAGGGTGAGCCGGAAACTGTCAAATTAGTGAGGAAACTCCCACCAGTCGCGATTCGCAACGGGAGCACGGTGCGGTTTGTTCCGGAGATTGCGGGCTCGTCCATTCCTCCGGATACAGCTATTGTCTTACGAGAAAAGATTCGGACGCTGTTGCTTAAGGGCAAGGCGGGCGGCATTCAACTAGTGGACGGCCCGGCAGACACGGTGATTAAATGCATCGTCACGGGGTATGAGCCGAAGATCATTCATGCTAATCAACGGCAGGTGGGCGTACAGCACCAGCAGATCGCCACATGGATCGCGAATATGGAGGCGAGCGTTCAGGTCTTGGACGGGCGCGATCACCCGATTGAATCGGCGGATATAAAGTACCACCTGGAAAACGACTTCATAGTTTCCAAGCAGGAAGATAACGTGAATGCGGTGGGTGAAAAGAAGACGGGCTGGCGGCAAAAGGTGGCCAGCACAATCGGCGTGGCGAAGGGCGGCGACGTAGGCGATCTGGCGGAGTTGGCAGGCAGCGGCAAGCAGATTCACGATGCCCTGGCCGCTAGTGAGGAGAAGGGCGCGCGGCCGCCGACTGAACTCGAATGGCATGACGCTCTAATCGAAGGCATGGCGGCCAAAGTGGCGAACGAAATAGTACCGGTAGACCAGGAATTTATCGCCATTCTGCCCGCTGACAAAGAGTTCGCAGAAATTCGCCAACTCGCAATGAACGGCCACTGGGGCGAAGTCCAGGAAGAGACCGAAAAGATGCCGCCCCTGAAGGGCGCGAACGAAGCGTACCGCGTTTACACGTTGGGGTTGAGCTATGAAGCCCTGGGTTGCAACGATCCCGATCACCCGGATAAGGCTTCGGAGTTGCTGAACCAGGCGTCAAAGTACTACAGCGATGCGCGCAAGCTGAAGCCGGACGACCGCGAGCTTCTTCTAGCGCAGATTCGCGTGCAGGATTCGCTTGATCACTACCTGGAAATTCAGCACTTCGTGGAAACGATGCAGTCTGCTAAGAATCAGAATCCAGGCCCGGATACCTCGGCTCCGGAACCCGCCAAACAAGACAACATTGCCGATAATAGAGCTCTTATCGACATGGTGAACGCCAATATGGCGGAATCCATAATGCTGACTTTCGTTCAGACCGCCGCAGATCCGAAATTCGACACGTCCGCGAATGGCTTGTTAGTGCTGGCGCGCGGGAAGGTTCCGTCCAGCGTCATTCAAGCCGTTCAGAAACGAATGGCCGCATTGGCGAATGGTTCACAGAAGTCAGCGGCCACGGTGAAACGTTCCTCCGCGGTTGAAAAAACGCATTAGGCCGTCCATGCAGCGGCTGTCGCCGTATTTTGCCGTTCTTCTGAGCTTCGGGTTCGCCGGTAGCTGCTGGGCAGCCTGTGGCGATACCGAGCAGGACCGGCTGGTATGGGCTCGCGAACGGATGCATCCGGATGCCAGCACGGGCCAACTTCAGCTCGTATACCAGTGGCTGCTGAACAGCACGCGCAGCTGCCCTTTCAGCGGCGACTTGTGGTATTACCGGGGACTGGTCGCCAAGAGGCTCTCGGAGGGGGACGATGCGCAGTATGCTTTTCGCAAGGCCGGCGACAATCACTCGACTGCGCAAACCCAAAGCTTCGATCCTTTCCGTGTTGTAAATCGCGGGCCAACGCCCAAAACCGGGGCGATCATGAACAAGTATGCGCTGATCATCGGAGTCGGGACCTTTCAAAACAGCGACGATTTCCTTGAATTCAGCGCCAAGGATGCTCGCGACTTAGGCGCGTTCCTTGTCAAATCCGGTAAGTTCAGGCCGGACCACGTAACAGTCCTTGCGGATCAAGACGCTACAACCTCCAAAATCCGCGAGGCGTTTGGTAACATCCGTGCCGAGGCAAAGGAGGACGATTTAGTTTTAATCTACTTCAGCAGTCACGGACGGCCGCGCGACCTCGATCCGACCGGCCTAAGTTACGTTTTAACTTACGATACAGATACAAGCACGCCGGGGCGCGTGTTTGCCACCGCGTTGGAAATGGTCGAACTCGCCGAGCTAGGGCGGTGGGTGCTGGCTCGCGACTATGTGCTGTTACTCGATACCTGCTACAGCGGAGCAGCTCGCGCGGGCGCTGCGGGCAAGTTAGGACCACAGGGGGCTAACGGACTGGATCCGTTGCAAGGACTGGCCGGGTCCGGCAATCGCGTAGTTATCTCCGCCAGCCGGGCGGACGAGCAATCCTATGAGGACGAAAATAGCAAGCATGGATACTTTACGCGCTTTCTGTTGGAGGCGCTAGGCAAAGATTCAACACCGCAACCGTTGTCCTCAATCTTCAGCTATCTGCAAGCGCATTTGTCTCCGGAAGTAGCGCACATAGATGGACGGCAGCAGCATCCCGTCATGCAAACCTTCGGACAAGGGGAGAATATTATTCTGAACGCTCCGGCTCTCAGCGCTTTCAATCTGCCTCGGCCACGGGCCGCGAGATAGAGGTTTCGATGGACGAGAGTCGAATGGAGCTCAAGGTGGAAGCGACGGTCGTGACGCGTTCAGAAGGGACCGCGCCTCCACCGCAGGATGCGGCCGCGCCAAACAAACGGCCGCATGAATTCTGGGAGGATGTCATATTCTCTGCAGTTTTGGCGCTAGTAGTTATTCTTGTCAACGGAACCTTCGTCGGGCAGGAGTTTTCCCATTTCACTTACCGTGTATTGCAGAGACAACTCGTCCCGCGTGACAACCCCCAGGTAGCGGTGGTCGATATCAGCCAGCTCGCAGTTGATGAACACCGCGCCACGCCTCGGGGGCCGCTGAAAAACCTGCTTGAGGCGCTGGTCGAATACCGGCCAAGAGCCATCGGAATCGATATCGATTTCTCTCCCGAAGAACGAAATGGCCAATTGCACTTCATCGAGCCGGACGATCCGCGATTTTTCGCGTTTTGCGAATCGTTGCGAGAGCGGAGAGAGGTACCCATTTATCTGGGCATCTCCAGAACTCAGTCGCTGCCTCCAGATCAGTGGCTGGGGTTCGCAAGGTTTCAGAACCTCGCTGCGGCTCTTCTGCTGCCTTATGACCCTATCAAGTCACCGCGGTCCTTGGCGCCGACGGGCACGGGAGAAAAGCAAACAACGGCGCCTACTATGAGCGCGGCCGTGGCGGGGACGGTTCAGAGTGGCCGGCTCGAAATCTTTTTTGAAAAGTTTGCTAAGAGGCAGATTGCGGAGGGAATCGAACTCGAAGAGTCTTTCATCGATTACAGCCTTCGTGAACGCCTTGCAGAAGAATACATTCACGTAAGCGCGCACGATTTTGAGGATTCGGCAGCGCTGAAGGCGGCGATTGCGCCGCAAAGAAGCCTCATCTCCAATAAGATATTGCTTCTGGGCGATATTCGAGGCGGGTCGGATCTCTTCGAAAACCCGGTGGGAGGGGATGCAATTCCGGGCGTGCTCGTGCATGCGTTGGCCGCCAATACGCTTTCCACGGCTCCTCTGTACGGCTTCCCGGAGCATACAAGGCTTTGGCTCGATTTTGCGTTGGCTCTGCTGGTTTCCCTGGGCGCGACCGAGTTGGAGAATTATTACGAAGACCGGCGAAGGCTGATCACAGTGTTGACAATTGGGCTTGTGACGGCAATCATTTGCTTCGGCATGCTGGTGAATCACACGCGCATTCTTTGGGATGACTTCCTGTTTGTCGCGCTGGCGCTCGCGGTGCATCCGTTTTGCCACAGAACGTTCGAGAAGCTGAGACACGATTTACACGTCTGGTTAAGACCGCGCAAGCGAGGAGTGGCATGAAGCGGGGATTTTTAGGTTTAATTGTGTTCGCAGCATTCGCGGTGGGCGCCTTTTCAGGGGCCGCGGCGGACCGCGTTCCCAACGCTGAAATCGAGAGCATTAGCGGAGAAGCGTGGCTCGTGAGCGCGTCGGGAAGAATCAAGCTTCAGGCCCAAGAAGATGCCGGCCGGATCGTGTACTCAGGCGAAAGCCTCGCTTGCGTGGGGAACGCACGGGTGTTTGGTTATCTCGGGGCCGTTTCTGCGACAGACGACAAACCTAGAAATTTGTGCAATACGCCCCTGACGGCTGAAACTCCCAGCACAAACGATAAAGGCCGAGACGCCAAAAGTATCGCGCTGGCGCTGGACACCTACGGCAAACGCGCCGGACGCGATAAAGGCAGCGGTTCGCCGATCTACGCACCTTCGAACGGCGGCGCCGTGCTGCCGGAGAACTTTATCGTCAGATGGAGAACCCGTCCGCCGCTGAACACCTTCACGGCCGTGTTGCAGGACAGCAGCGGAGCAGAACTCGCGAGCGTGCCCGGGGCGGACGGGGCGAGCGGCGTGCTGGATTCGGATAAGTTGCGCAAGGCCCTGACTCAGTATCGAGCAACAACCACCGGCGATCGCGCGGTCCATCTGATTTTTCGCTTCGAAACAGGTCCGGAGCAGAGTGTATCTTTTACGGTACTTAGTGAGCAACAGGAGCAGGATTTGGATAAAGCGCTGCAAGGGGTTGCCGCTGCAAGTGGTCTGATCCTTTACATCGAGCGGGCGGCTATCTTCGAATCATTCCGAATGTATGGATCGGTTGCAGCAGAGTACGACGCGGCGCTCGAACATGCGCCTGAAAGCCGCGATCTTCTCCGAGCCGCTGTGGATGCATATTCTCGAATTGGCGATCTTCACCGGTCTCATGAGCTCTGGAATAGACTGCAACAGGTTGAAGATCTCCAGTAGCATGCGCGCTTGGCGATAAACCGGCCCGTCGCAGGCTAGGTTTGAAGCGCCGTTAGTTACTGCTGCAAGTTCTTGACAGTATCGCCGACCTTCGGCTGTCCGCTGCCGGAGAAGGTTCCCATGGCCGAATTGGCGTCGGCAGACGTAATGGTGAGAGTGCCGAGAGCAGTATCGATGGAGCGGATGGGCTTGCCCGTTACAGGGTCTTTGATCACTTTGCTCACCCGAGTAATGCTGAGTTTGTCGCCCACGTGCACGCCGGCGCTGGTACCCACATTGATCACGATGTCATTGCCGGTGGCATCCGCCACCACGCCGTTGATTTGCGGAATCTCGTGGGGAAGCGAAGGAGCTTTCTGGTCGAGTCCGGTAGCGGTTTGGGCTACCGCGGCTTTGACTGCTTCGCCGAGAATGGTTTGGTCGAAGTTAGAATTTCCCATGCCGCCGCCGCCACCGCCGTAACCGCCGCCGCCGTAACCGCCGCCGAGCAAATTGGTACCGCCGCGCTTGGATTCGCCATGACCCGTTACGGAGGCCAGGATCTCGCCGGTGTTCACGTCGACGATGCGCGCCGTGATTTCCACCACCGCTTTGTCTTTATGTATGCCGAGGCCGCCGAACCCGCCGCTTCCCCAATGGCCGCCGCCCCCGCCGCCGCCGTAGTTCTTATCGTCACGGCCGAATTGGGTGATGGACCCGGTGACGATGGCATCGAGGCCCGCCAGCTTGCCGATTTTGGCGGCAGTGCTCGCATCGGCGCGGTTGCTGTTTGAAAAGTTTTGTTCCTGCATGATCTTTTCGAGTTGCTGCCGCTCGAAGATGCGGAATTGGCCATCGGCCAAGAGCTGATTCACCAGCATGGTCGCGATGCCATTGCCGATATCTTCGTTGGTATGAAACACCGCTTGGACGGCGCTCATGACCGTCGCGTAATCGAAGGGCATCACGGCAATGCGCCGCTTCTCCGGCGGCTGTTGCCGGCCAAAGACGGGACCGACCGCGAGCACCACACCCAACAATGCGAAACAAAGTTTCATCGCCTTTTTATGCTCCTATCTTCCTAGAAAGGTTTCGAGTTTTGACAATTCCCGTTCGGCGCTGTCCATGTTTTTCTGCGCGCCCTGCAAATCCCGGCCCTGGAGCGCCCGTTGCGCCGCTTGCATGTATGAATCCATCCGGCTCTGGGACGCCACGATGTCCCCACGCAAGCCCAGCCCTTGCGCGGCTTGTTGCCGTTGCAAATCCCCCAGCCCCTGGTGAACGGCATCGGCACGGGCCTGCATTTTCATAAGCGCCTCACTGGCAGTGTTCACTTCCGCTTCGCTTGGGCCGGAGGGCGGCGGAGGAGGAGGCGGCGCCGAAGTTTGGGCTTGCGTGGAGGCTTGCGGCGGCTGCGTCGCGTTTTGCGGCGGTGGTGCCTGGTTTTGGGCGACCTCTTTCTTGGCACGTTTACCTTCGGCCCGCGCACTATTGGGCAGCGGATTAAACACAGGTTGGATAGCGGCGCTATCCGTTTTGCTCTCGGGCACCTCGCGCGCAAGGGGCGTCAGCGTGGGGCTGGAGGCTTGGGAATCCCGCACTCCACTGGCACTTTGGCCCGTCGGTGAACCGTTGTATGCCACGTCGCTCGTTTTGGATGCGGCCGTGCTCTTCCGGAAATGCGGCACGGCGACGACCGCAGCGGCCAGTACGCACAGGCACGCGACGGCACCCACGGCCATCCACAAACTCCGGTGACTTCGCCGCGCGCCGGGTTGAACTGCGGCCGGAGGCTGAGCCGTACCAGGCGCTCCCATTCCGATCGCGGGCGGTGGGCTCGAGGCGGACGGCATGGACAACCCGGGAGCTGGCGCTGAGGCTTCCGGCCGTGGAGAAACGGGCGGCGCGTATGGTGTTGTGGCGATGGCAGGCGGCGCGCCCGCGGGTGACGCAAGCGGGGGCTGGGGAGCAACGTAGGGTTCAGAATCGGACAAGAGCCGCGTTTGCGCTGCGCCATCGGAGCCGGCGACACTCTCGAGCGCCCTGCGGAAGGCATCGGTATTCTGGAAGCGCTGGCCCGGGTCCTTTTGCAAAGCAGTCAGTATGATGTCGTTGACCGCCTGCGGAAGCGCGCGATTGAATTCGATCGGCGGCGGCGGCGGGGCGTTCAGTTGCGCGTCCATGATGCGGTACGTGCTGTCCGATTCGAAGGGACAGCGACCCGCAGTCAGTTCGTACAACACCACGCCCACAGAATAGATGTCGGACCGCCCATCCACGGCATCGCCGCGAACCTGTTCCGGGGACATGTATGCCAACGAACCCATCGTCGTTCCGGGACGAGTGAGCAGCGGCTCTGCATTGGATTTCGCGATGCCGAAATCCATCAGCTTCACTCCGCCCTGCTGCGTGACCATGATGTTGGAGGGCTTAATATCCCGGTGGACCACGCCGTGGTTGTGCGCGTAAGTCAGCGCCGACAGCACCTGTTTCACATAGCCCACGACCTTGTACAGCGGAATGGAACCTTCGCGCGCCCGTTCCGCGAGGTCGGTGCCCTCCACAAATTCCATCACCATGACCAACTGGTTTTGCACCTTGAACGCGGTGTGCAGTTTGGCGATGTTGGGATGGTCCAAGCGGGCCAGAGTTCGAATCTCGGCGATGAAGCGCTCTCCGATGCCCGGTTGCGAACCGATGTCTTCGAGCAACACCTTCATGGCTTCGATGCGGTCGGAAATGACGTTGCGTACCCGGTACACACTGCCCATCCCGCCCTTGCCCAAGACATCGAGAACTTCATAATCTCCGGCTAGCTGGCCGGGTTGGAATGGCATTGTTGGTTCCTCCGCCGGAACGTACCTGCACATCATACGCCAATTTGGGCGCTTGCGCGAGGGGTTTACCGGCCCATTACTATTGCGAGATCCGGACGGCTGGCAAACCGGCGTCGCGAAGCTGCCGATTTAACGCGGGCAGCGTGCGCTCCTTCACAGCCTGCCAATCCGCGAGGCGATCTTTCAAGATTTTGGCGCTCTGCTGGTACAGCGCAATGACCTGCGAAGGGGGAGTCCGGTCCGCGCTTTCGAGAGCGTTGAATGCGGCGTTCAGCCCGCGCGTGGCGGCTTGCAGGCCCTGTTCAGGTTTGCCGGCGCCGCCGGTCAGAATGATGCCCGCCGCATCGCTCGCCGCTTTGATCGCATCGGCAGTCTGGCCGGACTTTTCTCCAGACAGTTTTGCCACTTGCGCCTGAAGCGCCTCGATTTGCTCGCCGGTTCTGCGGGCTGTCACCAGGTCCCGGAAGGTGCGCTGCGCCCAGTTGAACTGCGCCATTAATTCGGCCCTGGGGGCACGCGAGCGCGGGTCCATCACCACCTTCAGCGGCTGCTCCCATCGATGCTCCGCCGTTCGCAGCCGTACGGTGTATTGGCCGGGCAGCACGAGTGGTCCTTCCCAATGTTCGCTGCCCTCCTCGTCGAAATCTTCTGCACTGTTGAGGCCGGTGGGGCCATAGCGCAGATCCCAGATGAACCGATGCATGCCCGCCGCTTCGCTCAGGCTCTCCGGCTTTTCCAGCCAGCGCGGCGCCACGGGCAAGTTTTGAGGCGATTCCTCCGCTTTCTGGCGGCTGGAGAAGCGCCGCACCGGTTCGCCCCGTACATCCACGATTTCGAGCACTACTTCTCCGGGTGCCCGCTCCGGCAAATAATAATCCAGGTACGCGCCTCGCGGAGGATTTGGCGCTTGCGGCTCCTCGGGAGGCAACGGCGTTCCCCAAAAGGCGTCGCTGCTCATGCGCACAGCGCGCGCGGGCCGATACAGCCGCGTTTCGGTCGCGCCATCCTGCTGCGCGATCTGCCGCAGCGGCTCGATGTTGTCCAGAATCCAAAACGCACGCCCATGCGTCGCGGCTACCAAGTCGTCGTCATGAATAGTAAGATCTCGCACCGAAGCGATGGGCAAATTCAGTTGCAGGGACGACCAATTTTCGCCGTCGTCGAAAGAAACATACACGCCAAACTCCGTAGCCGCGAACAGAAGGCCCTTCTGCTTCGGGTCTTCGCGGACGGCGTTTAGGAACGCGGTCTCTCCGATGCCTTGCGTAATCAATTGCCAGCTCTTGCCGAAATCTCGCGTGCGATAAAGATACGGGCGCATGTCATCCAGCCGATGGCGATCGACTGCGGCGTACGCCTCTCCCGCACTGAAGTGCGAGGCCTCAATGAGCGTGATTTTGCTCCAGGGCGCGAGCCCTTGGGGCGTAACGTCGGACCAAGTCTTTCCGCCGTCGCGGGTGAAATGCACCAGTCCCGTGTCGCTGCCGGCCCAAATCTCGGCTGCATTCAGCGGCGAGGGCGCAATGGTGTAGACGACGCCGTAGCCACGCTGGCGCGCATTCGCGGTACTCAGGGCTTCGCCCGTGTTGGCCGCCTCGCCCTTTACCGTTCCGGTTAAGTCCGGACTGATGGTCTGCCAATGCAGGCCGCCGTCGAGCGTCTTCATGACGTACTGCGCGCCGAGATACAAAGCATGCGGCGCGAGCGGCGAAAACACCAGCACCGGAGTCCACGGGTCGCGGTATTTGCGCTGCGGCATCTCGGTGCCGAACCCCGACAGCGGCCAGGGTGCGATGTTCTGGCTTTGCATCAAGCGGCGGTCGAACCGCGCCACGGTTCCAAACGTTCCCGAGACATAAAAGAGATTCGGGTCTGTTGGATCGGGTGCAATATAGCCGCTTTCGCTGCCGCTGACGGAAAACCAATCTCTGGTATCGATCTCGCCATGACCGGTTTGGCTCGCGACAGCCGCTGCTCCGCTGTCCTGCTGCGAGCCGTACACGTGATAGGGAAACTGATTATCGGTAACTACGTGATAGAACTGTGCGGTCGGCTGGTTGTACCAGGTGCTCCAGGTTTTGCCGCCGTCAAGCGTGACGGTGGTCCCTTGGTCGACGCCCAGCACCATGTGTTGCGAATTCGCCGGGTCGATCCAGACCTGGTGATAGTCGTCTCCGCCGGGAGCGCCGCGCACGATGCTCAGGGTCTTGCCGCCATCGCTCAGCTTGTAAAACGCGACGTTCGGCACATACAGCACGTCCGGGTCATTCGGATCCGCGGTAATGGAGTTGAAATACCAGGCGCGGCTGGTAATCCTTGGATCTTTATTGACCAGCTCCCACGAGTCCCCGCCGTCGTCGCTGCGATACAAGCCGGCCTGCTTGGCGTCGATGGCGGCATAGATGCGCTTACCGCGCGTGCCTCGCGCAACGGCGACTCCAACGCGGCCCCAATCGCCACCGGGGAGCCCATGGGCGGTGAGTTGCTGCCAGCTATCTCCTCCATCGGTCGATCGAAACAGCCCGCTGCCCGGTCCGCCGATGGGCGCGTACGTGCTCCACGGCGGCCGGTGCGCTTCCCACATGGCAGCGAATAAGACGCTCGGCTGATCGGGCGCCATGGCGATATCGGCCGCGCCAACTTTGGACCCTCGCTCGAGTACTTTTTCCCAAGTCGCACCGCCATTCTTGGACCGGAACACGCCTCGCTCCGGATTCGGGGCGTAGGCGTGGCCCAGGGCCGCGACGAAAACCAAATTCGAATCGCGGGGGCTCACGACAATGCGGCTGATCTGGCGCGTATCGCGTAGTCCCACGTTCTTCCAGGTCTTGCCGCCATCGGCGCTCTTATAGACGCCGTCGCCCGTGGCGAGATCGGAGCGGATATCCGATTCGCCCGTGCCCGCATAGATCACGTTCGGATCGGATGGCGCAGCTTCGAGCGCGCCGATGGACGCCACCGGCTGGCGGTCGAAGATCGGCGTCCATACCGTGCCCGCGCTATCCGTCTTCCAGATGCCTCCATCGACGGCGCCAAAATAGAACGTCGATCCGCCGCCCGGTACGCCTGTCACCGCCACCGCGCGCCCGCCTCGAAATGGTCCGATGAGCCGCCATTTGAGCGCGCCGAAGAGTGCCGGCGCAACGCCCGTAGCAGGCAGGGCAAGGCAAACACACGCGACAGCGCAGAGCAGTCGTGTCCGCATAATTCGTCCACGATACCGCAAGCGTGACTTGTTCTCGAATACAATGGCAGGGTGAAACACGTACTCGCAAGCATCGTCGCCGCGTTCTTCAGCTTCTCTTCGGCGCTTCAGGCTCAAAGCGCGAATCCAATGAGCAGCGAGCTGAAAGCTGCCTATGACAGTGTAAAGGCCAATCTTCTGAGAGCGGCCGAAAAGATGCCGGATGAAAATTACGGCTTCAAGCCCACGCCCGACATTCGCAGTTTTGCCCAGGTTCTGGATCACGCTGCTTCGGCGCAGATGCACACCTGCGGGGCGGTGCTGGGCGAGCAGAAGCCGGTAAATGCCGAGGCTGCGACCAAAGCCGATGTTGTCGCCGCCTTGAACGCCGCCTTCGCCGAGTGCGACAAAGCGTATGATTCACTGACCGACGCAAATGCGGCGGAAATGATCAAGACGCCGCGCGGCGGACGATCCCGTATCGGCGCATTGGCCGGCAACATCGCACACGACAACGAACAGTACGGGATTCTGAGTGTTTATATGCGCCTGAAAGGCGTCAGCCCGAGCGATTCCCCGTCGCGGGCGAAGTGAAAGAGGAGCATCACAATGGCTGATCCAGCAGGTGCGACGAAAATCATGGTGATCCGGCACGCCGAGAAGCCGGGCGAATACTATGGGCAGCAGTACGAGGGAGTGGATCCGACCGGGTCAACATGCGGCAGCAGCGGCAAGGACCATCTGGTTCCGTTGGGGTGGCAGCGCGCAGGCGGGTTAGTGACGCTTTTCGCACCGCCCTGGGGACCCAAAGCGCCAGCGCTCGCGAGGCCGCAATATCTGTACGCGTCGGACCCGGACGACAAGTCGACTGACGATTCCAAGGACGACGGGCCGAGCCAACGTCCCTACGAAACGGTGTTGCCGCTGGCGGCGGCGCTTGAATTGACAATCGACAAGAGCTTTGCCAAGAAAGATTTCCAGAAGATGGTGAAGGATGCGGTCGGCAAACCGGGGGTAGTGCTGATCGCGTGGCAGCATGGGGACATACCGCTGGGGGACGTTACCAAAGGTTACAAGATGAGCCATTACATCCTGGAGGAAACGGGCACCACGGACACATTCAACATTCCCACGACGTGGCCGGCCAATTCGAACGGCGTAGCGAGATACGATTTGGTTTTTGTGTTCGACCGGCCGAGTGGGAGCGGGCCGATCACGGCGTTCACGTTGTACCCACAACAATTGCTGGCGGGCGATGGCAGCACCGCGTAGCTTATGATGGGCCGCTGCTCTGGCTGCTAAACTAGGAATCTGAACCCTTCTTCGGTCGCGGTGAGCCGCGCAGTGCCTGGCTTGCGCTTAAAAGGCGAACGCTTGAGCGCCTGATCGAAGAGTGTGGCAAGGAGTCTTCCCGTTGAAATACATTTTCACGTCCGAATCGGTGACCGAGGGCCACCCAGACAAGATTGCAGACCAGGTTTCCGACGCGGTTCTCGACGCCGTGCTTACCGACGATCCGAATGGGCGCGTCGCGTGCGAGACGCTGGTCACGACCGGCATCTGCATCGTCGCCGGCGAGATCACGACCAGAACCTACGTGGATATTCCGAAGCTGGTTCGGGGCGTGATTCAGCACATCGGGTACACTGATGCGGCGTTCGGCTTCGATTCGAAGACTTGCGCCGTGAACAATATGATTCAGTCGCAATCGCCGGATATTGCGATGGGTGTGGATACGGGCGGCGCCGGCGACCAGGGCCTGATGTTCGGCTTCGCTTGCGATGAAACTCCGGAGCTGATGCCCTTGCCGATTATGCTGGCGCACAAGCTGGTGCGCCGCTTGAGCGAATCGCGGCGGGAAGGCGAGCTTCCGTATTTGCGCCCCGACGGCAAGAGCCAAGTCAGTGTCGAATACGCCGACGGCAAGCCCAAGCGCATCGAAACGGTGGTGATCTCCACGCAGCATGATGACGACGCGACCACCGAGCAGATTCGCGCGGAGGTCAAGAAGCACATTATCGATCCGGTGATTCCGTCCGACATGGTCGACTCACAGACCAACTTCCATATCAACCCAACCGGCCGTTTTGTGATCGGCGGGCCGCATGGGGATACGGGTTTGACGGGCCGCAAGATCATCGTCGATACCTATGGCGGGATGGGCCGGCATGGCGGCGGCGCGTTCTCCGGTAAGGACCCGACGAAAGTGGACCGGTCGGCTTGCTATATGGCCCGTTATGTCGCCAAGAATATCGTGGCTTCCGGTCTAGCTTCGAGGGTCGAAGTGCAGCTTGCCTATGCCATCGGGGTGGCGGAGCCCGTCTCGGTGATGGTGAACAGTTTCGGAACCGGCAAGGTGGACGATCAGCGGCTGGCGGAGATAATTCGCGAGAGCTTCTCGTTGACCCCCGCGGCCATGATCAGGCACCTGGATCTGCGCCGGCCGATTTACCGCAAGACCGCCGCTTTCGGACACTTTGGCCGCACCGAAGACACCTTCACCTGGGAAGCGACCGACCGAGCCGAAGCGCTGCGCGAGGCGGCGCAGCTCACGGCGGCCGCGGTTTAGGGGACGGGGAAGTGGCGGAAGCCGTCGATTGCAAGCGCTCGCTCGAAATTGAGATTCCGCTCGCGGAAGTAGAACGAGCGAGGGAGCGGGTCACCAATTCCATCAAGCAGCGCGTCCGTCTGCCCGGATTTCGTCCCGGCAAGGCGCCGCTCAATCTCATTCAATCGCGATTCGAAAGCGAGATTCGAAGCGAAGTTCTGGACCTTCTGTTGCCCCAGGCCTTTCGCGAGCGAGTGCAAAAAGACGAGTTGAAAGTGGTCGGCTCGCCGAACATTTCCGACCTGCACTTCGACGCCGGCGAGCCCATCCGTTTCAAGGCAGACTTCGAAGTGGCGCCCGAATTCGAGCTGGGCGACTACCGCGGATTGCCGGCCAAATACGAAGAGCCGACGGTGACCGACGAGGAGCTTGGGAAACGCCTCGAAAGCATGCGCGAGAACAAGGCCGAGTACGTGAACCTGGACCCGCGCCCGATCGAGAGCGGCGACTATGTGCTGGTGCATCTGAAATCGATTTCGGGCTTGGCGGAGCCGATCGACCAGGACGTGCAGATTGAAGTGGGCGCCGAACAGACGCTGCCCGAGTTCAACGAAGCGCTGCTTGGCGCGGCGCCCGACGACGTGAAACGAGTGGACGTTACCTATCCGGAAGATTACGCGCAAGAACGTCTGGCCGGCAAGACGGTTCAATTCGAGCTGACGCCCAAAATTGTTCGCAAGAAAGAATTGCCGGCGCTCGACGACGAATTTGCGCGCGATTTGGGCGACTATCAAAACCTCGAGGAGCTTCGGGAGGCAGTTAAGAAGTCCATTTTCCACGAAAAGCAGTACGTTGCTCAGCAGGCCGCCAAAGAAGAGTTGATCGACCGGCTGGTGGAGCGCAATGAGTTTCCGGTACCGGAGGCTTATATCGACCGCCAGATCGAAAACCAGGTGCGGATGCAGCTTCACGATCTGACGGGCAAGGGGATCGACCCGAGTACTCTCAAGCTCGATTGGCAAAAGGTCAAAGAGACGCAGCGCGATAAGGCAGTGCGCAGCGTGCGCGCTTCGTTGTTGCTGGAAAAGATTGCGGAACGGGAAGCGATCGCCGCCATGAAGGACGAAGTGGACCGCGAAGTGCAGCGAATCGCGCGGCAGGAACGCGAGGCCGTGCCGGTCACCCGGGCCCGTTTGGAGAAAGAAGGAGCGCTGGCCCGCATTGCCGGCCACATTCAGACGGAAAAGACGCTGCAGCTTCTGTTTGACCAGGCCCAGAAGCACGCCTAAGTATTGAGGAACACGCGCCATCGTCTGCTGTCTGGTGCGCCGGCCGCGCGCTTTGCGCTTCTAACCCGTACGGATTGGTACCACGTCTTACAAGAGCGGTCATCTTTGTTAACGTAAATGCAGGGTAATGTTGATATACTGGACTCGGACAATACTCCGATCGGGGCAAGGGATCTCTTGATCTTTCTTTCTTTATGCATCGCGCACGACGGACCCCAACCGTCCTGTGCGCCTTAGGAGAACCAGCTTGAAGCGCGCCGGATCTGACGATTCCCTTCGCTGTTCGTTCTGCCATAAGAGCCAAGACGTCGTCGGTAAACTCATTTCCTCTCCTAGCGATTATCCACGGGCCTATATCTGCGATGAATGCATTGCCGTTTGCAATTCCATCATCGAAGACGACCGCAACGAGCAAAGCTACGGTGCGCCGGGCAAGTTGCCGCGCCCGTTGGAATTGAAAGAATATCTGGATCAGTACGTCATTGGGCAGGAAGCTACCAAGAAAAAGCTGGCGGTAGCGGTCTACAACCATTACAAGCGCATTCAGATGAACAAGCAGCGGGGCAGCGAGGTGGAATTGTCGAAATCGAACATTCTGCTGATTGGCCCCACGGGCACGGGCAAGACGCTGCTGGCTCAGACGCTAGCGCGGATACTGGATGTGCCGTTTGCCATTGTGGATGCGACCACGTTGACGGAAGCGGGCTATGTAGGCGAAGATGTGGAGAATATTATCCTGCGCCTGCTGCAGAATGCAGATTGGGACGTCCAGAGGGCCCAAACGGGCATCATTTATATAGACGAGATCGACAAAATCGGCCGCAAAGACGAAAATCCGTCGATCACGCGGGATGTTTCGGGCGAGGGAGTGCAGCAGGCACTGCTCAAGATTCTGGAAGGCACGGTTGCCAATGTTCCTCCGCAAGGTGGGCGCAAGCATCCGCATCAGGAATTCACGCCGGTGGATACGACGAATATCCTGTTTATCTGCGGCGGGGCGTTCGTCGGCCTGGAAAAAGTAATTGCGCGCCGGGTGGGCACCAAGTCGATCGGGTTTGTTGCTCCGGAAGAGAAAGAAGCGGGACGCCGCGGCCCCAACTTAGCGCGTCGGGACGTGGATCTGCTGGGCCAATGCCAGCCGGTCGATCTGATCAAGTACGGCTTTATCCCTGAGTTTATCGGGCGCATGCCGGTCACGGCGGTCCTGGAAGATCTGTCCAAGGAAGCTCTGGTTCAGATTCTGACGAAGCCCAAAAATGCCATTGTGCGTCAGTACCAGAAGCTGTTTGAGTTCGAAAATGTTAAGCTGAAGTTTAGCGAAGACGCCCTGGAAGCTGTTGCGCAGCTTGCGATGGAACGCAAGGTGGGCGCGCGCGGTCTGCGCATGATCCTTGAAGACCTCATGCTGGACTTGATGTACTATCTCCCCACATTCAAGAAGGTTCGCGAGTTTGTCGTTACCAAGGAGATGGTACTTTCGCAGAAGATCAACATGGCTGTGCTCGAGAAGGCGGGCTAGCCAGCCTCCGTCGATACCTGAAGAAATTCTCCGGTTTCGCCGACGCCGAGAGGACGCATGCCAGCGCCTCTGGGCGTGAGTCCCGCCCTCTGAAGACGGTTCGCCTAGAAAGTCACGATGGTTACGACGAAAGATAAAACCGATACGAAGCGATTGCCCATGATGCCCATCCGGGACGTGGTCATTTTCCCGTACATGATGACCCCGTTTGTGGTCGGACGGGAGTCAAGCGTCCGCGCTCTGGAAGAGGCGCTGCTCGGCGACAAGAAGATTTTCCTCGCCACCCAACATGATGCTTCGGTGGATGAGCCCCGCCCGGACGAGATCTATGCGGTGGGAACGATCGCGAATATCGTTCAAAGCCTGAAGCAGCCGGACGGCAACATCAAAGTCCTGGTAGAAGGCGTCGAGCGCGGCAAGATCATTTCGGTCAGCGAAGAAGAAGGCTATTTCCGCGCGGTTGTCAAAACCACGGCCTTCAAGGTGGAGCAGGGCCCCCAGTTGGAGGGCCTGACCGGACGCGTAACGAACCTCTTCGAGCAGTACGTCAAGCTCAGCCAGAATTTGAATTACGAGACCATGATCGCCGCCATTCGGGTGGACGATCCCGGCAAGCTGGCCGACACGGTCGGCGCGAACCTGCAGCTCACCATCGAAGAGAAGCAGGAGCTGCTCGAAATCTTCGATCCCATCGACCGGCTGACCCGCGTAGCCGACCTGCTGGATATCGAAATCGAGAAGCTGAATGTGGATCGCACCATCCAAGGCCGGGTAAAGCGGCAGATGGAGCGGGCGCAGAAAGAGTATTACCTCAACGAAAAGATCAAGGCGATTCAGAAGGAACTCGGCCGCGGCGAAAAAAGCGAATTCGATGAATTGAAGAAGAAAATCGACGCGGCGGGCATGACTAAGGATGCGCATGAGAAGGCGATTGCCGAATTAAAGCGCCTGGAAGGCATGCCGCCCATGTCGGCCGAATCCACCGTTTCGCGCAATTACCTCGATTGGCTGCTCGCGGTGCCATGGAAAAAGCGCACCAAAGAGATTCGCGACCTGCGCTATGCGCGGCAGATACTCGAAGGCGATCACTACGGCCTTGAAAAGATCAAGGAACGCATTCTGGAGTTCCTCTCGGTGCGCCGGCTGGTGCAGAATCCGAAGGGATCGATTCTGTGCTTTGTGGGCCCTCCCGGCGTCGGAAAAACCTCGCTGGGCATGTCTATCGCCAAAGCGACGGGGCGCAAATTCGTCCGCCTCTCGCTCGGCGGTGTTCGCGATGAGGCCGAGATTCGGGGCCATCGGCGCACTTACATCGGCGCCCTTCCCGGACAGGTCATCCAGATGATGAAAAAGGCGGGAACTAAGAATCCCGTGGTGATGCTGGACGAAGTGGACAAGATGTCGATGGATTTCCGCGGCGACCCGTCCGCGGCTCTGCTCGAGGTGCTCGATCCGGAACAGAACTATATGTTCATGGATCATTACCTGGACGTCGAGTACGATCTTCGCGAGGTGTTCTTCATCGCGACCGCCAATGTGCTGCATACCATTCCTCCGGCATTGCAGGACCGCATGGAAGTCATTCGGTTGTCCGGCTACACGGAGCTCGAGAAACTGGAGATTGCCAAGCGCTTTCTGGTGACCAAGCAGAGGAAAGATACCGGAGTCAATGCGGAGCAGGTCGAGTTCACGCCCGAGGGCTTGCAGTCTTTGATTCAATCCTACACTCGGGAAGCGGGCGTAAGAAATCTAGAGCGCGAGATTGGAAACGTCTGCCGCAAGGTGGCGCGCAAGGTGGTGGAAGCGCAATCGAGCGGAACGGAAGAGCCGGTGCCGGCGCCGGCCGACGGCGCAGAGGTGATCGAGGAACAGGCGGCGCCTCCCGAAGAGAGCGCTAAAAAGAGCAAGAAGAAGGCGAAGAAGGAAGAACCGCCTCTGACGCCCATCGAAAAAGTGGTCATCACGCGGGAGAAATTGACCGAGATGCTGGGTCCGATCAAGTTCCGCGACCTGGATACCGAGAAGCAGAACGAAATCGGAGCGACCACCGGGCTCGCTTGGACCGAAGTCGGCGGGTCGATTCTGACCACCGAAGCAACGGTCATGGAAGGGCGCGGCAAGATGATGACCACCGGAAAGCTCGGTGATGTGATGCAGGAGTCGGCCCAGGCTGCCATGAGCTACGTTCGCTCGCGAGCTCAATATCTGGGGTTGCCGAAGGATTTCTACCGGCACCTGGATATTCACGTTCACGTGCCGGAAGGCGCGATTCCGAAAGACGGTCCTTCGGCCGGCATTACCATCGGAACCAGCATCTGCAGCGCCCTGACAGGCATCCCGGTGCGGCACGATATCGCCATGACGGGTGAGATAACTGTGCGCGGCCGCGTACTTCCGATAGGAGGGCTGAAGGAAAAGCTTCTGGCGGCCCATCGGCAGGGCATTTTCGAAGTGATTCTGCCGAAGGATAACGAGAAAGATCTGGCCGATATCCCGGAGAATATCCGCAAGGAAATGAAGCTGGAACTCGTTACTTCCATGGACCAAGTACTCAAAATCGCATTGGAGCGTGAGCTTGTGGCGTTACCGCTGGCGCCCGCCGCAACGGCCACGGAGCTGTCAGCGCGGCCGGAAGACAACCTGACGCACTGAGTTTCTCGGACCAGGACTTCGCGTCGGGGAATTGGATTCAATCGTGGTTGGAACTGTAGCAGAGGCAGCGCGCGTCGGCCTGAGCCGCTCACAACGCGCGGGCTTCCGGGGCGGCTGTGAGCTGATCATCAGCGCAGCGCAGCCGCAACAGTTCCCGCCGGAGCGGCCGCACGACGGCTGCTTCGAAGCGGCGTTTCTGGGACGGAGCAATGTAGGGAAATCGAGTCTCCTGAATTCGCTTGTCGAGCAGCCCGGACTGGCATTTACGAGCGCCCGCCCGGGATGCACCCAACTGATCAACTTCTTCCGCATCGGCGAAGACATCCGGTTCGTCGATCTGCCCGGTTACGGCTATGCGCGGGTTTCGCTTGAAGAACGCGCAGAGTGGAAAAGGCTGATTGAAAGTTATCTTCTGAAACGGCAGAGCCTGGCTCTTTCGTTTCTGCTCATCGACGCCCGGCGTGGATGGATGGATATGGACCTGGAGCTTAAAGCATGGCTTGAGTTCCACAACCGTCGATACCAGGTGATTGTCACCAAAATCGACAAACTGAAAAGTAACAACCAACTAATAGCCGGATTGGCTGCGATCCAGAAAGAAGTTCCGGATCTCCAGCCAGTGCCGTTCTCGGCCATCGACGGCCGGGGAGTGAGGGAAATTTGGCAAATCATCTCGAAGATCAAGAACAAGCAGTAGCCCCCGCGGCTGCCACCGAAGGCACGCCCAACGAGAAGCCAGTAGAGACAAACGGCGAAGGCAAACCTGCTACCGATACTAACGAAGCGAAACCCGCTGAAACGGCGGGGGACAACAAAGCCGAGGCGCGGACCGATCCGCCGCCCACGAATGCGAATCGCGCACGGGCAACGGGCGAAGGCAAGCACGCGCCGCTGAGAGGAAACGGCCGGCCACCCGCGTCGGCAGACGGGCCCCGACGCGCCGCATCCGAACCCAAGCCGGTGGCTTCCGAACCAAAGGCCGCGGCCGAAACCAAAGCTGCTCCGGAAAACAGCTCTGCCGCCGTGGTCTCCGGAGCCGCATCTCCGGCGGCGGCTCAGCAAGGGGCAACCCAAGGGGCCGTACAGCAAAGCCCCGCGCAGCAAAGCTCGGGGCAAAATTCCGCGCCGTCAGGCACCGCGCCAGCGCCTCCCCAGCAACAGCCGGCCGCTGTGCAACAGCCGGGCCCGCAGCCGCGCCGCGGCCGTCATTCCATCGGCAACACGGGTGCTCAAGGACAGAGAAACGGCAGCACTACGCTCGACCTGGTGGAGCTGAAAGACATGAGCATTCAGGCGCTGAACCAGATCGCAAAAGACCTGGGCGTGCCCGGCGCCGCCGGATTGCGCAAGCAGGAGCTCATCTTCAAAATTCTTCAGACCCAGGCCGAAAAGAGCGGCCTGATTTTTTCCGAAGGCGTGCTGGAATGCCTGCCCGACGGCTTCGGATTCCTGCGCGCGCCGGAATACAACTATCTGCCCGGACCCGACGACGTGTATGTATCGCCGTCCCAGATCCGCCGCTTCGATCTGCGCACGGGCGATACTGTCTCCGGCCAGATCCGCCCTCCGAAAGAGGGCGAGCGTTACTTCGCGCTGATCAAAGTTGACGCCATCAACTTCGAACCGCCGGAGGAAGCGCGCAACAAAATATTCTTCGACAACCTGACGCCGCTGTATCCAGACGAGCGTCTGAAGCTCGAAACATCGAAAGATAATTTCTCCGGGCGCGTGATGGACCTGCTCACTCCGCTCGGTAAAGGGCAGCGGGGCCTCATCGTCGCTCCGCCGCGCACCGGTAAGACGATGATGCTGCAAAGCATTGCGAATTCGGTCACGACCAACCATCCGGAGATCAACCTCATCGTCCTGTTGATCGACGAGCGGCCGGAAGAAGTCACCGACATGCAGCGCTCAGTGCGCGGCGAGGTGATCAGCTCGACGTTCGACGAACCGGCGTCGCGGCACGTGCAGGTGGCCGAGATGGTGATTGAAAAAGCGAAGCGCCTGGTGGAACACAAGCGCGACGTGGTGATCCTGCTCGATTCGATCACGCGGCTCGCGCGCGCTTACAACACCGTGGTTCCCCCGTCGGGCAAGGTGCTCTCGGGCGGCGTCGATTCGAACGCGCTGCAGCGGCCCAAGCGGTTCTTCGGCGCGGCGCGCAACATCGAAGAAGGCGGATCGCTGACGATTGTCGCTACCGCGCTGATCGACACCGGAAGCCGCATGGACGACGTGATCTTTGAAGAGTTCAAAGGCACCGGCAACATGGAGATCCACCTCGACCGCAAGCTGGTGGACAAGCGCGTCTTCCCGGCCATCGATATCAACAAGAGCGGCACGCGAAAAGAAGAGCTGCTGCTGCCGCGCGAAGAGCTCAATCGCGTATGGGTCTTGCGCAAGGTGCTGAACCCGCTTTCGCCTGTGGAGTCGATGGAGCTTCTGCTGGACAAGCTCGGCAAGACGCGCAGCAACGCCGAGTTTTTAGCCGCGATGAGCGGCTGAGACGGGCGTCTAATTCACGCCGAGGACACAGGACGATTGGCGCCCTGTTGTGCGCGATCCTAAATAGTCATGGGCCGCATCCGCGTTCTCTCCGATAACGTGGCGAATAAAATCGCTGCGGGAGAGGTCGTAGAGCGGCCCGCTTCCGTTGTGAAGGAGCTGCTTGAGAACTCCCTCGATGCCGGCGCGGCGGACATCCGCATCGACAGCGAGAACGCCGGCCGCCGCTTGATTCGCATTCAAGACGACGGCTCCGGCATGCTGCGCGATGACGCTCTGCTGGCCTTCGAGCGGCACGCCACCAGCAAGCTGAGCGAGGTGAAAGACCTGCTCTCGATTGAGACGCTAGGCTTCCGCGGCGAGGCGCTGCCTTCGATCGCTTCCGTCAGCAGGCTGGTTTTGGAAACCCGGTCCGCGGAAGAGCAGACCGGTACCGCGGTCGAGATTGCGGGCGGCAAGCTGCTGCGGTGCGACGAGTTGGCGCGGCCCGTCGGCACGACGATTTCGGTTCGCGACCTGTTCTTTAACGTCCCGGCCCGCAAAAAGTTTTTGCGGTCCGATCAGACCGAGCTGGCGCATATCGGTTCGCTCGTGACTCACTACAGCCTGGGGCACGCCAACAAGCGTTTCGAGCTGTATCACGAGAATCGCCAACTGCTCAGCGTAACTCCGGTTTCCACGTTGCGCGACCGCGCCTTCCAAGTCTTCGGCTCAGAGGTGATGGAGGATCTGGTCGACTTAGGCCCGCGCACGTTTGAGCTGCAATTGCCGCCGCCCTACATTCCGCCAAACTCGCGCGCATGCCCGAGCGAGAAACCCGAACCTGAGAGCGCGGCATTTGTTCTGGAAGGCTTGGTGTCGGGGCCGCATGTGCAAAAGGCCAATCGGAACTCGGTCTTTCTGTTCGTCAACGGCCGCCTGATTCGCGACAAAGTGGTGTTGCATGCGATTTCGTCCGCATATCACAACCTGATGCCGGCGGGCTGTTTTCCATTTGCGCTGCTGTTTCTGAACTGCGATGCCAGCGAGGTGGACGTCAACGTTCATCCCGCGAAAACCGAGGTGCGGTTCCGGCACAGCGCCATGGTTCACGATTTTGTGCGCGACGCGATCCGCGAAATCCTGATGGAGAGCCGCCCCGTTTCGAGCATGCCGATCCCGGCGAGTTCTCCGGCGATGCCTTACAGGCAACCGGTTGTGCAGCGCGGCGCAGCGCTGCCGTTTTCGGAGTTTTCGGCGGCCATGGAGGCCGTCGCAGTCGAACCCGAATCCGTGCAATCCGAACCATTCGCGGCCGAGGCGTTGCCGGAAGTGACCCTCAGCGCTCCTGCGCGTCCTGCCATTATTCCAGAAGCGCCGTTACCGCGAGCCGCCGCCGTGCAGGCGCCGGCGATTCGCCGGGTCCCCGATACGCACGGGGCCCTGGATCAGCTTCCGGCAGATTGGGATCGCGTCGATACTCTCATGGCGCTCCCGGATCTCCGGCCCTTGGGACAACTGCATGACAGCTTCGTCATCGCCGCCGGGCGCGACGGTTTATGGATCATCGACCAGCACGTCGCGCATGAACGGATTCTCTTCGAACAGGTCCTGCGGCAACGCGCTGCCGGCACCATCGAGATTCAACAACTCCTGATGCCGCTGGTTCTGCAACTCACTCCGTCGCAGCAGTTTGAATACGCCCGCATTGCGGACGAGCTGAACGCGCATGGCTTCGACACCGAACCCTTCGGACAACGGACGGTCGCCATCAAAGCCGCCCCTGCGGGCGTCGGACCGGCGGATATCGAGAGGATCGTCTTCGACATTCTCGAGACCGCCGAAGGTGAACTGCGCTCAGCATCTCTCGAGGAAGTTCGCCGGCACGTCTGCGCGACGATCGCCTGCCGCGCCGCCATCAAAATCAACATGAAGCTCGAGCCGAAAAAGATCGAATGGCTGCTGCGCGCGCTTGCGGCCTGCGAGTATCCCATGACGTGTCCGCACGGCCGCCCGATTGCGCTCCGCTACAGTACGAAGGACATCTTGAAGAGCTTCCATCGCATTTAACATGACGGCGCTGCTCATCGTGCTCCTGGGGATGCTCGCCATTTGGCTCGCCCGCACGGCGTCGCGGGCGCGGAAAAACGAGGCGTTAATTGCTCAGTTGACGACTCGAATCTACGGGTTGGAAAGTGAATCGAGACGTCTTACTCCGCAGCCGCAGCGTCTTCGAGAGGAGCATGTTCCGTTTCCTCCGACACCTGAGTGGCCGATTGAGGCGCCCGCAGAGCCTGCCGCGCCAATTCAGACGCCTCTTGCGCCCCCGCTAACTCAGGCGCCTGTAGCGCCCGTGCCAATAGCGGCGCCTGCTCAGGCCCCGCGCAAGTTACTAAGTCTCGAAGAAACGCTTGGCACTAATTGGCTTAATAAGCTCGGCATCGTCATTCTGGTTATTGGTATTGCGCTGTTTCTTGCCTACGAAGTGCGTGAACTCGGAGCCTTCGGAAAAGTGGCGGTGGGCTATTCAGTGTGCGCCGCCATGCTCTATGCCGGCATCTTTTTCGAGCGGCGGGATCAATGGCGTATCCTGGCGCGCACCGGAATAGCGGGCGGCTGGTCTTTACTCTACTTCACCACTTACGCGATCTATCACGTGGCCGCAACGCGCGTTCTTTCCTCGGAAAGCCTCGATCTGGTTTTGCTGCTGCTGGTGGCGGCTGGCATGGTAGCTCACACGCTGCGGTATAACTCTCAGGTCGTAACTGGCCTCGCATTTCTGCTGGCTTTTGCCACTATCAACATCAGCCGCGGTAATGCCTACAGCCTGATCGCGAGCGCTATTCTTGCCGGCGCCTTGGCTATCGTCGCTCTGCGGCGCCATTGGTTCGAGATGGAACTCGCCGGAATGGGCGCCGCTTACCTGAATCATTACCTATGGCTGAGACGCATCATTGAACCGATGAACGGCCACGTTCAAGCGTTCCCTGGTTACCTGGCTAGCTCCGCGCTCCTTTACAGTTACTGGCTGATCTTCCGCGCATCTTACGTGCTCCGGAAAGTGGACGACCGGCGCGGCGAGCAGATCTCCACCGTGGCCGCCGTCTTGAACATTGCGCTGTTCCTATCGGTGATGGGCTATCAGTCCGTGCATCCCGAACTCGCCTTCCAATTTTTCCTAATGATCGGCGCAGTCGAGTTGACCCTTGGACAATTGCCGCTTACACGCCGCCGCCGCGCCGCCTTCGTTGTTCTGACAACGCTTGGATCCTGTCTCCTGGCCGCAGCTATTCCGTACCGCTATTCGGGCCAAAGACTCTCGGCCGGGTGGCTGGCGGAAGCCGAAACACTGTTGCTGGTGGGCGTCTTTCTCCGCGAGGTTGTTTTCCGCCGCCTGGGCCTGCTTGTGTTAACGGCGGCTTGGATTCAGATCATTGTAGCCTTCGCTTCGATCTTCGACACGGCGTCCGCTAGCGGAATACAAATGAACCATACCGGAGTCGCCGTGCTCTTCGGCATAGCTGCACTGATGTTCTACTTGAACTCACAGTACCTCCCGCGGCGCTGGCCGGAGATTGTCCGCATTGAGCCGGACCGCTCCTTTTTTGACCTGCTGGCGCATTTTGCGGGTATGCTTGCCATCCTTTTGCTCTGGTATGAACTGCAGCCCGTTTCGGTAGTTGCCGGTTGGGCGGTCTTCGCGCTGATCTTGATGGAAACGGGCTTGAAGTTACCTTCGCCCCACTTGCGCGGGCAGGCGTACGTCGTGTTCACCGGCGCTTTCCTGCGCCTGTTTGTCGTAAACCTGAACGCGGCAGGGCCGGCCGGCGGACTAAGTGCGCGCGTCTATACAATCGTGCCGGTTGCTTTCGCTTTCTACTATGTCTATGTCCGCCTTACTTCTGCCGGGCACCAGTCTATTTCATTTGAAGTAAGGCGGAAAGTTGCCGGGTTACATGCTTTATTTGGGACAATTGCGCTGGCTGCTCTCTTGCGATTTGAAATTGACTCTGATTTGGTTGCGGCTGCCTGGGCAGCTCTGGTTCTGCTGTTAGTTGCCATAGCCTGGCAAACGAACCGCAGAGTACTTTTGGATCACGGCATTGTATTGGCGATCGCGATATTGCTGCGCGGGATGTTGCATAACCTGTACGAACGCAGCTACTTTCCTGCGCCCTTTGGGCACGGCCCGTTCGTCTCGCTCGGCGCCGCCATCGTTCTGCTCTTTCTGGTGCTTCCATTCGCTCGCGTGCTTCGCCGGCCCATGGCTGAAGCGAGGCACTCCAACGGCTTGCTGGCGTTTGCCGCCGCGCTCGACCGGCGTCCCGACCTGGTGTTCTTTTTCATACCATTCCTTCTTTTAACGGCATTGTTGGCGGTCGAGTTGCCCAGCGGCATGGTGACCCTCGCCTGGGGTATCGAAGCATTCGCCGTTTTCGCACTCGCACTCTGGCTTAAAGAACGCAGCTACCGGCTGTCGGCAGTGAGTTTGCTGTTACTCTGCGTTTTGAAGATCGTGCTGCGCGATGTCTGGGGTTTGGCTCCACGCGACCGCTTTTTGACTTTCATCGTATTGGGCCTGGCACTGTTGGCGGTCTCGTATCTCTATACGCGATACCGCGAAGTGCTGCGGCAATATCTATGAAACAATGGGCGCTGTTTGCGGCCGTCCTGCTGCTACTTACTGCTGCGCTGATCTGGAGCGAAGTTACTAAGGCACAAGCGCCAGTCGGGCCAGAGCCTATTCTTAACCTGATCGCCGATAGCCAGCGCGAATTGACTCGCCTGCCGGTGGCATTCGCGCCGCTTCCTGATGCCGAAGAAATCACAATCGGGGAACAGATTGAGCTGTCTTATGTAGCTAATTTCCCGACGTCGTCCGATGACGATCGTGCAATCGAAGCCTATGTTCAAAAGGTTGGCGGGCTCGATGCCGCGCACGCTTATCGCAAGCTGCCCTACCGCTTCCATTACATTCCGAGCCGCGATTTCGTGAATGCCTTTGCTCTTCCGGGCGGCGCAGTTTTCATTGGCGGCGGTCTTATGTCACTAATGGACAGCGAAGACGAACTTGCTGCCGTTCTCGGGCATGAGATCGAGCACATTGACCGTTATCACTGCGCCGAACGCATCCAGGTTGAAACCGCGTTACACCGCACGCCGGCCGCAGGATTGATCGCGCTGCCGGTCGAAGTATTTGTAGCCGGATATAGTAAGTCCCAGGAACTGGAGGCAGACCGCGAAGGCACGAAATTAGCTGCTATATCGGGTTACTCTCCGCAAGGAGCTATTCAACTGTTTGAGGCGTTCGAGCGCTTTAATCCCGAAAGAAGAGTTCGTGCCGGCTCACCTCAAGAGGAACTCTCTAACATCGCGCTCCAAAGCCTGTTCGGCTACTTCCGCTCGCACCCTTCGGATGGCGAGCGCATCGATCAGATTCGAAAAATGCTTGCGGATGGCCAGTTACCCGAGCGCCGCAACATGAGGCCGATTAAGCTGAAACCAGCAGCGCTCTCCAGAGCCGGCGCGGTTAGCCGCTGAACGCTGCTTACTCCCACTCAATCGTTCCCGGCGGCTTGTGTGTCAAGTCGTAGAACACAGCCGCGACGGACGGCAAATCGAGTAGCTTCGCCGTAAGATCGTCAAGCCAAGCATCGGGCATCAGCACCACATCCGCGGTCATCCCATCGACCGAATTAACGGGACGCAGGACGATCGATTCCGGGCTCGATTCGGTACCCACCGGGAGCAGCACCACCGGACATTGCCAGACCTGTGCCTCGAAATTAGTCGCCAGACAAAACTCCCGAACGACGGCGTCGGCGTCGCGCAGCGTATCCAAGCGCTTTTTGGTGATGGAAGCTTCGACAACCTGCATGGAGCTAAGCGCTGCTTTCGCGCCGCACAGGGCTACTACGCGATTGATATCGGGGCGCCGGTTGGTCAAAGCCGGCGCGGTGGTTTGAACATGGCCGGGCGTGGGCCGGTCCGCGAGCGAGAGCACCGCACGGTAGCTGCGCGCATCGCCTTGCACGCCGACTGAGCGCACGGGCAGCAAGAATCCGTCAGCATCCTCGACTATACGCGCTGCTTGGTCGGAACAAAGACAGCGAATCGCAAGACCGGGTCCCGGGAACGGATGCCGCGCCAGAAACTGTGCAGGCACGCCGAGCTCCCGGCCGATCTCGCGCACTTCGTCCTTGTAGAACGACGTGAGCGGCTCGATGATCCGGCCCGCTTCGATCAACGCCTGTATGCCGGCCACGCGATTGTGATGCGTCTTGATCAGATCAGCCTTCGCCGTTCCACCCGATTCGATGGTGTCGGGATAGATGGTGCCTTGACCCAGAATCCATTGCCCGTCGAGAAAATGCTCGCTCAAGAGAATGCGTTCCTGCACGCGCACGAATTGCTCGCCGATGGCGCAGCGCTTCGCTTCCGGATCGTGAATGCCCTCGAGCGCTGCGAGAAACTCCGCCTCGGCGCAGTCGACCATGAAATTCGCAGCGCCCAGCTCCTTAAAAACGCCGCGAACGAACTCCGTTTCGCCTTTGCGCATCAGACCGGTATCGACGTAAATGCCGTAAACGCGCTCCGGTCCCAAGGCACGCAGGCAAAGAGTGTAGGCGACCGTCGAATCCACGCCGCCGCTGACGAAGAAAAACACATTGCGGCCGCCGGCGGTGCTGCGAATCTGCTCTTCCACCAGCGGCACCCGTCGGGAAAGGTCCCAGTCCTTGGTTGCCGCGCAGATCCCGAACACAAAGTTCTCCAGGATCCGCATGCCGGCCTCGGTGTGCACAACTTCGGGGTGAAATTGCACGCCGAAGAGCTTGCGCGAGGCGTCCGACATGGCCGCAATGCCACAGGTTTGCGTGGACGCAGTAATCTGAAAGCCTGCCGGAACCGAGGCGACGGTATCGAAGTGGCTCATCCAGATCTGCGAACGCTCCACACCTCTCCACAATGCGTCGTCGCCGGTTGCGGTCAGATGTGCGATACCGTATTCGCCGCGGTCGCCTTTTTGCACGCGGCCGCCCAGGTGCCGCGCCATCAATTGATGCCCATAGCAGATTCCGAGGACCGGAATACCGGCGCTCAAAACGGCAGGATCGATATCGGGGCTGCCTGCTTCACGCACGCTCGCAGGGCCGCCCGAAATGATGACGCCTTTGCGCGAACGCAGTTCGGGCAGGGGAGTGTCGCTTGGCTGCACATCTGCATAAACGCCCAGCTCGCGGATGCGCCGCGCGATCAGATGCGTGTATTGGCCGCCCGTATCGAGGACCGTGATTTGGGGCGCAATCGGGCTCGTGTGCCGAACCGAAACGGCGGCTTCAGGCGCTAAGGGCAAAATTCCTGCGGGAGCAAGCATTCTAATATCGCCAGCACAACGGAGCGGCCCGCCGGCATTTACTCAGATGGATCGGGGGGCGGCTCCGCCCTGTGCCGGCTGGCTATCGGCTGGCCCTCTGTTTTTCGAACCGGCTCTTCGATTCGGCAAGCAGATGCGCGGCTTTGGGCATCGCGTCAACGGCCTTCTGCACTTCCGGATCCTGCTCGACGGCGATCTTCTGCGAATCCTCGTAGCTGAAGGCGGTGATGTACATCTCCTGTCGAAGCTCATCGCGAAGCCACGAATGGTCGCGCGTCCAATCGGCTTCACTGAAGTCCACGCCATTCTTCATCAGATAATCGTGGAAATCGTTCAGCAGGTCTTCGTTGGGCGCCCATCCCTGCGCCAGTTTCGTGGGGTGAGTCGAAAAGTAATGAGCCGAAAACGTGAAAAACGAATTCTTGCGAATGACGCCCACCTCGAACGCGTCCAGCTTCGGCGTGTCGAACTTCTCGTCGGGAGTAATTCCGCCGCCGCCGTATACTACGCGTCCCAAGTCCGTCTGCTTGACATCCATCGGGTTGTTGGCCTGCGTGCGTTTCCCGTAATAGTAATCGAGGAACGAGATATTCGAGTAATCGCGTTGAATCAGGCGTCCGCTCGGCGTGTAGTAATGCTGAGTCGTCAGCGCAAGGCCAGTATTGTCACTCAACGGATAGACGGTCTGCACCAACCCTTTGCCGAACGTAATATCGCCCAAGACCCATGCCCGGTCGTGATCTTGCAGCGCGCCGGCAACAATTTCCGCCGCCGATGCCGAATAGCGGTTCACGAGCACGACAATCGGATAACTCTCGCCGTAGGAGCTGCCCTTTGCCAGATAAGGCTTCTCGGAATAGGCCCGGCCTTTATGCGAAACCACCACTTGGCCGCGATCCAGCCAGTGGCCCGCCACGGCAACGCCCTCCTGCAGCAGTCCGCCCGGATTTTCGCGCAAATCCAGAATCAGTCCTTTGATGTTCGGCTCCCCGAGCGCCTTCAAGTTGTCTTCCACTTCCTTGCTGGTGGTTTCGGTGAAGGATTGAATCCGCATGTAAGCGATGCCGGGCCGAATCCAGAACGCGGTGTCCACGCTATTGCGTGGAATTTCGCCGCGAATCAGATCGAACGCGATCGGTTTGGCAGCGCTATCGCGGCTGACCACCACTTGCACCTTGGTACCCTTCGGGCCCCGCAACAGGTCCGCTACTTCGGTCGTGCTGAGATTATCGACCCGCTTGTCGTTCACCTCCAGCAGGATGTCGCCCGGTCGAAGCCCCGCCTTGTAAGCGGGCGAGCCGCCGAAGGGATGAATCACCATCGGCTTGCCGGTTCGCGGCTGCGCGCCAATCAACATGCCGATGCCGTAATACATGCCGTGCTGCTCTTCACGCAGGCCCGCAAACTCCTTCGGGTCGAAGAAATTGGAATGCGGATCGAGCGTGCGCAGCATGCCGGGAATCGCGCCCTTATAGATCGCCTTGTCCGCGGACAATTTGTCCGCATAATTTTGATCGACGATGTCGTAGACTTTGGTGAAAGACTCAATGCTAGCCTTCAGGTCTTCATCGGAAGTGGCGCTGGCGTTGTGCTGTGGCGAAGCCGCCGACACTCGCTGGGCGCCGGGTCCAAACAGGCCGCCCAACAACGCGCAGGCAGTAAGAAACAGGGGAACAAAAAGGAAATAACGCCGCTGGGACGACAATCTTACCTCCAGGGTCTGTCTTCAGTATAGACGCAAGTTGCCAGATTAGTTCTTGCTATTCGGCAGGACGGCCCAAAGCAGCATGCCAAGGTTACAGATTTTTGATCGAATTGAGCCGCCCAAGGCCCAAGCAAAATTAGCCGTCAATCAAGTCGCCTCCTGGTACACTTGGTCGCCTGAATTTCGTTCGGTAATTCGAGACTTAGGTCCATGGATGTGCCAACTGGGCGAGCCAAAGTTGGTCCGGATTCGGGGACTGAAGGACTACGACTATACTTTTGCGTCGCCGGCGGCCGTTCCAGAAGTCATGCGGCCATTCATTCGTTCGCTTTGCGAGATCAAGCGCCCTCGCGGCATCATGCTCTTTACGCGGCTTCTTAACAGGCGTCTGGATTCCTTTATCTTGCGTCGATTATTCGCCTTGTTGCGCCGTGGAATCGCCGAGCATCTTTGTGACGAACGCTTCAGCCTGTACGCGCCACTGAGTAATACCGGCAAGCATGCCGGTGATTTTGCATTGCACGCCGACCTGTATCTCCCCGAACTCTTGTTCAATGTATTTGAGCTGGTTCCCGGGGATTCGACCGGCGCATCGACCTTCTTGAGCACCGCCGAGTTGGCTCGGATACTGCGAAAGATCCCTTCCATTCCCAAGAACATCGCGCGTCGAATTAAAGAATGCCTGACCAAGCCCACCGACAAGGATCGCTTCGATGAGTTCTTCGATCTGCTGCACGGCCCCGACCAGCCCTGGGCAAGCGAGTTGTCACGGCACCTTGCGCAACGGGAGATGACCATCAAGTTTTCGCCCGGCCAGGGTTATCTCTTGCATGATCGAACCTGGTTGCACGGGCGCAAAGCCGCCACTGGTGGTGTTCCTGTCAGACGCGTACATCGGCTCGTGTTTAATACCACTTTCATTCAGCGCCGCAGGCGCGTTCCTGCTATATAAAGCCAGCATCGCCAAACTATCTCGAAAGTAGCCTCTCAAAATCACGCCGCGCCGTTGGAATAAAATTCCCACTCGCCCCCCATCACGGCGTTATCTTTGGAATTGAGAGTATGCCTACCCAGTTCACCATCAACGGCCGGCCCGCCACTGTAGACGCGCCGCCTGACACCCCGCTTCTCTGGATCATCCGCGACGTGCTCAACCTTCACGCCACCAAGTACGGCTGCGGCATCGGCCAATGCGGCGCCTGCACGGTCCACCTCAACGGCGAACCTGCGCGCTCTTGCCTGACTCCGCTCTCCGCCGCCGCCCACGCCCGAATCGCCACCCTCGAAGGCCTCTCGCCCTATCACGCACACCCGCTGCAGCAAGCGTGGCTCGAAGTGGACGTGCCTCAGTGCGGCTACTGTCAGGCGGGGCAGATTATGTCTGCTGCCGCGCTGCTGGCCAAGCACCCGACACCCACCGACAACGACATCGACGAAGCCATGAACGGCAATCTATGCCGCTGTGGCACCTACCTGCGCATTCGCCAGGCCATCCACAAAGCCGCCGAGATGCGCTCCCATGCTCAACCCGCAACGCAACAGGGAGCTCTCTGACATGCGCCTCACCCGCCGCTCCTTCCTCCAAGTCAGCGCCCTCTCGGGCGGAGGCATGCTGCTTTCTCTTTATACCGAACCCCACCTGTCTGCCCGGCAACCGCAAGCTCCGCCGCCGCTCGATCCCACGGCCTTCATTCGCATCGCTCCCGATGGCGCCGTAACCCTCGTCTCGCGCAATCCTGAGATCGGGCAAGGCATCAAGAACATGTTGCCCATGCTCATCGCCGAAGAGCTCGAAGTCGACTGGAAATCCGTCAAAGTCGAGCAGGCAGATTTTGATCCTAAGTATGGCCTGCAAACCACCGGTGGCAGCCGTGCCGCTTCGAATAACTTCATCCCCATGCAGCAGGTCGGCGCCGTGGCCCGCCAAATGTTGATCGCCGCTGCCGCCAAGACCTGGAACGTACCCGAAAACGAATGCTATGCCTCGCGAGGCCGCGTCTATCACCGCACCACCGACCGGTCGCTCGGCTACGGCCAACTCGCCGCCAGCGCCGCGTCCCTTCCCGTTCCGGATCTCCAATCGGTGCAACTGAAGAAGGCCAGCGAGTATAAGATCATCGGCCAATCGACCCCCGGAGTCGACGTACCCGACATCACTGCCGGCAAGTCAATCTACTGCATCGATTTCACGCTTCCCGGCATGCTTCATGCCGTTTATCAAAAATGCCCCGTCTACGGTGGCAGGCCCCTAAGCGCCAATCTCGACGAGGTGAAGAGGCTGCCCGGTGTGCGCCACGCCTTCCTTGTTCAAAGCTCGATGCAAGCCGGCCCTGTGATGGAAAGCGATCCCGGTCTCGAGCCCGGCGTCGCCATCGTTGCCGATACCTGGTGGCAAGCACAATCCGCGCGCCAGAAACTCAATGTGCAGTGGGATGAAGGTCCCGCCGCCGATCAGAGCAGCCAAGCCTTCGCCCAACGCGCCCAGGAACTCTCCCAAGAGGCGCCCCAGCGCACGCTCAAAACCGACGGCAACATGGATGATGCGCTGAAGTCCGCCGCCAAATCCGTCGAGGCCGCTTACTCCTATCCCTTCATCTCGCACGCCCCGCTTGAACCGCGCAATTGCTCCGCGCACTTCCAAAATGGGAAGCTCGAAATCTGGAGCAACACCCAACAACCGGCGCGCGGCCGCGCTCTCACTTCGAAAATCCTCGGCATCCCGGAAAGCGACATCACCATTCACCTCCAGCGTGCCGGCGGCTCCTTCGGCCGCGGCCTCACCAACGACTACATGGTCGAGGTGTCGTATATCGCGAAAAAGATCGGTGTGCCCGTGAAACTTCTCTGGTCGCGCGAAGACGACATGACCCACGACTACTACCGCCCGGCCGGCTTCCACTTTCTCAAAGGGGCGGTCGATGCCTCGGGCGATCTCATCGCCTGGCGCAATCACTTCGTCAGCTTCGGCGACGGCGACAAGTTCTCACCCTCGGCCAGCATCGCGCCAACGGAATTTCCCTCCGGCTTCGTGCCCAATTACGCGATGTACGCGTCCGTGATGCCGCTGCGCCTGAAGACCGGCGCTCTTCGTGCACCCGGCGCCAATTCGCAAGCCTTCGTCATGCAATCGTTCATCGATGAACTCGCTCACGCCGCGGGCAAAGACCCGCTGCAGTTCCGCCTGGATCTGCTCGATGCGCCAGGCCGTCAGCTCGTGGCCGGAGCCGCCAAGCCCAAAGTCGAGAACGAGCCCAGCCCGACCGCTCGCGGCGCACAGCCCCAAGCTTACGATGCCGGGCGCATGCGTGCCGTTCTGCAGTTCGTCGCCGAAAGATCCGGTTGGGGCAAGCGCCAGCTTCCGAAGGAAACCGCGCTCGGCGTGGCGTTCCATTACAGCTTCCAAGGCTACTTCGCGCACGTCGCCGAAGTGAGCGTAAACGCCCAAAAGGCCATCCGGGTAAATAAAGTCTGGGGCTGTGGCGACGTCGGCAGCCAGATCATCAATCCGAGCGGCGCCGAAGCCCAGGTGCAAGGCGCCATTATCGACGGCCTAAGCGAGCTTATGGCTCAGGAGATCACGCTCGAAAAGGGCCGCGTCGTCCAGAGCAACTACAACCAGCACCAACTGCTGCGCATGCGCCAGGCGCCGCAGATCGAGGTGCATTTTCTCAAGACCGATCACGCTCCAACCGGTTTGGGTGAGCCCGCGCTCCCGCCGCTCATACCGGCCGTCTGCAACGCGATCTTCGCCGCCACCGGCCAGCGCATCCGCTCTCTGCCGCTCTCGAAAAGCGGCTATAGTTGGGCCTGACCGGCGCGATCATGGAAGCGGCGGCTTCTGCAAGGCTGCGCCGAGAACTTTGCCCTCCGCGGCTTGTTGCACAAACGCGACCACTCGTAAATTCGCCGGATCGGCAGTGCTCTTGATCTTCAATTGGAAATCCTGATCGAAACTCCCTCCGGCCGGAAGCTTCCCGATCTTCTTGAGAGATTCGACTACCGCCGTATGCGTCAGATGGCGGCCCTGATTCTCTCCCCGCTGTACCTGCGACTCCGCATGCTCGAGCGCCATCGCCACGTACACATCCGCATCCGCCTTTTCCGCCGCGCCTTGCGCTTGAACATGTCCGCGCAGAGTCTTCCCGTCGACACTCACCGAACTAATCGTGACCGGGATCTTCGGCGCCGCCGCTGCTTTCTGGAAAACCTGGCCCATCTGCTGCGGGTCCGTGATCTTCAGTAACGCGCCTCCGTCCACAATCATCTGCGGCGTGTACGGCTCACTCACCCGCAGCGCCTGGCAATACGCGGTCTGGCGCTCCGTGAACTGCGGCGACGAATGCGGGTCTCTCCAGCCGTCATGGTCCCAATAATCGACATGCTCGCTGAGCACGATCAGTTGCGCGCCCGGTATCGGCTGCGTCGCATCCAGTTTTCCCAGGAACGCATCCGCCGGCGGACAGCTCGAACACCCCTCCGAGGTGAACAGCTCAACCAGAATCGGCGCTCGCGCCGGCGTGGTGGTATCCGCAGCACGGGCGAAATACCCTCCAGCCACAACGCCCACCAATACGAAAGCCGCAAGCATTTTCATACCCTTTTGTAATCCTCGATCCTTTCTTGAGTATGCATCTTTCCTTTCGATCGCGCCCAACGCACGGCCCTCCGCCATCGTCTAAAGCCCAACATGGAAACCTTGATGCAGGATCTGCGCTTTACCTTTCGTACCCTGCGCCACGAAATCGCCTTCGCCATTTTTGCAATCCTGATCATCGGCCTCGGAATCGGCGCAAGTTGCACCGTCTTCAGCGTCCTGAATGCGCTGCTCGTTCGCCCCCTGCCTTTCAAAGATCCCTCCAGCCTGGTCTGGATCGCGAATAAAACCAAGGAAGAAAACGACCTCTCCGGCCAAACCGTGCAAGTGGGCCGCCTCATGGATCTCCGCGACCGTAATAAATCGTTCTCCGACATCGCCGGCTACTTCGCCTTCTACGGTGTCGGCGATAGCAAGCTCACCGGAACCGGCGAGCCCGAGCGCCTCAGCGCTGTCCCTGTGTCTCAGAACTTCCTCCCGTTGCTCGGCGTGCAGCCGCAGCTCGGCCGTCTCTTCAGCGCGGAAGAATGCAAGTGGCACGGGCCTCACGTCGTCCTGTTAAGCTATGGCCTCTGGCAGCGCCGCTTCGCCTCCGACCCCGCGATTGTCGGAAAACCCATCACGCTCGACGATGCGCCAGTCACCGTCATCGGCGTCCTCCCTGCGTCTTTCGACTTCGCCTCCGTCTTCGCACCTGGCACGCACATCGATCTTTATTCGCCTTTCCCGCTCACCAAAGAGACAGACCGCTGGGGAAACACTCTGGCGCTCGTAGGGCGTCTCAAGCCGGGCGTCTCGCTTCAGCGCGCGCAAGCCGAAGCGGCCATCCTGGGCCAGCAAATCTCGAACGAACACCCGCAGGGAAACTGGTTGCATCCCACGCTCAGTTTCTTGGCCCAACATGTCAGCGGACGTCTGCGCCCCGCCTTATTGACTCTCGCCTGGTCGGTGGCAGTCGTGATGTTGATCGTGTGCGCCAACCTTTCGAACCTAATGCTGGCGCGAACGGCGTCCCGGCAAAAGGAGATGGCGATTCGCGCGGCCCTCGGCGCGGGACGCTATCGCCTGATTCGCCAACTGTTGACAGACAGCCTCGTCTTGACAGGCTGCGGGGCATTTCTGGGCTTAGCCCTGGCCCTGCTGGGGACGCGCGCCGTGGCGCACTTGACCGCATTTGATCTTCCACTGCTCGGCAGCGTGCATGTAGATGTCGCCGCATTGGCCTTTACCCTGCTGATGGCATTCGGAACCGGCCTGCTGCTGGGATTGGCGCCGGCCTTGCAGGTGGCCGCGATTCCCCTGACCGCCTCGCTCGGCGAACGAGGTTCCAGCGAAGGGCGCACGCACTCCTGGATGCGCGCCGTGCTGGTGATCTCGGAAATCGCCTTCGCTTGCGTATTGCTGGTAGGCGCGGGATTGCTCATGCACAGTTTCCTCCGCGTGCTCGACGTAAACATGGGCTTCCGGCCGGAACGCGCCGCCAGCTTGCGCATCGACCCGAGCCGCCAGTATGCCACGCAAGCGCAGAAGAACGCCTATTTCGACGAAGCTCTGCGCCGTGTAAGAGCCATGCGCGACGTCCAGGCCGCGGGTTTGACCGACGTCCTGCCGCTCGGACATAACCGCGCCTGGGGCTCACCGGCAAAAGGGCAAGTCTACAAGAGTGCGGATGACTACCCCTCGTCCTTCGTTCGCATCGTCACCGACGGGTACGTCAAGGCCATGGGCATGACTTTGCGCAGGGGGCGCGATTTCACGCCCCGCGACACTCCCGCGGCCACCCAGGTCATCATCGTCAACGAAACTCTGGCGCGCAAGCTATGGCCTGGCCAGAACCCCATCGGCCAAGTCATTCAAGGGGATTGCGGCAGCGACCGCCAGGTCGTGGGCGTTGTGGGCGATGTGCGGCACATGGCGCTCGAGAAGGAGTCGGGTTCCGAGATGTATATCCCGATCCGCCAATGCCAGGATTATGGTTCGGTCGATCTGGTGGTGCGCTCAACGCTTCCTCTGCCGGTGCTGGCTTCGAGCGTGGAAGCGGCCCTGCGGCCAATCGCGCCAGACCTGCCCAAAGGCGGCATGCGGCCTTTGACGCAATTAGTGGATAGAGCCGTTTCGCCCCGGCGATTCATCGTCCTGCTGCTAGGCGGCTTCGCGGTTTTCGCCTTGGTGCTGGCGTCGCTTGGGATTTACGGCGTCATTTCGTATTCGGTCAACCGCCGGACACAAGAGATCGGCATTCGCATGGCCTTAGGCGCCTCCGCCCAGCGGGTGCAGGGAGGCATTGTTCTCCGCACGTTGACGCTCGCCGCCACGGGAATGCTGGCCGGCGTAGCAGGTTCATTCGCCCTGGCTCGCTGGCTCAGCAGTCTGCTATTCGGCGTGACCTATGGCGATCCCATCACATTTCTCATAACCGCTGCAATTCTATTGGCTGTCGCGATTCTGGCCGGTTATCTGCCAGCCCGCCGCGCCTCGCGTATCGATCCGATGATTGCGCTTCGGGTCAGTTAGCGACCTCATCCCCTTCCCTTGGCTTGCTTCCGCCGCGGCTCCGCATGATCTTATCGAAAGCTTTGAAATCAGCCCGCGCCTTCCGATCCGCAAAAAATTTCGCTGTCTGCAGCGCCGATACTTTCTCCGCCGCCCCGCCGTCGCCACAAACTGGTTGACGCTCGTTCGATCCTCTTTGCTCAATCTTCCCCCGCTTCTTTCAGCGACCGTGGCAGCCGCAACGGATATGTCCGAGTCTCTTTCATCCTCTGATCCTCCATATCGCCTCACGTCGCATCAAAATCTCAACGCCAAACGCGGCTGGCGCCATCCAAAATCCCGGAGATCGAAGGTCACCAAGACATCGGCCCGGCCATTGATCGCGTCTTGAGGCCGTGGTTCTCAGCGAGCGAAGACTGAAACGAAGAAGCGTGCCTATTGCGCGCTAGTAATGACCCACGTCTGGTTGCTGCCTCCATTCGCGGTGTACAAAATGATACCTGTCGATTTTGTCGTGCTGAATCCCGGATCATCCACCACCAGCCCGGTCGCCCGGTTGTGCAGGACATAGCCGTTGCCGGACGCTACGAGCGACCAAAGCTGCGTATTGTCGCTGGTCGCGTTCAATTGCTCCAGCTTCGTGTCGTTTGCAGCCGCATCTCCCGGATCGCTCAGGTAAAGCTGGCTCGATACGTTCTGAATCGTGTAATATCCGCTCGACTGAAACGCAAACCGCCAACTCTGATTCGCGCCGCCGTTCGCCGGATATTCGATGATCTGTGTGCCGGAAGTTTTCGACAGCCCCGGGTCGTCCAGCACCAGGCCGCTCCATTCGTTGGTCACCAGATAATCGCCGGTCGCAATCGGCCCGTGCGGGCTCAGCAGCCCGAACGCCGCTACCCCGGTAGTGGTTCCCACGAACACCCTGCCGTTGGCGATGGCGGGCGTAATGAACTTGTTGCCCGGCCCGAACTGATCGCGCCCTCCGCTGGCCTGATTCGTGTTGTACAGTTCCACGGCCACGTCGTTCGCCTCGTAGGCGTGCAGCACCGCCGGATTGCTATTCTCCACCGCCCACAAAATTCCGTTACTAGCCCCGTTCGCCGAAATCGCCGGTGTCGTGCCCGGGTATTCGAAGGAGTTGCCCGTCGTGTTCGTCGCCGATCCCGGAAAACGCGCCGCGCTCAATTTGTACGCGCGAATCGTATCGCCAACCGCCCCGTAATAAACCGTGCCGTTGAACCAGGCAGGTGTCGCGAATTCGCCTCCGGCCAATCCGTGCGCCAGTTCCTGATACAAACTGCCGTTGCTGCCGGACAGAAACTTGCCCATCTTGTCGCGGTCGAACACATAGACATTCCCGTCCTTGCCCGCGCCGGTGCCCAGGTGGCGCGTTGCCCCACTCGCATCCGTCACATCGGGAAAGAGGATCAGGCCGCCCGACCCAAGATCCTCGTCCTCATCCGATTCGGTCACCGTGTTGTCCATTGTCCAGTAGTCGTTGGCCCCCAGCGCTCCGCTTCCGCCCGACCGCGACAGCTTCACAAACGCGTTCCCGTAGTCTCCCTTGCTGGGGAAGCCTTGCGCATTCAGGCTCGTATCGAAGGTGCCGTTGGCAACTTGCACGAAGATGTTTCCGCTTGTGTCGGCAGCCACGCCGCCCCCGGCCGCCCACAGCGCCCCCTCGTTCCCGTTCGGCGCGAAATTGAAAACCGCGTTCTGTTGCAGGATAGATTCGTTGTAGCCGATCAGCCATCCCGTATACGGCCGATCGTCGCAGTGCGAACCCCAGGCCGTGTACACCGTCCCATTCAAAAGAAGAAGACCGGGCCGGCTCTTATACTGCTTCGGATCGAACTCCACAGAGCCGTTCACGCTGTTGTCGCCGCTTCCCGAATAGCTCGCCGCCACGTCCACCGGTCCTCCAAATTCCTCCGCGCCCGTCGTGACGTCCAGCGCGTGCAGGCGCTGGTGATAATTGCCGCTGGCATCCTTGCTCATCGCTACCAGGTAAATGGTCCCGTGCGCTCCGGCGCTGAGATCGATCACCGGCGTCGACGTGATCCCGATCTCTGGCGTGACCTGGCTGCAACCTCTCGGGTCGGAAGTCGTTTCGCCGCTTTTCAACGCCGAAATGTGCCAGTAGATCGCGCCGCTATCGGCGTCGAACGCATACAGGCTGTCGTGCTCGGTCGCCGCAAACACCACGTTGTGAACACCGTGCTGCGGCATATTCACGTTCGAAACATACAACGGCTCCGCATCGACTTTTCCATCCAGCGTCACCTGAAACAGTTTGCCGAAACCGGTCGAGTTCACATTCGAAAGCGTCAACTTGGTCTCGGCCAAATTCTGGCCCGTCCGCGCATTGTCGTTGTGATACGTCAACACGTTGACCTGCGCAAGACACAGCCGGCCAAACGTCGCCATCAGAAAGACCGAAAGCGGAATCAGGTGGTTGGGTGGGGGCACTGGACGAGGCATGTCACGTCTCCTGTCAAATGGAGCAACCCGGTGCGACAGACGTTACCCGAAACTCGCCGTCGCGCGTGCGTCTTCTATTCAAGAAAAGCAGCGCGTCCCCGAAAGGAAACGCGCTGCGTGACGTGACCTTACTTTGAGTGGAACCCGTAACGCGCGAACCGCAGCACCAAACTACGACTCAGCATTACCGAGTGCCTTTTTCATTGCATTTTTGGTTCCGCCATTAGGCCGCTCATATATAGAGGGTTATACGATCGAATCCACTGCCGCCATAGAACCAACCGGATAACGGCCGGGTTTTCTGAAGCCCGAAGTGGATAATGGCGTTAACTGTGACTGTAAGCTCGGGGGACCCGTACACTTGCCGCTGACCATTGCCTCGCGCGCTGAAGAGGGAATCGCCATCCTCGAACTCTCGGGCGCCTTGACCCTGGGGCCTCACTTGAGCTCTCTACGCCGGGCGGTACGCGACGTTCTGGACGAAACGAAAGCGTTTGGCTTGATCCTGCAGGTCTCGGGCCTCACCGCAACCGACAGTTCAGGCTTGGGGGAACTGACCCTCGTCTACTCATTCGCCGCTAGGCGCAAATGTCCCCTGGTGCTGGTCGGAGTCAGCCCCACCCTGCGCAGCATCCTCGAGATGACGCACTTGGACGGACTGCTGCCGAGTGCCCCCGACATTGTGACCGCCAAAAAGCAACTCAAGCGGCCTTGATCTCTGTCGGAGTTCTCAGCCTCTGCGGCAGGTTCGCTGGCACGCGTCTCAGACCATAGGGAAGATAATTGGCAGCAGGTACATGCACCTTCACGGGAAAAATATCATCGGACAGCAGCTCTCAAGCGAAGGCGAAAAGACGTTTAGCGCGTTCGCACCGCGCGAGGCGAAGCCCCTTCAGCCGCTGTTCTTCGAGGCAACGCAAGACGAGATTGATCGGGCGCTCGCGGTGGCCGGTCGCGCTGCCGGGCAACTTCGAAACCTTCCGGCGGAAGCCGTGGCCGATTTCCTGCTGGCCATCCGCGAAGAGATCGCCGCGCTCGGCGATCAGCTCATTGATCGCGCCACCCAGGAAACAGCGCTCGGCCCGGATCGCCTCAACGCCGAGCGGGACCGCACCCTCAACCAGATTCGCCTTTTCGCCGATCTCGTCAAAGAAGGCTCCTGGGTGGATGCCCGTATCGATACCGCGTTGCCGGATCGCAAGCCGTTGCCGCGGCCCGACATTCGCCGCATGCTTGAACCCGTCGGCCCCATTGCCGTCTTCGGGGCCAGCAACTTCCCCCTTGCGTTCTCTGTCGCGGGCGGCGACACGGTTTCCGCCTTCGCCGCCCGCAACCCGGTGGTTGTCAAAGCGCATCCCGCCCATCCCGGTACGTCCGAGCTCGTCGCCACTGCCATCGCGAAGGCTGTAAAGGCGAGGTCTCTGCCCGATGGAACCTTCTCCCTGCTCCACGGTTTATCGCCGGATCCAAGTCTCGCCCTTGCCGCGCACCCCCAAACCCGGGCCGTTGCTTTCACCGGCTCGCAACGTGCCGGCCGTGCACTGTTCGATGCCGGCGCGCGCCGCCCCGATCCCATCCCCGTCTTCGCCGAAATGGGCAGCGTCAATCCCGTCTTTGTTCTTCCCCAGGCTCTCGAACAAAACACGAAAGCGATCGCCGATGGGCTGCTTCGCTCGGTAACGCTCGGAGTGGGCCAGTTCTGCACTTGTCCCGGCCTGGTGTTCGGCGTTGCCGGCAATCCGCTTCAGCAACTGCGGGAGCAGCTCGTGAAGAGCTTCGAATCCGCCCCCGCCGGAACCATGTTGAACTCGGCTATCCGCAACGGTTATCGGGAGAAGTTCCAAACGATGTCAGCCGTCGCCGGCGTCGCATCCCACGCTTCCTCTCACTCGGCCAGCGCCGAGCGCACGGAAGCCCAGCCCGGCGTCTTCACGACAGACTCGCGCACGTGGCTCGACAACCGCCAATTGCACGAAGAGATCTTCGGTCCCGCCACCATCCTCATTGAATGCCAATCGGCCGCCGAGCTTTTGAACGTCGCCAACTCGCTCGAAGGCACGTTGACCGCAACCCTTCACGGGACGCCCGAAGAACTCGCGCGGCATAGCGACCTGGTCGGCGTCCTCGCTCGCAAGGCCGGCCGGCTCATCTTCAACGGCTATCCCACGGGTGTCGAGGTCGGTCACGCCATGCACCACGGCGGACCGTATCCGGCCACCACCGACGAAAGATTCACTTCCGTCGGAACCGCGGCCATCTATCGCTTCGCCCGTCCAGTTTGCTATCAAGGCTTCCCCGAGCACCTGCTGCCGCCCGAACTGCAGAACGCCAATCCCCGCCACATCTGGCGGCTGGTGAACGGACACTTCACGCAGGATCCGGTCGCGCCATGATACACATCCCCCCGGATGTCGACCACTGCGATGTAAAGTGCGGGCACAAGAAGGTGACGCTGACGAATCTTCGAAAAACCTTTTGGCCCGCCTTGGGCAAGACTAAGCGCGACCTGTTGCTCTATTACAGCGCCATCTCGCGGTGCATCCTGCCCCATCTCAAAGACCGCGCCATGGTCATGAAGCGCTACCCGAACGGCATCGAAGGCAAGTTCTTCTTCATGAAGCGCACGCCGCCCTATCGCCCCGATTGGATGGAAACTTGTTCCATCGCTCACGCCTCCGGCAGCATCATCGACTTTCCCATGATCCAGGATGCCGCTTCCCTGCTCTGGATCGTGAACCTCGGTTGCATCGATCTCAATCCCTGGTACGCTCGCTGCGATGATGTGAACCGCCCGGACTTCCTTCACTTCGACCTGGACCCCGTAGCTCCGGCCGAGTTTGCCCAGGTGCGCCAGGTCGCTCTTTTGCTGAAGTCTTATCTCGATGAGCGCAAGGTCGAAAGCTTCCCTAAGACTACCGGCTCGCGCGGCATCCACGTCTACGTGCCGATTCATCGAAGCCCCATCCAGAAGGAGGTTTGGACCGTAGCCAAGAAGATCGCCCACGAGTTGGCAAGGAAGTTTCCCGCTGCCATCACCGCCGAATACCGCATCACGCTTCGTCCGCCAGGAAGGGTGCTCGTCGATTACAACCAGAACGCCTGGGGCAGAACGCTCGCCAGCGTTTATTCCGTCCGGCCGCGGCCCGAGGCCACCGTCTCCGCCCCGGTCACCTGGCAAGAAGTGGAAGCCGGTATCTCAATCTCAGACTTCACGCTGGACACGGTGCCGGCTCGCGTTGAGAAACTCGGCGATTTATTCAGGCCGGTGTTGCGGCGGCGCAGGCGCTGCAACCTGGAGTTACTCGCATGAGTCTTCCCTTGCCCGTTGATTACGCGGCCATGGAAGCCGACACTGCCCGCCAAATCCCGGCTGGCCCCGAATGGCAATACGAGCCGAAGTGGGACGGCTTCCGCTGTCTTGCTTTCCGCGATGGCCCGGAAATCCATGTCATGTCCAAAGCCGGCCAGCCGCTCGCTCGTTATTTTCCTGAGATCGAAGCCGCGCTGCTTGCGCTGCCCGCGAAGAAGTTCGTTCTGGATGGAGAACTCATCGTCACCCAGGAGCGTAGCTTGGATTTCGACGCTCTGCTCCAGCGCATTCATCCCGCGGAGAGCCGCATTCGGAAGCTTGCCCAGGAGACTCCGGCGACGCTGCTGGTTTTCGACCTGCTGGCCGACGACCACGGTAAGGACCTTACCGCGCTCGTGCTCGAGGAGCGCCGCAGCAGATTGGAGAGCTTCGCGGAACGATTCTTCCCGGGCGCCGGCCGTATCCGTCTCTCGCCGCGCACGCGCGACTTTGAAACCGCCAAGCGCTGGTTCAAGCGCATGGCCGGGCCGCTCGATGGAGTCATCGCCAAGCGCACCGACCGGCCTTATGCATCGGGCGAGCGCAACTCGATGTTGAAGATCAAGAATCTTCGAACCGCGGATTGCGTCGTTGGCGGCTTTCGTTATGGCAGCAAGAACCGCCTCGTCGGGTCGTTGTTGCTAGGCCTCTACGATGCGGGGTTGCTCAATCACGTAGGCTTCACCTCCGGCCTGGCGGCTGCGGACAAGCCGGCCTTGACCAAACAACTGGAATCGTTGATTGAGCCGCCCGGATTTACCGGATCGGCGCCCGGCGGCCCAAGCCGCTGGAGTACTGAGCGCAGCACCGAATGGGAGCCGCTCGCGCCCAAGCTGGTAGCCGAAGTGCAGTACGATCACTTCACCGGCCGCCGGTTCCGCCACGGCACCCGGCTTCTGCGCTGGCGTCCTGAAAAGCGTCCCCAAGACTGCACCATCCAGCAGGTTCGCCGCGAAAGCGAGTCGCCGCTGACGTTGCTTGATTAACCGCGCACAGCCCGTTTGGTGGGCGTTGTGAGCGGGTTAACAGGAGGACAATAACGAGATGCCAGCGACTGCGCGTAAACAGACCGAGATCGTCTCCGGAACCGTGCCACTCGCCCGGCGTGACAGGCTCAAATTGGGGCGGGATCAACGCCGCCGGCTGAGCCGCTCCCAGCTCGGGCAAGTGCAGAAGCGAAAAGGCGCCTTCGATCCCATCCAGTTGCTTCTCGGAACAACCGAAGGCCGCGTCCCCGAGCTTCTTCCCATCAAGTACTCGCGCATGAAAGTCTCGCCCTTCGCTTTTTTCCGCGGCGCGGTCTCGATCATGGCTGCCGATCTCGCCAGCCAGCCTCATACCGGCATGACCGTTCAGTTGTGCGGGGATGCGCACGTACAGAACCTTGGCTGCTTCGAAGGCCCGGATGGAAGACTCGTGTTCGACATTAACGATTTCGACGAGACCATTCCCGGCCCTTGGGAATGGGATGTGAAGCGCATGGCCGCCAGCATCGTTCTCGCCGGCCTGGAGTCGGGACACGGCCGTCCACCTTGCGCGAGCGCCGTCGAGACCTTCGCCGATGCCTATTGCAACACTCTTGAGCAACTCGCCGAAGAGCCGATACTAGCTGCAGCGCGGTTTCAGATCCACCGCGTCAGGAAGGCGCAGCCGATTTCGGCCGCTCTGCAACAGGCCGAGCGGGCTTCGCCGTGCGACCTGCTGAAGAAGTATACCGTGATCTCGCGTCACGGCATTCACTTCAAGAAGATCGATCAACAGATCTGGCCATTGGAACAGGGCCCGCGGCAGGCGGTGCTTCAGGCCTTGCCGCTCTATCGCGAGTCGCTCGCACCCGAGCGGCTGCACTGGTTCGAATTCTTCCGGCCGCTGGACGTCGGCTTCAAGGTGGTCGGAACCGGCAGTGTCGGGCTGCGCGATTACGTCGTGCTGATGCAGGGAAACGGCAGCAAAGATCCCCTATTTCTGCAGATCAAGCAAGAGGTTGCCTCGGCCTACGCTCCCTATCTTAGGCACGCTCACTTTCCGAACCACGGCGAGCGCGTGGTGGAAGGCCAGCGCAGGATTCAACCGCTCTCCGACCTGCTGCTCGGCTGGACGCGCATCGGCGGCCACGATTATCTGGTCCGGCACCTGAACGACCACAAAGGAAGCATCGAATTGGACAAACTTCGCGGGGCGGGATTGGACAGCCTTGCAATCATTGCGGGTGAGCTCCTTGCGCGCGGCCATGCACGCTCGGGAGACGCTCTCGCCATCAAAGGCTACATCGGAAGCTACGCCAAGGTGCTAAAGTCAATCGCAAAGTTCGCGCTCGACTATGCGGCCGTAACCGAAGCCGATTTCGACGCGTTTCAGAAGGCTATCAAAACCGGCCGCGTGAAGCTGGCCGCCTGAAAAGAAAGCCCGGGTTCAAGCCGAACGTGAACCCGGGTTGCCGAAGCCAACTCAGTCTTACTTAGTTTTCGGCGAAGTGCTGGAGGAAGTGGAAGTCGAATTCGATTCGGTCGAAGTCGTGCCGGTCGCGTTCTTCTTCACTTTCTTCTTGTGAACTTTCTTCGTGCTTGTCGTAGCAGTGTCGCTCGAAGTCGATGTATTCTGCGCCTTCTTAGCGGCCGTCGGAGCAGCCATCAGGAAAGGAACCGCAGCTACGGTCAGAAGAGTAGAGGTAAAAAGCTTTTTCATTGGGTTGTTCTCCTTTTTCATTAGTGGCGGGCCTTTCTCAAACGCGCACATCGGCGATCAAACAGCCTGTGCGCTTTCATTTTGCCGCTCACAACTCCACTTTGCCCGATGGCGGCCCTTTCCGCCATCACGTTCAATCGCAAATCTTGATCCCGTGTTTTGGGGATAGCCGCGGAGAAACTTTAATGAAAGAATCATCATGGTGCGCGAGACCGCTTCCATTACTCAGGCCCATCTGCAACGGCTGCTGCTACTCGGGCTCTGCCTCTCCGCCGTGTTGCTGCTGTCGGCGCTGCTGGTAGCTCTCCGAACGGTGCATCAGATCGACCGCAATGCACAGGTATTTGCAGATCGCCAGTCGCTCGCCAAGCAGGCCATCGACGATATCGAAAGAGATCAGGCGGAGTTGAACAATCGATGGCTGCAGTTGGCGCGCAAGTCGGACGTGGTCCGGCGTGAAGAGATCCTGGATCAATTGGCTCAGTCGCGCCAGCAGATGAGCGCGGCGCTCGAATCGGCATATGAGCAGGCCGAACTGCTGCGGGAAAGCATTTATCAGGAAGGACACGGGCTGCTGCGCTGGACAGTGTGGCTCTTCGCGGTGTGCGTGGGCCTATCGCTACTGTGTGCAACATGGGCGGTTCGGGCTTCGGCCGGGCTGTTCCGTAAGCTCGAACAACAGGCTGGCGAGCTGAGCAAGATGCAATATCAATTCTTAGAGAGCCAGGAGGACGTTGCGCGGCGCTTCTCGCACGAGTTGCACGACGAGCTAGGCCAGGCGCTTACCGCGGTCAAGGCGAACTTGTCGGCCCTGCGCGGGTATGGCGACGATGCGCGCGTGGAGGACTGCTCGCGCCTGGTCGATGGAGCCATCAAAGACGTGCGCGAAATGTCGCAACTGTTGCGGCCCACCATCCTCGACGATTTCGGTTTGGACGCCGCCTTGCGGTCCCTCGCAGAGAGCTTCTCGCAAAGAACCGGCATTGAGGTCCAGTACCGAAGTTTTCTGGGTCAGCGGCGGCTGCGCGACGAGGCTGAGACGCACCTGTTCCGGATTGCGCAAGAGGCGCTCACCAACATAGCGCGGCACTCGCAGGCGACCTCTGTCTCGATGGAACTGGTGCCGCGCACGGACGAACTCACCTTGACGATTCGAGACAATGGGCGTGGATTTGAGTTGGCCGAGCGCCGGTCTTCCTCGGGGCTGGGTCTGGCAGGCATGGAGACCCGAGCGCGCGGGTGCGGTGGGACGTTGAGAATTGATAGCGCGCCCGGCAAGGGCCTGAAAGTAGAGGTGACGTGTCCGATCGGGCAATAAAGATTCTCTTGGCCGATGATCACACCATTGTGCGCCAAGGCCTGAAGCTGATCTTATCCGCCAACGAAGATTTGCAAGTGGTCGGCGAAGCGGCGAACGGGAACGAAGCGGTCGAGCTGGCGCAGAAGCTGAAGCCGGACATTGTTCTGATGGATGTGGCGATGCCGGAGCTGAACGGCATCGAAGCCACGCGCCGCATGGTGGCAGCGAACTCGCGCCTGCGCGTGCTGGTGTTGAGCATGCATAAGGAGGCGGTCTATGTGCGAGAGATCCTGCGCGCCGGTGCGCGCGGCTACATTTTGAAGGACGCGATCGATACGGAGCTGCTGAATGCCGTGCGCTCGGTGGCCCGGGGCGACGGCTATATTAGTCCCGCCGTTTCCGGGGCGCTCTTAAGCGATTACCGGCAAAACGTGACAGATCCTATCGATCTGTTATCGAGCCGCGAGCGGGAGGTACTGCAGCTCATTGCGGAAGGGAAGACTAACAAGGAGGTTGCGACGCGGCTGAATCTGAGTGTTTACACGGTGGATTCCCACCGCGGCAAGATCATGGAAAAACTGAACCTGCACAGCGCCGGCGAGCTGGTGAGGTTCGCAATGAAGCACGGGCTCGTAGATTGAAGGCATCCACCGAAACCCGTGCTCGCAAACGCTAGGCTCCGACGGCATCCTCTTCTTCTTCCGGCTCCTGCGCGGCTTCATCTAGCAGCGGCGGCGAGAGCTGAGTGAGTAACTTATCGGCCTTTTCTTCCTCTAGCAGGGTCTGTTGCAGTAGTCTGGCTACTTTGGTTTGGCCAAGCCGCTCGGCGAGCGTGCGGCACGTTCCGTAGCCGGAGATCTCGTAATGCTCCACTTTCTGAGCGGCTCCGACAATCATCAGGTCGGCCACCGCAGCTTCCTTTTCCTTGCCTTCGGCGATCTGCTCTTGGCCCTCTTCGACCAGGCCTTGCATCGCTTTGCAGGGCTTTGCTTTGGCTTTTTCGCCGAGCAGCTCGAAGGCCTGCTTCAAACGCTCGACGTGCCCTTTAGTTTCTTCCAGATGCTTTTCAAAGGCCTGCTTCAGCTTTGGATTCTTGGCGGCTTTGGCCATTTTGGGAAGCGCTTTGACAAGCTGGCCTTCCGCGTGAAGCAGGTCCTGCATCTCTTCGGTGAGTAACTCCTGTAAGGCGGACATTCTTTTTTCTATTTCTCCTCTGTAGGATGGACGCCACATTGCGTGTTGTTCCGTACCAGGGGTATTACTAGCGTCAAGCGGTAGAGAGTTTGCGCTTGCGCAACTCGTCGAATGCAACTGCAACGATGATGACGGCTCCAATGATGACCTGCTGCCAGTAAGGATTGACGCCCAGCAGATCGCTGCCGTTCGACAGCAGGCCGATGATGAAAGCGCCGATCAGTGTTCCCATGACGCTGCCTTCGCCGCCCTGCAAACTCCCGCCGCCGATCACCACGGCGGCGATGGCCTGCAGCTCGTAGCCCTGCCCGGCGGTAGGTTGGCCGGTCATGAGGCGCGACGCTTCGATCATGCCGGCCAGTCCGGCCAGCATTCCGGCAATCGCATAGACGGCGGTGAGATGGAACTTGATGGGCACGCCGGCGTAATAAGCGGCGGCGGAGTTGCTGCCGATCGCGAACGCATACCGCCCAAGTTTGGTGTGTTCGAGCACAAAATGCATGAGCAAGGCGCAGAGCGCCAACAGCCAGAGCGAAAACGGAATGCCGAGCAAATTGCCGTCGCCGAGAAACGAGAATGAATCCGGAATCTCGTGTACGGGCAAGCCCTTGGAGACGACCAGGGCTAAGCCGCGATACGCTTCCAGCGTGCCGAGAGTCACGATGAATGCGTTGATTCGCAACTGCGTGATCATGAGGCCGTTCAGGAAGCCGCAGAGCAAACCGGTGGCGATGCCGATGATAATGGCGATGGGAATCGGATAGCCGTCCTTAATGGCCATGGTGCCGAACAGGCCGGCGATTGCGAGGATCGAACCGACTGATAGATCGATACCGCCGGTGATAATCACCAGAGTCATGCCAAGCGCCATGATATTGATCACCGCCGTCTGGCGGGCGACGCTGGCCAGGTTGATCGCCGTCAGGAAGTGAGGCGTGGCGATGGTCAGCGCGATGAACAGGACAATCAGGGTGAGGAACGGCAACAGGCGCTGCAGGCGTTGCGTCATGGGCGGTCGCTGGGCGGATTTTGTACCGCGGGCGCAATGAGTTGGCTCTGCGCCACGGGCGCGGCCAGGCGCATGATTTCTGCCTGCGTGGTGCGGCCCGGCAGCTCGCCGGTAATGCGGCCGGCGCACATGACCAGGATGCGGTCCGCGACCTGGATCAGTTCGGGCAGCTCTGAACTGACCATGAGGATGGCGGCGCCGGAGCGTGCCAGACGGTCCATTTGTTCGAAGACTTCTTGCTTAGCCGCGACGTCGATGCCGCGCGTGGGCTCGTCGAAAAGAAAGATGCGCGCATCGCGCGCCACCCACTTCGCGATGACAATCTTTTGTTGATTACCGCCGCTGAGCCGGCCTGCCAGTTGCCGGGGCGTGCTGCAGCGAATGCGCAGCCGGTCCCGGTATTCGGCCGCAAGCGTCATCTCATCGCTCCTTTTGAGAACGCCGAAGCTGCTGACGCGCGCGAGGTCGGGGATGGTGATGTTGTGCGCGATGGGAAGCTGGAGCACGAGTCCGTGATGCTGGCGGTCTTCGGGGATGAGCGCGACGCCGGCCGCAACGGCCTGGCGCGGAGTGTTGAGGTGAACTGGTTTGCCCGCGATTTCAATCGCGCCTTGCTCAGGAGGATCGAGGCCGAACAATATCCGGCAGAGTTCCGTGCGGCCGGCGCCCATCAGTCCTCCCAGGCCGACGATTTCGCCGGCATGCAGCTCGAGAGAGATGTTGCGCAGCATGCCGCGGGAGACGTTTTGAACGCGCAGCAGCGTCTCGCCCGGGGCTTGAGCTTCCCGATGATAAATGGCGCTCACCGGCCGGCCGACCATGTGTTGGATCAGCTGGTCGCGGGTGAGTTGTTTCAGAGGAGCAGTGTGAACGGTTGCGCCGTCACGCAGGATGGTGACGCGGTCGCCGACCGCTCGGAGTTCTTCAAGACGGTGGGTGATGTAGATGACCGCGATGTTTCGGGCGCAGAGCTCGCGAACGATGCGAAAGACTTCATGCGTTTCCGATTCAGAGAGAGAGGAGGTGGGCTCGTCGAAGATAAGAAGGCTGGAGCCTTGGGCGATGGCGCGGCAGATCTCGACCAACTGCTTACCCGCGGGCGTGAGACTTGCGACGCGGGCAGAGGGAGCGAGGCGGAAGCCATTCGCCGACACCACCTGCGCGGCTCGAGCGAGCAGCGCGCCGCGATCGATCCATCCCATGCTGGATGCGCTCTCATGTCCCAGGAAGATGTTTTCGGCAACCGTGAGATGCGGCGCGAGCAGCGACTCCTGGTGCACCATCGCGATACCCTGCGCGGAGGCTTCCGAGGGTTTGGCGAACGAAACCGGTTGACCGCGCCAGAGCATCTGGCCTGCATCGCGCTGGTACATACCGGCGACGATCTTCATCAGCGTGGACTTGCCGGCTCCGTTTTCGCCCATCAGCAGATGGACCTCGCCTTCGCGGACTTCGAGGTTGCCATCGCGGAGGGCCTTGACACCGCCAAAACTTTTCTGAACGCCTTGGAGGGAGAGCAGCACCTCAGTGAGTTTAGTACACGGGCCGCGATGAGATTAACGGAACGGTGCCGCGGAGATGGAGGCGAACGATAACAATGTGGAAGGGAAAATGCCTAGAATTAAGGTCCCGATGGCGCTGGCCCAGATGGCGACCCGCAGGCTCGTCGAAGGCGGTGGCAATTCAGCGATAGCCGTACCGGGATCGCGCATGTAGATAGCGACGATGATCTTCAGATAGTAGTAAGCGGCGATCGCGCTGTTGATCAGCCCGAGCAGCGTCAACCAGACCAGATGCGAATCGAGCGCCGCTCGGAAGACGTAGAATTTCGCGAAGAAGCCGCCGGTCAAAGGGACGCCGATGAGAGAGAAAACGAAGACGGCCAGTAGCGCGGCGGTCGCGGGCTCGCGGCGTGCCAGGCCGGCGAGATCGTCGATGCGGACATAGCGCTCGTGGCGCGCGGCGATGTGGCTGACCACGGCGAAGGCGCCGATATTCATGAGCGCATAAGAGGCCAAATAGAACATGGCGGCCGAAACACCGACATCCGAAGCGGCAGTCAGCGCAACCAGGATGTAGCCGGCGTGCGCGATGGAGCTGTAACCCAGCAAGCGCTTGACGTTGGTCTGCACGAGCGCGGCAAAGTTGCCAACGATCATGCTCAGCAAGGCGCAACCCCAGACCAGCGGAATCCAGCGCGCATCCATGGCGCGGAACGAAGTCATGAACAGGCGGAAGAACACCGCGAAGGCCGCCGCTTTGGGGGCAGCGGACATGAAGGCGCTGACGGGAGCCGCAGCTCCCTGGTAGACATCGGGCGCCCACATCTGGAATGGCGCGACGGAAACTTTGAAGGCGAGGCCTACGAAAATAAGCGCGGCGGCGAGGCCGGCGATGAGGGACGGACGGTGCGCCTGCTCCAGCGCGCGGCGGATTTCCTCGAGATTGGTCGAGCCGACGGAGCCGTAGATCCAGGCGATCCCGTACAAGAGAAAGGCGGTTGCAAAGGAGCCGAGCAGAAAGTATTTCAGCGCCGATTCGTTGTTGCGGCGGTCGTCGCGCAAGAAGCCGGCGAGGATGTAGGTGGCGATGGAGGAGATCTCGAGGCCGATGAAGACCATGATGAGATCGCTCGCGGTGGCGAGGATGCATTGGCCCACCAGCGAGAAGAGAATCAGCGCGTAGTATTCGCCGGTCCGCGCCCCCTCGCGCTGCAGGTAGCTGAACGATGTCAGGACGCAAAGCAAGCCGGCGACCAGCACGAGGCCGCGGAAAAAGATCCCGTAACCGTCAACGACGAGCATATTCTGGAACGCAACTCCGCGATCGGTGTATGCCCAGAGATTGGCTGCAAACGCAACAATGATTCCTACCAGAGCCAGAACACCGAGCGAGAGCCTTTTGCTCTCGGACGTAACGGCCTCCAGCATCATGATCGCGATTCCAAAGATGCTGAGAACGATTTCGGGGAGGAAGCGCAGATATTCGGCGGCGTGCGGCTGAAAGTTACCGAACATATGCGGCCTTTCGAATGGGCAGAGAGCGTGGAGCGGCCATCTGCACGTGGTATTCGTCGCTCATGCGAGTAAGCTCCAGCGCGTGCGAAGTGGCGGCGCTGATGGGGGGCATGAAGCTTTGCGTGTAGCTTCCGAGCCAAACCATGAGCAGGATGAGCGGCAGAAGGGGAATCCAATCGCGCCGGCTCAGATCGGGGAGGGACGCGTTGCGCTGCGTGACCTTGCCTAGAAAAGTACGCTGATACATCCAGAGCATGTAAGCGGCCGACAGGATCACGCCTAAGGCGGCCCAGGCGGCCCAGGAAAATCTCGTCAAAGCGGCGCCCTGCAACACCAGGAACTCCCCGATAAAGTTGCAGAGGACCGGCAGTCCGATGCTGGCGAGCAAGGCGATCATAAACGCTGTGGCGAGGCCGGGCGCGGGTGTCGCGATGCCGCCGAAATCGGCAATTTCCATCGAGCCGCGGCGCTGTTCCAGATAACCCGCGAGCAGGAAGAGCGCGCCCGTCGAGAGGCCATGCGCAACCATCTGGTACACCGCGCCATCCGCGCCTTGCTGCCGGAAGGTGAAGATGCCGAGCACGATAAAGCCCAGGTGGCTCAGCGAGGAGTAGGCGATCAGGCGCTTGATATTAGGCTGGATGAGCGCGATCAACGCTCCATAGATGATTCCGATGATGGCCAGAATTGCGATCCAGGGCGCGCATTGATGAGCGCCACTCGGCGCGAGCGTGAGCGAAAAGCGGAGCAGGCCGTAAACGCCCATCTTGGACATGACAGCGGCTAACAGAAAAGTGGCGGGCGTGGGCGCAAGCGTGTAGGTATCGGGCAGCCAAGTGTGCAGCGGGAAGATCGGCGCTTTCACGGCGAAGGCGGCGAAGAAGCCAAGGAACAGCAGTAGCTGCTGGGAGGGCGAGAGAATCACACGGCCCGATTGGAGCGCGTTCATGATTTCGAGGTAATCGAAGGTCCCGGCCTGGCTATGAATATAGATGATGGAGGCCAGCATGAGGACGGAGCCGAGCATGGTGTACACAAAAAGCTTGACGGCCGCCGCGCCGCGCTTTCCCGCGCCCCAACCACCGACCATCAGGTACATGGGAACCATAGCGACTTCCCAAAAGACGTAGAAGACGAACAGGTCGAGCGCGGAGAACACGCCGATGAGGCCGAACTCAAAAAGCATGAGCAGTGCGAAGAAGTTCTTGCGCCGCTCCGCGATCATGCTCTGCGAAATCCAGACGCCGATGGGCAGAAGTAGCGTGGTCAGCAGAACGAGCCAGAGGTTGATTCCATCAATGCCGAGGTGCAGATGAATCTGAAGTCCCGGGCTGTCGATCCAGGAGGCATCGACGACCGAGCTGAATTGTGCGCCATTGTCCAGCGCCGGGACGATCAGTCCAAGCGAGACCAAAAACGTCAGGAGCGATGTGGCGAGCGCGACACCGTAGGGCGCTTTCGACTCGCGCGGCGTGAACAGAACGATAAAGAACCCGGCGAGCGGCAGCAGCAGAATGATTGCAAGCAGGCTCATCGTCCCCCTCCGACCAGGCCGAGAACAAAGATGACGAGCAGTGAGCCGGCCAGCACCCACGCAGCGTAATTACGGATGCTGCCGGATTGCCACTGGCGCAAGATGGAGCCCCAACCACGGATGATGCGCGCGAGCCCGTTGACGATTGAAGAATCTATCAGAGCTTCATCGACTCCGCGCCACAGCACAAAGGTCGAGACTGCTTCAAGGGGTTTCACGATGACGGCTTGGTAGATCTCGTCCACGTAATATTTGTTCAGCACCAGCGTGTAGAAGCGGCCGAAACCCGCCTTCAAGGAGTCGGCGAGCGCGGGCCGGATGAGATAGAGATAAACCGCGAGAAGGATGCCGATAACGCCGAAGGAAACGGAAATGATCATGGCCGTGGAGCTCTCGTTTTCGGCAAGCGGATAAGCGGGCGAGAGCCAGGTGGGAACGTTCAAGAAGCCGCCGCCGGCAGCGAGAATGGCGAGAACGATCAGCGGCAAGGTCATGACTGGCGGCGACTCATGCGGGTGATGATGGCCGCGATAGTCGCCGAAAAAAGCCAGCAACCAGGCGCGGAAAACGTAAAAGGCGGTCATACCGGCGGTGATGGCGCCAATCCAGAACATCCAGGGCGCATGCGCGTAGGCTGCCGAAAGGATTGCGTCCTTGCTGAAGAAACCGGAGAAAGGAGGGATGCCGGAGATAGCGAGACTAGCGACACCCAGGGTGACGAAGGTGATGGGCATGGCGCGCCGGAGGCCGCCCATGTGACGTAGATCCTGCTCGCCGCCCAGACCGTGAATGACGCTGCCCGCGCCGAGGAACAACAGCGCTTTGAAGAACGCGTGCGTCATGAGATGGAAGATGCCGGCAGAATATGCGCCGAGGCCGACGCCCAGGAACATGTAGCCGAGCTGAGAAACGGTGGAATAGGCGAAAACCTTCTTAATGTCGTTTTGCGTTATGCCGATGCTAGCGGCGAAGATTGCGGTAAGGACGCCGACGATGGCGACAACGTTCATCGCCAGCGGCGCGTGATTGTAGAGGAACGAAACCCGCGCGACCATGTAGACGCCGGCGGTGACCATGGTGGCGGCGTGGATGAGAGCGGAGACGGGCGTCGGGCCCGCCATGGCGTCCGGAAGCCAGACATACAGCGGGAGCTGGGCCGATTTGCCGGTTGCGCCGACGAAAAGCAGGAGCGTGATGGCGGTGACGATGCCGGCTTTCGCTTCCACAGGCATGGTGGAAATGGCGGCGGCAATCTGTCCGAAATCGAGCGTATGGAAGGCAGCCACCGTCAGAAAGATGCCGAGCGAAAAACCGAAATCGCCTATGCGATTTACGATGAAGGCTTTGTTCGCGGCGTTGCCGGCGAACTCTTCGAGGAAGTAGAAACCCACCAGCAGATAACTGCACAGGCCGACGCCTTCCCAGCCGACGAACATCAGCAGCAGGTTCGACGCCAAGACCAGCAACAGCATGAAGAAGAGAAACAGATTGAAATAAGCGAAGAAGCGGTAATAGCCGCCGTCGTGCTCCATGTAGCCGATGGCGTAGATATGGATGAGCAGGCCAACGCCGGTGACGATCAGCAACATGATGGCGGTGAGGCGATCTACAAACAGATCGAAGCCGATGGTAAGAAAGCCGCTTTGGATCCAGGTGAAGTAATGCTCGGAGTGGGCTGTATCGAGCGGGTAAAGCTGGGATAGGACAAAGAGCACGTAGAGAAAGGAAGCGGCGACCGATCCGATGGCGAAAGCATTGATGAGCGGCTTGGAGAGACGTTTGCCGAAAAAGCCGTTCAGCAGGAAGCCGATCAGCGGGAAGAGCGGGATGAGCCAGAGATGCATGCGGGATTCTCTAGAGCTTCAAGGAATCGACTTCGTCGATTTGCAGGGTGCCGCGGTTCTTGAAAACAGTGAGGATGATCGCGAGGCCCACAGCGGCTTCCGCGGCTGCGACCACCATGACAAAGAAGGAATAAATATGGCCGTCAATGCGGCGCAATTGATAAGAGAACGCCACGAAGCTCAGGTTCACGGCATTGAGCATCAGCTCAATGGACATGAATACGGTGATGATGCTCTTGCGATATAGAAAGCCGGCCACGCCAATGGCGAACAGAACGGCGCTCAAGAGCAAGTACCACGACAAAGGGACGGGCGGAATGTGCGGCATGGCTAATCAAGCTCCCGTTGCGCGAGAACCACGGCGCCGAGAATAGCGACCAGTATCAGGATGGAGACGACCTCGAACGGCAGAAGATATTCGGTGAACAGCATCTGGCCGATGTGCTGAGCGGTGCCGCCGACCCAACTGCCGAATTCAACCGGACGCAGGGTCGGCAAAGCGCCGCGAATCAAGAGGCCGAGCACGGCGACAAACACGAGCAGCAGCGGGAGGCCGGCAATTTGCGCGAACCACGATTTGCCGCTGCGCTTCTCGGCCCCGGCGTTCAGCAGCATGATGACCATCACGAACAAGACCATGACTGCTCCGCCGTAGACGATAACTTGCGCCATGGCGATGAACTCCGCGCCTAGCAGCAGATAGAGGACGGCAAGCGAGCCCATGACGCCGATCAGCGAAAGCGCGCTCGAGATAGGGTGCGTTTGCAGCACCAGGTTGAACGCGCAGACGACCGCAACGATCGCGAAGACGATGAAGAGAATCGTATCCATAGATGACGCCTCTTTAGAAGAGCGCGACGAACAGCGCAGTGAACAGCAGGTTGAGGAGCGCGCACGGAAACAGGAAGGTCCATGCGAAATGCATCAACTGGTCGTATCGAAAGCGCGGCAGGGTACCGCGAACCCAGATGTAGGTAAAGAGCAGAAAGCCGGCTTTGCTCGCGAACCAAAAGGCAGGAGCGAGGACAAATTGAAACCAGGGCAGGGCAAACAGTAAGGCGAGCACTAGAGCTGCGAGCGCGAAGACCGGGAAAGTGTAGCGGTCACGCTTGCGGGCGGGCCGCATGGCCTTCAGGAAACACAGGATGGCTGCCAAGAGGAAGACAACCACCGGGACATAGTTCGAATACGGCGCGGGGAACAGCGGCTGCCAGCCGCCGAGAAACAGCAGCGTGGCGATGCATGCAACAGTCACCATGTTCGCGTATTCGGCCATAAAAAAGCAGGCGAATTTCATGGCGCTATATTCGGTGTGGAAACCGGCTACCAGCTCGTTTTCGGCTTCCGCCAGGTCGAAGGGGATGCGGTTGGTCTCGGCAAAAGCGGCAATCATAAAGAGGATGAAGCCGAAGATCTGCGGGAACGGCATCTGAAAGATGTTCCAGCGCGGGATGAAGCCGAGATAGAATCCGGCCTGGCTGTTGCCGATATCCCGAAAGCCCAGATGATTCGCAAGCAGAAGCGGGGAGACGATGGCCAGAGTCAACGGCAGCTCATAACTGATCATCTGGGCGCTGCTGCGCAATCCGCCGAGCAGCGAGTACTTGTTATTCGAGGACCAGCCCGCGAGCGCCACGCCGTAAACGCTCATGGCGGAAATGGCGAGCACGAACAGAATGCCGACGTTCACATCGCTCACCTGCATGTAGGTGTGGGTATTGCCGATCGCGATCTCCGGGCCAAACGGAATGATGGAGATGGAGATCAGGGCGAGCGAAACGGCGATGAACGGCGCAAGCAGGTAAAAGAATCGGTTGACGAATGGCGGCAGCAGGTCTTCTTTCGTCAGCAGCTTGAACACGTCGGCCATCGGCTGCATCAATCCATGCGGACCGACGCGCAGCGGACCGGTGCGGGATTGGATATGCGCCAGCACCTTGCGCTCGATCCACTGCAAGTAGGCGAGCGTGGTCATGAAGATGCCGAAGACGATGACGATCTTGATGAGGCTGACGAGGAAGAAGTTCATGAGGGCCGCTGCAACGCCTCCACCTGAACGCTGCCTTCTTCGATGATGGGCTCCTTGCGCGGATCATGGTAGAGCTGACCTGGCGATTCGATGACCCCGTTCAGCATCTTCGAATAGCGGCCCAAGGTGCCGGAAGTGAATAGCGTATTCCCCGTGGGGCGAATCAATTCGGGTGGTGCGTTTAGCTCTATGCGGCCGTTCACCGGCGTAGTGGGCGCGGCGCCGCCGGTCTCGATGACAGCATAAGGAACGTTGTAGCCGGGGACCGTCTTGCGGATGAGCTGAAAGATTTGTTCGGGAGCGTGCGCGCCGAGGTCTTCGCGCATCTCTTTGGCGAGCAGAGCGATAATCTCGAAATCCGACTTGACGCCCATCGTCTTGGGCCCGCGACTGAGCTTCTGGACGTCTCCGCAGACGTTGGTAACGGTGCCGTTCTTCTCGTAAGCGGAAGCGGCCGGAAGAACCACATCAGCCCGTTGGGCAGTCTCGGTCAGGAACAGTTCGTGAACGACTACGAAGGCGTTCGGAGCAGCGAGCTGATGACGCGCCAGTGGATTCGCTCCTACCACCCAAAGCGCGTCGAGATCGGGCGAGGCAAGGATCTGATCGTAGTTCAGTCCGGGCTCGAACCCGGCATCGCGTACGGTTCGATAACCGGGCAGCAGATCGGGCAGCACGCCCATGTCGGAAGCGCCGCGCGAGTTCGAATAATCTACCAGGCAGACGTATTTCACCGGTTTGCCGAGCGAATCGCCGAACTCGATGAGCTGTCGAATGGCGTCGCCTTTGATCGCCGCGCCGAAAATGATGACCAGGCTCGGCTCCGCGGCGAGGCGGTCGCGCCAGGCATTCAAAACATCGAACTCACCGCCGAGCTCGGCGCGCGTCGTGGCGGCGTAGTTATCTTCGCGTACCGGTCCAGGCGTCACAGCATAGATATGAGCGTGGTTGAGCCGCGCGTTAGACCGCAACTGGTACGCGATGAACGGCTGCTCCTGCGCCAGGTCGCTATCGATCACTAAAGCAGCTTTGGTCGCGAACAGATCGGCCGTCGTGGCAAGCGCATCGGTGCGGCCATGCAGGGCGCCGATCAGGGTTGCGATATCGCCGGTGCGGTGATGGTCGATGTTCGAGGTGCGCAAGGCCTGCCGCGCGAAAGCCTGCAGCAGGTAATTCTCTTCATTGGAGGTGTGGTTGGAACCGATCACGCCGAACTTGCCGTCCTGCCGCAGCTCGGAGAACTTTTTCGCGACCGTGGCGAGGGCGATGGCCCACGAGGCCGGCTTCAATTGGCCGCCGGTGCGCACGAGAGGCGACGTGAGGCGTTCCGGATGCTCGTTGAAATCGAAAGCATAGCGGCCTTTGACGCAGAGAAACTCGCCGTTCAGGCCGGAGTGGTCGCGGTTGTTGGCGCGGATGATGTCGCCGTTGCGAACACCGAGCGTAGTCTTGCAGCCGTTGGAGCAGTGCGTACAGATAGTGCCGACGTGCTCCATCTCCCAAGGGCGGGTTTTGTAGCGGTAGGTACCGCTGGTCAGCGCGCCAACAGGACAAATGTCGATGCAGGCTCCGCATTCATCGCACTCGAGATGATCGCCGCGATTGGGAACAATTTCGGCGGCGGCGCCCCGGTTTCCAATTCCCAAAGCTCCTACGCCCAGGCCTTCGCCACAGATGCGAACGCAGCGATAACAAAGGATGCAACGCGGGGCGTCATAGAACACGATGGGCGACCACTGCTTTTCGTCCACGTGGATCTTGGGCTCGATGAAACGGCTTTGGCCGGCGCCATAACGGAAGACCATGTCCTGCAGTTCGCACTCGCCGCCTTTGTCGCACACCGGGCAATCGAGCGGATGGTTGGTCAGCAGGAACTCGAGCGTGCCTTTGCGGGCCTTGCGTACCTGGTCTGAATCCGTATAGACCACCATGCCTTCGGCCACGGGAAGCGTGCAACCGACCTGCAGCTTGGGAGTCTTCTCGACTTCCACCAGACACATGCGGCAGGCCGCTTGGAGCGAAAGCCCGTCGTAATAGCAGAAAGCCGGGATCTGAATGCCGGCTTCTTTGGCGGCATTGATGAGCAGCGTTCCTTTCGGGGACTGCACCTCGCGCCCGTCGATTGTGAAAGTGACAAGATCGGCCATCTAGTTCGGCACCGTCTTAAACAACCGCCAGCTCCGCCACTTGGACTGGTTGGGATTTCTTGAGATAGGCTTCGAATTCATTTCGAAATTTCGCGACGAACCCGGCAGTAGGCATAGCCGCCGCGTCGCCCAGTGCGCAGAACGTGCGGCCGAGCATGTTGTTCGCTAGCTCGGCAATCAAATCGATGTCGTCCGGCTTGCCTCCGCCCTCGTGGAAGCGCGTCAAGATCTTCTTGAGCCAGGTGGTACCTTCGCGGCAAGGGATGCACCAACCGCAGCTCTCGTGCGCATAGAACTTGATGGTGCGCAGAGCGACGGCGACCATGTCGGTGTCCTCATCGAGAATCACGAGACCGCCCGAACCCGCCATGGATTTCGCTTTAGCGAGCGAATCGAAGTCGTAGGGGATGTTGCACTCGTCGGCTTTCAACACCGGCGCCGAGGACCCGCCCGGGATGACAGCTTTCAGCTTCTTGCCGTTTCGCACGCCGCCGGCAACATCATTAATGAGCTGCAGCATGTTGAAGCCCATCGGGAGTTCATAGACACCGGGCTTGTTCACGTGGCCGGAGATGCACACCAGGTGCGTGCCGCCGTTGCGCGGCGTGCCTAATTCGGCGTAGGCGGGACCCCCGTTGCGGATAATCCATGGGACCGAAGAAAACGTCTCGCAGTTGTTCAGAATGGTGGGCGATTGGAACGCGCCCGCAACAGCCGGAAATGGGGGTTTCAATCGCGGTACGCCGCGCTTTCCCTCAAGCGATTCCAGCAGTGCGGTCTCTTCGCCGCATTCATAGGCGCCCGCGCCCGTATGGGTGTAGAGGTCGAAATCCCAACCGGAGCCGAACATGTTCTTGCCCAGGTAGCCGCGCTCATAAGCTTCTGCCAGCGCGCGCTCTAGGATTTCGATCAGATAGCGATATTCGCCGCGAACGAAGATGTATCCTTTGTTTGCTTTGACAGTCCAGCCGGCGATCAGCATGCCCTCAAAGAGCTGATGCGGATCGTTCTCCATCAGCAGCCGATCTTTGCAAGTGGCGGGTTCGCTCTCGTCGGAATTGCAGATGATGTAGGACGGCTTGCCGGAGTTGCGCGGCACGAAACTCCATTTCATGCCGGTGGGAAAGCCCGCGCCTCCGCGCCCCCGCAGAGACGACGCTTTCAGTTCGTCGATGATTGCCTCGGGCGACATTTCGATGGCCTTCCGAATGGCCTGGTACCCGTCGTTTGCGATGTATGTGTCGATGGAACCCGCATTCGGAAGGTCGAAGCGCTGCGAGATGATCCTGGTTTCGAGCGGGCTGGGTTCGTTATAGCGCATGGCCCTCTAGGACGCCTTCCTTGCGTACGTTCCGTCGCGCAAGGCCTCGATCAAGCGGTCGAAGCGTTCCGGCGTGACGAAATGATGGAAATCGTAATTGATCTGGATGGCGGGCGCCCAGGAGCACGCACCCATGCATTCCACTTCTTCGAGTGAAATCAAACCGTCGGGAGTGACCTGCTTGTTGCCGAGCGAGAGCGTGCGGCTGGCATGCGCGTACAGCGCTTCTCCACCCACCGCCTGGCAGGCGATGTTGGTGCAGACTTGCACGTGATACTTGCCGAGGGGCTTGCGATGCAGCATCGAATAATAGCCGATGACCTCGTCAACCTGCAGCGGAGTGACGCCGCAGCGGCGCGCTACTTCCTCCACTAATTCCTGCGTCACAGCGCCGATCTCATCCTGCGCATAGAGCAGCATGGGCACTACCGCCGAGCGCTGGCGCCCGGGTGTATAGCTCTTCAGCAGCTTGGCGAAGCGTTGCTCGAGCGCCGGGGAAAAAGTCATCGGTCGACGTCTCCCAGCACAAAATCCATGCTTCCCATGATGGCGATGGAATCCGCGATCGGAACGCCTTCGAGCATGGCGCCGAGCGCTTGCAGATTGCCAAAGCTCGGGGTGCGCATGAACACTCGATGCGGATTGGCCGTGCCGTCGCTGACAACGTAATAGGCCAGCTCTCCGCGCGGCGATTCCACCACTTGGTAGACGGAGCCGGCGGGCACGCGAAAGCCTTCAGTGACGATCTTGAAGTGATAGATGAGCGACTCCATCTGGGTCTTCATCTTCTCGCGATCGGGCAAAACGATGTGGGGCGCGTCGGCTTGCCAGGGCCCGGATGGCATGCCGTCCAAGGCCTGCTTGACAATGCCGATGCTCTGCCGCATCTCTTCCATACGTATTTCGAAGCGCGCGTAGACGTCGTTCGCGGTGCGCGTAGGAACGTCGAACTCGAACAGCTCGTAACTCGAGTGCGGGCAATCCTTGCGCACATCCATCTTCACGCCGGCGGCGCGAAGCATCGGTCCAGTGACGCCAAGCTCGATCATCTTCTCCACCGGGAACGCGCCGACGCCTTTGGTTCGGTTCACCCAGATAGGATTCGAGCTGAGCAGGTTTTGATATTCGTCAATGCCCGTTTTGAGACGCGGCAGCACCGCCGAGATTGCCTTGTGCCAGCCGCGCGGAGGTTCCAGCGCGAGCCCGCCGATGCGGATGTAGCTGGTCATCATCCGCTGCCCGGAGAACATTTCGAAGATCTTCAGGATTTCTTCCCGCTCGCGGAAGCAGTAGAAATAGACGCTCATGGCGCCGATGTCGAGCGCGTGCGTGCCAAGCCAGATCAGATGGCTGGCGACGCGCGTGAGTTCGCAAAGCATCACGCGCATCCACTGCGCCCTGGGTGGAATTTCCAGGCCGAGGAGTCTCTCCACCGCCAGCGAATAGCAGAGATTGTTATTGAGATTCGAAAGGTAATCTACGCGGTCGGTGAGCGGAATGACCTGCTGGTACTTTCTCGATTCACACTGTTTTTCGATGCCCGTGTGGAGATAACCGATCTCCGGCCGAGCCTTCAGAATGGTCTCGCCATCTAGCTCGATGACGACGCGCAGCACGCCATGCGTGGAAGGGTGCTGGGGACCCATATTCAGGGTCAAGTGGCGCGCGGAACTGGCCTGTCCGGCGGGCAACTCGATTCCGGAAGGATCTTCGATACTCAGCTCGTGCTCGGCGTCAAGCGATTCGACGTGAGCCTTTCCCTCAATCATGGCTGCATCCTTTTGACCGGCGCGTGCCGGGGGCATTTCAAAAAAAAGCTATTCATCCTGATAGGAGTACTTATGGCCGTGCACCGGGTAGTCTTTGCGCAGCGGGTAACCCTCCCAATCGGCGGGCAACATGATGCGCTCCAGGTTCGGATGATTGCGAAAATGAATGCCGAAAAGGTCAAAAACTTCACGTTCGTACCAATTTGCGCCGCGCCATACCGGGCAAACCGATTCCACGCTCTCGTTTTCCTCCAGCCGAAGAGCGAGGCGCAGCCGCGCATTGCGGCGCAGGGAGTGGAGAAAGTAGACCACCTCGAAACGCGGCTCGCGGGGCCACCAATCGACGCCGGTGATGGCGCTGATGCGATCGAATCCCGCGGCTTCCTTGAGAATGCGGCAGACCGGCAGAATTTGCGCCGACGAGATGGTCAGCACCGGTCCGTCTACCGCGACGGTCCCGTCCTGTACGGCGTCCGGCAACTGCTGCGCGATGGCGGCCACGCTGGGGTGTTGAGCGACGGTTTCAGGCAGCACGCTGCTTCTCGACTTCCTGCTGCTGCCGCCGCTGCTCGTCCGTCGACCAATCCAGCACGCCTTTCTTCCATATATAGAAGAAGCCGCACAGGACCAGGGCCACAAACAGCAGCATCTCGAAAAACGCAAATAACTTCAGTTCGCGATAAACCACCGCCCATGGATACAGGAAGATCGCCTCAATATCGAAGAGGATGAACACCATCGCGACCAGGTAAAACTTCACACTGAAGCGCTCGCGCGCATTGCCGACCGGTTGCATTCCGGATTCGTACGGCATCATTTTGACCGGGTCGCGCACGCGCCGGCCGAGCAGCGCCGAGAGGCCGATCATGGCGCCGGCCACCGCGATGGCGATCACGATTTGGATGAGAACCGGAAACCACGTTTCAGCGTAAGTGGTGGGCATGGCGCGTTGCTACCAAAGTATCATCCATAAAACTCATATAATGGGCGGAGGCGCGCGGGGCCTGGAGGCCCTCTGGCCTGCATCGTTTCATCGCTCTGTGAGAAAGCTCCCTAGGAGCAAAGGCATTCGAACTTGTCCGCCCAAACTGCAGCTCGACCGCACATACCTGTCTGGATCAACGGGGAGTTGAAAGAAGTACCGCCGGAGCAGTCCGTGGCGGAATTGCTCGCCTGGTTAGGGATTGCTGCCGACCGAGTAGCCGTCGAGTTAAACCAAACGATTGTGCGGAGACGGGATTGGCGCCAGGCGCTCGTCCCGGGGGGTTCGCACGTTGAAATTGTCGAGTTTGTGGGCGGCGGCTAGGAATCTGGGTGTAATGGTGCTTGACTCTATGTGCAGGTCTAGTACAATCTGGGGAGTCGTTCCAGTCTCCAAAACGGAAAAGGGGCGCCATGTTCAAAACACGCAAAGCCCGTCTTGATTTGTCGCAAGGGCAACGGACATACACGAGCACGGATGTCGCGAAGATCGCTCAAGTGAGCCTTCGGCAACTGCAGTGGTGGGACGAGCGCAAAGTCGTCTCTCCGCGGCACGAGGGGCACAAGCGCATCTATCTGGCCGAGGAAGTAGTAGAGATCACAGTCATCGCCGAGTTGCGGCGCAAGGGCTTCTCGTTGCAGAAGATCCGGCGTGTCCTCCGTTTTCTACAGCGGGAAATGGGCCGCCGCCTGGCGGATGTGCTCTCGACAGATTCGAAGCTTCACCTGCTGACCGACGGCAAGTCGATTTATCTCGAAGATCAGCAGGACCGGATCATCGACCTGCTGAAGAACGCGCGGCAGCCGATGTTCCTGGTCTGCGTGAGCGATCAGGTGAAGCGCTTGGACGAAGCGCCGAAGAAGGGGAATCGGAGCGAGACGTCGCTTGCGCGGCGCGTCCGGGCGGCGGGTTAGCAGAGTAAGCTCGTAGCATCAGGGTATGGCCAGCGACAACGGCAGCGAGCGCCTGAGCCGAATAGAGCACGAGCTTGATGAATTGCGCACCGACGTACGCATTCTCCTTCGCGCACAGGTCTTGCAGAAAGATCAAGTAGACGATCACGAAACGCGACTGAACCGGATCGAAGCCGGGCTGGACCGCTTGGTCGAGCGCGGCCACGAAATCGACAACCGCATTGAAAAGCTGGTGTCGGCCATCGGAGCGCTGGTGCGGCACTCAGATCCCGGCCTCTCGTCGTAGACACCACAAGCTGTAGAAGGCGAGCCCACTATTACTCTGTGTTATAAAGTAGTCTATGCCAGAAATCGGATGCGGCTTCCGCGAGAGATGGCCGAAGCGCCGCAACTCCCTGCCATCGCACCCGGACCCATCGAGCCGCGCTATGCGCTGCTGATCAACCCGTTTTACGCCAAGGACCCGCATGCCAGCTTCGGTAAGCACGTCCTTACCCCGACGCTCGCGCTGACGAGCTTTGCGGCAACGACCCCCGGCACGTGGCGGGTTCAGTACTGGGACGAGAACCTGTTGCATGGCGCTCCGCCTTCGAAGCCCATGCCGCAGGTGGTTGGGATTACGGTTCACCTGACGTTTGCCAGGCGCGCCTATGAACTGGCGCACTGGTTCCGCTCGCGCGGCAGCAGAATCATTCTCGGGGGACTGCACGTGCTGTCCTGTCCGGAGGAATGCGCGCCGCACGCCGACTCGCTTGCCATGGGGGATGGCGTGCAGCTTTGGCCGCGCATGCTCGCCGATATGGAAAGCGGCCATTTGCAGCCTCGATATCACGCAACCTACGAAAGTGACTATTGCCAAGACCCGGTTCCCAGAAGGTCGATCTTGCCGCGGAGGAGTTTTCTCACTACGACGAGTTTGATCGCCACGCGCGGATGCCACAACCGGTGTAGTTTCTGCTACCTGTCTACCGATGGGCTCCGCATGCCTTACCGGGTGCGGGACCCGGAGCAAGTAGCGGCAGAACTTGCGGCTAATGGCGAGCCCTATGCCGTCTTTATCGACAACAATCTTGGTTCGCGCCGCGAGTATCTTCGGGCCTTGTGCAGGGCGCTGCGGCCTCTCGAGAAGATCTGGAGCGCGGCCGTGACTATCGACGTTACGGATGATCCGTCGCTGGTGCGGGAGATGGCGGTTGCGGGTTGCACGGGCGTGTTTATCGGCTTCGAATCATTGAGCGATCGGAATTTGATGAACGCCCGCAAAAAGGCGCCGCGATCCGCCGATTATGCGCGCCGCGTCCGCATGCTTCACGAACATGGAATACAAGTGAACGGCTCCTTTGTGCTGGGTTTTGACTGCGACCACAAGGATGTATTCGCGCACACTGCGGAGTGGGTGGAAGAGAACCGGCTGGAGTGCGCGACCTTTCATATCCTGACACCATATCCGGCTACGCCGCTGTTTCGCCAAATGGACGCCGAGGGGCGGCTGCTGCATCGCGACTGGACGCTGTATGACACGGCCCATGCCGTGTTCCGGCCAAAGTACATGACGCCCGAGGAACTCGAGAGTGGCTACCGGTGGATGTACCGCCGGCTGTTTTCGCACGCGTCCATCTGGCGGCGCAGGCCGGAAGACTGGCGTTCCGTGCCTGCCTATTTGGCGATGTCTTACCTCTATAAGCGCTCGAATCGCTTTTGGCGCCTGCTGATCGCACATGATCTCGTGCACGCCGTTTGGCAGCCGCTGGTGGAGCTGACCCGCGTTCGTCATGTGCGCTTTCGGCGGGAATTGGCGGCCCGAACAGAAAGTGCCAAGATCGCCGCCGGTGTGATCGCGGCCGGAGTATGACGCGGGCGGCCGTCAGCGCGCGCGCCGCTTTATTTCTAAAAGAATATCCGTGACACGGTTCTCTGAGGGGACGACGACGACCGGCGAATAGATGATGATTGAAGGATGAAGCGAGTTCGGACGAGCGCTCTTGCGATCGGGCTGCTGTTGGCGGCTTGCGCGCTCAGCAGCCAACGAGGGATAGCCGACAAACGAAGCGATTTCCGCAAGTTCCTGCCGATGACAGGCGATCCCGCGAGATATGGTCTGAAGGCCGTGCGGCCGTACTTCAAAAGGGCGAACCGGGCGGAAGTGCTGCAGGCAATTGAGAGAGCATGCACGGGGCGCAAAGAGGGGAGCTCCGTGTTTGAGCCAGAGGCGCAATCGGGTTATTACGTAAACTGCAATCCGACTAATCGGCAACTGCTGAATGGGTACGTGTCGCGAGACCCGAGAAAGCGGCCGAGCAGCCGGCCGTCGAATCCTTAGGCGGCTCAGACCGCTTACTTACGTGCGAGGCTCAGATAACGTGCGCGGCTCAGGTCTGATAGGATCTGTTAGCGTTGATGGATAAACGAACCTTCCTGCGGTTGTTTTCGAGCGCCATCGCCGGCTCTTTGATCAGGCCTATCTCCATGCTGAAGGCGAACCAGAGGCTGACCAACTGGGCGGGCAATATCGTGTACGGGACGGAGCGCCTGGAGGAAGTCTCGTCGATTGAACAGGCGCAATCCATTCTACGCTCCGAGAGCAAATTGAAGGTGCTCGGCACGAAGCACTGCTTCAATTCGATCGCAGACAGCGACTCCAAGTTTTTGTCGCTGAAACCGATGCGGGGGATAGAACTGGACGCGAGCGCCCGAACGGTGGCGGTGGAGGCGGGCGTGACGTACGGCCAGCTCGGGCCGTATCTGGATAACAAAGGATATGCCCTGCACAACTTGGCGTCACTTCCTCACATTTCCGTTGCCGGAGCGTGCAGCACGGCCACTCACGGTTCGGGCGAGAAGAACCCAAATCTGGCCACCGCGGTGTCGGCGCTGGAGATGATAACGGCAGCGGGCGATGTGGTGAAGCTATCCCGCGAAGCGGACGGCGAGGAGTTCCGGGCTGCGGTGGTGGGGCTGGGCGCGCTGGGCGTGATCGTGCGGGTGACGCTCGACATTGAGCCTACCTATCTGGTTCGGCAGTACGTCTACGAGAATCTCTCGTTCGCCGAAATGAAGAATCATTTCGAAGAAATTCAAGCGGCTGGTTACAGCGTCAGTCTGTTTACCGATTGGCAGAAGCAGCGGATCACGGAGCTGTGGATCAAGAGCCGGGTGGGTGACGGACCTGGTTTCGCCGCGCCGCGGGAGTTTTTCGGCGCCCAGCTTGCGACCCGGGACCTGCATCCAATTGAAGCGCTGTCGGCCGAGAATTGCACGGAACAGATGGGCGTGCCCGGGCCATGGTATGACCGGCTGCCGCATTTCCGCATGGGCTTCACGCCGAGCGCAGGGAAGGAACTTCAATCGGAATATATTCTGCCGCGGCAGCACGCGGTGGAGGCGATCTTGGCCGTGGAGCGGCTGCGCGATCAGGTGACTCCTCATTTGCTGATCACCGAGATCCGCACCATTGCAGCCGATGACTTATGGATGAGCACCTGTTACCGGCAGCCCAGCGTGGCGATTCACTTCACGTGGAAACAGGAGTGGCCGGCTGTGAGGCAGGTGCTGCCATTGATCGAACGGGAGCTATCTCCCTTCCGGGCGAGGCCACACTGGGGCAAGCTGTTCACGCTGGCCCCGCCGGAACTTCGATCGCGATATGAAAAGTTCGATGACTTCGTGCAATTGGCGCGCAAGTATGATCCAAAGGGCAAGTTTCGCAACCAATTTCTGAACACGAATCTGTTTGCCAGTTGAAGCATGCCGGAGCTGCCGGACATCGCTGCTTACCTTCGCGCACTCGAGCTGCGTATTGTGGGCGAGCGTCTGGAGCGCGTGCGGCTGCAGAGCGCGTTTCTGCTGCGAACCGCACAGCCGCCGATCGCGGATGTGCAAGGCTCGAGGGTCCGCGAGTTGCGGCGCATCGGCAAACGCATCGCAATTGGACTGGAGAACGATCTCTGGCTGGTGCTGCACTTGATGATTGCCGGCCGGTTGCACTGGCGGACGCCTGGAGTAAAGCTGGCGGGCCGCAACAATTTAGCGGCGTTCGATTTTCCAGCGGGCTCGCTGGTGCTGACGGAAGCCGGCGCAAAGCATCGCGCATCGCTGCATGTTCTCAAGGGCGAGGAGGGCCTGCGCTCCGTGGACGCGGGTGGAATTGAAATATTCAGTAGCGATCTCGAACAGTTTCGCGCCGCGCTCATGATCGAAAACCGGACGCTCAAACGAGCCCTCACCGACCCGCGCCTGGTAAGCGGGATCGGCAATGCGTATTCGGATGAGATTCTGCACGCGGCGCAGCTTTCTCCCATCATGCGCACTCACAAGCTGGAGCCGCAGGAATGGGAGAAGCTGTTCGCCGCGACCCGCGGCACTCTGCAGACTTGGATGGATCGTTTCGTGGCAGAGGCGGATTCCAAGTTCCCCGAAAAAGTAACCGCGTTTCGCAAAGAGATGGCCGTGCACGGACGCTATGGCGAAGCATGCCCGAGGTGCGGAGAAAAGATCCAGCGGATTCGTTATGCGGACAATGAAACGAACTACTGTGCTCGGTGCCAGACGGGCGGGAAGGTTCTCGCCGATAGAAGCTTGTCGCGGCTGCTGGGATCGGACTGGCCGCGTACGTTAGAGGAGCTGGAAGCGCTCAAGCGGCGCTAGCCGCCGGCTTAAACACCCAACGGTCGGCGAGCAGAAAATTGGCGAGGGCGCACAGAGCGATGGCTGCGGCGGCCGCCGGCAGGACGGGAGCTTTGAGGCGATCTACGAGGCAGTACATCACCACGGTATTACCGAGCAGCGAAAGGAGGCCGTTCGCGAGGTGAAAGCGCCAGAGCCTGACGGCCCGCTGCGACAGACTTGTTAAGGATCGATCGGACCATGTGAAGCGCTCGTGCCAGGCGAAGTTGTGCAGCAGGGCGAGCTCAACCGCTAGCGGCGCGGCAAGTAGATCGCGCAGGTGAAAGCGTTTGCTCATGAGATGAAGAGAAGACAATTGCAAGGCGGCGCCCAACAAGCCGATCAGGCTGAACCGGAGGAACCTCATTTCAGCGGTTCCACTCGATAGAGCGTGAGCGTGTGGCGCAGCGCTGCCGCAGAAACCATGCCGGCCATGCCGCCGATCGAGACCAAGCCGGCCACGTCGAAGAGATGGAAATGCCGATTGGCGATCTGCACGTAAGGATGCACGGTTAGCAGCGCGTTTCCGATTGCAAGCAGGATGCGAATTTCGGTGGGGCCGAAGAGGCCGTGCGAGAGATGAAAGCGCCCCAGGGTGTAGGTTGCCAGATAGCTTTCGATGGAGAGCGCGTAGAAACAGATGAGCATTCCAGCCGCGATCTGCCAGTGAAGAAAGCCGGAGCAGGCGAGGCCCGCCATAAGAGCTAGCGCGCCGAAGGTGTCGCAAATGTGGTCCCCGTAAAAGCCGTAGCGAGGGCGCTGCTGGTTGCGAACGCGCGCCAGCGTGCCGTCGAGGCTGTCGCCGAGCCAGTTGAGCAGAAGAAAAAATGTTCACCAGCCAGAGGGCGCGCGCGTCGCGGGACGCAAGCGCATAGGCGGCGCCCGCCAACAGCAGCGAGGCAAGAGCGAGCCCGGTCAGATGATCCGGACCGATCCTTACGGGCACGCGCCGGGCGATCCATATCAGCAGGCGCTTTTCCACATCCGCGGTAAGGGCGTGGTGGATGCGGGGTGCGTTTATGAAATACGGTGTGCTCATCGGCGCGCGCCTTTCGAAGCGTTGGCCGTCAGCGCATTTTTGGTTGTGGGCGCGCTATCCAATATGCCGGGGATCCATGAGATCTTCTTCGGCGAGATCTTCTTCGATGCAAACTGCTTCCGCCGGCGGTGCTGATGGGTGTGCTGGCGACGACCGCCGCGGTATTGATTCCGGTGCGGCTTTACCTGCTAGCTGCGGTTGCGTTCCATCATCGACAGCTTCCGGTAAGATTCGGCAAACTCTTCCCGGTTTTGCTGCTTCTCGATCTTTTGTGGGCGCTGTCGCCGTTCCTTCTGGCTCATCACGTAAGCACGGCCTCGCGCTGGGAATGAGCGCGGCGCTGTTGTATGTGCCGTTTGCACAACGCTCCCTGATTCTGATGTACGCGCGGGGGCGGTAACGGGCGAAATGGCGCTGCACTTACTCGCAGCGCAGTGCGAGGATCGGATCGATCTTCGCCTTGCGGCGGGCGGGCAAGTAGCTGGCGAAGAGCGCCACGAGGCCCAATGCCAGTGGCTGACCGCGCACGGCCCGCGTGGAGATCCAGGGTGCCACGAAACGTTCGACAAGGCTGATGACTCATTTAATATAGCGAAATAAGGCAGCTTTTCCCGAAAGAGGAGGCGAACATTTCACTTTTTCGAGACCGCCGCGAAGCGGGGCGAGTTTTAGCCGGGAAAGTAAGGGCCGCCGTGCCGGAGCTGGATCCATTAATTCTGGTCCTTCCGCGCGGGGGAGTACCGGTCGGATTCGAGGTGGCGCGAGCGCTGCACGCGGAGATGGACGTTTTTGTCGTGAGAAAGCTGGGAGTGCCGGGCGAAGAGGAGCTGGCGCTAGGGGCGATTGCGAGCGGCGGCGTACGGGTGCTGAACCAGGAGTTGATCCAGTACTTGCGCCTCTCGGGGGAAACGATTGGGCAGGTGACGGCTCGGGAAGAGCGCGTGTTGGAAGCACGCGAGCTGCTGTACCGGGCAGGCCGACCGCCGGTTCCGATTCGCGACCGGACAGTGGTGGTAGTCGACGACGGGTTGGCGACAGGCGCGTCCATGCTGGCCGCGGCGAGAGCGCTACGACCGCAAGGCGCGAGGAAAGTACTTATTGCGGTCCCGGTGGCGCCTCGAGAGAGCTGTGAGGAGTTACAGCGGGAAGCGGACCAGGTCATATGCGCTGCCATGCCGCATCCGTTCAACGCGGTAGGAATCTGGTACGAAGATTTCTCGCAAGTGACTGACGAAGAAGTCTGTAAGCTGCTGGAGCAGGCAGCCCGGGAGGCCACTGGAGAACGTGCCAAGGGCGAGCGACAAGTACTGGAGCGGCGCGCGGATGGGTAGGGTTAAACCTCTCTGACGGACGGCGCACCGAAAATTGCTTTTCCTGCATCCAATGTTTCGAGGGCCTATGAATAGACACACTCAGTTGATCAACGAACGTTACGACGCCTTGATGTTTGCAAAGTCTCCTGAGGCGGCACGGCGCGCGGCTCGCGAGCTGATTCGAGTGGTGCTCGGCGATGAGGCGGCCAGCAGGCCGTTGGAGCAGGTGATGCGCGAGTGTTGCCGGCAACTCAGGCCTTCCCAGGATCCGAAGGAGCAGAGCCGATTCGAGGCCGAGTTCATCGAACTGGCGATCTGGCCGAATTCGTCTTCGCAAAAGGTTGCGGCGTAAGGGCTGCCCCGGACGAGCTCTTCTTATCCATTCACGGTGGCCGAAACCAGCGGCAGTTTAATCAAGCGCTATCTAGAGGACACGATCGCGGCGGAGAGAAGCTTCGAAGCGCGGTTGCGCAGCTTCGCCGTAGAAGGCGACGACGGCGAGGTGCAGGCCGCGTTCTTAACACACGCCGAAGAAACGCGCGTGCAGCAGAAGCGTCTGGGTGCGCGGCTGCAGGCGCTCGGCGGCGGAACCTCGGCGGTGAAGAGCTTCCTCGATCAGTTGTTTACCCTTACTCCGAAATCTACTCAGATTGGCCACTCGCAGGATGAGCGATTGGTGCAAAATCTGGTGGTGGCTTTCGCGATGGAGAAAAGCGAATGCGCAATGTATGAGGCGCTTGCGACCGTAGCAGCGGCTGCCGGAGATGCGGCGACCGAAGAGCTGGCGCGCGCCATACAGGCCCAGGAAAGCGAGACCGCCGATAAGCTGTGGCGCTTTATTCCGTCTCGTTCCAAGATTGCGTTCAACCTGTTGACAGCGGGCGAAATCGATCCGGCGATTGAAACCAAAGCACCCGACGACCGCATGATCTAACCTACCGGGCAGCGGCGGTTAATAGGACCGGCTGGTCATCATCTTTCCTCGACAGGAAGGTAAAGCCCCCGCGCCAATCCGTACAAGCGAAGCTGCCAAGCCCGGGCTCGGGCTCGTACTCCGCCAGCTTGGTTCCGTCGGTGGAATCGTAAACGACGAAGGTGGAAACAGCACTTCCGTTTGGGGCGGCTTGAGGCTCGACATACTGAACCAGAAGTTGGCTTGGTCCGACCTTCATGGCTACCACCTGCGGATCCCCTGCTGGCGGCGTCAGCACAAGCTTGTGATCGATGAGCCCTGAAGGGGAGATCGCCAATACGGTCGGCTTTTTCCCCTGACGGAGTACATACACCAGGTCACTCCCGGATTCGGCCATGCTCAGATCGAAGGCAGCGACCGAGCCGGGCGAGATTTCGGCTGCTTGAGCATGGCCCTTCTCGCCGCGCTTTGGCGGAGCGGGTGCGGACAAGGTAAGTGGCGGCTCGCCGCTCTGTACTTCAGTAAGGAGCCGGCCCATAGGATCAAAGATTGCTACGAAAGGCTCGCGTGTATCTTTTCCCGCCGCAATGGTTCCGTCCACAAAGAACTCACCGGTTCTGAAGACCGCTAGATGGACGGTGCTGAATGACCTGTCAAGATAAACAACGCCTCCATACTCACCCGTGGGCTTGAAGTGGACGACTGCCACTTTACCGCTGGGTAACGCGAGAAGCTCGTAGAGCGAGCCGTCCGGCGTTACCGCATAAGTCTGGACAGATGCCCGCTCGATACCATCCTGCTTCGCGGCTGAGATATCGAAGCGGTGTAGCTCCTTACCATCGCCACCAAGCTCCAGAACCGGGAGTCTTCCTCCAGAGGGATTGGCGCCCCAGACAAACACGTTCTGTTCAGAGTCGCAACGCAGCGGCAAGACGAGGAAGTGAGGCAGATCGGCGATGATCTTAGTCGAACGCACATGCAACTGCTGCGCCGTCCCGGAAGTTGGCAAGCAGAGCAGACAAGCTAAGGCTGCGGTGTAGGGAGATATCTGCATATCAGTTATTTTCTTTCTGCTGCACTGTCGCCGCCGGGGATGCCTTTCCCTGCTGAGGCTTTTTCTGGGCCGCCGCACTAACTCGGGGCCTTTGAGCGCAGCCAGCTCCGTCTGGCGCAATAACAATACAGGCCCGGGTACGCTCCGGGTAGATTGTAATTCTTGATTTTCAAAAATGCAACAAATAATTTAAAATGCGATGAAAGCCGAAGATATGCAAGTATTTCATGGAAAATTGCTGCTGACTTCGGGCCAAATCGATCCGGCGATGGAGATCAAAGCACCCGACGATCGGCCCGTATAACTTTCTACCCGCTTGGCGTCATACGATAAGTACGCGTCCCGAAACCTTGAGAAAAAATTTACTACTTTTTTGACGGGCCATACGTTCCATTCTCATGGACTGGCTACTGCAAGACGCTAGGTTCGGCTTTCGAACTCTCTTCAAAGATCGCGCTTTCGTGATCACGGCGGTTTTGGCCCTTGCCCTGGGCATCGGGTCGACGACGGCCATTTTCAGCGTGATCGATAATGTCCTGCTGGAGCCGTTCCCCTACACCGACCAGCACCGGCTGATCTCGGTGCAGATTCACGATTCGACGCAGAGCGGCCAGTTTGGGCGAGGGGCGTTCTCACCGCCCGAGTTTCTGGATTACCAGCAGCAGAATCAAGTGTTCGATAGCTCGATAGGCGTGTATCAAACCCGGATGCTGAGGACGGGTCAGGGAGCGCCGGAATCGTGGAATGCGGCCCACGTCACCGGGAACACGTTCGAGTTTCTGGGAGTCAGGCCGCTACTGGGGCGGTATGCCACGCCTGGGGATGCGAAACCGGGTGCGCCGCCGGTGTTCGTCATGAGCTATAAGCTGTGGCAGAAGAGATTTTCGGGCGATCCCGCAATTATCGGAAAAACGTTTACGCTGGACGATACGCCGAGGACGTTGATAGGCATCATGCCGAAGCGCTTCGCGTGGTGGGGTTCGGACGTTTGGGTGCCGGCGTGGGTGGATCATGGTGAGACCAATCCGAATGCGTACTTTTTCTTCTTTCTGGGACATCTCAAGCCGGGGCTGACGCTCAAGAGCGCGCGACCGGATTTAACCATCCTGGCGCAACGGCTTTCGAAGGTGTATCCGAAGCTGTATCCGAAAAAATTCGACGTTCAACTGGTCACCTTGGCTGATAACGTGGTGGGCCGATTTCGAGAGACGCTGTTTACTCTGTTGGCGGCGGTGGGGCTTCTGCTGCTGATTGCGTGCGCCAACGTGGCCAATCTGCTGCTGGCGAAAGCCACGGTGCGGGAAAAGGAATTTGCGATTCGCAACAGCTTGGGTGCAGGGAGGGTGAGGATCATCCGTCAGTTGCTGGTGGAGAGCCTGGTGCTGGCCTTGAGCGGTGCGGCGGTGGGATGCCTCTTAGCCTGGGGCGGACTGGCGGCGCTGAAAGCCGCCTTGCCGGTGTTTACATTCCCCGACGAGGCGGTCATCAGCCTGAACGCGCGCGTGCTGGCGGCGACCGTCCTGGTGGCGGTATTCACGGCGCTGCTGTTCGGCATGGCGCCCGCTTTCGGGTCGTTCTCGCGCAATTTGAGCGAGCCATTGAAGGCCGGCGGACGCGGGAATAGCGGATTCCGGCGCGGCCGCATGCGGAATATCTTGATCGTCTGCGAAGTGGCGCTGTCTCTCATTCTGTTGAGCGGCGCAGGGCTGATGATGCGAAGCTTCTTCATCGAGCGATATGCCGATTTGGGCCTCAGCCCCGAGAGGCTGGTGGTTACGGATATCGCGTTGGGCAAGAAATATCAAACCGCCGATCAGCAGGAACGCTTTTTGCGGGAGCTGACTACCCGATTACGGAACGCGCCGGGCGTGGTGAGCGCAACGGGCGCGCTCGACTTTCCTCCCTTTGGCGGGGTGAACACGGAGTTTGAAGTGGGCGGCAAGACGCATGCGGAGAAGTGGAGCGGCCAGATGGGATTCGTCGACGCGGCGTTCTTCCGGACGCTCGGGATGCGGCAGTTGCGGGGCCGGTTCCTCACGGAAGAGGATGTTCAAAGCAAACGCAAGGTGGTTGTGGTGAATGAGACCCTGGCGAAGAAATACTTTCCGGGAGAGGATCCAATCGGGAAGCAGATCGAGCTGGCGCGTCTAACGGATGCGCCGATACCGGTTCCGAACCCGTGGTTCGAGATCGTTGGGGTCAGCTCGGACGTGAAAAATCATGGAGTGAGCGAAGCGGTTATTCCCGAAGCTTATGCACCGGTAACCATCACAGCGTTCGGCGAGTACGTAGTGTACCTGCGCGCGAGAGGAAATCCAGCGCCGCTGGCAAAGATGCTGGAAGGCGAGGTGTTGAATCAGGACAAGAGCGTTCGCCCGCAGCAGACGATGACGCTCGAAGACGCTCTGAACCAATTTCAATATGCGCAGCCGCGCTTCGGGCTGGAGATTTTTTCCGTTTTTGCGGCGGTTGGATTGATTCTGGTGACGGTGGGCGTGTATAGCGTGGTTTCCTACACAGTGAGCCAGCAGAGCCGAGAAATCGGTATCCGCATGGCGTTGGGTGCGAGCACGAGCAACGTGCTTCGACAGGTCATGGGCGGCGGGATGCGTTTCATCCTTATCGGAGTGGGTGTGGGGCTGGTGGCGGCGTTCTTGCTCTTACGGCTGATGAAGAGCCAGATCTCGGGGATATCCACCTATGACCCATTGACCCTGGCGGGCGTGGTTGCGCTGCTCGCGGTGGTGGGGCTGGGCGCATGTTATTTGCCTTCACTGCGGGCGACACGCGTAGATCCGACCATATCGTTGCGCTATGAATAGAGATTAGGGTCGGGCGAGGGCGTCCGATCGCGGGCCTGGAGACCCGCCCCCACTTGGACGTGCGAACGCTTGTCGCGCTTTGTTTGCTGCATGCGCTGCAGGCGCCGGCGCCCCAGGCAGAAGAGCGCCCGGACATCAATCTGCGGGTGAATACGACGCTGGTGGTGATTCCGGTAACGGTCACGGATGCCTCGAATCGTTTTGTTCTGGGCCTGGAAAAGAAAAACTTTTCCATTTTCGAAGATGGCGTGCGGCAAAGCATCTCGCAGTTTGCGGCGGAAGATGCGCCGCTTTCGGTTGGCCTGCTCGTAGATACCAGCGGCAGCATGGGAACCAAGCTGGATACGTCCCGCCAGGCTGTCTCGGAAGTTCTCAAGATTTTGAACAAAGATGACGAGGCGTTTCTCATTGATTTCAGCGACCGCGCGGAATTGGCGATTCCCTTCACGCGCGATTTCGGCGCCATCGGGGAGAAGCTTGGCTCCGTGGAATCGCAAGGATTGACCGCGCTTCTCGATTCGATTGACATGGGCGTGAAAGAGATGAGAAAGGCTCGCAATCCGCGCAAAGCGTTGCTGATCATCTCGGACGGCGGCGATAATAACAGCCGCTACACCGCGCAGGAGATCGAGAACCTGGTACGCGAGGCGGATGTGCAGGTTTATGCAATGGGCGTCTTCGAGCCGTTTTCAAACCTGGGGCTCAGCGAGCCGGAGTTATCCGGCCCGCGTTTGCTGGCCGAGGTCTCCGAACAAACCGGCGGCCGAGCATTTCCGGCCCGCAGCTTCAGCGCGTTGCCCGCGGTGGCTCGAAAAATTGCGATCGAGTTGCGGAACCAATATGTGCTCGCGTACGCGCCGGCAAAGCATGAGCGCGATGGAAAATATCGCAAGGTGGAGGTGAAACTGAGCGCTCCGCCGGGTTTGTCGGCGTTGAAAGCGCGCTGGCGCCTCGGATATTATGCGCCGTCGCCATAGGGGCGCGGATGCGGCTTGGCGGTCAGTGGCCGATGGCGTGAATGCCCACTGGATGCGGTGCTGAGATGGTTGCCGGGCGATAGGGTCTGGCGGCGCCGACGGGGCCGGAAATGGGCCTAGGAGCATAGATCGGCACACGGATAGGCGCTGGGGTCCGAACGGGCCGGCTCGCCACATAACCGGGGGTGGGAGCCGGATTCGTGTGCGGCCAACGTGAAGTCCATTTCCGGCTCGGTACTACGAGGAAAATGGGAAAGACGTTGTAGGGCATGAACCCACCCGCGGCAAAGCCAAAAAATGGATCGAAGAACGGAGTACCCAGTCCATAACCGCCGATGGCGGGATATACCGGATACGTACCGTAGGAAGGAAGCGACGGCGTAAATATGCCCGAGGCGGGATCGCTGTCCGCGGCATCGCCATTGCTTTGAGAGGCTAACTGGTTCGCGGCAGAGATTGCGTCAGCGCGGCCCCGAGCCCAATCGTAAAATTCGTCTTCATTCGGTTCGCCGAACTTGTTGGTCACGGCGGCGAGATCGAAAAAGTACAGCTTGTTGGGATCGATAGAGGACACCTTGCCGTCCGGGGCGACGGCTTGCGCCTGGCCGCTATATGCCTGAAACACGCCGGTATCTGAATCGATCCGGTAAATGCCAGGCTTTGAAAAGCGCATCCGGCAATGCTGATAAGTCACGACAACCGGGGGAGTTCCTAAGGCATCCATGGAATCGACAATCGCCGAGCCATGCAAGAACTCAAGCTGGGTATCGGTGAGTGCATTCGAGACCATGCGGAAGGCGCTGTCTTCGTCAATGCGAAGGAAAACACCGGGTGTGAGAAGCACCTCAGCGCGTCCCTTTTCCGTGCGTAGCGTCGATCCTTCTTTTATGTTCGGAAAAGTGGCGGGTTTGTGCTCAAGCGCCTGATCGTCGAGCAGGACGGCTCCTTCGAAGAAATGAATGGTCCCCGAATAGGCCGAAACGACCTCCTGGCCGGGAGCCGCGAGGCAGAACAAAAGCGGCAGAGCGGAGGGAACGAGCACGGGCATCCAACGCATACAGCCTCCCGATACCACGAGTGTATCTTGTCCGGCCGGGCCATGGAAGGATTCTGCGCCGTGCTCGCCGAGCGAGCCTTCGCGCCGCAATCGGGCGACTTACATTCCGGCGCGAACGAACACTTTATCCGGCGCTGCGATGCTGGCGTCTTTCTCAGCAACAGAAACGCGAATCGGCTGAAAGCCCGATTTGTTTTCCGCGCGCGCGGTGAATGTCAGGCGGTATTGGTGTTGCAGATTGAAGAGAATCGAATCGAGAAATGGCTGGAACGAGACGGGCGAGCCGAAACCGATGATATAGGATTCGCCGCCGGTTTCATCTGACAATTGGGACAAGAAATTTTGCCCCCAGGTATTTCGCCAGAAGCTATGGCCGATGTGGCCGACGCTGGGATCGTAAATCGTGTAGACCACCACCCCGGCTTTGAGCGCGGATTGGATACCGGCATTGACGTAGGGATTGTCGGTGGTATAGCCGCCACCCAGAGCCTCAATGCCGCTGCTGATCATCACGATCTCCTTCCGCTCTGCTCCGGTGTTGGGCCATTTCTTGACTGCGTCCGTGAGGGAGTCGTAGGGGCTAACGTCCGCGCCGCCGGGTCCCATCACGACACGTATGGTGTTGGCGGCCGCGGCATGGTCGCGTGTGAAGTTCGCGGTCATCTCTGCCATGCCGTTGCGCATATAGGCAACTGCTACTTCGGCATCCGGCGGGAGCGCGTTGACGAAATGCTTGAGGGTGTCGATCTCGGTGTCGAAGGTCCCGCGAGCGGAATCATCGATCAACAGCATAAGCTGCAAGCTGCCTTGCTGACCATGCAGCGGCACGAATTCCGTGACTGGTCGGCGATCACGGCCTTCGCGCACTACGATGTCTTGCGCTTCGACGGGCGGAATTGTTTTTCCGCGCTTCGGTTCGAGCGTCACTATGACGCTGGCGGGCACGCCCCCCGCGTTGGTGTCCTGCCCTGCGAATAGCGGAGTTGCTGCCGCAATCAGGCAAGCGGCTCCTGCCAGTGCAAACACCTTCGTGTTGTTCATACTCCTACTCCTCTTGTTAGATCAAAGCAGCCGTTGGAGATTCCTTCAATGCACTCCTGCTTTTTTTCTTTGCGCAAGCGTGCCGGTCTAACGCTGCATAAACGTCGTTTTCGAACTCTGCCGCCCGAACGGCCGCAGTATGAAAACGAAGAACCTTTTGGCGAGCGCGCTCAGCGACTTGAAGGCGCTGCTCGAAAGGTATCTGCATGTAAGACGTAACATCGCTGCTAGTGAGTACGGGGAGTATTTCCAGTCGGGGTTTGAAGAACGACTGTAAGCCGGCCCAGACATCGGTCAGGATGGGCACTCCGCAGGCAGCCGCCTCGAATAGGCGAACGCTGGGCGAATAACCAGCCCGGATCATGTCCTGGCGAGTCACATTCAAGGTGAAATTCTGGGAGTTATAGAAGGCCCGGTGTTCGCTTGCGGGTAGGTGCTCGATGCGGTCAATATTGGGCGGCCATTGAAGAGTGTCCGGGTACTGTGGGCCGGCGACTGCAAATCGACGCTCGGGCTGCTCGCGCGCTACCTGGAGCAGGAGATTCTGCAAGGCCTGCTGCCTATCGGCAGCGTAGGTGCCGAGGTACGCCAGATCCCATTTGTGCGGACGCGGGTCCGGATAATATAGCGCCGGATCCACGGAACAGTACAGCGGTCGCGCACATTGGGAACCGAGGGTCTTCTCTACATACTTCAGCGTAGGGCCGCCAGTAAATGAGAAGTAAATGTGGTAAGCCGGATACAAATCGCGCGATATATACTCACAACATCCCGACTTTAAGCTGGCAAGAGTAACTGGCGTATCAATATCGTAAAAAGCAGCTATGTTCTTTGCAGTCTCTGTCACCCAATGTCCAATCGCGATGCCTTCGGGAACATAGGAACCGATAACTACTACGTCGGCTTGCTGGATGAACCGGGAAAAGCGATTTTTCAACTCGTCAAGGCTGCCGTAAAGCTGAACAGTGCAATAGGGCAATTCGTTGAACTCGCGGTTTGAAGCGTACCATGGCACGTCGCGCTCGATAAATGTGACGCGATGACCCCGGCGCGCTAATTCTTTCAGCAGCCCCCGGTATGTGGTCGCATGGCCGTTGCCCCAGGTGGAGGTGATCGACAGGCCGAGGAAAACGCAGTCCAGTCGAGATTGACTCACGCACGCATCTCCATGGCGAGGGATCGAGAGCCAGACACACTTTCTTCGAAGATCGATGCCAGCAAGTTTCCCCGTTTCTCGTAGGTGTGTTCCGCGAGAACGCGTTTTCGCGCAGCTTCTCCGATCGCACGCGCACGATCTGCATTGAGCTCTTGAATGATGCGCGCGACGTCATTCCCGTGCCGCGCGACTAAGGTTTCGGTTGCCGGCTGCAAAAACGATTCGATGCCTTCCCACTCATCTGTGATCAGGCAGGCGGCCGCGCCGGCTGCTTCAAAAACGCGAGTGGCGGGCGAGAAGCCGTAACGCGCCATGCTTTCGCGGCTGACGTTCAGCACCGCGAGCGAAGAGCAGTTGAAAGCGTTGTGCTCCCGGGTGTAGACATGGCCTAGGTATTTGACATTCGATGGAACTGGCTTGTCTGCCCATCCGCTGCCGCCCAGCAGAAACCGTTTGCCTGGGGACAGCGCGGCGGCCTTCAGGAAGAACTCATCTACGCGGACCTCGCGATCGGGCAAGCGATTTCCCAGGAACGAGAGCTCGCAGGTGAAGCGCGAGTCAGGCAAAACAGGGTGATGAATGTCGGGATCGAGCGCGTTGTAAATGGCGAAACATTGACGTGCGCCTATCTGCTGGTATTCATTGGTGACGCGCTTCCCGCCGCCATAAGTGAGCACTAAGTCGAATCGCGGAAGGGCGGCGTGGAAAGGATCGTCAGCGTTCAAGGCCAGGCGCTCCAGTGTAGCGGGTGCGTCTACGTCCCAAAAGACTTTGCAAACAGGGAGCGGCATGCCGGCGACCCGCGCTTCGAGGAAGCGGTCCAGCACGCCCACGCCGCTTGCCTTCACGACGACATCCAACCGCTCACACGCAGCTAGATTTTGGCCCACCTGGCTGAGGTTCTGAGGATCGTATACAACAATGCGGGCCCACTCGGGATCTTCGATATCGCGATGCTTCTGGCGATCGTAGGCGTCGGGCTCGAAAAAAGTGATTTGATGGCCAAGAGCGGCGAGAGCTCGCAGGATGCCGCGGTAATATGTGGCGGCGCCGTTCCAATACGCTGAGACGAGACTCGAACCCCAGAAACCGATTCTCATTGCTAAACCTCGGCCGCCGCCGGTTCGTTGACTTGCATCGATGCCGGCTTAAACGAATCATAGATCGCAAGCAATTCGTCCACGCGATGGGCGCAGGTATGGCGCGCGCGAATCGTCTCGAGCCCGCTAGCTGACAGGCTGGCGGCCAGCGCCGGGTCGTTCAGTACATTGTGCAAATGCCGCTGCATCTCAGTTCCATCACGCGCCATCAGGAAGTCCTGCCCGGCGCGAAAGAGGTGCTCGGTATCCTGCCAGGGCGCGGAGACGAGCGGAATGCCGCAGGCTAGCGCTTCAAAGGGACGTATGGTCGGGATGCCCGGCAACTCTTCTGTGTAAGGCCGGCGCGGGACGTGAATGGTTGCCTTAAACTGCGAAAAGATTTTCGGCACTTCGAAATTCGGCAGCCAGCCGCCATATGCAATTGAAGCGTCCTGCAACTCGCGCAAGCCGCGCTGGGGATAGCGAACGCCGTATACCTGGGCATGCAAGCGCAGTTGCCTTACGGGGGAAATGAAATAATCGCGCAACTCCTGTGTGCGCTCCTCGTCGCCCCAATTGCCAATCCAAACGACGTCGCCGCGTCTGCTGCCCGCGGAGCGCGGATAAAAGGTCCGAACATCAGCAGCTTCATGCCACACGAAAACCTGTTTGCCCCATCCATGCCGTTCGTAAGTATGTTTCAGCGAGGCTCCATAGGCAAGTACGCCATCGTAATGCCTGAGATCGAAGCGCGCCAGCTCATCGAGTGCGGTAAGTGCACGATGATGCGTATCGTGAAAGAGCAAGCGCAGATCGGAATTCCGGCAGCGATGCTGGCCTGCGGCCGATATTAGCGCCGGATGGTTCCACTCGTGCACGATGGCGATATCGACGCCGTCGAGCCATTCCTCCAGACGTAGATCGTCCGCGCGATAGCGGGTGCTGAGTAAGTGCGGGAACGCTCGATGAAAGGCGCTGATTGCGTTCTCACCGGCGTCGCGCAGCAGATTTTCGCGGCTCCAGCTATCTTCGGGTTCGAAAACGCTAACCTCGTGACCGCGGGCGTGAAATTCGGAAGCTACTCCGCGCAGGAAATGGGCGTTCCCATGGTTCCAGTCCGAGACCAGCGAGTGATAGAACATGGCGACGCGCATCAGGCAGCGGCCTCCTTACTGGCCGCAGGCGCGGACTCGATGAGCGATCGATAGAGGCGCCGATATTTGTTCAGAGAGGAGGCGATACGATACTCACGTGCGCGGGAGTGTGCCAGCCGGCCGAACTCCTGCCGCTTGAGTGGATCGTGCGCGAGCGTATTCAGCTCCGATACCCAGGCGTCGGAGTCGCGCGGATCCACGAATATGGCGGCGCCGTCCCAAAGTTCGCGCAGACTTGCAATTCCGGCCAAAACGAGGCAGCAACGCGAGCGGGCGGCTTCGAGGACTGATAACCCGAACGGCTCATAGAGTGCCGGATGCGCGAAGATCGAGGCTCGATCCATCTGCCGGATCAGTTCGGCATGCGACAACTCTCCCAACAGATGTAGGCTGTTGCCGCGGACTGCCGAAATCCCCGGTCCCCGAGTGCTGCCCGCGACGCGGGTCCCCCAATCGAGCTTCGGCGCAATGCAGTTCAACAAGGCAAGGTTCTTCGCTTGGTCCCAGAGCCTTCCCGCAGCCAATATATACGGCTGCTTCACACTTCCGGAAGAGCGCGGAGCGCGGCTGAAGTTATGTATTACACGCACGTTTTCCGGAGGCACTCCGTAATGACGCCCGAGCGCGCCAGCCATGTAGGCAGATGGCGCAACAATGGCGTTGGCCGCGGCGAGACCCGCACTGACCCTGCGCCGATATTCGTTCCACTCGGGTCCTGGTGTGGAAGCGTGAACCGCTTGCCACCAGGAGAACACGCAAGAATGCGCCGTCACGATCGCCGGCCTTTGCCAGTCGAGAGCTGCATGCGAATATCCGTTGAGATGAATGATGTGGGCGCCGAACTCGGCTTGCAAGTCTAACAGCCATTTTCCCGAGGCGTCTACGTCCGGCCAGGGATTCGACATCCATTCCAGCGCGAAATCACTTTCGGCAAGAGTGGTCCTCGGGATCGCAAGCGCTTGCTGCTTCTGTTCGAGAGAGGGCCGCGGGCCGAGCGTCGCCAGCAGCACATGAGCGCCGTGCTGAACTAAGCCCGCCGCCAGATCAAGCGAATATTGCCACACGCCGCCAACGCAATCCGCCGTCATGAGAACGCGCAGACGATCGCGCGAACTCGCGGGAGTAGCCGTCATTTCAATGAGTGAAGCGCGGCGCAGCCAGTTCCAGCTCGACCAGCTTTTGCGGGCGCTGCTCCTGTATATCGCTGAACGAGTCGAAACCCTTTAGATAAGCTTCATGCGCCCGCTCCCATGCCACATCGTCTGCCGCACCCCACATCCTGGTGTATTCAGGAGATCCGGGGTATGGAAACAGCGGTACAGGCTTGTTGGCCCAGACGCCGTTCGTCTCCAGGCGCCGGCGCCATTTCTCGACGGTCTCGGCGTCGTCCTCCGTCATTGCGAGTAAGTTGGCCTGCACAAACGGGACTAAGTTCTTTGCGAAGATGAGGCGCTGGCTCAACTCCTCCGTAGACAGCTTACATTTCTTATCTAAGTAAGCGCGACCGGCTTCCGTGATGCTCTCCACACCCGCTTCGATGGAGACGCACCCGGCGCGAGCGAGCGCCCGGATGGCATCGTGATTCCAGAGATCGATGCGTGTTTGCACACCTATTTTGATGTTTCGCTCCGCGAGGGCGGAAAGCAACTGCGCATCCGGCAGGAAGATTTCATCGATGAAGTAGATGTACTCGACTCCCTGCGCGATGTGGCGGTCGACTTCTTCGAGGATTGCGTTCAGCGGTCGTTTGCGGTAGGTATTACGGAAATTATCTTTGGCGCAGAATGTGCAGTGATACGGGCAGCCGCGCGACGCTTCCATCTCAGCGCCCGGGCCACAGGGCTCGGCATCGAAACGATGATGATGGTGATGGTGCCTGGAGACGGTTCTTTCAGGCCACTGGAGGGCAGGAAGCCGCTTCATGTCGGCCGCGCGATTTGGCCCTCGAACTACGATTTTTTCGCCATCGCGGTAGGCAATAGAGGAAATGCTCGATAGATCGCCCGCAAGTTCGGGCAGCACTTCTTCGCACTCACCGAGCACCACCACGTCTGCGGCAAGTTTCCTCAGCACCGGGCGCGGGGTGGTAGACCCGTGCGGTCCCACGACAACTAACTTGGCCGGTAATTCTCGCAACATATGGCATAGTTGCTGGGGCACCTTCAATTCGGGTGGCGGGCAACGCCAAAACAGGTAACTGGGGGCGGTAGTAACAACGATTACGCTGGCGCCGAAATTCTTGACGCGTTCGAAGATTTCCGAATGAGTAAGTCCATCGAGCTGGCCGTCGAAGATAGCCGCCTGATGGCCATTCTGTTCGAGCAGCGCTTTGGAGTAGCCGAACTCGAGCGGCAGATGAGGCTCGCGGCAGCCGAAGTAAATGCTGCCTTCGAAGCGCCAGTGTGGATTGACAAGCGCGAAACGCATTCCGGCAGTCACACCACCAGCCCGCGCGATGAGAGCTCATGTTGCATCTCGTTGAAACGGTCACTCGCTGTCTGTTGTTCCAGCCATTCGGCCAAATCCCGCATGCCGGCTTCCAGGCTCACCCTCGGCTTGTAGCCAAGAACACGCTGAGTGAGGCTCATATCGGGATAGCAGTGTCGAATATCTCCCACTCGGTAGGTGCCGGTAATTTCGGGTTCCAGCTTCTTGTCCAAAATCTTTGCCAATTTGCCGGCCACTTCCAAGATGGTAGTTTTCCGGCCGCTCCCGACATTAAAAACCCGATCTTGCGCCTCATTCACTTCCAGAGCCAAGCGGCACGCCTGCGCCAGGTCGTAGACGCTGACGAAATCGCGAAGCTGCTGACCATCTTCGAAGATAATCGGCCGCTTCCCGTTTAAGAACCGGGAAGCAAATATGGCGAGCACACCTGTGTATGGGTTGGAAAGCGACTGGTAAGGGCCGTAAGCGTTGAAAAATCGGAGAGCTACTGCGGGAATGCCGTATGCCCGGCCGACCATCAGGCACATCTGCTCCTGATCGTATTTGGAAAGCGCATAGACCGAAGCCAGAGACGGCTGCTTGGTTTCCGGCGTGGCTGCCGGTCGCAGTGCCAAGCCTTCCGGCGTGGACATTTCCCACTGGCGCGCCTTGAGCTGTTTGATGGTTCTCACGGCATGGTTATAGGGCTCGCCCGAAGGCGTCACATAGGCGCCCTCGCCGTAAATACTCATGCTAGAGGCAACAATCAACTTACTGACTCGCTGTTTAACGAGCCGCTCCAACAACACGGCTGTTCCCAGATTGTTCACACTGGTGTATTCGGCAATCTGGTACATACTCTGCCCGACTCCGACAAGCGCCCCGAAGTGATAGACGGCGTCGATGCCCGACAGAGCTTCGTCCACTATCTCCGGATTCCGTACATCGCCTAAGATGAACTCTGCATCTTTGTGCAGATAACCGGGGCGTCCGGGCGCGTCACCATGCACTTGAGTAACTAAGCTGTCCAGCACGCGTACGTGATAGCCAGCCTTCAACAGCTCAGAGGCAACGTGGGAGCCGATGAATCCGGCGCCGCCTGTGATAAGAACGTTTCCCTTCATTGTTGTGTTTGTCCCCTGCCGTAGGAATTCGCACTCCTGCCAAAAAAACCTCTCTGATGGTTCAAGCTCCAGCGATCGGATCGACGGATCGGTTGAATCATAAGTGAGGAGGCATACCGCACCTTAACATAAGAAGCTTTGTACCTTGGGTTGGTTTCTACTTACCTCGACGTGATCCTCGCGACGTAAGCATGTAATTCTACGAGGACGAGGGGGCGTATCGCCTGATCATCTCGCCACAAAAAGCGGCGTAATCTTCGATGTTTCGGGGCGGACTAGTGTGGTGCGGCTTTACTCCGCAGCGCTCCGGAGTGAAGCAAAAAGTGATGGTCAGCTCGAATGGTTCGAGCAACCGCATTTGACGATCGAACCACGGTTGCGAGTTCGGCCTCTCGAAATCGGCCCAGCTCAGTCCGGTGCGCAACTTTCGCACTCCGAAGTCGCGAAGAATTTTAACGGCGGTTTCAAGACGAGGATCTTCGAAATGAAACCACTGGCAAATACCCAAAGCAGGCACGTAGGCGGCGAAGTGGCGCGCGGCCAGTTTGGCGCCGCCATCCTCGCGAAACAGCCCCATATAGAAATGGCGGTAATACGAGGAACCTTCGCTCTCGCGATGGCGGGTGGTTGCAGGCCACGCGCGCGGCAGATCGAACAGGCTGTACCAATACACGTGATCGGACCGCGGAATGAGGAGCTCCGCGGTTTTTTTCAGGCCGAACTCCTGCACTTCTTCGGCTCCGAAGGAAGACGCGCCCACTTCTGAAATCCAGATCGGCTTCGCGGTTACCGCTCTGATCTCGGCCAATTTGTCGGGCCATTCGTGAATGGTCCAGTGGTTCCAGTCGAGCGGAAAGCCGTGAAGAGCCACCACGTCCAGATAATCGAGCGCACCCAGCCGCTGGATACGCTCGATAAATGCGGGATCAATAGGAGAAATTCCGCCCAGAACTCGCAACAGCGAGGGATTTTCGGCGCGAACCGCCTGCGCGGCGAGTTTCACCATTTGCGCGTAAACGGACCAATCGCGGTCGACTTCGAAATCCCAATGCGAAAGATTATTGGGCTCATTCCAAAACATCACTGCTTCGATCATGTATGGACCTGTATTCAGACGATCGCAGAATATTACGGCCGCCTAGATTCCTTCCGGGGCGAACTGCGGCGGCAGTTCATGCAGGTAAGCCGATTGATCGCACCGGCACAAAAAAACTTCGGGTTCAGGCATACTTTCGATGATGAATCCGGCGCTCCGCAGGGCCGCTTCGGCGCAGGCGCGGTTCGGAATCCACCAATTGGTTGGATCTTGCGAATAATTCTGCTCGACGAAATGCATCTTAGGAAATCCGGGTTTGTCGAAAACCCCGCGCTCGCTAAACGGATAATCATCGGCAAGCTCTACTACCGTACGGCTGCCCCGCAACATGGATTGAAAGACAAACCAATTGCTGGTCACATACCGCCGCAGCAGATCCAGCGCCAGCAGCGGATATCTCAGGTGATAAAAAACGCCCATGAACAGAACCAGATCGAAGCGCTCGCGCAAATGAGGAACTTCATACACCGACATCTGCTGAAAGGCGATATCGAGATCCAACACCTGGGCCGCGAAACGCGCCTGTTCCAAGTATTGCCCGTCGTGATCGATGCCCAGCACCCGTTTGGCCCCGCGGCGCTTCATCTCGATCGAATAAAACCCGGCGTTGCATCCCACATCGAGCACCGTCATGCCCGTCAAGTCGCGCGGAATGGCGTGCTGAAAGTTCTGCCACTTAGCAGCGGGATAATCGCCGAGGAAGTGATTGGGCGCGGTTTGGACACCAGACAATGAGAGGTTGTGAAACCATGGACCTAGTTCGGTGATCTTGCTCTCGATTTCATGGAGCGTGAAGCTGGTTCCCAAGAAATTCTTTATCCCCTCTTATGATTCGTATTTTACTCATCCGCCACGGCGCCACCGATCTGCTTGGCCGGGTGCTATATGGCCGCATGCCGGGAGTCCACCTGAACGCGGCGGGTTTCGCGCAGGCGCAGGCGCTCGCGCGCGGCTTGGCGGCGCGGTATCGCCTGACGGAAGTAATTTCCAGCCCCATGGAGCGGGCGCTCGAAACCGCGCGGCCCATTGCCGAGGCGCAGCAGTTGGCGGTATCACTCGAGGGGGCCTTCACAGAGATTGATTTCGGCTCCTGGATGGGCAAGCCATTTTCGGAGCTGCACGATCAGGAACTCTGGAAACGCTATTACCGGTTCCGTGCCACCACGCGGCCGCCAGGCGGAGAATCGATGATGGACGTGCAATCGCGCGCTTGGGACGGCGTCGAGAGAATTCTGGAACGTAATCTGCACGCCCAGGAAGCCACCATCGCGATCGTCACCCACGGCGACGTCATCCGCGCCTTGTTACTTTTAGTGCTGGGCATGTCGATCGATCACATCCAGCGGATTGAGGCCGCTCCGGCCTCGGTGAGTGAGATTCTGATCGACCGCTCGGAGCTGCGTGTCCGTACCATCAACGAGACTTTTTCTGCCAACAGTGTCTCCGATTTGTGAAATTTTCGCGGTGCCGGTAAGGAGCGGCGACTTCGATGCCTGAGGAAGCTGCGCCGAGCAGAAACGATTTGCTTCGCCTGCTGGTAGCGCGGCTCAGCGAGTTTGTCATTGTGCTGCTCGATACCGACGGGCGCTTTACTTCGTGGCATCCCGGTGTAGAGATGCAATTCGGCTACACACAGGAGGAGTTTGTCGGGCAGAGGCTGGAACTACTGCTTCCGCCCGCCGAGCGCTCGCAGGGAAGCGCGCAGGAGGAACTGGAGCGGGCTGCGATCACGGGGCGGGCATCCGACACCAGATGGTTGGTCAACAAAAGCGGCCAACAGATGCTGGTGGAGGGCGTCACGATCGGGCTGCGGAATAGCGAAGGGCAACTCGCAGGGTTCGGAAAAGTGCTGCGCGATGTCACGGCGCGCAGGAACGTCGAGGATAACCTCCGGGTACTAACGGGAGCTCTCGATCAATCGACCGTGCTGGTTCGCGGTTGGGACGGAAAAGTCAGCCATTGGACCGCCGGATGCGCGCGGCTGTATGGCTGGATAGTAGACGAGGCGGCCGGCCAAAACGTGCACGAGCTGCTTCAATCCACTTTCCCCGCGCCGATCGAGCAGATCCAGGAGCAGTTGCTGCGTTCCGGCATCTGGAAAGGCGAATTGGGATGCGTGCGCCGCGATGGGAGCCGGATCTTCGTGTCGGCGCATTGGGTGCTGCTGCCCAACAGCTCCGGGGAGCCGCCAAGCGTGATCGAGACGCACACCGATATCACTGCGCGGCTGCAGATGCAGAACGAATTGGAGGCCGTCAACGCCCGCTTGAAGAGCATGGCGCAGGAGCTGGAGCGTTCCAACGAAGAGCTCGAAGAATTCGCGCGCATAGCCTCACACGATTTGAGCGCGCCGCTCACCAGCACGCGTTGGCTGGTGGACCTGCTTTCGTCGCGGCACGGCAGCCAGCTTGATGCTCGCGGCCGGACCTACGTCAAGCAAATCGCACAAGGTCTGGAACGAATGTCGGACTTGGTAGAAGGCGTTCTGGCGCATGCGCAGGTGGGAAGAACCGCGATTGGATCTTCGGAGGCCGTTCCGGCGCAAGAGGCCCTCGACATTGCGGTCGACAACCTGCGGCAGCACATTGAGACCTCCGGCGCCACTATCAGCCACGACGCGCTTCCGGAGGTGCGTATGGAGCCCCAAGCATTGAATCAGCTCTTTCAAAACCTGCTGTCGAATGCCATCAAGTACCGGCGGCCCGAGACGCCACCGGTGATCCGCGTAGGCGCGTCGCGGCAAGGAGCCATGTGGCTGTTTTCGGTGGCCGATAACGGCATGGGCATCGAGCGCGACTGGTTCGAGCGAATTTTTCAACCTATGCAGAGGGCGCACGGCTCGCACATCGCGGGCAGCGGTATCGGCCTGGCGACATGCAAGAAAATCGTCACCCGCGCGGGCGGAAGCATTTGGGTAGATTCGGAGGCGGGGCGTGGTTCCACGTTTTACTTCACGCTCCCCGGCGCGGCCGACGACCGCGGGACTTCTGAATAGCTCGCGGCCGCCAAAGCCCGCAACGCGCATTGTACGCGCTCGATGACCGATTGCCAATCGCCTGCACGGGGCTGCCGGAACAGGCGCATGGTGGGGTACCACGGGGAGTCCTCGCGCGCCATCATCCAACGCCAGTCGCATTGAAACGGCAGCAGCGTCCAGACTGGCCGTCCCATGGCGCCCGCCAGATGAGCCATCATGGTATCCACCGTAATGACCAGATCCAAAGTCTTCAGCTTCCCGGCCGTGGCGCCAACGCAAGCGGGATCGGTCTGCAAGTCTGCAATTCCTCGGGACATCGATTTCAGTTGCGCCCGTTCTTCGCCAGCCTGCAAACTGAAAAACGAGGTGCATGGAACGGTAAATAATCGCGCCATGTCTTCCAACGGAACGGAACGAGCCGGGTTGTAACTGCTGGATGCCCAGACCACGCCCACTCGCATCGGACGGACGCCGTGGTGCGAAGCAGCGACGGGCGAGGATGGCACTTCGAGGTAAGGAACTCGCTTCGGGATGGTTTCCAAGTTCGTTCTGAAGATGCGCGGAAGCTCAACGATCTCCACCTGCTGATCCCAGGCCGGCTCTGGTTCGTCCCACGTGATTACGCTATCCGCGAGCTGCGATGCCTCAATCAGCGACTTGAGCGCTGGCTGCGCTTCGATGGCAAGCGTTCGCGCCTGCTCGCGGATCAGGGGTGCATAGCGAATGAACTGGATGGTATCGCCTAGACCATGCAGGCAACGAATCAAGACCTTACGACCCTCGAAGGGCTGGCCGTCCCAATAGCGGTGCCGGTCCGGGCTCCCACGCGCCGCAATCGCATCGCTTTCCTGCCAGGCACGGTCGAATTGCCCCAGAAGCATGTGGCAGATCCAGCGGCCACCGGCGCAGGCATCCGGGTCGTAGCCGGCCTGCTCTGCCATCGCATAGAGCCGGACGGCCTGCTCGATGGACATCGAGCGGAGTTGCTGTTCAGCCTCTTGGAAGTATTCTTCGGAAGGCCTATGATTCACCCTAGTCAGCAAGTTTCCTGTGTCACCTGGCGTTCGAACGGCATCAGTACATTGGCGAGTGCCGACAGCGTTTCCGGCGCTCAGTCAAGTCACTCATCGTTTGCAAGGAGTTTACTAGCATGGCAGCTCAGCAATCCGCGCTTTCACATGAGCCCACCCGGGCTAAGCTTCTCTTCGCCGACGACCATCATCTCGTACTGGATGCGCTTGCTTTCATGGTGGGAACTGAATATGAAGTGTTAGGCGTAGACAATTCAGCGGGTTTCGAAGCGGCGGTTGATCAGTTTGCGCCGGACCTGGGTATTTTGGATCTCCGGATGCCCGACGGTCACGGGTTTGAAGTGGCGCGGCGCGTACTAAAGAAGCATCCCGCTTTGAAGCTGATGTTTCTCTCAATGCACACGGAATTGAAATTCGTCAGAGAGGCGATGGAAATCGGCGCGAAAGGCTACCTTTCCAAACGCGCTTCTGCCGAGGAACTGATGCTGGCGATTCGCACAGTGCTGAATGGCGGCACCTATGTCGGATCACGAATGCAGGGTGACAGCGAGCAAGAACGCACGCCGGAGAACGTATTGACGGAGCGCCAGAAGGAAGTTTTGCGCCTGATTTCACAAGGCTGTTCGGCCAAAGAGATCGCAAACCGGTTGAATATCTCCGTGCGCACGGCGGAATTCCACCGCGCCGCCATCATGGACCGCTTGAAGCTACACTCGACCGCCATGATGACTCGCTATGCGGTGGAACGCGGGTTGGCCTAAGTCCCGGCGCGTGGGTCAGGAGCCAGCCGCATTCGGTGCTGGCAAACTAAGAGGATGACGTGGCTGGCTTGGGCCTTGTTTTCGGCGCTGTTTGCCGCAGCGACGGCAATATTGGCGAAAGTGGGCGTAGAAGGCGTCGACGCAAACTTTGCGACGGCCATACGCACCAGCGTGGTACTAGCTTTCACCTGGCTCATTGCGTATGCAGCACGCCAGCCCGGCACGTTTCGCGCCCCGGGCACGAAGACGTGGCTCTTTCTCACGTTCTCCGGGCTGGCCACGGGTCTCTCCTGGCTGTGTTACTTCCGCGCGCTACAAATTGGGCCCGCGTCGCGCGTCGCTCCGATCGACAAACTGAGTGTCGCGCTGGTGATTCTTTTCGGCGCGGTGTTCCTGGGCGAGAGACTCACCTTGGGCAAGGCTCTCGGCGGCGGCCTGATCGTTGCAGGCGCCGTCATAATAGCTCTCGACTAGACGCGTCATCTCACTATTTGCTTCGAGGCAGCCAGGGCAGTACCATTCCCCGTTGATCCATAGCCCCGGAGCCTGTTCATAAATCAAGTCAGTGAGAACGACGATGTCGGCTGCAGTAAGTTCGATTGCAAGTGACTGGATCATGTTTCCTCGCAACAGAAGTGCAGCTGCGCGGGCATAATTTTAGCCGTCAGGTACCAACGACGAGTACTGATCCCATCGGATAAGTCTGTCTCACTTCAGCCGATGGCACGGCGCGTCTCAGCCGGTTTTGCATTCGCCTTCGGCCCGTTCGCCTTGGCGGGAATAACGGGCAAAATCACCGCCGATGGATATCCTTTCTCATGAAAGATAGTCTGTTTCGCTTTGATTACTTTGATCTCGTCGGCGACCGGCAGCGCGGAGTTCAGATTGCGGTCGAAGCGCGGAAAGTTGCTGCTTGACACTTCCAACCGGATACGGTGCCCGGCCGTGAACACATAGCTGGTCACGCCGGCATCGACGCTGATTTGGTAGGCGGTGTTGCGCTTCACAAACACGGGTTTTTCGAGCGAGAGCCGGTAGCGCAAACGTTGAATGCCATCGGTCACAATCATCGGGCGTCCGTCCGGCTGCACGTCGACGAGTTTGGCGGTGAAATCGGTGTCGTTCGCGGAGGTGGCCACGTACAAGACCGCGCGCACGGGCCCGGTGACCTCGATATCTTCTGTCAGCGGCGCGGATGTATAGACCAGCACATCCGGCCGCGCCTCCACGGCGGTTTGATCGAGCGGGCCGGGCGGCAAGAGTTTGGGGTCGCAGCAGATGGCGCCGCCCATGGTGGGCACGGGAAATTTCGGGTCGTAGGTGAAGCTATCCAGTTGCGACTTACGCACCGGAGCCCACGCCAGAGTGCCATCGCCGGAAGCCGAATTCGCGTGACCCTTGCTGTTCAGATAAAGCGGCGTGTAACGCGTGCGGGCGAGCGGCCACTCGTGTTCCTCTCGCCATACATTCGGGCCCATCACGAAGATGTGCAGCGATGGCACGTCGGCTTCGTCTTCTTCGTTCGCCTCGCCCTTCATCCACCGGTCGAACCACTCGGCCTGTTTGAGGCGTATCGGAACCACTGCCTGCGGGCCGAAGTCGCGGGTCGCAAACTTAAGGCCGGGATTGTGGGCCCACGGACCGACCCAGGTTTCAATTCTGTCGTGGCGCTTCGAAAGGCGCGAAAAGGCATCGAGATCGCTTTCCGCATAGTTGTCGAACCAGCCCCCGAGAGAAAGGATCGGTATCGCCACGCGCTTGAGTTGGTCGCGAAGGCTAAACGGCTTCCAATAGGAGTCATAGGAAGGGTGATCGAGCGCTGATCGCCACAGCGGCAGAGGCGCGCCCATCGCCGCTTCGTCCGCTGTGCGCTCAGGAAGGTGCCAGATGTAACCCGCAAAGACCGGCCGCACTTTCGAAGGAGGCGTCAGATTCTGAGCCAGCCATAGCAGCCGATGCCCGAGTTTCAGCGCTCCGCCGGTGGAATAAAACCTGTCCAGGTATTCGTCGTCGCCTGAGCACATCGGCGAGATGGTTACCAGATGCGGGTTGTCCTGAACCGCGGCCCACCATTGCACCATGCCCAGGTACGAACTGCCCGCCATGGCGACGCGCCCGTTCGACCAGGATTGCTCGGAGATCCAGTTCATGGTGTCGCTGCTGTCGGGGCCTTCCTGCTCCGTGGGGCCGAAAACTCCCTGCGACGCATAGCGGCCGCGCACGTCCTCCATGATGACCGCGTAGCCCCGGCTGGTGAAGAACTGGTATGTCCCCAGTGCGCCAGCTTTTCGATTGTATGGAGTACGGATCAAGATGGTCCCGTAGCGGCCGCCGGCGCGGGGCAGATAAAGGTCGGCCGCCAGACGGATGCCGTCGCGCATCGGAATCACCAATCCAAGCTGCTGGATCACCTCCGATTGCGGAGTGCGCTTGACCACTTGCGCGAGTAGTCCGGTTGCGATCAGCAAACCCACCGCGAGCAGGTGTTTGCGCGGCCATGCGCCTTTACGGGCTCTGCTCCTCCGGGCCACTCTCTTCCATGCGGGGCTCATGAGGCGGGCGAAACGGCCTTCTGCGGCTTGGGTCTGGCTCCGAACAGCGCTGTTCCCACCCGTATCAGCGTGGCGCCTTCCTGAATCGCCACTTCGAAATCGTTGGACATGCCCATGGAAAGCTGGCGCAGTCCGTAGCGCCGCCCCAACTCAGCCAAGCGCCTGAAATAGGGCCTGGACTGCTCGGCGTCTTCTGACCAGGGCGGCATGGTCATTAATCCGGTCACCCGAATTGCCGAACAGGCTGCAGCCGCGTCCAGCAGCTCAGGCAACTGGCCCGGTTCCGCGCCGGTTTTGCTTTCTTCACCGGAGAGCTTGACCTCGATAAGCACTTCGAGCGCGACTCCGTGCTCACCCGCCGCGGTGTCGAGACGCTTCAGGAGCTTTGCTGAATCCGCAGTCTGAATGACTTGGAACAGCTCGCACGCCTGCCGGGCCTTATTCGATTGCAAGTGACCGATCAGATGAAAGCGCGCGCCTTCGAGATCCCGCAACTGCGGCTGCTTCTCGGCAAACTCCTGCACGTAATTCTCCCCGAATTCCCGCAAACCGGCCTCATGGCCCTCCCGAATCCTATCCGCAGAAAATTTCTTAGACACCGCCACTAACGTTAAGTCCGAGCGCTTCCGTCCGGTTCGTTCCACGGCCCGCTGAATGCGGGCCTCCACGCTGAACAATCGGGCTTGAAAACTGGATGCTTCAAGTGGCAAACCTCTATCATAAAAATACCGTTCACGCCGCCCAGCCTGCCGGGGCCGCCACGTTGCTCCAAGGCGTGGAGGCTTTTCTGAAGACCTGCCGCAATCCTGCGCTGCTTGAATGTGGCGAAAACGCGGTGCGCTTGAGGCCGGGCGAGTACTCTTTGGAGTTGCGAGCGGAGAGATTGTGGATTGAGGCGTGGACCGAAACGCGCAGCATCTCGCGGCGGATACTGACCATCGAGCGTCACGCCCCGGGAGTGCTGGATTGCACGGTGCAGCGGTTCAGCGGCAAGCCTGGGAAGCTCAGTTTCCTAGATCTCGATCGCCCCCAATCCGCGCACAGATCCCACTCCGGCATGCGGCAGAGCTTTGCCGAGCAGTTCCGCCGCATGCTGTTCAGGCAGTTCCCTCGCTGGAACGTGGCTACGCTCTCGTGCGGTCTCGATCTGCAACGCTCGTTTTCCTCAGTCTTTCCGCGTGCTTTCCTGACTTGTGGAAATCAACAGATCGCGGCGCTGGCATGTCCATCTCCACGAGACGAAGCTGCCATGCTGACCTTTGCTTTAATCTGGCATCAGCATCTTTGCGCACATAGCGGCGTGCAGACCTCGCTGTCTCTTTTCCTGCCTGACACGAGCGGCAACCTGACTGCCCATCGCCTTCGCTGGCTCACAGGGCAGCCTTTGAACGCGCGCATATTCCGATACAACGCGCACGGGTCGGCGGGCGAAGTGGACCCCTGCGACCTGGGCAATCTTCAAACCCGGCTTTCAACGACCCCATCGCACGCTGAATACGCGGCGGCCCCAGGCGCCGTGCGGCGGACTCCGGAGAGCGGTTCTTCGGAGCGGTCGCTCGAGGCGCTGGTGCGGTCGAATCCCGCGCATATCGACGCATCGCTCGCGCCCCATCCGGTGTATGGGCAGGTTCTCACCTTTGCGGGCGGCGACCGCGACCTGATCGATTTGCTTGCGATTTCCGTGGCGGGCCGGCTTGCCGTTGTCGAGCTGAAAGCTTCCGAAGACATACATCTGCCGATACAAGCGCTAGACTACTGGATGCGCATCCGGTGGCATGCCGAACGTGGTGAGCTGCGGCCTCTGTTTGCCGGAATGCCGCTCGCGCCCGCGTCGCCCCGCCTCTTGCTGGTTGCTCCGGCCATGTCGTTTCACTCCTTGAATGCCTCGATCCTGCGTTACTTCTCTCCCGAGATTGAAGTCGAACGTGTAGGCATCAATTCGGATTGGCAACATAACCTGAAAGTGGTGTTGCGACTCAAGAGCGGCGATGCCCCGATTTCTCACGGGAGTTCTGAATGAGCATCTTTCAAGGTTTGTTGAGCGTCAAGAAAGCGCTCTCCACTCTCAGTCCCAAACAGGTGCGGGAAATGAGCGAGCGTCCGGTGCGCGTAGCGCTGAACGCAGCCAGCCCGGAAGATTACCAGCACATGGAGAACTTTTTCCTGCGCGATCTCAGCCCCTCCCGGCGGCGCGAATCGAGCTATTTGCTTACGCGCGGCGCTGCCATGGGCGGCAACTACGATCTTGTCGTTTACGACGAGACCCTGCCCGCCCCGCCGCATGCGCTGGTGTTCGAACATCACCGGCCGCAGCACCTGGTCAGCCGCATTCTGGATAAGCACTACGATCTCGGCGTACCGCTGGCGCGCTCCTTTCTTCCGTTTCGACGGCCGTATATCGAACGGGTAGTCGCGAAAACTGCGCGGGAGAATACGCTGTTCTCCGTCACCACTGCGCTCCCGGATGTGATTCCGAACATCATTGAACTGCCTTGGGCGGTGGCGGAATTTGCATCCGATACGGCATTCCTGACCATGAATCAAGTGCGAATGGCATTCATAATCGGTGCCGCCAGCGATCGAGAGGTCGGCTACATGGAACAGAAGCCGGAGATTGCAACCGTGGTGGGCAGCGCATTTGGATGGCGTGCGCTCGCGCGGCAACTCGTCGGCAAGATTCCGTTCGGCGGTGGCCTCATCGCCAAGGCAGGCATTGCGTATGCAGGAACTAAGGTTCTGGGCCTTTCGCTCGATCATTATTACAGCATCGGTTTTACTTACACGCGCGCCGAACGCGACCGGCTGTATACAGAGGCCTTCCGTCAAGGGAAGAAAGTAGCGCAACGAATTCTGAGCTACTTGCGCCCGGACCTGGCGGCAAGATACGCGGCTGAAGCAGCGCAAACCGTGCCGGTTCCCGTGTTATCGGAGTCGCAAAGATAAGATCGAAGAAACCTGACTGGCGCGACAGCGACAGTTGCTTACTGGATTCATTCGAAATGGAACCACTCGACCCGGCTGAAGTGCGCGTGCTGGGAGCACTGCTCGAAAAAGAGGCGACCACGCCCGAATACTATCCGCTTTCGCTGAATGCGCTGGTCAATGCGTGTAATCAGAAATCGAATCGCGATCCGGTGGTGGATTACGACGAGGATACCGTTTACGACGCGGTGAACCGCTTACGGGAAAAGAAGCTGGCGGTGATGATCACGGGTAGCGGGCGCGTCAACAAATACGGCCAGCGGATCTCGGAAAGTTTGAATCTGGGGAGGCGCGAGTTGGCAGTATTATGTACGCTGCTGCTGAGGGGTCCGCAAACGCTGGGCGAAATCAAGGATCGCAGCGAGCGGATGTTTTCGTTTGCCGATGCCAGCGAGGCCGAAAGCGTTCTCGACAAACTCGCGGAGTGGCCAATCATCGCGCTGGCCAGAAAGCTGCCGCGCCAAGCGGGCCAGAAAGAAGCGCGTTACACGCATCTGCTCTCCGGCGAGCCTCGGTTAGAAGCTAGCGCGGACGATTTATCGGAGGCTGCACCGCCGCCGACGCGCGTCGCGCAACTCGAGCAGGACCTCAGCCGGCTTCGAGCGGAATTCAACGAACTGAAGAAGCGCTTCGACGATCTGGAAGCGCAATTGCGCTGATCGCGTTTTAACCGGCGATCATGCCGCTGGACAGGCTGTAGAGCAGGACCGCAAGCACGATGGCAGTGATCGCAACATACTTGCCGTCGGGCTCCAGAGCAAAACCGATGAGCGAAACAACCACGCGCGCAATAGGAGTCGCGAGGAGCAATAAAATTCCTGCTTGGATGATGGACCGCGCTCGCAGGTCGATCGCCCCACGAAGGATTTGGCCAATGATGCGATCGATGCTAGGCTCTCCGCGAAAGGTGCGATAATCCGCGATCTCGTCGCCGTGGAGGATCAGGAAGTAGATTCCACCCGCCAGCACGACGAACGCTGAAATCAGAACGCCGCTGCGCAAGACCACACTGACCAGCCGCTCGATGGCTTTGTCGGAGATTTGCGGGGCGGTCATATGGTTCCCCGGATGCCGCTCACAATCATTTCCAGCGCTACCAATCCGACTACCACCGCAAAGCCTTTTCTCAGAAGCGGCACGGCGAGTTTAGCCAAGAAGCGCGCACCGGCCATAGAGCCCACCAGTACGCCCAGCATGACGGGCATGATGATTCCGGGGTTCACATAACCGCGGCTCAGGTATACACTTGCGCTGGCGGCCGCAGTGACGCCGATCATGAAATTACTGGTTGCGGTGGAAACCTTGAACGGAATTCGCATCGCCTGATCCATCGCGATTACTTTCAGAGATCCCGAGCCGATTCCGAGCAAGCCCGAAACGACGCCGGCGCCGAACATCAAACCGAACCCGGTCTTCACGCGATGAACCTCGTAACCTTGCAGGCCCTCCGAGGTGCGATATGCCCCGTTCAACCGGAGGCGATCGGCGAGCGGATCCGATGGCGCCTGCTCCTTGGGTTGTTTATGCTCGCGTGCAGCCTGCCATGCCGATTGCAGCAGCATGACGCCGAACACGACAGCCAATATCCGTGTGGGCACATGCGCCCCGAGATAGGCGCCAAAGACCGCGCCGAGCGTGGTTGCGATCTCCAGGAACATGCCGATGCGAATGTTCGAATATCCGTCGCGCACGTAGGCGGCGGCTGCTCCGGAGGAAGTTGCAATCACCGCAATCAGGCTCGTTCCGATTGCGTAGCGCATATCGACCCCCAGAAATAACGTCAGAACCGGGGTGATGATGACACCGCCGCCGAGGCCGGTCAACGATCCCACGAAGCCGCCGAGCAGCGCAGCGGTGAAAACAATCGGCGCAAATTCGGCATTCGTCATCCCCTATAAAGATAGCCGCCACCGGCAAGGTCTTCCCAGGCGGCAATTTTTCGTGATAGACTCCAGCAAAATTAGGGGGCTCAAGTTACTACATGTATGTAGCTTTCATTTCTCGCATGTTTTTGGCCACGCTGCTGTTTGCTACGGCCGCATCGGCGCAAATCTACAGCCAGCAGGGCGGCAAACTGGTTGGCTCCGGCGCTATCTATAAGCAGGTGCCGACGAATGCCATCGGAGTAAGCCAAGGATGGGGAGTCGCGCTTTCGGGCGATGGAAATACGGCGCTGGTGAGCGGGCCTGCTGATAACGGCGGCGTGGGTGCTGTCTGGGTCTTCATTCGCCACAATGGAGTCGCTTGGACGCAGCAAGGAAACAAACTCGTGCCAGGCGATACATCGAGCTTTACGAGCTTCGGCCAATCGGTCGCTCTTTCGGCCGATGGAAACACGGCACTCATAGGAGGCGCCGAGGATGACAGCGGCATGGGCGCGGCCTGGGTCTTCACGCGAGCTAGCGACGGCAATTGGACGCAGCAGGGCAGCAAGCTCGTGGGAACCGTTCCGGCGAACGCCCCGAGCGCAAACCCGCAGGGCGGGAGTGTCGCGCTCTCAGCGGACGGCAATACAGCACTCGTAAGCGGTGCAAGCCAAAACGGTTGTGTGGCGTGGGTGTTCACGCGAGCGAGCAACGGAACTTGGACGCAGCAAGGAAGTGAGTTGGTAGGCAGCGGCGCCGTTACCAATACCACCATCTTCACGCAATTCTCAAACGTAACGCTTTCAGCAGACGGGAATACAGCCGCCGTGAGTGCTCCTTTGGACAGCGGTGTCGGCGCGGTCTGGGTGTTCATAAGAACGAGCGGGCAGTGGAGCCAACAGGGCAGCAAGCTGGTTGCGAGCGGCGGGGCGACTTCGCAGGGCATCTCGCTCGCGCTATCCGCCGACGGGAATACATTGCTCGAGGGAACTGCAGCAGGCGCAGCGGTGGTTTTTGTGAGAGACAGCAGCGGTAACTGGACGCAGCAGGGCGGCAACTTAGTCGGTACGGACACTGCTAACGCGAACCTAGGCCAGTCGGTAGCTCTTTCGGGCGACGGCAACACGGCCCTGCTCGGCGGGCCGAACGACAACGGCGGCATCGGTGCGGCGTGGGTCTTCACGCGAGACAGTAACGGCAATTGGACGCAGGACGGGAGTAAGCTGGTCGGCACCGGCAGCGTGTACGGCACCCCTTGGGGCGTTTCCGAAGGCGTGTCTGTGGCGCTTTCGGCGGATGCGAGCACGGCGCTCGTGGGTGGGCCGAACGAAAACCAACTGCGGGGAGCAGTGTGGCCGTTTGTTCGATCGTCGGACGTGTTCTCTCCGATCGCTGGCTCGCTGACCCAGGTCGCTGTGGGCGCGGATGGCAGCGTCTGGGGAATCAACGAGTTTGAGCAGATTTACACGTGGGATTCGATCACCGGTTCGTGGACCAACATCCCCGGGTCGCTTGCTCAAATCGCAGTGGGTTCGAGCGGCGCCGTGTGGGGCATAAACTACCAGCAACATATCTATGAATGGGATTCCGCGCATTCCCAGTGGCTGCAGGTTCCGGGATTACTTATTCAGATTGCGGTCGGAGCCGATGGCGACGTTTGGGGGTTGGATGCCGCATCGGGTATTTGGCATTACAATGCGCAGGCCGGTCATTTCAGCGAAGTGCACGGGGCACTTACGCAAATTGCGGTGGGATCCGCGGGCGCCGTTTACGGTTTGGATCCAAATGGTGGAATTTACTGGTACAACATAGGAACCAGAGTGTTCCAGCAGATTGCCAACTCAAGCGGATTCGGCCGGATAGCGGTGGGCGCGGATGGCGATGTGTGGGCGGTGAAGGATGCCGTTGCCTATCACTATGACGTTCTGCACAATACCATGGACGCGACGCCTGGCAGTATCACGCAACTGGCGTTAGGATTCGGCGCGGCGGTGTTCGGGCTCAACTCGGGCGGGGAGATCTACCAGTGGAACGCGGTGTCCGGAAGCTGGGTTGAAATTCCGGGCAATCTGCACAGCCTGGCTGTGGGCGCGAACGGCACGGCGTGGGGCATAAACAGCTCGGAGCAGATTTATCAATTCGGCGGCCCGACGCGGCAGCCACAAGGTTTGTTTTTTGTCTCCTCCACTTCCCTGAGCCAGGTCTTTGTGGGAGCGGATGGAAGCGTTTGGGGATTGGCTGCGCCTGCGAATTACCCGCCCGACAGTGGGCCGCAGAGTACAGATACACAAGTGGAGTACTTCAACGCTGGGACGCAGAGCTTCGAACCTCTCTTGGGGGCTCCGCAAATGGTGCAGCTTTCTGTGGGCGCCGGCGCGGATGTCTGGGGGATAGATAGTTCGGGTAATATCTACCAATACGATGCGGACGCAGGAACCTGGAATAATATCCTAGGCAATTTAAGTTCGATTCAAGTCGGAGCGGACGGATCGGTTTGGGGTATTAATTCGGTAGGCGCGACATACACTTACAATTTTTACAATAGTTCCTGGACTAACATACCGGGCCAGTTATCGAGCATCGCAGTAGGCAAGGACGGGTCGGCATGGGGTCTTAACCAATACCAGCAGATTTATCGGTTCGATCCTATGACCGGGCGCTGGGCGAACATTCCAGGCTCGTTGATCGAGATTTGGGTTGGCAGCGCAGATAACGTCTGGGGAGAAAATGTGAACGGCCAGTTCTTCCGGTTCGACTCTGGCACGCAGACCTGGATCAACGTTCCGAATGTTCCTACGGGAATTTCGCCGTACCTCACAGCTTCCCAGTTTTCGGTATCGTGGGACGGCGCGGTTTGGTCAATAAATAACCAAGCTGGCCTCTACGAGTGGACCTCGGCGACGAACGCGTTCGACTATGTTGGGATCCTCTCGGGGTACGGAGTCGATTTTAATTCTGGTTACCCAACTTACGTTTCCGCGGGAAACGCGGCTGCGGCGTGGGCGACTATAGTGACTCCGGTTGCGAGCTCTGTTTTTTCCTGGTTTTAAGCGCAGCGATGAATGAGGCCTCGGTGCGCGCAGGCTTTGGTAAGACTAGCGCTTCTTCATCTGTGTGTACGCCAGTTGCTTGTTCTCGCCCTCGACGATCAGGTGATCGTCGTCGCTGAAATACGTTAGCTGCCGGCCCTTCGTCAGACCCTTGTAGCTGTCGATCATCTGCGGCGCACCGCCATTCAGCACCACTTTGTTCTCTTTGGTGTAGTACTCGCAGTGCTCCGAGGTTCCGGTGCGCGTGCGCCCCGGCTGGACCACTTCGAAAATATTCACGTTGCCGTCCGCGAACGCATGGTCGAGCGAGGACTGGCCGGTGTTTTTTTCGTCTTTCGGATTGAGGAAGGCTTTGACTTGTTTCGACGTGACCGTCATCTTGTCGCGTGTCAGCTTCACGCCGCCGGTGTACAGTGCAAGGCGCGTATCGTCGCGATAAAACACTTCCGGCGCGCGCACGATGGTGAAGACCGGAACGGGCGCGGGCCCGTTCGCCGGCGAATTGGCGGTCTGCTTGTTGTCTACCAATTCGCTCACCACGTCTCCCACGGCGTGCAAAGACTGCTCGTCGCGGTCGATGGCGATCACGTGCGCCGCAATGCGGCTGGCGCCTTGCCACATCAGCGCGTGCCCCTCGTAGAACACTTTGCTGTTGTTCTCGCGGGTCTGCATCTGGTCCGCTTTCGCCTGCATCGGCTGCTTGTCGTCCAACATGGACGTGCCCGGCTTTTCGTTCGGATCCGGCTCATGCGTTGAGACGACGTGCCCCAGCGCGTCCATGTCGCCGTTGGCTTGATTCATGACAATTTTATCGGCAATCGCGGAACCGGTGTCGTCCAGTACCCGCGCGCTGTCGCTCAGCGTGATGCGGTTGATGGTCTGCTCCAACAATGCCTTTTTCGCCCAAGCCCTTCGCGCGCCTTCTTCGTAGCGGAAGTTGCCGGTCTGATCAATAGTCGCCACCTGGTTCGTGTTCGGCATGAACTTCGCCGTCATCTGGTCGCTCCAGGTCAGCGCCGGGGCAGGAGGGCCAGCGGGCTTGCCGTCCTTCGGCGCCGAGCTCTTGACCGCAGAGGCAGGCTTGTCTGTGTGAGTTGAGACGTTCCAGGCAAGAAGCCTGTCCACATAGCTGCTGGCCCCATAGACAACACGCAGGTGTGAAGTGTCCACGATGCGGTGCGATTGATCCGGCCGGTTGGGCTTGAACTCCAACTGCGCCTGGGAAGGCGTGCGGATCTCCTGCACTTCTTGGCCCCCCGGCTTCATTTCCAGCTCCAGATGCTCGCTTCGCAAGATGCGTGTTTCCGCAAGCTGCACGCCCGGCTGAGGCAGCGGGACAGATTCCGCCACCGCGTGGCCATCCGCCAGAACCAGGTGCAAAACACTTTCGTTCGTGGCCGAGCCGTTGCGCTCTTTCGGCTGCAACGCGAAGCGGAGGTCCGCGTGATCGCCCGTCAGAACCGTCCGGGAGCCGGGCTCGTTCGTCACCACGCGCGCGTTCTTCTCTCCCACCATTTGCACCAGGTTTCCGTCTTCATCGAAAAAGCCCGTCATGTGATCGGCTGAATAATCGGTGTGGCGGCCCTCGCGGTCGTCGGCGCCCACGGGGTGCTCGGCGTCCACTTGGTGCAGGCGGCCATCTTGCAACAGCACGATCGCATTCTGCGCCTGAATGGTGGTCGATTGCCGCTGCAGCTTCGACCACGGTGAGAGATACACCTTCTGCTCGCCTTCGTTGTAAACCAGATCGGCCGTCTCGATATGAATCTTGTTTTCCGCCGGCCCGTTGCCGATCCAGTCGAGTGCAATCGCTGATTTCAGATGCAGGGTCTTTGAGTTGGGATCGTAATCGGCCCCCACGGCGCGCCCGTCTCCCTGGGTAAACAAGAAGGATGCCGGTTGGTCGGTCGTCGCTTTTCCTGTTTTGGTCTCGTACGTCACGCCGGAGGTGGTGACGCGAACACGCTTTGCCGCTTCGTCTTTATTTTCCGCATCTTTGTCCGACGGGACGTTCATAACGATCCATACCGTGCCGTCGGCGGTCAATATGCCAGAGCCTTCATTGAACAGCGCTCGCTCCGTCTTCACGTAGGTATAGGAAGAACCGGCTTTGTTGTAGATCCGCAGAGCCAGCGCTTGCAGTTCGAACGTGGAAGGATCGTGCGTAGCCTGAAACGACTTGGCGTTCACACGCACCACCGGTTTCCCGGTCTCCGGGTCATCCTTTCGGTATTGCCAGCCGCGCGAGGCCTCCGCTTCGTACCCGTTCCGGATTTGCGGGGTAGGCAGCGCATGTTCGCTCTTCAGCTTGTCCAGACGCAGTTTGTAGGTATAGCCCACGGCCGCGATTATGCATACCACGGCGCAAGCAAGTAGGATAGGTATTCGCCGCATCGGCTTTGAATCACACTCTATTTTCTTCAGGATAACAGCCACGGTCGCAATAAAGATCGCACGGAATGTGGAATGGCGATAGCAACAGATCTGAGCGTAACGTTGTCAGGTCTCCCGACTGCTAAGTAGCTATCCCTTTTGGAATCAGCGCAATAAATCTAGCGCTTGTCACTCGGATAGGTAGTGTGCTAAAACAGGCTCTGGGCGGGTCGGGCTCGATCAGCCCGATCTCAACTAAACCGAAATCTAGGCTAGTTGCAAATTCACTGGAGGTTTGAAGTATGGACATTCGACCGCTACACGACCGGGTCGTGATCAAGCGAATCGAAGAAAACGAGACCATGCAAGGCGGTCTTTACATTCCCGACAGCGCAAAAGAAAAACCGCAGAAGGGTGAAGTCGTGGCTGTTGGCAAGGGCAAGCGCACCGAAGATGGGAAGGTGCTGCCGCTCGACGTTCAGGTCGGCGATCAGATTCTGTTCGGAAAATATTCCGGAAGCGATATCAAGCTCGACGGCAATGAGTATCTGATCATGCGCGAGGACGAGATTCTGGGTGTCTTCAGCAACGGCGCCAAAGCCGCAAAGGGAGGCAAATAAGGAAATATGGCTGCAAAACAAATTGTTTATAGCGAAAATTCGCGCCAGGCGATTTTGCGCGGAGTGAACCAGCTCGCGGATGCCGTAAAAGTGACGCTCGGCCCGAAAGGCCGCAACGTCGTTCTGGAGAAGAAGTTCGGCGGCCCGACGATTACCAAGGACGGTGTTACGGTCGCTAAGGAAATCGAGTTGAAGGATCCGCTGGAGAACATGGGCGCCCAGATGGTGCGCGAGGTTGCTTCGAAAACCTCCGACATCGCCGGCGATGGCACCACTACCGCCACGATTTTGGCGCAGGCGATCTTCCGCGACGGCGTCAAGAGCGTAGCTGCGGGCGCAAACCCGATGGCGCTGAAGCGCGGCATTGAGAAGGCCGTTGAGACGGTCGTCGAGGAAGTGAAGAAGTTCTCGAAGCCGGTATCGGGCGATGCGATCGCTCAGGTCGGTACCATTTCGGCCAATGGCGATTCGACCATCGGCAACATCATCGCTGAAGCGATGAAGAAGGTCGGCAAGGATGGCGTGATCACCGTGGAAGAGTCGAAGACTATGGTGACTGAGCTGCAGACCGTGGACGGCATGCAGATCGATCGCGGCTATCTCTCCCCCTATTTTGTGAGCGACCCCGATCGCATGGAGTGCGTGCTCGAAGATCCCTACATTCTGATCCACGAAAAGAAGATCAGCAACATGAAGGATCTGTTGCCGTTGCTCGAGCAGATTGCCCGCTCCGGGAAGCCGCTGCTGGTAATCGCCGAGGAAGTGGAAGGCGAAGCGCTGGCCACGCTGGTAGTCAACAAGCTGCGCGGCACGCTCAATGCTTGCGCCGTGAAGGATCCCGGGTTTGGCGATCGCCGGAAGGCGATGCTCGAAGACATTTCCGTCCTCACCGGCGGGAAGGCGATCATGGAAGAGACCGGCATCAAGCTGGAAGGCGTGCGTCTCGAAGATCTCGGCCGTGCGAAGCGCGTGACTGTGGACAAGGACAACACGACCCTAGTGGATGGCGCCGGTACCCAGAAGAACATCGAAGGCCGCATCAAGCAACTGCGCAATCAGATCGAAGAGACCACCTCGGACTACGACCGCGAGAAGCTGCAGGAGCGGCTGGCGAAGCTTGCCGGCGGCGTGGCGGTCATCAAGGTGGGCGCCGCGACTGAGACCGAGATGAAGGAGACGAAGGCGCGCGTGGAAGATGCTCTGCATGCGACTCGCGCGGCTGTGGAAGAGGGAATCGTTCCGGGCGGCGGCGTCGCGCTGCTTCGCGCCGGCAAGACTCTCCACGATCTCAAAGCGGAGGGTGATGAGCAGATTGGCATCGACATCATCCGCAAGGCGACCGAAGAGCCGCTGCGCCAGATCGCTGGCAACGCTGGTTTCGAAGGCGCCATTGTCACCGAGAAGGTTCGCTCCAATGGCGAAAACAACTTCGGCTTCAACGCCCAGACCGGCGTGTTCGAAGACCTGGTGAAGGCCGGCGTCATCGATCCGACGAAGGTGACCCGCTCGGCCCTGCAGCACGCCGCTTCCATCAGCGCGCTGATGCTGACCACCGAAGCGATGATCGCCGAAATCCCCGAGAAGAAGTCGTCGGCGCCGGCTGGCCCTGGCGGCCACGGCCCCGACATGGATTACTAAGATCCTTCGGGATTGACTCATGGCCCGCTTGGCTTCAAACCAGGCGGGCTATTTCTTTGTGCTCTTCTTCTTCGTAGCCTTCTTCTTGGTTGATTTCTTGTTCGGGCTCTCGGGAATGTCGGCGCCCGATCGCCGGGCTTCGCTGAGCCCGATGGCAATCGCCTGCTTCCGGCTCTTGACGGGCTTGCCGCTTCGCCCGGACTTCAGCTCATGATGCTCGTATTCATGCATCACTTTCTTCATCTTGCTTTTTACGGTTCGCTTCGACTTCGGATCCGAACCGGAGCTGGTCTTCTTCTTAGTGGGCATTCGTTCTCCTCATCGCACGCTAAGTGCTCTAATCACTGGAGACACGGCTCCCGCGAAATGTTTCAAGGAACCAGCCGATTGTTATCCTGACTATTTAAGAGGTTCATTCTGTCTCGCCTTTCAGCCGCATTTCGCAGCTTCTTTTCGATTCTCTTTTCGGGTGTATTGCCCGCAGATATCGCGTCGCATTTCGGCTACGCGAAGCCTGTGAACGCTCCCGAGGCGCCGAAGGTCAATCCAAGCGACGGCGCCTTGCAAATTCTCCAAATTCTTCAGCGCGATTCCCGCCTGATTGACTTCCTGATGGAGGACATCACGTCCTATGAGGACGATCAGGTCGGTTCCGCTGTGCGAAGTATTCACAATGACTGCAAAGGCAGCCTCAACCGCCACGTCGCTCTGGCGCCCGTCATCGACGGCGTCGAGGGGACTTATCAAAAACTCGACGCCTCCAAAGCGCCCGACCCGAATCGCATCAAGCTAATCGGCAATGTTCCTGCCAGCGGCAAAGTGGCTGGCGGCACTCTGCGGCATCGCGGGTGGACGGCCTCCTCCGTCAGTCTTCCACCACTCGGCAAACAGGATGTCACGGTTCTCGCTCCCGCCGAATTGGAAGTGGAATAGAGTGCTCGCCTGATGCCCGAATACGTCATTGGTATCGACTTAGGCACCACTAACAGCGCGCTCGCCTACGCCCCCGCCGGGTCCGCGGAGGATGAAAACCCGGAAGTAGCCCTATGCAACATTGCGCAGCTTGTCAATCCTGGCGAAGTCGCGGAACTCGACCTGCTGCCTTCGTCGTTGTATCTTCCCGGTCCGAACGAGTTTGTGGAAGGTGCGCTTGCTCTTCCCTGGAATGATCGCCCCAGGTATATCGCGGGCCAGCTTGCGCGCAAGCGCGGCGTGGAGAACGCTGGCCGCCTCGTGAGCTCCGCGAAATCGTGGCTCTCGAATCAAAGTGCCGATCCGACACAACCGTTGCTTCCCATCGCCGCGCCGGAAGGAATTGAAAAGATTTCGCCCGTGGATGCTTCGCGGGAGTATTTAGCGCATCTGCGTTCGGCTTGGGACATCGAGCACCCGAACGCAAAGCTTGAAAGTCAATCGGTCTTGATTACGGTGCCTGCCTCCTTCGATGCCGCGGCGCGCGACCTCACCCAGCGCGCCGCAAAGCTGGCCGGGTACCCCGAAGTAACCATCATCGAAGAGCCGCAAGCCGCTTTCTACGCCTGGATTGAGCGCAATCCGGACTGGCGGGAACAGGTCACGCCGGGCGATCTCATTTTGGTTGTCGATATCGGCGGCGGCACCACTGACTTTACGCTCATCGCGGTTACGGAAGAATCCGGCGAGCTGCAGCTCGAGCGCGTCGCCGTAGGCGAACACTTGTTGCTCGGCGGCGACAATATGGATCTGGCAGTGGCCCGATTCGCCGAGCAGCAGTTCGCGCAAAAGGGCAACAAGCTCGACGCGATCCAGTTCCATTCGCTCTGGCAGCAATGCCGCGCTGCGAAGGAAGTGTTGCTGGCGGGGGATTCGGCGCCGAAAGACCAGCCATTGACGATTCTTGGCCGCGGGACAGGTCTTGTCGGCGGCACGATTAAAGGCAAGCTCAGCCGCGGGGATGTCCACGCGTTGTTACTCGAAGGCTTCTTTCCGATGGTTGCATCCGATGCTGTTCCTCAGCGCCAGCGCCGCGCGGCTCTGATGGAAGTCGGCTTGAATTATGCATCCGATGCCGCGGTTACCAAACATTTGGCGCAATTTCTGCGGCAGGCCCGCGGCAACGCCGGCTCAGACGGATTCGCACGGCCCACTCATCTCTTGCTCAACGGCGGCGTGCTGCAGGCCGGCGCGATTGAGCAGCGCATTTTTGAAGTCCTGAACGGGTGGGTGCGAGAGGCGGGTGCGAAAGCTGTTGTCGAACTGCAGAATGAGACCAAGCGCGCGGATTTGATGCATGCGGTGGCGCGCGGCGCTGCCTATTACGGTCTGGCCCGCACCGGCAAGGGGGTTCGCATTCGTGGCGGAGTTCCGCGGACTTATTATGTTGGGATAGAAAGCTCTTTGCCCGCCGTTCCCGGCCTCCCGGCGCCTATGAAAGCGCTGACTGTGGTGCCGTTCGGGCTGGAAGAAGGCTCCAAAGTGGAGTTGCCGCAGCGCAAATTCGCACTGGTGGTCGGCGAGCCCGCCGAATTCCGCTTTTTCTCCTCGCGGGCGCGCAAGGACGACCCAGCCGGCTCGCTGATCGAGGAGATTCCCGAGGATCTGGAAGAACTGTCGCCCATGGAAGTGTTGCTGCCCCCGCACACGGACGCTAGCCGCGAAGAGATCGTGCCGGTGTCGCTCGAGAGCAACGTCACCGAAACCGGCATGCTGGAGCTGTGGTGCGTCGCTGCCGACGGGCGCCGCTGGAAACTCGAGTTCAACGTGCGCGAGCGCGCTGCCGCAGCAGCATGAACCGCATGAATTGGGGCGTGAGTACCTCTCGATGAACATCGGCAATGAGGTGCTAGCCGAATGAATATAGGTATCGACCTCGGCACCACGAATTCCGCGCTCGCCTATATCGATCCGCAAGAGGCCGCCGAAGCCGATTTCCCGCCGATTCACGCCTTACCGATCGAGCAGCAGGTCGACGCGAATCGCACGGCCGCGCTCCGCACGCTGCCTTCTTTTCTTTACCTGAGCGAACTGCCCGTGGTGGGTGCATACGCTCGCGATCAAGGAGCACTGGTTCCGACGAAGACAGTTCACTCCGCGAAATCCTGGCTCTCGAATTCGGAGGCGGACCGCACAGCGAAGATCCTGCCATGGGATTCGCAGGAAGAGGGCCGCGTGCTGTCCCCAGTCGAGGCCTCCACCCGCTATCTGGCCCACATGCGCGAGGCGTGGGAACGTGGCAAGCACTCGCCGCTGGCTGCACAGCAAGTGGTACTGACGGTGCCCGCGAGTTTCGATGAAGAAGCGCGCGAGCTGACGGTACAGGCCGCCCACGAGGCCGGCATCGAGAGCCTCACGTTGCTGGAGGAGCCCGCGGCTGCTTTCTATGCCTGGATTGCCAGCCATCTCGCGCGCTCGAACATAGAACTCTTCGACGGCCAGATTGTGCTTGTCTGCGACGTCGGCGGCGGCACTAGCGATTTCACGCTGGTCCGCGTCGACCGCGAAGGTGACCGCGTGCAATTCACCCGCACCACCGTTGGCCGTCATCTGTTGCTCGGCGGCGACAATTTGGATCTGACGCTCTCCTGGCTGGCTGAATCGAAACTCGGCAAAACTCTTTCACTCCGGCAGCGGAGCGCCCTGCGGCGTCAATGCTCGGCAGCGAAAGAGCGGATGCTTGCGCCGAACGGCCCCGCGAGTGTAGATGTCACGGTCGTGGGCGCTGGATCCGCGCTTATCGGCGGAACGCTGAAGACTTCCATCGCACGCGATGAAGTTCTCGAACTCGCTCTGGGCGGCTTTCTTCCTCCGTGCGAGCTCGCAGATAAGCCTCAGCAGGAAAAGCAGAGCGTCTTTCGCGAGCTTGGCCTGCCCTACGTGTCCGATCCCGCCATTACGCGCCACCTGGCCGAGTTCCTCAACAACTCGCCCGCGCGCGAACACGGCGTAGATGCCGTTCTCTTCAATGGCGGCTTCTTCATCCCGCAAGTCTTTCGAGAGCGCGTCCGCGACGTGGTCGAACATTGGTTCGGCCGCAAGCCGCGGTTGTTCGAAAATCAGGATTTGGATCTTGCGGTCGCCATCGGGGCGGCTTATTACTCGTACGTGCGGGCCTCAGGGAGCGGCGTACTTGTGCGGGGCGGCTTGCCGCGCGCGTATTTCCTCGGCCTGCAGGATTCCGGTTCCTCTTCTGTTCGCACCGTCTGCCTGGTGCCGCGCGGCACCGAAGAAGGCCAGGAGATCCGGCTCGCGCAGCCCGAACTGCAGCTCGTTGCCAACACGCCGGTTGCCTTTCGGCTCTACAGTTCGTTGAGCCGCACGGAAGATGCGGCGGGCGATGTGGTTTCATTCACCCCAAGTGAAGATATGCTCGACCCGGCGAGCGATCCACGCCTGCATGCGCCGCTGCGCGCCGTCATTCGCTTCGGCAAAGGCGGTGAGCGGCTGGTGCCCGTGACAGTGGGTGCTCGTCTCAGCGAAGTCGGCACGCTCGATACCTGGGCCGAATCGAAGGTGAGCGACCATCGCTGGCGGCTCCAGTTCCAACTTCGCAAAGGGAGCGATGCACCGGATCCGGCGTCTGTGGCAGCCGCGGGTGTGCGGTCCGGCGCAGTCATCGGCACGGAGGCGCTGGCGCATGCCGAGTCGCTCATCGAGCAAGTGTTTGGCAAATCGAGCGGCGCTTTTCCACCCGAGCAACTGCCGGCGCGCCTCGAGCAAGCTCTTTCTCTGGGCCGCGCGTCCTGGCCTCTGGCCGCCATTCGTGCGCTCTCCGACAAGCTGCTCTCCTTTGCCGACGGCCGCCGCAAGAATGCTGCTCACGAAGCGCGGTGGCTCAACCTCACCGGCTTCTGCTTGCGCCCAGGATTCGGTTTTCCGGGTGACGACTTTCGTATCGAACAGGCGCGGCGTGTGTACGCCTCGGGCCTGACGTTCGGGAACCAGGTTCAATGCGTGATCGATTGGTGGATTTTCTGCGGCCGCATTGCGGGCGGGCTGAACCGCAATCAGCAGGCCGACATTTTCCAGCGCCTTTCGCCCGTGCTGCTGCCCAAGCAGAAACGGAAGCAACGCTTGAACCAAGCGCTCTATCGCGAAATGTGGCGGACTGCCGCGAGTCTCGAGCTGCTTCCACAGCAGACCAAAGTTCAACTCGGCGAAATATTACTCGATACAATCAAGCGCGGTGAGATGACCGATGCCGGTCTTTGGTGCCTCTCACGCTTGGGCGCTCGAAAACTCTTCCGCGGTCCCATCAACCTCGTGGTTTCCCCTTCGGTTGCCAGCCGCTGGGTGGATACGTTGTTGCGCTTGCAACACACGCCTGCGCTGCTTGGTGCGGTCGTGCATATAGGCCAGATCACGGGTGACGTGGCGCGCGATCTTCCGCCCGCTACGCTCGAATCGATACGGCGTGCGTGCGAGGCCAGTTCGCATGCGGCCGAGCTGCTCCGTCAACTCTCCGGCGAACCGGAAGATCTCGCCTCTTCGAGCCGCATCTTCGGCGAAGAACTGCCGGCCGGGCTGGTGCTTGCTGGTGCAGCGCAATGATACGCTGGCGCGAGCCGGACATCATCAATTGGATTCGAAACTTCGCAGACGCCGCACCGGTCGATCGCGCGCTGGTGAAAGGCATCGGTGACGATTGTGCAATTCTCCGCGCCGCCGCGCGAGAAGATCTGGTATTTACGACCGATTTCTTGCTGGAAGACCGGCACTTCACGCGCCACACGCATTCGGCGACGGACATCGGCCACAAAGCTCTCGCACGGAGTTTGTCCGATGTCGCGGCCATGGGGGCCGAACCGGTGCTGTGCCTGATCTCGCTCGGTATCCCTGCGGACCTCGCGGGAGCCTGGGTGAAGCGCTTCTATGCGGGTGTGCTCTCAATCGCTCCCAAGTACCGAACAACGCTTGCCGGAGGCGATCTGGCGCGCTTCGAAAAAATTATTGTGGATGTAATGTGCTGCGGACGCGTGCCGCGTGGCAAAGCGCTACTGCGGAGCGCCGCCAAACCCGGCGATTCGATCTACGTCACCGGCACGCTTGGGAAAGATTGGCGACGCAACCGGCGGCCTGAACCTCGCATCGAAGCTGGCATCGCGATTCGCCGCCTCGGCGTTCGCGCCGCCATGGACTTGAGCGATGGCCTCTCGCTCGACCTGCGCCGGATGTGCCTCGAATCCCAAGTCAGCGCGGAGATCTCGGCAGATCTCTCGGAACAGGCTCTTCACGGTGGCGAAGACTACGAGCTGCTCTTCACCGCCTCCCGCAAGATACCCGGACGCATCGCCGCGCTCCCGATCACAAAAATCGGAGTGATGACGGCTGGCCATCCCGGCCGAGTTCTCTTCCAAGGCCGACCGCTCGAGCCCCGCGGCTTCGACCACTTCGCAGCCAGCGATTAGCTCGTTTCCGCGGTCTCCGGCTTTGCCGCGCCCGCGTTCAAGCCTTGGCGCATCTGGGTCGCTGCCGCAATCAGGCTCGCCACTTCATCGCCCTTAGGTTCGTACTCCAGCGCGATATAGCCTGCGTATTCTAAGCTTCCGATCGCGCGGTAGATGTCGTCCCACTTCATTTCGCCCGTGCCCGGATCGTGCCGCCCCGGAGCATCGGCGACATGGAAGACGCTTACGTAAGGCACGGCCTCGCGGATCGCCGGAATCACGCTTCCGTTCTGCACGTGCTCGTGATAGATGTCGAACAAGAATCGGAAGTGTGGGCTGTCGACTTCTTTTACAACCTGCAGGGCCTCCTTCGCGCTGGTCAGGAAGTAGCCTTTGTGATTCACCCGGCTATTGAGGTTTTCGAGAATCAGCTTTACGTCGGCGTTCCGTGCGATGTCGGCCGCCCGCTTTCCGCCTTCCGCCATGCTCGCGTGCTGCGCTTCGCGCGTCATTCCCGGCTGCTCGTTGCCGCTCAATACGATCACCTGGGGCACGTTCAACTTCTTCGCCCACTCGGTTGCATCGCGCACGTCTTTCAAAAACGCCTCGCGGTGAGCCGGATTCACCATCGTCACCGGCCGATGCACCCAGTCCGTTTGCGACAGCAATGCATCCATGGTCAGGTCGTACGATTGCGCCAGGCGCTTATACGTCTCCACCTCCGCATCGGACCAACTCACGTATTCGCTCACCAGCTCTACCGACTGAATACCGGCTTCGGCAGCTTTTGCCAGCTTCTGTTCCATCGCGCCTTTGAGCGTCCAGAGCATTACGCTGGACGTTACCCTAGCTGTCTTGGGAGGCGCCATCCCTTGCGGCGAACTTGCCTGCGGCTCCCCCGCCGCTCTGCGCTGCGCCATCGCGAGCTTGACCGCGCCCAGCCCTGTTATCCCGGCGGTTAGGAACCCTCGCCTGTTGAACTCAAAACCACTCATGACTGGTCTATTCCACCGCGAAATCAGCCGCCCGCACCACCGAAGCGTTACCCGCGGTATCGATCGCCTTCAGCTCCGCACGATACGCGCCGGGAGCCAGCGTATCCACCGGCACCTTCAAGCCGACCGGCACCACGGCATTGCCGGTTCGGATATAGTGCGCCATGCTGATGAATCCAGTGTCTACCTTCTGCTCGCCGCTCTTGCGGTCTACAATTCGCATTTGCAGTCCGATCTTGGGTGTATCCTTCCCGGTCAAGAGCGGATCGTAGATCTCGACGTAAAGGGCAGCGGGCTCCGCCTTCTTAAATGTGTTGGATCCGGAGGGCGTCAGCTCCATGCCACTCGACACCAGCGGCGTTTTGTTCTCCAGGAGCACTGCATCCAGCCCCACGTCCAAATCCGATACGCGGCGAATGTCCTTGCTCAAGGCGATTCCGCTGAGCCCAAATTTCTTATTGTCGTAGGCATCGATGTGGAGCGGCATCTCCACCTTCCCGAAACTAGCGCCGCCCGAGCTGAAAACTATCTTCAACTTGTACTCTCCGGCCGCCACATCGAACTGGGTGTCGTAATGCAAAGGTTTCGACTGAAATTCCTCCAAGTCTTTCTTGTTCTCGAAGTCTAATTTCACCGTGTCGCTGAACTTCGCGGCCGCGGAGCTGTCTCCCGCAGCATAGGCAATGCCAAGAACGTTCACTTCCGAATGCAGCTTCCCTTTCACCTTCTCGAATTTGAAGCCGGAAGGCGATATCTCCATCGCTACATTGACGCGCGCCGTATTCGGCCCGGTGTAAAAGAACGGCAGGGCCATGGAGGCGCCGACGTTCCCGGACGCGGCGCTCGCGGCTCGGTTCTCCAAATCTTTCTCGACGGAGGTGCCTGCCAGCAGATCCAGCGGCTTATCATTGCAATAACCGCTGCGCGATCGAATACTGGTCCCGCCGCGATCCACTTTGACCTTCAGCGTGTGACAGGCGCCTTCCTTCGACTCCTCGAGCGGCTCGTATCCCAGCACGTAATATTCGTTCTGCTCGCTGCCGATCTTCTGCAATCCCCCCAACAGGTCATTCGTGTTCACGATGACGAAACCACCTGTGCCGCTGGCCAATTCGTATAACACCATCTGATTGGTTACCGGGCTGGGCGGAAGCTGCGGCACGATGCTGCGCGCCTGGTTATAGGGGCTGTTGAGTCCCGGTTGACCAAGATTTCCCATGCGGGTTCCGCCCCCGTTCATGCTGCCTCCACGGCCTCCCGAGCCGGCGGTTCCCGTAGTACCACCGCGTCCCCCTCCAACTCCGCCGCCCACCGCGCCACCACCCCCATGTCCCCCACCGCCGCCTACACCGCCTGAGCCCCCGCCGTGCTGAGGAGTGTATGCCGCGAGCACCAATGGAATTTTCTGCCGATCTTCGAACGCCGGAGGCTCGCGGCGGCCCATCGGCGCCACCAAGCCGCGGACATCAATCGGATATACGGCCACATTCGCCTTATTGCAGGTGTCAATCGTCGCTGTGAGCTCAGGCCGCGTCTCCGTATCCAGCACGAATCCCGCGCTCAAAAAGACCAGCGTCTTGCGCCCAGGTACGGTCCCCAAACTCTTGGCAAGGCTTCGCAGGGCCAGCAACACATCACGCACTCCGAAATCCGCGGCGGCGTGGCCGAGCGATGGGGCCGAAATAGAAGCTAACTCCGTGTTGGGGGAAACCGACGAGAACTTCGCGCCATTCACCACTTGTTTCAAACGCTCCGCATCCGCCGTAAAGTTTTGCGGGATCGTCAAGCTGCCGGTGAAATCTGCGATCGCCATCAGCCGGTTCGGACCTGCATTCGCATCGATGAATTTCACCGCCGCCTGCCGCGCGTAAACCTGGTCGCCGAAACTCATGCTGGAGTTGTCGAAAAACAGAACCAAGTAATGCTGCTGATTCCTGACCGGAGCCCCGGCATCGGCCTCGAACGAAAAAGTTTTGATCTGCTGTTCCTTGTTGTCCTCCCAGACGCGAAAGTCTTTCATCGTGAGATCGCGAACGTAGTTGCCTTTCTTATCGGTGACGACCGTGTCGACCAACACCAGGCGGGTCTCTGCCCGAATCACAGCGCTCGATTGCTCGGGCGCGGCGGCGCTCGGCTGTTGCGCGCGCCCAATTCCACTCGCCAGCCCCATAGCGCCTATCAGGATCAGCACGCTCCGCAGCATTGAAAAACCTCCCCTATGGAATCTCCACCGCCCCATTCTCTGCCGCCATCATCTGACCGTTTCCGTCGCGAACAATCAGGCGGATGAAGTAACTGCCCGGCTTCGCATCGAAGTTTGTTCTCACGGTAATCCCGGAGCTCAGCTTTCCGAGAGTCTCATCGCGCAATCGCATCTGCAGCAGCTTCTGCTGTCCGGAGATGTAATTGCCATTGCGGTCGAACAACACCGCGACCACCGTCAAACTGTTCCGGTTACGCCCATCTACCTTCTCGAAATGCATGTGCTGCAGGTCAACGCGCGCCAGCACGGTAAGCTTCGCGTCTACGTTGCTCGTCTTGAAGAACTGCGTATGCAAGTCGACGGGCAGCTCATGCATCTCGTCGCGCGAGAAGACCGCGTCTTCGATCTGCTGCTTCGCCATGTCCGTCTCGCTTTCGGCGTGCTTCGGAACGAAATATCCCCGCCTCGCCTGCACCTGCGCGACGGCCGAATTTTTTACCGTGACCTTCAACTTGTGAAAGCTTCCGTCGGGTTTGATATTTTGCGGCGAAAAGCCAAGCAGATAGTAATACTCGGGTGCGGATGCGACCCGCCGAAAGCCTTCGTTGAGGTCGTTGTTGTTGTGAAAAAACGTCCCGCCGGTTCCGTCTGCGAGTTCCTCCAGTACGTCCTCGTTGGCCAGCGCGGCGTCGCGGTCGTACTGCTGTTTCATCCGTGTGGCGTACGCGTTGGAGGAAGCCTGGCTCGCATCGCCGTCCGTGGTATACAGGCCGCGCGCGTCTAACGCGCTGATGATCACGTTCGAGTGCGTGGCACGGTTCAAGACATCTGTTATGCGTTCCAGCGCCAGCGGGTCGGGGGTAATGAAGCCTGGGGAAACGAGCACCATGGTGCGCTGGCCGGGCATCGCCGCAATGCGGCGTACGATATCCTCCAAAACGCCCAGCGTCAGCAGCACGTCGTGTTCTCCGATGTTCACCACTTGCATGGCTGCTGAGGTGACCAGGCTCTGCGCCATGGTCTGGCTCGAAGAGCTTCCGGAAGTGGAACTGCTCTGGTTTTGGCTTTGGCCCCGGCCGCCGGATGCCTGCTGCTGAGGAATGGCGCCGCACTCCATGACTTCCGACACGGCCGCCGTCAATGCCTGCTGGTCATTCTTGTTCTGAATGAGGTCCGCCTGGTAATAAGAAAGGTCCGGGCACTCGGTTCCGCGCGCCACGTTCAGCGGCCGCGGCAGCAGCTTCGCCAGCGCCTGCTGCAGTTTGTCGCGGTCGTCGGTAAAATCGACGCTCACTTGTCCCGACGTCGAAAAAATGGCCGCGCGGTCGGACGGCGCCAAGGCCGCTAGCTGTCGCTGGGCCGCTTTTCGAACCTGCATCGAGTCGCCCAACTCGATATGCAGATCGTCGAAAACATAGGCGATGTAGTGCTCCGGGAGTGCGACCGACTTCGCACCGGACCCGTCGGACCCTACTGCGTCACCGCCCGCCGCGTTGTTCACTTGGATCACGCGGCCTCCGCTCTTCTCGACCGAAAATCGGCTGATGGCCTGCGGCTTGCCTTTATCGAATAGCTGAAAATCTTCTTGCCGCAAGCTCCCGATGGCGTGCCCTTGGCGGTCTCGCACCACGACCGGCACCATGACCAGGTTGACTCTGGCTTTGAAAGTCGCCGCCGTGTCATGGGAACTGATCTCCGGCGCATTCTCGTCGTGCGAGGGTGCTACTGTTTGCGGCAGCAGCAGCGCGACCGAAGCCATGCACGCGAAGAAGCTGCGGGCGAGTGAGACAGATTTCACTGTGACGCTATTCTAGCCTGTTTTGCCGAACAAGAAAGAGGCGTTCCCAAACTGCGGAACAGGTCCGCCGTTCAGAAACGCCCCGGGCAAAAAACGAATGAGTCTAGAAGTTGTTGACCAGGTTGTTGACGTTCACCGTTCCAATTCCGGTTGCGAAGTCCCAGCCGGTCGTGGTGCCGTAGGCTTTTTGGTAAGCGCTGTTCGATGTGGAAAGCACTCCGTAGGTGCCCGACGGCTTGTAGCAGTTGTGCGTTCCCGTGCACGGTATGTCCATGTCGCCGAGCGTCACGTCATAGAACGTGCAGGTGCTGCCTACACCGTTCCCGTTGCTGGAATTGCAAGTCGAACTGCCGCCGGTTCCATATTCGCTCGTGGCGAGTGCATAGTATCTGGGGTTCGGATTGCCTTGTTTGGCGCCTTTCTTCTGGTCGATGAGCGCCTGAATGCCGGCCCAGATCGGAGAAGCGAACGACGTTCCGCCCGCGCCCGACCATCCGCTCGGAGCGCCCGTGCATGCCGTGCCTCCTTCGCGCGTATCCGACCAGCAGAATACGTAATAATGGCCCCACACGCCGTTCGCGGCAAACAAAGACACGTCCGGCAGGTCACGAACGCTGTCGCTCGGATTGCCCAGCACGGATTGCCAGGACGGCTTTGCCCAACCCTTGCAGGTGCCGCTCACCACGCCGCTCGTGGAGGGTGATCCGGTTGCGCAGCCGCTCGGACCGCCGCTGCCCGCAGCCGTGGTCAGAAAGTCTGCCTTGCCCACGGTGCTGTTACAGAAGCCGCTGGTCCCGTAGGTGGTGCTGTAACCTTCAACCGATGCGATGAGCACGCTCGCGCACGAATCGTTCCATGGAATCTCGGGGACGTAAGACTTCGCAGACTCGTAATAGCTGCCATTGCTCGAGTTCCAATAGGTGCTGTTACTGCCCGAATACGTGTCGCTGAAGTCGGTCCCGCCGACGGCCACGTTATACTGCGTCGAAGCGAAGCCGCTCACGCCGATGCCGTGCGTCGCATACGAAGCATTTGCGTCGCAGCTTGCCGCGCCCTCATCGCCGGAAGAAACGAATACCGAGAGGCCTTCGGAAACCGCCTGCTGATAGGCCGAGCTATATGCTGCGTTGGCCGTTGCGCCGTTCTCCGCTTCGCATTCGCCGTAGCTGATGCTATAGATCGGAGGCGGGCTGCTGCCATTGATCAGGTTCTGGAAGGCAATCAGGCCTCCAAAGCTAGTGGTGTCCTTGCAGGAAGCCAGCTCGATTGCGGCGTTCGGAGCTGCCGCGCTCGCCCATTCGGCATCCAGAATCGCCTCGCCGTCGTTGCCGTTCGTACCCGGATTCGTGCAGTTGCTGCCCGGGTGAACCTGCGTGAACGACCCGGAAGTGTACCCGGACAGCCCAAACGTCGAGCGGAAAGTGGTCCAATCCGAAGTGCTATATACGTTCGTGTCTTCAATCACCACAATGGTTTCCCCGGTGCCGCTGATGCCGGCGCTGAACTGCGGGGTGAAATTGTAAATCTTCGCCAAGTCAGCCGGGACAACCGCGTAGTAAGTGCTGCCGCCCGAACTGAAGGTGTAGTTCGAATGGAGTTTGTTCGTGGGATGCGGCATAAAATCATGGAGCGAGACCACGCCCACCACCGCGGCGGAAAGCGCCGCCGGAACCTGCGGGTCGCTCATGTTCGCAATGTGCTGCGCGCCGTCGACGCTCAGCCGATGAATCTCCGTGTGGAAGGCGTCGCGTACTTGCCCCGCCGTCCCGGAAAAATCAATCAGCATGCCATTGGGGTACACCACGTTCACCGTGAAGCCGCGCGATTCGAGCCAGTTCCTGATGGCGGTCAAGTCTTCCTGTGCAAGCCCGAACTGCTTGCCGAATTCGGTCGCAGTCAGCCATTTCTGATAATTGGGCGAAGTGCGGTCGTGCAGGGAATCGATCAGCCGATTCAGTGCCTGCTCCTGCTCCGGCGAACGCTGCAACTGGAGCAGCATATGATCCATCGCGAAATCGTCTTCCACGCGCCCGCGGTCATTGGCCGCGTTCGCTTCTGAGCGGGTGTTGCCGTGGAGCGTCACCAGCTTTGTCTCGTCTATGTTTTGGGTGATCAGAGGGCGCGGTGCCGTGTGCAAACTCTGCGCTTGCGCCGCGAAATGAAAAGTGAGAGGAGATGCCAGCAGCGAAAGTAAGGCGAAGTGCTGGCACGTCGTGCTTATAGCGTTCAAATGGTGCAAATGTGTTACCTCGATGTCTGTGAGATTTAGCACAAGTCTCTACGCCGCCACAAGGGCGAGAAACGACGAAGACACCACCTCGAGGTGGGAAATAGTTGAAAAAACTAGACAAATATTTTTAATTATTCTCAATTTCGTAGATATTAAGGATATTTCTTACCACGAACTCTTGCCTTTCGAACCTGCCCGAACGGCGGATGCGGCGATTCTAGCCTCCGGCGCAAGCTGAAGCTATGAGCACTGCAGAGTATCGAGATTTGGCCAGCTTTTCAGAATCGCTCGTGGCACTCGTCGAGCAGACCGCGCGCGGGGTAGTCGCGGTGAAGGCGGCGCCCTACCGGGTTACGAGCGGCGTGAGCATCGGTCAAGACCTGGTTGCCGTCGCCGACCACACCTTACGCCGCAAAGATAACATCCCGATTGAGCTGGCTGATGGCGCCCAAGCGGTCGCCAGCATTCTCGGCCGCGACCAAAGTATCGACGTCGCGATTTTGAAAGTCGAAGGCCTTCCCCTAAATCCTTTGAATGCGGCTAATCCGGCGTCTCTGAGATCGGGGTCCCTCGCGCTGGTGGTCGGCTTGACTACGGACGCTGGACCCTCCGCCAGTGTGGGCATTATCGGAGCCGCAAGCGGCGCAAGGCGCACCTGGCGCAGTGGCACTCTGGATTATTTCTTTCGCCTGGATATGAATCTCTATCCCTCCCAATCTGGCGCAGCGGTGGTGGACGCCGGGGGCCGCCTGATCGGCATGGCAACCCCCGGTTTGCTGCGCCACTCCGCGGTAGCGGTCCCGCCGGTCACGTTGAACCGCGTTGCGCAGGAACTGCTGCAGGAAGGACGGATTCGCCATGGTTATCTAGGCGTTGGCCTCCAACCTGTGGCGATTCCGGAGCATCTGCGGGCCAAGTTGCGCGACCTACCCGAATCCGGCCTCATTGTATTGAGCGTGGCGGGCGATTCCCCGGCCCAGCAGGCCGATCTGCAACTCGGCGACATTCTGATTTCCCTCGACAAGAATCACTTGACCAGCATCGAAGAACTGCAAGCCATCCTACGAGGCGATATTGTGGGCCGCTCTGTTTCAGCGCTGCTGATACGCGGCGGCGAACCGGTGGAGCTGCAAATTGTCGTGTCGCAACGTGTGAAGGAGAGTTGAGATGCCGATTCCTGTGCCCGGGAGAGTCGCCGAAGCGCTCCGCAAGCAGACGGTGCACATTCAGGTGGGAGGCAGGCGCGGACAGAGCACCGGTTCCGGCGTGATCATCGGCCCTGAGCGCGTGATTACCAATGGGCACGTTATCCGTGGCCGGAGTTTGCATATCGAGGCGTGGGACGGAAGAGACGTGAGCGCTTCTTGCTTGAAGTTGGATGCGCATCGCGATCTCGCCCTGCTATCCGCCCCGGGACTGCGCGCCGAACCCGCGTGCCTGCGGGATTCCGATGGCCTCCGCGCCGGGACCGCCGTCTTCGCGGTCGGCAACCCACTGGGCTTCGTGGGGGCGGTCTCCAGCGGAATCGTCCACGCCGTCGGCTCCTTTGGGGGGCTGGCCTGGATCCAAGCTGACCTGCGGTTAGCCCCTGGAAACTCCGGAGGGCCGTTGGCCGACTTCCATGGCCAGGTCCTCGGCATCAACACCATGGTTATGAGCGGTGGTTTGGCTTTGGCCGTGCCGAGCCGAGCCGTGCAATCGTTCTTGCTGAGGGCGCAGACGGGCCGCAGTCTGGGAGTGACGGTACGTCCGGTGCAACTCGAAGCCGGGAGGCTCGGCATCCTGATCCTCGAAATATCGGCCGGTGCTGCCGCCGTCACCGCGTCGCTGTTACCGGGCGATATTCTCGCCGGTGCGGAGGGCCGTGCCTTTCAGTCGCTGGATGATCTTCAATTCGCGATCGACACCGCGCCCCAGGCGGTGCTGCACCTCGATTTCTACCGGGGAGGACAACGGAACTTGAGGCACGTAGCGGTGCGTCTCACGCCCGAGCAGGTTCCCACCGCAGCTTGATTCGCGTTGCGATTTACGCCGATACGCTGATACGCGCCCAGCAGTTGGCAAAGCTGCTCGCCGAAGATGAGCGCCTGGAGATCGTGCGCGCTCGTGCCGCCGTTCGCGCCATCGAGCAGAGCCCGATGACGGACGTCGTCGTCGCTGCCCGCGTGCGGGCCGAGGAGCTATTCGCGGAAGGCCCACCGGTGGTCCTGCTCACCCGTGAGCCGCCGCGCCAAGCTGTGTTCACCGGAGCGGTGCGCGCGTGGCTTCCGGACAATGCCTTGCCGTCGGAGATCTCGGCGGCCATTATTGCGGCGGCGCAGGATTTCACGGTGCTCACTCCTGGGCAGGCTCGCCGCTGGCTGACGAGCGCAATCGAAGACGAACAAGCGGCGCCCCCGGAGGCGCTGACGCCGCGCGAGTTACAAGTCTTGCGCATGCTCGCCGACGGCCTGGGTAATAAACAGATTGCCGCGCAACTGGCGATTTCCGATCACACGGCGAAGTTTCATGTGGCGCAGATTCTCGCCAAGCTGCGCGCGGGAAGCCGAGCCGAAGCGGTGGCGATCGGGATACGGCGGGGTCTGGTGCCGATTTAACCCGGCTGGACCGCGGCCGGTTTTACGACGCTCCCTTCAACAGAAACTTCCAGCGCTGCCACGCCTCCGCCCGTGCTTTCTTGTTCGCCTCCGTCGCATCCGGAGCCTCGCCGGCGCGCATAAACCCGTGTCCGGCGCCTTCATAGACGACCGGCTCGTAGGTCTTGCCCAGTTGCTTCATTGCCTCCGTGGCGGCTGGAATTGTGGCGTCGATGCGCTCGTCGTTGCCTCCATAGAAGCCGTACACCGGGGCCTTGATGCGGGCCAGCGCCTCCTTCTCAGGAGCCTCGCCGTAGAAGACGAAGGCAGCCTTTAAATCCGGGCGGTTAGTCGCAAACCGGAAGCTCTGGCCTCCGCCCCAACAGAATCCTGCCACAAACAGCTTGCCGTTCGCTGCCGGCAGTTTCAGGCCATAGTCGGCGGCAGCGTTCAGGTCCGCGGTGATCTGGTCGGGGCTCAACTCACGTATGGCTTTGATTGCCTCATCCTGAGTGAATTTGTCCGTGCCTCCGCCCTGCGGTCCCATCCCTGACAACAGATCCGGCGCGACCGCGATGTAGCCCGCCGCCGCAACCTGGTCGGCAAGATCCTGCGCCCATTCCGTAAGCCCGAAAATCTCGTGAACAATCAGCACTACCGGCGTCTTTTCGCTCGATTCCGGATACACGATCAGGGTGTGAACGGCGCGTCCATCGTGCTTGATAACCGCCCATTCGCGATGGCGGGGAGATTTTTCGAGCTCCTGCCGCGCCCAGTCCTGAGCGCTGACAGAGAACGCCGCTACCAGCAGAAGTGCCATGATTCGTGTCATCTCACTGTTGTACTACCAAGCGCGGTGCGATATCGGAAGCGCACAGGGCGTCTTCGCTTTAGCGCGTGGGGGGCCCGTGGTGCGCGTTTACTAGCCAAAACCAGTGCTATCCTCACAATCGAAGGCCTACGCATGAAGATTCGGAGCGCTTGGTTTGCGTGCTCGTGCGCGGCGGTCTTCCTCGGTAGCGCCTTTGCGTTAGACCGGACGCTGCCGCATCCTTTTCGCCAATACCCGGGCGTCGAATACCGCCTCGGCAGCGTTCCCTTGCCGCCGGACTATCAAGACAAAGCAGAGTGGGCGTTTGCCCGCCTGATGTATCCGCCTGGTTGGAACGATGGATACTCAGGACGCTTCGGCGGAATGGACTGGCGCGAAGGCCTCTCGCTGTGGACCCAGGATTTCCCTCGTGCGGACCGCCACTTTTCCGCGGCCGTTCGCCGCCTGACCCGTATTCAAGTGCGCTCGGTCGAGCAGTGCGTCAATCTCGAAGACGGCGACGACGTCTACAACTGGCCCTGGCTCTACGCCGTGCAGGTGGGCGAGTGGGGCATCAGCGACCAGCAGGCGAGGAAGCTTCGCGATTACTTGTTGCGCGGCGGCTTCTTCATGGCCGACGATTTTCACGGCACGATCGAGTGGCAGGTCTTCGAAGAAAGCATGAAGCGCGTCTTCCCGAGCCGCCCGATTGTCGATATTCCGGACAACGACGCGATTTTCCATACGGTCTACGATCTGGAGGACCGGTACCAAATCGTCGGCGCAGAACATCTCGCCGAAGGCCACAAGAAGGACGGCTACGTAGCGCGCTGGCGCGGTATTTACGACGATAAGGGCCGCGTAATGGTTGCCATCTCCTTCAACTCGGATATCGGCGACTCCTGGGAGTGGGCCGACGAGCCGCAGTATCCGGAGAAGTACTCGGCGCTCGGCATTCGCGTGGGCGTGAATTACATCGTCTACGCCATGACGCACTGAGAGCGCACAGGGCGTCTTCGCTTTAGCGCGTTGGTGCCCGTTGTGCGCGTTTATAAGATCGGAAGCGCACAGGGCGTCTTCGCTTTAGCGCGTTGGTGCCCGTTGTGCGCGTTTATAAGATCGGA
>DATASJ010000090.1:0-1873 GCA_036269275.1 Bryobacteraceae bacterium | reverse complement strand
TGGGGCTTTGAGGTCGAGAACTAACAATGTGATGGCCACGGCAAAGACGCCATCGCTCAGCGCCGCGAGACGTTCGACGCTTTGTCCGGCGATGAGGTTGTAGGTGGTCCGCATACTGTAGGAGCATTTTCTCATTGAAGAATGAGCCTGAAGGCGGGGAGCGAAGCGATCCGCCGCGGGGCCTCCTTTCTGTTTGAGATGAGAAACTCGGGGCCGACCAACGGGAGGCGGTCGAACGCCGCGAAGCTGCATTGATTTTGACTTTGCATTTGCCCGCTTTCCCTTATCACTGTTGGTTCTTCGGAACGGCCCGCAGCAGTCAAGGGCGCGCGGTTTGTGCGCGGCGGAAGAAAATCTTTTCCGCTTTTGAAAAGATTTTCTGGAGCGTACCCTTGACGGCGAGGACCGTTCTGAATCATCGCAGAGAAGGGAAAGCGGGCGGGAGGTCTCAGGAGGGTTTCCCTCCTGGCGGGGGCCGGGGCAGCGCCCCGTTCCTTACCGCGCGCGCCTTTTGCGCGCGGCATCAACAATTCGGCCCAGCGCCTCAAGCAATCCTCCGCTGCCCAATGGCTGTAAACAGCTTCTGTTTGGCTTTCTGCATCTCCTCGGCCGCCATCAAGTCTGTCTTCGTGCGCGACGTTTGTTCCAACATCTGAATCGTCACCCCTTCTTTCAGATTTCGCGCCAGGTCCGGCAATTGACGCAAGATCTCCCACGGCGTGGCATACCACCGATACACTCTCTTTTCCTTACCCTTGTCGTTCCTTACTCGTTCCGGCACTCCACACGGCCGGTGAAAGTTCAGGTACGGATTGAAGTGCTCCTCGTAGAACATTTCGATCGCCGCCGCATGCGGCGCCGCGATGTAGCCGTACCCCATGTGCTTTCTCACCACCGCCCCGTTCTTGGTTTCTGCCAGGCCGTTATCGTTCGAGTGCCGCGGCCGCGATTTGGTCTGCTCGATCAGCAGCTTGTTTAACAGCTTCGACACCGTGTGATTGATATACTCGCTGCCATTGTCGGAGTGAAAGCCCTGAATGCGAAACGGAAACTGCTCCAACATCGCTTCTAACACCGGAATCAGATAGGCTTCGCTGATCACCGGCGTGGCACCCACCACCTGCCATTGGGTGACCTCATCCACGGCGTTGATGTGATACACACCCTTGGTCCCTTCCAGATCTCCCTGATGAACGGTATCTACGCGCAAGTATCCAGGCCGGCCGTTCGGGTCCGGTCGCCGTCGCTCGCCGATCGCCACCGTCGTCGGTTTGGTTGACTGATAGGTGACGTGCTGCTCCCGATAGCGTCGGCTCTGCCGTAAGCGGTACAACTGCGCCACCGATATCTGGGCTAAACGTTCGTATCGCGTCTCCCGGAAATCGTGCCGAGCCCGCTGCAGCAGTTTCTGCGTTGCCGGCCCACTCAGTGTTCCATGGGCCTCATCCACGCCTGCCAGCAGTTCGATGTCGGCACGCGTATAGCGGCTCGCAAACCGGTGCCGACGATAGGCTCTCGGCTTCACCTCCTCGCCGCGGCCGTATTGTCCGATCAGACGGGTCGTTTGCGCCCGGCTCAAGCCTGTCATTTTCTGGATGTAGGCTCGGACCAAGCCCTTCCCACTACGCCCCAATTTCTCGTATTGCTGCTCCCGCAAGACCTCATTTACCCATCCGTATACTTCCTCCCGATTCCGCCCCTTGAATTCGATTTCACTACTGCCCTCCACAAATGCCCGGATCTGCTCCAGGCTCAACTGGGTCCCTGTTCGCAAGCTGATGATCAATTCCCAGCATCGCGGACCGCTCCTTCAGGCTCATCTTGCGTGAGAAACCAATTCCTCCCTCAGGCTCATCTTGCATGAGACAAGACT
>DATASJ010000089.1:0-2872 GCA_036269275.1 Bryobacteraceae bacterium | reverse complement strand
ACCGGTCCAGCGGGCTACCAAAATTGAGCTGATCATCAACCTCAAAACCGCCAGGACGCTTGGCGTCGCCGTCCCGCTGGCGCTGCTTGTCCGCGCCGACGAGGTGATCGAATATGCCAGCCGATATCCGGAATTGGCACTGAGCGTAAGTGCCAACCGCGTCGCGGAATGTCCGTTTGAGAGAAGCGGAAGTCGCGCGATCTACTTTTTGCTGTCCACTTCGGCTTTCGCCTTCATTCGCGCCAGCTCGCTATTTAGCGTCTCTACTGTCGATGTAAGCGCAGCAAGTTCGGCGCGGGCAGCGGCAAGATTGCGATCGGCGGCGGCAATCTTGTCTTCGGTTTCGCGGGCCAGTTTGATCAGCGCTTGCTGAAGAAAGTCGACATTCGCCTGCAGACATCCGGTACGACGCTCCATCTGCTTCTCGGCCGTGCAGACTTCCAATCCGCGAATGTCCTGCGCGAGTGTGGGCGACGACAATGTCACGAGCACTATGGCAGCAGGGCGAAAAAGCTTCGCCATTCCGGACCATGGCTGCCGATGTTGCGGCTGTTCGCATTTCATGGCCGAGAGCTTACACTACGCAACCGGCTCGATCGAGGTGGCGCTTGCGCAGAACGTAAGCGGCGGCCCTCGTGGCCGCCCGGAGGAGGGCGCCCACCATTAGGGCGTTTACGCCCGTCTTCGACGGGCTATAGGGGCGCCCCCACGGAGGCCTGCGGCCTTCACGCCACAATGCGGTCCAGGAAGTGGCGGCCGCTGCGGTCCTCGATCTCGATCACCCAGGCATCGGGATCGAAACGGATCTCGCGCGCGATCCGCTCCTCGATCTTGACTTCCGGCGCCGGCTGCTCCTTGAGGCAGCGGCTGAAGGCGCGATCGATCGGATGGGCCTCGTCGAAGGCGGACTGCGGCGCCGGGCCGAACAGCTCCGCGCTGCCGTCGAGGCGGTTGAGCTTGATGAAGATTGCGCCGGCCTCCTCGGCGCCATGCCGCCGCACCGCCGCGAAGACGCCCTCATGGTTGCAGCGGCGCAGATAGGCCCCCACCCAGATTGCTGATTTGAGCCGCATGGCGGGCCTTCCTTGTCCGCCTGTCCGGCGAATGCGGGAACCGGTCATTTTACCAAGAGAACTGGATTCCCGCTTGCGAGCCTGTGAGGATATTGTCCGTTCATTCCAGCCCCCGATCGGGGTCGAGGGCAGGCTCCCGCGGGAATCCAGGCTTTGCCAAATCCATAGACTTTGATTTGACGCAAAGGCTGGGTCCCCGCGGCTGCGCATAGGCGTTAAAATAGTTGTTGCGTGCTGGAATCTCATGTGATTCTAGCATGGGATGACTCACGAATCGCTTGTGAACCACGATTGGGAGAGCGTTGTCGCCCGGCTCGGCGGGGCGGAGAGGCTCGAAACCGGCGCGCGCCAGACCAAAGCTTTCCGGCGCCCGCGTGTGATCAACAGTGCGGTGGATCTTCTGCGCCTGATTCTGGCGTATTGTCTTGGCGAGAAAGGCCTGCGGCTGACCGCCGCGTGGGCGACCTCGGTCGGTCTGGTCGATGTCTCCAGTGTGGCACTGCTCTACCGCCTTCGTCAGTGCGGGGATTGGCTGGCGATGTTGGTGGGTGAAGCGCTGGCTTCCGCTGCGCCCAAGGCAAGCCGGGGCCGCATGATCCGCATCATCGACGCGACCGCGGTCCCCAAGGCGGGAGCAGCGGCCAAGAAGCGAAACCAGCTGTGGCGCATTCATAGTGCCTTCGATCTTCCGTGCGAGCGTTTCGGCCATTTCGAGCTGACCGATCAGAAGGAAGGCGAGCGGCTCGACCGGATACCGGTGGTCAAGGGCGAGATCCGCATCGGCGATCGCGCCTACCTGCAGCCCGATCGCATGGCAACCGTCCTCGACGCCGGGGCCGACGTGCTCATCCGCGCCGGCTGGAAGAGCGCTTGCTGGCTCGATGCCAAAGGTCATCCGCTTGATCTGATCGCCGAGCTGCGCAAGGCAGCGGCACGCGGACTGATCGATCGGCCGATCTGCATCGGACGCAAGGGCGGAGATCCTCTTGCGGTGCGTTTGGTGGCCATCAAGAAGTCGCCCGAGGCCGCGGCAGCCGCACGGCGCAAAGCCCGCCGGGACGCGCAACGAGAAGGCCATCAAATCTCCAAACAGACGCTCGCTGCGGCAGACTGGGTGATTCTGGTGACCTCGCTCCCACTCACGGCGTTTACCACCGACGACATCCTCGCTCTCTATCGCCTGCGATGGCGCATCGAGCTCGGCTTCAAGCGACTGAAAAGCCTGATCGGTCTCAAGGGACCGCCGGGCACTGACGAACGCTCGGCCAGACCTTATATTCTGGCTCATCTTCTCATGATCCTTCTGCTCGAGCCGCTCCTTGACGAGCTCGGGGACTCTCCCCACTGGGCCCAGGCCGCCTAACCCCACCAGGCCGCTGGCGGCTCCTGAAACAACTCGTCGCTTCACTGCTGTATGCCATCATTCCGCAGCCAACGATCGCTTGCCTGCAACGATCGAAGGCGGCAATCCGTCGACACCTCCACGAACCGCCCCGAAAGAAGCGTAGCTATCAATGCATGGCCAGACTATTTTAACGCCTATGCGCGTCCGCGGGGACGAGCGGACGAGGGAACGGCTCCCATCCTTGTGCGATTTCCTCACAGGCGCCTTAGCGGGCATTGACTCCGAGAAATTGGGATCGAACTTCGGAAACGCTCAACTAGATCGCGGCCTGCTCCATCGCCAGCTCAGCGCGCAGGCTCGCGAGGTCGCGATAGATCGAGGCGACCGCGAGCAGGCGTCCGTTGCGCTTGTAGCTGATGAGACAGTCCTTGGCGGCGATGTCGCCGTCGATGGT
>DATASJ010000088.1:0-155476 GCA_036269275.1 Bryobacteraceae bacterium | reverse complement strand
GAGGGCGTGTACATGGACGCGGAAGCGGAACTGGCGGAGCGGCATCCGCTGGAGCGGACGGCCGAGCAGCATGCGCAGATGCAGTTGTATTTGCGGTACAAGACGACGGCCGAGCGGTCGTTTTACCGGGCGTATTATGCGATGCGGGGATTGCGGAAGGACAAGTTGAAGGAGGAGCTGGATTTGAGCAAGTTGCGAGAGGAAGTTCAGCGATGTGCACGCGAGGCGGTGCAACAGGCGAGCAAGGAACTGCAGCAGGAAAAGGCTGAGACGATGCGCGCAATTAAGAAGCCGGTTGCGGCGGAAATGCGGACCTTTTCTGATCGCGCGCAACGGGCACCGACCGCCCTGTGCGCTCGGCCGCTGTTCCAAGGGCAAAATGCGCCCAAGAAGATGCGGAAGGTGGGGGTGCTGGACCAGTGGATCGAGGTGGAGATTCAGGACGGCAGGACGGTGACGAAGCTGTATCCATCGAACGCGGGGCTGATCAAAGAAGGGCAGGCAATGGATCCGCCGCCGGACCTGGTGTATCGGCGCTTGAATTTTCCGCACGGCGTGCCGGAGGAGTATCGATGGGCGGCGGGATCGAATGCAGCCCGGTTCGAACGCGGCGGGATGGGGACGCAGCGGATGACGGTGGAGACGTGGCTGGATGTGATCGAGCGCGAAGAGGCGCGCGGGACGGGGCATGTGGGACCGACGGGCGTGGGGAATTTGCCCAGACCGAAGGAGAGAGGCGGATGCGATTGCGAAGTGTGCACGCATAACCGGGAGGCGATGGAGAGACGGGTGGGGTGAGGGGAGCGCGATTGGCTGAAATCGAGCAAAGAAAGCGGTCGTGCACCAGTAACGAAGTGCGCCGCAACCAAACATCGAAGGATTCATCGAGCAGATTCCATTCGGAATCCACTAACTTCGTGAACCTGCGGATAGTACTGCTTACGCTAACAATTTCGTCAGAAAGGGGTGTAGGCTCGTTCGATTAGGTTCATGGACGCATCAGCAATTGGCATCTTGGGTGCAGTCACTACCGTGGCGGCAGTCATCGTTACACACGTGCTCAATCAGAGAGCGGGAGAGAAAAGAGCAACCCAGGTGAGGGACGAATTGAGTGGGCGAATAGATACCATGAATACCCGTGTCACCGAGGTAAGAGAGGCGCTGAGTCAGCGCATAAGCGAGGTCAAAACAGACCTTACTGCACGCATCGCGGAGGTCAGGGGCGAGGCGGCGTCACAGGGTGCACAGATCCGTAGCGAAATTGCAAACAGCGCAAATACCGTGAAAGAAGTCGTGTCGGCCGAGGTAAAGGTTATGAAGGCCGAGATCCTGGCCCGACTACCCGAGCGCGCGCGCAGTGCTGCCGAACATAAGGCTTGATCGCTATCGTAAGTCACGATGGTTGGGATTTGAGCCGCTTTCAGAGGTAAGTCTTTCATCTACAAGAGGTTCGCCTTGGCGGGGGGCGCATTTCAGGCGCGGAATCGTCCATCCAACCGTCAAACGCCGCTGTTCGCTTTCTTTTGCTTATCAATGAGTTAACGGCCTCCTATACTGAGGGTGTATTCAGGCCTAAACCATCGATCATGCATAAACCAGTTAAGTACTTCGAAAGAGCGGTTACTGTGGGCGCCAACGCCGCCTGGCAGGTTTTCGACCGGCTGAATCAGGTGAATCAGAAGGCGTCGTTCACTCCGAAATGGTCCGACAAGCCGCTGCTGAAGAGCTACCAGAAATCGAAGCCGCCGCTGGGGTGGCCGCGCGAAACGGACTCGCTTTGCCCGAGGTGCATTCCCGAGATCCGGCAGCGCATTGTCGACGGCGAAGTGGACTACAAGATTCTGCTGAACCAGCCGGTGGGCGAGATCAAGGCCAAGATCGTGGAGCGCGACGGCAAAATCCTGATGGTGAAGGAGTGCGCGATTCACGGCGAGTTCGAGGACTTGATGTCGATCGACCCGGCGTTTTCGAAGCACCTGGAAGACGTTTTTCCGGGGCGCGACATTCGCGCGCACAATGACGACAAGCTGCACAATCACGGCACCAGCACGATTAAGCACGGGCGCGGATCGGTTTTGACGATCGATCTTACGAACCGCTGCAACATGATGTGCGATCCGTGTTTCATGGACGCCAACCAGGTTGGCTTCGTGCATGAGCTGAGCTGGGAAGACATTCAGACGCTGCTCGACAACGCGATTTCGATCAAGCCGCGGCGGCAGATGTCGGTGCAATTTTCAGGCGGGGAGCCGACGCTCTCGCCCTACTTCCTGGATGCCGTGCGGTACGCGCGCAAGGTGGGTTACAACAGCGTGCAGGCGGCGACGAACGGGATTGAATTCGCCAAGCGGCCCGAGTTTGCCAAGCAAGCGGCGGAAGCGGGCCTGCGGTACGCGTATCTGCAGTTCGACGGCATCGGCAATGCGGCGAACTCGCATCGCGCGGTTGGCAATCTGTTCGATGTGAAATTGCGCGCGATCGAAAATCTCTGGACGGCGGGCGTGGACATTGTGCCGGTCATCACGATTCTCAACGGCGTCAACAATGAGCAGGTGGGCCACGTGGTTCAGTTCGCGCTGGACAATCCGAAGAAGATTCCGTTCCTGTCTTTCCAGCCGGTGTCGTTCACCGGCCGCGACGAAGCGATCACCGATGAGCGCCGACAAGCCCAGCGGTATACGCTGTCTCATCTGGCGCACGATGTGAAGAATCAGACCGGCATCGGGGAGCCGGTGCGCGACTGGTTCCCGATCAGCTTCATGAGCACGTTTTCAGATTTCGCGGACCTGGTGCACGGGCCGAGTGCCGATTGGGGGCAGCTCAGTTGCGGGTGCCATCCGAACTGCGGGATCGGGATGGCGGTGATGTGCGACAAGGAGACCAAGGAGTATGTTCCGGTCACTGCGTTCCTGCATGCCGACCAGCTTGCGAAAGACATTGCGCGGATCAACGACGCGGCGCGTGGGCGGTTCCTCTCGGTGGCCGGCGTGACGCTCTCGCTGCTGCGCAACTACAATCCGTTTAAGGCGCCGAAGCACTTCAAGCTGACGGATCTGGTTGCGAAGTTCGACAAATGCTTCGGCATGAGCAAGAAGGCGGAGACGGGCGCTTACGGCAAGGTGACGGGCGACCGCACGCGGGCCGATATCGAGAAACGCCGCGCCGACCGTTGGAATTTCCTGTTCATCGCGGGCATGTGGTTCCAGGACCTGTTCAACTACGATTTCCGGCGTACCGAGCAATGCATCATTCCGTATGCGACGCAGGAAGGGGAAATTTCGTTCTGCGCGTATAACACGGGGGTGGGTTGGCGGAACATTATTGAGAAGATGCACATGACGGCGACGCTGACGAAGTGGTACGACGAGCACGGGCGGCACGAGATCTTCGCAGGCAATAAGAGCGTGCCGCTGGCGAGCAAGGAGCACAACCTGGTGCTGGTGGAAGAGCACGTGAAGGCTGACCGGCAGCACGATCTGGAAGTGAAGGGCATCGCCAAGAATGCGCGCGAAGAGAAGATGCGCGCGCGCGACGAAGCGCTGAAGAAGAAGATTGAGAACGAGAAGATGATGCGGCTTTACCGGGAGCACGTGCTGGGCGAGAAGAAACCGGAAGGCGGATTTGTGCCGCTGGATGGGCTGCTGGCCTCGGCGCCTAAGCCGGCGGAAGCCGAGAAGCGCGAAGAAGTGGGCGCGATGGGGGATTAGGGAGCGACGTTTATCTACTGAGTGAAGAGCCGCCGGGCCGCAGGGTTCGGCGGCTTTTTTACTTATCTGCCGCAGTTCCGCCGCCTTCCTGCCTCTACTTGGCGCGCACTCGATGTGTATATAATGTGTATGAGCCCAAGCGCGGTTGTGACCCACCGGATCAACATTACGCTACCTGAATCCACAATCCGCACGCTCGATCGGCTGGCGCAGCGGGGCGGGCGGAGCAAGTTGATCGATCAGGCAGTACGGCATTACGTAGCTACCCGCAGTGCGGAGGCCCTGCGTGAACAATTGAAGCAGTGCTCGCTTCGCGATCGCGATCTCGAGGAAGGGGTGAGCGAGGATTGGGCGGCCGTGGATTCTGAATCATGGCGACACATCGAGGAAGAAGCAAATCAGAAGCGTGGCCGCGGCGCGGGGAAATCTATCTCACGGCGCTCGACCCGGCTATAGGCCGGGAAATCAGGAAAACGCGGCCGGCTCTCGTGGTGCAGAATGACGTGGGCAACGAATTCGGCAGCACGACGATTGTCGCGCCGATCACTTCCACGGTGCGGATGCCTATTTCTCCGGTGCATGTGCTCCTTTCCGCTAGCGCCCAGACGGGCCTGTCCAGCACTTCCGTGGCGCTGCTCAATCAGGTTCGCACCGTGGACCGGCGTCGTCTTGTGAAGCGGCTCGGGTCCGCCGAGGCGGCGACAATGAACCTTGTCGACGAAGCGATCAGCATCAGCTTCGGGCTTCCCCTGTGACCAGTTGAGCCGATTGCTGCAAATCGACTACACTTGCCGATGGAGGCATTACCACCTTGCACTCTTCTATTCGCATCGGCCTGCTAACGGCCGTCGCTGCAACCTCGCTGCTCGCTGACGTCACATTCGACCAAACCGTGAAGTTCACTGGCGGGTCGATGATAGAAATGATGCGTCGCATGGCTAACAACCCGATGTTGGGCCGCAAAGGCGGCGCGTTTGCAAACGCGTTTCAGGACCAGACCTACACGGTCTACGTCAAGGGCTCGAAGATGGCGCGCATCGGCGCGTCTACGTCCACCATCACGGACCTGGACGCGGGCACCATTACGAACATCAACAATACGACGCACACGTATACCACGCAAACCTTCGACGAGATTCGCCAGCGGATGGAAGAGATGCAGCAGCGCATGAATCACGGGCAGGCGGGGGGCGATCCGCAATTCAACGTCGCGGTCGACAACCCCGGACAAACGGCGATGATCGACGGCAAGACGGCCACCGAGACGGTGTTGACGCTGACGGCGAAATCGTCGGGCGCCAATGGGCAGATGGTCGTCAAAGTGGACTCCTGGTTGATCGAGGCGGACGCGAATATGCACGAACTCAGCGATTTCTATAAGCGGTTCTCGCAGAAATTCGCTTATGCATTCGCCGGTTCGCCGGGCATGGGAGCGGCGGGCGCCGGGATCAACGCGGCCTATCGCGAGATGATGAAGCTGAACGGTTATCCCGCGCGGAGCGAGATTGCGGTGAGCGGAGTCGCCTCACCTATGATGCCGACGGGCGGCGATCCCAGCGCCCCGCTGCTGAAGATGGAGACGGAATCCTCGCATTTCGTGGCGGGACCGGTGGACGATTCGAAGTTCTCGATCCCGGCCGGTTACACGCAGGAGCAGCCCGGCTACCGCGGCCGGCCGCAGTAACTCAAAATCGCGCCCACGGGAAAGCAAAGCCCGCTCGATCCTATCGGACCGGCGGGCCTTTCACTTACGAGTTACCTGCGAAACGAGGCTATTCGATATCGCGGGGTCGCTTCTTGCGATTGCGTTTTCGCGCCAGCGCTTCCTTGGTGCGGCGCTTCTCGCCCGGCTTCAAATAGAAGGAGTGGCGCTTGATTTCCTTTACGATATCTTCCTGTTGTACTTTGCGCTTGAAACGGCGCAACGCGCTTTCAAGCGTTTCCCCATCCTGGAGATGGACTTCTGCCAACTAAAACTCACCACCTTCCACACGAACGCCATTTAGGCGAACCTTAGGCCGAACCTTCATTGTAGCGTGAGGCGCCGGCCGGCGCATGCGTGGAGAGCGGATGCTACAATCCCTCGGAAGCGAATGGCTATCGATTGGTTCCCGCTGTGGCTGAGCCTGCGCGTCGCTTGCCTGGCCACAGCCTTCGTACTGACGGCCGGCACCTTCATCGCTTACCTGCTTTCGCACAAATCGTTCCGCGGAAAAAACCTGCTGGATTCGTTGATTACGCTGCCGCTGGTGCTGCCGCCGACGGTGCTCGGCTACTACTTGCTGGTGCTGGCCGGCCGCGCTTCGCCGCTCGGCCACGTCTATGAAGCGGTATTTGGGGAGCCGCTGGTTTTCACCTGGCAAGCGGCGGTGGTGGCGGCGTTTCTGCACTCGGCGCCGATTTACATCAAGGCGGCGCGGGCGATTCTGGAATCGGTCGATTATCGTTACGAATGGGCCGCACACAGCCTGGGCGCGTCGGAGTGGCGGACGTTCTGGCGGGTGACGCTGCCGCTGGCGCGGCGCGGTCTCAGCTCGCTGGCGACGCTGAGCTTCGCGCGCTCGCTGGGCGATTTCGGGGTCACCATTATGGTGGCGGGCAACATACCGGGGCGGACGCAAACGCTCTCGGTCGCCATCTACGATGCGGTGGAAAGCGGCAACGGCAAGCTGGCGCGCGTACTGGTGCTGGTGGTCTCGTGCACGGCGCTGGCGTTGCTATGGCCGGCCGCGCATCTCTCTTCCCCAGTGGAACCGGCGACGCGCACGCCTCGTTCGAATGCCGCTGCTTAAGGATGGCGGCGCTGGCAAATAGTGTTGACGCCCGGCTGATTAAGCGCTTCGCGGCGGGCCGCGACTCGGAAGCGTTTGAGCTGAACGTTCACTTCTGCGCCGGGCCGGAGGTGACGGTACTTTCGGGGGCCAGCGGCGGGGGCAAAACGCTGCTTCTGAATTGCCTGGCCGGCTTCGCACGTCCGGACGAGGGCCGCATTCTGGTGGACGACGAACTGCTGTTCGATGCCGCGACGCACATTCATCTCTCGCCACAGCGCCGCCGCTGCGGCTACATTTTCCAGGACCACGCCTTGTTTCCTCACATGAGCGTGCGCGACAACCTACGCTTTGCGGCGTCGGCTGCGCGCTCCGGGAAAGTCCCGGCCTTGCATCGGCGCCGCCGCATTCAGGAGCTGCTGGAGGCGTTCGAGCTGGGCGACTTGGCGTCGCGAAAGCCTGCGCAACTTTCCGGCGGCCAAAAACAGCGCGCGGCGCTGGCGCGGATACTGGTGAGCGAACCGCGGCTGCTGCTGCTCGACGAGCCGACGCGGGGGCTGGAGGTGCGCTTGCGGCGGGCTTTCTATGATGTTTTGCGCGAAACGCGGCGGCGGTTGGACATACCGATCGTGCTGGTTACGCACGACCTGGAGGAATGCCTGGAATTGGCCGATTGCGTCTATCTGCTGGAGCGCGGCCGCGTGCTGCAATCGGGCGCGGCCAGCAGCGTGATTGCGCGGCCGGCAACGATCGAGATCGCGCGCGCGCTCGGCATTTACAACTTACTTCCGGCGACCATTGCGTCGCTCGATCCGGGCCGCGGCACCAGCCGCCTGACGGTTTTCGAGCAGGAGATCGAAGGGTCTTACCTGCCGGGGCATTTGATCGGCGATAGCGGCTTGCTTTGCGTGCGCCAATCGGAGATGCGCGTTCGGGCTCCGGCGGCACGGCGCGCGGGCAACGAAGTTTTGCTGCGGCTGGCCAGGTGGAGCGCCTCTTCGCGGGGGGTGCGGGCTGTGTTCGAGCACGACGTGGCGGCTTTCGTAAGCGAATCGGAGTTCGAGGAGCTGCGCGGAGAAGACCGCCTAGCTATTAGGATTCCGCCTTCTGCTGTATACTTCCTCTAAGCGCGCACAACGGGCGCCAAACGCCCTGTGCGCTCGTGATCTGACCGCGCACAACGGGCACCAAACGCCCTGTGCGCTTCCTCGCTTGAAACGTTATTACATTACCGATCGGAAAGCGGTCGGCGGCTTTCGCCCGCTGCTCGAGGTTATCCGCGACCAGATGCATCTGGGGGTCGACTTCATCCAGATCCGCGAAAAAGACCTCACTGCGCGCGAGCTGTTTGAATTTACGCTGGCGGTGCTGGAGGCGCGCGATCACGAAATGCGCAAGCATGTACCGCCCAAGATTCTGGTCAACACGCGAGCCGATATCGCGCTGGCCACGGGAGCCGATGGGGTCCATTTGCCCGCCGATGCGCCTCAGAAGACGCTTTCCGGGCTGGTGGTGGCGCGCTCGTGCCATACGCTCGAGGAAATTCGGCAATGTAGCGCCAATTTCGTCACGTTCGGTCCCATTTTCGACTCGCCGGGCAAAGGCGCGGCTATCGGCCTCGACGCGCTTAAGGTTGCCTGCCGGCTGGGCAAGCCAGTTTTCGCGCTGGGCGGCGTGAACTGGGACAATGCGGCGGAGTGCATGCATGCGGGCGCGGAGGGCATCGCCGGGATACGCCTATTTCAGGACCCCGAGATGTAGCTTGTATTCGGCGGCGCAGCAAGAAACTGCTGAGTTTCACGACGGTTCCATGCGTAAGCCCGCCTGAAATGAGAGCTTGGAAGTTAGCGTGCTACTTATGGACAAGGCACGAAATGCGCAAAGCTCAAACGCGTGGTTTCGCACAGAATTCCTTAGCCGTTGGGCTCGTGGGACTTCTTGCGCTCGCTTTCCCGCTGCTTGCTCAATCGCAGCAGGACCAAACGTCACAGCAGCCGTCGACCTCACAGCCAACCACGCAGCAGCACGCGGGACGTCCGCAACCGGGCCAAGTGCAGCAACCGGGCGCGCCGCCCCAGGCGCTGCAAATCCCCGACACGCAATCTGCGCCGCCCTTCAGCGTGCGCGACAAATTCGAGTACCGGGTGATCCAGAGCTTCGGTCTGAGGGGATTCGTGGGGTCGTTTATCAGCGCGGCGGTCGGCCAGGGGTTGGATTCGCCACACGAATGGGGCGAAGGAGTCGGCGGCTTCGCGGAGCGCTATGGCTCGGCGTTCGCCGGCAATCTTTCGCGGCAAACTTTCGCCTTTGTGCTGGAGTCGGCGTTTCGCGAAGACCCGCGTTACTTCCCGTCGGAAGACAAGAGCATGAAGCAGCGCGCGCTAAACGCGCTGAAGCAGGTGATCGTCTGCAAACAAGACGACGGCGCGGCTTCGTTTGCCTACGCGCGCGTGTTCAGCGACTTCGGCGCCGGTCAATTCGTAAACGTCTGGCAGCCGAGAAGCACGGGGTCGGTCGGCGAGGGCTTCAAGAGAGGCTTTATCGGCCTGGGCGCTGATGCCGCCTATAACTTCATGCAGGAGTTTATCCCGTTTACAAGACCTATTTCGCTCCGGCACCGGCATTAGGAGCGTCCGCATCCGAGCCCGCGTTCAGCAAGTACTTCTGCAAGAATGCCACTGACGCGTAGAACTGAAAATCTGCGTTGTCCTTCTTGCGGTAGCCATGCCCTTCGTCTTTGGCAACGATGTACCAAACGGGCGTCCCTTGCTTCTTGAGAGCCGCCACGATCTGATCCGATTCGCTCACCGGCACGCGGGGATCGTTTTTGCCGGCGACCACCAGCATCGGTTTCTGAATCTTCTCGATGTTGTTCATGGGCGCGATCTTTTCGAGAAATGCGCGCATTTTCGGGTCGCGCTCATCGCCATATTCGACGCGCCGCAAGTCACGCCGGTAGGCCTCCGTGTGCTCGAGGAAGGTTACTAAGTTGGACATGCCGACTACGTCGATGGAGCAGCGGATGCGGCCGCTATAGAAGGTAGAAATGGCGAGCGTCATGTGCCCGCCGTAGCTTCCGCCCGTCACGGCGATACGATTCGCATCGAGGTCCGGACGAGTGGCGATCCAATCTATCAGCGCATCGATATCTTTGTAGGAGTCCTCGCGATGGAAGCCGTTGTCGAGCTTCGAAAAGGTTTTGCCGTAGCCCACCGACCCACGCACATTGGGAGTTATCACGGCAATGCCGAGCTCGTTCACGTAGTAATTGGAGCGTCCCAGGAAATTGGGCCGCGTCTGTCCCTCCGGGCCGCCGTGGATGTCGATCAGGACTGGCCGCCTTCCGGAAAACCTGGCTGGGGGTTTGTATAGAAAGCCCGAAATTGTCTTACCGTCGAAACTCTTCCAGCGAATCAAGTCCGCATCGGCGAAGGAATCCGCATGGACGGCTGTTTCGCTAGTGGTCCAGCGGTCTAGCTTTCCAGTCTCGATATTGACCGAATAGCAGTCGTAAGGAGACTTGGCGGAGGTAAGTGCGAATGCCAGATCGCGATTATTCCGGCGCCAGGCGAGCGAACCGATGACGCCCGCGGGCAGCTTCGGGACCGGCAATTCCCGCCCGGTGGCGGTGTCCAGTAAGTGCAGCCGGGCCAGGCCGTCTTCATCGGTGACTAACGCAATCGTCTTGCCGTCGTAAGAGAGCGCGAACTCGTTTACGTCCCAGGGAATGTCCCCGGTCAACGCTTTGGTCTGCCGGGCCGCGAAATCCAGATAGACCAGGCGCAGGAATTCCGCTCCTTGATCGGTGGTGACGTAGACTCCCTTGCCGTCTTTGCTGAAGCGCGCGTCGTCATAGGCAACTTGCTGGCCGGGACGGCGCGGGGTGAGCGCGGTCCTCTCGCCGGTTGCCGTATTCACTAGCCACAGGTAGCTCTCATTGACGGAAATGCCTTCCTGCAGCAGAATTGTTTTATCGTCCGGAGACCAGTCGACGGGCTGCCATCCGCCGCCCGAGAGTTGGGTCAGCAGGCGATCCGTTTTCGGGTCGGACGGATTCATGACCCACAGATCGGTGTCCTGGCCGGTTCGGCGCGTCGAGATATAGGCGATCCGGTCGCCACTGGTCGACCACGGGCCCAGCACGTTGCGCGATTTGCCGTCGGTGAGCAGGGTGCTGTCGCCGGTCGAGAGATCGTAGCGGAATAACTGGTACCATTCGCCGCCGCCCACGTCTTTCGAAAACACGATATAGTCACCGCCGTTTGGATGATAGGAGCTGGCGTTCACGGGCTCCTTGAAAAAGGTAAGCTGCTGCCGCGCGCCACCGGGCATCTTGACTAAGTGGAGTTGATTGGTATTGCCGAAGCGCGTGTTAATCAGCATCTCGCGGCGCGTGGGATGCCAGTCCGCGGGAAGAGCCGAGCGGTAATCGGCATAGCGGCCGGCGGTCTCGGCGAGCGAGGCGGGGATGTCAGGAACGTCATCTAAGACCAGCGCCTCGGGAGGCGGAATGGTTGGCTGTTTGGGCGCGTCTTGCGCGGTGAGAAGGAAGGATGCGAATGCGAACAGGGTCAGCGCCCCAAGACGATGTTTCATGGAAGATCCTCGTTCAGCAGAGTATTTACGTTGGTCAGAAATTCTTGCGCTTGGGCAATCACGACAGCAGTCTCTTCAGTGGTTGTGTGCGCCTCGAAGCTGTAGTCGGCTTCGAGGCGGCTGTCAAAGGCGTCCAGGAGCCAACGGTGAAATTTGGAGTCGAGACGCCCTGTCTTGGTGAAGTGTTCCCGAAAAGTGCATGCACGGCGCTGTGCTTGCGCACGCGGAATCCGTGTTCCTCAAGCAGCGCAGTCGCCGCGTAGAACATCGCATAGTAGGCGCGTCCGATGGCGAAATCGGCGTCGCCGCAATCGAGCAGCAACTCTGCCGCATGGATGGCGCGCGTAGCTTTCTTCAGCAGCCGGGCAGTATCCGCTTTCAAGCGGCAATGCCCTCTTCACGCACATTGGCAAGAAAGGAACCAGTACCGCGGCACCACGCGTCTTCGGAGACGAATACCCGGCTAATGCTAGCTCCGAAATCGAGAGAGAGGCGCGCGACAAACTCGCCTGTGCGGCTGATCTCGGCTCCATAGGAGTCGATGCGGTCAAGCACGATGAGCACGTCCAGATCGGAGTCCCACTGCTGCTCACCTCGGGCGTAAGAACCATAGAGGTAAAGACCCCGAAGCCGTTCACCGTATAGTTTCTCCAGCTCGGACCTTAACTCCGTTAACAGGCTTTGGACTGTTCCGTTCATCTGGCGGACTGTCTTGTGATTAGTATGACCTAAGCCCCCGATGCCTGGACCACTTCTCGGGCGTGCAGTTCCTGGAGGCTCCAGACGCGGATGGGGTCGCGCCGGCGCGAGGCGATCGCCTCGGCCGCGGCTTTCGCGCCGCTCATGGTAGTGATGCAGGGCACTCGATAGGTGACGGCGTTGCGGCGAATCGTCTGCTCGTCGGGAAACGAATGGCTGCCGGTGGTGGTGTAAATCACCAGGTTGAGCTTGCCGGCTTTGAGCACGTCTACGGCGTTCGGACGCCCCTCGTTTACCTTGAACACGGTCTTCGATGGCAGCCCCGCCGCCCGGAGCGCGGCCGCGGTTCCGCGGGTGGCGAACAACTCGAAGCCGAATTCGCGGAACTTGCGCGCCACTTCGACAGCCAGCGGCTTATCGCGATCGTTCACGCTGATGAAGAGCGCGCCGGAATCGGGAATCGGCGACCCCGCGGCGAGCTGGGCCTTGGCGAAGGCCTCGCCGAAACTCTCGCCGACGCCCATGACTTCGCCGGTCGATCTCATCTCGGGACCCAAGGCCGGATCGACACCGGGGAACTTGGCAAACGGAAAGACCGGGCTTTTGACAAAGGAGCTAGCGACCGGCAGAGCGCCGTTGACGATGCCGGCGGTCAAATGCCTGAATTCCTGGAGCGACTTGCCGAGCATCAATCCGACGGCGATTTTGGCCAGCGGCACGCCGGTGGCTTTACTCACAAACGGCACCGTTCGCGAGGCGCGTGGATTCACCTCCAGCACGTAAACCTGGCCGCGCTGGATGGCATACTGGACGTTCATCAGGCCAATCACGTTGAGCGCGCGCGCCAGCTTCGCGGTGTACTCTTCGATGGTCTGCAGAGTGGCGGCGGGAATGGAATACGCGGGCAGCACGCATGAGCTGTCGCCCGAATGCACGCCCGCTTCTTCGATGTGCTCCATGATGCCGGCAATGAGGACATTCTCGCCATCGCACAGGGCGTCCACGTCCACTTCGGTTGCATCTTCGAGAAAGCGGTCGATCAGCACCGGGCGATTGACCGAGAAGCCGGCGGCTTCCTGCATGTAGCGCCGCACGGTCTCTTCGTTATAGGCAATGGCCATGGCGCGCCCGCCGAGCACGTAACTGGGCCGCACCAGCACCGGGAAGCCCAGGCGGCGAGCGGCGTCCACCGCTTCTTCCAACGTGGTCGCCGTGCCGTGCGCCGGCGCCGGGATGGCAAGCTCTTCGAGCAGCCGTCCAAACAGCTTGCGGTCTTCCGCCAAGTCGATGTTGGCCGGATCCGTCCCGATAATCGGCAGGCCCAGTTTCTTCAGGGGCATCGCGAGGTTCAGCGGCGTCTGTCCGCCGAACTGCACGATGACGCCGTCCGGCTTCTCCACTTCGTAAATATTGAGAACCTCTTCCTGGGTGAGCGGCTCGAAGTATAGACGGTCGCTGGTGTCGTAGTCGGTCGATACGGTCTCGGGATTGCAGTTGACCATGATCGATTCGACTCCGAAATCCTGCAGGGCGAAGGAGGCATGGCAGCAGCAGTAATCGAACTCGATTCCCTGCCCGATGCGGTTGGGCCCGCTGCCCAAAATCATGACCTTCTTGCGGGAGGAGGGCGCGGCTTCGTCTTCGGACTCGTAGCTCGAGTAGAGATAGGGCGTGAAGCTTTCGAATTCGGCTGCGCAGGTGTCTACGCGATTGAATACGGCGCGCACGCCGAGCCGCTTGCGCGCTTCGCGCACGTCCATCGGATTTGCGCCCAGCAGCTCTCCCATCTGGCGGTCGCCCAAGCCATCTCGCTTCGCTTTGCGAAACTCACGCGCCGTGATCGACTCCAGCTTCCGGCCGCGCAGCGATTGCTCGAGCGTGACGATCTCGCGCACCTGTTCGAGGAACCAGCGGTCGATGCTGGTCATCTCGTGCACCTGTTCGACGGTGTAGTTCTGCGCGAAGGCAAATCGGACATATTCGAGGCGCTCCGGGTTGGGCGTGATCAGCCGCTTCGGAATGAGCGCAGCATCCAAGTTACTGGCGCCGGATGCCTTGCCGGTTTCGAGGCTGCGCATACCCTTGCCCAGGGCCTGTTTGAAGGTGCGCCCGATCGACATCACCTCGCCGACCGACTTCATCTGGGTGCCGAGCACCGGTTCCGCGCCGGGGAATTTTTCGAATTGCCAGCGCGGAATTTTCACCACCACGTAATCGATGGTGGGTTCGAAGCACGCGGGGGTTTTACGGGTGATGTCGTTGTCGATCTCGTCGAGGCGATAGCCGACCGCCAGCTTCGCGGCGATTTTGGCGATGGGGAAGCCGGTCGCCTTGGAAGCAAGCGCCGAGCTGCGCGAGACGCGCGGATTCATCTCCACGATGACCATGCGTCCGTTTTCCGTGTTGATCGCAAACTGCACGTTCGATCCGCCGGTGTCTACGCCGATCTCGTTCAAGCAGCGCAGCGCGGCGTCGCGCATCACCTGGTATTCGCGGTCGGTCAAGGTTTGGGCGGGCGCGACGGTGATCGAGTCGCCGGTATGCACGCCCATGGGATCGAAGTTTTCGATGGAGCAGACGATGATTCCGTTGCCCGCGAGGTCGCGCATGACCTCCAGCTCGAACTCCTTCCAGCCGAGCACGCTTTCTTCTACCAGCACCTCGTGCACAGGCGACAGATCGATACCGCGCTCCAGAATTTCCATGAGCTCTTCGCTGTTATAGGCGATGCCGCCGCCGGTTCCACCCAGCGTAAAGCTGGGGCGCAGAATGATGGGATATCCGATGCGCCCGGCAAACTTGAGCCCCGCGTCCACGTTGTTCACCAACTGCGATTGGGTCATGTCGAGCCCGATCTTGCGCATCGCATCCTTGAACAACAGGCGGTCTTCGGCCTTTTTGATGGCGTCGATTTTGGCGCCGATCAGCTCGACGCCGTATTGCTCGAGCACACCCGACTCGGCTAGTTCCACCGCCAGATTCAGGGCCGTCTGGCCGCCGACGGTAGAAAGCAGTGCATCCGGCCGCTCCTTCCGAATGACCTCCGCTGCGAAGGCCACATTGAGCGGTTCCACATAGGTGCGGTCGGCTAACTCCGGATCGGTCATGATGGTCGCCGGATTCGAGTTGATCAAGATCACCTCGAAACCTTCCTGGCGCAGCGCCTTGCAGGCCTGCGCGCCCGAATAGTCGAACTCGCACGCCTGGCCGATCACGATCGGCCCGGAGCCGATGATCATGATGCGCTTCAGATCGGTTCGCCTGGGCATCGCTTACTTGCTTTCCTTCATCATCGCGGCGAAATCCCGGAACAGATAATGCGAGTCGTGCGGCCCAGGCGCCGCTTCAGGATGATACTGCACGCAGAACACCGGCTCGCTGCGATGCCGCAAGCCTTCGACCGTGCCGTCGTTCAAGTTGAGGTGCGTAATCTCGACGTCGCGGTCGCGCAATGAATCCGGGTCCACGCAGAAACCATGGTTCTGGGAGGTGATCTCCACTTTGCCCGTGCTCCGGTTCAACACCGGATGATTCGCGCCGTGATGCCCGAACTTCAACTTATACGTTTTGCCGCCCAACGCCAGCCCGAGTATCTGGTGGCCTAAGCAGATGCCGAATACGGGCACTTTTCCGACCAGCTTTCTTACTTCGCTCGACTGCCGTTCGAGCGGCTCGGGGTCGCCGGGTCCATTGGACAAGAAAACGCCATCCGGTTTCAACGCGAGCACCTCAGCGCTGCCCGTGCCGGCCGGAACCACGGTCACGCGCGAACCGATTTGCACCAAGTGGCGGAGTATGTTGCGCTTGATTCCGTAGTCGAAGGCGACGACGTGAAACTGCGGCGATTCGCCCGCGGCCGCAACGTCGGAAACCGAGACCGGCTCCACGCCGCGCGTCCATTCGTAGCTCGTGGCGGTGGATACGCGCGCGACCAGGTTCTGCCCGGTCATGGCCGGGGCACTGCGCGCAGCCTGGATCAATTCGCCGGGGTTGTGCTCTCCGACTGCGACGATGCCGCGCATCGCGCCGCGCTCGCGCAGCAGGCGCACCAACTTGCGCGTATCCACCTCAGCGATCACCGGGATGCCGTGCTTGGCAAGAAAGTGTTCGGCCTTATCGTCGGCGCGCCAGTTGCTTGCAACGGGTGAAATCTCGCGCACTACTAAACCTTCGATGTGCGGCGCGTCCGCCTCGCAATCCGCCTGATTGGCTCCGTAGTTGCCGATCTGCGGATTTGTGAGCACCACGATTTGCCCGCAGTAGGAGGGATCTGTGAAGATCTCCTGATAACCGGTAATGGCGGTATTGAACACGACTTCGCCCGTCCGGCGCACGGGCGCACCAAAGCTGGCACCCTCGAAGATGGTTCCGTCTTCCAGGGCGAGAACTGCTTGCTGCAGGGTTATCTCCTAATGGTGAAGTCAGGTTTGGGGGATCGGCCTGCGCGGTAACGCAAGAAGGGCCGATCACTCTATTGAATCATGCCGGGGACGCGAAAGCAAAAGCCTCCGCCAACCGGGTTCGCGTCCGGCTCCGGTTGCGTCGACGGGGGCGATGAATTCGGGATTGGGCGCCATGACGGGCATGGTCATGCCCATTTCACGGGGACGAGATCGCATGAGGCCGGCGCGGTTCGGCTGCGCAGGGCTGGATCGCTTGCCAGCGCGGGTAGCTGGGCAGGAGCGCGCGTTGAAGATTTCGCATCCTTCGCCTCATAGATTGTAACGGCCGCAAGGTAAGTATCACTAGTAGCGTGAAAGACGAATTCGAGCGCCTAATTCGAAGGGAGTCTATATGGCGGAAACTTTCTCGGCTGGAGGTAACTTACAATGCAGCCTATCACGATAAATGCGGGAATGCTCCGGCAGGAGAGCCCGGAGCAGGATTCAGGACTACAGTTAGGGACGGGCGGCGTCGTTACGAAGATCGGCTCGGATGGAGCCGAGCTCGTTCCGGGACCGTTCAGCGAACCACGCGGCGGGGGAGCGAATAAGTTCACCGACAATGGCGGCGCGGTGATTGAGATTGCCCGGCTACAACTGATTTATTGGGGCAGCGCGTGGGGTTCTAATCTGACACCCACTTCCGGGCAAGTAACTTCCGCGGTACAGCAGATCTTTGCCGGCCCGTTTATGACCGGCCTGGCCGAGTACCGCAGCATTGGACGCGGCCACCTGCTGGGGTCCGTGGTGGTGACCAGCTCTAACCCGCCCAACCCGTTCAACGATTCCGACGTTGCTAATCTCATCAAGGGCCTGATCTCGGCCGGGACTGTTCCGGGGCTCGATGCGGCAAAGCAGAATCTGTATTTCGTGATTATGCCGCAGGGAGTCAATGATACAAACGGGGGCGTGATCGGCGAGCACACTTACTACACGGACGGCAGCGGCAACCGGATACATTTCGGCTGGGTGACAAACAACGGGACTCTGAGTTACGTCACAAACGTGCTGTCGCACGAGTTAGTAGAGTCGGCTACGGACCCGGAAGGGAGCGCAATCCTTGGCGTTGCCGGGACCTGCTCGGGCGGCGGGTGGTGCGAGATCGCCGACGTATGCGAAGGCACATCGGGAACTCTGAATGGAGTTACGGTTCAGTCTTATTGGTCTAACAATGCCGGCCAATGCATTATTCCTAATTGGCCGAATGCCGCGTATCCTTATTCGGGAACGCAATTTACATACACACTGGCGGCGAACCAGACGGTGAACTTCTACACCTTTAACTGGCCCGAATACCTGTTCGTAGTTTGGGAAATTGTTCCCACTACGGCCGCAAGCGCGGAGGAAGTCAAATGGACGGTTGAAATTCAACGAGCTTCGGGCGCTTACGTGACTTATTGGATCGCTGTGACGAATCTGACCGGCGCGGCCGTCAGTATCCAAGGACGCTACACCGTTCTTGGTGTTGCCTGAGCAGGAGGAGAATTTATGTACCTAGGAACGCAGTTTACCGGAACACTGGCTCCGAACCAGTCGATCAATTACTACACGTTTGGCTGGTCTACCGCATGGGATGTCTTGTGGCAGATGATGCCGACCAGCACTGGGGGCGCGGCGCAGATCGGTTGGACGGTGTCGACGCAGTTATCGGGGACCAGCATCACTTACTGGATACTGGTGACGAATCTGAGTTCGGCGACGATCGACTTCGAAGGGCGCTACGCAATTTTGAACCTTTGAAAGTCCGGCGCGCGAGCGCGCCAGGCGATTTCGGCAGGGCAGAGGAGAACTGAATGCGAATCATTATCGAAGACGACAGCGGCTCCGGAGCGGCGACGACGGCCAGCTCCGGCACGCAGCAATCCCCAGCTCCGCTCGGGGGAACAGCGGCCCCAGTGAATGCCGGCGCCGCTCAGGCAGGCGGATCTTCCGGAGCAGCGGCAGCATCCACCAGCGCGCCGGTGAGCGCCGGCGCAGCACCGGGCGCAAATCCGTCCGGCGGGGCTGTAAGCGCCCGAGCAGGCGCCAGCGTGAATGCGGGGGAAGCGCCCGCACTCAAGTCCGCGACACAAACCTAAGGCGGGAGCCAGTGGCGGTAATCACGCTCCGGCGGGGCCGCAGAATTTTCATGTTGTTGCAGCTTATGCGAACACTCTGAAGGAGGATACATGCTGTTCGGTACGCAATTTACGGGATCGTTGACTCCAAATCAATCGATTAATTACTACACATTTGGTTGGCCGGCCTCCTGGGATGTCGCCTGGACGATGCTGCCGACGAGCACCGCTACCGGCGAGCAGGTCCAATGGACGGTGTCGACTCAGTTATCGGGGAGCACGCTCACCTATTGGATTCTGGTCAAGAATCTCACTTCCGCTACGGTGAATTTTCAGGGGCGGTACGCCGTCCTGAACAATTGACGGCCCGCCCGGGGCGGAGGCGTAGCTTCAAAATGCAAACAGGCTCCCCGATCGCCTGACCGAGGGAGCCTGTTGAACCAGTTGCGTGTGGTTGGCTTATCTGTGTCCGCCGCCACCGTGGCCGCCACCAAAGCTGCCACGAGCACCGCCGCCACCGCCACGGGCAAAGCCGCCACGGGCGAAGCCGCCGCCGGCAAAGCCGCGACCGCCTGAGTACCCTCGGGCGCCGTATCCGTAGCCGTGACCACCGTAGCCGTATCCGCCGCGGTAGCCGTAGCCACGGCCGTACCAACCGCGGCCCCAGCCGCCGCCCCAATAGCCGAATCCGACGTACGGATAGTAGTACGGGTAACCGTAGCCGTAGTAGTACGGGTAGCCGTAGTACCCGTAGTCATAAGCATAGGGGTAAGGCGCATAAGCATACGGATAGGCTCCGCCGTAGTAACCCGGTCCGACACCTACCCCGAACCCGACCACAGCCGCCTGGGCGGGAGCCGGGCTCATCAGCATCACCGCCGCCGCTAGAAGAAGCACCAAAAAGCCGATTTTCTTGAACATCTTTTAACCTCCTTTGAGGTCTTTCCTTACACTCTTTAGACGCGCCAATGGCCCATTCGGATTCTTGTGGAATGGCCGGGCGAAAGGATGGCTGATGGGCCTTCGCAGCTAATACGTTCAAATAGTCTGTAGCGAATGTTGAAGCATGCCATCGAATGGCTCCAAATGGCGATGACGGTCGGGGAAGGACTGCTGCTGCTCCGGGTGCTCGCACTCAAACTGCACCGCGTGTACGCGTTCATCACCCTGTACTGCGTCCTGAACCTCTTTTTCGACGCGGTTTCCTGGTATCTGGGCTGGGAGACGCCCGAAGCGGGCCAGGTCTTCATATATTCGCTGTTCTTTTTCGCAGCGCTTTACCCTCTCGCGGCCTGGGATGTTTTCGAAGAAAGCAAGCCGCTGGTGGCAAAGCTCCGCCGTTTGCAGATGATCCGGCTGGTCTCCGGGCTGTTCATCACCTGCGTGTGCGCGCTGCTGCTCGGCTTGACCATCGAACCCGCCGACCCGAGCGGCAATTCGATCATGCCGGCGTTTCTGGGCGTTTTCCTGCTGACCGGTTCCGCCTCGGCGTGCGCAGCCTTTCTCTGGTTCATGCACCGGTTCATTCGCAGCAACAAGCTCGCCATCGCGCACAACACTTTGGTCTGGATCATCTTCTTCATGCTTGCTTTGTCGCTCGAGATTGTAAGTTGCCTGGCCGAGTTCATCCGCGCGCTCATCCCTGCCTCGGCCAGCGATCTGATGGGCCTGGTTCTGCTGTTGCTCGATTTGGCAGTGCTGGCCTGGTGCATTCTCCGCCTCAAGGCTTTTCCCTCGGACGTGCCCTCGGCTCCGGAAAAGGCCAGCTTGTAGGAAGAGAAAAATTGGCATTCGCCAGGCGCGACTTGGCATTCGTCACGCGTAACGTGGATAATCGATGGTTGCGATGGCAGAAAAGCGGCTCCACTTCGGCAGACTAGACGGCGGCTCGGCGACGAACAACGATGCCGCGATTGTTTTCATTCACGGCTTCACAGGCGATTGGCGAAAAACCTGGGGCAGGATCCCTGAATTTTTGCGTCCCAGCCTAGCGAATTGGGACTTGTACGGTTTCGGCTATGAAAGCAACCGCCGCTTCGACCTGCTTGGGTTCTGGAGCGCCGACGCCAGCATTTCGATCATCGCCGACATGCTCTATACCAAAAGCATCAACGAGCTGAGAGGCTACAAGGCGCTGGCGTTCGTGGCACATAGCATGGGCGGCCTGGTGGCGCAGCAAGCGCTGACCACGCGCGACGATCTCCGGCAGCGTTTGAGCCACGTTTTTCTATTCGGCACTCCCAGCGCGGGGCTGGCGAAAGCCGACAAACTGTCGTTCCTCAAGCAGCAGGTGGAGAACATGCGCGATAAGAGCCCGTTCATCACGGATCTGCGCAAGCGCTGGACGGGCCTGAACCTGGACACACAGGCCGGCTTCCGGTTTCTGGCCACGGCGGGGGAAATCGACCAGTTCGTTCCTCCGGAATCGTCCATTCTGCCGTTCCCGGAGGCGTTGCGGCGCGTGGTGCCCGGCAATCACGTCAGCATGCTGGATGTGGCTTCGGGGAACGACCCTACGGTGACGGTGCTGCGCGAGGGCTTCACGTCGGGCGCGGCAGGCCGCGATTCGGCGAGGGTGGCGGTGGAATCCGGGGAATTCCAGAAGCTGGTTCAGCAGTTCTGGCCTGCGGGCAAGGCGATGCCGCAGGGTCTGGACGACTCCGGCAGCGTGCAACTGGCCATTGCGCTCGATCAGGTGGGCCGCCGGGAGGATGCGATCGAGTTACTGCGCAGCCGCCAGCCGCGCGGCACCGACGCGCTGGGGGTGCTGGCGGGGCGATTGAAGCGGCGTTGGCTGGTGACGCGCAGCGAGAACGATTACCAGGCCGCGCGCGATCTCTACCGGCAGGCGTATGAGCAAGCGAGAGCCGCGACTCCGCCCGACCACGATCAGGCCTACTATCACGGCATCAATCTCGCTTTCCTGGTGCTGGCTCAGGAAGGCAACTTCGGCGCGGCGCTGGAGGATGCGCAGCAGTTAGCGCGGCAAATCCTGGAGCATTGCCGTCAAGCGAAAGACGCCCGGTATCTGCATTGGCGGCTTGCGACCGAAGGCGACGCGCTCAACATTTTGGGCGAGTGGGAGCAAGGCGTCGAGAAGCATCGACAGGCGGTAGCGCAGAAGCCGCCGCCGCGGGAGATGGTATCTATGGAGGAGCAGGCGGTGCGCATCGCCCGGCTGGCGGGGCACGCAAAGGACAACCTGTTGGCCACCATCTACGAGGGCCCGGACACGTAGAACGTTGTACGCTGGCGGATGCATGTCCACTCCGGTGGGTCCCGCGCCAGAGCCCGCCGCTCGGCCGCGCCGCGAGTTACGCCTGCGCGACCTGATCTTCTTCAATATCTGCGCGATTATCAGCTTGCGCTGGGTGGCCGCCGCGGCGCATGCCGGTTCCGGTTCGTTTCTGTTGTGGATCGTTGCGGCGCTGTTCTTCTTTCTTCCGTCGGCGCTCGTGATTGCGCGGCTCTCCGAACGCTTTCCCGAACAAGGCAGCATGTACATCTGGACGAAGCAAGCGTTCGGCGACCGGCACGCGTTTCTTTGCGCGTGGTCGTATTTCGTCTCGAACATCTTCTATCCCCCATCGTTATTGATGGCGGGCGTGGGCATGACGGCGTATGTGTTCGGGGCCTCCGGGCAGCGCTTTGCCGAAGAGCGCGCGTTTGCGCTGCCCGCCACGCTAATGGTTCTCTGGATCGCCTTCCTGAGCAATTTCTTCGGGTTGAAGATCGCGAAGTGGCTGTGGGCGCTCGGCGGTAGCTCCACTTTCATCATCGGAGGCGTGCTTTGCGCGATGGCCGCGGTGGCGGGGGTTCGCTTCGGCTCCGTCACGGGCCATTGGGACCTGCTTCCACACCCCTCGCTCGATACGCTGAACTTCTGGTCGCAAATCGCGTTCGCGTTTGTGGGCCTGGAGCTAGCGCCTATCGTGAGCGGCGAGATCCGCAATCCGCGGCGCGACCTGCCGCGCGCTGCCGTCATCAGCGGCATCGGCTGCACGCTGTTCTACATTGTGTGCACGGCGGCTCTGCTGGTCTTGCTAAAGCCGGAACAGATCAGCCCGATGACGGGACTGGCGCAAACGGCCGCCGCAGGCGCTGCGAAGCTGGGAGTTCCTTTCGTTGCGGTGGCGCTGGCGGCCATGCTGGGGCTGGCGGTGGCGGGGCAAGTGGACGCGTGGATTGCGGGCAACACGCGCCTGCCGTATGTGATCGGCCTGGACCATTATTTGCCGCCGGCCTTCGCGCGCCTGCATAAGCGCTGGCGCACACCGTATGTATCGCTACTGGTGCAAGTGATAGGCGCGACGCTGTTCCTGATGATGGCGCAGCTCGGCGAAACCGTGCGCGCGGCCTATCAAATCATGGTAGATATGACGGTGATCGCGACGTTCATTCCGTTCGTGTACATTTTCGGCGCGGGATTCCGGTTCGCGAACCGGATGGCGTCGTTCTCGGGCCTGGCGGTGACGCTGATCGCCATCGCGCTCTGCTTCCTGCCGCCGCCGGAGACTGCTTCCGCACCGATCTTCGAAGCCAAAGTGCTGGGCGGCACGGTGCTTCTGGCCGCCCTCGGATGGGCCATCTTCGAGCGCTATCGGGCGCAGCGCGTGATTGCCGCGGACTGCGCAACGATCCCGGACGCGCCGTAGTTGGTTGAAACGGTTTCGCGGAAAGACTCACTATAGGCTGAACCGATTCCGCTGAAAGGGCCGAGGACTGTGGCAGCCAGAGACGATAAACATCTTATTCCCGAAGGTTATGTGCAACTGAAGGGCAGCGAGCGCAACACGCCGCGCAAAGCAAAGGCGGCGGGCGAGGTGGATGGGAAGGAGAAGTTTTCGGTGACGATCGTGCTGCGCCGGCGCACGGACGGCCCCGCGCTGCCCGACTTCGACTACTTCTCGAAGACACCGCCCAGGAAGCGGGCGCGGCTCTCTCACGAGGAGTTTACGGAAGCACACGGCGCGCATCCGCAGGAGATTCAGGCGGTCGAGGAGTTTGCGAAGAAGAACGGGCTTACGGTGAAGAAGGTTCACGCGGGACGCCGGCACGTGGTGGTGGAGGGAACGGCTGCGCAGTTTTCGAAGGCCTTCGGGGTGAGCTTCAAACGGTACGAACTGCCGCCCGCGCCGCAACGGAGACCGGGACCGCCGCCGCGGGCCCGAAGGTATCGCGGACGCGCTGGGTTTATCCATGTGCCCAAGGAGCTGGCCGAGAGCATTGTGGGCGTCTTCGGGTTGGACGACCGGCCGATCGGCGGCAGGAACGGGCTGCCCGGCGACACGCCGATTACGAACCTGATCAGCGTGGCGCAGGCGGCGTCGGAGTACAACTTCCCGCTGCCCGGCGCTGCGATTGGCGGACAAACGATCGGGATTGTTTCGGCGGGAGGAGGCGTGGGATATGTGCAGAGCGATATCACGCAGACGTTCAGCGCTGCCGGCGTGACCGTGCCGACGGTGTATCCAATTGCGGTGGACGGCGTTCCGAATCTGGGGGCGCAACAGACGACGACGACAGCCGCGGCCATGGGCGGCAATACGCTGACCTTCGCCGCTCTCGGCAGCACGCCGAGTGGTTCGATTGCACAGTACAACTACAGCGGGAGCACTTACTATCTGCAGGTGACCGCGGCGACGGCAACGACCATAACGACCCAGGCCTGGGATCCGGGAACTCAGTCTTGGGTGGCCGGATTCCTGACGGCAATTCCCCTAGGGACAACTGTCTACTTCAACCTGGACGGGGAGACGATGCAGGATTTGGCGATCGCCGGCCTGGCGGCGGCGGGAGCGAACCTGGCCTGCTATTTCCTCCAGGATTCACAGATGGGCTGGGTGGACATGATCGGGCGGGTGCTGCATCCGGAGGGGGGAGATTTTCCGGCGGGAGTGAATCCGCCGTCGGTGCTTTCGTCGAGCTATTTCATTTCGGGGGGCGACGATCCGGACGGACTAGCGCTGTACGGAGGAGTGACGACGGCGTTGCTGGATGCGGTCTCGCAGGCATTCCAGGATGCGACGATTCTGGTGAACGGGCCAACGATCTGCATCGCGACGGGCGATTTCGGATCGAGCTGCGGGGTGGGCAGCCAGATTGGCGACCCGACGCAGGGAGACGGATATGCGCATGTGCAGTATCCAGCGAGCGATCCTTGGGTACTGGGGGTGGGCGGAACGACGCTGGGGCAGTATCAGCCGAGCGGCTCTGCGACGCCGCTGCCGATAGAGTTTCCGTGGAATGCGCCGCTTGAGGAAGCCACGTATCCGTGGGGGACGAGCGGCGGCGGGGTGAGCGATTACTTCGCGGCGCCTTCTTACCAGGCGAGCGCGGGGGTTCCGAATTCGATCAACCCCGGGATTACGGCGCCGAATCCTTCGACGGTGACGCCGCCCGCGCCGTTCAACACAACGGGACGCGGGGTGCCGGATGTGGCGGCCAACGCCAACGTTCGCACGGGGTTTTCCGGGATCTCTCTGGGCGGCGTGCCGGGCGCACAGGTTGGCAACGGAACCAGCGCATCGTCGCCGTTCTGGGCGGGACTCATCGCGGTGTTGAACTCGAATGCGGGATTCAATATCGGATTTGCCAATCCGACGCTGTACACGCTGGGGCCGGGCGCGTTTAATCCGATCAATCCGCTGTGGGCGGACCCGGCATATCCGCAACTGGCGAGCGCGCCGGCCAATAACAGCAATGGCGGGATTCCGGGATATCCGACCGGGCCGGGATGGGATGCGGTGACCGGGCTGGGATCGCCGAACGGAATGGAGATTCTGAGCGGGCTCGCGGGGCTTGAAAGCGTATACATCCTGGGTGGATACCAGAGCCCGGATATCATCCTGACGGATCTCTCGACTAGCCAGCCGGTGCCGATCGGCGGTTTGCCGGGAGGACGCTGGGATACGCTGCTGGAGCCTTCGACGAACTACGGGTTTTCGGCGAACGTGCATAACGACGGGCCGGCGGAGGCAAACGGAGTGGTGGTGACCTTCTGGGCGATTCCGGGCGGAGTGGGCACGAATGGCTCGCTGGTGGGAACGCCGCAGACGGTGAACATTCCCGCAGGGTCGACGGTGACAGTGAATGCATCGGCGCCGTTCACGAGCGCGCCGGAAGGCGAGCATTTATGCGCGGTGGTGAGCCTGTACAGTCCAGCGACGGGATGCACGGTGGATGCGACGAGCGCGCTCGAGATTCCGAACCCGGGCTACTCGATGACGCACGAGTGCTCGGCGTGGCGGAATACCGACTCGATGTTCGCGCTGATGGGAGGTGCATTCCACTTCGGGATTGGGCTGGGCCGGCTGCCGATTCGCTTCGAGGAGCCGATTATTCTGGGAATCAATGCGAAGCACGTGCCGACGGAGATTCTGAAGACGCCGGCTGTGGCGAAGATTGCAGACACGCTGCAGGCGGTGGGCGCGAAGAGCAATCAGCCGCTGTATCTAATGCCGGGCGTGCTGCAGAGCGTGAAGACGGTGGATCTGCGGCAGACGGTGAAGGGCGTACGCGGCATCGAGGTAAAGCGGGGCGAGAAGGGCGAGTGGCTACTGTCGCCGCGCGGGGGAGACGAGCAGGCGCAACTCGAAATCACGGGGCAGGTTCCGGCGACCGCGAAGAACGGAGACGTACTGCTGGTCCATGTGTCGGCGCAGTATCCGCGGAGCAAGGGGTGGGCGGCAAGAACAGTGGAATTCCTGGAGTTCGTGTACGTGACGGACAAGAAGCGCTAGGGGTCCTGGCGACGCCGTATGGAGCCTCGCCACCCGATTCACCGGTAGGCAGCGGCTTGGATGGAGTACAGCTCCGAGTATGGGCCGCGCTTCGCCATCAGCTCCTCGTGCGTGCCTACCTCGACCAAGCGAGCGCCATCGAGAACCACGATCAAATCCGCCATGCGGACGGTGGAGAAACGGTGCGAAACCAGGATGGTGATTCTGCCGCTGGCGGTTTTCCCGGTGCGGGCGGCGGCGGCATAGCGCTCGAAGAGCGCATGTTCCGTTTCGGCGTCGAGGGCGGCGGTGGGTTCGTCGAGCACCAGCAGCAGCGGCTCATCGCGCATAAATCCACGCGCCAGAGCGAGTTTTTGCCACTGCCCGAAGGACAGATCTACGCCGCTCGGCCAGGTGGGACCCAGTTGAGTATCGAGGCCCGAGGCGAGCCGCGCGATCACATCGGAGGCGCCGGCGCGATCGACCGCGGTGACGACCGCAGGCTCGTCGTCGAGCCGCGCGACATCGCCGAGGCCGACGGTTTGCCTGGCCCTGAATTCAAAGCGGAAAAAATCCTGGAAGGCGCCGGCGAGGCGCGCCCGCCATTCGGCGGCACGAACGCGAGCGAGAGGAGTGTCATCGACCAGGATGGAACCCGACGACGGCTCGTAGAGCTTCGAGAGCAGCTTCACGAGCGTCGTCTTGCCCGCCCCGTTCTCGCCGACGATTGCGATCACGGCTCCCGCGGGCAGCGTGAGGGACACGTCCTCCAGCACTACGCGCGATGTGCCGGGGTAAGAAAACGAAACATGCTCCAGCGTGATGCCGCGCCGGAGCACGGAAGGCAGCGGCGAATCGCCTGCAGCAGCGACGGAGGCAGCGTAATCTTCGAGCCAGGCCAGCCGCCGCGAGCCATCCGCCCAGAAGCCGCGCAAGAAACCGATCTCGCCAACGGTGGCGCCGATGTAGGCCGAGAGCCGTGCACCGGCAGCGAGCACCAACAGGACGGAGGCGGCGGGCGCGCGGAGCGCTACGGAAACGAACACGACGGCGCCCACATACCCGCAGCCGAAAACCGCCCATGCGAGCGCATGCCACCAGGCCGACGCCCAGCGAGCGGACGCAATTGGGGAATACCAACGCTGCCAAGCGGCGCGGCGCTCCCGGATGAGGCGCTCTCCGATACCCGTCACGCGCACATCTTTCCCCGGCGATGCGGTAGTGGCGAGAGTGAACAGGTGGCGCGACAACCGGCTGGCTTGCGCGCCGCGCTCCTGCGCCGTTCGCTCGATGGCCGGGCGCCACGAAGAGGTCAGCACGGTGGGCACGGCGAACACGGCCAAGAGCAGAAGCGCCGGATGAATGGAGGCGAGCAGCGCCATGGTGACGGCGAGGCGCAGCATCCAACCGAGCGTGGAAAACAGCGAGACATACATGTGGTCGAGCACGAAGACCTGGTTGCGCAGCATGGAAAGGCGGTCGAGGTATTCGGGGCGCTCCTGATGCGCGACGGTGGCGATGGTCGCCTGCAGTTGCGCTACGTGCGATTCGAGCGCAATGGTCACCTTGTCGCGGAAGCGGCGCTGCAAACGGGTGCTGACGGTGCGAAGAAACCAAGTTGCCGCGGCCGATAGTGCCAGGCCGACGGCGGCGCCCTGTATGAGGCCGGGCCGGTGCTGAACCACGCCTTCACCGAGCAGCATCAGCCACAAGGCCAGCAGCGCATCCGGCAACGCCGCCAACTGCGAGAGCGCGAGCGAACCCGCCATTAAACGCGGTTCGTGGCGATAGCCGAGCTTGCAGAGCCGCCACATGGAGGAGAGCGTGGGCGGCAGCGGCTCGATCGCGGGGCTCTGGACGTTAGAGGACGTCATAGGTCACGCCCTCCTCCTCCGGCTCGGCGAAGCGCTGCGCCTGGAGATCGAACATGGTGCGGTAGCGGCCGCCGAGAGCCATCAGCTCCTCATGCGTCCCCAGCTCGATGACGCGGCCGTGCTCGAGCACGCAGATGCGGTCCGCGTGGCGAACCGTTGAAAAGCGATGGGAGATCAAAATGGTTGTGCACTGCCGGGTAGCGGCGAGCAGGCGCTCGAAGATCTCGGCTTCTCCCCGGACGTCGAGTTGCGCGGTGGGCTCGTCGAGCAGCACGACGCCTGCGCCCAGCTTGACAGCGGCTAACGCGCGGGCGAGCGCGACGCGCTGCCACTGGCCGCCCGACAGATCGGTTCCGCCGGTGTATCCGCGCGCGAGCACAGTGTCGAGAGCGGCCAGATTGGTGGCGCCTGCCGATGCCAGCGCTGCGTAGATCATTTCGTCCGGCGCACCGGACGGGGCGACGTTGTCGCGCATGGGCAGCTCCAGGCGAATAAAATCCTGGAACACGGCGGCGACACGCGAGCGCCACGATGCTAAGTCGAACTCGCGAAGGTCCACGCCGTCGATTTCGATGGCGCCGGACTGCGGATCGTACAGGCGGCACAATAGCTTCGCAATGGTGGTTTTGCCGGCGCCGTTCTGTCCCACGATGGCAAGCGACGAGCCGGCGGGAATCGTGAGATCGAAATGCTCGAGCACGGGTATAGCGGCGGCGGCAGACCGGTCGGCCGCCATGCGAGTGGGAGCCGGCGTTGGCTGATGGGGACCGCGCAAGGGCGGAGCAGCAGCAGCAGAGCCGCCCGACGGGTAGGCAAACGTCACATCGCGGAGACGAATCTCGCGCGCGGGTTTTCCGTTCGCAGAGCGTTGGCCGAGGGGCAGCGCGCCCACGCGACGCATCGCGTCTCCCAGGCGCAGCACGGCGGCAACAGGAGCGGAGGCGCCGTCGAGCGCCCAAGTGAATCCGCCGAATGCGATCATCGACACGCCCACTGCGCTTTGCACATAGGTGACCGCTTCGCCGAGACTGATGCGGTTGCCAGCGGCGGCGCTGGCGAGCGACCAGAAGACTAAAACGTTGGCGGCAACCACCAGGAGGAGGCTCCAGATCACGGGGCGTTCGCGCAGGCGAGTGGCCGCGTACTGCAGCTCATGCAGGCGAATGCGGCGGTTGATGAAACGATCGATGGTCCAGCCGGCGAGGCCGAATAGCCGCAGCTCCTTGCTGGCAGGCGGATCGACGGCGAGGCGATAGGCGTAGTCGGCGTCGCGTTGCGCGCCGCGGACCTCTTCCGTGTTGCGGTCGAACCAGATCGCGCTTTCGCGCAAGAGCCAGTGGGTTGCCAGCCAGGCGCCCGCGAGGACAATGGGCGCCCACCATGCGTAGCGGGCCAGGACCAAAGCGGAGGCGAGGCCGCCGATCATCTCCACCATGCCATTGGCGATGAAATCCATGGAGATCGCGAGTGGCGGGCCGGTCATACCGAGATCGAAGTCGCGGGCGACGGTGATGTCGCTGGCGAGCGTCGGATCTTCGAGGTGCCCGATGCCCGGCGGGCGCACGCAGGCTTCGGTGAGCCGGTCATACAGCCAGGCGGCCGTGCGGTCGCCGAGGTTCGAGCTGACTACGTTATGAATGGGGCTGAGTATTTGCAGCAGAATAAAAATCGCGCCGACCAGCGCCAGCGGACCGGCAAGAGCACTACCGTTGCGAATGGCGGCGATGAGCACGCCCATGGCGATGGCGAACGCAGCAGGCAGAAGTCCGCGCAGCAACAGCGCTATCCACCAGGCGGCGGCCAGGCCCGTGCTGGCCTTCGGAAGGACGCCAAAGAACTTCCATTCTTTGCGCTCGGTCAGCCGTTGGAGCACCCAAGCATTCTGCCACAAGTGCAGCGATGTGTGACACGCTACAGAGAGCTGAGCCATGAAGAAATACAGATTTAAAGGCAAGATTCAAGCGGGCGATGGCGGAGGGGCTTACGTCGTGTTTCCCTACGAGGTGGAAACGGAATTCGGCACGCGAGGCAAGGTGCCTGTTAAGGCGACGTTCAACGGGGTGCCGTATACGGGATCGCTCATCAAGTATGGCGCGCCGCAGCACATGCTGCCGATGCTGAAGGCGATTCGCGAGGAGACGGGTAAGGGCGTGGGCGATACGGTTTCGGTCGAGCTTTGGAAAGATGAAGAAGAGCGGGCGGTCGAGGCGCCGGCGCCCTTCCAAGCGGCGATGAAGAAGGCAGGCGTGCTGGCTGCGTTCGAGCGGCTGAGTTACACGCATCGGCGGGAATACTGCCGCTGGATTACGGAAGCGAAAAAAGAGGAGACGCGCGCGAGGAGATTAGAGAAAGCGGTGCAGATGTTGCAGGATGGGGTGAAGACGCCTGGGTGAGGGGAGTTAGTGGGGTGGGTTGCTGTGCATCCCATTTACAAACTCTTCCATCAAGCAATGGAAATGGTGCACGCCGTTCTCGCGCTTTACAGAATAGCGGCCGCGATCGTAAGTGCGTGACGCGAGCCCTTTCTGTACGTTCTCACAGATCTTAATATCTTCCTGCTGGATCTCGTCGCTGAAGGCGACGGTTTCCGGTGCCACTTCGGCCGCCTGCTCGCCAGTCCGGTAGGTGAACCATTCGAAGATGGTCAGTGTCTGATCGTGACCTACCGGCAGGATGATATTGCTGCTGAGGTTATCCGGATACACGTTCAGCATAAAATTCGGGAAAATCCAGAAATACAGTGCCCGGTTGCCGGCTTCGTTTCCGGAATATCGCCTGGCTTCACCGCGGCCGGGGCGCGGAGGGCGGATGGGCGCGTACTGAGAAGAGTAATAACGAAACGTATCTACCCGGTACGCGCTGTAATCCAGCTCCCGGAAGAGAGATGGGTGCGCCGCGGGAAGATGATACCCTTCCAAATAATTATCGATATAGACTTTCCAGTTACAACGAATGAGATAGTCCTTTCGATGTGACAAGTGCAATTGGTTGATGGGACAACCGATCGCGGCCACCTGTTCCGGAATATCGCCCATTACGCTGCTTAAGTCAGGCGCTTGCGAATCCAGATTTACAAACACGAACGGGCCCCATTCCTCGACGCGCATCTCCGGTAGCCGCACATCGCTTGGCTGCCAATCCTCCACTCCCTCGAACTCGGGCGCGGCCAGCAGCTTTCCGTCGAGCGAATAGGTCCAGTTGTGATAGGGGCAGCGCAGCGACTTCGCGCAGCCATGGCCTTCGAGAATGATGGACGCTCTGTGCCGGCACACGTTGGAAAACGCACGCAAAGTACCGTCGGCGCCGCGCACGACGGCGCACGGCTCGCCCACGATGTCGGCCGCCAGATAGCATCCCGGTTGCGCCACTTTGGAAGCATGGCCGACGGGCTGCCAGTTGCGCCAGAAGACCTGTTCTTTCTCAGTTTCGAGAAATGCCGCATCGGTGTACCAGCTCGATGGAATGGTCCGGGCGCGCGCAAGAGTTTCAGGCATTTGCATGGCATGCTAACAAACCCTGTAGGGACAAACTTTACGCAGCACGTTACAATGACCCTTTCATGCCAAATCTGCTCGCCGGCAAGACGGCCCTGGTCCTTGGCGTGGCCAACAAATGGAGCTTGGCCTACGCCATCGCCTCGGCTTTTGTCCGTGAAGGCGCGTCATTGACGCTCACCTATCAAGGCGAGCGCCAGCGGCAAACGGTAGAAGAGCTGGGAGCCGAGCTCAAAGCATCTAAGATTGTCAGTTGCGACGTGACGAAAGAGGATGACCTCGAAGCTCTTGTATCCGAACTTAGAAAGTCTTCGCCGGTGCTCGATGCGGTGGTACATAGCATTGCGTTCGCGAATCGCGAGGATCTGAGCCGGCCATTCGTCGAAACCAGCCGCGATGGGTATCTGCTGGCTCAAGAGGTGAGCGCCTATTCGTTGGTGGCGCTCTGCCGCGCGGTTGCTCCGCTTATGACTAATGGCGGTTCGCTGACAACGTTGACCTATCTCGGGTCGACGCGCGTGGTTCGAAATTATAATGTAATGGGTGTAGCGAAAGCGGCGCTGGAGGCTTGCGTCCGGTATCTTGCCAGCGAGCTCGGCGCTTCGAAGATTCGAGTGAACGCCATTTCCGCGGGCCCCGTCAAGACGGCTTCGGCGCGCGGCATCAAAGACTTTTCGAAAGTGCTGGAAGATGTCGCCGCGGCGGCGCCGATGCGCAAGAATACGGATCCTGCCGAAGTGGCCGACACGGCTGTGTTTCTGGCGAGCGATCTAGGACGCGGAGTTACAGGAAACATATTATTTGTGGATGCAGGATTTCAAATTATCGGCTTGGGCTTGAGTGCCTGAGCGAAGCGATCCGGTGAGTGACAGTAGCAGTCCAGTGATTGAGTGCCCGTATCCTAACGATCGCGTTTCCGGTTCGTCTCAATTGACAGCGGTTTTCCGGGTTCACTATCCTAGTGAATTCAAGCGCATCTGCGTTTGGCGACCGGCTCCTGGGTTTCGCGAGCCCGGTCTGGTGTCTCTAACCATATGATTCAGGTTGAAAATCTATCGAAGAAGTACGCGCGTCATGTCGCCGTGAACAACATTTCGTTCTCGGTGGAAAAGGGCGACATTGTCGGCTTTCTGGGCCCGAATGGCGCCGGCAAGACCACCACCATGCGCATCCTCACGTGCTTTCTGCCGCCTACCGAAGGCAAAGCGCGAGTGGCCGGGTTCGACGTGTTCGAACAGCCGTTCGAGGTGAAGAAGCGTATTGGATATCTGCCCGAAGCGCCGCCGCTCTATCCCGAGATGAGCGTGGAAGATTATCTGAACTTCGTAGCGCGTTTGAAGAACGTTCCGGGCGCCGAGATCAAGACCCGCACACAGACGGTGATGGAACGCTGCGCGGTCGCGGATGCGAAGTCAAAACTGATCTCCAAGCTATCGAAAGGATACCGGCAGCGGGTCGGCCTGGCGCAGGCGATCATTCATAATCCCGACGTCCTGATCCTGGATGAGCCCACTTCGGGCCTGGACCCGAAGCAGATCAACGAGACGCGCGAGTTGATTAAGAATCTCTCGGGCGAGCACACGATCGTGCTAAGCACGCACATCCTGCCGGAAGTGGAGGCGGTATGCGAGAAGGTCATCATTATCGACCGGGGCAGGCTGGTCGCGACGGATTCGGTTGAAAATTTGAAGGCTCGCGCCGGAGTCGGGGGCGCCGTTCAGTTACAAGTAGACACGGCGGGAAGGGCCGATGGGCCTGCCGTGAAGCAAGTGCTGGAGCAAGTGGCCGGGGTGAGCAAAGTTGCGGACCGGGCCGCTCCGGGCGACCGGTTCGTTTTCGAAGTCGAAAATGTGGCCGGAGCGAATGTACGCGGCGACCTGGCGCGCGCGGTGGTGCACGCGGGTTGGAACTTGCTGGAGCTGAAATCGACGACGCTCAGCCTGGAAGAAGTCTTCCTGGAATTGACTGGCTCGCATCCCGCGGTTCCGGCGCCCGGGCCAGCGGCTATGGAAGGGAAGTTGTGAGAAATATCTGGACAATCTGCCGACGCGAGCTTTACGCCTATTTCGTCTCTCCCATTGCCTGGGTGCTGCTGACTATCTTTGCGTTTCTGAGCGGCACATTCACTTATCTGATCAGCGCGGCCTTCATGCGCGCTTCGCTCGAAGGCCAAATGAGCGGGCAAACATTCCCGATGAACGTCAACGAGCAGGTGATTGCGCCTTTGTTTTCGAATATGGCGGTGGTTGGGCTGTTCCTGATTCCGCTCATCAGCATGCGGCTGTTCGCGGAAGAGAAACGGCAAGGGACGATCGAACTTCTGGTCACCTCGCCGGTCCACGATCTTGAAGTCATCATCGGCAAATGGCTGTCCGCGGTACTTATGTACGGAGCGCTGCTGGTGGTGCTGCTGGCGGATTACTCATTTCTGTTCCTCTACGGGAATCCGGACTGGAAGCCGGTGGCCACCGGCTTCTTAGGGATCTTGCTGCAAGGCGCCTGTCTGCTGGCGTTCGGCACGTTCATCTCGACGCTGACGCGCAATCAGATCGTGGCCGGCGCTATCGGCTTCGCGCTGGCGCTGGTGCTCTGGATTCTGAACTGGACGACGTCGTTCGGGAACTCGGACACCGTGCAGGTTCTGAATTACTTGTCGATTGTCAGCCACATGGATAGCTTTTCGCGCGGGGTTATCGATACTAAGGACTTGATTTACTACCTGTCTATGATTTTCTTTGGTTTGTTTCTAACGGCCCGGTCGCTCGAATCGTTACGGTGGAGGTCATAAGTGGCGGAGCCGAACACTGAAAATACGACAACGAAGCCCCGGGCTTCGCGAGACACCGTCGCGGCGCGGCAAGCACGCTACGGCGCGACGTCGATGCTCTACACCATCGTGGTGATCGCGATTCTGGTATTGGTCAACTGGCTGGGCAACCGGTATAACAAGAGTGTCGACACCACCAGTAACAAGCGATTTACCCTTTCGCAGGAAACTCAGAAGCTGGTCAAGAATCTGAAGGGCGACGCCACGATTACTTACATCGATAAAGCGAGTAACTTCGCGCAAGCGCGGGGCATGCTGGACCGCTATAAGAATCTCTCGCCGAAAGTCCACATACAGTACATTGACAATCTCAAACAGCCTACGCTTGCCCGTTCTTATGGGGTTCGCTATACGGGAACGGCTGTGGTGGATGTCGGGCCGCGCCGCGAAGAGGCGAAGTCACTGACGGAGGAAGGCATTACCGGCGCGTTCCTCAAAGACCTGAAAGGCGTTCGAAAGGTCTGCTTCGTGAGCGGCAGCCACGAGCATCCGCTGGACGATACGGACAGCAACGGACTGTCTCAATTCAAGACTTTACTAGAGCGGGATAACTACCAGGCGCAAACCATCACGCTGGTCGAGAAAACCGCGGTTCCAAGCGACTGCAATGTGCTGGTGGTGGCAGGGCCGCAAGCCGACTACACGGCCAACGAAGTAAGCGCGATCAAGAACTACGTCGAGGGGGGCGGGCGGGTGATGTTCCTGCTGGATCCGCCACTCGATTTCGGGAAAGAACATGTCGCGGAGAATAACGGTCTTGACGAATTGCTGCAGAGCTGGGGGGTTACCGCCGACAAGGACCTGGTTTTGGAAGAGAACCCGATGGGCCAGCTATTCGGTTTCGGACCGGAGATTCCGCTGGTGAACAGCTACGAATCGCAGCCCATTGTGACTGACCTGAAGAACAGCTTCACCGGGTTTCCGGTTACGCGGTCGCTGACGGTAAAGAACGGCGATAAGACGACCGTGGACAAGCTGTTCTCAACGAGCGACCGGGCGATCGCGACGACCAAGCTCAATACCAATGAGGTGAACCCGTCCGATCCGAGTAACAAGAAAGGGCCTTTTGTGCTTGGGGCTGCGGGCACTTATAACACGGGCAAGCCGAACGCTCCGGGCCGTTTCGTGGTGGTTGGCAACTCCGGATTTGTCACGAACGGGATGCTGGGCTTTCAGGCCAATCGGGACCTGGCGCTGAACGCGGTCAACTGGCTTTCCTCCGATGAAGATCTGATCTCGATTCGGCCGAAAGAGGCCGAAGACCGGCGCTTAAACGCGACGCAAAGGCAGATGAACGTGTTCGCATATACGGACCTGATTGCGATTCCGATCCTGATTATCGTGGTGGGGGTTGCCATCTTCTTGAAGCGCAGAGCGGCATGAAGCAACGCAATCTTCTGATCGCGGCAGTTCTGCTGGCCGCTCTCAGCGGGGGAGTTTGGTGGGCGAAACGGCACCCGCAATCGGCCGAGACATCGAACGTGCCGCCTTCGCCCAAAGTGGTGGATATTCCGCAGGCGGAGATTAAAGAGATAGACCTGAAAAAGAAGGACGGCACGACGGTGGTTCTGCAAAACCAGAACGGCAGATGGACCATTACCGCTCCCGAACCGCTGCCGGCCGATCAGGACGCGGCCAATGGTCTGGCGTCGATATTGAGTCCAGTCAGCGCGGACAACGTGGTCGACGATAAGCCGAAAGATGTGAGCCAGTACGGCCTCACAAATCCCAGCTTGACGGTGACGGTGGATGAGAAGAACGGGAAGTCGCAACAACTTTTGCTTGGCGACGACGTGCCGGCCGGCTCGCTGGTGTATGCGCGAGCAAACTCCGACCCGAAAGTTTACGCGATCTCTTCGTCGATCAAAAGTTCGCTCGATAAGAGCGTGAACGACCTGCGCGATAAGCGGCTGCTTACGTTCGATTCGAACCGGCTGACGCGAATTGAACTGGTCTCCGGCAAATCCGACGTCGAATTCGGCAAGAACAACCAAAATGACTGGCAGATCATTAAGCCGGGGCCGTATCGCGCGGACAGCTTTCAGGTGGAGGAGCTGCTGCGGAAGCTGACGGACGCGAAGATGGATCTCTCGGCCAGCGCCGATACCAGCAAGAAAGCGGATTCGGCATTCGCTTCCGGGCAGCCGGTGGGGACGGTTAAGGTGAGCGATGCGGCCGGGACGCAAAGTCTAGAGGTACGCAAGAACAAGGACGACTACTACGCCAAGAGCAGCGTGGTGAGCGGCATCTATAAGGTGTCGGCCGACCTAGGCAAAGAGATCGACAAACCGCTGGACGACTTCCGGAACAAGAAGATTTTCGATTTCGGGTTTACCGACCCGACCAAGATCGAGCTGCAAGAGGGCGCGAGCGATAAGACGTACCTCAGAAGCGGGTCCGATTGGAAGCTGGGGGGCCAAACGATGGATGCGACTGCGATTCAGGCCTTCATCGACAAGCTGCGCGACCTTTCGGCAGCCAAGTTCGCGAGCGGTGGTTTCACAACTCCGGCGTTCTCGGTAACCGTGACGTCGAACGATGGCAAGCGGGTGGAGAAGGCCGAATTCGCCAAGACCGCGGACGGCTATATTGCGCGGCGTGAGAACGAGGCGTCGCTTTACCAGGTGGATACAAAGAGCGCAGACGATATGCTGGAGGCAAGCAAGGCGATTAAGCCGACGGCTTCTGCCGGCAAGAAATAGGCAGCGGCGTCTAGTGCCCCACACCAGGCCAGCATGTCCGCGCTCAATACCGATCTTTATCAACTAACCATGGCGGCCGGCTACTTCGTGGCCGGCAAGACGAACGACGTGGCGACCTTCGAGCTGTCGGTGCGGCGGCTGCCCGAACACCGTAACTTCTTAGTGGCGGCTGGACTGCAGCAGGCGGTCGAGTATCTGTTCGATTTGAAATTCCGCCCGGAAGAGATCGAGTATCTGCGCTCGCTGCCCCATTTTGAGAACGTTCCGGCCGAGTTTTTCGAGTTTCTGCGGGACCTGCGCTTCACGGGCGATTTGTTCGCGCTGCCGGAAGGGACGCCGGTGTTTGCGAACGAACCGATCGCGATCGTTCGCGCGCCGCTGCTGGAGGCGCAGCTTGTCGAGACGTACTTGCTTTCGACGTTTGCATTCCAGACGATGATTGCGTCGAAGGCGGCACGCTGCGTGCTCGCGGCGGAGGGACGGCCGGTGGTGGAGTTCGGGAGCAGACGGGCACATTCTCCCGCGGCGGGAGTGCTGGCGGGACGGGCGGCTTACGTGGCCGGATGCGCAGGCACCAGCAACACGGAGGCCGGAATGCGGTTCGGGATACCGGTCTTTGGGACCACGGCGCACTCCTGGACCATGGCGTTCCCGACCGAAGAGGAGGCGTTCCGCAAGATACAGGAGCTGCTGGGCGAATCGACGGTGTTTCTGCTTGATACGTACGACACGATCGAAGCGGCGCGGCTGGCGATACGGCTGGGACCGCCGCTGTGGGGAGTGCGGCTGGACAGCGGCGACCTGGTAGCGTTGTCGCGCCAGGTTCGGCGGATGCTGGATGAAGCTGGGCTGCGCGATGCGAAGATATTCGCGACCAACGATCTCAATGAGCAGAGGGTGGCGGAATTGGTGGGATGCCGCTCCTGCTTCGATGCATTCGGTGTCGGAACCGCTTTGTCCACTTCCTCCGACGCGCCTACGCTCTCGGCCGTGTACAAGTTGGTAGAGTTGCAGCGGCAGGGGGAGACCCACTACACGGCAAAGTTCAGCGACGAGAAGAGCACGCTGCCGGGCGCGAAACAGATCTATCGGTATCCGCACTGCGACGTGGTGGCGCTGTATAGCGAATGCAACGCCGACTTCGAAGGCGAGCCGTTGCTCCGGCCGGTGATCAGCCGCGGCGAGCTGGTGGCAGCGCTGCCCGATCTGGAGGCAGTGCAGAAGCGCGCGCAATCCGCGATGGCGGCGCTGCCGAAGACGCTGCTTTCGATTGAGGACGCGGCCCCATACCCGGTTGAGATCAGCCCGCGGCTGGTGCAGATGGCGCAAGATCTTCGAGACAAGTACCAGTTGGTGCGGGATTAATGAAAACCGTATTTTTCGACGTCGATACCCAACTGGACTTTCTCTATCCAGCCGGGGCGCTGTATGTGCCGGGGGCAGAGACGATCGTGAAGACGCTGGCGGAGTTGACGAACTTCGCCGCCGCGAACGGGATTCAGATTATCTCCACCATGGATGCTCACGCGGAGGACGATCCGGAGTTCAAGACCTGGAAACCGCATTGCGTGGTGGGCACGACCGGCCAGCAGAAAGCGGCTGTCACGTTTTTGAATCAGCGCTCGGTTTTGGGGAGCGATGGCGAGGCGAAGCACGCGCCGCAGATCATTGTCGAGAAGCAGGCCATCGATTGCTTCTCCAATCCAAACCTGAGTCCGTTACTGGAAAACCTGAGGGCGGACCGTTTTGTCGTGTACGGCGTGGCGACCGAAGTCTGTGTCCAGTGCGCGGCATTCGGGCTGCTGAAGACCGGGGCGCGGGTCGAAGTGGTGAGCGATGCCATCAAGAGCCTCAGCGAGGCGGCCGAGGGCGAGATGATCGAGCGGTTTCAGGCGCTCGGCGGGTTAACGGTAAAACGTAGCGACGTGCTGGCCTGAGGGCAATAGGACAGAAGGCGGGTGGTCGGCGCCGGCTTTCCAGAAAGGCGCGCCATCGATCTCGACGGCTGAAACGGGAGAGCCGAGCATCGCAACAGCACGGCTGCGGCTGGTATAGGCAAGGTCGAGGCGGCCGGCGGCCGCGGTTGCGGAACGAATGTCCCCGTTGAAGTCCGAGATGGTGACGGGGGAAGGGCTGGTCGCCGGGGCGAGCGTGTGCTTTCCCGAGGGCGCAATCACAAACCGGTCACTCTGCAGCGGCCATGGCTTGCCGTCGAGCGCGACCGGTCCCTGCCAGGCGACGCGCGTGGGTTCCGACGCCTCGACTTGTAATTGATCCGTGCCTTTGAAGGCGGCGGTCGCGGTAGTTGCGGCAACGGGCAATAGCGCGAGGTCTTGCTTTTCTAGCGAGTTTTCGAAATATAAGGCGACGCGGGCGAACGATGCGGCTGCTTCGTGTACTAACTCGAGTAACTCGATGCCGGTTTGTTTCTTAGTCGGATAGACGTCCTGATAGCGCTCGACGACGTTGATATCGACGGCAATCTGCGCGCGATCCGGAGTTAGTTCGCGGTACTTACCGGCGAGCTTCGAATAGCGTTCAGGTCCGAGGTTCCAAAGGGTGGCGGGATCTTCGACAAGCAAAGTGCTTTTGCGCGCTTGGATCAGGGGAAGGCTGCGCGCGACATCGGCTCCGAGCTCATCGCGAATGCCAGGCTCGAAGCGATCGTCTATGTGAGTAAGAACGACGTCGAGATAGGGCTTGGAGACTTTGAGCCGATCGATGACATCCAGCCAATCGGCTTGCATGCGGGAGGCGAGCTCGGCGCGGAAATCGAGGAACTTGCGAAGGCCGCCGGGATTGTTGGCGGCGGAGTAGGACGAGGACGAATCGAACAAGAGCTTGGGATCGAATCCGGCGGTGCGCCTGAAGGCTTGCCGCACGTCGTCGTTCATGGGAGTGAAGCGGGCTGGGTTCGAAGCGCCTTCGAGAGATTCGAAGTAGAGCTCGGCGACGTTGACGCCGTCCCAATCGAAGCGCTGCAGCAGCGCCCCGACTTCGCGGGCTACTTCGCGATGGCAGTCGGGGTTCTGCAGGTTCATGAGCTTGCGCCAATCGAGCTGCGCGTCCTGGCCGACCGCGGTCCTCTCACGCCAGGCGGGATGATCTGCCCAGAATTTTTCGCTGACGTGCGGCAACTCGAGCCAGGCGTAAACCAGGATGGCGTTGCGATGACAGGCTTCGATGAGCGCTTTGAGGTAGGCGTCCTGGGTGGGATCGGGTTCGACGTTGTGCCAAGCCGCCACGTGCAGTATGCCGACACCCGATTGACGCCAGCGGCGGGCGAGATAATCGACATCGGCGCGGATGCGATAGGAAGAATCGAAGAAAGCCCACAAGTTGCTACTGCGCAGAGGGAGCGAAAGGCCGAGATCGACCAGCGCATGCAGTAAGTAGGGGTAGCGCTCGAACCCGCTGGAGCCGGGCGCGGTCGGCATCCAGAGAATCGCACCCTGCGCGGTACGCTTGCCGGCTAGCACAGGCAGATGCTTCCACTTTTCGGTGGCGAAGACCTGAAAGCCGCCGGGGACCTGGGTCTCAGGAATCTCGAGTGGCTGTTCCCAATAGATTTGCATGTTGGGAGCGTGGGTATCGCAGATCTGGCGCACGGTGAGGGTAGCGGTCTTTTCCGCGAAGCCTAACTGCCGGGCGAGGGGGCTCATGCCTTCGAGAATGAGGATCTGATTTTCGTTGGGTTCGATCTGGGCGGCGTTGGGCCCCGCGACCACGATGCCAGGCGAGCCAGTTAGAGACGGTTGGATGCCGACGGAGGCGAAGATTTTGTTCCAGGGCGCCGGGTTTGTTCCGCTGACCTGAAACGTGGTTGCGAGCGCGGCGACCGGCAGCATGATCAGGGCGGGGATAAGTCGAAAGATCATTTACTTTGTGAAGGCGTACCAGAAACTTACTCGAAGGTCGTTGTAACTGGATTGCGGCGCGCACCCTTTTAAAGCGCAGGGCGGATAGTAATCGCCCCGTAAGTAGAAGCCGCGCAAGAAATCGGCGGATAGATAGACATTGGGTCGCATGCCGGGGAGGTGAACTTTGGCGCCGGGCCCGATTTCGACCGTGTTGGCCCAGTACTGGCTCTTGATATCTCCCACGAAATTGACGTTCATGAGTAACTGGGCTCTGGTTTTGTCCCAGGCATGAAATGTGCGCCCGGCGCGGTGCTGTGAGTAAAACATCCAGTCTTTGTCGAAACGGCTGACGTAGATTGCGTCTGCGGTTGTTTCGTAGAAAAGCCCAGGCGTGTTGCTGCCGAGCAACTGGCCGAAACCCTTCGCGAAGTTCACGCCGCCGCGGTAATCAGGAATTGCGTAGCCCTCGTCGTGGCGGCTGGGCAGATAATTGACCGATTCGCCCGCTTCCGCCCAACCGGTCAGGCGATGCCAGGTTTTGGAGGAGACGCCGGCTCCGAAGATGAGGGAGCTTTCCGAGAGATATCCGGCCCCGAAGGCGGTGGGCACTTCGCCCCTAATGTCGCCCATGAAGCGCGCCGATAGATAGAACGAGACGAGCTTGTTGACCTTGGTCCAGGGGAGGGGGAGAGTGCGTTTGAGTTGGCTGTAGGTGAAGAGATCCATCCAGCGCGAGGAGAACATGGGGAGGGCCCAGAGGGTGGTCTGCGGCGGCACATCGCCGTTTAACGCGTGAAAGGCTTTGGCTGCTTCGGCGGCGACCTGGGGATCGTCGGCATGGCGCACCCGATCGAAACAGGGCTTCGCGTCGGCATCGTCGTTTGACAGATTGTAGGCCCAGCAGAGCTTGAGCATTACCTGCGCGTCGGCGGGATCCTCTTCGTGAGCCTGGCGGAGATACTTGATGGCGTCGTGCATGTAGCCCAATTTGAAGCTCTTCAGGCCCATATTTTTGGCATGGCTGTCTGCGGAAGCGCCGGTTTGTGCAGGTGAAGGCGCGGCATTGTCGGCGCTGCGCGTCTTCAGGCCGAGCAGCCCATCGAGTTGGCGGCGGGCGAGCCGGTCCTTTGGATCGATGGCAAGGACTTGCTCAAACTGCTCGATGGCTTTGCGGTCGTCGTGCATAGCGAGGTAGAGGAATGCGAGCTCACGGCGTAGCGAGACGTTTTCCGGATCGAGCTTGAGAGCATCGAGAAATTCGTAAGGATACGGGTAGCGCGGAGCATTCTGGACCGTGCACAACGGGCTCCCATTGCCCTGTGCGCTACAGGCCATTTGCTCGAGCGCCAGTTCGCCGGTGCGGGAATCGGACGAGCGGGACGCGGCGAGCAGGGCGGCGTGGGCTTCGTCGAGGCGGTTCAATTGCTGCCAGACACGCGCCAGGATGAGCAACAGCTCGGGCAATTGGGGCTTCAGCTTGCGACAGATTTCGAACTGCTCGGCCGCGAGAGGCAGCTCATCGCGGAGCTCTGCCAGTTGGGCGAGCTCCCAATGGGCGCTGAAGGTGGAGAGGTCGTTGGGATTGGGCGCGCGGGCGAGCGCCTGTTGCCAGCGCGCGATGCCGTCGGCGAGCGGCTTGTCGATGTTCTGAAATGCCTGCTCGGCGGTGGCGCGAGTGGCGGCCGAGCCTTTATAGCGCAGGCGGTAGAACATGCGGCGGGCTTCGATGGGCTTCTTGGTCTCGAAGGCGAGGAAGGCATATTCCAGCGCGGCGGTCTCGTCGGCGGGGTTGAGGCGCATGGCGGCTTCGAACTCGTCGCGGGCATCGGCGTTCTCGCCGGCTTTGAGCAGGGTATAGGCGAGATCCTTATGCGCGGCGGCGTTGTTTGACTGCTGCGCGAGACCTTTGCGGAAGAGATCGATGGCGGAGTCGTAATCCTTCTGCGCAAGGGCTTGGTAGGCCTGCGCGAGCGCTTGGTAGGCCCGGTTCTCGGAGTCGCCGGGAGTTTGCGCGTGGGCGATAGGCGCGGTTGCGGCGCAGAGGGCGAGGGCGAAAGATAGGCGTAGATAGAGAGCGAAGCGAGTGAACACGACCTGTCAGAGTAGTTCGCGCACGGGGGCGATGTTCTCCGTATGGACCCGCCCCGCCAGGACGACCGGCGCGATCAGGGCTTCGGGGCCCGCCAGCTCGGCTCTTTATTCAAGGATGCCAAAGTGAAGCGCCGCAAGGCATGAATGGCGCGCCCGTACGTCTTCACCGCGTGCGAAGACAAGAGCGAGCCCGGCGGGGGGTCCATGAACGGCATGAATTTATCCGGGAACCCGGGCATAGTGCAGCCGATACAGATGCCTCCCACGTTGGGGCATCCACCCAGACCGTTTATCCAGCCGCGCTTCCCTACATTGCACTGCACCACCGGCCCCCAGCATCCGAGCTTGACGATGCACTGCGGCAATCCATAGGCTTCGGCGAATTCGCCTTGCTCGTAGTAGCCGCCGCGGTCGCAACCCTCATGCAGGGTGGCTTCGAACAGCCAGGCCGGCCTTAGCGCGTCGTCCAGAGCGATCATCGGAGCGCGCCCGGCAGCCTGGTGCAGTAAGTAGAGAAGTGTCTGCGTGAAGTTATCCGGCTGAACAGGACAGCCGGGCACGCACACGATGGGAATGCCGGCGGCCGATTTCCATTTCCATCCCAGGTAATCGGGAAGCCCCATGCAACCGGTGGGATTGCCTCGCATGGCGTGAATGCCGCCGTAGGTGGCGCAGGTTCCGGCGGCAACAACCGCCCAGGCGCGGGGCGCCAGCCAGTCGATCCACTCAGTGACCGTGATGGGCTGGCCGGTTTGCCGATTTGTGCCGAAGCCTGTCCAATAGCCTTCCGCCTTGTTGTTCTCGTTGGGTATGGAACCTTCGATGACCAGGATGAAGGGCGGCCCTTTCCCCTCGGCGGCGGCATAGAACGGGCGCAGAAAGTCATCGCCCGCGGCGCTCGCCAGCACGGGATTATGCAAGTTTACTTTGGGAATCCACGGAATGCCGCCCAGCAGAATGTCTTCAATGCTCGGCTGCGTGGCCGCGGTGATGGAGATCGTATCGCCATCGCAGCCCAGACCGGCGGTGATCCAGAGGATATCTATTTCGGCAATCGCAACCGACGCTGAGCCGTCCCGTGGGGCAATTCCAGCTTGGCTCATCGAGTCTTCACGTCTCTACGATAGCCTGGATTTTACTACCGGCGCACTTCCGGCATGCCGCCTCATGCGCGCCGCATCACGCGCGCAATGGCCTCCGCCATTTGCTCCCAGCGCGAGTGTTCCACGATCAGACGTTTCCTGCCGGCCGCGGTTAGGCGGTAAAATCTCGCCCGCCGGTTGGTCGACGACACGTCCCACTTTCCGGCAATCAGCCCATTCTTCTCCAGACGATAGAGCGCCGGATAAAGAGACCCGTGATCCACTTCCAGGACGTCCTCGGACGACCGCTCGATCGCCTTCGCGATTTCATATCCGTTGGCCTTTCCGGAGAGCAGCGTCCGCATGACCAGCATGTCGAGCGTCCCCTGCAGCAGATCGAGCTTCGCTTCTTCCTTTTTCGCCATGCAGATTCGATTTCATTCTACCAGCGGACGATGGTTGATACTCTATAGGTAGACGAACTACTATGTGTCCCATGCGCGAACAGCGGCCGTTCCGGAATCGCGTGCGCGTGCGCGTCCGCAGCTTTGAAACCTGTTTCAAAGCCTTGGTTTCGAACTCCTCACGCCGTTCTCCCGTTTTGGACCGGGAATTGCAGCTGCACTTAGTCAAAGCGATGAACCGGAGAGCTTTTCTTTGGACAGGCGCCCTGGGTGCGTCAGCGGCAGCTAGAAAACCAGCCAACAGCGAAACCGTCTATCGTTTTCGTGCCGGCGATTGCGATATACGCATGGCGGTCGAGTTCTTCGATAATTATTCGACCAATGGCTTCTGGTTCAAAGAGCAAAGAGATAACCGGCGCTTTTGCCTTTCGGGCGCGGGCCGGGAGAACCGAGATTGCCTGGCGAACTTTACCGGCTCGATCGCGATTGCCCGCTATCATATTCAACCGCTTTCTCATGCGCCCAGAACGCTCGCGCTGCGGGAACACGTTCGCGCCATCGATCAAGATAGCCGCCTGGTGACCCGCGAACCATTCGAACGCACGATCAACCTCGAGAACGGCGTGGCGAGCGACATTCAGGCCTTTGGGTATCAAGCGGACGCCTCATCTCCGTCGCAGGAATCCGGCGGTGGGAACGGGCCCTGGTGTCTTCTTCGGCAGGATCTTTATTTAGACGGGCAGGACGCCCTCTTCCTAGTGCTTCACTGGAAGCATACGTTGAACGCAATACGACTATTCGACGTCATTCCGGGAGACCGCACCGATCTGGTGGCAGAGTCGGCCGCGCCCCCAAGGACATCCCGATGAAAGCGAAGCTGGCGCAGATCTGGAGGCGCATTCGTCACTTCCGCAGCGACGCGGATCTCGAAGACGAACTGCGCGTACACCTGGAGTTGAACGCCGAAGACAACCGAGCGCGCGGCATGTCCGATACGGAGGCCCGCCGGCGCGCGCATCTGCAACTCGGCCGCACACGGACCATCGTCGAATCGATTCGCGATCGGGAGTTCGTCACCGCCCTGGAGAGCTGGTACGCCGACCTGCTGTTCAGCCTTCGCACGCTTCGCAAGACTCCGCTCTTTTGCGTCACCTCTATACTCACCATCGGCTTGGGCATCGGCGCGAACACCGCGGTGTTCTCCGTGCTCTACGGATTGCTTCTGCGCAGCTTGCCCGTCAGCAATCCCGGACAGCTTGCGCACATCCGGCTGGTAAGCCATGTCGAACGCGACGATGGCGGCGGCTCCTACATCCGGTATTCCATGCTGCAGGAGTTTTCGCGAGAGCAGCACTCGTTCACTGGAATCTCGGCCTGGGATGACGAGGAAGTCACCATGCAGGACAGAGAAGGCACGCTGCGCCTTTACGATGCCGCGTTAGTGGGAGGAAACGGGTTTTTGGTGCTGGGAGTCAGACCGTACTTGGGAAGACTGCTTGCGCCTTCGGACGACGTGCGCGGCAGCCCGCCAGAGGGATGGCCGGCCGTGCTCAGCTACGCATTCTGGCAGTCTCGTTTCGGCGGCGATCCACAGATTGCGGGCAAACAAGTCAAGATCAAGGATGCCCTGGTTACCATCGTTGGTGTAGCTCCTCCGGACTTCCAGGGCGTCTGGCCCGGCGTGGATCCAAAGCTCTATCTTCCCTTCCAATTCATCAACGCGCTGGTTGGGCACGATGTACTGAATACCGAGGCCTCTCACATATCCTGTTCCGCCATCGGCCGTCTCAGGGCAGGCGTATCGATCCGCGACGCGAATGCCGAGCTGGCGGTAGATCGAAAGCGCTTGTTCGAGCTGGTTTCGCCCGAAGACCGGCACCGGCACGATTTCGAAAAAGCAACCATCGAAGCAGCGTCCGCCCGCACCGGGCTGCCCACGTTTTTCGGTTTTGAATATTCCGAGCCGCTGTTCCTGTTGCAAGGGCTGGTCGGAGTGGTACTCGTTTTGTGCTGCATCAACGTGGGCGGCTTGTTGATGTCCAAAGTCTATGCGCGCCAGCACGAGTTCGCCGTACGCACCGCGCTGGGGGCGGCACGCTGGCGATTGATCCGGCAATACCTGACGGAAAGTCTGGTGTTGTCGCTAGCGGGCGCTGCGCTCGGAGCCGTCGCAGCCTGGGACGGCAGCACCTTCCTGCTGCAGTTTTTCCGCCATCCCAACATGTTCGTGGGAATGGTGGTGCGGCCCGACGCTACTGTCTTCCTAGTGACCGGTCTGCTTGCCGTCCTGACGACGCTTTTGTTCGGGACTGTTCCTGCCTGGCGAGCCGGCCGCTCCGATCCCGCTACCCTGCTGAAATCCAGGACCACGCTTGGCGGACGGCGCCACCTGGCGGGACGCGCCTTTGTGCCGATTCAGGTGGCGCTCTCGGTTGCGCTGGTTGCGCTTGCCACTCTGCTTTCGCAGAGCCTGGTTCGCTTGCGCACGGAATCTCCCGGTTTCGATCTGAACCACGTCACCATCCAGACCCCGCCGCTTCACCAGCTAAACCTCGAAGCCGACGCCAAACTCAACCTCTATCAAAAGATGGTGGACCGCATCCAACAAATGCCTGGAATCCAAACCGCCGCCGTCACCGCCTATACGCCCATGACGGGCGACCAGGCGATTGCTCAGTTTCGCCCTGTCAGCAACTCGCCACAATCGCCAGAAGAGTCCCGCCTTGCTTACAACGAGGTGGGGCCGGGCTATTTTCGAACGATGAAGACCGCGATCCTTGCCGGCCGCGAATTCGAAGAGAGCGACCGCCAGAGAAATGTCTGTGTAGTAAACCAAGCCGCGGCTCAATATCTGTTTCCCCGCGAAGCCGCGCTCGGCCGCTATGTACGAAGCAGCGATCCAAGGGCATTTCCGCAGCCTGTGTCCTGCCGGGTCATCGGCATCGCTCAAGACGCCAAGTTCGCGAGCCTGCGCGCTGCGCCTCCTCGCACTCTTTATTTCCCCGTCACCAGGGAGACTATCGGCGAGTTCGGCAACCTGGTTTTTCTCATCAACTCTGGCACCAAGGCACAAGCAATTGCCGCGTACGGAGCCGTCCTCAAGGAGATGGTTCCCTCGATTCCGCTCGTGTTGTTTGTCACTCTGCGAGAACAGATGGATGCCGCGCTTGGCAGCGAACGGCTCATCACTGCAATGAGCGACGTCTTTGCTGCACTGGCACTCTTTCTAAGCGCCCTGGGCCTTTACGGCCTGCTCTCCTCGAGCGTGGCGCAACGCACCGCTGAAATCGGTATGCGCATCGCGTTGGGCGCTGAACGCCGCGCCGTGCTTCGGATGATTCTCGGCGAGGCACTGCGCCTGCTCGTCGTAGGCGTGTTGCTCGGGGCCGCCGTCTTGTGCTTCGTCGTTCATCTCGTGAACGGGATGCTCTACGGCGTCTCCGCCTTCGATCCGCTCACGCTGCTCGGGACCCTGGCAGTGTTGGCCGTTATCACGCTGTTCGCGGGAGCACTCCCCGCCCTGCGCGCCGCCTCCGTAGATCCGGTCGACGCGCTGCGCGCGGAGTAATGGAGTAAGGTGGACGCGCCGCGCGCGGAATAATTAGTGGGTGCAACTCATCTATCGAATCGCCGCCAACGCCATCCTGCTTAGCTTCGCCGCCTCCGGCCCTGGGCCATGGAATGCGGAGGACAGTGGCACAAAGTCAAGCCTGCGCGGAGTACACAATGTGGGTCAAGGCGTTGCTTGGGCCAGCGGCACGAAGGGCGTCGTCCTGCGCAGCGAAGACGACGGCTACCTTTGGCAGCAGTGCGCCATTCCTGCCGGCGCCGGCGAGCTGGACTTTCGTGGAGTTTGGGCGTGGGATGCCAACCACGCAGTCGCGTTGTCGAGCGGTCCGGGTTCGGCGTCCGGATTATATGAAACCACCGATGGCTGCGCCCATTGGCGTTTGCTCTTCACCAATCCGGACGGCGCCGGGTTTTGGGATGCGGTCGCCTTCTGGAATCAGCAGCAGGGAATCGTATTGGGAGACCCGGTTAAGGGCCGCTTCGTCGTCTACCGAACCAGCGACGGCGGCGAGCATTGGTCGCGCGACGACAGCCCCGGATTGAACGCCGATGCGCGCGGGGAAGGCGTATTCGCCGCCAGTAACTCCGCGCTAGCGCTTAGCCCGGGTGGGGCAGACATTTATTTCGGAACCGGCGGTCCCGGCGGCGCTCGCATTTTTCACTTCCACTCGGGCAATCAGAGTAACTCGGGTAATTGGACATCGAGTAAGTTGCCGTTCGCGCATGGCAGCGACGCGACCGGTGTCTTTTCTCTCGCGTTTCGCGACTCGCGGCATGCGGTAGCGGTCGGGGGAGATTACAAGCAGCCGAACGAACGCGGCGGCACGGCCGCATGGACTTCCGATGGTGGGTTGACGTGGACCGCGGCCTCCGGCCCTCCGGCGGGATACCGATCGGCCGCCGGCTGGAGCCAAAAGCTCCACGGCTGGATCGCCGTGGGCCCCACCGGCAGCGATATCTCGTACGACGACGGCAAGACATGGAAACAGTTCGATAAGTCGAACTGGAATGCGCTAAGCCTGCCCTGGGCAGCAGGCCCGCAAGGGAAAATCGCCGCGCTGAACGAAGCCGCGCTTTCGCTGCACAATTAGTGCACGACGATCAGATACGCGGCCATACCGATGCCCACGGCGGCCAATATCAGCGCGACTATGACTGCGTCCCTGGACACGCGGCCCGGTATCCACGTTCCCGAACTTAGTTGGCGCACTAACTGGAAATGCCGTACGGTAGCGCTGATAGTAACAACCACGCCCAAAGCCACCAGCGCCACGCCCGACCAAAGGGAAAGGCCGGTAGTATGGGCGGGAAGGCGGGGCTGGGTGGCGCTCAGCTCGCGAAGGAACAGGCCAAAGCGGCTGACCGCGAAACCGATGCCCATTAACGCGAGCCCGGTTCGAATCCAAGCCAGAAAGGTTCTCTCGGCTGCAAAATAAACCCTGGGATCGCTCTCAGCGGGCTTATCCATATGCGCACGGATATTACATCATCGCCGGCTAAGCACGGCACTGATATTGTTCCACACCAGCCAATGCTCGTTCAGGTTCTCGGCGCCGTGGCGGGTATAAAAGCGGCGGGCGGCCTGGTTGCCAGGATCGACATTGACACAGATGCCGGACGCGTTCTGCTCAGCGAACCACCCCGCGATTAACGCGAGCAGCTTGGATGCGACGCCGCTTCCGCGGCTGGCTGGAACCACATTGATCCACTCTAACTCTCCATCGCACCCATAACGGCGTGTCAGATGTCCCGCCACAAAGCCGACCAACGAATTGCCTTCGATGGCCACGTAAATCACGCGCGGCATCAGCGCCTGCTGCGGATGAAGTTCGCAATCCATGTATCGCGCAATGCGGTTCCTCCAGTACTCCTCCTGCCCCCAGTTCGCTGCCCGGATTTGCGCCATGCCGGGAATATCGAACCTATCTGCCTGCCGATAAAGCACCGACGCCATGAAAGTATTTATAGCCTACCGTGGCCTGACTCGCCTGCCGGGTTTCACTGAGTTGAGCGCGTGTCCTGCTTTCCCCAGCATTTCCGCTTACGAGATCAGGAGTCTTTCGATGCGTCTTGTCAATCTCATTGTGCGTCTTGTCAATCTCATTGCAATTGCTACCGCCCTCGCGGCCTGCCTTCCCGCAGCCGACCTAGCACAGCCGCCCACGGTGTCTTTGGACAAAAACGGGAGTACTCAGGGAAAAATTCCAGCCCTGAGGCCCGGCGACCAGCTTTATTTCGACATACCGGAGGCTACTACCCTGATTTATCAATTCGATCACCAGGCCGGTGATGGGAAGGTTCTACTGGGATGCGCCGGCGCCGCACAGTACGTCCGAGGCAATCCGATCACCATACCCGCCGATCTCTCCGGAAGGCGGACCATGACTGAAGGTAAGTTTTTCGAAAGCAGACCCGTGCGCGCGCTGTACTTCAATCTGACGGGCACATTTCCAGCGACTAAAGAAGACAAGGACAAGCGTACGGAACTGGTGAGCCAACTGAATTATTATTCAAAACACGACGGCCCGCTTTCCTGGGACCAGAAGAAGGTTAAACAAGATCAGATTGAAGAAAAAAAAGACCAGATCGCCCAACTTCAGGATGAGATCAAGGCATTTACCGGCACCTCGCTGGGTATCGCCGTAGAAAAAATTGAAGCTCTCCAGAAAAAAATTCAGTTCCTACACGGCGAGATCAGGAACCTGCAGAAGGAGATCGAGAACTCCGGTAACCACGACCAGTTGGAGGCACTAACGAAACAATTTTACGAGTTAAGTAGCAAAATCAATACACCGACATTATTACGCGCAGGCGTGCTGATCATCGGAGAAGACCGAAAACCTGTCTATTACACGCTCAACCAGAGCGGCGACGCATCGCAGCCCTGGCGGTTGAAACTCTTTCAAGAGTTCCCAATCTTCACAACGAACGACGCCCCCTATATAGTTGTTCTGGGCCAGCGGTACACTCAGGATCCTCAGGGTCTGCGCGCCTCGTTCACGTCCAAAGCCGGTGCGTATATCGATAGCGATCCAGTCCGGCCGGTGGTAACTCAACTTCTAACTCCCAGCGCAAGCGCAAAGTCGCTTGAGATTAAGCGCGTCCCGGAAGGCTGCCTTACTCCCGAGCCGCCGACCTACACCTATGTCGACCGCGTACTTCAATTTACGGACCATCTTGCAGGCGAAACTACTTACATGGTCACGGTTAGCGGCTACGGTCTCGCCACGACCAAAGACAGCCTCACCGTGATCGCAGGTACCACGCCTTCTACGCAGCAACAAAAGGTGACGGAAAAGATAACGCTCAAGCCCCTGGACGCGGAGGCTTTACCGCAAGTGCATTCGCTGTACCGGTACAACATCTCGACCGGCGTGGTCTGGAGTACGATCCGCACTCCAACTTTCTCGCGCGTCGCCACTGGAAACTATTTTCCGGCGGGGTGCGGCCTCACCACCAGCGTCGCAACCACCGGAGCGACGACCAGTTCCGTCACAGGTACGACGATGACCACGGGCACAACCACGACCACGACGACTGGTACTACGACCACAAATTCGCCGAGTACCGTGACGACCACCACCTGCGCGCCCACCTATCAAACGCTGCAGGTCTCCGGCGGACCCCGCATTCTGCCGGTCCTGATGTTCACCTTTTATCCGACCAAGCGCGACACGCAGGTGAAAACCGTGTCCTGGAAGGAGGTCATACCGGCGCCTGCGATCGGCCTATCGCTCAGCAGCCCCAGCGACGATTTCTTTCTCGGCGCTAGCAGCGAACTAAAGCCGTTTCGCAATCTGCAGCTCGTCTACGGCGTCCACCTGGGCCGCATAGAAAAGCTCGGCGCGAATGGTTTTCAGATTCCCACCGACGGCACCGCGCCGCAGACAACTACTTCCTTGCATACCGGCGCATTTGTCGGGCTGACCTTCAATATCGACTTCATCAAATCGATTTTCAAATAGCGATCGCCGCGAGGGCGCCTGCAAAGCGCTGATTCACTCCAGCTCGATAGCCACATAGAGAAGGTGCCCTTCGCGTTCGATCGTCAGCACCGCGGCTTCACCGGACTTCATGCCGTCCAGCGTGCTTCGCAATTGAGCCACATTGTCGATCACGCGATGGTTCACCGCATAGATGACGTCACCGGTCTGCAGAACCGGACCTGAGTAGGGCGTGTTCGCCGCGCGCGCCGCCACTACCACGCCAGTCGGCCGACGCAAGTCCGGCATCAGGTCGTGAATCGTTTTGGTAATATCCAGGCCGACAATTCCCAGCTCGGGAACAACGTTCTTCACCGGATCCACCATGTCCGCCAAGGTATCCAGTTCCTCGCCCGATTGTTCTTCCGTAACTACCGGCAGATCCAGTTGGGAATCCCCGCGCTGCACCCGTACGGTCACTTTCGTTCCGGGCGTCAAGCGAAAAACGTTAGCTTCGAGCTCATGCTTCGTGGTCATCCGCTTGCCATTCAGCGCAACGATGATGTCGTCCGCCTGCAAACCGGCGTGCTCGGCCGGACCGTTAGGTTCCAGGTCGGATACGATCACTCCGTGCGTGGTTTCGAGCTCCAACCCCTCCGCCATCTGCGGCGTTATAGTCTCGCCAGTGATGCCCAGTTGCGCGCGATGCACGTGTCCATGTGCTTTTAGCTGCGTATACACTTCGTGCGCGATGTTGCTTGGGATGGCAAAGCCGATACCTTCGCTGCCGCCGGACTGCGTGAGTATGAAGGTGTTGATCCCCACCACGCGGCCTTCCGAATCCACTAACGGACCACCGCTGTTCCCGGGATTGATGGGCGCGTCCGTCTGTATATAGACCATCTCGTCGTCGGGCTTGATTTGCCGTGCCACGGCGCTCACCACCCCGAGGCTCACCGAATTGTCCAAGCCCAGCGGATTGCCCAGCGCCAGCACAATCTGCCCTTGCTTCAGTTCGTCGGAATTGCCAAACGGCAAATACGGCAGGTTCTTCTTATCGATTTTGATGAGGGCCAAATCGCTGTCGCGATCCATGCCCACCAGCGTCCCGGCGATCGGGCGATTCATGCTCCTGTCGCCAAGCTCGCGGGCCTCGGCCGCGACCCGCACATTCAACTGCACCTTCAAGCTATGCGCATTCTTCACCACGTGCGCGTTGGTCAGAATATACCCATCGGGGCTCATGAGAATGCCCGATCCGCTGCTATTCTCAGCAGTAAGCAACGGCCCGTTATTCTCCGAATCTTCCGGCGTTACGTAGCTGCGGGCGAAGATCTGCACCACCGCTCGCCCGCTTCGTTGGGAAATCTCTTCGAAGGAAGTGCTCAACTGCCGCAGCACGTCCATCTTCTCCGGACTGGGTGTGGCCGGCGGCCGCTCCGTAGCCGGCTTACTTTGTTGGGCAACCGCCGCCGCGCATCCTGCAAGCAACAGGTACGCGCACCCGAGCAGCCTTGATTTCATTGCGACGCCTCCGCACCTCTTTGATGCTACAAACGGCGTTCAAATCCCAATTATTGTTACCGCACGGCGAGAACCGGCAAAAAGGGCGGCTGGGCGTCCAGCGCGTCCTATGATATCCTCTCCACTCTAGCTGGCGTATTCATGAGGAGCGGCGAATGAAAACATGCTTTGTAGTGATGGGATTTGGCGAAAAAACGGATTACCAGACGGGGCGGAAGCTCAACCTGGATGCATCCTACAAAAATCTCATCAAGCCGGCCGTCGAAGCAGCGGGGCTTCAGTGTATTCGAGCCGATGAGATTGTCCATGCCGGCATCATCGATGTTCCTATGTATGAGCAACTCCTGAGCGCCGACGTGGTGGTTGCCGACGTGTCTACCATGAATCCCAACGCCTTTTACGAGCTCGGCGTACGTCACGCTCTTCGGCCGTATACCACGATCATCGTGGCGGAAAACGAGCTGAAGTTTCCCTTCGACGTCGGACACCTTGTCATCCGGCAGTACAAACACCTCGGCGAAGATATCGGCATGAGCGAGGCGCGGAGATTCCAGGGCGTGCTGAGCGACGCCATTCGCGAGATTCTGGCCGCCGCCGAACCCAAGGAGGATAGCCCTGTCTACACGTTCCTCCGTCTAGAGCCGCCGAGCAGAATCCAGGAGCAGAAGGAGCAGGTTACGGCCAAGCCAAGCCCGGCTTCGAATCCGGTCAAAAACGAAACCTTGCGGATGTTACTGGACCAAGCGGAATTGGCTCGCAAAAACCTGAACTGGCCGGTGGCAAAATTTCTTTTCGAGCAAGCGAAGGACACGCAACGAACGCAAGCCGGCCTCTACACCGTCGATCCTTACATTCTTCAGCAGCTCGCCCTCGCTACTTACAAGGCCGACGGCACGGAAGCGGGTTTGACCGCCGCGCGCGAGATCTTACGAGAGCTCAGTCCCGAGACGTCCACCGATGCCGAGACGCTTGGCATTTGGGGCGCGATCCACAAACGGCTTTGGGAGAAGACGGGCGACCGTAGCGCACTGGATGAAGCCGTTACCGCATACGGGCGAGGCTTTTATATCCGGAACGATTACTATAACGCCATCAACTTTGCCTTTTTGCTGAATGTTCGAGCTTCGGTTTCTGAGGGTGACGACGCGGTGGCGGACAGAGTTGTGGCGAATCGTATCCGTAAGCAGACGATTTCTATCTGCCAGAAACTGCTGCAAGAACCCGAGCGGAAGCCGCCAGAGCGCTACTGGGCGATGGCGACCATCGCCGAAGCATGTTACGCCCTCCGTGACAAACCGCAATTCGACGCCTGGATGGCGAAAGCGATTGCAACCGCGCCCGAGCCCTGGATGGTGGAAACCACTCGCGACCAACTTGCCAAGCTGGACAACCTGCTGGGCTAAAGTGCTGCGGCAGGATTTCAGACTATTTGTCGGGAGTGCTCGACCGGGGATGCCGCAATATGCGGCCGAGCCATTCTGCGACCGCCGGCCTGCTTGACTCGGAAAGAGCGTTTGAAGAGAATAAATCGCCGGGGCAATTCCGCGGGGGCTTCTCGAGAGGAGCAATAGCAAAATGGAAGATCATCCTACTGACGATCAGGCGCGCAATGCTAAACCGGTACCGCGGCCAATTGCCTCCCGGTTACCGTCCTGGCTCGTATCACTGGTCATCCTTGCGATCGCAGCAGGGATCTTTCTGCTAGTGTATGGCGATTGGGATAAATGGGAGAGCGGAAAGACCGTTCAGGCCACTGATGATGCTTATATACGGGCCGATGTTACAGCCCTGAGCACGAAAGCGTCCGGCCTTCTGGCCCGTATGGAGGTCGGCGAGTATCAACACGTCAGGGCCGGCCAGGTGATCGCTTCGCTGCGGGATGACGATTACAAGGCACAGCGGGATGCGGCGCAGGCGGCTTTGGAGGCGACCGAGGCCGGACTCGAAGAGCTCCGGCGTCAGGAAGAAGCGGCGGATTCGAAGATCACGCAGGCGCAGGCCGGAGTCAGCGCCGCCCAGAGCCAGATCGCTGCGGCCCAAGCGGGCGTTGCCGCGGCGCAATCTACCATCCGCACTGCGGAAGCCGGGCTGACCGGCGTGCGAGCCCAATTCGAAAACGCCTCGCAGGAAATAGCACGCCAGCAGGGTTTATACGCGGGCAAGGCGACAACCTTGCAGAAGCTGCAGAATCAACAGGCTCAGGCGGCCGCGGCCCAGGCGTCGCTCGATAGCCGCACATCCGATGTAAGTGCCGCGCAAGCACAATTCGAGGCGCGATCAGCCGACCTGAAGCGCGCGCAGGCGGGGCTTGAAAGCAGCCGCGCAGACGTAATTGCAGCGGTCAGTTCGCGGCGTCTTCTGACCGCCAAGGAAGAGGAACTTCGCGCCGACATCAAGTCGCGGCGCGCTGCGCTGGAATCCGCAAACGTGGCGCTTGGATATACAACGATCGTGGCCCCGTCGGATGGCTACATTGCATCCCGCAACGTTCTCCCCGGGCAGATGGTCAACCCTGGAACGACGGTGGTTTCGCTGGTGGAGCAATTGCCCTGGGTGCTGGCCAACTTCAAAGAAACTCAACTAACGCACATTCGTCCCGGCAACGCAGCGGACATCAAGGTGGATGCTTTTCCGTCACGTTCCTGGAAGGGGCACGTTTTGCTGATTGCGCCGGAGAGTGGGGCACAGACCGCGCTCGTTCCTCCAGATAACGCGACTGGGAATTTCACCAAAATCGTGCAGCGGATTCCGGTGAAAATCACCCTGGATCCGAACCAGGACCTTGAACTGCTCAGGCCGGGCATGTCCGCGAGAGCCGCTGTTAGAACGAACACAGGAAGCTAGCGGTTCATGCCCGAAGCAACACCGCAGCGTCAAGTAAATAGAGCTACTCCCATTTATCTGCCAATTGGGATTCTGGCCGTTCTGCTGGGCGGTTTGCTATCGACGCTCAACGGACGTTTGCTTTCCGTCGCCCTGCCGGATTTGCGTGGGGCACTCGGCTTGTCAGTGGACCAAGGCGCCTGGATTCCGACCGCCTACAACATGGCCATCATGTTTATCGGCGTCTTCTCTGTCTACCTGGGCGCTCTCCTTGGGACACGCCGCGTACTGCTTGCGGCGAGCGCAGTGTACGTCGCCGCATCTTTTCTGATGCCGTTCGCGTCCGGCTACGGCGCGCTACTCGTGCTACAGGTTATCGCGGGTCTCTCCTCCGGCACTTTCTATCCGTTGACGCTGAGCTTCATACTTACAAATCTGCCCCCGCGTCTTATTGCGGTCGGGTTGGCGACTTACTCCATCACCATTCTCTTCTCGGTCAACATTGCATCTTCGCTAACTGCCTGGTACACAAATGCCCTCTCCTGGCGATGGATTTTTTGGAACGCTTCGTGGATTGGGCCAATCATGTTCCTGTGCGTCTACTTCGGAGTTCCACGCACGCCTTTGCCCGCAACCAAAAAGCCCGGCCCGAGCTGGCGAGGACTTCTTTATTGGAGCTTCGGTCTGGCGCTCATCTACGGAGCACTGGACGAGGGCGAGCGAGTCAGGTGGTTTGATTCGCCTGGCTTCGCCGCGCTCCTGATCAGCGGGCTCTTTCTGGTTGCCGTGTCCATCCTGCGTAGGAAGCAAGATCCGAACCCACTGATCGAATTGCCCTTTTTGCGAAACCGGAGCACCCTTTTGCTGGCGGTGATCTTGTTCTGTTTCCGATTCTTTCTGCTTGCCACGGCGCTGTTGATCCCGCAATTTCTGACCGGCGTCCGGGGCCTACGCAATGAGCAAGCGGGGCCCGTGCTCAGCCTGATAGCGCTGCTGCAGTTCGGCATCGCGTGGGTGGTCGCATTCGCGTTGACGGCTGTAAATTCACGCCTTCTCATGGCGATAGGATTTGCCGTGATCGGGGTCGTAGCGTTGTTCTGTTCCCGGCTTACGTCCGCGTGGGCTCCCCACACTTACATTCCTTACGCAGTCTTTTTTGCGATCGGCGAGTCGTTTGCCATGTTAGGCATGGTCGGGTCTTTGATCTTGCAAGTGCTTGGATCGGGCGCTGTACCGGGCCGCGGTAAACCAGGGCGCCCGGCGCAGGTCCTGACATTTTCCGGTTTTTTCCATACAGTGCGGATCATGGGCGGCCAGATTGGTACAGTCCTCATGCTTCATCTACTAAGTGAGCGGACTAAGTTTCACGCGAACATTCTGAGTCAGGAGACCGGGCTTGCACGGCTGCCGGTTTCGGAGTTTCTGCACGGCTCCGCCGCCGTGCTGGGTTCCGCCACTACGAACGCGTCTCAGAGTGCCGGGTGGACGGGCTATCTTCTGGGATCGGTAGTGCGGCAGCAGGCATCGGTACTGGCTTTCGCGGACGCATTTACTGTGATTGCCTGGTCGTCGATAGCGGTGCTGGTCGTGATTGTCTTCATTCGCCTCTCGATTTCCAACTTCAAGGAGCTGACCTGATGCGTTTGCTAACCAGATTTGTCCAGTCGAGCCTCCTGTGCGGCGTGTTGCTGCCGAGGCCGGCTATCTGCTCGACAGCGTCGCAGCAATCTATTAAGCTCACGCTTGCAGAAGCCATCGATCTCGCGCTGAAGAACAATCACGAACTGCTAATCGGCGGCTACAAAGTGGCGGAAATGACCAGCGCGACGCATGTAACTACCAGCGATTACTATCCCAAGGTCACCAATTCTGCAGCCTACGATCACTACACGCAAACAAACGTTCTGCAGTTTGGCAGAGGAGCGTTTGGCGCCTTCCCGGTGCTGGGCCCTCTTCCCTCAACCAGTCTGACGGTGAATCAAGGAAGCCTGGATCAAGTGTTCAGCCGTTCCGAGGTCGCGCAACCGCTCAGCCAATTGATCAAAATTCACGATGCCCAGCGCGCTTCACAGGCCGACGAATCGGCCGCGCGAGAGAACCTGGAAGCTCTACGAAATCAAATTGCGCTTGCGGTCCGCCAACTATACTATGGCCTGCTGGCGGTTCAACTCGACCGGAAAACGGCGTCGGAGGAGATACACGCAGCCAAAGAACAACTTGCGGAATCCGAACAGGACGTGCGGAGAGGTAACGAACTTGAAGTAACTATCCTCGGCGCAAAGACAGCGCTGCTACAAGCGCAGCAGGATGAGTTAACAGCCAGAATTCGCAATTCGGATCTGATGGCTCAGTTTAAAGATGTCATTGGGCTGCGGGACGGTACCGAGGTCGAACTTGACGATCAGGTCTTCGCGCCGGTCGATCTTCCCGGCAGAGAGGCGTGCATCCAGCTCGCGCAATCGGCTGCGCCCGAAATCAAATCCGCCGAGGAGACCGTGAGAAAGGCGGAGGCCGGAATGGCCGCTGCGAGGGCGGAATACATACCTGACATCACCGCCTTCGGGCGATGGGACTATCAAAATGGCGTGCCTTTTCTATTCCACAACTACGGCGTGGTCGGCCTTGGTCTCAGCTACACGCTCTTTGACGGCGGGAAAAAGAAAGCGGTCGTTAGTGAACGCCGGGCCCAGCGCGACCAGGCCATTGAGAATCTGCGGCGTGTTAAAGATGAAGCAAGCGTGAATGTCCAGAAGGCTTTCGACAAGATTGACCAGAGCCGAAGCCTGGTAGAAGTCGCCAAACAGGCTGTCACCCTTCGCGAAGAAGGCGACCGGCTTGCCGGGGTTCAACTCGGATACGGAGTATTGGTCAATTCGAAGCGATCGGAAGCCGTCGAGGCCCTGGCCAAAGCGCGTGCTGACTTGCTGAAGGCGCAGTTGGGATATCTGGAATCGCAGGCCGAGTTGGCTGCATTGATCGGCCGCCTGCCGCGTTGAGCGTCGCCAGCGCTGCGCTCTACAATCGATGCATGTTCCGACTATGGGCTGCCGCGCTACTTTGCCTTCTTAACAGCTCGAAGTTCGCCGCTCAAACGCCCGATACCGCTACTCTCAGCGGCAGAGTACTCGACCCAAGCCACGCGGCGGTACCTAACGCGGAAGTAACGGTGACGAATACAGCAACGGACTTTCACCGGTCGGTAACGACGGACGCGAGAGGAGATTTTTTCCTTTCCGGGCTTCCAATTACCGGTACTTACGACATCCAAGCCGGAAAACAAGATTTCGGCCAAGCAATGTTACACGGCGTGGTGCTCGCAGGCGGTCGAACCGCGGATCTGACCTTACAACTTTCATTGAAACCAGCGGAGACTAAGGTGACGATTACGGGAACAGCCGGCGCGGTGCGAACGGACGAGCCTCAACTGGGCGACCGGCTAAGCGCGTTCCAAACGGAAGAAACGCCTCTGCTGGATCGTAAGATCACCTATTTACCGCTGTTGAATTCGGCAAACCGGCCCGCCATCAACCAGGGCGATGTGTTCATGAATGAGGACCTGTTCACAACCAATGGAGCGGGGCGGCGGCAGACCTGGTTCGAAATAGACGGGAGCAACGGAGTCGATCTGTGGGGGCGGCAAACGATTTTCACTAACATCCCGCTCGCCGCAGTTCAGGAGATGGACGTTTTGACCAACGCATTCTCGGCGGAATACGGCGGAAGTACGGGAAGCGTGGTCAATATAATCACGAGAAGCGGCTCCAACCAATGGCACGGCGAAGTGCTGGATGTAGTAAGACCGTCCGAAACGGAAGCTAAGCTCTCCGGTTTCACGAAGAATAATGCGACCAGCGGCAACGAATTGACCGACGACACGCTGGAGCAAGGCGCGGTTTCGCTGTCGGGCCCTGTTGGCGGCGGGCACACGCAGTTTTCGGCATCCGGCGAGTACACGCTCGAGAACCGAGCCTCACCGGTTATCTCGCCGGTCGCGCCAGGAAATTTCATCGGGCACTATCGTGACTGGCTTGGATTTTTCCGGCTGGATCGCCAATTCAACGATCGTCAAGATCTCTTCCTTCGCAGTGATGTGGACGGTTTCCGCGATACCAACCCGAACGGTGCGGTAGGGGGAAACAGCCTGCCGAGCGTAGACCGCGTCTTCAAGCGCCGTACTTACTCGGAAGAACTCGGCGAAACGGCAGTCTTCAGCCCAACGCTGGTGAACAATGCGCGCTTGCAATTCCAGCTCGCCTCACCGATTACCGAATTCGACCCGGTCATCTACGGGACGCAGTACTCCGTGCCCGTCTCGAGCGGAGGGACCTTCGTCTCCGGCACATCGCAATCTGCGCTTCTGACGAATCGTCAATACGAGTTTGACGATACTTTGTCGGCGGTATGGGGGAAGCACCAAGTTCGTTTTGGAGCCGATGTTATTGACTCGCACAATGGCGGAAACAGCAAGGAATACGGCGGCCCGATTTATCTCGGAATGTTTTCTTACAAGATTTGCACACAGACGCTTTCGTTTTGCGAAAGCCCAGGCTATCTGGATGACCTTGTAAACGTTCAAAGTTACACACAAAGCTATGGGAATGCCACGTATGTTATCGACGATGTACTTTGGGCAGCGTTTATTCAGGACGATTACAAAGTTCGTCCAGACCTGACCGTCAACCTGGGGCTGCGATACGAACAACAGACATTCACGGGCTCGCGCGACGATTTCGCGCCGCGCGTGGGCTTCGCCTACGACTGGCTGGGCAAAGGCAAGACCGTTCTTCGCGGCGGATTTGGAATTTACTATTCGCAGGTGGTTGACAATTCCGAAGCGAATTACGCACTCAGCGGACCGACGGGAGTGTTCAATTACACGGCGGCGCCCGGCCAGATTGGGTTTCCTGACAGCGTGGCGTCTGCTCCCCTGCCCGCCTTTCCCGCGGGCGCGCAGCCTCCCGTTCGCAGCCTGTACATCCGGCCGGGTGACAGCTCATTTCTCGATCAATTCTTCCCGACCTCAGTCCTGGTCGATTATCCCAACCACCTTCTGAATCCTTATTCGGAGCAATGGACATTCGGAGCACAGCACAGATTCGCATCGAACTGGGTATTCAGCATGGACTATGTAGGTTCACACACGCTGAAAATCAACCGGCCGTTGGATGTCGATCCGCCTGCTCCGTTCATCCGCACGAAGCCTGGACAAATCCGTTCCGCTCAGGCGGCGAACTGCACGCGGCCCTATTGGATCTGGTGGTATGCGCAGCGTAACCTGGTTTGTAATCCGCTCAAAGCGACTAATCCCCAGCCGCCGTATAGCGTGATCGAGAGCGATGTGAATGATGGCTATTCATATTACGATGCACTGGATGTGAGCCTGAGCCATACATTCAGCCGGCGTTTGACTATGCTCGCCAGCTACACGTGGTCGCACGCAATCGATAATGTGGATCCGGATATTCCCAGCCAGAGCCCAAACGATCCTAACTTTACCGGCAAGGTGGAAAACGGCAATGCGATTTTCGATCAACGCCAACGGTTCGTGCTGAGCGGAGTGTCCGTTCTCCCGTTGAAGATCAACTTTGGCGGTGTGGCGACGTTGGGATCCGGCCTTCCTTATAACATCGTTACCGGTACAACGAACAGCGGGGATCTCGGGGCGACCGCGGATCGCCCGGTGATCGATGGTGTTGTCGTCGGACGGAATGCAGGACTGGGCAGGACTATATATGATGTCTCACCGTTTGTCGAACGCCCGTTTCCACTCGGTACCGAAAGAGTAAATCTGGTGCTGCGAGCCGAGGGGTTCAACCTATTCAACCATGCAGATTTCGTCGGCTACAGCGGGACGTGGGGGAACGGGCCGGCGCCGGGCCCCGGATTTGGATCGCCGCTTGCCGGAATCACCAATCAGCTTCCTGCGCGATCGTTCCAATTCTCTGCGCGAGTGGACTTCTAGATCGAACTTACTTCCGCGTCATCCGCAACTCGATGACCATCCGCTCCTCTCCTTTGTCATCGATGGTGAAATGGCGATGGAGGAGAAGACGGCCGTCCTTCTCGAGGCGCGCGCGCGCGACGGTCCTGCGCCCAGGATGGTCGGGATCGAGCGGCGTAGCCCACAGCACGATGTTCTGGCCGTCGAACGTACCGTCGCTCTGGCGAATGGACATTGTGGTCTGCCGCGAGTCGTACCACACCGTAGTGAAGCGATTCGTTTTGGGATCGAAGCCGGAGATTCCGGTGCCGGTGCTCTTCGTCCCGTCCGCATCGAAGAAAGTAAAATCCGATTGCAGGAACTTACCGTCCTGGACCATGTACTGCTTACACGTGCCTTTGGTCATGATCGGCTTTCCATTCTTCGGGAAGAAAGTCTTGACGACCTCCCAGTCGCCCGCGAATTGCCCGAGCAACTTCTGACCGGCGCCGGCCGCGTTCGGCGGCTCATATTGATTCTGGTTTTGCTGCGCAAGCAACGCAGGGGCAATCAGCAACGCCGCGGTAATCCATCTCTTCATGGCACTCCGATGATATACAAGATCGTGAGCGTCGCAGGCCGATGCGCTCGCCGCTTCAAGTAAGACGAAAATCAGTGCGATCGCGCTCCCGTGGCGTCGTATTCGATACCCTATGTGCGTGTCTCGTTTGCCGGTAGGGATCGTCGTACTCACATTCGCGGCAGCGGTTGCGCGCTCACAAACGGCGCCGCTGTTTCAACACACGGAAAACGGCACTGCCTATTCGATCGCCGGACATAATCCTGCGCAAGGTGGAACAACCCGCATTCCGGTAATTATCATTCCGATCGCGCTTCAGTTTGCCGCGCACGCAGGCGAACGGCTGGATGCGGCCAGCAGTGTCCCGGCGCTGTTGCAATCGCCAGTCTTTGTGCCCTTTCCGTTTCCCGGGCAGGCAAGCACACAGTATGTCGATGGTATGCTGCGGGCCTCATTTCCGCATCCGGATAATTGGCACACTCTCCTTACGAAGGAGGATGTACTCGGCGAGGTGACGATCCAGGTGCCGCCGCAAGCGGGCTATCTGCTTACTTCCAAACAGGGCGGAAGGCTGGGGATCGCTGACATAGCCTTTATCCAACGCGAGCTGTTTAAGCAATTGCCCAAGCACCCAGGCTCTTTGCTCCTTGCGGTAACAAACAACACGGCATATTACGCGGAGGGCGACGCGACCATCTGCTGCACATGGGGTACGCACGGCAGCGACGAGGCGACCGGCAACTCCTTTGTGCTCGGATCCTACCTGAACCATGCGCCGCCGATCGTGCAGGATCGGGACGTGCAACCGCTCACGGAACAGATCGCCGAGTTCGTCAATGATCCGCTGCATGACCCACTGGCGCCGGTAGAGAAGGGCGATCCAGCAAGTAACAAGGTTCCTCGTTGGCTGCGGCCCGTGTCGATGCATCCAGGAGACCAGGGGCCCTGCGGAGGCGGCAGCATTGCGACTCCCTACTTCCTGCTTGAGCCGACCGATACCAACCGGAAAAACAATCTGCCGTATTCTCAGCCATTCGCCGTTACCAACGGGACTTCCACGTCGCACGTTCAGAACGTTGCGCTGCTGCCCTGGTATTGGGGAACTGGGCGGACGTTCAGCTTTCCGGATACGACTGTGCTGGCCGAAGCGGCGAGACCGTGTCCGAATACGCGGGCCGCGCCGGAGGTCAAGCGCGCGCCGAAGCCGCGCTCGGCACCGCCGAACGGCCATTCGCTGATCGGGTACTGGACTGGTTCGGATCGCGGGAGAACGCTGGCGCTAACGGCCGTCGCGCCGCAGTGGGATGTGGTGATTGTTGCTTTTGGAGTTCCCGATCATCATGCGCCCGAAGGAACACTGCGGTTTGAGCCGCCTAGGGGAATTACCCTCGAACAATTCAAAGCGGCCATCGCGAGCTTAAGGCGAGAAGGCAGAAAAGTGCTGCTGTCGCTCGGCGGCGGCGGACAAGTGTTCACGCTTGATCAGGCCGCGAGCATACCGGTGTTCGTGTCTTCGGTCACTCGGGCGGTACAAGATTACGGCTTCGATGGAATCGACCTGGATTTCGAAACACCCTCTCTGATGTTGGCGCCTGGCGACCGCGACTTTCGTCATCCGGCCACGCCCGGCATCGTGAATCTTCTCGCTGCACTGAAACAGCTTAAAGCACGGTTGGGCCCGAGTTTCCTGATTAGCCTGGTGCCCGAAGGGCCGCAGATGGTGGCGGGGCACGTAAGCTACGGCGGTCAATTTGGCTCCTATTTGCCGATTGCGTACGGAATCCGCGACATCCTCACTTTCGTCGACGTGCAGGATTACAACACGCCGCCGCTCGAAGGACTGGATGGCGAGATCTATCAGGCGGGCAGTGTCGATTACCACGCGGCCATGACCGAACTTGTGTTGCAAGGCTTTCACGTCGGTGGGCAAAACCTGAACTATCCCGCGATACCGCAGGCGCGCGTGGCGGTGGGATTCTACGTCGAAGAGACCGATGTGGCCACTGTCGCGGCCAGTATGCGGTATCTGATTGGAGGCGAAAAGCCGCCGCACGCTTCTTACGCGCTGCGCGAAGCCCGCGGCTACCCGTCGATGATCGGCGCCATGTTCTGGAATATCGACGAAGACCGGTCCGCCGGATATGCTTTTTCGGATGTGATCGGTCCGCTTTTGCACAGCTTCACTGTTCGTCCGTCCCGGTAGTTACTCAAGTATGTGCCTGGCCAATTTTGAGAAACGAGCGGCTGCCCTCATGCCACGGTGAGGCATGGGCGGTCATGTGAACCTAACCTGCACGGCAGTGCTGTTCGACATGGACGGTACGCTCGTGGATTCTACGCGTGTCGTGGAAGGTAACTGGGCGTGGTGGGCAACACGGCACGGGATTCCGATCGAGACCGTACTCTCGTTCTCGCACGGCCGTCCCACGATCGCCACCATGCAGCACTTTTTGCCCGGGCGGAATCATACTAAGGAACTGGAGGAGATGGCACATCATGAGGAGACACAGCTCGAAGGCATTCTGGCTGTGCCCGGCGCTGCCGAAGTGGTGCGCGCACTCCAGGGTCATCCGTGGGCAATTGTGACTTCCGCGTGGAGGACGCTAGCGGAGGCGCGCGTCATAGCCGCCGGTTTGCCGCTTCCTAGGGTCATTGTGCCTGTGGATGAGATCCGAAATGGCAAGCCAGACCCGGAAGGTTTCTTGTGTGCCGCACAGCGATTGGGAGTACGATCTGAAGAGTGCCTGGTTTTCGAAGATACTCGTCCTGGCGTTGAGGCTGGATTGAACGCCGGAATGCAGGTTGTCGCCCTTTTGACTACTGTGCCTGCCGACGAGTTGAGACATCGCCCGCTGATTCGGGATTTTCGCGACGTGACGATCCGGCCGGAAGCTAAGCGTTTAAGAGTTGAGCTAAAAGAAGCAACCTGAACCGATTGAACCTCATTCCGGGCGCCCGGTTGTTTCAACAATGAGCAGGGAAAGGTGCGCATTCGGTGAAGCGTGGAACGCAGGCACCTCGCGTTGTGCTGTCCTGGAGCAGCGGGAAGGATTCGGCCTGGGCGCTGCACTTGCTACGCCAGCAGGCTGTGCAAGTGATCGCTCTACTCACGACTTTCAACGCGGCCGCCGGCCGTGTGGCAATGCACGCGGTGAGGCGTACGCTCGCCCAGGAGCAGGCGCAACGAACCGGCTTGCCGCTTTGGGAGGTTCCATTGCCTTGGCCCTGCTCGAACGCCGATTATGAATGCCTGATGCGCGGCGTGTGCGAGCGCGCGGTGAGCGAGGGCGCGACGCAGGTTGCGTTTGGCGATTTGTTCCTGGAGGACGTGCGTCAGTATCGTGAAAACCAGTTGCACGGGAGCGGATTGACCCCGCTATTTCCGTTATGGGGACTGCCGACGGGTCTACTCGCGGAACAGATGATTGCGGGCGGCGTGCGCGCGAAAGTGACGTGCGTAGATCCCAAAAAGCTGGATCGGCATTTTGCTGGCCGGGAGTTCGATGGGAACTTTCTTGCCGACTTGCCTGCGAACGTGGATCGCTGCGGAGAAAACGGCGAGTTTCATACCTTCGTTTACGATGCGCCGGTATTCAGCAGCGCGATTGCGGTTCAAGGCGGAGAAATTGTCACGCGTGACGGATTCGTCTTCGCAGACGTGCTGCCGCGAGAGGACAATCCATCCGTCGAGCCCGGGTTGTGCGGCACGTGCCAAAACGCGCGCGTTATAAGGTCAGACAGAGGTTCTGTCTTTCATCGCTGCCTGCTGGCGGATAAGGATGATCGTTTTGCGAAGTATCCTCGGTTGCCGGTGGTGCGATGCGCGGGTTGGGAGCCGCTCTGAGGATGGATGTAGGCCTGGGTAGCTTACATTTTCCGAATCGCTGCGTCCAAGTGAAAGCGGTCCGCCGGGCCGGGCGGAGGGGCGTTATTCGTCGACCACTTCTACTTCGGGCCAGCCTGATTTCCAGGTAAGCGGCATGATGGCGAGGGTCGCTTTCCCTCCCATCCGGGTGTCGCCCTCGAAATCGGAGGTGAACCAGCTTCGTCCGTTATAGATGAGAATGCCGGCGTGACCGGGTCCAAATAGCGGTCCTTTGTTGGAAAGCACGAGAGTGCCACCGCCTTTTAGCATGTCGACACCATCTTTGTCGATGTACGGGCCAGTCACTTTACGGCTTCGCCCAACGCGAATGTTGTAAGTGCTGTTCACCCCGCGGCAGCACGAGCCCCAGTTGACGAAGAGATAGTAATAGCCGTCATGCTTGTAGAGGCACGACGCCTCGATTGACTTGTTGTAGGCGAGCGATGTGAATGGCGCGTCGGGCGTGAATCGCTTACCGGTTTGCGGATCGAGCCGCACGAGTTTGATGCCACTCCAATACGAACCGAATGCAAGCCACAATGTTCCATCGTCATCGGAAAACACGGAGGGATCGATCGTGTTGAAGTCGCCGCCTTCCCGCGATTGCACAACAATGCCGTGATCGGTCCAGTGATAAGCGAGGTCGGCTGGATCGAGAGTGGGGGTGGTCGCGAGCCCGATGGCCGAAGTTATTTTTCCGAAACTGGAGACGGCGTAGTAGAGCAGATATTGATTGCCGAGGTGGATGACGTCGGGCGCCCAGTAGTTCATGTTTCGGTTCTCGGGAACGGTAGCGGCAATCCACTCGGGAGCGGTCTGGAAGACCGGCGGCCCGGGTTCCCACTTCACCAGATCTTTGGAATGAAACGAAGGAATGCCGCGCCCGGTATAGAAGACCCAGAACTCGTCTTTGCATTTCACGATCGTCGACGGATCGCGAGTAACGATTCCCCGGCTTGCGGTTTGCTCAAGCGGCAGCCCGGCTCGTGACGCCAGGTTTGTGTCGTCGGCGACTGCGATGACCGGCAGCGATCCGGCCAGCAGCAGTGTCGAGATAAGGCAGTACGAAGAGAGCTTCATTGATCCAGCTTCTAGCCTCATTCTCCTATGCTCACGGGAGCCGGCTCGAGATTTCTTCAGCCCGATGGAACAAATCGCCCAACGCCGTCGTCGTATTTGTGTGTCCTATATTAGGGACTGACAAATATGGCCACAACTTCACCGGATCGGGAATGGAAAAAAGGAAGTGCCGAGCTGCTGGTTTTGTCGTTGCTCGAGGATCAGCCGCGCCACGGCTATGACATTTCAAAGCTGATCCAGATCCGATCGGGCGGCTTTTTGCGATTTCACGTCACCTCGCTGTATCCGCTGCTGTACCGGCTGGAGGATCGCGGCTGGATCGCCAGCCGCTGGGTGGAAAAGGCGGAGCAGCGAAGAAGGCGTTATTACAGCCTGACCCCGGAAGGTCGAAAAGTGCTTCGCTCGCAACGAAAGAGCTGGAAGGAATTCGTTACGGCCATGAGTCTGGTGACAGGAGTCGAACATGCCTGATTGGAAGCGTATCGTTCAAGATCGGATCGCGCCGTTGCGCCTCGAACCAACCGCCGAGGCGGATCTGGTCGAAGAATTCTCGCAGCATCTCGAAGATAGCTATCGCGAATTACGAAGCGGCGGGGCAAGCGACGAAGAAGCCTACCGGCGCGCCCTCTCGGAGCTGGATGACACCTATCCGCTGCGGACCGAGACGAGAAGGGCGCCGCACATGGCGAAATACGACCCGGTACCGGCCGGCGAGGCAAGACCAGGCAGCTTAGGGCTCGGCAACTTCATGGAGGTCCTGTGGAGAGACCTGCGCTATGCCGGCCGCATCATGGGGAAAAGCCCCCTGTTCGTTCTGTTTGTGGTTCTGACGCTGGGTTTCGGGATAGGCGCGAACACCACTGTCTTCACCGTCATCAACACGCTGATTTTGAATCCTCTGCCGGTTCCGGACTCCTCCGGGTTGGCGGCGGTTGGCTTGATGAAAGCGCGGAGTACGGCAACTTCGAGCGCGCCCCTGCCGCTCTCCTACGCGGATCTGAAGGATTATCAAGCTCGCAATCGAGCCTTCCGCTCGCTGGCCGGCTACACGTCTTCACGCCCCATCACCTGGCAGGCGGCTGGCGCTTCTGAGGCGATGTTCAGCGAGTTAGTAACGGGCAACTACTTTTCGACCTTGGGCCTCAAGCCTGCCACCGGCCGCTTCTTCTTGCCCGAAGAGGACACCACCCCTGGCGCGCACGCGGTCGCGGTCATGAACTATGGGACCTGGCAATCGCGCTTCGGCGGCGCGGCTGACATCATTGGCAAAACCTTGCGGCTCAATCACGTTGTCTTTACCGTTATCGGTGTCGCTCCGCCGCACTTTATTGGAGTGAATGGAATCTTCGGTCCCGACTTGTGGGTACCGGCCACGATGGCCGAACAGTTATTGCCGAATGAGATGCAGGGCGCGTTCAGCGACCGCGGCAAGGCGCTTTTTCAAGGCGTGGGGCGGCTGAACCCAGGTGTCGGCCGGGCCCAGGCGCAAGCCAATATGACGGCCGTAGCGGCGGATTTGGGGCGCGAATACCCGGCCATCGATGAGGGCCGCGCGGTCATGGTACTACCCATTCGTGATGTTCTGTTGGCCAATACCGGCAGCACCTCCACGCAGATTCTCGTCGCGGGCGCCGGATTATTGATCGTGGTGGGGATCGTTTTATTGATCGCGTGCTCGAACGTCGCGAATCTGCTGCTGGCACGCTCAGCGGCAAGGCAACAGGAGATGGCCGTCCGGCTCGCCATGGGAGCAAGCCGCCGCGGGCTGGTGCGTCAGCTCCTCACAGAAAGCGTGCTCCTCGGATTCCTCAGCGGCATCGCAGGCATCTTCATCGCTTATGCGGGTCTCCATCTCTTATTCGGGGCTCTGCCCTCGTCCGCCAATTTCGTGACGCCCAAGCTGGATACCACCGTCTTCGCTTTTGCGCTGGTCGTCTCCCTCGCCACGGGCTTCCTGTTCGGCACCATCCCCGCATTCAAGGCCTCACGTGTCAGCCTGGCGGAAACGCTCAAGGAAGAAGCTCGCACATCGGGCAGAAGCCAGAAAAAGGTCACTCTCGCAAACGTTCTGCTGGTGGGCCAGGTAGCATTTTCATTTCTCTTGCTGACGACGGCCGCGTTGTTCTTGCGAAGCATCGCGCGGGCCTACGATATGAATCCCGGCTTCCAGACCGCGCATCTTGCGGTCTTCTTTACAAATCCGGAGCAGGCCGGGTACGGAAAACCGCAGATCAAAGCATTCGGCCAGAACGTTCGCGAGCGCGTCGCAGCAATTCCCGGCGTCGCGTCCGTTTCCTGGGCGTCGAACTTGCCGCTCTGGGCGCGCAGCGTGAGTGGATTGCAGGTGGAAGGCCATCCAGCACGATCGCAAGCAGACAAAATCGCGACGGTTGTCGACACAGTAGACACGAATTATTTCGAGACCGCTGGCGTGGCGCTCGAAAGCGGGCGCGAGTTCACGAACTCGGACCAGGAGAACTCCATGCCGGTAGTCATTGTCAATGAGAAGATGGCGCACGATTTCTGGCCGGGCGGAAACGCATTAGGGAAGCGCATTCAGCTTCCGGGCGAGAAACAGATGCGGCAGATCATAGGCGTAGCGCGAAACGCCAGTTACACCACTTGGGGGGAGCCGCCCCAACTGTGCGTCTATGTGCCTCTGGAACAGAACTATGGCGGCGTGATGAACTTGTATGTGCGTACCCGGGGAGATCCACAACAGATCCTGCTGCCCGTTCAGCGCGAAATACATTCCGCCGCGCCGCAAATCGTGGTCAACAGCCCGCGAACCGGGCGCCAAATCATCGACGGAGGCTTGTTTGGACCCAGAATGGGCGTCGCGTTGCTGAGCGTGTTCGGGCTGCTGGCGCTGGGGCTGGCAAATATCGGCTTGTACGGCATCCTGGCGTATTCCGTCAATCAGCGCAAACGGGAGATCGGATTGCGCATGGCATTAGGCGCGGCCCGGGCAAACGTGCTTCGCCTAATTCTGAAGCAAGGTATGTCGCTGGTCGTGACAGGCGTGCTGATTGGCTTCGCGGCGGCGCTCCTGGCCGGGCGCCTGGTGAGCCGCATGCTGTATGGCGTGAGTGCCAGCGATCCCATCAGCGTAGCGGGAGCGGCAGTGGTGCTGCTCGCAGTCGCCCTGTTGGCCTGCTACCTCCCGGCCCGCTGGGCAAGCCGCGTCGACCCGTTAGTGGCTTTACGCGAGGGTTGACCGCAGCATGCAACAGCAGGTATGTTCTCAAACCTCTCGCTCGCCTCTATGGCTTCTCGCGAACTTCGGTACCCTCTCAAGAGGGGACCGGGCGTACTCTGAAAATTCATCTTATCGACGGCACCTACGAGTTGTTCCGGCACTACTACGCGCTGCCTTCCGCAAAGGACCAAGACGGTTTTGAGGTAGCCGCTGTTCGAGGCGTACTAACTTCTGTCTTGGGAATGATCAAGAGCGGCGCCACGCACATCGGAGTCGCCACCGATCACGTGATTGAATCATTCCGCAATTCGTTATGGCCCGGCTACAAGACCGGAGAAGGCATTGAGCCGGCGCTGCTGGCGCAGTTTTCTTTGCTCGAAGAGGTCCTCTCAGCGGCTGGCGTCGTGGTATGGCCTATGGTGGACTTCGAGGCCGACGATGCACTTGCCGCCGCTGCTGTGGCGGCAGCGCGTGACACACGCGTTGAACAAGTGGTCATTTGTACACCGGATAAAGACCTCGCTCAATGCGTGCAAGGAAAGCGCATCGTTCAATTGAACCGCCGGCGCCGTGTCGTACTTGATGAGTCCGGGGTAATCGGCAAGTTCGGCGTCGCTCCCTCGTCGATTCCCGACTATCTCGCCCTGGTAGGCGATTCGGCGGACGGCTATCCCGGACTGCCCGGATGGGGCGCGAAATCGTCTTCTGCCGTGCTCGCCAAATATGCGCGGCTCGAATTCATCCCGAGAGACTGGCGGGAATGGCGCGTCGATGCTGCGAACGCGAGTCTTTTAGCTTCTACCCTGTTCAGGGAATGGGACAAAGTGCTGCTGTTCCGGAAACTCGCCACGCTGCGGACCGAGATAGCGATGTTCGACGATATCGAGCAGCTAAGGTGGAGAGGCCCGAGACCCGCCTTCGCCGCCCTGGGGGCAAGAATGGATGCCGCGGTAACCGAAGAGAAGCGGACCAGGGCGCAAGTGTCGCCTGCCAGAAGAAGGCAGTGATTCAGGAATAGCTGGAATTGCGCTGGACGTCGAAGGTGTTAGCCGCAGGTCACGAATCGTTCTAAGATCTTTTTTGGCATTAATATACTTGACGTTCCAGGGTTGAGATGGGTACACTACTATCTCACCTCTGGGATACGTTCATGGATGAAAACCTCCCTGCGACAAGCAGGACTGCTCTTGTCGTATGCGAAGGGGTAGCGTTAGCGCTTGCCTTTGCGTGCGTGGAAAATTTCCACGCTGGCAAACCCTTGTGGGTTTCCCTGCTCGATTTGCTGGCATCTGGGGCGCTCTCATATCTGGGGTTCAAATGGAACGCAATAAGTATCGTGTTGGCTGCGAAGTGGAATACATCTGGGCAAACGGTTCGCATGGTAGTCGGGGCGGCATCCGGCATTGTGGTAGGCTCCCTTTTTACGGTTTGGCTGCGGGTCCCCGCACGGCCGATGGTGCAGGGCGCGCGCCCGCCCTCTGGCCAGCAGCCGTCCACTAGCCCAGAGCCATCTGCTCCGTTCACTCTGGACGTGCTCTCCTGTTACGGCGGCAAGTCAAACAGTGCGTGGGGCCTCGATACAACCGGCACGCCTCCCCTCGTTTTGAAGATCGACTTAATGCTGCAAATGCGCGTCATCAACTGGAGACATGAGTCCGTTACTCTTGACTCCCTGGATGTGGAGCTTGCAACACCACGTGGCTGGATGCTGTTGCGTTTCGTTTCCATATCCCCAGGTCAATACTTCGTGGGTCCACTTGACGGCGCTAGGCCGGTACTTTCTACAACGCCGCCCCTATTAGAGTCGGCGATTAACTCGCCATTGCTGCCCGACGGAGGCACCATGGAGGCTCTGGGCTTTTACGAATTATCGGATCAGTCGTACCTACCGCCTCCGCGTATCGGTCTGTTCCGAATAACAGCGAGGGATACACGGCACCGCGAATTTGTTGCGGAGTCTACAATCAACAACATCGAGCGAAGCATCTCTCCGCTACTCAGAGATCAGTATTTTCGAATCGATACAGGACCAGCGCGCGATCTTAGCAAGTATCGCGTAATAACCTTGCCCCAACCCAACGCAAGATAGGCGGTGCTCACCTCTTCCGCCGCGCCGGTCTGCTTCGCTTGCGTCCCGGTGCCGCTGGATCGCCATTTCGCGGTGATTCTTTCTTCGCTTGCTGAACCAATTCATCCAATCGCTCTTTCGGAACCGTTATCACGCGCCGCATGACACTCTTGAACTGTTCGAACTCCGGCGTCGCATCAAACGAGGGTTCCTTCATAAACCTCCCGAAGCGGGCTTGCGCTTGCCGCGCCCGCGTCTCTTCATCTTCAGCACGGGCGCATCTCTGGTCCAGATTCTACCTTGCCAGTGAGTTCAGCATACGTGATGCGGCGACCAACAATGTTCCGCATGACGAGCGCGAATCGCTCGGCATCAGTGAGGTCGCGATGGTTGAACCGAAACGCTTGCTCATCGACATACGACTGAAGGTGTACCGGATCGACGCTAACATAAGTACCCTTCAACGTTCTCTTCAGCAGAGACCAGAAATTCTCCATTCCGTTTACATGAACGTGTCCCTTCACGTAGCCTTCGAGCTTATTAAGCACCTCGTGCGTGAACTGTTTGGGCAGCGCCTTATAAGCGTCAAAGTCATCGGTGAAGAGTGTCGAGCCTGGAGCAAGATTGCTCATCAGGTGCTCATTGACACTGTAGTAATCCCGCGTGGGAGATACAGCCGCGCGTACGTCGCCATCGCGCTCCATAAGCCCCAACACAACGATCTTGCTGCCTTTTTGTCCGTATTCCTTTTGGATGCGGCGCTTGCGGCTCTTATGCATGTTCGAAACTTTGCCGCCTACAAAAGTCTCATCCGCTTCACAGTGCGATCCCTCGCCGCCAATCTTGTTGAATCCAGTTTCACGCGCCGCCAGTCTCAGCCGATGGAGCATAAACCACGCACTCTTTTGAGTGACACCGAGACCGCGATGCAATTCGTAGCTGCTAATTCCGTTCTTACAGGCAAACAGCATCCATGCCGCGCAAAGCCACTTTTCAAGCGGGATAGGAGAATCCTCAAAAATCGTGCCAGTCTTCAGCGTGAAAGTAGGGCGCTCATGCTTCGCATAGCATTTCCACACACGGGCCTTGGACAGCCACGTGACCTTTTCAGAGCCGCAACGCGGACACTTTATCGTGCCTTCGGGCCAACGAAGTTCAACCATGAACTCGCGGCAATGCTCGAAATCGGCGAACCACAGAACCGCGTCCCGGAGGGTGGTTGGGCTTTCCATGAATCAAGTATGCGCCCAAGTAAACGGTATGTCAAGTATATTAGTACCTCTTTTTTCTCAATGCTCTGTATAGCTTGCGCAGGATACGTGTTCTAACCGGCGGTAGTCCAGTTATCATTCGACCCGTAGCTGCGCCCCTCCGGCGTGATAAAGGAGCGAGCGCAGCGGATCGATTGGGTTCGTTTCGTAAAAACGGCGATCCGGTAAAGCAGCCCTTAGGGATTGGGTTCGTCTCGTAGAATCGCAGCAAGCGAGGCCGCCCAGTTCGTTCGGCAAAATGGCCCGATTTGGCTTCGTCTCGCAAGAAAGCGCATGCTAGACTGAGGTGTTCGAGTTTTTCGAGCGGAGAGAACAAGTCTGTCCATGCGTACTGAATTTCCGTCCCAGCACGAAATCGTTCGTGCCTGGCACGTGATTGACGCGAGCGACGCCGTCCTTGGCAGGGTGGCGAGTCGCGCCGCTATGCTCCTGATGGGCAAGCACAAACCCGTCTTTACGCCATCGATGGATACCGGCGATCACGTAGTCATTATTAATGCCGCCAAGGTGAAGCTGACCGGCGGCAAAGAAGGTCAAAAGCTGTACCGCCGGCACAGCGGCTACCCCGGGGGGCTGACCGAGACTGGGGCTCGCCGCATGCGCGAGACGCGCCCGCAGCGGATGATCGAGCTCGCCATCTCCGGTATGCTGCCCAAGACGAAGCTCGGCAAGCAGATGTACCGGAAATTGAAGGTGTATGCGGGCGAGCATCACCCGCATCAGGCGCAGAAGCCGGCGCCGCTGGCCGTATAGAATGAACGCACAGGAAGGGAAGCGATAAGTTAGTGCCTGCCAAGTTAGTGCAACAGTTAGGAACGGGCCGGCGCAAGACCGCCACCGCGCGCGTTTTTTTGCGGCCCGGCAAAGGCCAGATAACGGTCAATAACCGGCCGTTCGAGAATTATTTCGTCAATGAATCCGCTCGCGCCTATGTGCGGCAGCCGCTGCTCGCCGCCGAGCTGGCGGATCGGTTCGATATCTTGATCCTCGCCAACGGCGGCGGGGTCACGGGACAGGCCGGGGCAGCCCGTCTAGGCATTGCCCGCGCGCTGATTGAATTCAACTCCGAGTTGCGTGGCAAGCTGAAGCAGCTCGGCTTACTGACGCGCGATGCTCGCGCGCATGAGCGAAAGAAGTACGGTCAAAAGGGCGCCCGCAAGCGCTTCCAATTCTCCAAACGGTAATTGTCCTTTCGTCCTCCCCTTTCGTTCTTAATTGTTCACCCGAATGGCGCGGTTCCTGGAACCGCGCTTGGCTTTTTTTCCAACCCGGTTGGCGCACTTCACGCAAATTCCGCTTTGGGCCGCGTGAAGGTCAGCGTTCTCCGGCGAATCGAACTATATAGGAGGCAGGTTGCCATCAATTTCAATGAAGGAATTGCTCGAAGCCGGCGTTCACTTCGGGCACCAGACCAAGCGCTGGAATCCAAAGATGAAAGAGTACATCTTTGGCGAACGTAACGGTATCTACATCATCGATCTGCAAAAAACGCTGAAGCTTTTCAAGGACGCCATGCGCTATGTCGGCGAAATGGCCGCGCAGGGCAAGACGGTGCTTTTCGTGGGCACTAAGCGCCAGGCCCAGGAGGCGATCGCCGAAGAAGCCACTCGCTGCGGGCAATTCTTCGTCAATCAGCGCTGGCTGGGCGGGTTGCTGACCAACATCGCCACCGTGCAGCGCTCCATTAAGCGGCTGAAAGATCTGGACGCGATGTCTACCGACAACGCTTATGAGGGCCGCGCCAAGAAAGAAGTCGGCCGCCTCGAACGCGAGCGCAAGCACCTGCAGCAGAATCTCGCCGGCATTAAGGACATGAACGGCCTGCCGGACATGCTATTTGTGGTCGATTCGAACAAAGAATCGATCGCAGTGAAGGAAGCGCGCAAGCTGGGCATTCCGGTGGTTGCGGTTGTCGACACCAATTGCGATCCGGACGAAGTGGATTATGTGATCCCGGGCAACGACGATGCGTTGCGCGCGATCCGCCTTTTCACCACCAAAATTGCCGACGCCGTCGTCGAGGGCCGGTCGCTTACTACGGAGCAGGAATTCACGGCCGAGAAGATCGTCACCGAAGAGGAAGGCGAAGGCGGCGCGGAGCACACTGCGGAAGAGTACACGCAGTATCTGGATCCGAAGTACGCGGAGCAGTTGATGTCGGAGAGCCTCGCCACCAGCAATGAGCCGGAAACGCCCCCGCGCAAAGGCCCAGCCAGCGAGGCGCCCGAGGAAGTAGTCACCAGCACCGTTAGTGAACATTGAGGTACTGCAACCCGCGCAAGTACCGGGCGACCGGCCGCAAGGCCTTGGTCGCCCAACGTGTGTCTGTGACGCGAGAATAGGAATAGCAGAATATGGCAGACATTAGTGCAAAGTTGGTAAAGCAGCTCCGGGACAAGACCGGGGCCGGCATGATGGAGTGCAAGAAGGCGCTTCAGGAAGCGGACGGCGATCCCGAGAAGGCGGAGGTGATTCTTCGCAAGCGCGGTCTCGCCGGCGCCACCAAGAAAGAGGGACGTTCCACGAAGCAGGGCCTGATCGCGTCGCACATCTCGCAGGATGCCGACTTGGGAGTGCTTGTGGAAGTGAACTGCGAGTCGGATTTCGTGGCGCGCACGGAAGATTTCCAAACTCTGGCCGGCGATATCGCCGCGCACATCGCGGAGACCAAGCCGAAGGTGGTTCGCGTGGAGGAAGTCACCGAGGCCGAGCGCGCCAATTTCAGGGCGCACGAAGCGCTCTATGAGCAGCAGTTTACGAAAGATCGAAACACCACCGTCGCCGAACTCGTAAAGACCAAAATCGCCAAGCTGGGCGAGAATATCAACGTCTCGCGCTTCGTCGTTTATGACGTGAACGGCACGGGTGTGGTGGGCAGCTATGTCCACACTGGCTCGCAGATCGGGGTGCTGCTTGAGGTGCAGGCGCCGCAGCAGGTCAGCGGCAAGAGCGAATTCAAGACACTGGTACACGACATCGCCATGCAGGTGGCTGCCGCGAATCCGCAGTGCGTAGGCCGCGAAAACGTGGCCGCGGATCTGTTGGATAAAGAGCGCGACATCCAGCGCGAGCGGGCGCGCGGCGAAGGCAAGCCGGAGAAGATGCTCGACAAAATCGTGGAAGGCCGCATGAGCAAGTTTTACGAAGATGTCTGCCTGCTGGATCAGCCTTTCATTCGCGAAAACGCCATCTCAGTGGGCGAGCTGATCAAGACGGCAGCCGGCAAACTGGGCGGAGACATTAGCGTAGCTCGTTTTATCCGTTACAAAGTGGGCGACACGGGCGATGCTCCCGGCGTGCAGGAGAGCCCGCTGCCGGTAACGGCATAGCGTCGGCCGGACGTGCCGCTCCCATGCCGCCCTATCAACGTATCCTGCTGAAGATCAGCGGCGAGGCGCTCGCCGGGCCGCTCTCCTTCGGCTTGGACCCGGACCGCGTGATGATGCTCGCCGGCGAAGTGGCGGACGTGGCTCGCACCGGAGTTCAAATCGGTCTGGTGCTGGGCGGCGGCAATATCTTTCGCGGCATTGTCTCGGCCGCCCATCACATGGACCGCGTGACCGGGGATCACATGGGCATGCTGGCGACGGTGATCAACGCGCTGGCTTTTCAGGATGCGTTGGAACGCCAGGGCATTCCCACTCGCGTCATGACCGCCATTCAAATGCACCAGGTTGCCGAACCGTATATTCGCCGCCGCGCCATCCGCCATCTGGAGAAGGGCCGCGCCGTCATCTTCGCGGCCGGCACATCGAATCCATATTTTTCGACCGATACCGCCGCCACGCTGCGCGGCCTGGAGATTCACGCCCAGATCATCGCCAAGGCGACCAGCGTGGACGGTGTCTATGACAAAGATCCGAAGAAGCACGCCGACGCCGTGAAGTATCACGAAGTGAGCTACACCGAAGTGCTGTCGAAGTCTCTTGGTGTCATGGATGCGTCAGCCGTTGCGATGTGCCGCGATAACTCGATGCCCATCATGGTCTTCGATTTGAAGGTGAGCGGAAATATAATGCGTATGGCGATGGGCGAACCCATTGGAACTGTGATTCGCTGATCGCCTGGGTCACCTGCATATGAAACCAGAACATCATGCTGCTCCGAGTGGCAGCAGTTTTAAGAACGTAAAGGAAGTCGAGACGAACGCGCGCTCGCGCATGGACAAAGTGCTGACCGAGCTGCAGCAGGAAATGGCGCACATTCGAACCGGCCGCGCTACCATCGGACTGCTCGACAGCGTTCGGGTGGATTACTACGGCTCGCCGGTACCGCTGAACCAAGTGGCGCAACTGCACGTTCCCGAGCCCGCGATGATCACCGTGCAGCCTTGGGATACCTCCACAATTGGGGTCATCGAGAAGGCGATTCGCAACGCGGACCTGGGCCTGAACCCCTCGAACGACGGCAAGCTGGTGCGCGTGCCTATTCCGCCATTGACCGAAGAGCGCCGCCGGGACTTGGCCAAGAAACTTAGCCACATTGCCGAGGAGCGTCGGGTGGGATTGCGGAACATTCGCCGGGACGCCAATGAGCAGCTCAAGAAGATGCTCAAAGACAAGCAGATCAGTGAAGACGAAGAGCGCCAGGCGTTAGATGCCATTCAGAAGCTGACGGACGGTCAAATTTCAAAAATCGACCAGGCGGCCAAGGCCAAAGAAAAAGAGATCCTCGAATTCAAGTGAGATTGCATCTATATTGTTATGGCAAAGACAACCACATCCGGTGACGCCCATACGTCCAAGGCTCAGCCGCTGCTTGGGCAGCGCGGCAAGATCGTCCAGGAGTTCGGAACGGTCGTTTATCTCCCTTCGGCTCTGGAAGAAGACGTGCGCCTTGACAGCACACGCAATCTGAACCAGGTTCTGGCAGACACCATTATGCTTCGCGAGATGTACAAGAAGCACCACTGGCAAGTCTCCGGGCACACGTTCTACCAACTTCATTTGCTGTTAGACAAGCACTACGAGGAGCAAGACAAGCTGGTGGACGAAATCGCCGAACGCATACAGGCTCTGGGCGGTGTCGCTCTGGCCATGCCGCAGGATGTCTCCGAGCACACGCGTGTGGAGCGGCCTCCGATCCATCGCGAAGAAGTGCCGGTGCAGTTGTCGCGATTGCTCGAGGCGCATGAATTGATTCTGAAGGAAGCGCACGAGTACGCCAAGACGGCAGACGATGCGGGCGACGATGGCACCAACGATCTGCTGGTCAGCAACGTGATCCGTACCAATGAGCTGCAAGTGTGGTTCGTGGCTGAGCACCTGGCGGCGATGCCAGTGGTTCACGCCGACCGCGCCAAGGCTTAGCAAGCCGCTTTCGACAAGCGTTAGGGGCGCGCAGGGGCAGCAGCCGGCAAGGACCCGACTACCGACTCGTCGTAGGTGATTCCATTCTTTTCGAGAAGATTGCCCACGGCGCGGTCGAGCGCAACGCGCGCCTTGATCCAGACGCTGCGCGCAGCCACCTCCGTGGATCGCGCCTGCGCGAGATAGCTTTCCTGCTGGATGACCAGGAAGTTAGTAGAGGCGCCGACCGAAAGCTTGTCCCTTTCGGCATCGACGAGCTGCTCCTGGTATTGCCGGCTCTGAATCGCGGCGCTCAATGCCGAGCGAGCGGTCTGCAAAGCGATGACCGAGTTCTCCACCTGCTCGCGAACTTCGTTCGCCAGTTGCTGGGTGCGCGCTTCGGCCTGCCGCACTGCCAGCGCATCACGCGCGGCATCGGCCTCGGCGACGTGATTCTTCAGCGGCAGGTTGAACTGGACGCCGGCCTGATAAATGCGGGAGGTTCGCAGGCCAGCCACGCCGAGATCGGTGGGCGCGGTAATCAGCCCGGTTCCCGGAGTGCCCAGCGTGGTAAACGGCACCTCGGTGCTGCCGCGCGTCTGGAAGTTGCCGATCAAATCGACTTCGGGAAGCGCGGCATTACGCGACGCCTTGAGTGCGATCTCGCCGCTTTCGACTTGCAGGGAAGCTTGCACCAGATCGGGCCGCATCGAGAGCGCATCGGAAACGAGCGAGCCGACCGCCGGTAGATCGTCGCTAGGCGGAATCGTGATCGGGTCCGTGGGCACAATCGGCAGCTCGCCTAAAATCGGATCGGCGGTGCCGCGCCGCGCCAGTTGCGACTTGAGGATCACCTCCTCTTGCTTGACGAGCCCTACGGCCTGAATCAGATCCAACTGGCTGGAGGCCAACAGAGACTGCGCTTGCGTTAGTCCAATGGGCGCGAGCGTTCCCTGCTCTTCTTGGGCCTTATCGTCCGCATAGAGCTTTTGGGCGGCGGCGAGAGTCTCGCGCTTGACACGCACGTTTTCATTCAAGCTGACCAGATCGTAGTAGAGCCGCGCGACGCCGTAGACCGTGCTGATGAGCTGCTGATAGAAGAGCAAGCGCGAGATCTTCCGGTTGATCGCCGCGATGCGAATATACCGCAGGCTGATGTCCCGCCCGCGCCCGCGCAACAGCGGCTGAGATACCGTGAACGAGGTATTGGGAGTTGCGAACGGATCGAGCTGGCCTTGGTTCCCATAGAGGACTTGGGAAGCATTGTTCATATCTACTTCCACCTGCGTGCCGGGGCTGAAACCCTGAACCAAAGCATAGTTCGCAGTGACGAAATCCAAGTCGCCAGGGTTCGCCGGGAGTGCCGAAGTGGTAGCGAGCAGCGGGATGTTCTCGCGCTGAAACCAGGTATTCTGCCCAATCAAGGTCGGCTGAAACGTTGGAACGGTCGGACCTGCCGCGTAGCCTGCCGTGTCTTGCACAGAGAGGTTCGTTTGCGTCTCGGTCAGCAGATTGAGTGAGGTGAGATCGTTGACGGTCGGCGAACTGGGCGTCAACGTAGAAGCGGCTTGATTGAGCAGCGGGCTGCCTGGCCCGCCCACACCCGTCGGGCTCTCGGCGACCGAATAGTCGATGCCTCGCAAGCTGCCGCCGCCTGAAGCGCGAAGAGTTTCAGTGCCCGCGATGGACAGGTTGTACCGGGCGACTTCGACATCCAGGTTGTTCTCGATCGCAAGCGCGAGCGCGTCATAGAGCGACAGATAGATGGCGCCGTTACGAACCAGGGCGCGCGCGCGGTCGGCGGGATTCAGAGGCACCGGGCCGGCAATGGGCCTTCGGTATTGAGCGATGAAATCCCAGAAGAAGGACCGCGCCGGATAGCTGATGCGTTCGTTCTTCGGTTCTGTTTTGTCGTTCTCCACCGAGTTCAGAATCGGAGAAGGCGACTGCGCGGCGGCGTTGAGCGCCGCGAGCAGGAGCGCGAGAAAAGCACGGCCACTCACTGCTTGCCAGACCCCTGATTGCTTTTTTGACCATTGCTTTTTTGGCCGCCGCCCTTTTTGCCGCCGCCTTTGCTTTTCTCGGCGTTCGAGCCTTGGTTCGCCAGCCCCTGATTTCCATATCGTCCCGCCTGGCCGGGCGCCTGATCGCTTTGCCCTCCGGCCTGCGGCTGACCAGGCGGCTGCTGTTGGGGGAATTGAGGGTCGATCTTGACGCCTTCCTGGACCTGGTCCGTGATGGTCTTGACAATCACGTCGCCAGGCTTGAGACCGCTTACGATCTGCGTTTCGTTGCCGAAGTCGCGCCCCAGTTGCACCGGTTTGAAATGCACGTAATTGTCTTCCACCACCGCCAGCGTGTTCTTTTCATTGCGCACGACAATGGATTCGCCCGGCACAACCAAAGGCGGAACCGCCTTCAACTGAAGGAAGTTGACCACCACGTACATGCCCGGCATGAGGAGACCTTTGCGATTACGCACCTGCACTTCCACCAACAGCGTACGGGTGTTCTGGTCGATCGAACCGGAGGTCCGCGCGACCGCGCCTGCAAGCTTTTCCTGCGGCAGTTCTTGAAAGGACAGGTCCGCGCGCTGGTTCACCTGCACCAGCGACGAATAGGCTTCCGGCACGGAGACGAGAATGCGCAAGGGATCGAGATTCGCGATAGCAAACATCTCTCCGCCTTGCGCGCCGCCGGTGGAGGGCGCTACGGAAGACGAGACGTTACCCGAAGCGCCTTGATTGTTGCCCTGCGCGCCGGATTGCGTGGTTCCCGGGGTGGTCGCCGTGGAGATGCCGAGTCCGGCTCCCTGTGCCGTGATGAGCGACCCCACGTCGACATTTCGATCGGTAATCACACCGCTAAATGGCGCAGTCACGCGCTCGTATTGCTGCAGCACAATCTCACGGCCGAGGTTCTCGCGGTTGCCTTGCACGGTATTTTCTGCGGCGCGAACATTGGCTTCGGCGACCCGATAGTTGGCTTCTTGCGTATCGCCATCCTGGCGCGAGAAGACGCCCTTGGCGACCAGAACCTTGTAGCGGTCCCAGGTCACAGCGGCGAGATGGAGCTGCGCTTCCATCTGGGCCAGATTCGATTGGCTCTGTTCGAGGTTCGCACGCGCCTGCGCCACCTGCTTATCCAGATCGGGCGCGTCAATCACGGCGAGCAACTGGCCGGCACGCACGCGATCGCCGATATCGACCAGGCGCCTAATGACGTAGCCGGAAGCGCGCGCATAGATGTAAGCCTCTTCGTAAGCCAGCGTGGTTCCCGGAATCATGAGCTCGGAAATTCCAGGGCCGGGGACCACTTTTAGAACCTGCACCTTCGGAATGGATTGCGTGCGCTCCTTAGCCTGCTGCTCAATCACCTGCTGGCGCTTGTGCCGCGGCAGCCAGCCGAGAAAGACGACCAGGACGGCCGCCACGATAACGATCCCGGCAAAGACGAACCAATAGAGTGTTGAATGGCCGCGCTTCTTCCGGCCGGGCGGCTTTGGTTCCGGCTGATCCGGGACATCCGCAACCGGCTCGACGGCGGGCTTATCGGTGGTCGCCATGTCTAAGCCTCCTGCGGTTTCGGCTGGCCTTTTGGCTTGACCGGTTCGCCACTCGGAGTGATCTCGCCTTTGTATTCTTTGTCGATCTTCTCGTCGTAATCGATGGGCGCGCTCTTGCGCAGCAGCGAGTAGATGATGGGCACAATAAACAGCGTGCCGACGGTAGCGACCAGTAAGCCGCCGATGACCGCACGGCCGAGCGGTGCGTTCTGCTCCCCGCCTTCGCCAAATGCGAGAGCCATGGGCAGCATGCCGAGGATCATGGCTAAAGCCGTCATGACGACGGGACGCAGACGGATGTAACCGGCCGAGAGCGCGGCTTCAAGCTGGTTCTTGTTTGCAGCACGCTCGTCGTTGGCGAAGACCACCAGCAGGATAGAATTCGCGGTAGCCACGCCGATAGTCATGATGGAGCCCATCAGCGAGGGCACGCTAAAAGTGGTCTGCGTCAGATAGAGCATCCAGAGAATGCCGGAGAAAGCACCGGGCAGAGCCATGAGGATGATGAACGGATCGAGCCAGCTCTGAAAGTTTACAGCCATGAGCAGGTAAACGATGATGACGGCGAAGCCGATGCCGAGCTCCAAGCGCTCGAATGAACTCTCCATGGTGGCGACTTCGCCCCGCAGATCTAGAAATGAGCCGCCGGGCAAGTTCTTCGTCTGCCGGATGATGTTGTGTATCTGGGTGGCGACGCCGCCCAGATCTCGCTGGTCGACATCGGCATAGATATCGAAGGTGGGTTGGATATTGTAGTGGTCGACGACGATCGTCGAGACGTTGCGCTTGAGGCTGGCCAAATTCGCGAGCAGTTGGCTGTTGGTTCCCGCGGCGGCGGTAATGGGCGTACGCTGGAGTGCTTCGAAGGAATCGATGCGATAGATCGGCGATTGCACAACCACTTGATAGTTGACGCCGTTCACAGGATTCAGCCATTGATTCGGCGCGGTCTGGCCAGTACCAGAGAGCGAGATGAGCATGCTGTTGGCGACATCGCTCTGGCGAAGCCCGACCTGTTGGGCTTTGCTCCGGTCCACGTTTACTTCCAGAGTGGGATACGCAATCTGCTGATGGATGTGGGCGTCCACGACGCCGGGAATGGCTTGCACTTTCCGCAACAGGGTCTGGGCAATCTGAAAATTCGCCCGCGGGTTGCGGCCGACCACTTGCAGATCGATCGGGGCCGGCAGACCGAAATCCAGGATCTGGTTCGTCATGTTGGCAGGGGTGAAGAAGAAGATCTCTTGCGGAAACGCTCGCGAAAGCTCTTCCCGCAGGCGCCTGGAATACTCCTGGGTTTTCCGCTCGCCGGGCTTGAGCGCAATCAGAATATCTCCATCCGAGTTGCTGATGGTCGAATTATTTCCGAACGCAATGTTGAATCCGCCATTCGGGAGGCCGATGTTATCGAGGATCATGTCGATGCGCCCGGCTGGAAGAATTTGGCGAATCCGCGCTTCGATAGCCGCGAAGATCATCTCCGATTCTTCGATACGCGTGCCTTGCGGCGGGAGGACATGCAGGCGCATCTGGCCGGAATCGACGTAAGGGAAGAAGTCGCGGCCGATGGCGAACGTGAGGAACATCGAGCCGGCGACGAAGATTCCGAACAGCGTGAGGACGATAGCGCGATGGTGGAGCGCCCACTCGAGCCAGCCTCGGTAATGATCGCGCAGTTTTTCGAAGCGGTGCTCGAAACGCTCGTGCAAGTGCCAGACCCAGTTCTTGGCTTCTTCCGGCTCAGGGTCGCCCGGCTGGCGCTGGTAAAGCGCGACCTCGGCGGGCAACAGGTAATGCATCATGGTCGGCACCAGGGTCCGGGAGAGGAAATAGGAAGCGAGCATGGCAAAGGCAACGGCCATGGCTAAAGGCGTGAACAGATACTTGGCGGCGCCGGTAAGCAGCAGCACCGGCAGGAAGACGATGCAGATGGAGAGCGTGGAGACGAGCGCGGGCGCGGCGACCTGGCTGGCGCTATCGAGAATGGCGTGGACCAGAGACTTGCCGGGCTCGCCGAGATTGCGGTGGGTGTTTTCGATTTCGACGGTGGCGTCATCGACCAGGATGCCTACGGCGAGCGCGAGGCCGCCGAGCGTCATCACATTGATGGTTTCGCCGAGCGCGGCGAGGATGCAAATAGAAGTCAAAATCGAGAGCGGAATCGAGATGCAGACGATCAGCGTGCTGCGCCAGCTTCCGAGAAACAACAGGATCATCAGCGCGGTCAGAAGAGCGGCGATGCCCGCTTCGCGCAGGACTTCGTCGATGGAGTTGCGCACAAAAACCGATTGATCGAAGAGCGGGGTGATGCGAAGCGCGGGCGGGAGATCCGCTCTGACGCGCGGCAAGGCGTTCTTTACGGCCTTGACGATATCGAGCGTAGAAGCCTGGCCATTTTTCAATACCGACAAGAGAGCGGCGCGCCGGCCATTCTCGCGGACGATGTTGGTCTGGACGGCGAAGCCATTGCGCACCTGCGCCACGTCTTTGATGTAAACGACGGCGCCGTTGGAGGCGCGCACGGGCAGATCGTTCAGCGCTTCGACGGTGGTGGGGCTGCTGTTGGTCCGCACGAGGTATTCAGTGTTGCCGATGCGCGCAGTGCCGGCGGGCAGAATGATGTTTTGCGCATTCAGCGCGGCCGAAACGTCGCTAGCGGAGAGGTGTTTCGCATAGAGCGCGTTCGGGTCGATATCGACCATGATCTGGCGGAGCTTGCCGCCCCAGGGCAGCGGCAGCGATGCGCCCTGGACGGTAGCGAGACGCGTGCGGATGAAGTTCAACCCCAGGTCGAAGAGATCCTGTTCCGTCAAGCCTTCGCCGGTAAGGCCGAGCTGAAGAATGGGAACGCTGGAGGCGTCGTACTTCAAAATATTCGGCGGGAAGGTGCCGGGCGGCAGCACGCGCAGGATGGTCTGCACAATGGCCGTTATCTGCGAGAGCGCCAACTCGACTTTCACTTTAGGTTGGAAGTAGACCCGAATCACCGAAACGCCGGTGTAGGACTCCGATTCCATGTGTTCGATGTCGTTGACAGTGGTAGTCAGCGCGCGCTCGCAGATGGTGACGATGCGCTTTTCCATCTCGTCGGGCGTGAGACCCGAGTACACCCAGGAAACGCTAACGACGGGGATATTGATGTAGGGGAAGATGTCCTTGGGCAAGACGGCGGCGGAGAGCGCGCCCAGGATTAAGACCAGGACCGAGAACACGACGAAGGTATAAGGACGCCGTAGCGCGAGATGGACTATCCACATGGGGGAATCGGCGAGGGCAGGTTACAGTGAAGGCGCAGTTTGGGCGCGGCGACGTTACATTCAGGCAGGCAATTCCTCGACGGTTGGAAACCCATGCTGCTCACGACCAATTTTACCGTCGTATTTGGTCGTGGTTTTGAATAGTTCGAGGTGACCGTCGCTCGCGTCCTCACGGCAACGATTGCGAAGCTGGGCGAGTTCGTTTTCGCCCATGGGCGAGAAGTTGCCTGCGATCTCCAGGTTTTGCTTCAGCACATCCATGGAATCGATGCCGCTGATGGTGGTGGTGACCGGCAAGCTCATGGCGTAACGCAGCGCGTCGGCAACGGTGACTGCGCCTCGGCGTATCATCTCTCCGCTGCCGCCCAGACTCTTCATGCCAAACACCGCCATTCCGCGTTTGCGCGCTTCGGGCAAGACATGCTGTTCGAAGCTGCGGAATGTTCCGTCGAACGGATTAAGAGGCATCTGCACGGTGTCGAACGGGAAATCGTGCGACAGCATCTTCAGGTGGATGGCGGGATTCTTATGGCCGGTGAAGCCGATGAGACGCACCTTGCCTTGCTGCTTGGCTTGCGCTAAGGCTTCGGCCGCGCCATTTGGGCCGAAGATGAAATCGGGGTCGTTGTCGTAGATGACTTCGTGAACTTGCCAGACGTCCAGATAATCGGTCCGCAAACGCCGCAGCGACTCCTCTAGCATCTGCATCGCAACCTTCTTGTCGCGGCCATGGGTGCAGAGCTTGGTCATCAGGACGGCTTCCTTGCGCCGGCCGCCCAGCGCTTTCCCGAGCCACTCTTCGCTCTGACCGTCGTGATACTCCCACGCATTGTCGAAGAAATTAATACCCGAATCGAGAGCGTGTTGCACGATCGCGGTGGCGTCATCGAGACTGCCGGCGGAACCGAGATGATAACCGCCGAGGCCGATGATAGAAACCTCCATGGCGGTCTTGCCCAGGCGGCGTCTTGGAACTGCGCCGCCGGAACCATTGGGCTGAGCGGGTTGTGCCATAGCGGATGCAACTCCTATGAATGCGGTGCCTTGCAGAAATCTACGCCGTGAGGTGCTCATTTACTGATTGTTGGAAACGGCTTGCCGGTGTTCTCGGTAGACTTCATCATCTCTTTCACTTCTTTTGATTGCATGTCGAGCGGAAAGCTGTGAGCCAGGCGGGCCTCGGGATTGTCGTACTTCAACGAGACCTTGTAAAGTTCGTATCGGCCATCGGCGAACTGCTGGCAGCGCGTGCGGAGAGAAGCCATTTCAACGTCCGACAGCGGCGTGAAGTTCTGGGCAATTTTGAGGTTCTGGTCGACGATATCCAGCTTGTCCATGCCAGTAATAGTAGTTGCGACGGGCAGGCTCATGGCATAGCGAAGCGACTCTTCCGCCGAGAGCACGCCGGCCTTAATGGCTGGACCGGCGCCGCCGAGAGGTTTCATGCCGAGGGGCGCGATGCCGCGCCGGTTCAATTCGGGAAGGACTTCGGTTTCGAAGCTACGAAAGGTGGCGTCGAAGGGGTTCAGCGGCATCTGGACGGAATCGAACGGGAAGCCTGTCTTCAACATCGCCATATGGATCTGCGGGTCTTTGTGGCCGGTAAAACCGACGAAGCGAACTTTGCCGTCTTTCTTGGCCTGGGCGAGGGCTTCGGCCGCGCCGTTCGGGCGAATGAAAAGAGCCGGATCGTTTTCGAAGCTGACGCCGTGGATCTGCCAGAGGTCGAGATGATCGGTCTGGAGGCGGTTCAGAGATTCTTCGAGCATGCGCAAAGCGAGGCCTTTGTCGCGGCCGTGCGTACAGACCTTGGTCATCAGGAATACCTGCTGGCGTTTGCCCTTCAGCGCAGCGCCCATCCAGACTTCGGACTTACCGCGATGATACTCCCAGCAGTTATCGAAGAAGGTTACGCCGCCGTCGATGGCGCGGGCCACAATCTGGCCGGCCGTTTTCTGGTCTTCCGCGTCACCGAGATGGTGACCGCCCAAGCCCAGCGCCGAAATCTCAACTCCGGTTTTGCCGAACTGCTTACGTGGGATTTGCGCCATGCGAGTTGTAATTAGGTGGACCGAGGTCAATCGAACAAGGTTTCGCGCGCCCGTAGAAGGACGAGGGTGAAGGCCATCGGGCAGATGCGAAGCCGCTGGGAGTAAGCTGATTTGATGCCGCAGAATAGCCATTACGACGCAATTATTGTGGGTTCGGGCCAGGGCGGAAATCCTCTGGCGAGGAAGCTGGCCGGGCGCGGCGAAAAGGTTGCACTGATTGAATCGAATCATCTGGGCGGAACCTGCGTGAACACAGGCTGCACGCCTACGAAGACGCTGATCGCGAGCGCGCAAATCGCGCATTATGCCCGCAATGCAAGCCGCTGGGGAGTGCGCGCGGGCGATGTAAGCGTAGATTTGCCGGCGATCCAGAAGCGCAAGGACGAGATCGTGCTCGGGATGCGCTCCGCTTGGGAAAAAAGCATGAACGGTGAAGGGGAGCCGCGGCTTTACCGGGGGCGAGCCCGATTTACAGGAACGAAACAGTTGCAAGTGGGCGGCGAGACCTTGCAAGGAGACCGCATCTTCATCGATACGGGCGCGCGGCCAACGATTCCGAAGATCGACGGATTGGATTCAGTCCCCTATTTGACGAATGTCAGTCTTTTGGAGCAGAGCGAATTGCCGGAGCACTTAGTGGTGTTGGGCGGCGGGTACGTGGGGCTGGAGTTTGGCCAAATGTTCCGGCGATTCGGCAGCGAGGTGACGATCATCCAGAGCGGCGAGCGCATTTTGGCCAACGAGGATGAGGACATTACGATGCAATTGCAGCAGGCGCTGGAAGCCGAGGGCATCAAGATTCGAGTGCGGGCACGGGCTGTGAAGACGGATGGCGCGCAGGGCCGTGTGACGGTGACACTCGAAAGCGGGGAACCGGTGGCCGGATCGCACCTGTTAGTGGCAACAGGGCGCACGCCGAATACGGGCGATCTCGATTTGGAGAAGACGGGCGTGAAGACCAACGAGAAGGGTTTCGTGGTGGTGAATGAACGGCTGGAGACAAGTGCAGCGGAGATCTGGGCGATGGGGGATGTGACCGGCGGCCCGGCGTTTACTCACATCTCATACAACGATTTTCAGATCATCTATGGGAACCTGTACGAGAGCAAGAACTTGAGCACGAAAACGCGGCTGCTTCCGTATGCCGTTTTCACGGACCCGGCGCTGGGGCGCGTGGGAATGACGGAGAAAGAGGCGCGGCGATCGGGGAAGAAGCTGAAGATCGGCAACTTTCCTGTGTCGCGCGTGTCGCGCGCTAAGGAGCGGGGCGAGACGGCCGGAACGATGAAACTGGTGGTGGACGCGGAGACAGACTACATTCTGGGCGCGGCGATTTTGAGCGTAGAGGGGGGCGAGGTGGTTCAGATTCTGAGCACGCTCATGCTGGCCGAGAAGCCGTACACGTTATTGAAGGGCGCGATCTACATTCATCCGACGCTGGCGGAAGGGTTCTTCGGATTGATGGATAGCGTGAAACCGGTGGAGTGATCAGGAGGCGGCCGTTCTGCGCGTTTGCTTCGCGGTTGCTTTTTTCGGAGCCGACTTTTTGACAGGGGCGCGCTTGGCGGCGGGCGTGGCTTTCTTGGCGGCGTTTGTGTTCTTTGCGGCGGGCTTTTTCTTTGCGGAGCGGGCGGAGGCCACGTCGATGCCGTTGACAGTATCCGCTTCGATCACCTTCTGACCGCCTGAGCCGCTCAACTTCAACTTGCCTTGCACCTGCAGCGCCTGCCCGATGCGCAGGCCGATGGCGTGCGCGGCACGGGGCTTCATGTGCACGAAGTAGCCGGAATCGAGCACTGCGCCATTAGGCTCACCGTTCTTGGCAAAGTTCAGATGTTCGACAACGCCTTCGATCGGGTCACTTTGTTTGTTCTGTTTCGCCATGGAGACTCCGTTTCGGTAGCCAGCCTATGTAGTCTACTGCCAGTACCTTTATGGCCAGCCTTTCTTTGGAAAGCACTCTCCAGGATATACGGCTCGCTCTGCGCGGCTTGCGGCGAAATCTAACCTTTGCGGCCGCCGCCATGCTGGTCATAGTGCCCGGGACTGACGCAACCAGCGCGGTCTTCAGTGTTGTGGACCGGCTGCTGTTCCGCAGCCTGGCAGGGGTCGATACAATAGCGCCGTGCCGCTTCTTCACCGTCTTCTGCTTGCAGTGTTGGTTGGCCGTTGCGTATTCGCTGCGAGCGCGCCGATCGATTCGCAGTACTTCGCGGAGATGCGATGGCGGCTGATTGGGCCGTTTCGCGCGGGGCGCACCGTTGCCGTCAGCGGAGTGGTGCAACAGCCCAACGTTTATTACATGGCGCCGAACAACGGCGGCGTGTGGAAAAGCACCGATTACGGGAACACGTGGGCGCCTATCTTCGATGGGCAGGATACGGGATCGATCGGGGCGCTGGCGGTTGCGCCGTCGGACCCGAACATTATTTATGTGGGCAGCGGCGAGGGTCTGCAGCGGCCCGATCTTTCGGTCGGCGACGGCATGTACAAGTCGGCCGACGCGGGGAAGACCTGGGAGCATCTGGGGTTGCGCGAAGGCCAGCAGATCGCATCGGTGATTGTGGACCCGCAGGATGCGAATCGGCTGTTCGTGGCGGTGATGGGACATCCGTATGGGGCGAATGCGGAGCGCGGCGTCTATCGATCGACAGATGGAGGCAAGTCGTTCCAGCGCGTGCTGTATAAGGACGAGGATACGGGCGCGGTGGAGGTGGCATTCGATCCAGGGAATGCGCAGATTGTGTATGCGAGCCTGTGGGCGGCGCGGCAGGCGCCTTGGGAGATTGGAAATTCTTTCAATGGACCGGGCAGCGGGCTGTTCAAATCGACGGATGGAGGCGATACCTGGCAGCAGTTGACGAAGGGCGTTCCGACGATCGCGCAGGGGTTGGGGCGCATCGGGTTCGCAATTGCGCCCAGCGATTCGAAACGCATGTACGCGCTAATGGATGCATCAAAGGAGTACGGCGGCCTATATCGATCCGACGATGCGGGCGGTAGCTGGCGCAAGGTCAACAACGAGCAGCGGCTGTGGGGACGCGGGTCTGACTTCGCCTGCGTGCAGGTAGACCCGAGAGACGAGAACAAGATTTATATTGCGAACACCTCGACCTACCGTTCGGTGGACGCGGGGCAAACATTCCGGGCGATCAAAGGCGCGCCGGGCGGCGACGATTATCACACTATCTGGATTAATCCGCAGAATCCGGACATCATTTTTCTGGGGGTGGATCAAGGGGCAACATTAAGCGTGAACGGCGGAAAGACGTGGAGTTCCTGGTACAACCAGCCGACGGCGCAGTTTTATCACGTGATCGCGGACAATCGCTTTCCGTATTGGGTCTATGGCGGGCAGCAGGAGAGCGGATCGGCGGCGGTGGAGAGCCGGAGCGACGACGGATCGATCAGCTTTCGCAACTGGCGCCCGGTGGGCGTGGAAGAGTATGGATATGTCGCGCCTGACCCACTGAATCCAGACATTATTTATGGCGGCAAGGCCACTCGCTTCAATTGGGTGACAGGCGATGTGCAGGATGTCAGCCCGGAGCTTTTGCGCGGGCAGTACCGGTTTGTGCGAACGATGCCGCTGCTGTTTTCGCCGGTGGATCCGCACGTTTTGTATCTCGGATCGAACGTTTTGTTCAAGACGACGAACGGCGGCGAGAGCTGGGAGACGATCAGTCCCGATCTGACGCGCAAAGAGTGGCAGATGCCCGCGGTCATTCAGGCGTTTGAATCGCAAGATCCGGAAAAAGGGAAGCACCGCGGCGTGATCTACACGGTGGCGCCGTCGCCGAGAGATGGCAACCTGATTTGGGCGGCCACGGACGATGGATTGATCCACGTGACCCGCGACGGAGGGAAGAACTGGCAGGACGTAACGCCACCGGAGCTGACCCCGTGGAGCAAGGTTTCTCTCATGGAGGCGTCGCACTTCGGTGTCGATACGGCCTATGCGGCGATTAACCGGTTTCGACTGGACGATCTGAGGCCGCATATTTATCGGACTCACGATGGCGGGAAGACGTGGAAAGAAATTGTCAGTGGGTTGCCTGATAGAGCTGTTGTAAACGCGGTCCGCGAAGATCCGCAGACTCAGGGGTTGCTATTCGCCGGAACCGAGATAGGCATTTTCATATCGTTCGACGAAGGAGATAACTGGCAGCCGCTGCAATTAAACCTGCCTGTAACATCGGTACGCGACTTAGTAATTCACGGGGACGACTTGATCGCTGGGACTCACGGGCGATCCTTTTGGATTCTTGACGACATTACACCGCTTCGGCAGGTGAATAGCGCTAGCGCGGCCGCCAGGGCGTATTTGTTTGCGCCGGAGAAAGCGACTCGATGGCGTTGGAACCGGAATACGGATACACCGCTGCCGCCGGAAGCGCCAGTGGGCCAAAATCCTCCTGAAGGCGCGATTATCGATTATTCGATTCAAGAAAGTAGCGGGCCCGTGACGCTCGCGATCTATGATTCCCAGAATAAGTTGGTTCGGAAATATTCGAGCGAAGACAAGCCGGACGTTAGCGAAGCCGAGTTAGAAAAAGAGCTGAATGTACCGACTTACTGGATCAGGCCGCCGCACATTTTGTCCGCCGCGGCTGGAATGCACAGGTTCGTTTGGGACCTCTGCTACGCGCCGCCGAAAGCAGTGGAGCATGAGTATCCGATAGCGGCTATTTACAAGGACACGCCGAGGCTGCCGCGCGGCGCGCTGGTTTTGCCGGGTGAGTACACCGTGAAGCTATCGGCGGGCGGCGCGGAATTTTCCCAGCCTTTGACGGTAATTATGGACCCGCGCATCAAGACCCCGGCCGCGGGATTGGAACAGCAGCTTACGCTATCGCTGAGGTTGATTGAAATGATGAACCGCAGCTTTGACTCGCTGACGCGTGCTCGTACGGGAGGGGAGCAATCGAAGGATGTCGAGGCTAAGTTGAACAGATTGAATCGTGACCTTGCTCGGGTGCTGGATGTGATTCAAGGAACCGACAACGCTCCCACATCGCAAGCCGTTGCAGCGGTTGCTGAGTTAGAGCAGAGGTTCAGTCAACTGAAGTAGAGATCGCTCATGCGGCGGAGAAACGCGAGTGACTCCGCCATCTCCTCCATGCCGTTCATACCATCTTCAATGCTGACCCAGCCGCGATAATTGTGCTCCGCGAGGATGCGGAAAATCGCGTTGTAATTGTTCAGGCCTTTGCCGGTAACGCCGTGGCGGAGGCTGGGCGAGTAACCAATCGTGCCGTCGCTCTGGCGCAAGTCACTTTGATGCAAATCGTTCAGCGTGGCGCCATCGGCGAGGTAACGGTCGCTGGCATGCATGCTGACGACGCGGTCCGCAACCCGGCGCAGCAGATCAATGGGATCATCGCCGGCAACGATCGCGTTAGAGGGATCGTATTGAACGCCGAAATGCTGATGGTCGGAGACGGCCTCGACGATTTCAACGAAGCGATTCATTTTCTGCGCGAACTCGGGATATTTCCAGAAACCGTCCTTATAGTGGTTTTCCATGCCGAGCACAATCCCGTGCTCGCGCGCGACAGGCAGCACCTGTTGGATCGCTTCGAGAACCCAGTCTCTGCCTTGCTCCCAAGCGACCTCCGGATAGCGCTGGCCGCTGAGAATGCGGCAGACTGCGCCGGCGCCTCCCAAACGGCGCGTGACGCGAATCATCTCGGCTTCGCGCTCGATCTCGCGCTGGCGCTTCTCTCTATCGGGCGCAGTGAAATCGGGCGAGCAGCAGAGCATGGGCATGGCGAAGCCGGCTGCGTGGATCGCTTCGGCAACGGTATCGAGATATGAGAAATCGAAGCTGGTGAAGAAGCCTTCGTACATTTCGAGCCCATCGGCATCGAGTTGTTTCGCCATCTCGATCCACTCGAAGAGGGACATTTTGCCGGTGGCGATCTCGTCGAGGTAGCACTTAGGGAAGGCGGAAATATTTAAAGACATTGCCCTGTGCGCTCAGGGCGTGAGAACCGCTTTGACGTGCTCGCCCGAGTGCATTTTTTCGAAGCAGTCGCGCCAATCGCCGAGCGAAGCGATGCGGCTGATGACGGGCGTGAGATTGATCTGGCCGGAGACGATCATAGAGATGACGCGCTCCCAGACGGGCCAATTATGCGAAAAGCTGCCGGAAATGGTGACGTTCTTCTGCACGAGCGGATCGAGACTGAACTGCATGGGCTGCGGACCCCAGCCGACCTTGATGATTTGACCGGCGGGGCGCACAGCTTGCAAAGCCATCTGCAGCGTAGCGGACGCGCCGGACGCATCGATGGCGACATCGACGCCGAGACCATCGCGCAATTGAGCGATGTATTCGATCACCCCTTTGTCGAGTGTTTCATCCGCACCGAGTTCGCGGGCAATACCGAGCCGGAAGCGATCGGCTGGCAAGCCAGCGACGATCACGCGGCCTGCGCCGCTGAGTTTCGCCATAAGCGCGCAGAGCAAGCCGATGGGTCCCGGGCCGATCACCAGCACGTCGTCGCCCGGCCGCACACGGCCGTTGATGCAGACGGCGTTGTAGGCGACGCAGCAAGGTTCGGTGAGAGCAGCTCTTTCGAACGGAAGCGATTCGGGGATGCGATGCAGACAGCGCTCGGGAACACGCACGTACTGGGTCATGGCGCCGTTGACGCCGTAGCCGAAGCCGCGGCGCGCGGGATCCAGGTTGTAAAGCCCGCAGCGGCTCAGCGAGGAGGTTTCGTCGATCACGGCGGCGGTTTCGCTCACAACGCGGTCGCCTTCCTTGAAACACGCAACAGCGGCGCCGGCCTGGGCCACGGTGCCCGCGAACTCATGTCCGAGAATGCAGGGGTAATTCACCGGCCAACTCTGGGAGCCGAGCCATTGATGCAGGTCGCTGCCGCACACGCTTACGGCGCCGACCCGCAGGAGCACGTCTCGCTCGCCGATCTCGGGCACCGGCACCTGGCGAAGCTCGACGGAAAGCGGCTCACGCGCGTAGTTGACCAGCGCCGGCATGCTTCGGCTCATGCACGCTCCTTTGGCTCGTGAAGGTCGCCATAGGCGTGCACCCTCTCGCAGATGAGGCGCAACGTCGCTTCGAGGTCGCCGGAGGCTGCCCGGAAAGAGTGGGCATCGATGGCGAGCGGTGCGCCGATGACGACCAAGGGAGCACCGTATTTCGGAGTGTCAACCGCCTGCTCGATGGTCAGGCCGCCGACCGCTTGCACGGGCACCGAGACGGCTGCGACGATTTCGCGTAGACGATCGAGCGGAGTGGGCGCGGGCAGGCCGCGATCGCGACGCAGCGTGCGCATGTCAAAACCGATGTGATGAACGATGAAGTCGCAGCCGAGTTCTTCGAGACGCCGGGCGCCTGCGACCGGATCGGGCATGGCCATGATGTCGCCCATGATTTTCATGCCAAGGTCGCGGCCAGCCTTCACGACCAACTCGATTGTTTCGGGATGCGCCTGGCCCATCACCACCACCATGCTAGCGCCGGCTTTGGCCATCAGCTCGGCTTCGAGCCAACCACCGTCCATGATCTTGAGATCGGCGACGATGGGCACGCCGGGATGACGCGCGCGCAGTTCGCGGACGCCCTGCGTACCTGTCGCAAGAATGAGCGGCGTTCCCGCTTCGAGCCAATCGACGCCCGCGCGCAGGGCGATTTCCGCCGTGGCTAGGGCTTCGTTCAGATCAACCAGGTCGAGCGAGAGCTGAACGGTCGCCTGCATGATTCGGAACAATCAAGCGCCGGCTTGCATTTGGCCGGTTTGGCGCAGCATCCCCGCGAACGCCTCCTCGGGCGAAACGGAGCCGCGGCGAAACTCGGCGCTGCCGCCTTCGTAAGCGATGCGGCCGGAGTTGAGGCCGGTGTAAATTTCCTCGAACAGCCGAGCCACTTCATCGGTGGCGCCAAAGCTTTTGAACATCTGCGTGGGCGCCCCGGGAGACAAGTTTTGTACGCGAACGTCCCGGCCGAGGAGCGAAGAGAGAACAGACGCAATATCTTCGGGACTATACTCTCGCGGGCCGGCGAGTTCGACGATGCGGCGGCCGCGGGCAGGATGCAACAAACTCTCTGCCGCGACGCGGCCGATGTCTCGGGTCGCAAGCATCGGGATTTTGCGATCGGGAGCGAGAAGGGTTGGCAGCACGCCGTTGGCTTGGGCGCCGCCGAGCGCCGGTCCCCAATTTTCAAGAAAAAAGCCGGCGCGGATAACAGTGAGGTTTTTGGCCGCGGAACCCAGCGCGGATTCGGCGATGTGGGAGCCGAGGATCAGCCCGGTGCCCGAGGCATGCTGCGCGCCAATGGAGGACAGAAGGACGACGTGCCCGATACCGCTATCTTTAACGGCGCGTGCAATCGATTGCGTTAGTTTCTGGCGCTCCTCGACAAAGTCGACGGCGTGTATGTTCGGCGGAGTGAGAATATAAGCGCCCTCGGCGCCTCGCAAGATTTGCGCTAGAGTTTGCCCGTCGTCGAGAGTTCCGAGCGCGAGCTTCGCGCCCTTGGCTGCCCACGGCTTACCCTTTTCTTCAGACCTTACGATTACGGTGACGGGTTTGCGCTGTTCGAGCAGCGAATCCGCAACCACGCTTCCTGTATTGCCTGTAGCTCCCGCGACGATGTACATGATCGTTCTCCTTGGGTGTGACTGCTAACCAGGCATTTGGATGAAGCGGCGCGGCTCGGGTCGCAAAAATCGGCGAGCGCTGGTTACTTTACAGCAGCACGGGCAGAGGAATCGGGATGGCGCGTGGCCGCCGATCCGGTCGACCCAAGGAGCTCTTCAATGTGTTGGCGGATGGCCTGCTCGGACATCAGCTTGATCCAATCGTCGCTCGAAGTGGCGGGGGTTTGGTAGTGAATGTTACCCTTGCGATCGATTAAGACCAGTTGCGGAACCACATACCGATCGGTGGCGGAGAAGCCCATGAAGCTCTGCATCTGCTGAGCCGTGGCCCAGCCGACTGGAAAATTGACCTCGAAGTCTTTGGCGAAGTTTTCGACCAGCAGATCCGCATTCGGATTGATGGCAACGTCGATCACCTGCAGGCCCCGCGGGCCGTATTCCTGCTGGAGCTTGGTCATCAGCTTGGAGGCCGCCTGGCAATGCGGGCAAGTAGTGAAGATAAACTCGAGCGCGACGACTTTGCCGCGGTAATCGCTCAACTGCTTCTGGCCCTGGCCCGGGATCGAGAACGCCAGCTCGGGAGCTTTGCGAAGACCCGCTGCGTCGCGGGCCAGCAGATATCCGGCGAGCAAAAAACCCGCGGTAACAGAAATCAAGAACTTGTGCACAGGAAGAACTCCAACCAGAAGTTTATCGTATTGGAAAGGCAAGTGAGCGCGTTCCCTTTTGGATCGCGGCGTAAAGGCATTTCTGGATCAGATGACGATTGCAGTATGCGCACTCAACTACAGATACAGTCCAAAGTCGGAGGTCGTATATGTGGCGCAAGGTAAGAGCACTCGGAGTTACGCTTCTGGTTTGTTTTCTGGGGGGCGCGTTTCAAGCTGGCGCAACCACCATTACGACGACTAGTTACAGCACCTGGAATACAGCGACGTATATTACCGGTTCGACCACCGTGGTCGACTTGACTACACTGCAAGCCGGCTTGAATTACAGCACCGCGGCGGGATACACATCGAACGGTTTCAACTTCACCGGGCCCGACGGCTCGTCGTACGTGCTTTCGAGCCAGACGGAAGGCGGTTACACCGGTTTGTTAGGGCCATCGGATGGAAGTGGCAGTATCAAGGTGGCGTTGCCGGGCACAGGCGACAGCGCGGTTCTATTCGACGCAAGCTGCATCACGTGCGGAACGTTGAGTCTCACCTTATCCGATGGCGAAACATTCACGGTCTCGAACGGGCAATTTGGACTGTCGATCTCGCATCCGATCACGTGGTTCAAGCTGGGCGATAACTCCGGCTACCGGCCGTTCCTTGAATATGCCTATTTCGGGACCAGTTCGTTGCCGCAGGACAGCCAGGTATCGGCGGCGAACGAGGCAGCAACGCCTGTTTTGCTGGGCGGAGGGCTGGTGATTTTAGCGGGCGCGGTACGGAAGAGATGGCTCCGCAGGCTGGATAAGTAGCGAGCGATTTGCTTCGCGCGTGCTACTTTAGTGGCTGATTTCCATGGCCTGGTTCACGCGACAGAAGCCATCGCTCGAGAGCGGGCCGCCTAGCGACGAAGAAAAGAGCGTCCGCACGGAAGGATTGTGGCAGAAGTGCGAGGCGTGCGGACAGATCATTTGGCGCAAAGCGGTTGAAGATAACCTGAACGTTTGCCCGAAGTGCGGGCATCACTTCCGGATCAGCGCGGCGGAACGGCTGCAGCAGCTATTCGACGAAGGGCAGTACATCACGCATGACGCGAACCTGCGCTCTTCCGATCCGCTCGGCTTCGTGGATTCGAAGCCCTATTGGCAGCGGTTAAACGAAATGCAGGCAGCAACGAATCTGCCGGATGCGGTCATTTGCGCCAGTGGACTATTGAACGGCCGCGAAGTGCAGATCTGCGCGCTGGAGCTGAAATTTATCGGCGGCAGCATGGGCGCGGTGGTGGGCGAAAAGATCACGCGCGCCATTGAGCGGTCGATCGAGCAGCGAACTCCGCTGATTATTGTTTCGGCATCGGGCGGCGCGCGCATGCAGGAAGGCGCCATCAGCCTGATGCAATTGGCGAAACTCTCGGCGGCGTTGATGCGGCTGGATGAGGCACGACTCCCCTATATCAGCGTGCTCACGGACCCGACCACGGGCGGCGTCACGGCCAGCTTCGCCATGCTTGGGGACCTGAACATCGCGGAGCCGGAAGCGCTGATCGGATTCGCGGGGCCGCGGGTGATCGAACAAACCATTCGCCAGAAGCTGCCGGAAGGCTTTCAACGCAGCGAATTCCTGCTGGAGCATGGCTTTCTGGATGCGGTGGTAAAAAGGCCGGACCTTAAAAATTACATCGGCCACGCGCTCAACTTTTTCGCCGCTTAACAAGCGCACAGGGCGTTTGCGGCCCGTTGTGCGCGTTCAGCAACAAGTGCACAGGGCGCTTGCGGCCCGTTGTGCGCGTTCAGCGAAAATAGTTGAGGAATGCTGCAACTGACAGGGGCCGGCAAGCGCTTCGGGCACAAGCTGCTGTTCGAAGATCTGGATTGGCTCATTACGCCCAAGGAACGGGCCGGGCTGGTGGGTGGAAACGGCACCGGGAAATCGACTCTTTTGAAGATTATGGCCGGGCTGGAAGGGCTCGATTACGGCTCTATGACGGCCATGAAGGGCATCCGCACGGGATACCTGCCGCAAGACGGGCTCCAGGTGAGCGGCCGCACTGTGTTCGCCGAATGCATGAGCGTCTTCGCCGACGTGAAGGATCTGGAGCAGGAGTTGGAGGCGCTCACGTCCAGCATGAGCGAGCTGGATCCGCAAAGCCGGGAATATGCACAGGTTGCGGAGCGGTTTGAACGCGCCGATAGCGAGTTTCGCGCGCGCGATGGCTATGCGGTCGAGGCGCAGGTGGGCGCGGTGCTGGCCGGACTCGGATTCCGCAAAGACGATTGGCTGCGGCAGACGGAGGAGTTTTCGGGCGGCTGGCAGATGCGCATTGCGCTCGCCAAGCTGCTGCTGGAGAAACCGAACCTGCTGCTGTTGGACGAGCCGACGAACCATCTGGATCTTGAGGCGCGAGACTGGCTGGAAGAGTATCTCGGCAATTACGAGTATGCGTATGTTCTGATCTCGCACGACCGGTATTTCCTGGACGTGACCGTAAAGAAGATTGTCGAGATCTGGAACAAGCGAGTCCAGTTCTACACGGGCGGGTACGAGCGATACAAGGAGCAGAAAGCGGAGCGGCTGGCGACGCTCGAAGCGGCCTACAAGAATCAGCAGGACCGGATTCAACAACTGGAAGCTTTCATTAACCGCTTCCGATACCAAGCAACGAAAGCGAAACAGGTACAGAGCCGGATTAAGGAGTTAGAGCGCATTGAGCGCATCGAACTGCCGCCCGAAGAGAAGACGATTCACTTCTCGTTTCCACAGCCAAAGGCGAGCGGTCGCGTGGTGGCGCAATTCAAAGATGTGACAAAGAGCTACGGGGCGAAGCACGTCTTCAGCGGCGTAAACTTCACCATTGAGCGCGGCGACCGCATTGCGTTAGTGGGAGTAAATGGCGCCGGGAAATCAACGCTGATCAAGTTGCTGGCGGGAATCGAACCGCTCACGGCGGGCGAATACACGCTGGGGCACAACGCCGAAGCCGATTACTTCGCGCAGGATCAATACAAGGAGCTGGACACGAATTCGCGGGTGCTGGACGATTTGAAAGGGGCGGCGCCGCGCACGACCGAGACGGAATTGCGCAACCTGCTGGGTTGTTTTCTGTTCAGTGAAGACGATGTGTTCAAGCGCATCGGAGTACTCTCGGGCGGCGAGCGCAATCGCTATGCGCTGGCCCGAATGCTGCTGCACCCGTCGAATTTTCTGCTGTTGGATGAACCGACGAATCACCTGGATATTCGTGCCAAGGACGTGCTGCTGGAGGCGCTGGAGAAATTTTCGGGCACCATCGTGTTCGTGTCGCACGATCGCTATTTCATCGAGCATTTAGCAACGCGGGTGTTCGAGATTGCGGACGGCGAGGTGCGCGTTTTCCCTGGAAACTATGCCGATTATCTGTGGCGCAAGCAGGGCGGAGCGCAGCAAGCACCGACGCTCGACGACGTGCTGATTGGCGTGCCGCCCGCCGAACCGATTCCGATGCCGCAGCGCGCCGCGCCGGCCAAGCGCATGAATCCCATCAAGCTGAAGCAGATGCAGGATCACGCGAAACAACTGGAAGAGCGCATCGCAGAATTGGAATCGGAGATTCAACGCGCCGAGATGGCGCTGTCGGATTTTGTGGGCGCGGAAGAAGCCACGCGGCTTTCGGGCGTGTTGGAAACGCAACGCACGGAGCTGGAGCAGACGATGAGCCAGTGGGAGCAGGTAACTGGTGAGATCGAGGCAACCGCATAGCCCAGTCAGTTGCCGACGGAGCTAGCCGGTGCTCAGCGCTTTACTTCTTTTTCAAGATCCGATCGGCCTTAGCGTCGATCTTCTTTTTGTCGGCTTCCGGGAGTTTCCCCTGACGCTCCATTTGCGAGGCACGCGCCTTTGCATTTCGGGCGTGAGCGGCGTCCGGCATCGGATATTTGCGCTCCTTTGGCAATCCGAAATCGCTGGCAGGCTCTGCCTTCTTCTTCGACGTTGTAAGTTTTGCCATGTTTATGTCTCCTCTTCTGTGCGTGAGCACGTAAGATACCTCTTACGGCGCGCGCAGACTGCTTCCTTTCGCAAATTCCATATAACTGGAAGAAGAATATCTCATCGGGCGGGCGCGCCCGCAGTCGGGGAGCGGGAAAGAGGTAACGGCGGGGTGGAGAAATAGAGCATGGACTTGCCTAAGAGCGGCAAAAAAAGCGTGCAGTTGCCAAAGATCGCCGTTGCAGCAGTCGCGATCGGCTTTTTTGTAGGAGCGCTCGCTCTACTTGCTGCCATTCAGCACGTCGCGTACGTTCTGACTGCTGTCTTGCCGATTGCGGCGGGGGTGACGATTTTACGACGCCGCGCGTGGGGTGGGTACGGATTCGCGCTCTTCGAAACGGCGCAATCCCTGTTCGCGCCGGCTTTGCTGCTTGAGGGCGCCAGCAGTCAACGAATCCAGATTGCGGCGACTGTCATCGGCGGGCTCGTTTTGGCGTTGCTGTTCTTTCTGGCGGGACGGGCCTTGAGCCGAGCGGGAGCTTCCGAGGGGCTACGATGGCCGTGGATGGTGCTGACGGTTGCGTTTACTGTGCCGCTGCTGTTCGTGCGGGCTTACAGCGTGCCGAGTGGCAGCATGGAGAATACGCTGCTGATTGGCGATCGAGTGTTGGTGCGCGTTTTTCCGCGCCCGACACCCACGCGCGGGGATTTGATTGTCTTTCATTACCCGCTGGACCGAAAGCAGGTTTTCGTGAAGCGGGTCATCGGCATATCGGGAGACCAGGTGCGAATAAAGGACCGGATTACGTATCTGAATGGCAAAAAACTGAGGGAGCCGTATACGATTCGCAGGTTCCCCGATGATACTTTCCGAGACAATCTGCCGACCGGATTATCAAACGATCGGGTGCTGGAGGGAATCCCGGGGCTGCTAGAGGCCCGGACTGAAATGTTGAGAAATCACGTGGCGAGCGGCGGAGTGGTGGTTCCGGCGGGCAAGTACTTTGTATTGGGAGACAATCGGGACAATTCGCTCGACAGCCGATATTGGGGATTTGTGGACGGGTCGGATGTAATCGGAGAGCCGTTCCTGATTTACGACTCACAGGCGGGGAACCAAGCGGATTTGCAGGCCGGAGACGGTAAACATGGGGGAACGCACACGCGCTGGGAGCGGATTTTCAAAGTGTTATGACGGCGCTGGTGCTCCGTCGAGTACGTGGCGAGTTTCGAACGCCGCGGGCTTCTTCACCGCCTCCACATTTCTGCCGCTTATGGCGGCAGTTGTGTATCGCCCTTCCTGGTTTTCTGTACTTCGCTCCAGCGCTTGCGCAGCTCGCGCCACTGATCGATTGTCAGCACGCTCCGCAACTGAATGCTCATCTCGGTGAACACGCGCGTGGAGTTGGCGCGCGCCCCGGCCAGCCGGTCGATAACGGGCTTGGCGGCGGCTAGGTTCGTCTCAGGATCATTCAGAAAATCCTCTAGCGCTGCTTCGGCCTTTTGCACATTGTTGCGCGCATCGAACAAGCGGTCGCGGTAGGCGCGAACGATTTGGTGGATTTGCTGCGTCTGCGCAGGCGTGAGACCAAGGTCATGAACCACATCGCTGGTCCACCAGGGCAGGTTCGCAGCATTTTGGGCGAAGCCCATCGCGGCGGCCGCGAGGCACAGGAGGAAAATGCGCATGCTGCGGGTCATCATTCTTCAAATAGTGCTTGTAAAGGCGCGGTCGCGGGCGGTTCGGAATTTTCAGCCATGCGGCCGACCTCCTGCGCAAGCTGCGTATCGGAGATATTGTTCGGCACTGCAGGCGGCCTTCGATCCTGTTCGAATATCAGCAGGCCGCCACCCAAAATCAGTAAGCCCGCCGCGGCCGAAGCCCAGCGCCGCAGTTGCAGGTGGGCCGACCAGCGGACCGGCTCGGTGAGCATCCCGTAAATTTTGCGCCGTTGCGCCGTCAAGAATTCGAAGCTCACGTCGCCCGCAGATGAGGCCAGATCCTCGGCCGCTTGACGGTGCGACTGCAAGGCGAGCAGGCGCCCCTGGCAAAGCGCGCAGTTCTCGACGTGCAGATCTTGCGGCCCGACAACATAGAGATGCGCAATCAATTGTTCATCTGTCCAATGTCCTGACACCTTGGACTCGACGCTCATACTCTCCTCCGCACGCTCATGCGCGTGCCGTGTACAGATCCTTCAGTTCCTCGCGCAGCTTTGCAAGGGCTCGGAACAAATGCGCTTTCACGGTTCCTACGTCCAGCTTAAGTATTTCGGCTATGTCTTCGAGCGGCATAGCGTCGAAATGCCTGAGCGAGAACACCGCCCGCTGACGTCCCGACAGTTTTGCGAGCGCCAGTTCCAGCCTTCGCTGGATTTGCTTGGCGAATAGCTGAGCCTCGGCGTCTGTGCTGCCACCGGGCGTCATCTGCAGGATGCGTTCTTCGTCACCGGCTGCCGGGCGGCGCCGCCAGATCTGCCAATGTTTCGAGCGCAGGCGATCCAGGCAGGTATTGACCGCGATCCGCGTCACCCATTTGCCGGGATTATCCAGATCCACCGTTTCGGTTCTTCTGCTGAGCGCCCGATACGCTTTCAAGAAGACATCCTGAGTGGCCGAATCCGCCTCGTCGGGATCTTGCAGCATGCGGCGGCAGAGCAGAAAAATGCGCTTCTGCTCGGAAACCATCCAACTGCCGAACTCGCGGAGATCGGCGGCGTGCGTGTCAGTGCGTACCCGGTCCGCCATGAGCGCCAGCATAGCTATCCATCTGAATGAACGTGCGTACGCCAAAAAAGTTTACTTACGGCACGTACAAGAACTCGTTTTGCGGCGGGAGCGCACAGACGGTGTTTGGCGAGAGATCCAAAGGATTGCTGCCCGAGGTGGCGCGCACCCACTGGACACGCTCTTTTCCGGCGCTCGCGCGGCAATGGAGCGGCACGTCCACGCTGAAGTCGTCCTCCACGCCGGAGAGTTCCAGATCGCTGCGCGCCAGCGTCAGTTTCGGAATGCCGGTTCCGTAGACCCAGGCGTCGAAGAACACCGACAGGTTCGGGTCCGGCTGGTCGCCCGGAACGAACTCACCCAGGAGTTTCCGAAAGTCCTCGTTAGTCAGCGGCTGGCTGGAGAATTGCTGCAGCAGGCGGACTTGCATACGCATGAATGCGGCCTCCCCGAGCCGCTCGCGCAGCATATGAAGAACCCAGGCGCCCTTTTCATAAACGATCAGATGCCAGGCAAGAAAGCCGTTGTTGTCCAGCAGCCGGGGGCCGAAATCGACTGGACCGGCCGCTTCGATGGGCTTCCCCTTTTCCTGATGCAACAGATCCTCACGATACTGCTGGAGCACGGCATCGAGCCCGGCGGCGCCTTTCTCGCGCTCCACGAATTGCAAGGCCGAATAGTCTGCCATGGCTTCCATCAGCCAACTGGCGCGGTAATCCGCCGCCGAAACCAGATTGCCCCACCACTGATGCGCGATTTCGTGCGGCAGCAGCATTTCAGAAAAGAATGTGTCCAGGCGCGGGTTGCGAAGCTGTGCCGGCCGGTCCTCCTGGCGCAGATAAGAGAGATTGGAGAGATAGATCAGTCCCGGAAAGCCCTGGCCGAAGTAACCGGGCACGGGAGAAACGGCCACGCTGTGGATGGGAAGCGGCATCCAACGGCGAGTGTAGTCGTCAAGAATGCTTTCGGTCCGGCTCAGAATCTGGCGTGGGTCTTCGAGCGGCGCCGCGGATTCTGAAAAACATTCGACGCGGTAGCGGGCGTGCGGATCCTCTGCAATTTCGAACTCGCCTAAATTGAAGCCCGCGAGATGTTCGGGCACTTGCGTTTTCCGATGGACCACCCGCGTGCCCGCCGCAACGTCTTCGCTCACGGGCTCACCGGTGGAAACGACGCGCAGATGCTCCGGGCAGCGAAATGTCAGGTCGAAATGCGCCAGCATGGTGCCGCTGGTGGGATACCAGGTATTGCGATCATCCACGAAATAGACGCCCTTGCCTGTCTGACGAATGACAGAGCCTTCATACCTGATCTCGATACGGTGCGCTTTACCGGGTGCGACGGGCGCGGCCGCTACCAACAGGAATGTGCCTGGGCTCTTGACTTCGGAGACGAGAGGTGAAACTCGCTGAAAGACCGCGGCGGGAACTCCGTCAATGGCGCCCGAGAGTACTTTCAGCTTCTCCGACATCACAAACGAGAGCACACGGCCGTCCGCGGGAACGGAACGGAACTCAAAGCGGGCGGTGGCCGTCATGCTGAGGTCGGGCCGGATGGTGGTATCGATGGCGTAAGCCGCGATCGCCACCGGAGGCGGGACGAAGCGGGGCGCGCGGCGCGGCCGGAAGGAGGTCCAAAGCTCGAAGTTCGGCTTTCCGTCCGCCGCGGTCCCCAGGCGGCCGACGGAAACGGGCTCGAATTCGGTCGGCTCATAGAGCACGTCAAAGTTGCCCAGCGTTCGCCCGATGCAGAGCGCATAGAAGAAGCCGGCTGCCGGTTCGTGGTTATCCAGCAAAGAGCCAACCATACGGACATCAATCCGCGAGAGGACATCTTCGACTGCGGGGTTTACCTTTGGCGCCAGCTCGGCAGCCAATTCCGGCGCTTTGCGCACCCTGCCTTTTTCGATTTGAGCAAGCAGCTCCGTGGCCGTGCCGTCGGAGAACAGGAGCAGCGCCGAAGTGACGTGTTCGTCCAGATTCGGACTGTTGGTAAAGGACGCGAGCGAGGCTCGTTCGCTGCGCTGCGGGGGCAGCACGAGCACCTCGGCGTCTCCGGTGTCCGAGCCCGCGGTGGTGAAGACGGCCGCCACCGTTTGACCCACGACCGGGGTGACGAACGACAACATGCCATCTGTCAGATAGAGGCGGATGTCGCCCCGGCTGAGTTGCAGATCGCGCACCCGGTACGTTTGCGTAGCGTCGAGCGTGGCGTGCTGCAGATCAGCGGCGACGTCGGCCGGTTTGGGCGCACTCGCGCCGCCAAGACAGGTGGCGAGCGCGATCCCGCAGCAGGCGGCCCGGAACGACGAAGCGCTACTTGATTTCCGAGCTTTGCGCAGAGGCGGGCTCCTGGCCCCAGTTCTCCCGAATGATGGCGCTCTGGTCGGAATAGAAGGTGCGGCGGCCGGTGCTCCCGAAGGTTTTCGGGACGGCCGTAACGGCGTAGCCGGTCGGCGTTTGCGCGATGGTGAAATTGTAGCCGCTGGCGGTGCCGGACGCCAGATTCCCCGGGATCAGGCCCGCCGCCTGCGGTCCTTCCGCCGCGCCCGCCGAGGTGGGAGGACCGAGTTGGCTGAGGCTGGTGGCGTATTGGCCAAATTGCGACTGATACTGCACTTGGGCTTGATTAATGGTGCGCACTTCGGCGACGGCGGCCATTTCCTGGCTGTGCATGCGCGCCTTGCCCATCTGAGGGAGGGCGATGGAGAGAATCACCAGGATGATCGCGATAACGATCAGCAGCTCAATGAGAGAGAAGCCGCGCTGGTTTCGCCGGCCTTCAGGTACACGAAACAGCATACGATTCACATAATACGACGTGCGGGAAGGGGCTGGCGTTGTCTCAGGTTAAATGAATTACTGCGGGGGACTGCGCAGCTTCTATGTGCAGCTTGCCTAGTTTGGCAGCTTCTTCGGGCGTCTTTCCGTCCTGTCGCGCAACAATGTAGGCTGCGTACCACCCCGACCAATGGTGCTTCGGGGCGGTTGGTTCGTACTCGCCATGATGCTGTTCCGTCTCAATCAAAAGCTCTGTCAGCGTCAAGACGTCCAAATTGCTGAGTCCACGTCCGGGCAGGCGCGTTGTGATCTCCTGGAACAGCCAGGTGTTGCCATCCGGGTCGCTGAAGGTAGCAAAGGAAAAGTAACTGCGGCGGGCGGGATCCAGCCCACTGACGCGACCGTTGCTTTCGGGACGGAATTGAGCACCCGGTTCCGAAGTATGGAACACCTCGCCGATCTCGACGCCACGGGCAACGAGCTCTTTGCGGGCAGCTTCAAGATCGGAAACGATCAGGTAGAGACCTTGCGCAGAGCCCGGCACGGCCGTAGTTATCTTCGTGCCGAATTGGACCGAGCACCCCGAGCCGGGCGGCGTGAATTGGACGACCCGGAATCCGTTGTCGAACGAGAAATCTGCATCGAGCCTCCACCCAAGCTTTATGTAAAAGGCTTTCGCGCGATCGACATCCGCGACTGGAATGACGATCACCTCGAACTTCATGTCCACTTTAGCGGCACTCGCGCCGCCGACCGGTTCACCGTGAATTGCGCTTGAGGTCGCCATTCTTTTCTCCTATGTATTCGATGAGCGCGCCGCTCTGGCTGAGGCGTTCCGGGCTTCGATGGCTTTGACCGAGTTTTCAAACGCCTTTTTCAAAACGCGTTTGCCGATGGTCCCGACCACGATGCCGAGCAGCCGTCCCTTGAGGTTCTTGCCGTCGCGTACAACGACCAGGTCGATGTCGGTCAAACCATCGGGACGACGTGTGAAGGTGTAGGTGTGGCCGGACGCGCCTCCCCATAGGTTGGAATCGGTCGTCGTGAGGACGACGTGGTTGGGATCGGACCAGTCGTAGTGCAGGCGTTCCCAGATGCCGCCCGAGCCTTCCGTGACTTCGGCCTGCGTGGGGCCACGGCCATGCACCTTGAGGTACTCGTCGGCGCTGTTGCCAAAAAGCTTCGAGCGGCCAGGCCCGAAGTCGGTGAGCCCGGCCACGTACTGCTCGGGCGTCGAGGTAGTTGTCTGGTGCAGGTGGATGGTGGACATGCGTGCTTCCTTTCGCTTCCCGAAACTTCACGGAATTCTGACTCTAGTTTTGATTACTTGAGCCGATACTGCTCATACTGGCTTCTTAGCTACGCGGCGACGAACTGCTGTCCGCCGTCGATGTCATAGGTCGCGCCCGTGAGGGCGGTGTTGGTCATGATGTGTAGGGCGAGCGCGGCCACGTCCGCCGGTCCGACCACGCGTCCGATGGGAAGCGTGGCGCGGAGCTCGCTGCGACGTTTTTCGAGCTGATCGCCCAAAAGTTCCGCGGACAGAGGCGTGTCCACGAATCCCGCGGCGATGAGGTTGACGCGCACGGGCGCGATTTCAAGCGCCAGGTTAGCGGTGAGGGCCGGGAGCGCAGCGGTAATTGCGCTAGCGATGCTCATGCCGATCGCTGGGCGCCGGCCACCAGTGCCGCCCATGAAGATCAGTGTTCCTGCAGGCCGCACTTTGGTGGCTGCGTTGCGCGCGACGTACAGTGCCTGCAAGAGGTGCTCGCCGATAAGATTGCGAATCTTCGCGAAGTCCATATCGGCGAGACGTCCGTAGTAAGGCCGACCGGCTGTCACCATCACGTGGTCGATTGTCGAGAGGTCACGGAAGAACCGGTCGACCGCGACAGGATCCGCGGCGTCGAAGGCCGCGGTACTCAGGGCATCAACCTCGCTGGCAGCGTGCTGGAGGCGCTCGGGATTTCGGCCCGTGAGGATCACATTGGCCCCTTCTGCACGTGCACGGCGTGCCGTTTCGAATCCGATGCCGGCACTACCGCCGATCACAACAACGGTCTGCCCGAGGAGCTCCGGTTTACCGTGGATGGGAGAGGGGGTAGTTACGGTGCTCATCGTTCCTCCGATTCGGCTAGTATACTTCCGCTAGGTGCCCCGCGCCAACCTTCTTATTCCCATCCGCAAGGCTCCTGAGCGCCCCGTCGTCGAACTCGCGCGGATTAAAATGCTAGCCAAAGGCGACAGCGCATGAGCGAAACAAGTTTATTCGAAGTGGTTCGGAAGCTTGGATCGCAGCTTCCGAAAGTTGAGGAAAGTACAACATTCGGTAAGCCGTCACTCAAGGTCCAAGGCAAGATGTTCGTTTGTATGGCGTCACACAAGTCGGCGGAGCCGGACTCGCTTGTGGTCCGCACAGATTTTGAGCAGCGCACCGAATTACTCGCGGCGGATCCCAGGATCTACTACATTACGGACCATTACAGGGACTATCCCGCCGTACTGGTTCGCTTGCCGCAAATTACGCGTGACGTGCTGCAGGATCTGCTGGGAATGGCTTATCGCTTCGTCACCCGTGAATCCAATAAACAGCGCAAAAAGGCTCGGTCTTGCCGTTGACTGGAACGCGCCCGGATTCCTTTATGAACACTGCAGGTCATTGGCGCGTTTGGCGCCGGCCTACAGTGATGACTTGTTCGAACCATTCGACAAAAGCACGTCCTTTGGTGGTGGTCAAACGGCCGGAGGGGTAGATCGCCCACAGTTCCAGCGGCGCTAAATCCCACTGTTCGAGCAAACGCACTACTTCACCCGATTCAAGCTCCGGCGCGAACATCCAGCGGGACCCTATGGCGAAACCCTGTCCCGCAATCACCGCCGCCCTCACGCCCTCGGCGGCACTGAGCGTCAACCTAGTCTGGAAGTTTACAGAAACCTCGGAGGTCCCACGCCGGAAAAGCCATTCTTCGCCGCCGGTGTATTGGCTGTAATTGATGCCATCGTGCTCTCTCAAATCCAATGGACTACTCGGCATGCCTCTTCGCGCGACATAGGCCGGGGCCGCGACGACGAAGCGCTCCGACTCAGCCAGTTTGCGCGCAGTGAATGCAGAGTCGGTAAGAACGCCGAAACGCAGAGCTACATCAATGTTGTGAGCTACCAGATCCACAAGGTGGTCATCCATTACAAGCTCAAGGCGAAGCTTGGGATGAGCGTTCAGAAATGCGCCGAGTTGCGGAACCACGTGTAGTCGCGCAAACGTCACCGGCGCAGAAACTCGTAAGCGCCCCTCGAGTCTTGCGCCCACGCCCTGAGCGGCCGCTTCCGCTTCGTTTGCCTCTGCGATGACACGGAGGGCCCGTTCGTAAAACGCTACGCCTGCTTCCGTCGGCGACAACTGGCGCGTCGATCGGACCAGCAAACGTACTCCCAACCTTTCTTCCAGTGCCGCAATTGTCTTGGAAACCGCTGGCTGCCTGAGCTTAAGATCACGTGCGGCGGCGGAGAACGAGCCTGTCTCAACCACTCGGACAAACGTCTCCATTTCGCGCAATCGGCTCATTCTTATTCCGTCACGGAATAAATTCTATAACCGCGAACGGTCTTCTGGGAAGTGCGCTTGGAGCCTTATGTTGGTCTTTAGGGCAATGGCAACTGTAATGGCTAAACCGACTGAAATCCAAACTACGAAGTCGGATTATCTGGCGGCTTACCGCAGTGTGAAAATGACGCGCGATGCGCAAACTGTGCCGGTTGGGTCGGAATCGGTCGGTGCACGAACTGCCGATTCGGGTTCAGAGCGACGTTTTTGTGTTGAGGAGTAAGCCGTGACTGTACTTATCAAAGCGCTGATCAAGATAGGTCTCTTGAAGGACGATCTGGATTATCACTTCCTTCGCGCGTCGATGGTTCTGATCTTTCTGTTTTTCGGATATCAAAAATGGTTTGATTACGAGGCGAAGGTTCTGATTCCGTACATCGGGAATGGCCCGCTTATCTCGTGGATGTATCCGGTGTTCGGCATCCGGGGCGCCTGTTGGTTCCTAGGGGTTTGCGAATGGCTATTTGGCTTGCTCTTGTTCTTAGGATTTTGGAATAAGAAGCTGGGCATCGTCGGTGCTCTTGGCTCATGCGCGTCGTTCGTGGGAACCGTCACGATTATTCCGTTCTTCCCGAATGGCTGGGCGGCGTCTGCCGGTGGATTTCCCGCTATGACCGGCGATGTCGCTTTTCTGATGAAGGATGTTGTTCTGTTAGCGGTCTCGGTTTATTTGCTCAGGCAGGACGTTTTGAGAGTTGTGTCGGCTGCGCCGGTCGCCAAATTCAAAGGGGAATCGGCAATCGCACAACTCTGATCGAGCCGCGCACAACGGGCGACCCAGGCGTTCGCGGCCCCACGCCCTGTGCGCTTGGCTTGAGCCGATGATGTCATCGAGAACAAGGAGCGAGATGAGCAGACTTTCAGGCAAGGCGGCGATAGTGACGGGGGCGCCCAAAGGCATAGGCAGCGGGATTGCGACGGCGTTGGCCGCCGCGGGCGCGCCCGTAGCGGTGAACTATTCCTCCGACAAGAAAGGCGCCGAACGCGTTGCTCAGGCGATCGCTGACACTGGCGGCGAGGCGATCGCGGTCGGGGCCGACGTGTCCAAGGCTGCAGATGTCGCACGGCTATTCAAGGAAGCGGATCCCACGTTTGGAAGATTGGACATTCTGGTCAACAACGCCGGGGTATTCCGCTTCGGCGCCTTCGCGGAGATTACCGAAGAAAGCTTCCACTACCACTACGACGTCAATGTTCTCGGGTCGGTTCTCGCCGTGCAGGAGGCGATTAAGTATTTCGGCGCCGAAGGCGGGAGCATCATCAATCTCAGCTCGATCGTGGGCTCACATCCCGTGGCGGGAGCCTTGCTCTATGCGTCCACGAAAGGCGGCCTGGAAACGCTGACCAGGGGACTGGCGCTGGAACTGGCGCCTCGCAAGATCCGCGTCAACGCTATCGCGCCCGGTCATACCGAAACGGAAGGCAATCTAGCTGCCGGGACTTTTGAGGGTGGCGCCGGCGCCGTTCTGGCCGAGAAAACGCCGCTCGGCCGGCTCGGCCGTGTAGAGGATATCGCCCCGCTGGCTGTGTTCCTGGCATCAGACGAATCAGCCTGGATCACCGGCGAGGTCATTCGCGCCGCAGGCGGCCTCGTTGCGGCCACCTGAGTGCATGTGCTAGGTCGGCGCTTTAGGTTACAAAGCCTTTCACCAACTCGTCTATCTTCTCTACCCGCTTCCAAAATCCGGCCAGCTTTTCCAGCCGCAGTGCGTTCGCGCCATCGGACAGCGCGCGCTCCGGGCAGTCGTGAACTTCCACAAAGATTCCGGCGATGCCGACGGCGGTAGCGGCGCGCGCCAACGGCTCGATAAATTGCGGCTGGCCGCCCGAGACGCTGCCGGCCGCGCCGGGAAGCTGGACGCTGTGGGTTGCGTCGAAGACAACCGGATAGCCGGTCTCGGCCATGATGCGGAGGCCGCGCATGTCGACCACCAGATTGTTGTAGCCAAACGACGAACCGCGTTCGGTCAAAATGATGTGTCGATTGCCCGTGCTCGCGACCTTTTCGGCGGCGTTGGCGATATCGGCGGGCGAAACGAACTGGCCTTTCTTGATATTGATCGCGCGGCCGGTCCGGCCCGCTTCGAGCAGCAGGTCGGTCTGACGGCAAAGGAACGCCGGGATCTGCAGCATATCGACCGATTCCGCCGCCACCGCCGCCTGCGCGGGTTCATGGATGTCGGTAAGAACAGGAATTCCCAGCTTGCGCACGGCCGCAAGAATGCGCAGTCCCTCCTTCAAACCGGGGCCGCGATAAGAATTGACACTGCTGCGGTTCGCTTTGTCGAAAGAGGCCTTGAAGACGAACGCGCCCGCGATTTCGCGAATGGCTTGCGCCATGCGCAACACGTGCTCTTCGCTCTCAATGACGCAGGGTCCGGCGATGAGCGCCAGCCGAGAGTGATTGCCGAAAGTGAGGCTGGCGGAGCCCTGGCCGACGGTGACCGCCGCGCTCATCGCGCGTGCGAGTATTCCGGCAGGGCCGCCGTTTCGCGAACCGCTCGCGATTTTCCTTCTCTGTGCCTCAGCGCTGCGCCAATAAATGCGGTGAATAACGGATGCGGCTCCAGCGGCTTCGATTTGAACTCGGGATGGAACTGGCAGCCGAGGTACCACGGGTGTTCCGGTAACTCGCAAATCTCGACGTACACTCCATCCGGCGTTTGACCAGTGAGGCGAAGGCCATGCGCGGTCAGATCGGGCCCGAAGTCGCGATTGAACTCGTAGCGATGCCGGTGGCGCTCGCTGATCTCGGATACGCCATAGGCCCGCTCCGCGAAGCTGCCGGGCGCCAGCACGCACGGATATGCGCCGAGACGCATCGTGCCGCCGAGTTGATCGACGCCTTTCAGCTCACGAAGCTTGTAAATGACACGGTGCGGCGTGGCAGGGTTGAACTCGGTGGAATCGGCATCCTCAAGGCCGCAGACATTGCGAGCGAATTCGATCACCATGGTCTGCATGCCGAGGCAAATGCCGAAATAAGGAATCTTGTCTTCGCGAGCGCAGCGGATCGCCCCCAACATGCCGTCGATGCCACGCTTGCCGAATCCGCCAGGAACCAGAATGCCGTCGAAGCGATGCAAGTGGCTGCGGCACTCCGGCCATGCCATATGATCCGACTCGATCCAATCGATTTCGACGCGCGCCTGGTGCGCGATACCCGCATGCAGCAGAGCTTCTTTCAGGCTCTTGTACGAATCCTCGTACTCGACATATTTACCCACCAGCCCGATGCTTACTTGGCGCACGGGATGCATCATGCGGTCTACCATGTCGCTCCAGCGCGACATGTCGCGCGCGCCGGCGGGCAGGTGCAGAAGCTTCAAAATGCTTTCGTCCACGCCCTGATCGGCGAAGACCATGGGAATCTGATAGACGGATCCGACATCCTTTGCGGTGACCACGCCGCTGACATCCACGTCGCAGAACAGCGCGATCTTCTCCTTTACTTCCTGCGGCAACTGCCGTTCGGAGCGGCACAACAGAATATCGGGCTGGATACCGATGGCGCGCAGCTCCTTCACGCTATGCTGAGTCGGTTTCGTTTTCAGCTCTTGCGCGGCGGCAATCCAGGGCACCAGGGTGAGGTGAACGAAGAGCGTGTTCTCGCGTCCTTCCTCATGCCGCATCTGGCGGATCGCCTCGATGAACGGCAGCGATTCAATATCGCCGACCGTGCCGCCGATTTCAACGATCGCAATGTCCATATCGGCAGCGACCCTGCGGCAAGCGGCCTTGATCTCGTTCGTGACGTGCGGAATCACTTGCACAGTCTTGCCGAGATAATCGCCGCGGCGCTCGCGCGCAATGATGTTTTCGTAAATGCGGCCGGAGGTGAGATTGTTGCTTTGCGTCAGCGGTGCGTGGGTGAAACGCTCGTAGTGGCCGAGATCCAGGTCGGTCTCGGCGCCATCGTCGGTCACGAAGACTTCGCCATGCTGGAAGGGACTCATGGTGCCTGGGTCCACATTCAGGTACGGGTCGAACTTCTGAAGCGTGACGCGGAGGCCGCGGCTTTCGAGCAGGCATCCGATCGAAGCCGCCGCGATTCCCTTCCCCAGGGACGAAACAACGCCGCCCGTTACAAAGATATATTTGGCCATGATCCCCCCGAATAACGGCTAGTCCCCTTCATTCCCTCGCTCCTGACATACCCGCGACCGCCGAGAACAACTGATTGACCCGCTCCAGGTCTTCCGGCGTGTCGACTCCCAGCGATTCGTACTCCGCCTCAACGACACGGATCCGGTATCCGTTTTCGAGCGCGCGCAACTGCTCGAGACGCTCCGCCTGTTCCAGCGGGCCCACGGCCAGATCAGGATAGTGCAACAGAAAATCGCGGCGATACACGTACAGTCCGATGTGCTTGAAAAACAGCGGGAGCCCGCTGCGGCCATCTCGCTCATAAGGAATCGGGCATCGAGAGAAATAGATGGCATCGCCGAGAAGGTTCGTCACAACCTTAACGACATTCGTATTCATAATGTCGGTCGGGTCGGATATGCGCTTCATGAGTGTTCCCATCGAAACAGACTCGTCCCCAGTTACGGCGAGGATGGCGGCATCGATCGCGTCGGGATCGATGAGCGGCTCATCGCCTTGGATATTGACGTAAACCGCGGCGATTTCCGAGGATGCAACTTCGGCCAGGCGATCTGTGCCGGAGGGATGATCGGTGCGCGTCATGCGAGCGCGTCCTCCGAACTGCCGGACGGCCGCGGCGATGCGCTCATCGTCAGTGGCAACCAGCAAGTCGTGTAGGTAGCGCGAGCGCTGCGCACGTTCGTAGACGTGCTGCAGCATCGGTTTTCCGGCGAGCGGGGCGAGAGCTTTTCCAGGGAAACGGGAGGAGGCAAACCGGGCGGGGATGACACCCAAAATCCGCGTCCGCACAACTGAGTGTAGCACGTGAAAATGAGGTGCGGCGTCTGCGCCCGGCCGTACCAAAACGCGCAAACTCGGAGAACCAAACTATTAGCGGGCTGGTATATACTGTCCCTGATCCGGAAGTAAGAGTGGATTCCGGTTCAGGTCAACTTTCTAAGGAGTTTCGTCGATGCGTATAAGGAGCCTTTTCCAGCGCGCGCCAGTTTCCAGACTGCTGATGGTCCTCGCCCTCGGTAGTTTCACGCGTTTCGCGCTTGCTGTCGCCCAGGTTGGGTCGCTGACTCCTGCACAAATCGTGCAGCCGGTCAATGAGGCGCAGTTAGTGCCGCTGGTGGGTAACACCCATCCGTTGGCTATCGCGAAATACGATCAGGGTGCGGTATCGGACAGCTTGTTGCTGGAGCACATCTTCGTGCAACTGAAGCGCAGCACAGCGCAGGAACAGGCGCTGGAAACTTTAATTGGCAAAATACAAGATCCCCATTCGGCCAATTACCACCAATGGCTTACTGCCGATGAATTGGGCAGGAATTTCGGCCCGGCGCAACAAGATATCGACGAAGTTGTTCAATGGCTAAGCTCGCATGGACTGCAGGTCAATGGAGTTTACAAGAATGGGTTGACGATCGATATCTCGGCCAACGCCGGACAGGTGCGCGATACGTTCCGCACGGAAATCCATAAATACAATGTCAATGGCGTTCCACATATAGCCAACGCGAGCGACCCCAAGGTCCCGGCCGCTCTTGCTCCCGCCATTGCGGGCATTGTCTCGCTGCATGACTTCATGCCCAAGCCGCTGCTAAGCAGGCCTAAATCGACTTTCACTTTCCCTTGTACGGGATGTCCCGATGGTTTTGACGGCGCGCCGCAATATGATGAGGCGCCGCCCGATTTTGCAACAATTTATAACTCCAAACCACTTTATGCCGGGAAGAAGCCGATTACGGGAAAGGGACAGACGGTTGTTTTACTGGAAATTACAGATATCAATCCCGCCGATGTGGCTACCTTCCGATCGGCATTCGGCCTGTCTAAGTACTCCGGCACATTCGCGATCATTCATCCTGGACCCGGCTGTACCGATCCGGGTATTAATGGCGCCGAAGGAGAAGCGGCTCTCGATTCCGAGTGGGGCGGCGCAATCGCGCCCGATGCAACGGTTAAATTAGCGTCTTGTGCAGATAGCGCGACTAACTCCGGACTCTTTATCGCTGCCCAGAACTTATTGGATCGCAACACGCCTCCGCCCATCATGAGCCTGAGTTACATCGCGTGCGAAGCTGAGCAAGGACCCGCGGGAAATGCTTACCTCAACGCCCTTTGGCAGCAAGCGGCCAGCGAGGGCGTTTCGGTGTTCGTTGCCGCGGGGGACGGCGGCGCGGCCGGCTGCGACGACTTTAACTCGTCGCCGTATGCATTAGCGGGCATTGCGGCAAATAGCCTTGGGTCCACTCCTTATAATGTGGCAACGGGCGGCACGGACTTTCTAGATACTTTTGAGGGCGACAATAGTACCTACTGGAGCGTCAGCAACAGCCCGACCGGAAAGTCGGCCAAGTCGTACATTCCTGAGATGCCTTGGGACGACTCGTGCGCCAGCGAGGTTCTGTTTACATACTTTGGTTACTCGAATGGCGTGGACTTCTGCAACAGCGCCATCGGCATGAACTTCCTGGACATTGTAGGCGGCAGCGGCGCACCCAGCTTCGTGTACTCGAAGCCTTACTGGCAGAAGTCTGTCGTGGGCGTCCCGAACGATGGCCACCGTGATTTGCCGGATGTCTCCCTATTTGCCTCTAACGGGTTTTGGTCGCACGCAATCCTCTTCTGTATGTCGGATCCGGCTGAAGGAGGAGTTCCTTGCGACTACTCGGTCCCCTTGGATGCGTTCTACAATAGCGCCGGCGGGACTTCCTTCACAGCTCCCCAATTCGCCAGCATACAAGCGCTGATCAATCAGAAAGCCGGAGGTCCTCAGGGCAACCCGGATCCCATATTCTATGATCTGGCTCGAAAGCAGTGGGGTACCGCCTCCGACCCGAACAAAGGCGCTCTGGCAGACTGCAATTCTTCCAATGGCAACGCCGTCTGTCCGGACTGCATTTTCCACGATGTGACCGTCGGCAGCAACGATGTTCCCTGCTACGGCACTAACAACTGTTACGATCCGTCGCCGTCCGACTACGGAGTGCTCTCTACATCGGATCACAAGCTGGAGCCGGCGTATTCAACGCACACTGGTTGGGACTTCGCCACGGGATTGGGCAGCGTCAACGTTGCGAACCTGGTGAACAACTGGCCATAAACAAATTTCAGTCAAGTGATACACCGATGCTCGCGGATCGAACAAGTCCGTGAGCATTGGCGTCTTTTAGATCCGCTATCTCGACTATGGCTACGGCGTAGGCGCTGTGTGCGTCGAACTGGTGTTGGTCGAAGATGTTCGTTTGCGATGCCTGGCATTTTTGCGGCTGCTTTGGGGCGCCGTGCTGGGCGCGGCCGGCTTGCTATCCGGTGCAATGTCGGGATTGTTGGCGCCGGGCTTGTCCGTCGGGATGTCCGGATTGGATTGGCCGGGCGTGTTCTGTCCCGGGTTGGAAGGGGGCGGCTGGTTCTTGGGACTCGTTTGTTGCTGTTGCTGATCGGGATTCTTTTCCTGCTGCGCGAAGCACGGCGCTGCACCGCAGACCAAGCTTCCTGCGATCACCAGCCGGGCGATCTTTTTCATAACTGCCTCTCCGCTAATCTGGATCGTATTCGCGGGCGTATTGTTTCCTGCGCCGGGCGCGCCGCATCGCCTACATATCCCGCCCGCCGCTCTGCTCCAGAAGTTTGGCGACCAACCCCGTCCAGCCCGTCTGATGGCTCGCGCCGAGACCCTTCCCCGTGTCGCCGTCGAAAAATTCATGGAACAGCGGGTAACCGCGAAAATTAGGGTCGTCCTGAAACAGCTTGCTATCGGCGTAAAAGGGCCGGCGGCCATCGGCGTCAGCCAGGAATAAGGAGCAGAGCCGCCGCGAGAGCTGCCGCGCCGCCTGATACAAGGTGATTCGCTGCCCCGACCTGGTTGGAAACTCGACCGTGAAGGATTGCCCATAATAACGGTCCAGGCGCTGAAGCGCTTCGATGATCAGGAAATTCATCGGAAACCAGATTGGTCCGCGCCAATTAGAATTACCGCCAAAAAGGCCGGACTGCGAATTTCCAGGCTCGTAGCCGATCGAAAAGGTGTGGCCGTCGAGCGAAAGCTGATAGGGATGATCTTTGTGATACCTCGATAACGACCGAATCCCGAAGGGCGATAGAAATTCTTCTTCGTCGAAGAGCCGATGAAAAATCCTCTCGAGGCGCGGACGGTTGACCACCGACAGCAAGCTCCGCTCCGCTACGCCGGCTTGCGTGATAGGCGCCAGCTCGCGCGTCAGATCTTTGCGATGGTCGATGAACCATTGCATACGACGTCTGAAATCGGAATGGCTTCCCGGAGCTTGTGCATTCAGCGTGTCGGTGGCGAACAACGGCACTATCCCAACCAGGGAGCGCACGCGGAGCAGCTCGTGCCGGCCCTCGCCCACTCGAAGATTGTCGTAATAAAAACCGTCTGTTTCGTCCCACAGCCCTGTTTCGTCGTGATGGTTGATAGCGTCCGCAATAAACAGAAAGTGTTCGAAGAACTTGCTGGCGATATCGTCGTAGGTGCGGTCATGCGCCGCAAGCTGGAGCGCGATCTTGAGCATGTTGAGGCAGTACATGGCCATCCAGCTCGTACCGTCGGATTGCTCTAAGAGCCACCCTTGCGGTAATTCCACATCGCGATTGAAGACGCCGATGTTATCGAGACCCAGGAAGCCGCCTTCGAAAATGTTCGCGCCTTCCGAGTCTTTGCGGTTCACCCACCACGTGAAGTTCATCAGCAGCTTATGGAACACCCGCTCGAGAAACTCGTAATCTTTGGATCCCTTGACGCGCTCATCGATCTTGAACACACGCCACGCCGCCCAGGCATGCACTGGGGGATTGACATCGCTGAAGTCCCATTCGTAGGCGGGAAGCTGCCCGTTCGGATGCATGTACCACTCCCGGACGAACAAAGAGAGCTGGGCCTTCGCGAAATCGGGATCGGCCGGCGCGATGGCAACAGTGTGGAACGCCAGGTCCCACGCCGCATACCATGGATATTCCCATTTGTCCGGCATGGAAATCACGTCTTCGTTAAACAAATGGCGCCAACGGTGGTCGCGGCCTTTCAAGCGCTTCTCCGGCGGTTTCGGTTGCGACGGATCGCCATTCAGCCATTCCTCCACCACAAAGTGGTAGAACTGCTTGCTCCAGAAAAGGCCCGCAAATGCCTGCCGTTGCACATGCCGGGCATCTTCGCTGAGCCCGTGGGAAAAACCGGCGTAGAAATCGGTGCATTCACGGATGCGATTGTCGAAGATGGTCTCCCATTGCGCACGCGGGACCGCAGGCGAGCCCGCACGGCAGAGACGAAAATGCAGGATCGCCTGCTGGCTGGAATTTAGCTTTAATTGGTATACCGCGCAAGCCTTGGTTCCCTGGCGCTGCGGATTCACCGCCTCTCGGCGTCCATGGACAAAGTAATCGTCGAAGGCATCTTTGTAGAAAACGTTTTGCCCGCGCCATCCCGAGATGCGTTCGGTATTCGTTTCATTGTCGGTGAACAGCACTTCCGGTTCGCCGTCGAGCGTCAGCACGAAGGTACCGAGCGTTGCATGATTTGCCTGCAAGAGCCCTTCCTCGTCGATCCGCAATTGCGGCTTTGTCGAGCCGTCCCAACTCCAGGTGTTGCGGAACCACAGTGTGGGCAAAACTAGGATCTGTGCCGCGTCCGGACCGCGATTGGCAACCCGCACGCGGATGAACAGGTCGTCTACATCCCGCTTGGCGTAATCGGCGAAGATGTCGAAATAGCGGCTTTCTGAAAAGACGCCTGTATCTTCTAACTCGTACTCGGCGTCCTGACGCGTGCGGCGGCCGTTTTCTGCGACTAACTCCTCATATGGGAAGCGCCCTTGTGGATACTTATACAGCCCCTTGAAATACGAGTAAGTGGGCGTCGCTTCTAGGTAATAGTACAGTTCTTTAACATCCTCGCCATGGTTCCCTTCGATTCCAGTGAGGCCGAACAACCGCTCCTTGAGAATAGAATCTTGGCCGTTCCAAAAGGAGAGCGCGAAGCACAGACGCTGGTGGTTGTCGCAGATGCCGAGAATACCGTCCTCTGTCCAGCGATAGGCACGCGAACGCGCGTGGTCATGGGGAAAATACTTCCAAGCTTCGCCATCGGCGCTGTAGTCTTCACGAACAGTCCCCCAGGCGCGCTCGGCCAGATAGGGGCCCCAACGCTTCCAATATTTCGTGCGGGCTTCCGATTCCGCGAGGCGCTGCTGCTCCGGCAGCGAAAGGTCAGGCATATGCGCGCATGGCCAAAGTTGACTTTATCGCAGCAGTTGCCCAGGAGTGCGCCGGCGAGGGCCGCCGCGTGTTTGACGCCCGTTGCGCGGAATTAAGCAGCGCCGGGCTCGCGAATCGCCTCGAGCGGATGTTTGTATTTGCATTCCGCATTCGGGCATTGCGCCACCGGGCCAGCCTTCAGCCATTTCTCGACCAAATAGCTGCTACCGCACTCCGGGCATTTCTCGGGAATCGGCTTGCCCCATGCCACGAAATCGCATTCCGGGTAGCGATTGCAACCGTAAAATGTCTTTCCGCGCTTGGAACGGCGCTCGACTACTTCGCCTTCCGAGCAATTCGGGCACGGAACACCGATCGTCTTTTGCTTGACGTACTTGCAAGCCGGGTAATTGCTGCAGGCTACGAACTCGCCATAGCGGCCGAATTTCTGCACCAAATGATTGCCGCACTGCGGACACTTTTCTTCCAGAGGAACGTCCTTGCGCTGCTCTCCCCCGATCTGTTTGGTCGTCTTGCACTCCGGGTAGCCGGAACAGGCAAAGAATTGTCCAAATCGTCCCTTCTTCAGAACCATCGGGCGGCCACAGTTTTCGCAGTACTCCGCCTCATCCTGCTCCGTTAGGTCCGCTTTATCGACATCGGGCAAATCGACCGTCAACTCGCGCGTGTTCGTGCATTCCGGGTAGCCGGTGCAAGCGATGAAGCTGCCGTGCTTGCCCCATTTGATCACCATGGGCTTGCCGCATTTTTCGCACACCAGATCGGTGGGCTTCTCCATGCGCTTGATGTCGGTCATGTTGCGCTCGGCGTGCGCGAGATCCTTTTGGAAGCGCCCATAAAAATCAGCCATCGCGTCGCGCCACTGGAGTTTGCCTTCTTCGATTTCGTCCAGCTCTTCTTCCATGCGCGCCGTATAGGTCACTTCGAACAAATCGTTGAAGCTCTCGAGCAGCAGGTCCGTCACCACCATGCCCAGCTCGGTCGGCAGAAATTTGCCGCCCTCTTTCTTCACGTACTCGCGATCCTGAATCGTGGACAAAATCGAAGCATAGGTCGAGGGGCGGCCGACGCCGTCCGCTTCGAGCTTCTTGACCAGCGTGGCTTCGTTGTAGCGCGGCGGCGGCTCGGTGAAGTGCTGTTCGGGATGAATTTCTTTGAAGCGCAGCGTTTCGCCCTCCGTGACGGCAGGCAGCTTGTGCTTGAGATCCTCGTCCTCATCGTCCTTTTGGTCCTTGCCTTCTTCGTAAACTTTCAGGAATCCGTCAAATTTAAGAACGCTGCCGGTTGCACGGAACAGATAATTCGTCTTGCTCTTCCCGCTGGCGGCAATATCGATCGTGGTCTGGTCGAGTAGCGCCGGCATCATCTGCGAAGCAATGAAGCGCATCCAGATCAGACGGTACAGCTTCAGCTCGTCTTCGGCGAGATGTTTCTCGAGCGATTCAGGAGTTCGCAGCACCGAGGTGGGGCGAATGGCTTCGTGGGCGTCCTGCGCATCTTTCTTGGTCTTATAAATGTTGGGCGATGCGGGCAGATAATTTTGGCCGTAACGCTCGGAGACGAAGCCGCGCACCTCGACCAAAGCATCTTCGGAGACACGGGTGGAATCGGTACGCATGTAGGTGATCAAACCGACCGACCCTTCCTTCCCGATTTCCTTGCCTTCGTAGAGCCCCTGTGCCAGCATCATGGTTCGCTTCACGCTGAAGCGCAATTTCCGGGACGATTCCTGCTGCAGGGTAGAAGTAATGAACGGCGGTACCGGGTTGCGGCGTTTCTCGCGGGTCGCAACCGAGCGAACTATATAAGATGCGCCGTCCAGGTCTTCGACAATACCGTTGGCGGAAGCCTCGTCCCGGATTTGCGGCGTTTCATCTGCGCGTTTATTGAGCCGCGCGATGAGAACCGGCGGTTTCTTCGTGTTCAGCGAAACATCGATGGTCCAGTATTCTTGCTTCTCGAACGCCCGGATTTCCCGTTCCCGCTCGACAATGAGCCGCAGCGCGACTGTTTGCACACGCCCAGCCGATAAGCCACGCCGAACCTTGTCCCAAAGCAGCGGCGAGATCTTATAGCCCACCAGCCGGTCCAAAACGCGGCGCGCCTGCTGGGCCTCCACCAGGTTTACGTTCACGGCCAGCGGGCGGTCGAAGGCCTTCTTTACGGCGTTGGCGGTGATCTCGTTGAACATTACCCGGAAAATGGCCGGTTTTCCCGCCTTCTTGGGCTCCAGCTCCTCTTTAAGGTGCCAGCAGATTGCCTCCCCTTCGCGGTCGGGGTCAGCCGCCAGGTAGATGGAGTCGACGCCCTTGGCAGCTTGCTTCAGCTCCGCGATCAGCTTCTTTTTGCCTTCGATCACCTCGTATTTGGGGGTGAAATCGCGCTCGACATCAACCGCTAAGTCCTTTTTTGGCAAGTCTTTAACGTGGCCCAAGGAGGCCTTGACGATAAACTGCTTGCCCAAATACTTACCGATAGTCTTCGCCTTCGCCGGAGATTCAACGATGACGAGTGATTTAGCCATACCGTGCTCTAGTCAACCTATACAATTGGATTCCGCGCTGTCTTGGAAAGTGGCTGGGAGAACGCTACCCTTTTACCACATCTTGACGAAGTTCTTCCCAGGGAGTTGCCGGATAAGGCCGGACATCTCCAGGTCAAACAGCGCGCCGATCAACTCAGATGATGAGACTCCCTCAAAAGTTTCGAGTAGTTTATCAAGTTGTTGCGGTACATCAACTTGCAAGCAGTTTAGCAGCCGTCGCGCAAGCGCCTTCATCGGCTCTTCCGCGGTTTGGGGAGAGGGATCGGGGGCCGAAATGCCTTCCAAAAGAACTTTCTGTTGCGCTTTGAGGACTAAATCGCGGCGAACCGGCGGCGGCAACTCATTCGTGACGTCCGTCCATTCCTGGACCAGCTTGGCTCCCTGTTTGATGAGAAGATTGGGTCCCCAGCTCATCTTAGAGGTGATGTTTCCCGGCACGGCGAAGACTTCCCGGCCTTGATCCATAGCCAGCTTCGCGGTAATCGCGGAGCCGCTGTGTTGGGCGCCCTCGACGATCACCACTCCCAGGGAAACTCCGCTCACAATGCGGTTGCGAATGGGAAAGTTTTGCGGGTAAGCCGGGGCACCGAGCGGAAATTCCGAGATCAGCAGCCCGCGCCGGCCGATCTCTTCGTAGAGCTTCCGGTTCTCGGCCGGATAAAGAACGTCGACTCCGCATCCTAGCACCGCCACTGTATCCCCCTCTTCAGCCAGGGCAGCCTTGTGCGCCGCGGTATCGATGCCTCGCGCCATCCCGCTGATTACGGTCAGACCAGCTTTGGCGAGATCCCCGCTGAGCCGTTCCGTGGCGGCCAGGCCATAGGGCGTCGGGCGGCGCGTGCCCACCACCGCGATGGCCAGGGAAGAGAGGAGTTCCGTCCGGCCAACTCCGAACAGCAACAGGGGAGGGTCGAATATTTCGCGCAGACGTTGCGGATACGAGGCGTCGTGAATCGTAATTAACTGCGCGCCAAGGTCCAAGAGTTTCTGTTGCTGGTCCACGGCATCATCGAACGAGTAACCGCTGGCCACGTTACGGGCTTGCGCCGGAGTGAGTCCGGCTGCCTCCAATTCAGACGAGGATGCTCGAAAGATAGACTGTGGCGATTTGAAGCGCTCGAGGAGCCGGATTGTGCTGAGAGTCCCCACTCCGGGCACCATGCGCAAGGCGAGCCAGTGCAGGATCTCTTCTTGCGTGAGAGCCCCTTGAGCAAGAGCTAGAACCGGCATGTGGAATACGTGGTGTGCGCATTCCCGAGTTCTCAGCGAACCGGGCAAGCTGGCTAGCGGTTCAGGCCGAAACAGACTCTAAGGGTGTGGATTCGGCGATCGGCTCTGGCAAGGGCAGCCACCGGGCAAGCGCTTGATCCAGGGCCTCTTTGCTGACAGGCTTGGGCACATAATCGTCCATTCCTGCGGCGATGCACTTTTCGCGCTCACCGGCCAGCGCGTTGGCGGTGACCGCAACGATGGTAATACGCGACAGCGGCTGGGCCAGTTGGCGAATGGCCTTAGTAGCCTGGAAGCCGTCCATGACGGGCATCTGGCAATCCATCAACACCAGGTCATAGGTCCGCCTTTGAACCATTTCCACTGCTTCCGCTCCATTTTGCGCCAGATCCACCGTGTACCCCAACCTGCTGAGCAAGTGCAACGCGACCTTTTGGTTGATCGGATTGTCCTCAGCGAGCAGCAGTCGTCCCCGTTGGCGAAGATTCTGATAGACCGGGCTGACCGGCTCCGGGATGAAGGGCGAACAAGGAGGCGCTGCCTCCACCGTGCAGAGATCAACTGTAAACCAGAACGTACTGCCGCGCCCGACTTCACTTTCTACCCCGATGGCGCCGCCCATCATCTCCACCAGCCGTTTTGAGATGGCAAGACCGAGACCCGTCCCGCCATACTTCCGCGTGGTGGAGCTGTCGGCTTGTGTGAAGCTGCGGAACAACCGGCTCAGGGCTTCGGGGGAAATTCCGATACCCGTATCGGTTACCGTGAACCGCAGGGTGGCTCGACCGGGAGCCTCTTTCGAATCCTGGGAAACACGCAAAATGATAATGCCAGTTTCGGTGAACTTCACCGCGTTCGAGAGCAAATTCAACAGAATTTGTTTCAAGCGAACCGGATCGCCGAGTAGCGTGACCGGGAGCCCTTCGTCGAAGACGATCCGCAGCGTTATGGATTTCCGATGCGCCGCATCGGCCACCAAGCCAGCCGAATCTCGCACGACATCGTTTAGGCCGAAGTCGGTGCTTTCGAGCTTCAACTTGCCGGCCTCGATCTTCGAAAAATCGAGGATGTCGTTGATGATCGCGAGCAGGCAGTCGCCCGATTCTTTGATGGTTTTTAGGTAATCGCGCTGTTCAGCCCCAAGTGGCGTCTCGAGCAGCAGGCTGGTCATGCCGATCACCCCGTTCATGGGTGTACGGATTTCGTGACTCATCACTGCGAGGAACTCGCTTTTCGCGCGGTTGGCGTGCTCGGCTTCCGCTTTCAACAACTCCTGCTCCGCCAGCCTGCGATCGAGTTCCTGAGTACGTTCGGCAACCAGGCGCTCGAGCTTGCGCTGCCTCGAAACCAGTGCATTGACCCGGCAGCGCCAGATGAAGACCATCAGGAGCAATAACACCGTCGCCAGCGTGAGCACAAAGATCCCGCTGCGCCACCAGGGCGGAACAATCCGGAAGGATAAGCTTTCTACCGGAGATGTGCGCCCCGTGCTGGTGTCCACCGCCATCGCCTCAAACCGGTAATCCTGCGGCGAAAGCCGGGCATACCGGACCTCTCGGGCCGCGGTTTCGATCCAGTCGTTTTCCATGCCCACCAGCCGATAGCGGAACCGGATCGCTTTTTCGTCCCGGAAGGTCAAGGATGCCAAGCCAAGGGTCAGCGGCTCGGTGCTGAACTTCAGAGCACTCCCGGGACTCACCTCTTTGGAGCCGAACTTTGCCCAGACCAGGACCGGCTTCGGAGGCGGCAAGGACGTGAAAGCGCTGGGGGTCAGAAAGTGGGACAAACCTCCACCGGTTCCAATCCAGATGCTTCCGTCGAAATCCTCGAAAAAGCATTTGCCCGACGTGTCATTCCACACCAATCCGCTGTCCTGGGTGTAGCGGCGCCAGTCCCGACCGTCGAATACGTTAACGCCGTTGTCCTCGCCCAGCCACATCCATCCGCGGTGATCGGCTCCGAGAAAGGCAATCAGGTCGGACGCGAGAACTGGCCTCGCAAAATGATCCACGCCCAATACGCGATCGCCAGCGATGCGAAGGCGGACCGCGCCTGCAAAGCCGCCATCGACCCACACGTTGCCGGCTCGATCGATTGTCAAATCGTTGAACTTGCCTCCAACTTCTTTTGAGCCAATCGTGTTGCGTTTCCATCCCGAGTCGTCGAGCGTATACAGCGCATCGTCGGACGCGACCCAGACGCGCCCGTCCGGACTCTGCCCCACGTCATACACTCTCTTGTGGGGTACGATGGCGTCTTCTATTTCCCGGAAATGCCGCCCTGAGCGCTGCCCTTCGTTGACAAATAGGCCATGAGCGGTAGCAATCCATACCCGATCGTGCGAATCGGCTAGCACTCGATACACATCGCTAAAGTTGAACTGCTTGGCTCGGAGTGTCGAGCTATCGATCTGAATGACCCGGCCCACGCCGGTACCAATCCAAAGAAACCCGTCCTTCGATGCGGCGATGCCTTGCGCCCGATCGGTTTCAATACCAGGCGCCACCCACGGCTGCAGCCGCTTGCTTCCGGGCGGCATGAAGGTAATACCGTGCTCATCGCACACCCAAAGCCGTCCTGAATGGTCGCGCAGCACGCTCCAGACCACGTCATTGCCGAGTCCATTGGCAGTGGTCCAATGCTCCCATTGGCCATAGCCCAGCCACTTGCGAAGCCCATGCCCCAGCAATCCGAGCCACACCGAACCTTCCTTATCGACCAGAATCGACGAGATGGTTTCGGAACTCAGGCCGTTTTCCTCTGAGAAGACCTCCCAGCGTCCGTTGTCATATCTCGCGAGCGCCGTGTCGAGGCTCGCGAGGACACGCCCGTTGCGGTCTTCGGCAAGGCTCAGATACATTCGGCCGACACGTTGATGGGGCAGGTCACGGCTCTCGAATCGGGAACCGCCCGGCCGCAAAACCGCCACATGCGAGGGTCCGCGCACCCAAAGCTGGCCATGCGCGTCCCGGAGAAGGTGCGTCCAGGAATCTTTCTGCAGACCGTCCGCAACTCCCCATTTTTTGAGGCCCTCTTTCGTGTATTCGCACAATCCCTCCCCGCAGCCGAAAACAACCGACCCGTCCGCATTCGACAGAACGCTGTCGGCGGCGCTCTCCGGCTTATCCGATGGCCGTTCGGACACCAGCGGCCGGCATTCCCATCCCGCGCCGTCCGCGGTGGACTCGACTGTCAATAGTCCGAATTGAGTTACCGCCAGAACTTCACCGTTTTTTCGAGACGAGAGAGTCGATCCCAGTGGGATATCGAGGTTTTGTTGCTTGTACCGGACATCGTGGAAGCGCCCGTCTTGCGAGAGGTAAAACAACCCCTCGGTCGTGCCAACCCACAGCCGCCCCGAATCGTCCTCCGCTAAGGCGTTCACGAAAGTGCCCGCCAAGCCGTCCGCGCGCCCAAATTCCAAAAACCGGGAGCCGTCGTATCGGACTAGCCCGTTCTGGGTACCCATCCACAGAAATCCCGCACGGTCCTGAAGCATGCAAAGAACGTTCAGATTTCCGAGCCCGTCGGCGTACTCCTTGAAGGTATATCTCTGGGAAAAAGCCGGTAGGCACAGCGAGAGACAAAGGATCGCCGGGTACAACCTTAGATGTTGGGGCTGTGCAAGCAGGCTCACGCTAATTGCTTATCGGCCTTAGCCGTTAGCAACTTTATAGCCTCCACGATTCAGTGGAACGCCAACGCGCCAGAATCGGGAAGATTAGGATCAGAAGTTCTTGACCTGATGCTTGTTGGATGCGCCTTTCATTTCCGCTATCAGGAGATTCCGTCGTTCTTCGACTTTCTGCGTTACTAGCGATCATGCAAAGGCGCCGGGCTGCCGTCAGACCAGTTTGGTGCTATCACGATATAGGTCGTCAAAGGCTCTGGGGCGCCCTGAAACTGGGGGTTCAAGAAAACCGGCGAGTGTTCGGCATCTGCGCCCCACTCCGACCCGTCGGATCGGCGACCGTAAAACATAAGATGCGGATGCCAATGTCCCACGGCATCGCCCAAGTAGCTGCCTTTCCCCATCATGTAGGACATCGATCCGGCCTCGAGCGCCGGGAGTTCCTTGCGCGTCACCACCTCGGTGAGCCGGGCACGCATTTGAGCCTTCGTCAAGCCGGCCAGGACGAACTCGGTCCGCTTGAAAGTGATCGGCAAGACGGACCGCGCCGCGGGGGGATTGAAGCAAATAGCTCCTCGCATCTTCGGGTTCCAAAATTCGGCGCCGTCCAGTGGCCCCATCCAAGCGCGTTCGACAAGACACACGAAGCCGTTCTTGCCCTTCTGTGCCACCTCGTACCCGCTGCGCTTCAGCACCAGAACTGTGGCATCCCCGGAGATGGCGGCCGGGGCAGCGCTGCGTGCCAGAGTTATCTCGGCGGCGGGGCCGGTCTCTAAATATTCGGCGACCGGCGCCATTTGCGCATATTGAGTACCGACCGCTTGGGCGCGCGCCCCGTTGTCGGCGCCCACGATCACCGAGAGTGCGAGGCCTAAAAGCGCTGGTACTCGAGCTTTAAGAGACAGAACGCCACCACCTTATTTAAGAACTCGCGCAGAACGGGCGCGGTGTCAGGCGCCCCGCCCAAGCTTAGCGATTTTCGTTGCTGCCTGGGGGCGCACATCCACGCCCTTTGCGCTTTTAACAGCTTAGAATGTCAACTTCATACTCAATTGCAACTGACGCGGATTGCTCGAGAACGCCTGACTCCACTGCGCGAAATTTGCCGAGGTTGGCTCAATGGTGGTCCGAGCCAAATCACCGGCAATGGTACCTGCCCCAAAGGCCGCTGCAGCGACATCGCTGAGGTTCCCTCCAACGTATTGGGGATGGTTGAAGATATTAAAGGCGCGGACCGAGAATTCCAGGTTGAAGCGCTCGGTTAAGCTGAATCGTTTTAGGGCCGTAATGTCGATGTCGTCGATCGGATTCATGGTGAGAAGACTTCTTCCGCCGTTCGGCAGGGTGCCTTCGGGTGAAGCAACGAAGCGCGCATTGGGATTATTCGCCATGTAAGCGACCACGGGAGGCGTCACTCCGGCAGGTTCGCCCGGACAGACGGGAGCCGTTGGACCGGAGCACAGAGGGGTTGCGCCAGTTCCGACACTGTTCTGTCCATTCGGATTGATCATGACGCGATCTGGCGCGCTGTCGCCGTTCAGGTTGGAATCCACCGCGCTTTGTGGCGTGACTAATTGGCCTGTTTGATACTGGTAGACCGGCGCCAATTCCCAGTTCCCGACGATGTTCTTCATGAGCCAGTTTCTGTTCTTGAAATAAGGCACGTCGTAAATCATGGAAAACACAACGCGATTGCGATGATCCAACAGCGATGAAGCGCGCTCCATGGCCAGATCCTGAAAATCTTGCGGGCGGCGCGGCGCCAGCACCGTTGAGTCGAGAGCGTCGGTGGAATCGTCTATGGCATGGCTCCAGGTGTAAGAACCTTGAAATTGCAACCCGTTCGACAGGCGCCGGCTTAACTGATTGGACCAACCATGATAAGTGGAGTTTCCGACCGGCATGAAGGCCGTGATCGGACTCACGAAACCCGCATTGGCGTATGCAGGTACGATGTTTCCGCCGTTGTCGTAAGCCGTTTCCAGGGCCGGCAAAGTACTGGTGAGCGAGTTTAGGGTGGCCACATTCGGCATTGCAAAGTAAACCGGCAAAGCATTGGATGCATTCACTGTAGGCTGCCGGTTTAATTGCACTTGCATCGGGAGGAACAGACCGCGCGTACCGACATAACGGCTTTCAAAGACATAATTATCCGCAAAGACATGCTGGATGCCGAAGTTCCAGTTATAGGCTTCGGGTCGCTTCTGATTCGGAATGAAGCCGGCGGTTTCGGCAATCGCGGCGGCGCCTTCCGGAATGGCCACGGAGGTATTAGGTGGAATCCCTCCACCTGCTAGAAAGCCGGTTTTATTTAAACCGGTTACATCGACCGTAGTACTTAGCTGAGGCGGTAAAGTGGTAGTTCCGAGATTGTCGTACAGCACATCATCAGTGATGCCGAAACCGGCGCGGATCGAAGTCTTACCGCTACTTCCGGGCGAGTAAGCAAGACCCACACGAGGCATGAAGTTTTCCGTTTGCGCAGTCGGCGAATGAAAGCTGATCAGTCCAGGAACGCTGGCGCTCGAGTTCAAGCTTTGAGTGTTCTCGCCGAGCGGAACAGATAGATACTCATAGCGCAATCCGAGATTGACAGTCAGATTGGGCGTGATTTTCCAGTTGTCGTTGCCGTAAAAACTAAGGTACGCCTGGTTCTGATAATAGGTCGGATGCCCTAGCGAGCGCTCCGCAATTCCGTCCGGATTAGTGTCGTATAGGTAATCGGAAAGATAACTCCACTCATAGTCACCGCGCGAGCGTTGGGTGAAGCTCGAAGGCGAAATGGAACTCCAGCCATCGAAGCCGAATTTGAAGCTATGGCTCCCTTTGGTCCAACTGAGATTGTCGGTAGCCTGATATAGGTTCTGGATGGTGTATTGAGGCGCGCTCGTGTCCGGCCCGAAGGCTGCATTTAGCTCATATACGTTTATGTTGGGAAATTGATCCAGGCCAGGGAAGGTTTGATTCCCGCCCACCGGAACAGTTTGGTTGAAACGATTGAATCCGAGGCGAAATTCATTCAGGAGAGTGGGCGTGAAAGTGTGATATTCCGACAGTGTCGCGAGATACGCATTCACGGGTTCAATCGCGAAGAAAACGGAAGGGAAGCCGGCGTTATCTATATTTCCGGTCCGGTTCAAGATAAACCGGCCGCGGAGGGAATCCTTATCGGAGATGTTATAGTCGACGGAGCCTACTCCTAATTCATTGTTTGTGAATGCCGGGAGCGACGAAGAGATTTCTCCTACCGGAATTGTAAGGGCGCCAGGAGCCCCGGTGACGGCAAAGACACCGGTCCCGAGACTTTCGTTACTCCCCGGGCCGGGCGCAACCAGAATCGGCGCCTGGTTAGGTAGCGTGGAAGAGTTGACCGCCGTTGTGGCTGTACCTAAATACTTCTGAAACTGCGCCAGGTTGTTCTGATTGATACCGGGTAATCCGGCAAGCGTGGCATACCCGGCAGCGGTGGGGGCGTAATAGTAAGTGGAGCTGGTTCCGCCGATCGGGTTATATTCATAGTCGACAAAGAAGAATAACTTGTCGTGCTTCATTGGACCGCCGAAGTTGCCGCCAAATCGATTTTCATCGAAGCGAGGATGCAAAGGATTACCCTCGACGAAGTTCAAGTTATCTGCCGCATCGAGATTTCGATTCTGGAAATATTCGTAAAGCGCTCCGTGAAACGCATTGGTTCCGCTCTTCACTACCTGATTGAATTGGCCGCCGGAAGAATGGCCGAAGTCCGGTGAAAACTGGTTCTGCAGAACGCTGAATTCAGATACGGCGTCGTTTGGCACAGTCACGGCCGGCCCTGTAACTGATAAGAGGTTATTGTCCACGCCTTCGATCGTGAAGTTGTTGTTCGTCGGACGCTGACCGCCTACAGACGGCCCCGTACCGTACCCCGCGCCGCCGCTGGTGGTGACACCGGCGCTCAGCAGGGAAAGGTTGATCACGCCACTGCCGCTGCTGGCCGAGGGTAAGTCGGCGGCCTGTTTAGACTGGAAGGTAGTTTGAACCTGAGCAGTTGTGGTGTCGATATTGGCGGCGGATGTATTCACTTCAACGGTCGTGGCGGTCTGGCCGATTTGCATCGTTACGTTAGCCGTCACCGTTTGGTTGATGTCGATCATGATGTCATTTACTACTGACTTGGTGAATCCGCTTGCGTCGACAACAACCGAGTATTTACCAGCGAGCAGGTTCTGAATCCGATATTCGCCCGCCGAGGTGCACACCGTCGAATTTTCCACGCCTGTGGCGATATTTTTAGCAACCACAGTGGCGCCCGGCACAGTGGCGCCTGATTGGTCATACACCGTTCCCTGGATGTTTCCACTCGTTTGCTGACCGGGAAGCAGCCCGCCGAATGAAAAGAAAAACAGCAATGCAGCGCTAATCCGCAAGTTAGAAATGTCCATAATTTGTGTTCCCTTCCGGGACGTATGAGGGAAGAGACGGCCGGCAGATAGACTTGCGCGCTTCTTGCACGTCTGCCAAACGAGCTAATTACCGAAGTGCTGTGACCGAGGTTTGATTACTGCGTGTGTTCCCTCATTGCGTCGCTAACCTTTTTCGACCCCTATGCATGTTAGATTGGCGAATCTCGCCAAACTCATCGGTGCAGGCGGAAAAAATTGGGTGGCGCAGGCGCGGAGTGGTTATGCGGGAAGGTGGGGTGGCAATTCGAACTTGGGGAAGAGAGTCTCCGTGTCCAGAAACGAGTTCCAGCCTGCAATGCGGTCGCCCGACAGTTCGAGAACGACTAAAGCGAACGGCTTGTGTACACCATCGGCGTCTAATTTGTAGTGACCAAAAGCCGGCGAACCGCATGCCGCAGTTGCCACGAGGCGAGAACCCCGGCAGCCCGAGCCCATACCAAGAAGCCAGGCGCGAACGGCTTCCGGGCCTTGAAGCCAGAGGGAGTAAGGGGGCATGGAGAACGTCGCGTCGTCGCGCAACAGCGCCACCAGTTGATCGACGTCATACCTTTCAAAAGCGGCGACGTATCGATTCAGCATCTGTTCCTGGGATTCCGTCAGTGCGGAGGGGACGGCGCGCCAGTTCCGGCCCGCGAGGGTAGCGCGGGCCCTCTGAAGTGCGCTGTTGACAGAAGCAATGGACGTAGCCAGTGTTTCCGCCACTTCCGCGACAGACCAGCCGAGCACTTCGACGAGCAGTAATGCCGCGCGCTGTTTTGGGGCGAGACTCTGGAGAGCAGCGACGAACGCGAGCCGGATGCTTTGGCGCAGCATCGCGCGCTCAAAGGGGTCTGCGTCTGCCGGTATGGCACGCGTATCGGGAACAGGCTCGATCCAATGCGTGCGCGGATGCTGGATCAACGGGTCGGTTGGTACGCCGGCCGGGTGCTCTTCAATGGGGCGCGCCCGGCGCCTGCGATCGGACAGTTTGGCAATGCAAACGTTGGTTGCAATGCGATACAACCAGGTCAGTAAAGCTGCCCGGCCTTCGAACTGGTCGGCATTCTTCCATGCTCGAATGATAGTTTCCTGCGTGGCGTCATCGGCATCGACTGCTGAGCCGAGCATCCGGTAGCAGTGGCCCGTCAGCGCCTGGCGGTGTGCTTCGATTTGCTCGATATCGGCGATCATTTTACGATCAATCTAGCATTGCCGCAGTTGCGCTGTGCGTGATACTCGGCACTCATACGCCACTTGCGCGATCGGTGAACTTACGCTCGCTGCGGTTGAAACACATTTTCGAAACGGCGCACTTATTTCTTCGATGCGAATCTTGGGATGCTTTAGGGTAGATCTATGTTTCGCCATTTTCCGGGTAGTTAACGTGATAACAGAGACGACGATAGGTTATTCCTGGTGAGGATGCGATTACGAAACAGCGTGGACGCCGCCCGGAGTCGGCCTCATCGGGAGGAAACGTGTCAAGCGGAATGAGATCGACGATAACACTGCACGTAGTTTCAAGCCTTGATGGCTTCATCGCCAAAAAGGACAACAGCGTTTCTTGGATGGGCAGTTCCGGCGACGTCTACGAAAAAGGCGTTACTGACGACGGTGCTGAAGTCATCGAATCGATAGACTGTTATGTGCTTGGCTCTCACACCTATGAGCACGCGCTGCAACTCGGCTGGCCCTATGGCGATACTCCGACGGTCGTGATGACTCATAGAGAACTGCCGTCCACGAGGAAGAGCGTGGGGTTCTACTCGGGTGACATCAAGAGGTTGGTAGGTGAGATACTCGCGCCTCGATACCGGAACATTTGGCTGGTGGGAGGCGCCATGTTAGGGCAGAGCTTTCTGAGGCTCGGCTTGGTGGATGAAATCAGACTGATGATAGCGCCGGTTCTATTGGGTGATGGACTGCACCTATTCGGGGATTCCGGCAGCGAGCAGAAGTGGCATCTGAAGAACGTAGTCGCTTACAAGAACGGCTTTGTTGAGTTATCGTACAGGCGGCCATCGATCGATTCCAGCCTGGACGCGGCTAGGTCGAGCGGGCTCGCTTGATAACGCCGGTTTGAAAAGATACGTACGGGCGTTGGAGAAAACATCGTGTCGACGGGCGATGGGATCATCGGGGTATCGGATCACGGCGGTTGGGCGGTGTTGGTGACAGCCACGGGCGCCGGGACGCTGCTCGACCGCCGCCGCGTCGAGCTGGTAAGCGAGAACCTGCCGAAGATTCCGCACCACAGCGAAGGGCAGGCGCTTCCGCTGCATGAGGCAGTGGCGCTGGTGGAGCGCGTGCGGGTCTCGGCGGAACGGCACGCGAAGCTCGGTTTGGAGGCCGTTGCGATGACACTGCCCGGGCGCATTTTCGGCGTCGCGCTTCGGCGATGCCCAGCGCTGCCTCCAACCATTGCCGAACGGATCAAGGACTACCGAGCGCAGAACGTCGCCGATTGGGTGATGTACCGCAAAGCGCTAGCCGCCGCGGCCGAGGCGCGCGGTTGGGCGGTCCACTGGTACGACTCGAAAAAGGTGTTTGACGCCGCGAGCCAAGCGCTTGCCATCGAGAACCTCGACGATGCCTACTTCCTCGAGCTGAGGAGGTCCATCGGACCGCCCTGGGGCAAGGATCACAAGATGGCGATGGCAGCGGCAATCGTCGCGGCTAGGGAGCTAGAGAGATAGTCAGCAGGCTCGACGGAGACGTTGATGAATCGTAGGAACTTTCTCGCAGGCGCATTGGAGATGGTTGCCGGCGGAGCGCTGCTTCGTTCGCGCGCAACGTCGCAGGATCGCACCTGGCCGCCCACGCCAATTCCCGGCGAAGTCTCGTCTTCGGTAATCGATCAAGCAGATTTCCCGAAGGATTTTCTTTGGGGCATGGCGACCGCGGCCTATCAGACTGAGGGCGCCTGGAAGGAAGATGGCAAGGGCGAATCGATCTGGGACCGCTTCGCGCACACCGTCGGCAATATCAAGGGCAACGGCACTGGCGATGTAGCCTGCGACAGTTATCATCTTTTTCGCGAGGACACAGCTATTCTCAAGCGGCTGAATCAGAAGAGCTTCCGCTTTTCAATTTCGTGGCCGCGCATTCAGCCGCAAGGCAGCGGCGCCATCAATCAGACGGGAATCGACCATTATAGCCGCGTGGTGGACGCGATGCTCGAATCCGGGCTGCGGCCGTTTTGCACCTTGTATCACTGGGACTTGCCGCAAGCGCTTGAAGATCGCGGCGGTTGGGCGAATCGCGACCTGGCGGGCTACTTCGGCGATTACGCGGGCGTCCTCGCCAAACATCTTGGTGACCGGATCACTGTCTGGGCGCCGTTCAACATGCCGTGGTCGTTTACCTATCTAGGATATGGCGTTGGCGTCTTTCCGCCTGGCCGCCAGGGCGATTTCCTGAAGGCGATGCACGCTGTCTCGCTCGCTCAGGGGGAGGCATGGCGCGCACTCAAAGCGGCCTCCTCGAAGGCAACCGTAGGAAGTGCATACGGCATGGCGCCGGCTTATCCCAAGACAGACTCACCGGCTGACCGTGGCGCCGCCGAGCGCTACCACGCCATGAACAACGTGCTCTTTCTGGAAGCGGCGATGACAGGGCACTATCCCGCGAATGCGTTCGTCGGCGGCGTCCCGTATGAAGCCATGGGCTATCGCGCAGGCGACGACAAGATCATGAAATCGCCACTCGATTGGGTTGGCTTTCACTACTACACGCGGCGCATCGTGTCTGCGGCGAGATCGGCGCACCCGGGCGAAGGCGCCACCTTCGGGACCGAGATCGAAGACGACTCTTCCGGGGGCCGCGATCGCTATACACAATTTACGGCGGTTATGCCGCACGAAGGTCCGTTGACCGATGCAGGCCTCGAGGTCTGGCCCCGTGGTATTTACGATCTTGTCACGCGTATCTCAAGAGAGTACAACCATCCGATCATCGAAATTACCGAGAGCGGCTGCAGTTATCTGGATTCGCCGTACGGGGCGGGAGACGAGCGCGTGCCTGATACACGGCGCGTCAGTTTCTTCCGCCAGGAACTGGCGGAGTTGAGCCGAGCGATCTCGGCCGGCGCGCGCGTACGCGCCTTTCATGCCTGGAGTCTCCTGGACAACTTCGAGTGGGCCGACGGATACACGCAGCGGTACGGCTTGACCTACGTTGATTTTCGCAATCAGAAGCGCACAATCAAAGATTCGGGATTGTGGTATGGGCACGTGGCGGAATCGGGGCGGTTGACGAATGATTAGGCTCGCCGCCCTGCTCTTGCCCAGTTACTACCATCCGGCGGGCCTTACCAATATCGATAATTCGCCCGGCATTATCGAGCGCGCAACCTACAGCGTCGGAAGCAACGGCAATCGATTTTCATTCCGCTGCCAGCTTGCACAAACATCTGTGTCGGAAGATCGAAGCGCCAAACATCTCCATTTTGATCGATGACCGATGCAACACCAACCAGGCGGCGGCAGCAGCACCGCCTTGCCCGTAGCAACTTCCGGCTGCTTGAGCAGACGGGAACTCGAAATCCTGCGGCTGGTGGCCGAAGGCCTTAGCAATCAAGCCATTGCTTCCCGTCTTTTCCTGAGTGATCACACCGTGCATCGGCATTTGGCGAATATCCTGAATAAGCTAAATGTGTCTACCCGAGCCGCTGCGGTAGCACAAGCCGCGCGTCGTGGCCTGTTTGGTTGATTGTGCGCGTGGCCCGTTCGGGCCAGAAGCTTTCGCGCTCACAAAATGACCCGCACGGTGGATGCCGTCTCAGTACTTCGGGCATTACACTGGAGAACATCGAGCGTCGTTCAAAATCGCGCGCCGCGAAGAGGGAAAAATGAGATTGAAACTTGTTGGCCGTCTGGTTGCCGGTTTTCTGTGCGCCTCACTGGTGCAGGTGGTGAATGCTGATAGCGATCATCCGGTGATCCAAACACCTGCCGAAGCGCAATGGGGACCTGCGCCGCCGATGTTACCGCCGGGTGCGCAGATCGCAGTCCTGGCGGGCGATCCTACAAAGGCGGCGCCGTATACGATTCGCCTGAAATTCCCCGCACATTACGAGATTCCTGCTCACTCGCATCCTACAGACGAAAATGTTGTCGTGGTATCTGGGATGCTCTCGTTCGGAATGGGGGACAAGTTGAATAAACAGAGCTCCGGTAATAAGTCGCTATCCCCCGGCGGCTTCGCCCTCATGCCCGCCGGCATGAACCACTTTGCCTATGCTGGGGCGAAAGAAACCACTATTGTGCTCTATGGCCAAGGTCCGGTGGAATTCAAGTATGTAAACCCTGCCGAGGATCCTCGCAATTCTAAGTGAACACCTTCAGCCAGGTTGAAGGACGTGGCTTTCTAAGCTCGAAAGGACGCGATTTGAGTCAACGCGACATATGGCTGCGGGACGCCGCGTAGTTGCGCACTTCCACCCGGTGCTGTTCAATGGATTGTGTAGATCAGAACGCGAAGTCGCACGATGGGAAAGGATCCAGCACCGCTGACCGTAGCAAACATGTGCGCCCGATTGGCGGGTATCGCCGTTCTGTTGTTGGGCGTGGTGGGAGCGTTTCTCTATCTGGGCGGATGGTTCAGCCCGCAGAAACTGACGCCTGCGCGGTTCGTCGATGAGTTTGAGCGAGCGAGCGGGATCCACTCCGGCTTTCGTCGCAATCACGCGAAAGGCGTAGGCGTTCGAGGATTTTTCGATAGCAACGGGCAGGGGGCGCGCCTCTCGAAGGCGGGCGTCTTTCAGAGCGGCCGCGTCCCAGTGATCGGCCGGTTTTCCGTGGGCGGCGGCGATCCCCACGCCACCGACACTCTGAGCAGCGTCCGCGGCTTGGGACTTCAGTTTTCCCTGCCCGACGGCGAACAGTGGCGGACCGCAATGATCGATCTGCCGGTGTTCCCGTTCAAGGATCCGCAGGCCTTTTACGACAACTTGGTGGCATTGCAACCCGATCCCAACACGCATCAACCTGATCCGGCGAAAGGGGCGGCGTTCCTCGTGAGCCACCCGGAAACCGCGCGGGCGCTCACAATCATCAAGAGCCATGCAATCTCGTCCGGTTTCGACAACACCGCGTACTACGGGCTCAATGCGTTCCGATTCGCCAACGCGGACGGCGTGTCCACCTACGTGCGCTGGAGGCTCGCACCCGTGCAGCCGTATCGGGCCGGAAGCGGGGCAGGCCAGAACAAGAATTTCCTCTTCGATGGGCTGATCGCGAGCATCCAGCAACACCCGCTGCAATGGCGCTTGGTGATGACGGTCGCACAGCCCGGGGATCCCACCGACGACGCTACTATTCCATGGCCGGAAGGCCGGGAGCAGGTGGACGTAGGAACGTTGACGCTCGATTCCGTGGAAAGCGAGGAAACCAGTCGCGTGCGCGACATCAATTTCGATCCGCTGGTATTGCCGGCCGGCATGGCGCCGTCGAACGATCCCTTGCTGAGCGCGCGGTCAGCGATTTACTCGCAGTCGTTTACGAGGCGCGCAGGCGAAACGAAAGAGCCGAGCGAAATCACGCCTTCCGAGGTGCGAAGGTGAAACCCGGAACGACGACCGACCGGCAGCAATTCACCGGGTCCATGCGGTTTCTGCACTGGCTGATGGCCGCGATGGTACTGGCGATGCTCGGCATCGGCGTTACGATGGTCGCGTCGCTCGGCGACTATCACCGCCTGGTATCGATCCATCGCCCGCTGGGGATTCTGATCTTAATTGTGGTGGTGATCCGGTTCGTGAACCGGCGCTTGAGCAGCTTGCCGCCATTTCCTGCCACAATGTCGCCGCAGGAGCGCTTGGCTGCGCACGCGTCAGAAGCCCTGTTGTACACCTTGCTGCTGGCGCAGCCGCTTGTCGGCTGGGGGATGTTGTCGGCCGCGCGATATCCGATTGTCGTGTTCGGGTCATTGCATCTTTTTCCCATCCTTCCGCACAGCGTGATGCTCTATGCGGTATTGCGGAGGACGCACACGTTTCTCGCTTATCTCCTGTTGCTCGCCTTCGTCGCCCATTTTGGAGCGATCCTGTTTCACACGCTGATTGTGCGAGACGGAATGCTCAGCCGTATGGCGCCCTGGCGGGCTCGTGCGCGCTAATCTGCTTCCGAACCATTCACGCAGGCCTCGTCGCCAGCCCCGAAAATGGTCAGAAGTTCTTACTTGAGCCAGGCAAAGGCAGGCGATTTCATACCCATCGCCTGATCGATCAGCGGCTCCGCCATCTGCAGCCCGTTTTCGCCGTTAGCAAACATTACTGCCCCGGACTTCGTTCGGGGCTCCGCCATCACGAAACACTTGAATACGCCATTATCGCCCCAATGCCAAATTGCTTCGCGTTGATCCGTGCGCTGAATACCCCATCCCAATCCCCAAAACAGATTCCTCGACAATTGCGTCGGCTGGCGCTTAACGCAAATTCTGCATTCCGGATCGAGCGCGATCTGCGGCGTCTCCATCTCCCGCAGCGTCCCCGGCTTGAGTCCCTTCCTATTAAGAACTGCCTCAACAAATAACGCGTAATCCTTCGCCGTCGTGTTTAACGTTGAAGCCGCGCCCGCCTCCTTAGGCTTCTGCACAGGAGTTGGCTTTCCGTCGGCGTCGTGGCCAGTCGCGGTTAACGCATCGAAGTCCGGGCGCCATACGTAGCTACTGTGGCTCATTCCCAGCGGTTCGAACACCGTCTCAGTCATAAAAGTGTTGAGCGGTTTACCTGTGATCTGCTCGACTACGCGCTGCAAATAGATATACCCTTCCCCCGAGTAGCTAAATCGCGCTCCCGGTGTGAAGTAGAGAGTGAGCGAGTCGCCATCTCGCCAGTTCGGGAATCCGGTGCGATGGCTCAAGACAATCCGTGCCGTAATCTTTGCCAGGCGCTGATCGCCCGGGATGTACGGCTTTGGCAAATAGGTTGTTAACGGGACATCCAATCCCAACTTCCCTTGGTCCACCAGCTTCAGCACGCCGTACGCAAATACTGGCTTGCTTAGCGACGCCGCTTCAAAAACTGTTTCCCCAGTGACCGGCTGACTGGTTCCGGCTTTCTTTACTCCAAAACCACGCACCCAAATCGTCTTGCCGCGCCGAATCAGAGCGAGCGATACTCCCGGCACATTGTTTTTCTTCATCAGAACCGGAACGTCTCGTTCCCATTGCAGAATTGTTGATTGCTGGTCGTTCGCGCCTGGTCCCGCTAGCAACATTGGCGGCAACGTAGGTACCTCGATAACCATAGCCCCAAGGACAACGGCCACTCGAACGCTCCTTCCAAGCCAATTCACTTGTACCTCCAAGCGCGGCCTGGCACAGCGATGCAGACGATCACATGGGCGAGGTTTTTCCTTACGCATTCCGGTGGATTGATTAACGACAACCCGAGTTCTTTTGTTCCAGACTTCTGCTGGGCTTAGTCAATTCGCCTGAACACAGAGGCCATGCGCGCGACTTCCGGCAAGTCTTAGCGGGCAAAATACGCCTTGCCGGGAAAAGCTCCGCCCTAGCCACCAAGCGCCTACCTGGATTGCACGACGCGTCTCGGCATATGATCATGAGAATCCCAGACCTATAAACAAGAGGGCAACGATCGATGAACACTGATTTTCTTTCCCGTTTCGAGGACACCATTGAACGGCTCGCGGCACTGGAGAAGGCTGATGCCGGCGATGCATCACTTGCCGCTCGCAAGCGAGAGCTCGCGGAGCGCGTCGCGACCGTAACATCACAACCAGATCTGGCCGCTCAATATATTCATGAAGCCGAAGCAGAGCGCGATTGGGCCGTCGTCGTGGCCTGCCAGCACTGGGCCGCCCCCTACGACAATGACTACCTGGTCGTGTCGCTGGCCGCCGGCGTGCCTTTCAAGGCGCTCGACGTGGTCGCGCTCTCCTCGAAAGAAGATCTCGCGTTCGAAGATCTCGCGGCCGCGGCTGAGAGCGGAGACCGGCAGATTGTCCTGGAGATGGTCCAGCCGCTTGCACTGAAAGGGAAGCCCTGGCTTACCTCGATCCCGGTCTCCGAGCCGAGGGCGCAGGGCGCTCTCTATCTGCACCACTTCTTTTTCTCGAGGGAACGGCCAGGCCAGGGAGGCACCGCGCGCAGGGTGGCCCACCGAAAAATTCTAGATGCGTCCTCGAAGCTACTGCGCATGGAGAATCCGCACAACGTGGACGGAGTGGCCCAAGTGCCGCATCCAGCCATTCCTCCGCACCGGCTCCCAGCGCAGCGGGCTAAGCTCCCGCAGCAGGTTTCCACCAGCACGGGTTTGCCGTTCAAGCGATTGTTTCTAACCCTGGGTCGCAACGAAAACGATCTTGGTACGACTCCGTGGCAGGCCTGGGTCGTTATCAACGTCGAGATGGCTCCTGGCCAAGCGCCCCAAGCAGATGACTACATCGCGCTGGCGGACCACGATCCCGCCAACGCGTACGATTACATCAAAGATGGGTTGCATGACGCGTACCAATATGTCCCCGCGCTCGTCAAAGGCGCCTACGAAACTTGGGTGTATTGCGCTAAGAACGTGAACAAGCACCTGACCATCGCCGACATTGAGAGATTGGAGAAGTATCGTCTCTTCTATGCACGTAAGGCGAGTGGCGGCCCCTACGTCATCGTTGGAGAACCCGCCCGCTTCAAGACGCAGAAGCACTGGATGGAGGAATCGCTGCCCTACATCGGACAAAAGCGGCTGCACGAGATCGTGATCCCAGGCGCGCACGACGCGGGAACTTATGACCCGGAGTCCAAGGGTCTTGCCCTAAATGCTCAGGCGCAGAATCTGGATTTTTCCGGTCAGCTCGCACTGGGGATTCGCTATTTTGATTGCCGTCTCCAGAACTTTCCGAAGACTCATCCGAGCCAACCGTTCTACTTCTATCACGGTCTTGCGATGACCTATACAGAGATCACGGATCTAATCACGGCGCTAAGAAAGTTCTTCACCGAAGACAATTCCAAGGACATCGTCATCCTGGATTTCAGCCGTTTCGACGGATTCGGCGTTTCCGACTACGAGAAGTTCTTTAACCTTTTCAAGCATGACCCGCTTTTTGCCGATGCGATGATGACGCCTGAAGAGGCGAAGCAACTCACGATCAACGAACTCTTCGCCCAGGGAAAGCGTCTGTATCTCCTCTCCGACAGGGTGCCGACTGCCAGGCAATGGCTTTGGACTCTCGGGCAATCCATCAACCTTGACAACCAGTGGGCGGAAACATCTGAGGTCACGACCCTGAAGAACTGGCTCGACGAACAGGTCAAGCTTTCAATGAGGTCGAGTGAGCTTTGGTCGCTACAGGCGATCCTGACTCCGTACCTTGTAAACTCCCTGGTTTGGTACGCCGCAGAGTTGTTCCCCATTCTGCATGAATGGGTTGTTAACGAATGGTGGCAGAAGGCCAACGTTGTCTTCTGCGATTTCACGGCCGGGACCGATCTGGTGGAAGCATCGATGGTGTGCAACCAGAAACGATACAATAGCCAGCTCGGGAATGTCTTCCGGTACGCGCACTCAGGTTGGGAGACTGGGGCTCCCCTGTTCGGCGAAGAGGCCGGACATGGGGGCTGGACCGGCTTCAAGTCTGTCTTCGCGTCGAGCGATGGCTGGATCTATGCGATCGACTGGGATGGCAACCTGTTTCGCTACGATGACACGCAATGGCGACAAGGAGGAGGTCCCATCCAAACCCGCCAGCCTCTAAGCAACGCCGGCTGGCACACGTACAGGCAGGTCTTCGCGTCGAGCCAGGGGCTGATCTATGCGATCACCGGCAATTACCAGAGCTCCGGGACCGGCAAACTGTGGCGGTGGCATGACACAGGAGGCGACAAACTCGACGGCGGAACACTGATAGATGCTGGCTGGGAAAGATACAAACGCGCATTCGCGTCGAGCGACGGCTGGATCTACGGGATCGACCCACTCGGCAAGCTGTGGCGATGGCACGATACCGGGACCAACAAACTCGGGGACCCAACGCTTATAAGCTCCGGCTGGGAAAACTACAAGCTTGCCTTCGCCACCAGCAATGGTGTGATCTATGGAATCGACTGGCACGGCAACGTTTGGTGGTGGCGGGACACGGGGGGCAACGAACTAGGGAACGGGAAGCAGGTGGGCACATGGCAGGCCAACTTCAGAATGATCTTCGCGACCAGCGAGGGGAGGTTCTACGGAATAAAGGAGTGAGGCGATGGCGGAAAATACGCGGCCCGTTTTGTTTCATTCAGGCCAATCCGAAGATTATCTCGATATCGGCGCCGCTGGAGTGAGAATGCGCGAGTATAGATAGGACTCGTGATCGCCGCGTACTTCATATTCTGCTTGCGGGTCTGATGGTTCTCAAGATGACCCGCCGCTCTGTTCTCTTGTTCTTGCCTACAATCGGCGCCCTGTCGTGTCTCTCGGCCGCGGAAGGTCCGGCCGCAGCGCAGACGATCGATCCGGTCGAAGCAAGAGCGGCATTCGTTGAGGCGAAACAGCTCTCCGATAAGGAAGGAGGACGATTGTGGGGGAGGCCGCTTTACGGCCCGATGCTGTTTGTTTCTTCAGACAGCCGCACGCTTGTGGCGAACGAGGCCGATCGGAACGGAATCCTACACGAGGAGGATGGCGTTTGGGTGGGCACTCTGCCACCAGAGGTGGTGCCGGCCAACACTGCTGTTCATTGGGCTGGCAAGCATTGGACGATGGTGGAGTGGCCGCTGCCGGAGCACTCTCTGCCCCGGCGTCGACTGCTGGCGCATGAGCTGTACCATCGGCTGCAGGACGACCTTCACCTACCCGGAAACAACCCCCAGAATCCGCAACTGGACACGCTCGAAGGGCGCTACTGGTTGCAGCTCGAATGGCGCGCCCTGGCAGCGGCACTCATTACAACCGATGCAGCACAGACAGAGGCCATTCGCGATGCGCTCTGCTTTCGCATGCACCGTCATCGGCTTTTTGCAGGATCGGCGGAGTCGGAACGCCTGCTCGAGCTGAATGAAGGACTGGCCGAATACACCGGATACATTGCGTCTGCGCCTGACATCGCTTCGGCGCACTGGAGAATCGAAGATGATCTCGTATCGCCCCAGGCGATGACGTTTGTGCGTTCTTTCGCATACAGCTCGGGCCCCGCCTACGGAATGCTACTCGATGATCGGCAGCCGGCCTGGCGAACGAAGTTGACGGCGCAATCGGATTTGGGACAGCTTCTCTTGGCTGCGGTGGGTGGGCTCGCGCTTCCGGATGCACAGCAAAGGGCGCTGGTTTACGGAGGCGAGGCGTTACGAATTAGTGAGACGGAGCGCGCAAAGGAAACTGAAGCACAGCAGGCGCGTTATCGGAAGCTGTTCGTTGATGGGCCGACGCTGAAGTTGACGGATGCGGGAAATTTCAACTTCAGCTTTGACCCGAATACTGTCGTACCGCTGCCAGGGGCCGGCAACGTAAACCCCATCATGGAAGTGACGGATGCATGGGGCGCGCTGAAGGCGCATCAGGGTGCGCTGCTGGCTGCGGATATGAAAAGCGTTACGGTCAGCGCTCCAACTGAGATCAGGGGATCTCACATTACGGGGGTTGGGTGGGAGTTGGAACTCGCGCCGGGTTGGCGAGTCGCTTCTGCCGGAGACGCCAAGCATTTTGTACTGAAAAATAAGTGACGTGGATTTCCGTGACGCGCGAGGTGCTGGGGCGCCGCGACCATGCGGAGCTCATCCTCGAGCGCTGAGATTTGAATCCGCTTGCAAGAGTGACACATCGGATGAGGGTCTGACAGATCTGAACAAGATCGCAGTCAGTTGACTCAGCAATGACGAGTCGTGACAGAAACGCAAGGGAGATGGGATGTCTAACTCAGCAAAGAAAGTGGCACTCGTAACGGGCGGTTCACGTGGGATTGGCGCCGCCATCGCGAAAAGGTTGGCTGCTGACGGATTAAGCGTGGCCATCACGTATTCGAAGGGAGCGGATGCGGCCGGCTCGGTTGTGGAAGCAATTGAAGGTGCTGGCGGAAAGGCCCTGGCGATCCAGGCGGACGCCGCCGACGCAGAAGCGGTTGCGCGCGCTGTCGAAAAGACCGTCTCCACCTTCGGCAGCCTCGATGTGCTTGTAAACAATGCCGGTACGGCGATTCCGAAGACGTTCGAGAAGACCACTCCGGAGGAGATGGACCGCATGATCGACATCAACTTCCGCGGCACGTTGAGCGCAACGCAAGCGGCGCTTAAGCACATGAATCGTGGGGGCCGCATCATCATGATTGGCTCATGCGTAGGCGAACGTGTCATGACGCCTGGGCTGGTCGCCTACTCGGCAACGAAGGGCGCGGTGAAGATGTTCAGTCAAGGTTTGTCGAGAGAGGTCGGGGGCCGGGGCATCACGGTCAACAATATCCAGCCCGGTCCGATTGATACGGATTTGAATCCCGCCGCGGGCGAATGGGCCGTGCCGCAAAAGGCGGCGACAGCGCTGGATCGTTACGGGAGTGTCGAGGAGGTCGCCGCGTTGGTGGCGTTCGTCGCCGGCCCCGAGTCTTCCTACATCACTGGCGCGAACCTGACCGTTGATGGCGGGACGAACGCCTGATGAGCGCGCAAGCCGTACAGGTGCGCAATCAAAATGAGCATACCAAGAAACAATGTGTAGTAAACTCATTAAATATACACATCGATGCGCACAAACATCGTGATTGACGACCAGCTCATGCGGGATACCCTTCGAGCGACCGGCCTTAAGACCAAGCGCGAAGCGGTGGAAGAGGGTTTGCGGACCTTACTGCGGCTGAGGAAACAAGCGAAGATCCGCCAGCTACGCGGCAAGATAGATTGGCAGGGCGACCTGGAGGCGATGAGAAGCGACCGTTGATCCTTGTCGACTCCAGCGTTTGGATCGACTACTTCCGGGGGACAGCGACGGCGCATGCGGAAACACTTGACCGCCTCCTGGGCTACGAGCCATTATCCATCGGCGATCTGATTTTGACCGAGGTCCTGCAGGGTTTCGATAACGATCGAGACTTCGATACGGCGCGGCGTATGCTGACTTCGCTGATGGTGGTGGAGTTGGGCGGAAAAGAAATCGCGATTCAAGCGGCAAAGAATTTCCGCATGCTACGCAAGTTCGGCGTGACGGTTCGCAAGACCATCGATGTCGTGATTGCAACGCGATGCATCGAGAGCGGATATGACTTGCTGCACAACGACCGGGATTTCGATCCGTTCGTTAAATACCTCGGGCTGGCGGTGGTGATGTAACAAGCTCAGCAGTCTCTTTATGCGGGAGATCGTACGAAATAAACCGCCCGGTCGAGACTCGAATTATGAAGCAGGCGCAGAGAGCGGAACGAGATTGTCCACGAAATCGCAACGCGGACGGCAATGCGAAGCATACAGGTTTTACGCCTTCAGAGAGAGTTGGCTACAAGAGGGACTCCGATTGTCATTCCAGAAATCTCATTTGAAGAACTTCGTACGGCGATTCCTCTCGATCTCTATACAAACGAGATGATCTCCGCAGTTGCGCGCATGAAGCAACAGTATGTCGGCCCAATAAACGCGAGCAACCTTACGTTGAGTTGGAATATGGGAAGAGGAGATCTGGCGGGTAGCAGATCAGATCCGTTTTCGCGATAAGCCCCGCTCCCTCACGTTCGCGGCTAGTTATTCCGAAAGCGACGTTCAGCAAAAAGAGAGTCGGCTGAAGGTCTGGCGGTTCAGGAGACCAGAATCGGTAACTCGTTCGACTGCAGCTTCGGGCGAACCCCTAAATCGCGGAGGCAATGATCGATCCAAAGCTTCGTGAGCTTCTCTTGCACGCCGTTTTGTGATAGCCGCGAGCGAAGGCTGCCGAATTCGACGTGATCGAGTGGCTGGTCCTGGTTGAAGCACGAGAAGACAACGGTTTCTTTGCCGGTCACCGGGTCGCGGTGCATTTGCAGGCACTGCGCGCAGATCTCCTTCATCATGCATTGCATGGGCGAGTTGATGCTGCCGATCGCGTGATGATCGGGTTTGAGGTATGGCCGCAATACGCTATGGCGTGCCTGCTGCACGGCGCGCATCATGCCATCGGAGCCGATCACGATAAGCCGATCGACCGCGTGCAACGGAATCTCCTGGCTGCCAAGATTGCCGCCGCCGTAGGCGGCCATCGCGTCCACGATGTTGCCGACGAAGGCGCTATCCTGCACCCGGCCGGGCGTGAAGCCGGGCGCTTCGTCACAGCACCAGACCACCACATCGGAGGCCTTTTCGATCTCCTCGACTTTGTAGCGATCGATTATCTTCTTATAGCCCGCGAAGTAAACGACTCGCGAACCGGAAGCGCGCAACTGCTGTCCAATGGAGAACAGCACGGCGTTGCCCAGGCCGCCACCTGCCAAGAGAACTGTTTCCTGCGCGGGCGTTTCGGTCGGCGTCCCGGTGGGACCCATCAGGATAACGGGATCTCCCGGCTTCAACAACGCGCACAGATCGGACGAGCCGCCCATTTCCAGCACAATCGTCGAGAGCAATCCTGCTTCGCGATTGACGGAAGCACCCGTGAGCGCGAGCCCTTCCATGCCCAGAATCGTCTCATCGACGCGCGCGGCCAGCGATTCGTAGTTCTGCAGCCGATAGAACTGTCCCGGCTTGAACGCTCGCGCCGCGATCGGAGCTTTAACCACAATCTCGACAATGGTGGGCGTCAGGCGAATGACGTCCTGAACCACCGGACGCAGTTCCTGGTTTAGGCGCTGGAGGAGCGCGGCGGCAGCAGGTTCGGAGGTTGACTGGCGCGCCAGAACACGCGAGACCACGGGATAACCGCGCTTAGCGCTGCCCATCGCCTTCACCACATTGCCGGAAAACGACGGGTGCAGATCGCCGAAGAAACTGAGGGCGCGGCCGTCGGGGCGGATGGAAATCAGCACCCGGGTTTCGCTGGGTTTGGCGCTGCGTTCGGGCTTGACCGGTTCGCCATTTTCATCGACAGCCCGGAAATAGCGCCCATCGAGCATGAAGTTGTGCTCGTCTTCGCGTGCCAGAACCGTGTTTGGCTGCGTCCCGGCGGCAACCAGAATCGTTCGGGCGGGGAGCACGATTTTCTCGCCGCTCGGCAGCAGCCGCCCGGTCGCTTGGTCGAGCCGTTGCTTTTCCAAACGCAGAGCCGAGGCGCTTCCACCAGCGTCCACAACCACTTCGTCCGGTGTGAGGCACTCGGCGAAACGAACGCCCTCTTCGAACGCTTTCGCAACCTCTTCGTGGTTGAGCGTATAGCTTGGCGAATCGATCAGGCGGCGGCGATACGCAATGGTCACGCCGCCCCACGAGTTCAACAATTCAATCAAACGCGGGCGTCGTCCCTCCCGGGCAGCAGCGGCTCGTTCGGCGCGAATGGCTCGCGCATGGGAGAGGAATTCCTCTGCAATGTCGGCATCTTCGCCGGTCCAAGTAGCTTCAATCTCGCGTTCGCCGATGTCGGTGGCCAGCAATTCGTAGCGCTTCAAAAACTTCTCGACTTGCACGGCATAGTAAGCCAACGATTCCGTCGCTGTATCGATGGCCGTCAAGCCGCCGCCGATGACCACAATCGGCATGCGGATCTGCAAATTAGCCAGCGATTCGTATTTCGCAGCCCCGGTCAGTTGAAGAGCCATCAAGAAATCCGAAGCCTGGCGCACGCCGCGCACGAGCCCGTTTTTCATGGGTATGACCGTAGGGCCGCCGGCGCCGGCACACAGCGCGATGTGGTCGAATCCCATCTCGAAGGCGCTGTCTACCGTCAGCGTGCCGCCGAATCGCACGCCGCCGAACATGTTGAACTCGCGGCGGCGCTCGATCAGCAGCCGGATGATCTTAAGAAAGTTTTTGTTCCAACGAACGGTGATTCCGTACTCGGCGACACCTCCGAACCCGGCCATCACGCGGTGATCCAGGCGCTCGTAGATCTCGGTGACGTCGCGCAGCGGCCGGAACGGAACGCGGCGGCCGTGCGCGTCCATGCTGAACACGCGCTCGCCCAGCGCGTTTATGCCCGAAATGTCCTCGGGCAGCGGCTCAATTTTGAGCCCATCGACCGCGACAACCGTATGGCCGTCGTTCATTAAATGGTGAGCCAACGTGAATCCGGCGGGCCCAAGGCCGACGACAAGAACCTTGTATCCGGTCGCTTCCCGCGGATAGGGACGCGAGATGTTCAGCGGATTCCAGCGTGTCAACAGGCTGTAGATTTCGAAACCCCACGGCAGCTCCAGGACGTCTTTGAGCGACCGCGTTTCTACTTGCGGAATGTCTACCGGGTCCTGCTTTTGAAAAATGCAGGATTTCATGCAGTCATTGCAGATGCGGTGACCGGTGCCCGCGGCCATCGGATTGTCGATAGTAACGATGGCGAGCGCGCCGATGGGGTTGCCGTTGCCCTTCACAGCATTCATTTCCGAAATTTTTTCGTCCAGCGGGCAGCCGGCGAGCGGCACACCGAAGACGGTGGACTTGAACGCGCCGTTCTTCTTCAGGCCAGCCGGATCTTTCGGCCCGGCCGAATCTTTGAGACCAGTCGAGCAGCTATCCTTGCCCTGGTTGTGGCACTTGATGCAGTAATACGCCTGGTCGAGCGCACCGGTCAGGTCCGTGCCCGGATCGGTCAGTTGAAACCCTTCGCGATGCCGCCAATGATCGCTTGTCAGCTCCAGCCGGACCAGTCCGCCACTGAAGGACTCGTGCACCGAAACCAGATGATGGTAGTCGAGCTTGCGGGGATGTTTGAAGAGCACGCCTTGACGATGCTTCGCCTTACCCTGCGGCGAAAGGCTGGCCCATGCCGCGTACTGCGTTGCCAGCAGAAGATGCTGCGCGTGGTCGGCCTCTGCGGCGAGCCAGCGCGCTACGTGATGGGCGAAGCTCATCTCCGTCAGCGGCTCCTGCATCAGCGTTTCGAGCTCGGCGCAGACGGCAAAGCCATCGATTTCGTTCGCCTTCTCAGCCGTAAAGCCAGGCAGCGCCTTTCGCTGCACAAACCGGCGCTTGACCGAGTACAGAGGAGCTAGTTCGGAATGGCGGTGCTGCAACTCGCGGAGCTCAGGCTCGATGGCGAACAAATGACCGATGAAGTCCTCAAGATAAGGAGCGAGTTCGATGATCAGTTCCGAGTGCTGCTTAGGCGCCAGCGCCTCCGGCTTCTCCCGCCCCGCCAGAAGACGCGTGTGAAGGCCGGGAGCCGACGCTTCGAGATCGCTCAAGAAAGCGGCATCGAGCTTGAGGAGCCCTTCGCGCGCGTACAAATCTTCGAACGCCAGTCCGAAAGGCAACGGCAGGTTGCAACCGTCCTTAGTTTCGTTCAATTGAATCACAGTAGATCAGGTAGGGCTAACGAGTCCCACGTTCGATATGCTGCTGGAGCCGTGGTTCTTCGATGCCTGCCCCGAACGCGGGGCTCCAGGGGAACGATTCTATTGTCGCAAATGCCGCGGGCCTGTGGACACGCAGGTCTGTGAATCGCATCAGTCGAACTACTGCTTGCTATACTTCAAGTTACGTCTTACGGCGAGCCTGACCGGCTAATACTTGGTTCGGGTGGGAGTGCGCGTGTTCATCAGCCTCCAGCAACTTGAATTACGACCTGTTCCTTTTAAAGTCGACATTCCAACCAACGAAATCGATTACGGTGATGAGGTCACCCAATCCTCTGTACTGCACGCGGAGGGCTCGGCGCAGTTGCTAAACCATTCGCTGGGCGAGGTCCGGGTCCACGGGGATCTGACCGTTACGATGGAGGCCACCTGCGACAGGTGCCTGGAGTCGGCGTCATTCCCGGTAGAGCGTCGTTTCGATCTAATTTATATGCCAGCGGAAGAGGCCCAGCTCGGTGGCGAGAATGAGATTCATCACGCCGGGATCGAAGTCGGCTATTACGAAGGAAGCGGTCTTTCATTGAACGATATTCTTCGCGAGGTGGTCCTGCTGGGATTGCCGATGCAGTTAGTGTGCAGCGAGGCTTGCAAAGGGATCTGCCCCATGTGCGGGCAGAACCGCAACCAGCACGATTGCGGATGTCAACCGGAGCCGGTCGACAACCGCTTGAGTAAATTAAAGACGTTGCGGGCCGAGATTGGTCCGCGTAACTGAGCGGCCTCAGACTAAGGCCGATAAACGAAAATAGAGATTGAGAGACTAGGACAACTATGCCGAATCCAAAACGCCGCCACTCGAAGCGCCGCACTTCCACACGGCGGGCACACGACTCGCTACAGGTGCCGCAGCTTGCGGAGTGCCCGAACTGCCATGAGAAAATCCGGGCTCACCGAGCTTGTCCGCATTGCGGAAAATACAAGGGGCGCGAAGTTATCGAAGTGGTGGAATCTTAGAAGCCGTAATGGACGCCTGCGTGTTGAATCAATGAATCTTGCCCAACGCCGTCACGGTATAAGAAGCTTGATCACATGCTGACCATAGCCGTCGACGCGATGGGCGGGGATCATTACCCCCGGCCCGAGGTCGAAGGCGCTCTTCAGGCCGCGAAGAGCCTCGGGGTGCGCGTTGTTTTGGTAGGACGCGAAGACGTGGTGCGCAACGAACTGGAACGGCATCCGGGCTGGCAGGAATTGCCGATCGAGATTCGTCACGCGAGCGAGCAGATCACGATGGAGGAGAGCGCGGGCAAAGCGGTGCGCTCCAAGAAGGACAGTTCCATTCGAGTCGCTTCCCGGCTGGTGCGAGATCATGTAGCGCAAGGCGTAGTTTCGGCCGGCAATACCGGCGCGGTCATGGCAACGGCCAAACTGGTGCAAGGCATGCTGCCGGGTGTCGACCGCCCCGCGCTCGCATCGGCCTTCCCTACCCTGAGTAGCAAGCCTGCCGTGATGCTCGATGTGGGCGCAAACGTCGATTGCACGGCCAAAATGCTCGCGCAGTTCGCGGTCATGGGCAACGCCTACTCACGTGTCATTTTTCGCACGCCGCGGCCGCGTGTCGGCCTGCTATCGATCGGCGAAGAGGAACACAAGGGCAACGCCTTGACGCATGAGGCGCAACCTCTGCTGAAAAGTCTTAAGAATCTGCACTTCATCGGGAACGTGGAGGGCCGCGATGTTTACACCGGGGCCGTTGACGTGATCGTATGCGACGGTTTTGTCGGCAATGTCGCGTTGAAGGTGAGCGAGGGCTTGGTAGACGTGGTTCGCCAACTGCTCAAGCAGTCGCTGAAGGCAAGCATTACGCGCAAAGTCGGCGCATACCTGGCGCAAGGGGCTTTCAACGAGTTCAAGAAGCGGGTCGACTATTCCGAATACGGCGGTGCTCCGCTGCTGGGTCTGAACGGCATCTGTGTTATCTGCCACGGACGCTCGAACGCAAAGGCGATTCGCAACGCGATACGCGTGGCCAAAGAGTTCGCTGAAGGGAATATCAACGAGCGCATTGCAACGGAACTCGACGGCTGGGCATCAGCACAAGCAGGCTGATATGCGCCTTCGGTGCCGCTGCTTTCTGCTGCTTGCCCTGACCGGGCTTTGTGTTTCCCCTCTGTTCGCCGCTCGGGAAGATCCGGTACAGTGGGCGCTGGCGCCCTCTGGAGGCCAGACCCGGATTTCGCCCGGCGACAAAGCTCTTTTCGAGCTGAAAGCCACGATTCAGCCTGGTTGGCACCTTTATTCGCCCACCACTCCTCCCGGCGGTCCGATCATTACCAAGATTCGGCTGGACGATAACCCGGCGGTTACCAATTATTCCGTGTATCGGCCCCAGCCGGTCCGGAAACTGGATCCGAACTTCCAGATAGATACGGAAACTTATGCGGATGGCGCAGTGTTCCTGCTGCAGGCCGTCACTGCCAAGTCGGCCAGCGGCGACGTTACCGTGCAAGCGACCGTTCGTTACCAGGCATGTACGGACGTGAAATGCCTGCCGCCGGTGAAGAAGACGGCGAGCACACAGGTTCACTTCGCTCCGGGTGCGCCGGCCTTCGCGTTCACGCTACCGGCAGGCTACGCGCCCCTGACCGGGCAGCCCGCGGGTACGGCGTCTGCTTTCCGTCAGCAGACCGTGACCTTCAATGCGCAGTCACAGGATCTGCTGCCATTTCTGCTGACTGCGTTCGGATTTGGGCTGGCCGCTTTGTTTACGCCGTGCGTGTTCCCGATGATTCCGATTACGGTGTCTTTCTTCCTGAATCAGAGCGCTGGCGCGAGCGGCGAACGCAGGCGCAGCGGCTGGGTGCAGGCTCTGGTCTTCTGCATTGGCATCATCGTTTTGTTCACAGGACTCGGTTTCTTGGTGACCGCGGTGGCTGGGCCGTTCGGTGTCGTTCAGCTCGGCTCCAGCCCATGGGTCAACGGCTTTATCGCCATCGTGTTCTTCGTGTTCGGGCTTAGCCTGCTGGGCGCATTCGAGCTGCGGCTGCCCTCGGGCCTGCTCACTCGTCTCGATCGCGCGTCACAAGGCGGCGGCTACGCGGGAACGCTGCTGATGGGGCTGACGTTCTCGCTCACCTCGTTTGCTTGCATCGGGCCTATTGTCGGCCCGCTGCTGATTGCCTCCGTGCAATCGAAAGGCGCGCAGCCGGTTCTCGGCATGCTGGCATTCGCGACGGGTTTAGCTGCACCGTTTTTCCTGCTTGCGTTGTTTCCGTCGTATCTGCAGAAGCTGCCTCGCAGCGGTGGCTGGATGGTGCGCGTGAAGGTGGTACTGGGGTTCATTGTGTTGGCGGTGATGTTGAAGTATCTGAGCAATGTCGATCAGGTACTGCAGACGCATTGGCTCACGCGCGAGCGCTTCCTTGCGGCCTGGATCGTCCTTTTTGCGCTGCCCGGCCTTTATTTACTCGGCTTGATTCCGATGGACGGCATCAAGAAAGACGAGCGCCTGGCTGTCAGCCGTGCGCTTCTGGCCTCGCTATTCCTGATCTTTTCCATCAGCCTTGTGCCGGGGCTTTTTGGAGGACGGCTCGGCGATTTGGATGCGTTCATCCCCGAAGGGAGCGGCGGAGTTTTCGGCGGTTCGGCAGGAGCGGCCGAAGCGGCTCCGGCGAATTATTTCAAAAATCAATTAGACTCGGCCCTCGCGGCAGCTCGGCAACAGAATAAGTTAGTGCTGGTGAATTTCACTGGTTACGCCTGCACGAATTGTCATTGGATGAAGGCGAACATGTTTCCGCGTCCGGAAATTCAAGCGGCATTGAAAGACCTGATTATCGTTGACTTATACACGGACGGCACGGACGCAGAATCCGAAAAGAACCAGAAACTGGAAGATCAGAAGTTCAGCACCGTGTCTATTCCGTTTTACGCTTTGCTGGATGCAGACCAGAATGTAGTTGCGACTTTTCCCCAGTTAACGCGCAATACCCAAGAGTTCCTTAGCTTCCTTAGCACGAAGCCCGCCGGCAAGGCGGACGCGACTGCGATGTTACGCTGAGGAGGGTTGACGCGAGCCACGCGGATGTGGCGGAATTGGCAGACGCACTGGATTTAGGTTCCAGCGCTCGCAAGGGCGTGGGAGTTCAAGTCTCCCCATCCGCACCAACGAATTAGGGCTCTACGCACTTAATGGGGGCGGGTTGACCTTCGACTGATTCTAAGAACACATTACCCTAACGCGCAATCGGTAGTTCTGGAAGTTTCTAAATCCGTAAGCTTGGCGTGAGAGAACCTCCATCTTGTTATGAAAACCTT
>DATASJ010000087.1:0-1783 GCA_036269275.1 Bryobacteraceae bacterium | reverse complement strand
ATCCGTTTTTTGATCGTCGCCTGGCCGAGTTCGCGTTTGCGATTCCTGAGCGGCAACGCTCCCACAGTGGGCTGGTTAAGATTGTGCTGCGCAATGCTCTGCAAGGCCGCCTTCCGGAATCCGTGATCCGGCGGCGGGCTCAAGCGGAGTTCACGCCCGTATTTAAGAAGGCCGTAGACACAATCGATACCCAGGGGCGCTTTACCTGCGCCGAGATTGAGGAGCGCGGCTGGATTATTCCATCCGAGCTATTTTCCTCCATTCAGAAGTTCCGCGCAGGAGAATCGCTAAACGTATGGAGGCTATGGGCGCCGATCGGGATGGAGATTTGGTGCCAACAGACGCGACCATCGTAACGCTGCTGCCGATTGACCTGCGACCCGGATTGCCCTTACTATATACGCGCGCGGAGTGGAGGTTTGTTCACATGCAAATCGGAGAGACAGACTCTAAGGAACAGAACTCCCCTCAAACCGTAACGGCACAACGCCTTCCTTACTGCAGCCCGGCTCTCGTCGAATATGGTCAGGTGTCCAAGCTGACGCAAGGCGGAGGGTTTACCCAGGTTGACGGCATCAACACCACCATGATGTGCATCTGACCCCAATTCCTTCGCTTAGCGGGTTTGGCTTCTTTGTCTCTCATCATTGACGAACACCGCCACTATCTCGTCGATCCCGCTCGACTCGCTGCGTTCCAAGGGGCAGTTGCGTCGGTAGTTCGCCCCGGGCACGTGGTTCTCGATCTAGCCTCCGGCAGCGGAATCATGGGTTTGCTGGCCTGCGTCGCGGGGGCTAGTCGAGTTTATTCGATTGAAATGGGCGGCATAGTTGCGGTGGCGCGCGAGGTCGCCCAGGCCAACGGTTTTGGGGACCGCGTAGTTTTCATCAAGGGATTCTCCACTCACGTAGATCTGCCAGAAAAGATCGACGTTGTGGTCGCCGACCAGATTGGCAACTTTGGTTTCAACGCCGGTATCATCCAATATTTCGCCGATGCGCGGCGTCGCTTCCTCAAACCCGAGGGCGTCACACTCCCTCTTAGGATGAGCCTAATGCTTGCCCCGGTCGATGCTCCAGATTTATTCGGCCAGGTGGATTTCTGGAACACTTCGCCGGCGGGCTTTGACTTCCGGTCCACTCGAGTGCTCGCGGCCAACACCGGTTATCAGGTGAATCTTTCTCCCTCGAGCGTTTGCGGCGACGCCGTGGTTATTGCCAATGTTGATCTGAATCACGCCACCACCGAGCCCTTCCACGGCGAAGCGACAGCGATGATCCGCCGGACTGGCACGATACATGGCTTGTGCGGCTGGTTCACCGCAGAACTCGCGGCGGGAGTCTCGATGACAAACTCTCCGCTCGCTCCAGAGAAGATCCAGCGCCGCCAGGTTTACTTTCCGATTGAACGCGCAGTTCAGGTGGCCGAGGGCGACTTAGTGCGGATTCGCATGATGATCCGGCCAACCGACTCGCTGGTCAACTGGAATGTTGACGTTCTGAACGGCCAGACCGGCTTCAAGATGGATTCTTTCCGGCACTCGACTTGGAAGGGGATGCTGATTCCTGCGGAAGATCTAAGACACACACAGCCGGGATGCAAACCCAAGCTCACCCCCCGCGGTGAAGGGCGGCGAACCGTCGTAAACCTCTGCGATGGCGTTCGGACGCTCGCCGAGATCGAGGATGAAGTCTTCCGCTTGCATCCTGATCTCTTCCGTAACCGCGAGGAGGCAGCAGTTTTCGTTGCGGAAGTGGTCACGCGATATTCCGAATGAACTCAA
>DATASJ010000086.1:0-2919 GCA_036269275.1 Bryobacteraceae bacterium | reverse complement strand
GAAGTGCCGTCGTCGGTGAGCGGCGTGGTCAAAGAGGTGAAGGTAAAAGAAGGCGAGAAGATCAAAGTTGGGCAGGTGATCTTCACGCTCGAGGGCGGAGGAGCCGCTCAGGCCGAAACTACTCGCGCCCGCAACGCTCCGGTAGAACATGTTTCCGGACAGCACGGTGCGCGTCTGGCGTTTCAGGCGGCGATTCGCGCCGAGGGCAAGACGGAAGAACAAGCGCTACCTCCCGACCAGCCGCAGCAAGCGGGCGGCGCGGTCGCCTTCACCATGCCGGTGCAACTGGGCAAGGTTGCCGGTACCGAGCATCGCCAACCGATTGCAGCGGCACCGCACGTGCGGAGATTCGCCCGCGAGGTCGGGGTTGATATTTACGAGGTGAAAGGCACCGGCCCCGGCGGGCGCATCAGCGAAGATGACGTGAAGGCTTACGCGAAGGGGCTTCTTTCTAGGGCGGCGAGTGCAGTGCAGACACCGCGCGCGGGACACTTCGGGCAGCCCCAACTTCCGGATTTCGCCAAGTGGGGCAAAGTCGAGCGCGTGTCGATGCGCGGCGTTCGCCGCAAGACTGCCGAGCATCTGTCCGAATCGTGGAACACGATTCCGCATGTCACGCAGCACGATCGCGCCGACATCACCGAACTCGAACAGCTGCGCGCCCGGTTTGCTCCGAAGGCGGAAGAAGCCGGCGGCAAGATGACGGTGACCGCGATCGCGCTGAAGGTCTGCGCCGCGGCCCTCAAAGTCTTTCCGCAGTTCAATGCCAGCATAGACATCGAGAAAGAAGAGATCGTCTATAAGCAATACATCAGCATCGGCGTGGCCGCCGATACGGATCGCGGCCTTCTGGTTCCCGTGATTCGCGAGGTCGACAAGAAAAACATCGTGGAACTGGCCGTCGAGTTATCTCAGCTTTCCAAAAAAGCGCGTGACAAAAAACTCACGCCGGCCGACATGGAGGGGGGGACGTTCACCATTACCAATCTTGGCGGCATTGGCGGGATTGGATTCACTCCGATCGTGAATTATCCCGAAGTCGCGATCCTCGGCCTTTCGCGCTCGCGCATGGAACCGGAGTGGATTAACGGCAAGTTCGAGCCAAGGCTGATTCTGCCACTCTCGCTTTCCTATGATCACCGGCTGATTGATGGCGCCGATGCGGCGCGTTTCTTGCGATGGATCGCTGAAGCCTTCGAGCAGCCGTTCCTACTTTCGGTTCAGGGATAGAAATCAAAACCATGAACCATGAAGGACACGAAGTTTCACGAAGGAAACCGCGGACACTTCGCGTTTCGAATTACCCTTCCTTCGTGCTCCTTTGTGCCCTTCTTGGTTGAAAATCTCATGTCTGAAAACACAAACATTGCAATCGTGGGCGGCGGTCCCGGTGGATACGCCGCCGCATTTCTGGCCGCCGATCTTGGCATGACGGTCACCCTCATTGATCCTGAATTAAACCCCGGCGGAGTTTGCCTATACCGTGGCTGCATTCCGTCGAAAGCGCTGCTGCACGTGGCCAAGTTGTTGGAAGAATCGCATCAGGCCAAGAATTGGGGGATCGAGTTCGCCGCACCCAAAATCGATCTGGCGCGCTTGCGTTCCTGGAAAGAGGGCGTGGTCAAGAAGTTGACCGGAGGCCTTGGCGTTCTCTCGAAGCAACGGAAAGTACGTTTCGTGCAGGGGCGGGCCGCCTTTGAAAACTCCACTACGCTGCGAGTAACGAAATCCGAGGGCTCAGAAGAATCTCTCAGCTTCGATCGCATCGTCATTGCGACCGGCTCTCGCCCGGCCATCGTTCCGGCTCTGAACCTCGATACGCCGCGCATGATGGATTCTACTGGCGCGCTGGATCTCGAGGATATTCCGGGCAGCCTGCTGGTCGTCGGCGGCGGATATATTGGTCTGGAACTGGGGTCGGTCTATGCCGCGCTGGGTACACGCGTGACGGTGGTGGAGATGCTACCAGGCTTGCTTCCTGGCGCGGATCGAGATCTGGTGCTCCCGCTGCACAAGCGGCTGGAAAAAATGTTCGAGGGAATTTTGCTCAACACGACCGTCGCTTCGGTCAAGGACGACGGCAATGGGATCCGCGCCAGCTTCGAAGGAGCGGACGTCAAAGAGCGTGAGAAAGTTTTCGACCGCGTACTGGTTTCGGTTGGCCGCAAACCGAATTCCGAAATCCCAGGGCTAGAAACAACGCGGGTGCAGGTTGGCCAGCGCGGATTCATTCTGGTGAACAAGCAGTTGCAGACCGATGATCCCTCCATCTACGCCATTGGCGATGTAGTCGGCGAACCCATGCTGGCGCACAAAGCGTCGCATGAAGGCCGGGTCGCGGTCGAGGCCATTGCTGGACATAAGGTGGCCTTCGAACCTAACGCGATTCCGTCGGTGGTCTTTACTGATCCCGAGGTTGCCTGGTGCGGCCTGACCGAAACGCAGGCGCAAAAAGAAAATCGCGACGTCAAGGTCGCCAAGTTTCCGTGGGCAGCGTCCGGTCGCGCCGTCACTCTGGATCGCCCAGAAGGCATGACCAAGCTCCTTATCGATCCACAGAGCGAACGGGTGCTGGGAGTAGGGATAGTCGGCGCAGGCGCAGGCGAGATGATTGCGGAAGGCGTGCTCGCCGTCGAGATGGCAGCGCTGGCGAGCGACGTAGCGATGACGATTCACCCGCATCCGACGCTTTCGGAAACGGTAATGGAGTCCGCCGAGGTTTTCTTCGGCACCAGCACTCACATTTACCGGCCCAAGCGCGGATAGTGCCGCCGCTTCTGCCCTACGACGTTTCGATACAATGATGGCTTCAATGCCTCGATTATTTCGTAGAGCAGGCGCGCGCGCGCGCAAAACTGGGTTGGAGAAGATGATGTTTTCTTTTCCGAGAGCCATGTTCGTGTGGGTGCTGTGCCTGGG
>DATASJ010000085.1:0-5070 GCA_036269275.1 Bryobacteraceae bacterium | reverse complement strand
GCCCTCGTCGGGATTGCGAGCGGTCTCGCGCTCGTTATTGAAAGGCCACATAAACGCGTCGGCGAAGAACACCCAGGGAAAGCGTTTGGGATCGAGATAGTCGGGCATCATAGCGCGGTTCGCCACGGAACTCTCGATGTTGATTTTGTCGAGAATCGAATTGAAATATGCGGTTCCGGGGAGCTGCTTTTTCAGTTCTGTCTTCTTATCGAGCAGCCATTTCGCGTGCTCGGGAGAAAGATCGGTATACGGGTAGCCGAACAAGGCTTTGGCGGCGGCCGCGAGTTCTGGATTGTCGTCGCGAGTGCGAAGCGCTTCGCTGGCATTGGGCGGCGCGGCCATGGCGTCGACATCGGGATCGTCGGCATAGCCGGGATGTGCATGGTGGTCGAAGGCCGCGATCTTTTCAATCTGCGGCAGCAGGCGCTGGTAAATCTGCTGCACGTCGGGACCGGGGAAGGGACGGGCTTGAGCAGCAGCGAAAGCGGAGATGCCAACCGCAACAGAAAGAACGAATCCTCGAATTGCGAATCGCATGCAGGTTCCTTTCGCGGCCAAGGCCGCATTCCTTCAGTGATATTCAGCGGACGGAAAGTGTGCCTTGCCAAGCGGTGGACACTTTTACGATGCGCTCCACGGCATTTTGTAGCGTCGCCATCGACGAGGCAAAAGAGAAGCGGACGAACTCTTTGCCCGATGGGCCGAAAGCTGCGCCGGGAATCGCCGCGACCCCCGCATCTTCAAGCATGATCCGGCACAGGTCCTCGGCCGACATTCCAGTTCCAGTGATGTCGACCCAGGCGTAGAACGCACCTTCCGGCGGAATGCAGCGGAATCCGGGTACGCGATTCAGGTCGCGCACGAATTGTTCCCGGCGGCGGGCAAATTCCCCGACCATGTGTTCGGTATTGCCCTCGCGATCGCGCAGCGCGTCGATGGCGGCATACTGCGTAAACTCGGCAACACAGGTGTAAGTGTTCACCGCCATCATCAGCAGCGCTGGGACGACCTCAGGCGGCGCGACGGTGTATCCCAGGCGCCATCCGGTCATAGCAAAGCTCTTGGAGAATCCGTCGATGATCAGCGTGCGCTCGTGCATTCCCGGATAGTGCAGCATGGAAAGATACTCTTCTCCGTAGAGGATACGCGCGTAGATTTCGTCGGAAAGCACCCACAAGTCGTGTTTGACGGCGAGTTCGGCGAGAGAGCGCTGCACCGCGTCGGTGTAGAGAGTTCCTGTCGGGTTGCCTGGAGAATTCGTCAGCAACATGCGCGTGCGCGGCGTGATCTTGGAGGCAACTTCCACCGGGTCCGGCTGAAAATGATTCCGCGCCGAGAGGGTAAACGGGACGGGAACCGCTCCCAATCCCAGCGCAATCGAAGGATAACCGGGAAAGCCGGGATCGGGGTAAAGGACTTCATCGCCGGGTTCGAGCAACGCCATCATGGCAAGGAAGAGAGCGATCTTGCAGCCGGGCGCGAGCACGATGTTGGCGGGCGCAACTTTGATCTTGCGAGTGTGGGCAAGATAGGCAGCAATTTCTTCGCGCAGTGCCGGGACACCGGCGACTGCGCAGTAGCGATCCTTGCCGTCCGCCAACGCTTTGGCGGCGGATTCGATCACCGATTTGCCGGGATGGAAGTCCGGTTCACCGAGTTCCAGGTGGATAATGGAACGGCCCTGAGCTTCCAGTTCTTTGGCACGGGCGAAGACCGAGAGCGCGCCTTCCCCACTCATAGCGGACATTCTTGAAGCAATGGATCGCATGAATCTCCGAATCGGCTACTCTTCACTCAAGATTTACTCTGCACTGTCCTGCGATTCCTCAGTGCGCGCTCCGCGGTGAAAAGCTCTATCGCAGAGTTCGAAGAACCGCCGCTAAGCACGCAAAGCCAACAACCAGGACGCCTTCACAATCCTTTATACATTCCACCGTCGACAAGCACGGTCTGGCCGGTCACGTAGGATGCACGTTCCGACGCCAGCCAAACGACGGTCTCTGCCAGCTCGCGAGGCTCGCCCAAACGCTTGATGGGAGCGTCGGCGGCCCAGGCATCGAAAATTTCCTGTTCGTTCTTGCCGGATGCCGACGAGCGCGCTTTCGCCAACTCCTTCAGGCGATCAGTCGCGGTAAAACCAGGGCCGACGTTATTGACCAGGATTCCGTCTTTGCCAAACTCGTTGGCGAGACTCTTTACCAATCCCACCACGGCGGCACGGACGGCGTTGGAAAGCACCAAGTCCGCGACCGGCTGCTTGGTAGTGATCGACGTGATGGTAATGATTCGTCCCCATTGCTTCCGCTGCATGTAGGGAATCACTTCGCGTGCAAAATAAACCGTGCTCAGGAAATTCAAGTCGAGAGCGCGCTGCCAATCGTCGAGCGTGGCGGCGAGGAAGCCCTTGGCGGGCGGGCCTCCGGCGTTGGTCACACAAATGTCCACGCTGCCAAACTTGTTCGCCACCGCGGCTACGAATCGGCTGACAGCGGCTGGGTCGGCGACATCGAGCGCTTCCGCAAAAACCTCCGCGCCGAACCGCTTCCTGATTTTGTCTGCCGCGGCCTGCAGCGTCTGCTCATTGCGCGAGCACATCGCCACGCGGCAACCCTCCGCGGCAAAAGCTTCGGCAGTGGCGAGTCCGAGTCCCTGACTGGACGCGGCCACCAGGGCGACGCGGTTTTTCAGCCCCAGATCCATGAACGTCGAATTATAAATGGTGTCGATACCGGTCAGCGCTTGCCGCAACTCGTGCGGCGGAATTACTCTGAACAACAGCGAGGTGCCCATGAAGCGCAAGTTTGAGCGGCAGGAAACGCAGGCTACACGCGGCGCGGCGAACCTGGAAAAGAAAAATGGTCCGCTGGCTACGCCGATTTATCAGACTTCGACCTTCGAAGTGACCGACAACGACGAACAGCTTCGTGTTACTGGCTCCGACAGCTACTACACGCGCTACGGCAATCCTACGAACACGGTGGCGGAAAAAACCGTCGCGGAACTGGAAGGAGTGGACGCGGCCCTCACCTTCGCTTCCGGCATGGGCGCGATCACGACCACGATCATGGCGCTGCTCCAGGCAGGCGACCACATTGTGGCCCAGCGGGATGTTTATGGCGGGACGCATAAGTTCCTGTCGCAATGGCTGCCCAAGTTGGGCGTCGAGACCACCTTTGTCGATACAACGGAGTATGAGCAGCACGCCAGGGCGATTCGACCAAATACGAAGCTGCTTTATCTGGAGTCGCCGACCAATCCGACGCTGCGCGTCGTGGATTTGAAAAAAACTTCCTCTTTGGCCAAGCAGCATGGCTTGGTGAGCATGATCGACAGCACCTTCGGCACGCCGATCAACCAGCAGCCGGCGGAATTCGGCTTCGACCTGATTATGCACTCCGGGACAAAATATTTGAGCGGGCATTCTGATCTGATCTGCGGGGTCGTGGCCGGACGCGCCGAGCTCATCGCAAAAATCCTCTCGACGCGTACCACACTGGGCAACTGTATGGACCCGCATGCCGCGTGGATGCTAGTGCGGGGGCTGAAAACCCTGGCCGTGCGGGTCCAGCGACAAAACGAGAATGCATTGCGGGTGGCGGAGTTCCTCTCGAGCCACGCCAAAGTACGGCGGGTACACTATCCTTTCTTGAAGAACCATCCCCAGAGCGCAGTGGCACGCTCGCAAATGGCTGGAGGCGGGGGCATGGTGAGTTTCGAAGTCGAAGGCACAGGCGACGATGCTCGCCGGCTGACGGAGTCACTGCGGCTGTTTACGCTGGCGCCGAGCCTAGGGGGAGTGGAATCGCTGGTGTCCATTCCTGTGCTCACCTCGCATTTGACCTTGGCCCCGGGGGAACGCCAGAGAATCGGCGTGACGGAACAGATGATCCGGCTTTCGGTGGGGATCGAGAGCGCAGAGGATCTGATCGCGGATTTGGAGCATGCGCTTGAAGCGGTGGGGGCACGGCAAACGGTGGGTTCCCGTTTTTAGTTGCCGGCTTCTGCCCTGGGCCGCTCGGACCTCGCCTCGCGGGCAGCCGAGGCGTGTTTCTCGATGTGCATCACGGAAAAAGACCGGCCCCCGTAAGAGGCCGGTCCGGGTTTTGCTCGGCGGGACGGACGAATGCGTCCGTCCCTACGTGATTACACCAGGCCCTGGTCCAGCATGGCATTGGCAACTTTCAGGAAGCCGCCGATGTTGGCGCCGTTTACCAGATTGCCGGGCGTGCCGTATTTTTCGGCCGTTTCGAAGCAGTTCCGATGGATGGCGATCATGATCTTGTGCAGACGGTCGTCTACTTCCTCGCGGGTCCAGTTCAGGCGCGCACTGTTCTGAGCCATTTCGAGGCCGGAAGTGGCCACGCCGCCGGCATTGGCCGCCTTGGCCGGTCCGTACAGGATCTTGGCATCGAGGAACATCTTGGTAGCTTCGAGCGTGCTGGGCATGTTCGCGCCCTCGGCGACCAGCTTGATGCCGTTCTTCAACAGGTTCGCCGCATCTTTTGCGGTGATCTCGTTTTGCGTGGCGCTGGGGAACGCGCAGTCCGCTTTGATGTTCCAGAGCGGGTTGTGCTCCAGTTTGATGTCCGTCGGCATGAAGATCGCTTTCTTGTAGTGATCGGCATAGTCGCGGATGCGTCCACGCTTCAGGTTTTTCTGTTCCATGACCCACGCCAGCTTCTCGCGATCGATGCCGTCGGGATCGTAGATAACGCCGTTCGAATCAGACACCGTGATCGGCTTAGCGCCGAGATCCAGCAGTTTCTCGACGGTGTATTGCGAGACGTTGCCGCTGCCCGAGACCAGGCACAGTTTGCCTTCGAGCGAGTCTTTCTTGCTCTTCAGCATTTCCGCGGCGAAGTAGACGCAGCCATAGCCAGTGGCTTCGGGACGAATCAGCGAACCGCCCCAGTTCAGTCCTTTACCGGTCAGGACGCCAGTAAATTCATTGCGCAGCCGCTTGTACTGGCCAAACAGGAAACCGATCTCCCGCCCGCCCACGCCGATGTCGCCGGCCGGGACGTCAGTGTCCGGTCCAATGTGCCGCTGCAGTTCAGTCATGAAGCTCTG
>DATASJ010000084.1:0-1570 GCA_036269275.1 Bryobacteraceae bacterium | reverse complement strand
GATGGTGGAAAGAATGTATCCCGTACCAGCCTCGCCCGCTGCCTGGGCCGCGGCAACTTCGCCGCCGGGATGCATCAACCGGCTGTAACCCACCGGAGCCAGCATGGCAGGAAAAGAAAGTACATGGTGCAGCACCTGAGTTTTCAGGTCACAATCGCCGACGGCCACTGCATTCCGGGGACGAAACAGAACGTCGCGAAATGCCCGGCAATTTTCCTGCAACGTAAGCTCGGCATCGGCTCCGCCATCCAAATAGTCGAACACCGCCTTGGGAAGCCGGCGTTGCGCCAGACCGCGCAGATCTTCGATATTGACGACCCGTGATGAATTCACCGCGTGCTTCGCAGCCATTTCCAATCTCGTGAGTAGTCGAAAGGTATCAGAACAGGCAGCCGGAACGCCACAACCTTGATGTGTCCATGGCCTTCGATTCGCTCGATGTGATCGTCCGCAATGCCAAGATGATAATGCTCCCGGTGTCGGAGGTCCATCCGGAAAACTTCCTGGGTGCTGGTTTTTCGCTGTGCCAAACCGTTCGGATCGTCCCAAACCTGTGACCTCAAGAAACCTTGTACCGCCAGCAAACGGCCAGGGCTACACGCCTCCGCCTCCATGGCGAGCATTTGGAAAGTCAGGCCCATGCGTTCCGTTCTTCCGACTTCGTCCATAAGGCTGGCCCAGCGATTGCGCGGTCGATAGGGTGTAACCGCTGACAATTGCGCGGCATCCACTGTCATGCGGGCAAAGTGAGACCGGACGCCCGCGATTCCCCGAAGCCCTAGAGCCCGTGGACAAAAGGCTTTATGTGCTCTTTACGAACTCTTGACTCGATCTTTATGAGTTTTCCGGTCTGATATGACCTGACCACTCAGCGTACAGTCTCGACTTCTTGAAACTTGGACGCCCATAGGAAAAGAAACCGGTCTCCAGATCGGAAAGGATTCGAACCTAACAATATGAGAACTCTATTGCGTAAGCCCACAATCGCTTCAGGCTTCTTCTCGATGCTGGTGTTGAGTCTCGGTGTTGGTCAGAGCGCATCCGGTTACGCGCAAACGCAGAGTCAAGAGGACGGTCAGACGAAAGTAGCAGCGATGCACGAACCGTCGGCAGATGACACAGGTACGCCGATGAACACGGCGCCTGCGACCGCCCAACCGGCGGGCAAATCGGATGCCGAGATATCTGCTGATATCGCCAAAGAACTAGCGGTCATGAAGGCCCGCATCGAGCAACTCGAAGCAGAATTGAAAAGCCGTGCGGCCAGCGCTCCGGCATTCTCGACAGCTGTCGCAAAGCCAAACTCCGCGCCAGTCACGGCATTTGCGCCTCCAGTAACCAGCGCGGCGTCAACGGCGGCGAGTGTCGATAGCGCGGCTCAAGCCCGCACCGGTTTACCCGAAAAGCCGAAGCCTGCCGACCCCTTTGGCTATGCCGACTGGACCTGGCTGAATGGCACTCCGCGCAACAAAGATGTGGTCTGGGATTCAAAATTCTTCACCCCGGAAATCCGTATGGACATTCATTACATACAGGATCTCAACCATCCGAGAGACGACACCATGGGTGG
>DATASJ010000083.1:0-1678 GCA_036269275.1 Bryobacteraceae bacterium | reverse complement strand
AAGACTTCAAAGAAGCCGGTGGACCAGATCATGCCCACGTTCGTAAAGCAAGCAGGAGTTCCCATCATCGACGTGAAGTCGCACTGCTCCGGCAACTCGACCGCGGTGACAGTCGAACAGCATCGTTATTACTATGACCGTGAAAAATTTCAGGCGCCAAATGATGAGCTGTGGCAAGTTCCGTTGTGCATGAAGTCATCCACTGGCGCGCAGAAGTGTGAGCTTCTGACCAAAAAACAGGGAACGTTCACGCTGCCTGCCTGCTCAACGTGGGTCGTGGCCAACGCCGGCGCGACTGGATACTATCGCGCCGGTTATGAACCGAATGCGGTAAGAGCCCTCGCCAGCGACGCCGAGAGCAAACTTTCAGCCGCCGAACGGATCGCGCTGCTGTCGGACATCTGGGCCTCGGTGCGCGTTGGCCGCGAGCCGGTGGGCGACTATCTTGCTTTCGCTGAAGGATTAGGAACCGATCGCGACCGTGCCGTGCTGGAAGATCTCGTAAGACAATTGAGTTACATTGGCCGCTACCTGGTTACGGATAGCGACCGCGAATCGTATCGCGCTTGGCTGCGTCAGTTTTTGACGCCGATACTCAAGGACGTCGGCGAAGAAGCGAAGGCGGGCGGGAGCGACGAGCAAAAGGCCCTGCGGGCCGTGCTGTTCCGGACCCTGGGCTACGATGCTCGTGATCCGCAAGTTCTGGGCGAAGCGGAGAAGGTAACGGACAAGGCTTTCCAGGATCCCACGTCGGTTGACCGGGAACTGGCGATGAGTGCGTTTGGGGTGGAGGCGCTCAAGGGCGATCAGACGTTCTACGACAAATTAATGGCCGCGCTGAAAACTCCTAAATCGCCGGAAGAATACTACATGATTTTATTCACGTTGCCTCATTTCGCCGATCCGAAGCTTCTGCAGCGGACTTTGGATTACGCCATTTCGCCCGATGTCCGTTCGCAAGATGCGCTGGGTTTGATCGCGGGAGTGATGGGAAATCCGGCTGGACAAAAGCTGGGATGGGATTTTGTGCGGCAACACTGGCCCGCAATCGAGAAGTCGGGTGGCCCATTTGCCAGCGCCGACGTGATAGGCGCAACCGCTTCATTCTGCGATGCAACCATGCGCGACGAGGTGGCCGGGTTTTACTCCGCGCACAAAATCGAAGCCGCGGAACGGACCTACCGGCAGGCGATTGAGCGCATCAACAACTGCGTCGATCTGAAATCGCAACAGGAGCCTCACCTCGCATCGTGGTTGGAACGGCATGGATCCACCGCTGGGGGACAGTAGCTCAAACCGCTTCACGAATGCGGACGGGTGGATTAATTGCCCGATCCACTCTCCGCAATTTTCTACGAGCACATTTCATAGAAAACTGACGCGACCCAGCGCCGGATCGAATGCCGCCGCCGGATGGAACACCGCAAGGAGACCGCCGCCGACATTGAGGGAACTGACAGCCGTTGCTATAATCAAGAACGTTCCGCAAGTGTTTGCCAGTGAGCACTCTCATTCGGTTGGCAATCCTGCAACAATCGGCGTGAAGGGAACGATCCTAGCGGCCCGGAACGGATGAGCGAGTTTCAAAACGTGGCCAGGTAGCTCAGGTGGTAGAGCGCAGCCCTGAAAAGGCTGGCGTCGGCGGTTCAACTCCGTCCCTGGCCACCATATCTCAAAG
>DATASJ010000082.1:0-27180 GCA_036269275.1 Bryobacteraceae bacterium | reverse complement strand
GCCGCCGCGCGCGAAACGCATGCGCTGCTGACGCAACTGCTCCGGCATGAGCACGCAACGCTGGCCCTGGCGCAGCGCTGCAGCCTGCTACAGTCGCCCGCTCCGCTGTTTACCTCGCTCTTGAATTACCGCCACCTCCGCTCGGAAGCATCCGCTGCTGCTGCTGGAATCGAAGCCCCGATAGGCCTCGAGTTCTTGGGCGGCCAGGAGCGCACCAATTACCCCTTCGGCCTTTCCGTCAATGATCTGGTCGAAAGCTTGAGCCTAGGCGTCAAGGTGGACGCATCCATCGATCCGCAGCGTGTCTGCGCGATGATGCACACCGCGCTCGAATCCCTGGTGACAGCGTTGGAGACTGCGCCGGAGAGCGCACTGCGACGCTTGCGGGTGCTGCCGGAAGAGGAGCGCCAGCAGGTGCTCTACGCCTGGAATGAGACTCAGGCTGAGTACGGTCCACACAAATCCGTTCACGAGCTCTTCGAGGAGCAGGCAAAGCGGACACCCGAAGCCACCGCGGCGGTATTCGCCGATCGGCGCGCAAGCTACAACGATTTGAACCGGCGAGCGAACCGCCTGGCGCACTACTTGCAAGATCTGGGGGTGAAGCCGGACGACCGCGTTGGGATCTGCATGAAGCGGAGCCTAGAGATGGTAGTCGCCGTGCTCGGAGTGCTGAAGGCCGGTGGGTCCTATGTGCCGCTCGATCCCAGCCATCCGGAAGAGCGGCTGCAGTACATGGTGGAGGATGCCGGCGCAACTATCGTGCTGACCCAACAAGAGACCGCGGAGGTGCTGCCCCGAAGCGGAGTGTGGCTCATCTGCATGGACGAAGAAGAGGAGAGCGCTCGCATAGAACGGCAGCGTGAAGCGAACCCGGAGCCGGTCGCTGCAATGGAGAATTTGGCGTACGTCATCTACACGTCCGGATCGACCGGTAAGCCAAAGGGCGTAGCCATCGAGCACCGGCAGTTGGCGAATTACGTCCGCGCCATCGCGCGCGAGCTCCAGCAGTTGGGCCTGCGTGAGGGCGCGAGATATGCGCTGGTGTCGACTTTGTCGGCCGACCTCGGAAATACGGTTCTCTATCCGTCGCTGGTGAGCGGTGGCGAGTTGCATCTGATAGGCGAAGAGCAGGTCATGGACGGCGAGCGGCTGGGAGACTACTTCGAGCGCCGGCAGATCGATTGCGTGAAGATCGTGCCCTCCCATCTGCAGGGTTTGCGAGCGGTGAAGGGCGGGGAAAAGGTGATCCCGAGGAAAGTGCTGGTAGTGGGCGGCGAGGCCAGCGCTTGGACCTGGGCCAGGGAATGGAACGCCGCGGGCTCCTGCGCGGTGTTGAACCATTACGGCCCGACCGAAACGACGGTAGGAGCACTGCGCTACCGCCTGGGGACCGATACGGTAGCAGACCGGGCCGAAGGAACGGTGCCCATCGGGCAGCCGCTCGGTAACATGCGCGCCTACCTGCTGGATCAAGACCTGGAGCCGCTGCCGATTGGCGCCGCCGGAGAATTGTTTATCGGCGGTGCAGGAGTGGGTCGCGGCTACGTGAACCGTCCGGAGCTGACCGCCGAGCGTTTCGTGCCGGACCCGTTCTCAGGTTTTGGCCAGAGGCTGTACCGGACCGGAGACCTGGCAAGCCGGCGTGCGGACGGAAATATCGAGTTTCTAGGTCGAATCGATCAGCAGGTGAAGGTGCGCGGTTATCGCATCGAGCTGGGCGAGATCGAGGCGGTGCTGCGGGAACACCTGGCCGTGAAACAGGCCGTAGTGGTAGCGGCTGAAAGCGAGACTGGGGAGAAGCGCCTGGTGGCCTATGTCACGCCGGCCGCCATCGCGGAGAGCGGCATCGATGTGGATGCCCTGCGTGCGCACGCCACCTCTCAATTACCGGAATACATGGTGCCGGCAGCTTATGTATCGCTCGCTAAGTTACCGCTGACACCCAACGGCAAGCTGGATCGAAAGGCGCTGCCATCGCCCGGCGCCGAGGCGTTCGTCGCGCGCGGATATGAGGAGCCCGTGAATGAAGTGGAGAGCACCGTGGCGGCCATCTGGGCCGAGGTTCTCCAGCTCGAACGGGTCGGCCGAAACGATAACTTCTTCGAGCTGGGCGGCCACTCGCTCATCGCCATACAGGTGATCGCACGCCTGCGGCAGGGTCTGGGAGTTGAGATCGGGATCACAGATCTGTTTGATCGTCCGCAAGTGGCCTCACTGGCGGAGTGGATTGTCGATGCGCAGCTTGCAACCTTCAATTCGGACGACCTGGCGAACGTCTTGAAACTGATGGGAGACTCGTAGCCGCGGGCGCGACTCGCCTACCGCGACTTCACGGTTTTCAAAATGGATATTTTGCCCTCGCAATTAACCCCTCGCAAACGCGCGGAACTGCTGCAGTTGGCAAAATCCTTGCAGCTTAAGAGCACTGCGGTATCGCTTCCGCCCATCACCCGCTCGGAGCGCGGCGAGCGAGTGCCGCTGTCGTTTGCGCAGCAGCGGTTGTGGTTTCTTTCGCAAATGGAGGGCGTGAGCGAGGCGTATCACATGCCGCTGGCGTGGCGGCTGATCGGAGACTTGGACCGTGCTGCACTCAAGCGGGCGCTGGACCGAATCGTGTGGCGGCACGAGGCGTTGCGCACCAATTTCGCAACGGCGGGCGGCGAGCCGGTGCAGCGAATCGCCGAGCCGGAGCGCGGCTTTGAGCTGCAGGAGCACGACCTCAGCGAGCATGCCGGGCCCGAGATCGAGCTGGAGCGCCACAGGCGCGACCAGACCCAACTGGAGCGGCGCATGCGCGACGAAGTCGATCGCCGCTTCGATCTGGAGCATGGGCGGCTGATTCGCGGACACTTGATCCGGTTGGCAGCCGGCGAGCACGTGCTGCTCATCGTCATGCACCACATTGTGTCGGATGGCTGGTCGATGGGCGTCTTCGCCCGGGAGTTGAGTACGCTCTACGCGGCTTATCGGGCCGAACAGCCGGATCCGCTGCCGCCGTTAACGATCCAGTATGCCGACTACGCTGTGGGACAACGCCAGCGGCTGACTGGCGAAGTATTCGAGCGGCAAAGCGAATATTGGCGCCGCACGCTACAAGGTGCGCCGGGGTTGCTCGAGTTGCCCACCGACCGAACGCGGCCGTCGCAGCAGAGCTTCGCAGGCGAAGTGGTGGAGTTCGCTCTCGATGCCGAGTTGACGCGTCAACTCAAGGGGCTGAGCCGGCGGCATGGGATGACGCTGTACATGCTGGTCGTGGCCGCCTGGGCGGCGGTGCTGGCGCGCTTGTCCGGGCAGGCGGACGTGGTGATTGGGACCGTAGTCGCCAATCGCACGCGGCCGGAGGTGGAAGGGCTGATTGGGTTCTTCGTGAACACGCAGGCGCTCCGGGTGGAGGTGAAGGGCAGCGTGGCGGAGCTGCTCGAGCGAGTGAAAGCGCGCACCCTGGAGGCGCAAGAGCATCAAGAGTTGTCGTTTGAACAGGTGGTAGAGATTGTCAAGCCCGCGCGTAGCCTGTCGCACGCGCCCATCTTCCAAGTCATCCTGGCATGGCAGAGCAACGGCGGCGCAACGCTACCGCTTCCCGGCCTGAAAGCGGAGCCTGTGCAGCTTGCTTACAACGTGGCCAAATTCGATCTCGACCTCGGCATGGGCGAAGTCGATCAGCGCATTTTGGGTGGCCTTGCCTATGCCACGGCGCTGTTCGATCGTGGAACTATCGAGCGCCATGCAGGCTATCTGTGTCAGGCGCTGGCCGCGTTAGTTGCCGACGAGCGCCAGCCCGTCGATCGCATCCCTCTGCTGAGCCCAGCCGAACGGCGTCAATTGCTCGTCGAGTGGAACGCTACGCAAGCGTCGCATCAGAGTGACCGCTGTATCCATGAGTGCTTCGAAGCCCAGGCAGCGAGCCAGCCGCAAGCCATCGCCGCAAGCGACGCGCACCGCCAACTGAGCTATGGTGACTTAAACGCAGCAGCGAACCGGCTGGCGAGACACTTGAGAACGTTGGGCGTGGGGCCGGACGAACGAGTGGCCATCTGCCTCGATCGCGGCGTCGATCTGTTGATTGGATTGCTGGGCGTGCTGAAGGCGGGAGGCGCTTATGTTCCGGTGGATCCTTCCAACCCGCGGCAGCGGCTCAGAGAAATATTTGAGGATTCGCAGCCTCGGGCGGTTTTGACTCACCGGCAACTGCGTGCCCTGTTGCCGCCGTGCCGCGCAGCCGTCATCGTCCTGGACCAGGATTGGAATTCTATCGCGGCGCGCTCGCCAGACAATTTGCATCCTCAAGCGCTAGGGCTTTCTCCCTCGAATCTCGCCTATGTGATCTTCACCTCCGGCTCTACCGGCCGGCCCAAAGGGGTGATGGTGGAACACCGGAGCGTCGTCAACCTCCTGCGCTCCATGTGTGCGGAACCCGGCATCCGGCACGACGATCGCGTCCTCGCGCTCACCACCGTTTCGTTCGACATCGCAGCCTTCGAGTTGTTCCTGCCGCTGCTCGTAGGAGCCGAAGTCGTCTTCGCGAGCGGCGAGATCACTACCGATGGCTGGTTGATGGGTCAGCTCATCGAACAACGCGCTATCACCGTACTGCAAGCCACCCCGGCAACCTGGCGCTTGTTGCTCGAAGATAAGAGTTGGCGGGCTCCTCGCGTGCGGGCGCTCTCCGGCGGCGAAGCGCTGGCGAGGTCGCTCGCAAGCCAGGTGCTCGACCGCGTGCGCGCCCTGTGGAACGGCTACGGCCCAACCGAAACCACCATCTATTCGACCATCCAGCAGATCACCGCCCATTCGGCGCTCTCTGGCGCGAGCGAGCCGATCGGCCGTCCTGTCGCCCATACTCGCATCTATATTCTCGATGGCCACTATGAGCCGGTGCCCACCGGTGTCACCGGCGAGATTTATATCGGCGGCCTCGGCGTCGCCCGCGGCTATCTTGGAAAACCCGATCTGACACTGCAGCGCTTCATACCCGACCCGTTCGCGTCTGAGCCCGGCAGCCGTATGTACCGTACCGGAGATCTCGGGCGGTGGCGTGCCGATGGCCGAATCGAGTTCCTGGGCCGCAACGACTTCCAGGTCAAGCTCCGCGGTTTTCGCATCGAGCTCTGCGAGATCGAGGCCCGCCTGGCGGAGCACCCCGGCGTGCGGGACGCGGTAGTGCTGGCCCGCGAAGATCATGCAGGCGACAAGCGCCTCGTCGCCTATGTCACCCCCGCGAAAGCGGCTCAGCATGGCCCGGCCGCCATCGATGTGGAAGTGCTGCGCGCGCACCTGAGCTCGCAATTGCCGGAATACATGGTGCCTGCCGCGTATGTTTCGCTCGCCAGCCTACCGTTGACTTCCAGCGGCAAGCTCGATCGCAAGGCGTTGCCGGCTCCCGATTCCGGCGCCTACGTTACCCGCGGCTATGAAGCGCCCGTCGGCGACTTCGAGACCACCATAGCCCGCGTCTGGGCGGAGATTCTCAAGCTCGAGCGAGTCGGCCGAAACGATAACTTCTTCGAACTCGGCGGCCACTCGCTGCTGGTCGTCAAAGCCGCGACCCTGCTCCGCCAATCCGGAATTGAAACGACAGTCGCCGAATTCTTCAATCATCCGGCCGTCGAATCGTTTGCGGCATCCTTACGCAACGCCTCCGCCAGCACGGCGCGCCGGACCGCCCAACGAATCCGAGGCGGTACGCAGACGCCCCTCTTCTTAGTGCATGACGGCTTTGGCGACGAATTGTATTTCTTTGCGTTGGCGCGCCACTTGCCCAACGAGTGGCCCCTCTACGGCCTGCCGAGCGTTCCGCCAGGTGAGCCGCGGCTCGACACCGTGCCTGCCATGGCGCAGCGCCTGGTCCACTTGCTACAGCAAGTGCAAGCGGCCGGTCCCTATCGCTTGGCTGGCTGGTCCTTCGGCGGTGTTCTGGCCTACGAAATCGCCCGGCAATTGCTCGATCGGGGACACGAAGTAGAATTCCTGGGCTTGCTGGATGCGTTCTGTCCCCACGGATTTGATCCGGCACGCCATCGCGAGACAACACCGGAAGCGCGAATCCTTCCTGAAAACCTTGCGCCTCTCTCCGCGCAGCAATCCCATAACTGGGAGATCCATTCACGCGCCATGGCCGCCTATCGTCCAGCGCCAATCGCCATTCCGCTGCATCTTTTTGTCGCGAGCGAGCGGCCTCCTCGCTCGCCGGAATCAACCGCCTCGCTGGGCTGGGAGCATTGCGTGCCTGCACACTTGCTCTACACGCAGGCCGTGCCGGGAAGCCATCGCTCGATGATGAGCCCTCCCCATATCGAAACGCTGAGCCGCCGGCTGACGGAGTCCGTGGCCGCCGCAGTGGAGTCGAAATATGTTTCTGAGCCGGTTTAGGAGCTTCCTGCTCATCTGGGCCGGTCAGTTGATCTCGGCCGTCGGGTCGCGCCTCTCCAGCTTCGCGCTCGGCATCTGGGTGCTGCGCACTACCGGCTCGACGACGAACTTCGCCATGACCTTCGTGGCCATGACCATACCGGGGCTCCTCGTCTCCACCGTTGCCGGTGCTCTCGTCGATCGCTGGGACCGCCGCCACACTATGATCTCTTGTGACGTGCTCTCTGCCGCCACCATGCTCCTCATCGCCGCCCTGAGTGCCACCGGTCATTTGTCGATTTGGCACATCTACTTCGCCGTCGGAGCCGCCTCGCTGTTCGATGCATTTCGCGCGCCGGCTTTTGCGGCCAGCATCCCTCTGCTCGCCCCGCGAGACCAGTTGCCCAGAGTCAACGGAATGGCCCAGACCGGCATCGCGGTCGCCGAAATCATAGGCCCTTTGGTTGCCGGCGCCTTGGTCAGTCTGATCAGTTTGCAGGGGATCATGACCGTGGATGCGTTGACGTTTGGAGTGGGTGTCGCAACGCTCGCTGCAGCGCGTATCCCGCGCCCCGTTCCCGCTGCCAGGCAGCATCGCGCGGGTCTCCTGCGGGAAGCCTTCATCGGTTGGCGCTATGTGCAGGAGCGCCCCGGTCTCATTGGCTTGCTGTCCATTTACGCCTCGAACAAGTTCTTGTTTTCCATCGCCTGTGTCGTCGTCGCTCCCTTGCTGCTCTCGTTCTCCACTCCCGCGCGGCTCGGCATGCAATACGCCATCAGCGGCTGCGGATTGTTACTCGGCGGCCTCGCCATCACCGCTTGGGGCGGTCCGCGAAAGCGCATCCACGGCGTCCTGGCTTTCTCGTTTTTGGGTGGCGTCTGCATGGCCGCGCATGGGTTGCGCCCTTCTTTTGCGCTGACTGCCGTCGCCGGCTTCGTTCTATTTCTCATGCTGCCGGTCATCTCTTCGTCAAACAATTCCATCTGGCAGGCCAAAGTCCCGGCGGGTCTCCAGGGCCGCTGTTTCGCCATCCAGCGGCTCGTGTTCAACGCCTCAACCGTGCTCGGTTTCTGCTTGGCCGGTCCACTCTCGAAGTACGTCTTCGAGCCGCTGCTCGCTCCCGGCGGCCCACTCGCCCGCTCGGTGGGCTGGGTCCTCGGCGTCGGTCCCGGGCGCGGCCTGGGACTCATGTTCATCGCCTTGGGCGCGTTGATGAGCTTCGCCGCTGTCGCCGCCTATAGCCTGCCGGTTATCCGAAACATCGATGCGATGCCCGACGCGTTTTCGCTGCCCGTCGAAGCCGCTCCGCCCGCCGAAGCCGCCGCCGCTGCGCAATCCGTATTTGCGCTTCCCCAAGACGTACTGCCCTATGCAGAACAAGAAATCGTATGAAGGAGGATCATTCAAGGATGGATATGCAACTTGGCATTCAAGACGCGCGCGCCTGTCCCCACGCCCTACAGGAACCTCCCAACCTCCTGCCGTCCCGGGATGCCAACGACCGGCAGCCCGCCCGGCCTCGATTGATGCGCGTCTCCGAGATCGATCGCGAATGCGATCCCGCCTCGCCCCTGCGCTCCATAGTCGATTGGATCCGCGGTTTTCTGGCGCGTCCCCATCCTCAATTAGGCCGCCCCGGCTTGGTGTGCCCCTTTGTTCCCGGCGCCCTCAAGCTCGATACCATCTGGCTGGCCGAAATGCCCGACGCCGCCCCCAGCTTCGAGCACATCTCCGCCATCATGACCGAATACCGCGCCATCTTTCAGCAGCTTGAGCCGAGGACCGGCCCCGATTCCATGAACAAAGTCTTCCTGTTGGTCTTCCCCGCGCTCGCCGCCCAGGGTGCCGAAGGCGCGGCCGTCATCGAAAAAGTGCATGCCAGCCTCAAGCCGTCCTTCGTCGAAATCGGCATGCTCGTCGGTGAGTTTCACGTCGCCAACGAGGGCGCTGGCTTGCGCAACCCCGACTTCCGCCCCTTGCGCAGCCCACTCCCTATGCTCGCCATGCGCCACTTGGTCGAATCCGATCTCCCTTTTCTCACTCGCGACTTTTATTCGCCGCAACTGCGCTCCGCGTTCGTCCGCTCTTACCTGTTTCGCTTGGGCGGTGCATTAAGCCACGCCAAGTTCAACGAAGCCGTCGAGGCGCTCATCGCCGCCGAAATGGCCATCGCCTCCAACCCTGCCTAAAGCGTTCGGCCGTCTCGCCGCCTCGGCGCCGTGATCGGAAAATGTCACTCGGAAAGCCCATGAACATCGGAGTCGCTGGGGATCGTCGCGTGGCCATCGTGGGCGGCGGTCCCGCGGGCTCGCTGCTCGCCTTGGCTCTGGCACAGTGTGGACTCGACGTCGAGCTTTACGAGCGCCGTTCCGATCCGCGCCGGCAAAGCGCGGGCGCCGGCAAATCGATCAACTTGGGTCTCTCCAAACGCGGCATGCAGGCGCTCGAAATGGTTGGTCTGCTCGACCGCGTTCTCGCGCGCTCCGTCGTCATGCGAGGCCGCGTCATCCACCCGCTCGATGGCGCCGTTCGCTTCCAACCCTACGGAAAAAATACCGCTGAGGTTCTGCATTCGGTAGACCGCAATGAGCTCAATTGCATGCTGCTCGAAGAGGCGGGCCTCTATCCCTCCGTAAAGCTGCATTTCGAGCACCGCCTGCTGCGTGCCGACAAGCAATCCCGCGCGCTCGAATTCGACGCGCCCGGCCGGAGCATGAAAGTCAGCCCCCCGTGGGTCATCGGTGCCGACGGCGTCTTTTCTACCATGCGGCGCGAGCTGCAACACGGCGAGCGCGCCGATTACCACCAGGAATTCCACGCCTGGGGTTACAAGGAGCTCACGTTGCCTGTGGGCCCCGACGGCAATTCGGTAATCGATTTGACGGCTCTGCACGTATGGCCCCGCAGCCGCGGCATGATCGTCTCGCATCCCAACCGCAACGGCTCCCATACCTTGACAGTCTTGCTCCCCTTCGACGGCGAAGACAGCTTCGCGGCCTCGCAGACCGCGGCCGGCGTCGAAGCTCTGTTCGCCAGGTGTTTTCCCGACTTGCTTCCATTGCTCCCTGGATTGCCCGAGCACTGGCTGAAGCATGCTCCCGGCAGTATGGTCACCACCCGCACCGCGCCGTGGGCTTTCGGCGATTGGGCGGTTCTCGTCGGCGACGCCTGCCACGCCGTCTATCCCTTCTACGGCCAGGGCATGAACTCGGCCTTCGAGGATTGCTCGGTGCTGATGCAGGCGTTGGCGAATTGCCAAAGCGACCGGGCCGCCGCCTTCCAGGCCTACGAGTTGGCCCGCCGCGCCCACACCGACGTCTTGTGCCAGCTATCGAAAGAAGGGTTCGTCGAGCTCGGCCAGAAGGTCCGCTCCCCGTGGTTTCGCGCCCGCAAGCACCTGGATTTAGCCATCCATCGCCTGTGGCCGCGTGCCTGGATTCCGCTCTACACCATGGTCGCTCACACCACCATCCCCTATGGCGAGGCGCTCGCGCGTTCGCGCCGGCAGGACCGCATCCTGCTCTTTTGGTCCGCCCTGCTGGCCTTGGCCACCGCCAGCGTGGTCTACACTTTGGGCCGCTGATTCTCCACCCACTCAGGCATTCGAACGAATATGACCCGCATCCAGGACCGAATATCGCTCGAAAGATGGACCGTGGCTGCGCTGGTCGCAGTGCTTGCCGCGCTCATCGCAGCGGTGGCTGGCGTCGCCTTCGGTGCTCCGCTGCGCGTAAGTCTGCCCGTCGCGTTAGTGCTTGGCCTAAGCTCGTGCGCCTGGATCGCTCGCCGTCTGCCGCGCGAGTGGGACGGTGCGCGCCGTACGCATACTGCTTCCTCGCTACTGTTCCTCGTGGTCGCGCTTGCCGCGCTGGCCCGCACCGCCGGGGTCGCCTGGTTCATGGCCGACGCTTCCCACCCGCAAGCTTCCGTCTATTGGTTTGACCGCTTCTATAAGGCTCACAGTTGCTATTCGGGCTATTGGCGCGCCGCCGAAGTAGCGCGCGCGGGCGTCCCCAATCTCTACGACACCGCCCACTACAACGGTTTCATCGATCGTCGTTTCCAGGTCGACGAATTCCTCTATGTACCGCAATTTCTGATTCTGCCCCGCATCGGTTTGGCTCTTGGTGGGGACTTCTACAAAATACGCGCCGCCTGGTTCGCCTTCGAAGCCGCATTGCTGTTCGCCGCCACGCTCGCCCTGTGCCGTTGGATCGGTGGCGCGGCCGGACGTCGTGCCGCTTTGCTTTTGGCCGCCCTGTGGCTGTCCAGTCCCATTCTCGCTACGCTCCAGATAGGCAACTACCAGGTGGCAGCCATCGCCCTTTCCATGCTGGCCATGGTTTCCTTTGAGCGCGGCCGGCCCGCGCTCGGCGGCGCTCTGCTGGCCGTCGCTGCATTCAAGTTGTTTCCGGCCTTACTCTGTCTCTATTTGGCAGGCGCCAGGCGCTGGCGTGCCGTGGGCTGGACCATCGCGTTCTCGTTACTCTACTGCCTAATCGCCTGGCTGTGGATGGGCGGCCAGCCGTTCGTGGCTTTCCTGCATTACGATTTGCCGCGCGTCGTCAGTGGCGACGCTTGGCCCTTCTTGGCAGATCCGCGCGTCACGGCCATCAATGACTCCATCCCCGGCCTGGTCTTAAAACTGAAGGCCTTCGGCGTTCAAGGCATGACTCGCTCGCTCGAAAACATAGTTGGATGGGTCTGGACCGCCATTGTGGTAATCCTCGCCGTGCTCGCCGGACGCCGCAGTCCACAGTTGTCCCGCCTCGAGCGTGTCTGCTGCTGGCTCGCCCTACTAGCTCTGGCGGCATTCCGCAACCGCTTCATGCCCGATATGTATGGCCTGGTGGCGCCCATTTGGCTCTGGACCTTTATCGCCGCCGCCGCTATCGCCGCTGCCGCGCCGTCGACGTGGCGTAATGCGATTTGGCTCGCTTTCGCCTGGCTCGCGCTCAGCGCCGTGCTGCCCTTTCACGGCATACCGTTCGTCGCCAATACGCGCTTGCTCGTATCTACTGTCAGTCAATTGCTCGCCATCGCACTCTGCCTGTGGGTATTGTCGCGCTTTTTCTATCGATCTCGCGAAACGACAACCGGCATTGTTGAAATGGCCACCCAGCCGGAGGCCAAACTAAGCGTTTGAGAGACCCAATTGCAAGTTGTTTGCCCGAAAAAACTGTGCCATACTTCCGGTACGACAGCCAAGTTTTAGGCGCCGCCTCTCGCCGTGCTGAAATTTCGAAGCGGCAAGACCGATCGCGCAAGTGGGCATAAAGCAACAGCAGAGGGCATAGAAAGGATTGCCTTTTATGGAAACACTCATACAGGATGCGCGCCATACTCTGCGGCGTTTGCGAAAAGCCCCGGCATTTACTATCACAACGGTTTTAACGCTGGCGCTCGGCATCGGTGCAACCACGTCGATTTTCACCTTGGTCCACGCCGTATTGTTGAGCTCGCTGGCAGTGGCCAATCCCGGAGATTTGTACCGCCTCGGCAGCGAAACCCACTGCTGTCTCGACGGCGGCTATAGCCAACGCAAAGAGTGGTCCATCGTCTCTTACGACTTGTATAAGCACTTCCGCGACAACACCCCGGGATTCGCGGAATTGGCCGCCTTTCAAGCCAGCGGCAATGCCCTGTTTGGAGTCCGGCGCGCCGGCGGCGCAGAAATCGCGCAAAGCTATCACGGCGAGTTCGTGTCGGGAAATTATTTCACCATGTTCGGCCTGAAAGCCTTTCGCGGCCGGACCATCTCTCCCTCCGACGACCAACCCAACGCCGCCCCCGTCGCGGTCATGAGCTTTCGTTTGTGGCAGCAAAAATACGGGGCAGACCCATCCGTCGTCGGCAGTGTTTTCAATGTCAACGACAAGCCCTTTACCATCGTCGGGATCGCTCCTCCGGAGTTTTTCGGCGATACGCTGCGCCCCACGCCTCCCGATTTGTTCCTGCCGATCTATACCGAGCCGATGCTCCAGGGTGTCACTTCCTGGCTCCGCGTTCCCTACGCCCATTGGCTCGAGGTGATCGGCCGTGTCCAACCCGGCGTGTCGGCCGCCGCCCTCGAGGCTCAAATGCGAGTGGAACTGAAGCAATGGCTGCTCTCGCACGACACAGATCCGGAAATGACCGCGAACGACCGGCAGCGGCTGCCCCGGCAGACCTTGTTTCTCACCCCCGGCGGCGCCGGAATCACCAGCCTGCGTGAGAAATATGAGCACTGGCTCCAGATCCTCATGATGGTTTCCGGTTTCGTGCTCTTAATCGTCTGCGCTAATGTCGCAAATCTTATGCTCGTGCGCGGCATCGGCCGGCGCCAGCAAACATCCTTGAGTGTCGCCTTGGGCGCCCGCCCCGCGCGTCTGGTGCGGGAAGCCCTCACCGAAAGCCTCGTGCTTTCTCTGTTGGGAGGCGCCGCCGGTCTGGCCGTAGCATTCGCCGCCACCCGCTTGATTGTGCGTTTCGCCTTCTACGCTCGCGTCGGCGAGGCAAACGTCCCCATCGATGCCGCTCCCTCCATGCCGGTTTTGTTGTTTGCCTTCGGCATTTCACTCATCACCGGAATCGTCTTCGGCATCGCTCCCGCCTGGATGGCCGTGCGGGCCGATCCTATCGAAGCGCTCCGCGGTGGCAAGCGCTCCACCGACCGGTCGAGTTCTCTCCCGCGCCAAATCCTGGTCGTCTTCCAGGCCGCGCTCTCGCTGGTGTTGCTCTCCGCTTCCGGACTGCTTGTAGCTGCACTCCACAAACTCGAGGGCCAGGATCTTGGTTTCGATCAGGAGCGCCGCACGATCGTCAACATCGACCCACAGCTTGGCGGCTATCGTCCCGACCAGCTCACTGCCCTCTACCGGCGCATCCACGATTCGCTCTCCGGCCTTCCCGGCGTCGCTTCGGTCGCCCTCGTTTGGTACTCGCCGCAAAGTGGCGACAGTTGGAACGATGGCGTATTTATCGATGGCCACGCGCCTCCCGGCCCCAACGACGACAACTGGGCCTTCGTCGATCGTGCCACGGCGGGATATTTCGACGTAATTGGAAACCGGATACTGAAGGGCCGCGGCATCACCAGCCAGGACACAGCCACTTCGCGGCACGTTGCGGTCGTCAACGAAGCCTTTGCCCGCAAATTCTTCAAGAATGAGGACCCCATCGGCAAGCACTTCGGTCGCATCGACATCCGCGCCGCGCGCGAGTACGAAGTCGTCGGCGTCGCCAAGGACGCCCGCTATCTCATATCCAATCTCTACAAGCCGGTGCGCGCTTTTATCTTCTTACCCGAGGCGCAGCAGGATATGTATTTCAACCCCGATGACACCGCCCGCGATGTGGGTACGCATTACCTCCACGACATTGTCATCGTCACGCAACCGGGAGCCAACCTGCCCCTTTCCGAGGTCCGCCGCGCCATGAGCGCCATCGATCCGAAACTTCCCGTGAATTTCGTACGCCCCTTGCGCGATCAAGTTTCCAGCCAGTTCGGCCAACAACGCCTGATTGCGCGTCTTACCTCGTTCTTCGGGATACTTTCGCTCGTATTAGCTTCGGTCGGCGTGTATGGAGTTACCGCCTACAATGCGGGACGCCGCGTCAACGAAATCGGCGTGCGTATGGCCTTAGGCGCCGTGCCCGGAAATATCATGGCGTTGATTCTGAAAGGCTCATTCGCCCTGATTCTTGGCGGACTGTTACTCGGCTTGCCGTTGACCTTCGCCGCCGGGCGGTTATTGGCCCACCAGCTTTACGGCATGAGTCCCTACAATCCCACCGTAACGGTACTCGCCATCGTCACATTCGGGTTCTCCGCATTTGTTGCATCCTTAATTCCAGCCTTTCGCGCAAGTTTGAGTTCGCCGCTGGAATCGCTGCACGTCGAATAAGCGGCCTTAGCTGCTATTCCGAGCCGCGCACGTAAGTAAGCGGCCTCTCGGCGTGTTCAACGCCACTAAGTAACTTCACAAAATTCGAAAATCGGGGAGAGTAAGCGCTGGCGCTCGGCGCCGTCGCTGCTCCATTCTGTAAAGGAGAAAGTCATGGGGGGTACGAGAAAAAAGGTTTTGATCGTTGGGGGTGGATCCGCGGGCTGGATGACGGCGGCATATCTGAGCAAACTCTTCGGCCGGCAGATCGACATAAGTCTGGTGGAATCCGCCAACATAGGCACGATAGGTGTCGGGGAAGCAACTTTTAGCACCATCCACCTCTTTTTCAAATTTCTAGGTCTCGAAGAGGAAGACTGGATGCCATCGTGTAATGCCAGTTACAAACTCGCGATCAAATTTGTCGACTGGAATGCCGATCGTCAACACTTTTATCATCCTTTTCAGCGTTACGAAGTAGTTCAGGGGCATAATGTTGCCGAATGGTGGCTCAAGCTGCGCGAGAAGGAGGAACGTTTCGACTATGCCTGTTTCGCCACTCCCGCAATTTGCGACGCGCAAAAATCGCCCAGGTATATGGATGGCCGCGTCTACGACGCCCGCTTCGCCGAGGAAATGGCTGATCGCGCCGATGACCCATGCTCGCTGCGGGAGTTGCAGGTCCAGTACCCGTACGGCTATCACTTCGACGCGAGTCTGATCGCGAAATTCATGGCCAGATACGCCCAAACCAGGGGAGTTGTAGAGATTGTGGACGAAGTAGACGGCGTCGTGCTAGCCCAGGACGGAAGCATTCTCGGCGTCGAGACCAGGGGCCGCGGCCGGATTGACGCAGACTTATTCGTCGATTGCACCGGCTTCCGCGGCTTACTCATCAACAAAGCACTGGGAGAGCCATTTATCTCATTTTCGGAGTCTCTCTTGTGCGACCGCGCCGTCGCCTCGCGAGTGCCGGCCGATCCCGAGAGCGAAGGCATCAATCCTTACACCACTGCTACCGCGCGTTCCTCCGGCTGGGTCTGGAACATACCGTTGTTTCACCGAATCGGAACGGGTTACGTTTACTCCAGCGCCTTCCTTTCTCCTGAACAGGCAGAGCGGGAATTCCGGGAGCACCTGGGTCAACGGGCGGAAGGCTGTCCCGCACAGCACATCAAAATGCGCGTCGGTAGAAATCGGAACTCATGGGTCAAAAATTGCGTGGCAATTGGCTTATCCAGCGGCTTTGTCGAGCCCCTCGAATCCACCGGAATATTTTTCATTCAGCACGCCATCGAGGAGTTAGTCAATCACTTCCCCGGCGACACGTTGGATCCGGCGATGATCAAAAGTTACAACAAATCCATAGCCGCTTGTATTGACGGTATCCGGGACTTCCTCGTGCTCCACTATGTCGCTAGTACCAGAATGGACACTGCTTTCTGGCAAGCCACGAAAACCTGCATCAAGATACCGGAGAGTCTGTCGGAGAGCCTGGAGTTATGGAAGCGGCGTCTGCCCACGAATCGAACCGTTAACCCGCATTATCACGGGTTTGAAGCTTATTCTTACAGTGTGATGTTGCTTGGCCTAGGACTTCGGCCGCCGAATAGCCTGCCTATCCTCGATTACAGCGGAAAAACGCTGGCGCTCCAGCAATTCGAGAATATCCGCAGCAGGTCGGAATACTTAGTGGCGACACTTCCCTCGGCTTACGAGTATCTCGCCTCGCGTTACGGCGAGAGCCAGCCTGAGAAAGAGTCCCCTCACAACCTTTACGCTGCACGCGTCTAGTAAATGCTCGGATAACTCAGCGGCGCCCTGCCTCCGTTTTCGCAGCACCGCTCGCCAGCTCGCTGCTTGCATATACAGCCTGTTGCGTCTTCTGAATCGACACCAGCAACGACCCTCGCGACGCGCGCCGGATCATCGGATGAACCACCCAGTGGAGCGCTGCGGGAACATCGCGGCTCAGCGCGATCGCTTCCAGCTCCACATATACCCCTCCATCGCGCTCTTCCAATCGGGAAACGTTATACAGCCGCCAAATGAAACCCTTGCCCGTGTCCGGAGGCGCTTCATATTGATCGGCCTCACCGTAGTCTTCAATCTCCCGAATGCGGGTGCTGTAGCCCACGCTGTAAAACCGCTGCGTATCCACTCGCGTGTAGGACTCTTGGAATTCCACATCCAGCGCAAACTTACTCAGCAGAGCTTTATTCAGCATGCGCAATGAGAATGCATCGGCGGTTCCGCCCTCCTGCAGAAGCTGGGAATCCACCACATTCGGCGCATAAAAGTCCTTATACCTCCCGTAATCGCGTAACACAGCTAAAACGCTGTCCAGTCGCGTGTTAGGCAGGAAACCTGCTCCCAGCCAATGGTGAATAAGTCCATGGGGAATGCTGTGCGGATTCTCGCCTACCGGCGTAATCAAGATTTTCCCCTCGCGAAGCAGCCGAATCCGTTCCGGTGATTGGTCGCTCCACAAAAACCTCTCGGGGGAGTCCTTGGCCATTTGCGAATTTTCCGCCTGAATGTATTCGTTCCATGCCTTTAACGTTTCTGGCCGCAGCTCTGCCGCCCTGGATGCGATCGAACCAGCCAGCACTAACAGCGCCGCCGCAATCACGCTGCCGATAATTCGCTTGCGCTCGATCTTTGATAGTACATATTCGCGTCCCACACTTGACCTGATGCTCCGCAGAGCAGCACGGATGCATGAGCCTGTAGGAAGACCGCGCTAGTTACGATTGTGTAATGCCGCGCACGCGTCGCAAATCTGCCAGTAGCCTAATCTCAAAATCAAATGGGTCGGACAACCTTCTCGAGTTGAAGGAGCCCGCCCGCCGCGGCGAACTCGTCGCTGTCATCGGTACTGGCATCAGTATTGGACTACGAATAACACGATTCCTGCGCTTTCCTGGAAAGGACTCATTCAGGACGGTTTCGCCTATGGAAAAAAGAAGGGTGCATCCGCCCGGATCAGGTCACCGCATGGCAAGCCCAGCTAAATTCCGGCGACGTCGATGATCTCCTCGGCGCCGCGGAATTCGTGAGCCGCAAACTGGGCGCTCCCCACGGCAACCTTTATGCCCGTTGGCTCGCGAACGTATTTAAACCTGTGCAAGCCGGCGAACCCGAAACTGGAGAACGCACTGCGCGCCCTGCACGCCGCCGGCTACGGCCAAACTCACGGCCAGCTTGCCACATTCCTCACCAAGCACTTTCCGCCGCTGGCATCCTCCGCCGAAACGGACAAAGCCGCCTCGTTAAAGGCGCCAAATGCCTCGAACCAGGCCCGGCTTCTCCGGAACAACAACCGCGCTTTTCTGCTCAAAGACTGCGGGCAGATGACCATCGAAGGTCTGCGCGCCGAAATGGACACCGCCCAGCGCAAATTCGACCTGGAGCGCCTCTTCGTCCCGCTTCAGGTGTTGCCTTCCCCGCCGGAAATCCCTCAATCCGACCCGCAGCGCGATTCAAAGCTCCTTGAATGGCAAGAGAAGCACAAAAAGCCGGCTCCCTTCGGCAAAGTGCTCGCAAACCAGAACCGTCTCGCCCTGCTCGCCCTTCCAGGCACTCTCAAGCCAGGTTGGCTTGCCTCGGGGCGCATGGAATCCGATCCTGACACCAACCGAATTGCAGGAACTCACCCGCCAATTCGAAAGCGCTGATGAGGACAATGTGCCCGCAGCTCACCTGGTCGCATTCCACAGCGGTGCCATTTTTTCCAATTTGGACTCCCACACCCTTAGTTGAATCCGTGCGATCACAGCTCTGGAAAATATTTCTATTTCACTCTCCCGTCTCCACTTAGCTCCAATTTCGCCCTCCACGCCAATCCGTTTTTCGCCTCCCGCATGCTATCGTCCAAACCGAGCCGCGACTGCGAAGGAGCGGTTATAAGGAGCCATCGTGTCCACCACTGCCCAAATCGCTGCCAACCAAAAGAATGCTCATCTCTCAACCGGCCCCACCTCGCCCGAAGGCAAGATGAAATCCTCTTTGAACGCCGTCAAAACAGGGCTCACCGGCCGCACCGTCCTGCTGCCCGGTGACGACGCCGCGCTCTACGAAGCCCACGTTTCGAATTTCATGCAGCGGCATCAGCCCGCCGGCGATGAAGAACACAGCCTGGTCCAATCGCTAGCCGATACCGAATGGCGCCTGCTGCGTATCCCGTCGCTCGAGTTCGCCATCTACGCGCTCGGCCGCCTCGAACTCGCCGAGATGTTTCCACAGGAAGACGCCGCCGTCCGTACCCAGCTCATCGAAGCCAAAACTTTCCTCACCTACCAGCGCCAGCTCAACAACCTCAGCGTCCAGGAATCCCGCCTCCGCCGCCAGCGCGAAAAAGACACCGCCGCACTCCGCAGCCTTCAGCAACTCCGCAAGCAGCAGCAAGCAAGGCGTCTCACCGAGGCCGCACGCCAATACATCCAGGCTGTTCACGAAGAGCGGCATGACAGTTGGGAACCCGTGGAAAATGGCTTCGAATTTTCATTGGAAGACATCGAAGTCCGCGCCTTGGAGATCGAGCCTCTTCTGTTCGCCGAATACGAAGCCACGATGGCCGAACAGGGCCGCAAAGCCGCCTGAGCAACCAGCCCTATTCGTTTCGCAGCGCGCGCACCGGGTCTACCAGCGACGCTCTGCGCGCGGGCATGTAGCTCGCAAGTAATGCAATGGCGGCCGGCAGCACAAAACTGGCCGAAAAAGCGGCCGGATCGACGGTGCCTACGCCAAACAGCAATTGCGTCAGCAGGCGCGTGAAAGCCAGCGCGCAAAGGCCGCCCAGCAGCAGTCCGATGCCCGTCAAACGCATGGCCTTGCCGACAATAAGGTTGAGAATCTGGCCGCGGCTCGCGCCCATCGCCAGCCGGATGCCGATCTCGCGCGTCCGCTGCGAGACTAGGTAACTCAGAACGCCGTACAGACCGATCGCGGAAACAGCCATCGCAATGGCGGAGAAAAGTCCCAGCACCAAGCTGCGAAAACGCTGCTGAATCAGCCCCTGGTGGATAATTTCGCCCATGGTGGAGAAAGAACCCACCGCTTGATCGCGGTCAATGGCCCAGATGGCGGCGCGCACTTGCGAGACAAATGCCTTCGGATCGCCTTCCGTGCGTACCACCAGATGGTACGCCAGCAGAGTGCTTTGCTCTAGCGGCAAATACACCTCGCGAAACGGATCGGCCGCCAGGCTGGTGTGGTGCACATTGCCGATCACTCCGACGATCACCCCTTCGTAGGGGCCGTCGAACTGAAAAGTGAGGTGCTTCCCAATTGGGTCTTCATTGCCAAAGACGTCGTGGGCAAACGCTTGGTTGATCAACATCACGTTCGGCGTTCCGTCGCGGTCGTTGGCTGTGAAGTACCGCCCTGCGCGCAGCGGAATGTTCATGACCGCCGGGTAATCCGGTGAAATCGAGCGCACGAAGGTGACATACGGGCGTCCCGCTGCGGTATTGGCTTTGAACGGCGTGGGATTATTCAGCCCGCTGAGGGGCAGTTCGCTTGTGAACCCCACGTTGCGGACCCCGGGAATGTCCCGGATCCGGCGTAAAGCGTCACGCCAAAACCCTTCCAGCAACTGATCGGTGCTGTATTTGTTGAACGGCAAAGAGATCCGCGTGATCAGCAGGTGATCGGTGCGAAAACCGGGGTCGACGCGCTGCAGTTGCTGCAAACTGCGGATCAGCAGGCCGGCCCCGACAACCAGCACCACCGAGAGCGCCACTTCGGCGACGATCAGGCCGGTTTGCAACGCGCCGAGTCCGGAGCCTATGCTGCGGCTGCCTTGTTTGAGGGATTCGCCTAACGGCATCCCGGCGAACCGGAACACCGGCGCCGCGCCGAAGAAGATTCCCATGCCCACCGAAACAGCGATTGCGAACACAAGCACTCGGCCGTCAACGCTAATTTCGGAAAGCCGCGGTATCGTGGCGGGCCCGAGGCTGCGAACCAGGCTCGTGCAACCCACCGCGACGGCGCAGCCGAGCAAGGCGCCCAGCAGCGCGAGAACCGTGCCTTCGGTCACCAGTTGGCGCGTCAGCCTGAATTTCGAAGAGCCGAGCGACAACCGAACTGCTACTTCGGTTCGACGGCTAGTGATCTGCGCCAGCATGAGATTGGCAACGTTGGCGGCGATGATGAGCACCACGAAGCCGGCGGACACCAGCAGGATAAGGAGGGCCGGCCGCGAGTTCTTGACCACCTCTTCTGAGAGCGGCAGCACCACCACCCGCCATGTGCGGTTCAGATTGGGATAAGCCTGTTCAAGGCCGCGCGCAATGCCGTTCATCTCCGCCTGGGCGCGGGCAACACTGACCCCGGGCGCGAGACGGCCGATAACAATCTGAGACCTAAAACCGCGCATCGCCAGGATGTTCTCCTGCAACGGGAAGTAGATCTGGCTCCTGCCGGCCATATCGAAAAAGGGCGGGAGGACTCCGACAATGGTGTAGAGAGCGCTATTCATCGTGATCTGGCGGCCCACGATCGATGGATCGCGGCCGAAGAGAGAGTTCCACAGTTCGTTGCTGAGGATAACTACCTTCGGGCCTTTCCAGGCCTCGTCGCCAACTTGGAATTCGCGGCCGGCTAGCAGATGAATGCCGAGCGTTTTGAAAAAGCCCGCCGAGATGTAGCGGCCTTGCAACTGTTGCGGGCGGTCGATGCCGCTCAGGTTCATAATCGGCGAAAAGTTGCTCTCGCAGGCGAGGCTTTCGAAGACTTTGTTCTGTGCGCGGTAATCGATAAAATCCGGCGGCGAAATGCCTTCACGCGCGCCCTGGCTCCAGGCGCCATACACGCGCACAAGCTGGTTGGGATCGCGATAGGGAAGCGGCTTGATGATCACGCCATCGACAACACTGAATATCGAGGCGCTCGCTCCCACTCCGATCGCCAGGATCAGCAGGCAAATGACAGTGAAACCGGGATTGCGGAGGAAAATTCGAAAGGCGTATCGAACATCCTGCAGGACTGTGTTCATCGAGTCTCCATAAACAAACAGCGGCTCTAAGAGCCGGTCGTAGCCAGCCGAATCTGTTCGCGAACCTCGTCTTCCGGCATGGCTGCTATTTCGTTCAACAGATCCGAGAGATCGCCCGCCGGTAGCGCATCGGTTCGTCCGTCAATGATCGCGGCCAGTTGCGCCACGGTGGTGCATTCGAGCATCTCGCGCATGCCCAACTCAACTCGCAGTTCGGCGCGAATGCGTCCCGCGATCTGAATAGCAAAGAGCGAGTGGCCGCCCAGGGCCAGGAATTCATCGTCCGGGCCGATGTCGGGGATAGCCAGCACTTCGCTCCAGATCGCCGCAATGGCGGCCTCGGTGGCCGTGAGTGGCCGGGCGTGCTTGCCGGCTGTGGGCCTGGAGGACGCTTGCGGCGTGTTGCGCCCGGCGCCCAGGCGCGCCAGAAGCGTCGTGGCATCCAGACGCTCGCGGGCGAGTAGCGCGGGAAAGTCCTGCTTAGACACGATCGCATTGGATAATCCGGCCGCCAGGAAAGCTTCGATTGCCGCGAACGCCTCTTCCACTCGGATGCCGCTGGCCGCCCGCTGGCGCTTGAGGTTAGCCGCCACGTCGGGTAGCACGTCCGCAAGCGGATCTTGCCAGTGGCTCACTTGCCAGCCGTCCCAATTGACCGAGAGAATGCGCAGGTTGCTGTCGGCATAGAAGTCTGCGACGGCGTCCATGCAGCAGTTGGCCGCGCAATAATCGGCTTGCCCGATACCACCCGCAACGGCGAAAGTGGACGAGAAGAGGATGAGCGTTCCGCCGCCGCGGGCCTGGAGCGCCCGCGCGAGAAGAAGCGCGCCATCGAGTTTAGGCGAGAGAACAGATTGCGCGCTCTCCGGCGTGTTGGTTTCAAGCAAGCCACGGCCTGGGCCGCCCGCCAGATGCAGGACGATGTCAATCGGACCAAGTTGGTTCTCGACCGTCGACAAGGCGGACTCCACTTCGTTGGGCGAAGTCACGTCGCCCTGGAGGCGCAGGAGTGACGCTTCGGCGCAGGGCAGCGGCTCGCTTCGGGCATTGCGGCCGATAAGCGCAACGCGCGCATTGCGATGGTTCACGAGCCACGCCGCCAGCTCGACCCCAACACTGCCGTATCCTCCGGTGATCACGTAAACGCCGCTTTCGGGAAGCTGGCATTTCTGGGCCGGTAGGGAAAGCGGCAGTGGGTCTATGCTCTGAATCCAACGCCGGCCGGGGCGGATCGCGACCACGGTCTCGGGCGTGCGAGATCGAAGCTCGTTCGAGAGAGCGGCCACAAGTCCGTCCCCGAGTTCGGAGCGCTCCGATGGCGAGGGTATGTCAATGAAGCGGCAATCGAACCCCGGCTGTTCGAGTGGAAGCACGCGACAGATCCCGAGCGGAGCCAGCTTCGAGGGTTCGACGAACTCGCCGCCAGCGATGCGAAAGGCGTGGTTCGAGACGACGAAGAGATGAGGCTTCCAGCCTATCGCGGCCGCTTCCGACGCGAGCAGCATAAGAGTCGCGAAGCCGCGAGAGAAGATGCTGGCGCGCCCTTCGTGCGGATCGCCGGCGCGATCCTCCTGGGCATCCCTTTTGGAGGTCAGGTTCCACAGATGCACAATCGAGTGCGGCATGCCGGCGGCCCGGCCCCGCAGAGTGTGAAGCAGAGAGCGGATGTCCGCCCGGTCCTGCGGCGCAATGGCGAATGAATCATCCCCGCTCTGAACGAAGCGTTCGCCGGCCGTCACGGTCGCCACCGGCTCGCCTGCGAGCCGCGCTGCTTCGATGAGCGCATCCGCAAGGTCGGTTGGGCCGGCAAGGAAGAGCCAACCACCGGGAGCCGAAAGGTCGCGCGGAGGAAGAGCTTGGGCGGGCGGTCCGGATTTCCAGCTCGGCAGCCAATACGGGCCGACGGAATGAGAAGCCGCGGAAGGCTTCGCGGCTGACTGATCGAACCAAAATCGCTGCCGTTCGAACGGATAAGGCGGAAGCGAAACGCGCCGCCGGGTCTCGTGTTTATGGAAGGCTGTCCAATCGATTTCCACGCCGCGGGTCCACAATTGCCCCACCGCGCGCAGCATCGCGAGGTCGTCGTCTACCTTCTGGCTTGGTTCGGGAAGGGAGGCGACAATCTCCAGGCGCGGGGAACGAAAGGAGCGCACGATCTTCGAAAGAGCCTGCATGGGGCCGGTTTCAAGCAGCACAGGATCATTTAATTGCGAAACCGCCGCGAGACCGTCTCCGAAACGCACAGTGCGGCGCAACTGATAGCTCCAGTAGCGAGGGTCGGTGGCCTTTTCGGGCGTGATCCAGTCACCCGTCACACACGAGATGAACGGAACCCGGGGCGGTGACAGGCGGATTCGCGCGGCGGCTTGCTCAACCGCACGGACTGCGGGCTCCATCAGTTCGGAATGATAGGCGTGCGAAGTATGCAGTCTGCGGTTGGCGATTCCGCGCGCCGAGAGCGCCTCCGCGAACGCGTCAACGCAAGCGAAACTGCCGGAAACCACGGCCATTCCCGGAGCATTCAGCGCGGCGATCGAAATGCCGCGTGGAAGCTTCGGGAGATCTTCATCGGCCAGACGGACAGCCAGCATCGCACCGGGTTCGCAACGCTGCATGGCGTTTGCGCGAGCCGCTACCAGCTTCAACGCATCGTCGAACGAGAACACTTCCGCAAGACACGCGGCCACCAACTCGCCGATGCTATGCCCGATCATGGCGGCTGGTTGAATGCCCCACTCCATCCATTGACGGGCGAGCGCATACTCGGTCAGGAAGAGGGCCGGTTGCGCGTAGCGGGTCTGCTTCAGAATTTCGGGATCGGTGATTTCACGCGGATCAATGCCGATCAGGGCACGGAAAGCGCGGCCGCACTCGTCGGCGATGCTTCGATAGAGAGGCTCGAAGCGATCGAGACTTGCGCCCATGCCGGGGTGCTGCGAACCTTGGCCGGGGAAGGCGAAGACCACGGATCGCGCGCGGGCAACGTTCGAGCAAGCTTCCGGCGGGTTTTGAAGGAGATCGGCGCAGTCGGGCGGCGAAGAACCGGCCAGCGCCCGCCGATTGGTCCAGGCCGCGCGGCCTACCTGCAGCGTGTACGCAACATCGGCCAGCGAGGCCGCCGGTTGTTCCCGGAGGAAGGCGGCGAGGTTCAGAGAAGCCTGTTCGAGCGCGGATTCGCTGCGCGCAGAAAGGGTCACGAGTTGAAACCGCCGCGCGGACGGCTGAGGCTGCGGTTCCGGCGGCGGTTCTTCGAGAATCGCGTGGACATTGGTGCCGCCGATACCGAAAGAGCTGACACCTGCGCGGCGCGGAGCGTTCGTCCGCGGCCACGGTTTCGCTTCGGCCGCCACTTCAAGGCCGGCAGCTTCCAGATTGGCAGCGGGATTCGGGCGCTCGAAATGTAAGTTCGGCGGAATCACGCCGTGGGCGAGCGCGAGGGTAGCTTTTAGAAAACCGGCGATCCCCGCGGCGGTGTCCAGATGACCGAGGTTGGTCTTGGCGGATCCGATAAAGCGGCTACCGAACCCATTTGCATTCCCGAAGACTTGCTGAAGGGCGGCGATTTCGATGGGATCTCCGAGCGACGTGCCAGTCCCATGAGCTTCGATATAAGAGATGGTCGAGGGGTCCACGTTGGCAGCGGCGAGAGCGCGCCGGACGACAGCGGCTTGGCCATCGACACTCGGGGCGGTATAGCCGACTTTGCCTGCGCCATCGTTGTTCATGGCCGACCCGCGCACCACCGCATAAATGTGGTCGCCGGAAGCAACAGCATCGTCGAAGCGCTTGAGAACGGCGATGCCGAGGCCGTTCCCGAAGATGGTGCCGGCTGCGCGAGCGTCGAACGCGCGGCAGTGCCCATCGGGAGAAAGGATGCTGCCCTCCTGCCACACGTAAGCCAGCGGTTGCGGGGAGCGGATGGAAACACCGCCGGCGAGAGCCATGTCGCACTCGTAGCCGAGCAAGCTCTGGCAGGCAAGATGAACCGCAGCGAGAGACGTGGAGCAAGCTGTCTGCACGCAGGCGCTCGGGCCTTTAAGATTCAGATTGTAGGAAACGCGAGTGGTGAGATAGTCTTTGTCGTTTCCGATGGTGAGCTGCAGACCTGCGGTGGGCGAGACGATGCCGCGCTCGAGCAGCCGCATCAGGTAGGAATTGATGCCGGATCCGGCAAAGACGCCGATCAGGCCGTCGTAAGTATGCGGGTTGTATCCGGCGTCTTCGAGCGCTTCCCACGCGCATTCGAGGAACAGACGCTGCTGGGGATCGATCAGCACTGCTTCGGCAGGACTGTAGCCGAAGAACGCGGCATCGAAGAGGTCGATGTCGGCGAGGTCCGAAGAAGCCGGTACCAGGTTTGGGTGCTCGAGCAATTCGGGCGACAGGCCGGTCTGAACGAGCTCTTCGCGCGAATGGAAACGGATAGATTCGATGCCGTCCCGCAGGTTGCGCCAGAATTCGGAAATCGAGCACGCGCCCGGGAAACGCCCGGACATACCCACGACGGCGATGTCGAATTCGCGATTGCGCTCCGCGTCATTCGCTTGAAGGGCCATCGTTATTCCATAGCAGCGGCCTGCCGCGCACGCGCCAGCCTGGATTTCTTGCCGCGCGCTTTTTCGGCACGCGCCTCTTCCGCGGCAGTTTGCTCAACCGGCGCGGTCTCCGAGAGCCGCTGCGCAAGAGCCGCAATGGTGGGATAGCGGAAGACATCGACGATTGGAACTTCGATTCGCTCTTTTGCCAAGAGGCGATTGGTGAAGCGAACGAGGGTGAGCGAAGTGGCTCCGAGATCGAAGAAGTTCTCCGTCAAAGAAACGGTTTGGATGCCAAGTTCCTCAGCCATGGCGTTAGCGAGCCTGGCCCGCATGTCGCGCGTTCCGGCAGATTCCGGGACGGACGCAGCGGGCCTCGATTCTTCGAAGGGCGGAAGCGCTTTGCGATCCACTTTGCCATTGGCGCTGAGCGGAATAGAGGCCACCGCGGCCCACGCGGCCGGAACCATATAAGAAGGTAGGAGAGAAGCGAGATGCCCGCGCAAAGAGTCGAATGAAGCCGGCGAGGCGGCGGGTTGCGCCGACGTAACGGGCACTTCGATATGCGCCGCTTGGGTCGCCGGAATGGCGTAACCGGCAACGGAACTATGGACCAGCTCTTGCGTCGGCGTGAGGCGGAAAGCATCGCGGATGCGGTCGAAATCGAGGCTGCCGATTTGGCAATTGCCAATGCCGCACTCAGCCGATGCGGCCTCGAGCAGTTGCATCATAATGCCCGCCTCGATGAGACAGAAATCGCGCGCTTTGGAGCCATAGAGCGGTTCGATAGCGGCCTTTTCGGCGATGAGGAAGACGGACAACGCGGCGTTTCGGAACGCTTCGCGATTAGAGGGCCAATGTACGTTTTCGGAGACATCGGTTTGGCCGAGTCGATGCAGTTCGTGATCGAGCGGGTGATAGTAATAGGTTCCGGCTTCGATGCCCTGGACACGTCCGGGCTTGATGCTGAGGTAAGTCTGGATCGGGTAGACCCCGCCTGCCGATGCGTACCGGTACTTGGCTTCACCGTCGATCCGAAATTGGCGAAGACTCGAAAGCCAGCGGCTGAATTTCACAAAAGGTAGAGGATCGTGCTGGAAGGAACGATGGCTGCGCCTTTCAAGGAACGATTCTCGTGATACCGGGCCGCCATCGAGCGCCACGAGCCCGCTCGCCTCATGGCGAGGCCGGAACTGCAGACCGCGATGTTTGAGGGAATCGCGCTGGGAGACATCGAGCAGAACTCCGGTGGCATTTTCGGCAGCCGGTTGAGACTTGATTGCGGCGTCCGGTTTCCAAACGATGTAGGCGGCGAGGCGTTTGCCGGAGGCGGAGGGCACGACCGCGACGACGGAGTCTTTGACGGCGGGATGCTGGCGCAGCGCGGCTTCGATCTCGCCGAGCTCGATGCGATGGCCCTGAATCTTA
>DATASJ010000081.1:0-158793 GCA_036269275.1 Bryobacteraceae bacterium | reverse complement strand
GCGGAGGTGGCGGTAATTCAAGAGCGAGGTAAACAGCGGAGCGGGCGACTGTAGCAGGCTGCAGCGCTGCGCCAGGGCCAGCGTTGCGTGCTCATGCCGGAGCAGTTGCGTCAGCAGCGCATGCGTTTCGCGCGCGGCGGCACGAACGCTTGCCTGCCCAAGCTTGATTCGCAAGGGCAGAGTATTGATGAACATTCCGATGGCGCGGCCGGCGCCTTCGCCGCCTTGCATGCGGCCAAACAGCACCGTGCCGAAGACCACGTCTTCGCGCCCGGATGTTCGGGCCAGCACCAATGCCCAAGCCAGATGGCACAGGCTGGCGGTGGTCACGCCCAATGCGCGCGCCTGGACACGCAAGCGCCGGCATAGCTCCGGATCCACGTCGCGGCGGCCTTCCGCGATGTGGCTGCCATCTCCCTGCACGTCCGTCAATCCGAACGGGGCGGTCGGCTCATCGACATCGCCGAGCAGGCGGGTGAAGAACGCCTCATGCTCTTCGCGGCTCACGCCCAGGCGCGCTTGCGCCACGAAGTTGCGGAACGGCAGCGGCGCCGGAAGACGCTCCGGCTGGCCGTTCATGATGGCCTGAATCTCGGCCAGCAAGAATCGGATGGAGGTGTTGTCGTCGATGAGATGATGCGTGAGCTCGAGCAAGACCCAGCGACGATTGGGCGCATCTTCGGTGAGGAAGAGACGCCACAGCGGCGCCTGTCGCACATCCAGACGGTAGTGCCGGGGATCGAAACGGGCGCGCAGTTGGCCGGCGATATCACCCGCGGCGGGGTCGAGCGCGACCTCTTCGACGACGAGCGGGGCATGCCGCCACACTACTTGTACCGGTTCGGGCAAGCTCTCCCAAGCCACCGCGGTGCGCAGAATGTCGTGACGGGCGATCACGGCCTGCAGAGCCTCCGCATAGCGATACAAGTTTTCACGCGCGGGGGCGGCGAGCAGCGTGGTGGTCAGGTAGACATCGCCTTGTTTATTCAGCAGATGGTGGAACAGAATGCCTTCCTGCAAAGGCGCCAACGGGTAGATGTCCTGGACGTTGGCGGCTCCGCCCGGCACTGTCGCAACGATCCTGTCGATGTCGCTCTGGCTGAGAGCGACCAGCGGCAACATGGCCGGCGTGATGGCGGTGCAGCCGGCGGGGATGAGATTCGGCGGAATCTCCACGACGGGACTTTCGCTACGGGCTTCGGTCGAACCGATTGCTTCGGCCAAACCCTTCAGCGTGGGCGCAGCGAATAGCGCGCGCACGTCCACCGGCAACGCGGCGGCGCGCATGCGCTCGATCACGGTGACGGCCAGCAGCGAGTGGCCGCCCAGCTCGAAGAAGTTGTCGTTGCGGCCGACGCGCTCGAGCTTGAGAACTTCCGCCCAGATGCGCGCGACGGTCGATTCTACTGCGCCCACGGGCGCTTCGTAGCCGCGCGTCAAGTAGGCATCGCTATCCGGAGCCGGCAGCGCCTTGCGGTCCAGCTTGCCGTTCGGAGTGAGCGGCAGTTTCGCGAGCGATACATAGGCGGCCGGCACCATGTAGTCGGGCAGCAACGCGCTCAGGTGAGAGCGCAGCGCCTCCACATCGATTTCGGCTGCTCCCGCCGGCGCGACGTAGGCTACCAGGCGCTTGTCGCCCGCCTGGTCCTCGCGCGCCAGCACCGCCGCTTCGCGCACGCTCGGGTGGTCTGCCAGGCGCGCTTCGATCTCGCCCAGTTCGATGCGGAAGCCGCGAATCTTCACTTGATGGTCGTTGCGGCCCAGATATTCGATTTGGCCGTCCGCCCGGAAACGCGCTACGTCGCCGGTGCGATACATGCGCGCTTGCGGATCGGCGCTGAACGGATCGGCGAGGAAGCGCTCTTCGGTCAGCTTCGGGCGATTCAGATAGCCGCGCGCGACGCCCGCCCCGCCGACGTAGAGCTCGCCCGCGACGCCGATCGGAACGGGCTGCCGATGTCGATCCAATATGTAGGTCGCCAGGTCCGGAATCCGGCAGCCGATGGGACTTGCGCCGGGCGCCGTTGTGTCGGCCGCCTCGAGCGGCCGATAGGTGACATGCACGGTGGTTTCCGTGATCCCGTACATGTTGATCAAACGCGTCGCTCGATTGATCTCGCGCTCATACCAGGGCCGCAGCGTGGAAACTTCCAGCGCTTCGCCGCCGAAGATCACGTGCCGGAGGCGATGGAGCCGGCCGTCGTTGCCCTGCGCGGCGATCAACTGCCGGAAGGCGCTGGGGGTTTGATTCAGAATCGTCACCCCTTCCGCACACAGCAGGCGATAGAACTCTTCCGGCGAGCGCGTGGTGAGCTGCGGCACGACGACCAGCTTTCCTCCATACGCCAGCGCGCCCCACAGCTCCCAGACCGAGAAGTCGAAGGCATAGGAATGGAACAGCGTCCAGACATCGCGGCCGTCGAAGTGGAACCAATCGTCCGTGGCAGTGAACAGGCGCACGACGTTCGCATGCTCGACCATCACGCCTTTGGGCGCGCCGGTCGAACCCGAGGTGTAGATCACGTAGGCGAGATGCTGCGGCTGCAATCCCAACGCGCCGGGATTCCAATCGCGCTCGTCGGCCCAGGCGCGAGCGTCCGCTTCGAGATCGACCACCGGAATCGATGCGGTGGTCAGAATCGCGCTCAGCGCATGACGCGTATCGGCCGACAGGTGCACCAGCAGCACGGCCGGCGCGCTGTCTTCGAGCATGTACGCCAGCCGCTCCACCGGATACGCGGGGTCCAACGGCACGTAGCCGCCACCTGCTTTCAGCACCGCCAGGATGGCTACCACCATCTCCAGGCCGCGTTCGGCGCACAGCGCTACGCGGTCGTCCGGCTTCACTCCCAGATGTTGCAAGTAGTGCGCGAGCCGGTTCGCTCGCCGGTTCAGTTCGCCATAGCTGAGGGTTTGTCCTTCGCAAGCGAGCGCGATCGCAGCCGGCGCTTGCACGGCCTGCGCTTCGAACAGCTCGTGAATGCAGCGGTTCTTTGTGTAAGCCGCGCTCGTGTCGTTCCATGAGACGAGTAGCTGGCGGCGTTCCGCCGCGGGCAAGACATCCAGTCCCGACACCGGAGCCGCCGGATCGCGTTCCAAGCCCGTTACCAGCGATTCGAGCGCAGTGTACATCATCGCGCACACCCGCTGCGGATCGATGGATGCATCCACCTGGGCTTCGAGACTGAATGCCTGTCCAAAATCGTTGACGTAGAGGCAAAGCGGGTAATTGGTGCGCTCCTGGCCCTCCAACAACTGCATGCTCGGCGGCGTTTCACCAGGGTTGCCGCCGTCCTGAAGGGTTACGGCGTCGCGCACCAACACAGCTTCTCCGGCGGCGACATACCGGTAATTCAAGAGCGAGGTGAACAGCGGAGCGGGGGCATGCACGGAGCTGCAGCGTTGGGCGAGCGCGAGCGGAGCATGCTCGTGCCGGAGCAGTTGCGTCAGCAGCCCATGCGTGTTGCGCGCGCTGACGCGAACGCTTTCCTGGGCCAGGGTAATGCGTACCGGCAGAGTATTGATGAATATGCCCATCACACGACCGGCGCCTTCACCCGCTTGCGCGCGGCCAAACATGACCGTGCCGAAGACCACGTCGTCGCGGCCGGAGGAGCGAGCCAGCACCAACGCGCAAGCCAGATGGCACAGGCTGGCGGTGGTCACGCCCCACGCGCGCGCCTGGACACGCAAGCGCCGGCATAGCTCCGGATCTACGGCGCGGCGGCCTTCCGCGATCTGGCTGCCATCTCCCTGCACGTCGGTCAATCCGAACGGAGCGGTCGGCTCATCCACATCGCCCAGGAGCCGGGTGAAGAACGCCTCATGCTCTTCGCGGCTCACGCCCAGGCGCGCTTGCGCCACGAAATTGCGGAACGGCAGCGGCGCCGGAAGACGCTCCGCGCGGCCCTGCACGATGGTTTGAATCTCCTGCTGCATGACTTGCAACGTGACGTGGTCGCCGGCCAAGTGATGCATGAGCTCGAGCATCACCCAGCGACGATTGGGCGCATCTTCGGTGAGGAAGAGACGCCACAGCGGCGCCTGTCGCACATCCAGACGGTAGTGCCGGGGATCGAAACGGGCGCGCAGTTGGCCGGCGATATCGCCCGCGGCGGGGTCGAGCGCGACCTCTTCGACGATCAGCGGCGCATGCCGCCACACCACCTGCAACGGTTCCGGCAAGCCCTCCCAGACCACCGCGGTTCGCAGAGTATCGTGACGGGCGATGACTTGCCGGAGGGCGTCCAGATATCGATTTGCGTGCTCGCGAGTGTCGATGCCGAACAGCGTGGGCGCCAGATAGACATCGCCTTGTTTGTCGAGCAGGTGGTGGAACAGAATGCCTTCCTGCAAGGGCGCCAACGGGTAGATGTCCTGGACGTTGGCGGCTCCGCCCGGCACTGTCGCAACGATCCTGTCGATGTCGCTCTGGCTGAGAGTGACCAGCGGCAACATGGCCGGCGTGATGGCGGTGCAGCCGGCAGGGATGAGGTTCGGCGGCACGACCACGGCTTGACTTTCACTACGGGCTTCGGTCGAACCGGCTGCTTCGGCCAAATCCTTCAGCGTCGGGGCGGCGAACAACGCGCGGACGTCCACCGGCAAGCCAGCCGCGCGCATGCGCTCGATGACGGTGACCGCCAGCACGGAGTGGCCGCCCAGCTCGAAGAAGTTGTCGTTGCGGCCCATCCGTTCGAGGTTCAGGACTTCGGCCCAAATGCGGGCCACGGTAGTCTCCACTTCGCCTCGCGGGGCTTCGTAGCCGCGCGTGAGGTAGGCATTGCTATCGGGCGGCGGCAGCGCTTTGCGATCCAGCTTGCCGTTGGGAGTGAGCGGCAGTTTCGCGAGCGATACATAGGCGGCCGGCACCATGTAGTCGGGCAGCAGCGCGGCGAGGTACGCGCGCAGCGCTTCCACATCGATCTCGGCTGCTCCCGCTGGGGTGACGTAGGCCACCAGGCGTTTGTCGCCTGGGTGATCCTCGCGGGCCAGCACTGCGGCCTCGCGCACGCCGGGGTGTTCCGCCAGACGCGCTTCGATCTCGCCGAGCTCGATGCGGACACCACGAATTTTCACCTGATCGTCGCGTCTGCCGATAAATTGCAACGTGCCATCCGCGTTCCAACGCGCTAAGTCACCGGTGCGATACATGCGGGCTGCGGGATCGGGCGAGAAGGGATCGCGTATAAATCGCTCCGCACTCAGGTCGGGCATTCCGAGATATGCACGAGCGACACCTACGCCACCGATGCACAGTTCTCCCTCAGCCCCTCTTGGCGCCAGCCGAAGGTGTTCATCGAGCAGGTAAACGCGAACTCCGGGCAGCGGTCTTCCTATCGGGAGATCTGCGCCGCTCAGCTCCGAGCCGTCCCGCGTGGTCAACATCGCCGCGCAGACGGAGGCTTCGGTGGGGCCGTAGTGATTGGCCAACAGCACCCGATTCTGGGTCAGTTGGGCAAAACGGCGCACTTGCTCGAGCGATACACTCTCACCTCCGAACATCAGCAAGGCGAGATGGGGCAGGAGCGCATCATTGTGCGCGGAGGCAGCGAAGCCCTCTGTCCAACGGCGCCACAATGCCGTCGGCGCATCTATGGCCGTGATCCTGAATTCGCGACAAAACTGTTCGAGCTCCGAACAACCCAGCTCGGCGGGCGCGGGATGCAGCACGAGCGTGCCTCCGACAGCCAGCGCTGGAAAGATATCGCCGACGGAGGCATCGAAGAAGAGCGGCGGGATCATCAAGAGGCGGTGGCCGGCGAAATTGTGCCGCGCAATGAAGCTTTCGACCAGATTCACGGCGCCGCGATGTTCGACGACGACACCCTTCGGCGTGCCGGTCGAACCGGAGGTGTAAATAACGTACGCGGCGTTCGCCGGGACGGCCGAGGAAGGTGGCGGGGATGCGCTGGCCGGTGGGGCTGCGACGATGACTAATTTGTTCGCCGGCAGGGCTCGTTGCGCGACGCTATTTGCCCGCTCGGTTAATGCCGCCGGCGTCAGAAGCACCCGCGTCGAAGCGTCAGCGAGGACAAACGCCAGGCGCTCGTCCGGATGCGCCGGATCGAGCGGCACATAGGCTGCTCCGGCGGCCAATATGCCCAGGAGGCCCACGAGGGATTCGGCCGATCTATCAGTCAGAATAGCGACTCTGGTTTCCGCAGCAACGCCTAACTCGCGCAACCGGTGCGCTAAGCCGTTGGCGCGCTGAACTAACTGCCGGTACGTCATTTCGCCGGCCTGTTCGATCACCGCGATCGCTTCAGGGCTGCGCTCTGCTTGAGCCGCGACGAGATCGTACAAGCAACGGCCTTCGGAATCGGGAATCGACGCGACGCTCGGCCCTCCGTCTCCCAGCTCAATCAGGGAATCGCGCTCGGCGTTGCTCAGCTCCGCCGGCTGCGGCGCGCCGTTCGGCCGGTCAGTCTCGGCTTGTTTCGTTGAAACCGCTGAAGAAGGATACATACGGTCGGGAGTCCGTCTGGAACTGCAAGTCCCAGGTTTGAGCGAACCAGATGATGAGAAAGTGAAGATCGGGGATTAAACGGGCCGATGGAACTTAAGCGCCCGCCGCGTAGCACAAGTCGACGCTGGAGGCCCCGTCGACAGGCTCTATGTCATCCCTGTCGACCTCGACTCTCATGCTCTTCATAACCATCGCCAGCGCGAGCACCACGCGAAAATCGTTCTTGTTGCGGAGCAGGATGCCTTCCATGCCGGCCATCACCCCTGAACGAATACGGACTCTGGCCCCTAAGGTGAGATTCGGATGCGGCTCGATCTTTCCTAACTGAAGGCCTTCCCGCAGGAGGCGAATGTAGGAATCGGGGAGGGACGCGGGTTCCCGGCCGCCACCTACGATCGATATCACACCCGGAATGCCGAGCACCGGTATGCGGCCGCCGCAGCCAATGCGAACAAAGACGTAACTTGCGAACAATGGGAGTTGCAGTGTTCCTTTCGATCCGTCTTTCCAGCGACGCTGCATCTGGCATAGCGGAAGGAAGCTCTCGATTTCCCGGACACGGCAATGTTCTTCTACTCGTTTCTCGTGCCGGGGCGCGGTAAAGACGGCGAACCAGTTTTTTTCCGCCACTAGCGAACTGCTTAAGCCATCGTCGCAAGGCTCGACAGTGTCACTGATAAACGTCCGTGGGGCTGCGAATTTGGACATAGCTTCGCTTTTCTCACTTGGGGAAAGGCTTTCCCGCAAGCGGAGTTCCAGGGGTTCACCACGCTTTCAGATACTGCCAGAAAGCTACAGATCGTTTCAGTGCCTCACTCCTAAAGGCACCGACTTTCTAGTATACGTATTCTATTTGGTCTTGGTCTGGGGTTGATTTTAAGAGAATTTCGACATTAAGTAAAGCGCGATGTGGCAAAACTCTCGACGGGCTTTTCTTACCGAGCGCTAAATTTCCGTAAACTATTGAAACTATTTAATAAATCCTGCGCGCGGCCGTCTTTCGCTGCCTCGGCAGCCCGCCCAATGGGCGTTTCGCGTTATCCGTTTTTCTCCGCTTCCGCGCCCAGGTTAGGCCGCCGTTACGCTCCGCTTTATAAGTATGAGACGCAGGGCTCGAGCTCGGGCGCCTGAGGTCTGCTGCTGGCCCGGCGCGCGTTTTGCGAGGTGATACTCTGAGTCCGAGATCTGCGGATTCACCCATGAAAACCCAAAATGAATAGAATCCCCCTCGCGAAGCTCGATCAACATGTCAATGAGACCATCCGGGTTTCCGGATGGATGCATAACTTTCGGCGCCTGAGCAAAGTGGGCTTTCTTTTGCTTCGCGATGTCACAGGCACGGCGCAGATCGTGGTGACTGAGAAGGACCAGTTGGATGCGCTTAGCGCTCTTCAGGACGAGAGCGTTCTTGAAATCGCCGGCACGGTGGTCGCCGAAAAGAATGCGCCGCAGGGCTATGAAATGCACGACCCCACGCTGAGGGTGATTTCGGCGGTGAACGATGTTGTACCGTTCCCGATTAACAAGGCAGTGTTCAAGGTCAACATCGACACTTTTCTGGATAATGCGGCCTTTGGCTTGCGGCATCCGGATCGGCGGGCAATCTTTAAGCTCTCGGCCCAGTTGATGGCCGGGTTCCGGGAACACCTGAGCAGCGCCGGCTTCACGGAAATCACCACGCCGAAAATCGTTGCCTCGGCGACGGAGAGCGGCGCGAATGTCTTTGCGCTCGATTACTTCGGCCGGACCGCGTATCTGGCGCAGAGCCCGCAATTTTACAAACAAATCATGGTCGGAGTGTTCGAACGCGTGTTTGAAGTGGCGCCGGTTTTCCGCGCCGAGCCGCACTCGACCACTCGGCACTTGAACGAATACGTAAGCCTGGACGTCGAGTTGGGTTTCATCGATCACTATACCGAGGTGATGGAGCTTCTGTCGGGGGTGATTAGGGCGATGTTAGATCGCCTGAAAACGCATGCCGCCACGGAACTGCAGCAGTTGAAAGTGGATCTTCCGGCGGCGCCGCAGAAATTTCCCACCATCTATTTTCCGGAAGCGCAGAAGCTGATTCAGGATCAATACGGGGAAGATTGCAGCGGGGAGTTGGACTTAAGCCCGCAACATGAACGGTGGCTGGCGGAATGGGCGTTGCGCGAATATCAGTCCGATTACCTCTTCGTTACTGGATATCCGATGGCAAAGCGGCCGTTTTACACTCACCCCAACCCCGAGGATCCGCGATACGCGAATGGATTCGACCTGCTGTTCCGCGGCGTCGAGCTGGTGACCGGCGGTCAACGTCTCCACCGCTATGAGGACTATGTAAAAGCTTTGACGGATCGCAATCTCCCGCCTGAGGCGTTCGCCGGCTATTTGGATGCTTTCCGGTTTGGCATGCCGCCGCACGGTGGGTTCGCAATTGGCCTGGAGCGCTTCCTCATGCAACTCATCGGTTGTGGAAATTTGCGTGAAACGACGTTGTTCCCGCGAGACATCAATCGCCTCACTCCCTAAATTGCGAAGACCCGAGCGAGGCGTCCCTTTCCGCACGCCTACTGATCGCGAAGGTGCAAGTAATCAGCGTTCCATGATGCGCCACACGTTCCACGCGCAGCGCGCCGCCGATGATCCCCGCGCGATACTTCATGATTCGCAGGCCGATGCCGGAGTGATTTGGGAGAACTTCAGGAATCCCGCACCCGTTGTCGAGAATTGTAAGTACGCCTTCTCCCTCTCCCGCGCTCAAGCCGATGACTATGTGCGTGGCCCTTCCATGCTCGATCGCGTTATGTACTGCCTCCTGCGCAACATGATATAAGTGCGTGGCGCAGGTTTCGTCCAGATCTAAAACGGGTTCGTCGCACTGGAAGCGGCATTCGATGTGAAACAATTCTTCTACTTCGCCCGCCCACTGTTGCAGTGCCGACATCAGACCGAATGAATCCGACAGAACCGGCAGTAATCCCCGAGCCAGTTGCCTGGTCTTATGTATAGCTTCATTTACTAAGCCGACGATTTTCGCCGCATCCACTGCCTCAGGCAGTGACTTATCCACCAACTTCTGCTCGTGCACCTTACTTAGAAATGCCACTCCGGTAAGATGTTGACCCAAGCCATCGTGCAGATCCTGTCCAATCCGGCGCTGTTCGCGCACGCTGGTTTCGAGAATCGCCTGCTCCAACTGCTTCCGCTCCGTTCTATCCACTCCGGTTGCGATTACGTATCCAGCCGAGCCATTACCCGTTGCCAGCATCCTGGTCGACCAACTGATGAACCGCCGCGACCCGTCCCGGGTGGTCCAGTAACTCTCGAACTCTTCGATCGGGCGGCCCACCCGAAACCGTTCGAACATCGCGCCGAAGCGCTCACGCTCGTCGGGAGCGAGCAAGACCTCCAAGAAAAATTTGCCCTTGACCTCCTCAAACGAAAACCCTGAGGTTTGCTCGCAGGCACGGTTGAAACGAACAATTCGGCCGGCGTGGTCGAGCACCACGACCAAGGCTCCCACCGTGTCCAGGATGGCCGAGAGAACATTGCGCTCCTCCTGAAACGCCTGTTCAGCGCGCTTCAGTTCCGTGACATCCACTCCCACGCCGTGAATGAACCAGGGCCGCCCGTCGCTATGCCGGATCATTTTAGCTTCGCAATGGAACCACACCGTGTGCCCGTCTCGCGCGATAACCCGGTATACAGAACGCAGCGGCTTCCCGGATAAAAACATTTCAGCGGCTTCTATGCTCCAGCGATGTTTATCGTCCGGATGGATGTGCTCATACCAGCGGATCGGATCCTCCAGCCATTCGTTCGGAGAAAAACCAAGCGAGTGCTCGATTTGCGGACTTACATATGCTTCGCTGTTGCCCTCATCCAGATAGGCCATGAAAACAATTGCCGGGATCTGATCGAGAAGTGCGCGATAGCGCGCCTCCAGGTCCGGCGATCGATTGTCTGGAGCGCCCTGCTCGATCTCCTGTTCGGAGGTTCGGTTTTGCAGAAACAATCCCGCCAATTGGGTGAGAGTCGCCTCCGCGTCCGCTAAGCTTCGATCGTACGATTCAGCGTGAAGCACATCGAGATTGCCGGTTGGCATTCGTTTCTATCATCGCGCCTATTGCGCCTCAGGCGGGTTTGGCTTGAATCTCTGCCGCCAGAGAATTCGATCCGATCATCGCCATTAGTCGGCTTACTCGCGGGCCGGGAAGTATGATCCCGCTGAGATTCAGCGGATCGGCGTTTGAGACGGCCGCGCTCGGCCTCGCATCGGCGGTGCGCCGGATCAGGCGCAACAACTCGAGCGCTTCCGGCCGCGCGAACTGCTCGCCGGTGAAACCGGAAACGAAGCGCCCGCCCCGAATCTCGCCGCGCGCCTCCATCCTTCGGAGTACCGGCAGCAGGTCTCGCCACGGCGGCGCCAGCGTTTCCCGAACCAGCAGATCTCGCAACAGCACGCCCCATCGCATCAGCAACTGCTGCGCAAAACGCTCAAGGCGCTGCTCGGCGCTGGTTACCGACTGCACGCTGGGTAATACCGCCCAGCGGCCCGCCGCGTGACGCGGCCGCTTGTGTTCGCCCCGCCCTTCGCCGCGCCGACGCTTGGGATCGATCAGCGCGCGCAAGTTATCAAAGCCATCGGCAGTGACAAATCCCCCGGCGAGTAGTTCCCAAAGCCCGTCTTCTACCTCGCTCGCCAAGCGGTGGGTGTGCCGCGTCAGATCGACGAAGAAGCTAGCGCCGTTTCGCTCCAGGGCTGCCAATACCTCGCGCGCCGCATGCGACAGCGAGGAAGAATCCTTTTCACCGCTTCCGCTCATCAACCAGTCCGCGTCCTCGCGCAGAAACAACGTGACGGGCGCGATGCGCGTCGGCCGCACACGCCGGTTCTCGGCCAGCGCCGGATGCGGCGAGACTCTGGCCCACATCACTTCGCCCGAAAAGCAAAGCTCGTCCAAAAAGCCGGGCTCGTATTTTGCAATCCTGCGCGCCAGGATCTCGGATTCCCAGGCCGCGGCGGGGATCTCATACCCTTGTAGCTGTCGAATAATCTGAAGCGCGCCGTCCGCGCCGTGCAATTGCGCGCCATGCGCGACGTGCTGCCAGGCTTGCAAGAAGCGGTCGAAATCCGAAGCGGTCACGGGCTCTATTTCGCGCCTCAGGCGCCCTAGCGTGGCGCGATGAATGCGCGCAAGAATGCGGCGGTTGCACCACTCTGTTTCGCCCTCGGGCCTCCGGAAATGGCCGCGCAGCACTTGCCCTTGCGCCTCTAGCCGCAACAGCGCCGCCTCGACTGCATCCGAAGGCAGCGCAACCTTCGCCGACAATTCCGGCACTGTCACCGGACCCGACGACTCCATCCAGCCGCCCACCACTGCCGCTGAGTCGTCGGCGAGCGTCAGGCGTTCTGTAGCTACCCAAAAGCTCAGGTCTTGGCGAGCGATCGCCGAAGCCCGTCCGGCCGCCAGCAACTCCGCGAAGAATTCCTGCCATCCCTCGACCGGCGGCATTCGCACCAGCGTGAGCATTGCGTCATGTAATTCATCGGCGTCTCGTGCTTCCGGCCACGCCTCGGCGGAAATTTCCTCGACGGTTGCGGGATCGAGCACGCCTTCGCCACCGGTCACATCCGTTCCCAATCGCTGCCGCAACTGCACGGCCCGCGTGCGGCGCTCTTCGAGCGGTGCATCGTCCAGATAGGCATACGGATTAGCGTTCAAGATCTCATGTGAAAACTGCGAAGCTTGCGACGTATCGATTGCCACCGTGCGAATGCGGCCCTGGTCGATGTCTTCGAGAATCCGCCGCAACCCGTTCACGTCCATGGCCTCGTACAGGCAATTCTCAATCGTTTCCTTGACCAGGGGATGATCCGGAATCCGAATCGGCCCGGTGAGATTCTCGCCGCAGGCAACCTGATCCGGGAAAACGGCCGCCAGCAGATCATCGGCCCGCATGCGCTGAATCGGCGCCGGCACGCGCTTCCCGCCTCCGAAACGCAAAACGGCCAGCGCTCGCGTTGTGTTCCATCGCCAGCGCGCGCCGAACATAGGCGCGGCAAGCAGCGCCTGCCGCAGCACGTCCTCCACACCGCCCGGTTTCAAAAACGCGAACACCAGCTCGAGCGGGAACGAATGTTGATCGCTGAGCGACAGCACCAGGCCGTTGTCGGTCGCCGCAGCCTGCAATTCGAAATTGAAAGTGCGGCAAAATCGTTTACGCAGCGCCAATCCCCAGGCCCGAGTAATGCGCGACCCGAACGGCGCGTGCAGGATCAATTGCATTCCGCCGGCCTCGTCGAAAAAGCGCTCGGCCACTATCGTTTTCTGCGATGGCAGCACTCCGAGCTCGGCCGTTCCCGCGCGCACGTAAGCCGCAGCCTGTTTCGCGCCCGCTTCGTCGAGAGCGCACTCGGCAATAAGGAATTCGGGTATCGGGTCGTCATCCGCCACGATGCGTTCGCGAACGCGCGTCACCTCAGCCGATAATTCGCGCGAGCGTCCCGGCGCCTCGCCCAGCCAAAACGGAATGGAAGGCGCGGCCCCATGGGCATCTTCCACACGCACGCGTCCCGGCTCCACGCGCTTGATGCGCCAGGAATGCGTGCCGAGGAGAAACACGTCTCCGACCAGGCTCTCCATCGCAAAATCTTCATCGAGAGTCCCCACCGTCTTTGCGTCCGGCTCCACAATCACCGCATAGTTAGCGTTCTCCGGGATGGCGCCGCCCGACGTAATCGCAGCCAAGCGCGCGCCGCGCCGGCCCTTCACTCGCCCGTTTACCCGGTCGCGATGCAGTAAGGCCCCGCTGCGCCCGCGCGAAGTCGCAATGCCTTCCGACAACATCTCGATCACCGCGTCGAAATCTTCACGCGGCAGGTTCCGATATGGATAAGCGGCACGGAAACGGCCGTAGAGATCGTCCTCGTTCCAAGCTTCCGCGGCGCAGGCGGCGACAATCTGCTGCGCCAGAATATCCAGCGCGTTCTCCGGGATTTCTATTCGCTCCAGCTCGCCCTTGCGAATCGCCGAAATGAGCGCCGCGCATTCGATGAGTTCATCTCGCGTGGTCGCGAACAATCGCCCTTTGGGCTTGGCTCCCACCCAATGCCCCGATCGCCCGATCCGCTGCAGCGCGACGGCAATGGAGCGCGGCGAGCCAATCTGGCAGACCAGCTCGACCGTTCCAATATCGATGCCCAATTCCAAAGATGCAGTCGCGACCACGGCTTGCAGCTCGCCCCTTTTCAGTCGGGCTTCGGCATCCAAGCGGAGCTGGCGCGATAGGCTTCCGTGGTGAGGAAGCACGGCATCCGCGCCCAGCCGCTCTCCCAACGCGTGCGCAACGCGCTCCGAGAGCCGCCTGGTATTCACAAACACCAGCGTGGTGCGGTGCGCCAGAATCAACTCTGCAACCCGATCGTAAATCTCGTTCCACATCTCAGTACTGGCGACCACGCTGAGCTCATCGCGTGGAATCTCAACTGCCAGTTCCATCTCGCGCCGGTGCCCGACGTCCACGATGCGCGTGTCCGGCCCCAGCAGGCACGCCACTTCTTCGATGGGCTTCACGGTCGCGGAAAGGCCGATTCGTTGCGGCCGTTTACCCGTCAACACATCCAGCCTGGCGAGCGACAGCGCCAGATGCGAACCGCGTTTGTCATCGGCCAGGGCGTGAATTTCGTCGACGATGAGGGTTGCTGTCGAGCGCAGCATGGCGCGCGGCTTCTCCGCCGTCAGCAGAATGAAGAGCGACTCCGGCGTGGTCACTAGAATGTGCGGAGGTTTCTTCAACATCTGGGTGCGTTCAAGCATCGGCGTGTCGCCAGTCCTCACGGCCGTTCGAATGGTCATCAAGGAGACGCCTTCGCGCTCCGCCAGGGCTGCAATCTCGGCCAGCGGCGCTTCCAGGTTGCGATGCACGTCGTTGCTCAGAGCCTTCAAGGGCGAGACATAGACCACCTGCGTTTCGTCCTTCAGCGTTCCGGCGCGGGCCGCCCGCACGAGCCGATCGATGCAGATCAGAAACGCGGCCAGCGTCTTACCCGAACCGGTGGGTGCAGAAATCAACGTATCGCGGCCAGCGGCAATCTCAGGCCAGCCGAGAGCCTGGGGTTCGGTTGGTGAGCCGAAGCGCTCTCTGAACCAGCGCTCGACAACCGGGTCAAAGGTGTAGCTCATGTCCAATTGCACCGTCTATTAGGATGCCGCAAAACATGTCAAGACGCTGCGAAAGCACGCCAGCGACGCTCGACGCCCCATGCCAGAATGAAGCTTCGTGACCACATTTCCGCCCATGCTCGTTCAGATCGACGGCGCGCCCGCCCAGCCCCGCTTGCCCGCGTGGCTGCGGAAGGGCGGAACGCATTTCGAATCAGTACATCGCCTGAAAACCGAGCTTCGGCAGCGTCGGCTTCACACTGTCTGCGAATCCGCCCGCTGTCCGAATATTCACGAGTGCTTCCATCGCGGCGCCGCCACTTTCATGATCCTTGGCAATCTCTGCACGCGCGGTTGCGGCTTCTGCTCGGTTCCCAAAGGCTCGCCAGCAAAGCACGAGTTTTCGCTCGATGCTGCCGAGCCCGCGCAGGTCGCCGAAATGGCCGCGCGCATGCGTCTGCGCTACGTCGTGATCACATCTGTCAATCGTGACGATTTGCCCGATGGCGGGTCGCATCACTTCGCGGAAACGGTGCGCCGTGTTCGTCAGGCGCTGCCTCACGCCCAAGTGGAGGTGCTCACGCCCGATTTCTGCGGCGACCTCGAGGCCGTGGCCCGCGTGCTCGACGCCGGTGCTCACGTTTTCAATCACAATATGGAAACCGTGCGCCGTCTCTACCGCCGCGCGCGCCCCCAGGCCGATTATGCGCAGTCGCTGCGCGTCCTCCAGTTTGCGAAGCAGTACTGCCCTGGCGCACTGACGAAGTCGGGTTTGATGGTGGGGCTGGGTGAATCTGTCGACGAAGTCCACCAACTCTTAGGCGACATCCGCGCCGCCAAGGTGGACGTAGCCACCATCGGACAGTATCTTCAGCCGACCCGGCGCAATCTGCCCGTCTCCGAATACGTCACACCCGCTCGATTCGACGCCTATCGCGATTACGGGCTCTCGCTCGGCTTCCAAATGGTCTTCAGCGGGCCCTTGGTCCGCAGCTCTTATATGGCCGATCAAGTCAGTGGCGCGGCTTTCGCGCAGCGCGTCCAGGATGACTCTGCCCAGGCGCATGCCTAGGCTCGCGCAATCGTTCTCGCCCTACTACCGCCGAGTCCTGCTGAACGCGGGCCTGTCGCTGCTCTCCGCGCTCCTGCTCGTCGCAATGTTTCCGCGATTCGATTTCCGCATTCTTGCGCCTGTCGCATTGACGCCTCTTCTGATCGCCCTTGCCCGCACGCCTAACGGGTGGCAACGCTTCACCTATGGCTGGGCCGCCGGGATTCTCTATTGGTTTCTGGTCTGTACCTGGATTCAATTTGTGCTCGAAGTGTACGGCGGCATGGGGCGCTGGGGCGGGTGGGCGTCGTTCTTTCTGTTTGCGATACTGAAGGGCCTTCACCTAGCGTTCTTCAGTTGGCTCGCGGGGCCGCTGATGCAGCGCTCCTACGCGATCCCGGCAGTCGCCGCACTCTGGACTGGCCTCGAGCGCACGCACGCCACGTTTGGATTCGCCTGGCTCGATCTCGGCAACGCCGCGATCGATATGTCGGCGCCGCTGCGCGTCGCGCCTTTTCTTGGCGTTTATGGCGTCTCATTTGTCTTCGCGATGCTCGCGGCTGGACTCGCTTGCGTGATCCTGCGGCAGCCGCGCACGCGTCTGCTCCCGTTGCTTGCGTTGCCGCTTCTCTGGCTGCTTCCTACCATCCCGGAGGGTGTACCTGCAAACAACACGGCGCTCGTTGTCCAGCCGAACGTCAATCCCGACCTGGAATGGACCAGTCTGTTACAAGAAAAGGTCGAACAGCAGCTCAGCCTGCTGTCGCGGATGGTACCCGCGCCGCTCGTCATCTGGCCTGAGCTGCCGGCGCCGCTCTATTATTACGACGATCCGGAGTTCCGCGAAGCCACCTCGCAGATCGCGCGTGATCACGGCTATTTTCTGTTCAGCACCATCGGCTATACGGCTGCGCATCAGCCCATGAACTCAGCGGTGCTGCTTGGGCCCGATGGTTTGGAGAGTGGCCGCTACGACAAGGTCAACCTGGTGCCCTTCGGGGAATTCGTTCCGCCGCTGTTCTCTTTCGTCAATCGCATTACGCAGGAAGCTGGCGATTTCGTGCCTGGCAAGGACGTCAAAGTGCTTCCCGCAGCCGGTCACCGCCTGGGGGTGTTCATCTGTTATGAATCGGCGTTTCCGAATTTCGTGCGCCAGTTCTCGCGAAAGGGCGCCGACGTGCTAGTCAATCTTTCGAACGATGCCTACTTCGGGCACAGCGACGCGCGCGAGCAGCATCTTCTGTTGGTCCGCATGCGCGCCGTCGAAAATCGGCGTTTCGTCATTCGCTCGACCAACAATGGAATCACCGCCGTTGTCGATCCCGCCGGCCGCATCACCAGCCGCTTACCGTCCTATCAGCAAATTGGCGCGTTGATGCGCTATGGCGCCGTAGAGAGCACCACTTTTTACGCCCGCCATGGCGACTGTTTCGCATGGTCCTGCCTGGCTGTTGGCATCGCACTCGCCGGCTGGAACCCGTGTACCCGCAGAAACGCGTAGAATCTACACTCGCCACATATACTGAGTTCCATGCCAGCCAAAGACATTAGCCGCCCGCTCGGTTTCAACACTCGCGCGCTTCATGCAGGCTACGATCCCGACCCCACTACGCACGCGCGAGCCGTCCCGATCTATCAATCGACATCTTTCACCTTCGACGATACGGATCACGCCGCCCGCCTGTTCGCGCTGCAGGAGTTCGGCAACATCTACACGCGCATCATGAATCCGACGACCGCGGTGCTCGAAACTCGCGTGGCTTCGCTCGAAAACGGTGTCGCGGCATTGGCCCTCGCGAGCGGCCAAGCGGCGCAATTTCTTGCGCTGTCTACCATTGCCGCGCCGGGCGACCAGATCGTCTCCGCGAGCACGCTCTACGGCGGCACGTTCACGCAACTCGACGTCACCATGCGGCGCCTCGGCTACGACATCGTGTTCGTCGAACCGGACGATCCGGAAAATTTCCGCAAAGCCATTACGCCCAAGACCAAGCTGCTCTATGGCGAGACGATCAGCAACCCGCGCAGCAACGTGCTCGATATCGAAGCGGTCGCCAACATTGCACACGAACACGGTATCCCGCTCGTGGTCGACAATACGTTCGCCACGCCTTATGTCACGCGCCCTATCGATCACGGAGCCGATGTCGTCGTGCACTCACTTACGAAATTTATGGGCGGCCACGGCAATTCCATCGGCGGCATTATCGTGGACGGCGGCAAATTCCCCTGGGACAACGGCAATTTTCCCCAGTTCACTGAGCCCTCCCGCGCTTACCACGGCATGAACTTTTGGCAGACCTTCGGCAACATCAGCTTCATCATTAAAGCGCGGGTCGAGGGGTTGCGCGACATCGGGCCGTGCGTGAGTCCCTTCAACTCGTTCCTTTTCCTGCAAGGCATCGAAACGCTGGGCATGCGCATGGACAAGCATCTCGAAAACTCGCTCGGTGTCGCACGGCATCTCGAACAGCACGATCTGGTCGAGTGGGTCAAATACGCATCGCTGCCGTCGAGCCCGTACTACAAGGTTGCCCAGAAGTACACGCCAAAGGGCGCCGGCGCCGTGTTTTCGTTCGGAGTGAAGGGCGGGTACGAAGCCGGCAAAAAATTCATCAATAACCTGAAAATCTTCTCGCATTTAGCGAATGTTGGCGATTCCCGCAGCTTAGTCATTCACCCGGCCTCGACCACTCATCAGCAGCTCGGCCTGGCGGAACAGGAAGCTGCCGGAGTAACTCCCGAGTTAGTACGCCTCTCGGTCGGCTTAGAAGATTTGGAAGACTTACTGTGGGATATCGATGAGGCGTTGGGCTAGGCGGGACACCTCAGGGCTGACATGGAATATTCTCAACGGCGCGAACGAGGGATCTTCTCAAATCGCGAATCGGCAGCCGCGGAGGCGGATTTGAGGAAACGCGGGATCGACCTCCTCAAAAAGCACCTCATCAGCAATATGTCAGGGAAGAAGATTCTTGAGCACGATCTCTTAACCTTCCAAGGGCTAACGGTAATCGTAAGAACCAAAGGAAATCACCTTGCGGCGAATCGGTTTCTCGTTCAGGATCCAGAGAGACTCGTTGCGATCAGGAGCGCCCCATGGAAGGAGCTCAGAGCGAAATGGGACAGCATTGTCAGTGTTGCATTCTTGTATTCGCATCCACCATCTCCGGCGATTGACGGCTTATTCGCAAAAAAATAGGCTCGGCGAGTATTTACTTTTCAGGACCGACCAACTCCGCCCTTAGCTTCTTCGGCAGCTTCGCAAACACCAACTCATACGATTGCCGCAGCAACTTCTTCGTCTCCGCGGCCGGTAGTGCGTCTTCGTTCTCGAGCGACACCCATTGGTTCCGCGCCATGTAGGCCGCCGGGCGAATGCCGCTGCGCTCTGTCAATTCGGCAAACATCTCCGGCGTGCACTTGAAAGATACGAACACCGGCGCCGGCTCGAGCGACATGACGGCAAACATTTTCCCGCCGACTTTGAACAGCAGATCGTTCCCCCACTGCACCTGCTCGGTCGCATGCGGAAACGAGAGGCAATGCCGCCGCACCCACTCGATGTCCATGCCTAAGTCCCTTCGCCAGCTACACCTCTATCCATGCGTGTTTCGCTGCACTCTCGGCAACCTTTTCGAGCAGAATCATGCCATGCAGCCCGTCTTCAAACGTCGGGTAGTTGACCGGCGCCGCCGGATCCGCCACCCGCGCATAGAAATGTTTGAATACCTGCTTGTGCGAATCGTCGTAGCCTTCGCTGTGGCCGCCCGGCAGATCCGCGAACTCCGCAGCCGCCGGATAAAACAGCGATCCATCCTTCACGATGATCTGGTTCGGATCGTTGCGGTGTCCAATCCACAACAGGTCGGGTGTTTCCTGATTCCACGCCACGCCCGCTTTCGTCCCGAAAATCTCAAACTCGAATTTGTTCTTCCGCCCCGCCGACATCTGGCTCACCGTGAACGCGCCGCGCGCTCGCGCACCCAACCGTAGCATCACCATGCCGAAGTCGTCCGTGTCGATGGGAAACTCTTCATAATCGCCGGCCTGCAGCTTCTTGCCCGAAAACGTCTCCACCGATCCTTTCGGCCGCTTGCGCGTTTTGTGGAACGTCGCCAGGTCCGCACATACTGCGGTAATGTTCAATGCGGTCAGATGCTGGATCATATCCATCCAGTGCGAGCCAATGTCGCCCATCACGCGCAGCTTACCGTTCGATTTCGGATCCAGACGCCAATTCCAATCCGTGTCGTATAACAGCCAATCCTGCGAATAGGTGCCCTGTACAATCAGCACCTCGCCCAAATCGCCGTGCGCGACCATCTGCCGAATCTGCTGCACCACCGGGTAATAGCGTAGATTGTGCTGGACGCAGTTCACTGCATTCTTCGCGTTGGCTGCCGTTACCAATTGCCGCGCCTCTTGCACGTTCATGGTCATGGGCTTTTCACAGAGCACGGCTTTACCGGCATCGAGCGCCGCGAGCGACATCGGGAAGTGGTCTACGTTCGGCGTACAAATATGAACCGCCGCGATCTCCTTGTTGGCCAAGACATCGCTCAATTTATCTGTGGCGACCGGAATCCCAGCACTTTCAGCGAATTTGCGGGCTGTTTCGAGCCTGCTGCCCACTACCGCTGCTATCTCGACGTTGCCCAATCGCCGTACGTTTTCGGCATGCACCTTGCCCATGAAACCCGTGCCTACGATCGCGGTCTTGATCTTTTGCATGCTGAAAGTATAAGCCGCAGACCCAAGATGCACCGAGGACGCCACCTCGCATTCGAAGGGACAGCAAAATCATCAGCTTTTTTGCCGTTGTCTCCCATCTGTTTGAGAGATATGCCATACCGAAAAGCACGAGATATAAAAGTCTATAATCCCAGGCGAATGATTCAATAAATTGTAATCGTAGCCGCGCAATTTTCCTGTCATCCGCCGCACTTTTTACAGGGCTATAAGGTGTATTGTGCCGATAAGAATCCGGGCAAACCGATGAAAGATCGAAATTATTGCGCTGCGGAAACTTTCGGAACTTTGCGTGCATCGAGAGAACAGGCAGGGGTCATACAGATGTCCGATAGCAGAACGTCAGCGCTAGCCGTACGAACCGAACCAGCACGCGCCTGGGCGATCGGAGCGCTTCAAAGCAGCAGCAATGCCTTGACACGCGCGGGAGTCTGGGCCGGTGAAACGGCCCAAAATTTTGGAGCGCTTCTCTCGGCGCTCATGGGACCCGCTGTGTTCTCGGCTTATGCCTTCGCCGCTTGGAGCCTGGCAAGCAATCTCGGCTGGACGGACACCTTTGTATTCTCAACCGGCCCGCTATCCAATTGGCTAATCTGGTTGGCGATCGCTATCCTAGTCAATCTCGCTTCGAGCATTCTAAAGCGCCACACCCAGTTCGAAAAGTCTAACGCCTCTTAACGCAGGGCTGGCGGAGCGGCCCAAGCAAATATTGCATCTGGACGTGGACACTCGCCGGGTGCGTGTGCCCGGTTTTCCTCTGCTATCCTCAAGTGAGGATTCGCTTCTCTCGATGGCTTTCAGTTCGCGTCCATACGTGAATCGGTATGTTCCCTCGAACCGGTTTCCAGTCGGGCTGAAGTGGCTGCTGATCGTCAACATCGCTCTCTTCGCCATCCCTATACTGTTCCAGCGTGTCTTCTCTCCCGTTCTCGACACCTTGGGACTGGTTCCCGCCGAAGTGGTCCGGCAGCTCAAACTGTGGCAGCTCGTCACCTACATGTTCATCCACGAGGGATTCGGCATCATCTGGAACATGCTGGCGCTCTGGATGTTCGGCGCGGAGCTCGAGCGCTTATGGGGCACGCGCAGGTTTCTGCGCTTTTACTTTGTGTGCGGAATCTGCGCGGCGCTTACTGTCATTGCCGCAGCCTACATCTTTAGCGGTGTAAATATCAGAACCGTAGGTTCTGCCGGCGCCGTCTATGGCATTTTGATGGCGTACGCAGTCATGTTCCCGGATCGCACCATCTTGTGGGGTTTTCTTATTCCCATCAAGAGCAAGTATTTTGTGATGATCATCGGCGCCATTGTTTTTCTCCAGTCCTATATGGCCACCGTGGGCGGCCAAGGCGGTGGCGTGGCGGTACTCGCTCTACTTGGCGGAATGGCCGCTGGTTATCTTCTCCTACGAGGCAGAAGGCTGCGCGGCCAAATTTGGCAACCCGTCGCTTTGGGTTACAAAGACTGGAAGCTGCGCCGTGCAAAAAAGAAGTTTGAGGTTTATCTCCGGAAGCAGGACTCCCATCGGAATCGCCGCGTTCATTGAAATTCGACCGGCGCTAAGGTGAAACAGGATGAAGTATCGTATTTTTTCCGCGGGGCTCGCCGGCCTCGGTTTAATTTTGACGTTTTTGGTTGCACCGAACCTTTTCGCGCAGGAATCGCCGGAATCGAGCTCGAGCGACTCCGTTGCCAAGCCGAAGCCAAAGCCGAGCGACAATCCACCGCCTGGGGAAGCCCCCATTCCGTCGGAGTACAAAAGGTCAAAGGAACCCGATGTCCCCAAAGATACGCCCACTTTTCGTGCCAATGCCACTACGGTCAGCGTGGACGTAGCGGTGCTGGACGATCACGACCGCTTTATTCCCACCCTCGGGCGCGATAAGTTCCGCGTCCTCGAAGACGGCGTGCCCCAGCAGATCTCAGAATTCGGGCATGGCGAAGCGCCCATCACCATCTGCATGGTCATCGAGTTCAGCGGACGTTATCAACGCTTCTGGAGCCAGGGCTGGTATGAAACCCTGCAAGCCTCTTACGGATTTCTGCAAACCCTGAAGCCGGACGATAATGTCGCGGTCGTCGCCTACGACATGCACACGACCATTCTTTCCGATTTCTCGCCAGACAAGAACAAGGCCATGGAAGCAATGCAGCGGCTGCGCATACCCGGCTTTAGCGAATCCAATATTTTCGATGCGCTCACCGATATGGCAGACCGGATGTCGAGCATTGAAGGCCGCAAAGCCATTCTCGTCATTGCGACCGGCCTGGACACCTTCAGTAAAATCACCTTCGACCAGGCGCGCAAGTCGCTGCAGGAATCGGGCGTGCCTATTTATTCCATCAGCATTCTTCAAATCGCGCGCCTAATGGCGGAAAGCGGCGGTGGCATGAGTTCCGTGCGCGACATGGACTTTCTGCAAGCCGATAACGAGATGCGGACCTTCGCCAAAGAGACCGGCGGATTGGCGTTTTTTCCGCGCTTTCTCGGCGAATACCCGAGCGTGTTTCGCCAGATTGAACAAGCTCTGCGCAACGAATATTCGCTCGCCTATCACCCGACCAACACGGCAAAAGATGGCAAGTTTCGCCACATCAAGGTCGAGCTGGTGAATCCCGATACGAACGAGCCCTTGCGCATCGTAAACGAGAAGCAGAAACCGATCAAGTACAAGATCATCGCCAAGGCCGGATACAAAGCACCGCGTGAGGTCGAATAGAAAGATCGCGCTTCTGTCAAGGATTGAATCTTGCGCGCTTTGAGGCCGATAGAAGCTCATTGACACGCGGCGCGTGGTTTGGTAAGGTCACTGGGTCGCGATGCGATCTGCTCCTTCATATCGGGCTGAGGCTCCTGCTGTCATTCTTCTGGTGGATGACAACCGCGACGGCGTGCTGGCGCGCCGCTCGGTGCTCGAGGAACTCGGCTATAAAGTCGTTCCGGCCGGTTGTGGCTCGGACGCCTTAAAGCTGGTGGAACAGCAGAATTTCGATCTGATCATTACCGACTATAAAATGACGCCGGTGGATGGCATGCAACTGATCACGCAACTGCGCGAACGGAATTTCCGGAATCCCATTATTTTGCTGACCGGCTTTGCAGACAGTCTCGGGCTGAATGCGAAGAGCACTGGGGCCGATGTCGTCGTACAAAAGAGCGCGAACGAAATCGCCAATCTCCTGCGGCACACCAAGCGATTATTGAGTCCTCCCAAGAAACCGGCTGGCTCTCAGGCCGGCAAATCGCCCCGCCGTGACAGCGCGGCCGGCGACGCATAGCGTTCCCAAATCGCCAGGCTCGTCAGGTATGATGCCACAATCATGTCCACATACGTTCTGGCGTTTCTGATTGGCGTTATCGCCGGACTTCGGTCAATGACCGCGCCTGCGGCGGTGAGTTGGGGGGCGCGCCTCGGCTGGCTGCATTTAGAAAACACCCGGCTGGCTTTTCTGGGATTCGCCGCGACGCCCTATATTCTGAGCGTACTGGCGATCGGGGAGCTGATCGCAGATAAACTGCCGAACACGCCAAGCCGCAAAGCAGCGATAGGATTCGGTGCGCGTATCGTCGCCGGGGCGGTATGCGGCGCGGCACTCGGAGGTTGGGCGGGAGGTATGCTGGCAGGCATCATCGGCGCAATCGTGGGAACGTTGGGCGGTTACGAACTCCGGGTACGGCTGGTCAGAGCGATCGGCGGCAAAGATCTGCCAATCGCGCTGCTCGAGGATGCGATCGCAATCGGGGGCGCATTCCTGATTGTTTCCCGGTTCTAGCGGCCTGTCGCGGTGAGTGCGTGAGCATGTCAGCCGGTGCACGTGACGGGTTCGATTTTCGTCGCTTTACCGGTGTGTTCGTCTGCGCGGACGATCGCTCCGTGCAGCTCAATTCCGTGGCGGGCAGCCTCCATGCGGCCTGTCAGCCCGGTGAGAAAGCGCCGCAGAATTGTCTCTTTGTCGATGCCGATCACGGAGTCGTATGGCCCAGTCATGCCCGCGTCGGTCTGATACGCTGTGCCGCCGGGCAGAACGCGAGCATCGGCGGTCGGTATGTGGGTGTGCGTGCCGAGCATGGCCGTCGCGCGCCCGTTGAGATGCCAACCCATCGCGACTTTTTCGCTCGTCAATTCAGCGTGAAAATCAACAATCCGAATTTTGATAGACGGATCGAGCGCGGCGAGGAGTTGATCGGCCTTGCGGAACGGGCAATCGATGTTAGCCATGTGCGCGCGCCCCTGCAGGTTCAGCACGGCGTAAGGAACGCCATTGCGGGCTTTGCCTGTGTACATGCCTTTTCCCGGCAAACCGGGAGGGTAGTTGGCCGGGCGCAAGAGGCGCTCCTGGCCACCCAAATAGTCGTGAATCTCGCGCTTATCGAAGCTGTGGTTTCCGCCCGTGAGAACATCGAGTCCGAGAGCCAGCAACTCTTCGGCAATGAGCGGGGTGATCCCGAATCCGCCCGCCGCATTTTCGGCATTCGCAATCGCCAAATCGATTTTGTGTTCCGTGATCAGCCTATTCAGATTGTCGGCGACGATGCCGCGTCCACCGGAGGCGAAAATGTCGCCTATAAAAAGGATGTTCATGGAAGGGAAAGCAAAAACGTTCCCGGCGAGAGCTTCCGGCTTGCCCTCCGTCATTGACCCCTAAGAGAGCAGGGGGGAATCCTCCGAGCGCCTTTAGGCTTCTCCATCAGTCGTGGAGCCTGCACACCGGCGCTTCATTCGAGTCGGACTCCATGACATTGACTATCGGATCAATTATTTGGAGGCCAAGAGACGCTCTCGCCGAGAACGCTTAAGAACCCAGAATAGCAGATTTGCAGGAGTTGCGCATCCTGAATCACGATAGCGAGAGGCACGCATCGAATTAAGGATATAGCCGCAAAGTTCCGATCCGCACAAGCAGGTCAGGGGAAAAGTGCGCCACCGGCGCGCCGCGAGGGCACGGCACGCCGGATCCCTCGATCAGGCTTTGTTCAAGCCGCACGAGCCGAGCAGAATGCAAGGGCCAAGGCGGGTGATCGATCTCAGCGAAGGCGAGCCGCCGGCCGCAACTCGCATAAAGGCGGTAACGGGCAGTCAGAAAATTATCGAAGTCGCTTGCCGGCTGCGGATCGCCGAAGTGAACGGCAATGCTGGAATGCGCCAAGCCGAACTGCCACTTGCGGCGGCTCTCATATTCAACGATACGATCGCTGCGGCGGATGCGCATGTCGGCCCAGCGATAGGGCAGGCAGTAAAGCGCACGCGCGCCGAGGACCGCCGCCAAACGGCCGGCCTCCAGCGTAAAGAACCAAACGCCGCGCTCACCGTTAGGGCCGCGCACGTAGGTGCGCACGTTTGTTTCGGGAAATTGGGAGAGCCATGGCAGCGACGGGCCTCGCGGGAGCCGAAGTCCTGTGAGCAGGAAAGGCGTGAGACCGATCCATGCAGCGCCATCCCAGGTGTCCAATTCCAACTGCCGCGGAAGCAAGCTCCGAATTACGTTGGACTCATAGCGCCAGTGTATGAATGTGAGCCAGCGCCAGCGCTGGAACATAACCGGGTGCTTGACCGGCCCGGGAGCAAACGGACTTATCTCCAACTATCTATTACAACCCCGGAAGGACATGGACATATGGTCCACCGAGGGATTGAGCGCTTGCATCGGCCCATCGGAAGACCAGAACTCGCCATTGTCTTCGACCTGTTCGATAAGTCCGCTGCGTTCTTCTGAGGGGGCGGCGGGTGACGGATCGAGGCGAAGGGTCAAGCGCCCGCAGGCAACCGAGAGGCGCTCCAGGCGGCCACCCTCCCAAGAGGTGATCAGCCCCCCGTAACCCCAATCGAAACCGTTGAGCTTAAACTTGCGGCCATTGAGGCGCTCGAGAGTTTTGAGACCCGTTCCGAAACTAACGCGATCTTCTGTGTGCCAGCGGCATCTCTCCGCAACTTCCGAACCATGACAAAAGACAATACTGCGAAGGTGGGCGTCAGGGGTTTCGTCCAGCCAAAGGAGACCCAACGAGGCGTCAGATTGCTCGCCGAACACGATTGTTCCGGGTTCACGGCCGCCGTCGCTTCCTACGATATCTGCCTCCTTGACATTCTTCGCGCCAAAGAGGCGGACCAGATCGGCACGCGTAGTATTGGCGGTGATCGGCCCCGCTCGCTTGCCCGGAACGATCAGCCAATCGTTGAGATCGGCGGCGGGCTCCGCGGCGCCTTCGCCCGCAATCCGACACATTGCAAATAGCAGCAAGGCAGCAAGATACCAGAACGGTTCCGAACGCATCACGCCCTTCGAAGCCATCATGGAAGCAGGTATCTCGCGTGTCAATAGACGATTTCGCCTCGGGGGCGCGTTACTTTTGCAAATCGTACTTCGATTCGGACGGTTTAGCGCCGTGCACTATTGAGGAACACGCGCAAAACGGTCGCGTACCAAGCGCCCCGCCCAAAGGGCCCAGCGAGTTCCTTTCCTGCCTGGCGGCGCGCATCCGCGCCCTTTGCGCTTCTGCCGTAAACTGGGATCAGAGGGTTGTAGTTGAGCCATCACCATCATCACGCCGACGGAACCGGCTGGATTCTGCGGGTGTCCCTCATTGCGACGCTCGCCTTCACCGCCTTTGAGGTTTTTGCGGGCTTTCGCTCGGGAAGCCTGGCCCTGCTTTCCGATGCGGGCCACAACTTTACGGATGCGCTGGCGCTTTTACTGGCCGCCATTGGCCTTTATCTGCAAGCCAAGCCGGCGGATCACACCAAGACCTACGGCTATCAGCGCGCCGGCGTCATCACCGCTTTCCTGAACGCCGGCACATTGATTCTCATCTCACTGATCATTTTTTGGGAGGCTGTGGGTCGAATTCTCCGTCCGCAGCACGTGGACGACCGCATGATGATGTGGGTTGCGTTCGCCGCCTTGGTGTTGAATGGCGCGATTATGCTGGCGCTGCATAGGGGGCAAAAGGGAGATATCAATATCCGCGCGGCTTTCATTCACATGCTCGGCGACGCAGTCGGGGCCGGCGCCATTATCATCGGCGCCGTTGCCATCCGCTACACCGGCTGGACCTATATCGATCCCGCGCTGTCCATTGGCCTCGCCGTACTGATCGTCTACACGGCTTGGGACATTATCCGCGAATCGCTCAATATACTGCTCGAGGGATTGCCGCGCGGCCTTCAGCTTAGAGACGTCACCGACGCAATGGGTGGAGTAGACGGCGTCTTAGACGTTCACGATTTACACATCTGGAGCTTGGGTTCCAGCACCCATGCGCTGAGCTGCCATGCCCTGATCGAAGACATGCCGCCGTCTGAGAGCGAGCGCATCTTGAAATGTATCAACCAGGTGCTGGCGAGCTTCAATATCCACCACACCACCATTCAATTCGAGCACGTTCCCTGCGTTCTTTCAGACAGCGGCTGCCACATGAAGGCCGGCCAGGCCCATGCACACGATCACACACATCGCCACTAATCTCAGCGTGCAATCAGGTCCAGCATTCTTTCGCGGAACTTGCCCGCATGCTCGACATCGGCAGTGATCACAAGTACCGTATCATCGCCGGCGAGGGTGCCAACCACTTCTTCCAACTCCTCCCGATCAATCGCGATGGCAAGCGTGTTCGCGTTTCCCGGCGACGTGCGGAGCACGACCAGGTTCTGCGCAACCCGGATGTCCTGGAGATACTCTTCGGCCACATCGGACAGGCTCGGGCCGCCCGTTTCGGCCGGCAGCTGACGGTATCCTTCGGGCGTCTTCACCAGCGCCAGTTCGCGCATGTCCCTCGAAAGGGTCACCTGCGTGGCCTGAATACCTAAGTCGCTCAGCGCGCGCGCCAGTTCCTCCTGGGTATAGATGCCTTTGCTGCGAATGATCTTCAGTATCTGGCCCTGGCGGAAGTTTTTGTTCATGCTTCCGCCCGGCGTTGACGCATCGCCGCCAAACGATGCTCGGCTTCCTGAAGAGCTGCGGCCACCGCGCCCGGGCCAGTCCCGCCAGGCAATTCACGCGTCCGCATTCCTTCAGCGGCGGACAGGAATCGCGCCATATCGGGCTTGAACTCGGGCGCAAATGCCGCCAGCGCTTCGCCGGTCCAGGCGGACGGCGGCTTGCCGGCTTTCACGCTCTCGAGCACCAATTGACCGACGATCTGGTGCGCGCGATGAAACGGCACGCCGGCACGCGCCAGTTCCTCGGCCAGGTCCGTTGCGACGACCCAACTCTCCGCCGCGGCTTCCGCCGGCTTCGCGCAATCCAGCGTCACAGATTCGGCGACAATCTTCGCCATGGCAAGCGATCCGGAGGTCTGATGAAGGGCGTCGAACAGCGGCTCCTTGTCCTCCTGCATGTCGCGGTCATAAGTCATGGGCAGGCCCTTCATAGTGACCAACAACGACGTGAGGTCGCCCAAAACGCGGCCGCATTTCCCGCGCATCAGCTCGAGCGAGTCGGGATTCTTTTTCTGGGGCATCAGGCTCGAACCGCTCGTCACGTTATCGCGCAGCGTCATCCATTTGAACTCTTCGCTCGAATAGAGAATCCAATCTTCGGCGAGACGGCTCAAATGCAGCATGATCAGGCTGCAGGCGTAGAGAAAGTCCAGCGCGAAGTCGCGGTCCGCGGAAACGTCCATGCTGTTGCGCGTGATCGCCGCGAATCCGAGATCGTCTGCAATCGCTTGCCGGTCGAAGGGGAAGCCGCTGCCGGCGAGGGCGCCGGAGCCGAGGGGCATCACGTCGATGCGCGCGCGCGCCTGTTCCATGCGCTCGAAATCGCGCGCAAACATTTCGAAATACGCCAGCACGTAATGGGGCCACAGCACGGCCTGAGCGCGGCGCAGGTGCGTGTAGCCGGGTATTACAGCCTCCGGATACCGGCGCGCCAGTCGAAGGAGCGCTCCGGCGAAGTCGGCGATCTGGCGCAACAGCGTGTCCGCGGCCGATCTCAGATAAAGCCGGATGTCGAGCGAGACCTGCTCGTTTCTGCTGCGCCCGGTGTGAATTTTCTCCGCAAGCGAGCCAACTTTTTCACCCAACTTCCGGATGACGAAGGTATGGACGTCTTCATCCACTGCGCCGGCGAAATAATTTGGATCCCGCGCTTCCTCCGCGATCTCATCGAACGCGGCCAGCAACTGCCGGCATGCGGCGCCGGTCACAATCCCGGCTTGCGCCAGAGCCCGCGCAAACGCCTGCGAGCCTTCGATGTCCACGAACACCAGCTTGCGGTCGAAGTGGAGAGAACCGGAGAACTCCTCGAAAACCTCCGAGGGCCCGCTCTCGAATCTGCCGCCCCAAAGCTTCATGAAGAAGATTCGCGAAGCGAAGCACGAACCTTGATTGGCAGGCCGATCAAATTGATGAAGCCCAACGCATCCTTCTGGTCATAGCTCTCGCCCATGGTGAAGCTGGCGATATCCAAGCTGTACAGCGAATTCGGACTTTTGCGGCTGACCGGCTCCAGGTTCCCTTTGTACAGCCGCAGCGTGATCTCGCCACTTACCGGCTCGGACGCCTTCTCGAAGAAAGCCTCGAGCGACTCCCGCAGCGGTGTAAACCAGAGCCCGTTGTATACCAGTTCCGCATAATCAAGCGCCAGCTTCTGTTTGTAATGCAGCGTTGCGCGATCGAGCGTAATCGCCTCCAGCTCGCGAATTGCGGCCATCAGAATGGCGCCGCCCGGCGTCTCGTAACAGCCGCGCGATTTCATGCCGACGAAGCGGTTCTCCACCAGGTCGATGCGCCCGATTCCGTGCTCGCCGCCCAGTTTGTTGAGTTCTTCGAGGAGCGCCACGCCGCTCAAGTGATGTTGGCCGTTGAGCGAAACCGGAATGCCGCTCTTGAAGCCGATGGTCACTTCGGCCGGCTTCGATGGCGCGTCTGCCGGACTCTTCGTCAGCATCCAGATATCGTCCGGCGCGGCATTGGCCGGGTCTTCCAGTGCCCCGCCCTCGTGCGAAATATGCCAGATGTTGCGATCGCGGCTATAGATCTTTGTCGTCGATTGGGAGATAGGAACGTTGTGCGCTTTGGCGTATTCGATCGCGTCTTCCCGCGACACGATGTCCCACTCGCGCCACGGCGCAATTACTTTCAGGCGCGGGGCGATTGCCTTGTATGTCAGCTCAAACCGCACCTGGTCGTTGCCTTTGCCGGTGCAGCCGTGCGCCAGCGCATCGCAGCCGGTCTTTAGCGCCACCTCGGCTTGGCGCTTTGCGAGCAACGGCCGAGCAATCGACGTCCCCAGCAGATACTTGTGCTCATAAACAGCGCCCGAGCGCACGAGCTTCCAGATATAGTCGCTGACAAACTCCTCGCGCATGTCTTCGACGAAGACTTCGCTCGCGCCCGTCTTCACCGCCTTTTCTCTCAGGCCGTCCAGTTCCTCGCCGCCTTGCCCGATGTCCCCGCACACCGCGACCACTTCGCACTGATAATGCTCTTTTAACCACGGAATGATGATCGAGGTGTCCAAGCCGCCCGAGTAGGCGAGCGCGACTTTCGTTGCTTTAGCGCGCATAACGGCCCCCAAGGCGCTGAAGCGAAGACGGCCTGTGCGCTCGGTGGTTATCGCGCACAACGGCCAGCAACGCGCTGAAGCGAAGGCGGCCTGTGCGCTTGAACATTGACCGCGCACAACGGCCACCGAACGGCCTGTGCGCTCGTTCTGCTATGACTTTATTCATTTCCTCTGCACTGTCTCGCGGGCACACTACTCGCCCGGCGGTTCTTAACCTCTAGCGGCGCTTATTGCAGCAACAGCAGCAGCAGCGCCTTTTGCACGTGTAGCCGGTTTTCCGCCTGCTCGAAAACCACGGACTGGGCCGATTCCATCACGCCGTCTGTCACTTCCTGCCCGCGTTTCGCCGGCAGGCAATGCATGAACAGCGTATCCTTGCGCGCTTGCGCGAGCAGCGCTTCGTTCACCTGGTAGGGCGCGAAGATTCGTTTGCGCTCGTCTGCCTCCGACTCTTGCCCCATGCTGGTCCAAACGTCGGTATACACAGCATCCGCTCCTCTCACCGCCGCTGCGGGATTGCTCGCGATCTCGATTTTTGCGCCAGATGCGCGCGCCAACTCGACGGCAAGCTCCACAATCTCCGGCTTGGGCTGATAATCCGGCGGCGTGGCGACCGAACAATGGATCCCCAATCGCGCACAGCATAAAAGCAGTGAGTGAACCACGTTATTGCCATCGCCCACATAGGCGAGTTTCAATCCGCGCAGGCGTCCGAACTGCTCCTTCAGCGTAAACATATCAGCTAGCGCCTGGCAGGGATGGTAGAGATCGCTCAACGCATTCACCACCGGTATGCCTGACCACCGCGCCAACTCATCCAACGTCGCTTGCGAGAACGTTCGCGCAACAATCGCGTCCGTCCAGCGCGCCAGGTTTCGCGCTACGTCCTTCAGCGGCTCCCGGTCGCCGATCATGCCCGTTTGCACCACGCAATCCCCACCCAGTTGCTTGACGGCCAGCTCGAACGTCATGCGAGTTCGCAGCGACGGCTTCTCAAACAGCAGGCTTACATAGCGTCCCTTCAGTGCGGAAGCGAACCTCTGGCGAGACTGCTTGATCTGTTGCGTGAGCTCCAGCAGTTCCGTCAGACTTTCAGTGGACAAGTCGAGATCGTGCCGCAGCCCGGTAACGCGCGGCCGGGGCGCTGGATGGATGATGGGAGCAGCCATTGGTTAGCGTTGACCTCTTGTATTATTATTCACTGCTATGAATAATAATACACCACACCCTGGTTCGGTTTCCAGCGGTGCAATACTGAGTGTCAGTGCCCAGGCGTTCCGGGACGCCAGACTCTCATGACCGCTCCGTTGGCCGCTTATCTGCATGATCATCTTGCGGGCTCGAATTTCGCCATTGAGCTGCTTGAGAATTTCGAGCAACAGCACGCCGGTGAGCCGCTAGGCACGTTCGCCGCCGCCGAGCTGGCGCTACTGGTCGAAGATCGCCAGCTTCTGCAAGGGATAATCGGCCGGGTCGGCGCCGAAAGCTCCGTTTTCAAAGAGGCGGCGGGTTGGATGGCGGAAAAAGCGAGCCGCTTCAAGCTTCGCCATCCGAGTTCTCGGGAATTCGGAACATTTGAGGCGCTGGAACTTCTCGCCCTCGGCATTCATGGCCGAGTTTCGCTTTGGCGGGCTTTGTCGATCATCGCCTCGACGGACACCCGTTTGTCCGGGGAAGATTTTGAGGCGCTCGCCGCGCGGGCGCAGGCCCAGCACGACCGGGTGGAAGAGCGGCGTTTGCAAATCGCGACCGCAGCGCTGCATACGCCCGAATAAGCGGCCCATGCTTTAGGAACTCTTAGCTTGAATCGCCGCGAGTTCTACCTCACCGCGCTTACCTCGTCCGCCGCAACGCTGTTCTCGCCGCTGTTTGCACGCCCTGCGGCGCAGGAGATCGCAGAACTGTACAAGAACGCGATTGTCATGGACTCGCTGTGCAGCCCTTTTCTCGATTCAGATACATTGCCCGACCCCGAGCTGGTGAGACTGGTACGGCAGTCGGGAATTACCAGCGTGAATTGTACCGTCTCGGAAAGCGATTTCGAAGGCACCGTCAAGAATCTCGCCTGGCTCGAAGCTTTGATTGAGAAATATCCCGATGCGTTCTCAATCGTTCGCAGACACTCGGATATCGCGCGAGCTAAAAGCGACAATAAGCTGGGCATCATTCCGGGTTTTCAGTTCACTGCTTTCTTCGAAAATAATCTCGCGCGCATCGCGATATTTCGCAACTTAGGCGTGCGCATTATGCAGATCACCTATAACAACCGCAATGCGCTCGGCGACGGGTGTCTGGAGCCGGGAAATGCCGGACTTAGCAAGGCTGGCCATGCGGCGGTGACGAAGATGAACGAATCCGGAGTCGCGGTGGATCTGAGCCACAGCGGTTATCGAACAGTAGCGGAGGCTATCGCCGCCTCCTCGAAGCCCGTGCTGATTTCCCACTCCGGCTGCGCTGCCGTTTACCCGCATCCGCGCAACAAACCTGACGATCTTCTTAAATCGCTCGCCGACCGCGGCGGCTACTTCGGCGTATACCTTATGCCCTACCTGGTTGCTTCCCCCACGGTTCCCACGGCCCAGCATGTGCTCGATCACCTCCTACATGCGATTGACGTTTGCGGTGCGGAACACGTCGGCGTCGGCTCCGATGGCTCAATTCAGAAGGTTGTTCTGAGTGCCGCTCAAAAAACTGAGTTCGATGCCGACATCGCGCGCCGCAAGCAACTGGGCATCGCTGCTCCAGGCGAGGATCGGTATCCGTTCGTGCCGGAACTGAATGGGCCGGATCACATGCAGCTTATTGCAGCGGGGTTGGCCCGCCGAGGCCAGCCCTCGGCAGTGATCGAAAAGGTCTTGGGTGCGAACTTCCAGCGCGTGCTAGGGGAAATTTGGGGCGTCGCCTAGAATCGGAAAACTGCCATGCCCATCCATCGAACTTTCGCGCGGATCTTCACGCGCACGGCAATCGCCAATCTGCTGGCCATTTGCTGCTGGGCGCAAAAGCCCGCCCAAACACAAATCGCCGTATCTCCTCTGCCGTCCGGTATTCCCGATTCCGCTACCCGTTATTCCATGCTGCTGATGGGCAACCTCGCCGGACAACAGGCCGTGTGGACCGCGCCCGACGGCAGCCTCCACATCTTTTTTCATACAAAGATCGCGGCCGGGGACCGCAAATCACCAGCGTGATTCAGCGGGACGCCAAAGGCGTTCCCGTGTCGGAGACCGTCACTGGATACGACTATCTGAAATCGACGGTTCACGAAAGCTACGCGCAGGAGTCGGGCGTCGCTCACTGGAAAAGCGAATTCGAAGCGGGCGAAAAGAAGGTAACCGGCCCGGCCGTGTATCTGGCCCTCAATGGCACGCCTGCAGAGATAGCTCTACTGGCGCAAACCGCGCTCGACAACGGAGGCATGACCGCTTTGCTGCCGGAAGGCGAGGCAACCATAAGCCGGCTCGCCGAGCTGGAACTCACAGCCTCCGGTCAAAAGAAGCAAGTGACTCTCTACGCCATCACGGGCCTCGATTTTATTCCGACCTATGTCTGGCTGGATGATCGCCGTACGTTTTTTGCCGCGGTCGATACCTGGAACGCCATCGTCCCGCAAGGTTGGGAAGCAACCGCGAAGACTCTGCAGGAGGCGCAGGACAAGGCAGCACACGGCCGAGCGGCGGATCTCGCCGCCAAGCTGGCGCATTCCGCTCCCAATGGAATGGTGTTCGCCCACGCGAATCTCTTCGATGCCGAATCGGCGCAGCTTCTCCGCGATCGAACCGTGGTGGTGGCCGGGAACCGCATTCAGAGCGTCGGCGCCTCGGGCCAAATCGCAACGCCTACTGGAGCCGAGGTCATTGACGCCTCCGGCAAGACCCTGCTGCCTGGACTATGGGACATGCACGCACATGTCGGCGATCCCGACGGGCTGCTGAATCTGGCGGCGGGCGTGACCACGGTGCGCGATTTGGCGAACGATACCGAAAGCCTGCTGGCGCGCCGCAAGCGCATCGAGGAAGGCAAAGAGATCGGCACCCGCATCGTCCTCGCCGGCATCATCGATAGCCCCGGGCCGTTTCAGGGACCCACGAAAGTGCTTGTCTCCACGCCCGAGGAAGCTCGCGCTGCGGTCGAGAATTATCTCCGCTTAGGCTATGTCCAGATTAAGATTTACAGCTCGGTAAAGCCGGAACTGGTCCCGGTGATTATCAAAGAAGCACATGAGCACGGCCTCCGTGTGAGCGGCCACATTCCCGCCGAGATGACCGCCGCGCAATGCGTCAAGCTCGGCTACGACGAGATCCAGCATACCAATTTCCTGATGCTGAACTTCATGCCGGATGTGAAGAACACCAACACCACCAGCCGCCTTACCGAGGTGGCCAAACGCGGTGCCGATCTGAACCTGAATTCGCCGGAATTCCAATCTTTCGTCAAGCTGCTGCAGGACCATCACACGGTGCTCGACCCCACGCTGAGCGCCTTCGAAGACGTGTTCGACGCCCGCGCTGGACGAATCCCGGTGGGCTACGAGTCAATTGCCGCGCGGCTGCCCGCGCAGGTCCGGCGCAGTCTGCTGACGGGCGGCTTGACACCGCCTTCGGGCATGGACCAGCGGTATCGCGCTTCCTTCACGAAGATGGTGGAACTGGTCGGCGCCATGTATCGCGCCGGAATTCCCATTGAGGATGGCACCGACTCGATTGCCGGCTTCGCGTTGCACCGGGAATTCGAGCTGGATGTTCAGGCCGGCATACCCGCCAACAAAGTTCTACAGGATGCCACCTTCAACGCGGCGCGCATCATGAAACTGGATTCCTGCCTCGGCTCGATTGCGCCCGGGAAGCTCGCCGACCTCACGCTCGTGCATGGCGATCCGGTGGCCCGCATCAGCGACATCCGGAAGACTGCGCTGGTCGTGAAGAATGGCGTGCTCTATAAGCCGGCAGAGCTTTACTCGGCGCTCGGCGTTGCGCCATAGCGAGACGCCGCCAATTATTCTTCGCGCAAAGTCTTGGCCGGGTCGATTCTTGCAACTCTCAAGGCAGGCACTGTCGTTGCGAGAATCGTCGCAGCAGAGAGCGTCAGCATCACGAGAAGAATAGTCGGTAAGTCATACACGCCGACCCCATAGAGCACGCTGCGCATAGCCCGAAGCGCGCCCGCGCACAAAACCAGCCCTACGATCAATCCCAGAGCCGATGCGGACGCTCCCGACCTGCCGATGTGGATCATGGTCTTTCGAATCGTGGAACCCAGCGCAATCCGGATGCCGATCTCGCGCGTTCTCTGCGCCACAATATTGGCCACCAGCGCGAAGATACCTACTGCGCTCAGCAACAGCGCGAGCGAAGCCATGGCGGCCAGCAGCGCCACCTCGATTCTTTGTGTCGCGAGCGTCGTAACCATAAGATCCCGCATCGAGTAGAAGCCGGAAAAAGGCAGGTTGGGATCGACCCTTGCGAAGGCGCGCTGCATCTGTGCAGTCAGGCCTGGCGAAGGTCCAACGGCACGAACCACCCAGCTCGGCTGGAACCACATATGCAGGGTCGAGAGAAATTTGTCATCCGCCATTTGTGCGGCGGGCAGATAAATGGCCTCCTCTCTCGTTAAGGGCGCGGTGCCAGCGTTCAATCTGGAGGCCGAGGAGAGCACAGTGTCCCCAACGACTCCTACGATCAACAGATTCTTATTGTTCCACTTGAGATAGCTTCCGACGGGATTGGTTTCCTGGAAGAACTTGCGCGCGAAGGTTTGGTTGACGACGACAACCAATTGCGCATTCGGGCCGTCTGCCTCGGTAAACGCCCGGCCCGCAACCACGGGCATATGCAAGGTATCGAAATAGCCGGGGGTGAGATACACCTCGTTGGTTGTAATCTCGCGTCCCGCCTGCGGGCCGTCGGTGAGAATGACGGAATCGAGCAGGGCGCGCTCATACGGGAGCGTCAGTCCGACGGCGGCGTTCTCGACGCCAGGAATTTCCCGCATGGCGGCGAGGCTCTCATTCAGGAGCTTTCGGAAGGCTGCCGGGTCGTGATAGCGAACGTCATCCAGAGAGGCCTTAGCGGCGATTACTCCGACCGGATTGAAGCCCGGCGGCATGGTCTCAAGATGGATGAGCGTTCGTATAAGCAATCCGGCGGCCGCCAATAGGACCACGGTCAGCGCAACCTCGCCCGCAATCAACGCTTGCCGGAGGCGAAGGCTGCCCGCACTGTTTGCAACACGGCTGGCCATCGAGAACCGCAACTCGACTTTTCTCGTGGTAAGTGCAGGCAGCATGCCGAACAATACGCTGGTGAGCAAAGAAAGCGAAAGGGTGAAGCCGAGGACGCGGCTGTCGAGAGGGACGCGCGCGACAGGCAGAAAATGTTCAGGCAGAAGCAGCAATAGCCCGCGCAGGGCAACGAAACCCACCCCGATTCCTGCGCTTCCTCCCACCAGCGCGAGCAGCAGGTTTTCGATCCAAAGCTGTCTCTGAATCTGCCAGGGCGAACCGCCCAACGCCAGCCGCGTGGCGATCTCACCTGTCCGGCGCAACATGCGCACCAGCGTGAGTCCGGCAAGGTTCGCGCAGGCGATCAGCAGAATGAATCCGGCCGCCAGCATTAAGGCCAGCACCTGAGGGCGGAGCGTATCGGTTTGGCCTTTTTGCAGGGGCACAGAGTAATACGTGATCCGGGCGCCAGGATTGGTCTTCTCGAAACGTTGGGCGCGAAAGCTTCGGGCCCAAGCACGGTTGAGCTCTGCATTTGCCGCTTGCCAGGAGGCGCCGTCGCGCAGCCGCACGATGGCCCAGAAATTGGCTGCCTGGCCTTCGCCCTCGCGGCTCGGCTGGAGAGCGGTATACAGATCGGCATTCAATGGAGTGGTCGCGTGCTCCGGCAGCACGCCGATGATGCTGTACGGCTCGCCTTTTAGCAGTATGGGTTGTGCCAACACATTGGGGTTCGCAGCAAAGACGGTGCGCCACAGGGCGTAGCTTATGATGGCTGCCCTGGAACCGTGTGGACGGTCCTCGTCCTCCGAGAAATTGCGGCCGATAATTGGATGGAGGGCCAACACGTCGAAGTAATGCGCCGAGACGCGCCCGGCATAAACATATTGCACATGGGCGGCGGCCTGAAGATTCACGCCCGCAGTCCTCAAACTGGAAACAGCAGAGAGCAGCGAGGGCACGTCGTCGCGGAGCAGTCCCCATTGCTCGCCGTCTATCGTTCTGCGCGTATCCGAGGATCCAGGCCCGGTGGTGCGCGCGTAGACCGTTCCTATCCGGTCCGGCTGGGCGTAGGGAAGGCTCTTCAGAAGCAGCGCGTTCACGATCGAAAAGATTGCGGTGTTTGCGCCAATCGAAAGAGCCAGCGTGAGAACCACCGTAGCGGTAAACCCAGGGTTGTGCCGCAACTGGCGCACAGCGTGCTTCCCGTCTCGCCAAACGGATTCGAGCCTGTGCCATTGCCAGACCTCGCGGCTGCGCTCTTCAATGAGCGTGACGTTTCCGAAGTCGCGCCTAGCCGTGCGTGTTGCCTCTTCGCGTGACAGGCCGTCCTCCATCAGATCTTCGATCTTTTCTTCCAGATGCTCCCGCATGGACTCCGCAAGCTCGTCATAGCGCCGGCGGCGGGACAAAATTTGCTTGAGCCATCCCATAGAAAACGCCTAAGAAGGAACAATGGCGAGCACGCGCGTGATGCCGGCAAACATTTTCTTGAAGCTGGACACCTCCTGCTCCAAGTGTTTGAACCCTGCATCGGTGAGGGTATAAATCCGAATCGGCCGGTTTTTCGCCGACACCCCGACTGTGGAATCGAGCCATCCCTCCTTCAGCATCCGCTGCAACGCAGGATAGAGCGAACCTTCCTCGATCTGCAGCAGGTCGTCCGAAACCTGCTTGATGTGTTTGGCCAAGGCATACCCATGCATGGGCTTCAGACGGAGCGACTGCAGAATCATCATCTCCAGCGCTCCCGGAAACAGATCGCGATATTCAGGACTCTTCGTCACAGGCGCCGCTTCGACCACTACTATTTTACTCTATACTATTTCTAAAACAGCTCGGCGGCTTTCGGGGATTTCGATCTGCGCAACGGAAAACTAGGGGCGCGGCCAGCGCATGAGCAAGCGTACGGCCCAGACGCAGCGAGCCGCCGCGGCTAGCGTGATGAGGACCCACCAGGGTTGAGTCAACGCGCTACGTTCCACGACGGCGCGCCAGATATGCGCCAAAGTAAGCAGACCGAAGACTGCGCCCGTGATTATGACATAGGCTTTCATCGGATCGCTCTCAAGTATCTCAGCGTCTCGCAGCCTGCTGCAACTCTGCAAACATTACGGCCAGGGGCCCCGCACAGAGCTCTCGTACAGCCGCGGCTCGGCCGCTATCTAAGGTATGCATTTCGCTCGCCGGCCAAGGCGAACCAGTGCGGGCTTCGAAGCACGCCCGCTCGCGCATTTTCGCGAGATCGGCCTCATCCAGCGGCAGCGAAAAGTGGCGTGCGATCGAACCGTAAACCGCATCGGGCAGATCGCTGTAATTGACGAACAGCATCTGCGGATCCTCGCGATATGCAAGGGCGGATTCACAAATGCATGCGAGAACGTTTGCGCACCACTCCTCCTGGTCCAGACGCGTGATATCTTCCGTGCTCAGCCGTAGCACCCGCGGATCGGGCATGCCTCCACGCAAAGTGTGCTGGGCCGGGCTAAGCAAGTGCGAAATCATCACCTGCTCCGGATCGCGAAATAGAAACAAACAGGGCGCCTCGGGAAACGCTGCCCGCAGCAGCGGCACGCGATGAATGTGCCACGCATCTAGTTTTACGAAATAGTGAGTCTCTGCTCCCGTACGGCGTTGTCCGAGCGCCAGCACGATATGACGAAGCCAGGCCGCCTGCTCCTCGAAGCACAACCCGTCAATCCGCAGATGCGCCTGAAGGATCTTGTCCAGCAGCGGCGGTTCCGACACGACCACCGTACTCGATAGGGAAGCAAGCATCTGCGCCGCTAAGGTGGAACCGCAGCGCGACATGTGAAAGATGAATCCGGATGGGGTAATCGAATGGGCCGCAAATTCCGCTTCGTCCATGCCCTCGAGGCGCGATTGCTGACGGAACGCAGTTGTGAATGGGTTTTCGAGGCAGGCACGAATCGTCTGCTCGAAAAACGGCTCTGTGAAGCGGCGCGTTCCCATATGCACCCACTCGACATAATTGCCCGCCTGGCGGCAATGGATCTCAATGGGCGTCCATCCGAGTTTGGAATGTCCCGGCTCGCAGCGCGGCATGCGGCGGACGGGCGCGCCGTTCTCCACGTTCACATGCAACGCGGCCTCTACATCCGCCTGAATCAGATCGAAGCCGCGCTCGCACCCCAGCCGCACTGTCGTCTCAAGAAACTCGGACGGATCAGAAATGGAGCGCAAGGTTTCGCGCAACTCTGAATCATGCCGCACGAGGGCGGCGAAATCGTCGAAGTTTCGCGCCCGGGGCGGCGTTCGCTGAATCGCGGACTGCTGCGCGCGTGCGCTGCGGACCAACTCGTGAACCCAATCGTTCACCTCGACATCGATAATGAGGTGAATGCGTTCGGCTTCGCCGCGGTTGGTGATGCGATGCGGCAGGTTCACATTGACGTAGTAGCTGTGTCCCTCTTCGAGTTTCAGCCGCTCGCCGGCGACATAGAACTCCACTTCCGCACTGGTTTGAACGGGTATGTGGATACGCATCTCGCCGTCTTCGTAAACCAGCGCGCTGTCGGTGTGCTCGCGAATGAACGACCCCGGCGCGAGGCTCAACAGCCGGACCGCCTTCAACGGACACGGAAACGCCGAAACGGTTTCGCGGAAATAAGCGCAGCGAGTCATCAGCGGCGTATCGGCGAATGTGGACGCCGAGGTAAATGGCGCCAGCAAGTTGGTGATCTGCCCGGTGGGCGAGCGGAGCGCGACCCCGCGCCAATCGCCGCCGAAATCGTTTTGGTTATAATGCGGCGTCCACTCTTCGGGACGGATCAGTGCGAGATCCGCCTTCAGGCGCTCGGGATCGAAACGGAACGGCAGCGCAAGGCCAACGTGCATGGAAAGGATCAGACGGATTGTAGCAAGGAACTACATTGCGGCCAGATGCCCCACGAGGCATTCGAACGTCGATGCCAAACGGCGCAGCGTTCTAAGCGCAGTGTGTCTCCCGTTCCACCATTGTCAAGCGAAACGGCCAGCTTATTCCTTTTAACTTATGGCCTGACCGGCTGCCGCCCGCTGCGGGATGTGCTGGTAGATCGCTAGCGAGTCTGCGCGACCGAGCAACTTCAACCATCCTGTATCCATCACGAGTTCATGACATACCGGCTTGACGTAAATAATATATGCTTCCCTTGGGTTATTAAGCAGAGATTCTTTTAAGTGAGCCAGAAACCGCGTCATGACCGGCGCCTTAAACGGGTTGTAGAGAAACAGCACGATATTGTCCGGGGGCAACGGAAACAGCGTGGCATCGCAGCAATGAGTCACGATGTTTTTGCACTTATGCGCGCCACGGAATCTACGGATATTGCGTGATGCTATTTCGTGCAGTTCCGCCGACAGCTCGATACCTATAGCTTTCCTAAAAGGCAGACGAGAGGCCATCAGAAGCGCCCTGCCCTTACCGGAACCGATGTCAACAAAAGCGAACTCTTCGTGTCGGATCGTCTGAAGATGAGTGAGAACTCTCTTCAGGTCGTAAAATTTTGCGGGCCCATACTCGAAGGCCCCCTCATACCCTTCCGGTAGGCTGTAACGCGTCCAAAGCGCAGCCGTATCGACGCCGTGATACAGATCGAACACCATACCGGCTGCTGCATTCCTTATGCCCCAATAGACCCCACCCGTACCAGCCCGCTTGAAGGTCCTGTAGGCACGTCTAATCTCGAATCTTAGTTTTGACAGGAGGTTCACAATCGTGTCCTGACGCGATGCGTACAAATCTATTCTTTTTGCAGCAGCATCTTCGCCCGAAGCTATTTTATCGGCATAGCCATAGCTGCTCGTATGCAGCGCGAGGAAGGGAAAGGCTGTTTGGATCGGGCTGGCAGGGACCGGACTGGGGCTGTCCTTAGTTTCGAATGAGACTTTTCAACCAATCATCCATCTAGGCTGGATCCACCCGAGCGAGACGCCGGTCATTACCATCCCGGCGATCAGCACCACTCCAGCCGACGCGACTGGAAGCCAACGAAACAGCATGTGACTTCCACTCCGCTTCCGTTCCGGCAATAACCTTTTCGCGTATAGAACTAGCATCCCGATCGCCATCAGCACAAGCGCCAGCCCCAGGCTGAAGGAAACCAACAGCAGCAATCCCAAAGCGACTCGGCCCAGCGCGATCGCGCCTAACAATAGGACCAGCGCCGATTCGCACGGCACTAGCCCGCCGCTGGCACCCAACGCCACCAGCCCGGCCCAGGAGATCTGGTCTGGGACGTGCGAATGCGAGTGGCTGTGAGTATGAGCATGAGTGTGAGTGTGAGTGTGAGTGTGGCTGTGAGTGTGAGTGTGGCTGTGACCATGATCGTGATGGTGAGGCCCGTTCCGCTGCAGCTTGCGCAGCCTCTTATACAGCATCCAGCCGCCGACTCCCACGATGGAAAGCCCCGACAAAACCCCCAGCGCCGCTGTAATCTTCTCCGGAACAACAAACTGAAACAGAAACAGTGTCGCCAACCCTAGCGCAAACACCGTGACCGTATGCGTGAACGTCACCATCGCTCCGAGGAATGCGGCGTGTTTGAGAGTGCCGCGCGAACCCACCAGGTAGGCCGCCACAATCGATTTGCCATGTCCCGGCGTCAGCGCATGCGCCGCTCCAAGCACGAACGCAACTCCCAGCGCGATCAGCATCATCCAGGGCGTCAGGTCGCGCCGGTGGAGAAGCTTGGATAGAAAGTCGCCGCGCACAACAGCGCCTGGGGAGGCCGCCTGCGCTGTCATCGTCGCCGGTGAAACCGCTGAAGGAGCGGAGTGCGGCTGGGCAATAGGCGCGATTACCGCGGGGCTTGCGGCAAGGACTGGATGATCCGCCGTCCACGCCAGCTCGGCTTTCAGATCCTGCGGCGGCGCTATCGTGGGGTCTGGCGGGTAGTGCGTCAGCGCTTTACTAATGTCGCTGCTCCCCTGGCTCGCCTTTCGCAAGGTCGCATCTGGGCCGGCCTTGATAACAATCTCTTTCCAACCCGCGCGGTCCGGATAATTGCCGTCTTGATAACTCAAGAGCGCACAGGCCGGCTGTTGGCCGTTGTGCGCGGCGCCATGTTCGTTCTCGCCGCCGCGCGTGTCTACATGCGCGCGCGTCGTGATCCGCAGAATGGGCAGGTTGCCCGCTCCATCGGCCATGACAAGGCTTGCCGATTCGAAGCGCGCCTGCACGGGCCTGCCATTGACGGTGATCGCCAACTTGCTGAGCCAATCGCGCGCTTGCCCGGTCGCTCTACGCTCGAGTTCCGCTTGCGGACTGCCTCGCTCCAGCTTCCAATCGCGCAGCAGCTCGAAGGTCGATAGCTCGGCCAGGTCCAGGGCATACTGGATCTCGATTCCGCGGCCGGTCGCCTCGAGTTTCGCGTAGTGGCTGACGCTGAAGTTGCCCATGGGATGCGCCGCCGCCAGCGCAGCCGTTGCAAGGACCAAGGCAAGCGCCCGCTTCATTGCGCGCTCGCAATCTGCTTCGCGTGGTAATAGAAGACCGGCTCCGGCGTTCCAAGCTTCAGAGCCCTCGCACTTGCTCCTCTCGCCTCAGGCAGACGCCCGCTCTTGTAGAGCACCCACGATAGCGCATCCCAGGTATAAACATCGCCGCGCGTGGGGATCTCGGTTTCCATCAACTCAAGAGCTAGCTTCAGGTCCCGGCCGTGATCCGCGAGAACCAATGCCAGATTACGATTGGTCTTCTCACGATTTGCGATGCCGAGCTTCTCGATGGCTTCAATCAGGTCGCGCTGTTGCTGTGCTTTGTTCGCCCGGCCCGTGTTTGTATAGAGATCTTCCAGCGCGCCCGCATACTCGACCATCGGCACGATGGATTGAGCGCGCTCATAGTTGTGGATGGCCGAATCCGGGTGGCCGCGCGCCGCCTCTACCTTCCCCAGCCCCGCGTTGGCGCGGTGCAGCGTGGGAAACAACGCGAGCGCCGACTGATAGGCATCTGCCGCTGCCGTCAGCTTGCCCGTCTTGAAATACATGTCCCCGAGCTCGGCCCAGCACCAAGCCGTGTTCTCGGCCAGCGGGTCACCGGCTTCCACGGCGTTGCGCATCAGCTCGATCGCGCGCACCGGATCACCCGTCACAAACCGGAAATAGGCCAGCCGATTGTAACTGCCGAGGTTCGGCCGCAGTGCGAACATTCTCGAGTATGCCTGCCCGGCGCGTTCGTACTCGCCGAGTTCCATCAACGCATCCCCCAGGTTGCCCCAATTTCCGGGATCCGACGGCGAATACTTGGCCATGTCCTCCGCGCGTTCGGCAACTGTTTTGAACTCGTGCCGCTGCAGATCGATCTCGTTCTCGAAGCGCAAGGCCGTGAAGTTACCGCCATCTGCTTCGAGCATTCGGTCGACAAGCTTCGAAGCCCGCTCCAGATACGCGCGGTCGGCCGATTCGCGCAGCTTCTGGAGATAGGCCGAGATCAGGCCCGACTCCAATCGCAAGTCCTCCGGAGACGAAGCGAATAACTGCTGGTATGTTCGTATGCGTTCATCCGTCTTCGCACGATCGAGCGCACCGACGGATCGAAGCCCAAGCGAATCCTGGGCCTGCACAAGGCAAGCCGCCATCAGCAGTGCGATCGCTGCTAGCTTCACCGCATTGCCTCGGCTGTCCGCAATTTGGCCTGAACTGAAAGAGCAAGCTGAGAATCGGGAAAAAGCTTGAGAGCTTGCACCAGGCGGTCTTCCGCTTGTTTCAGATTGCCCGAGGCAAGCTGAAGAGTAGCGATCTGAGTCAGCAGCCAGGCATGTTCGTCCGCGTCGTTGGCCGAGATTCGCCGGTTGGCCTCATCGTAAAACTCGATCGCGCCTTCCGGATCACCGAAGTGGACTCGCAGCCCGGCGGCCTTTTCAAAGCCCAAACTACTGCCCGATCGGAGATCGAGAATCCATTGCGCATCCCGCTTGGCTTCCGCGTAGTTGCCCAGCGCCGTGTTGCAATCCACCAGTAAGCCCCAAACCCCGATATCGTCGTGAGCCCTGGCGTTCAGCTCGGTCGCAAGCTTCAAAGCCTGACCGAACTCGCGCTTGCCCAGCCAAACCGTAACCTGCAGCTTTTGGCCGTCGTAATTGCCAGGCGAGAGATGGAAGGAACGATCGAGTGCAGCCTGCGCCCGATCATACATCGCAGTCTCGGAGGTGTCGCGGCCTTTTCGGCAGAATGCAGAGGCGAGTTCGTTGAACGCCTGCCAGGATTTCGGATCAGACTGGATCTTTCTCTGCGCCGCGAAAATCCGTTGCTCGACGGGAGAGATCTGCGCTGAGAGTTGTAAACAGCCCAGCGCAGTTAAAGCAGCTAATGCAGCGTGGCGCATTAGTTAATAGGACAGGGCGCCCCAGCGCCCATCGTGCATCCGGGTTCACCTGGATCGATGTGCCTGCTGTCGCGGCCGTCATGCGCGAACGCGACATAAGGAAACGTCTCCTGATAGGGCAGGTCATTGGTGTTCACGCCATCGCCAAGCAGGTTGTTCGGATAAACGTTGAATCCGCGGACCAGCACGCCTCCGGCCACTACTCGCAATGCGATGTCGGTGACGTCATCGGAGACGCGCCGGCCGTTCGGGAAACCGCCGAAATCGCCGGCTAAAACGGCAAGCCTGCGACGGCTTGACTGAGGCGTGGGCGGCACGCCAGTATTGAGACGCAACAAGTCGGCGACCGGGCCCGCTGCGGTGCCGGGAGCTGCGATAGGAGGCAAATATTCCATAAGCAGCAAAAGATCGCTGCGCGGAGGCGGCGGGATATTGATGCCATAGACCGCATTGACCACTCGCGTGAGCAGGGGGTCGAGCGCGTAATGCGCGAACTGCGAATCGTCTTTGGGCTGGCTCATGCTCCAGAAGTCTTTATCGCCTGTGCCGATGATCAACTCATTGATGAGCGGATTGCCCATACGCTGCACTTGAGACCAGCCTCCGGACTCTTCGGCCGGAAACGGGGCGCGGAGTACCGTGATGCGCGGACGCGATGTGGTCCCCCAAACGCCGATGGTGGCCGCGGGATTCGACGCTACGACCTTCGTACCCGTGCGGGTCAGCATGGCGATGGGAACTTCTATAGCAATGGTATTGACGTTGAAGCCGGACACAAAGTCGGGCGCGGTGTTGGTGTTATCGTCGGCGTCTTGTGCCGCTGTAAGCACGCCACCGATGGCGCGGCTTGTGCCTTTGCGCAAGTTCAGAGAATCGAAAGCGGCGCCGAGGTCAATATAGAAAGGATCGTCAACGGTTCCCGCAAATACTTTGATGCCGCCGGACAGATTGTAAATCCCCTGCTTGGCGAGGGCTGTGTAGTTAGGCATGGTTCTAGGGCCCACGTTCGTGGGAACGGCGAACAGCGGTCCCCCTGCTTCGTTTGTCAAAGGCGTGCTGACGCCGTTCTTGACCATCGTGACCGTATATGTTTGGCGCAAGCTCAACCCGGCCGAACCGGAGCCGTCGAGCGAAGTGATTGCGGGAGGCACGATCGGCGTTCCAGGCGGCACCGGGGGCGGTGAATTGCCGGGAGCGCTAATGCCGTCTCCGGCTCCTACGAAGCCGGTAAATACTTCGGGCGCTCGAATCTCCGTCTGGAAACGGAACTGAAATGAGATATCTTCCAGGGCATCATTGTTGTTGTCGATGCGGATCGCGTAGAGAATGTTGTCGTCGAACGGGAAGTAATTGGGACCGTTTCCAGGAGCGAGCAGCGGATCGACATCGAGAATCATGGCGACTTTCGTCGGGTCGTCATAACTGACGAAAGCATAGATATCAGTAATATCGGCTTTGGTATCCAGGGCCGTAATGGGAGCTTCGCGGTGACTGGCGGCAAAGCCGGACGGCGGAGCCGCCATGAGCGCTGTTACAGCAATGCAAATCGCACTCTTGAATTTGTTCATAACTTTCTCCTGTTTCTTCCGGCGGAGGTGAGTTTGGCTGCGAGTCCGAGGGCAAGCCCCAAACCTGTGAGGAAATAACCGAAGGGTTCCGGCACGGCTGAGAACCGGTCGGTAATGCTTCCACCGGAAGCGGATCCCATCAAACCTCCGTCGAGAGTAAGATCATCGGTCACGCCGATAAAGCTGGCGGGACCCAACGCGGTTGAATCCTGATTTTGCACGCCGTCCAGTGTGAGGAGACTGCCCGCCAATCCGGCGCAATCTGACACGCCGTCGGGTCCGAAGGCGCCTCCAGCGCAAAAATTCTGAATGTCTGTGACCGCTCCATCTGCCGTCTCTGAGGAGCCCGCTAGCGTAATGGAATCGGCGACATAAGAAGCACCCGAAATTTGATAAGTAAACAGCAGATCGAGTTGACTGTTTGCGCCGGTTACCTGGCTAACTGACGCGGTAATGCCGGGATTCAGATTTCCGCCGAGAGGACTAATTGAGACGTCGGCAGTTGATATGGGGGTTGCTCCGGCGATTCCGCTTATGGTCCGGAAATCATTGAGCGTGTTTTGGCCGATCGTGCAGCCGCCGGACCCCAAACCTATGTAAGTGGCGAGCGTACCACTCATACAAGTCGCGGCTGCGGCGCATAAGGCCGAAGACACTATTGCCAAAGACAGATAAATGAAGCGTGTCGTGTGAGCCTCCTTACCGTGAAGCTAGGGCATCACGCTATTTCGTTCTGTGTTAGGTACGAAAATGGCGGAGTAATGGATTTCTACAAACTCCAGGGTTTGGAGTATTTGGGAGGCCTGCGTAGTACTAATGGAGCTAATGTTATTTAGGCGATGATTTTATCGAGGGTGATAGGCAGGTCACGCACGCGCTTTCCGGTCGCGTGGAAGGCCGCGTTCGCAATTGCCGCGGTTGCGCCCGTGATGCCGATTTCGCCGATCCCTTTGGCGCCGATCGGATTGATGTGGTCGTCCTTTTCGTCGATCCACGAGACGTCAATCTCTCCCACATCGGCGTTGGTCGGCACATGATACTCGGCCAGATTGTTGTTTACCCAGCGGCCGAGCCGATAATCGGTAGCAGCGCCTTCATATAGCGCCATGCTGATTCCCCACACCATCCCACCCATGAACTGGCTGCGAGCGGTCTTGGCGTTAAGGATCCTGCCTGCGCCGAAGCAAGCCGTCATGCGCGCGACCTTGATATGTCCGAGATCCGAATCGACGTGGACTTCGGCGAACTGTGCGCCGAAAGCATACATCGAATAACGTTCTTTCTCGGCACCGGGCTTGGCGCTGGCCTGTGCCTCGATGTGCGGTTGTCCGCGCCGGGCGAGGAGAGCTTGGAACGTCTCGCCTTTAGAAGGATTGCTGCGGGAAGATAAACGCCCATTTTCGATGACGATGTCTTGCGAGTTCACGGCGAAGAGCGGCGATTGCGGGTCACTGATAGCGGTCTGAATGAGCTTCTCGCGCAGAGCTTGCGTCGCGAGATACACGGCCGAACCCGTGCTCGCCGCGGTTTGTGAACCGCCCGAAACCGGTGTTTGAGGCAGCAGGGTGTCACCAAGCCGGAACTTCACTCGATCTGGCGGCACTCCGAACGAGTCTGCCGCAATCTGGGTCATGATGGTGTAGGTACCAGTGCCGAGATCCTGGGTGCCGGCATCTACGGAGAAGGTACCATCTGCATTCAATCGAGCGGAAGCACTCGAGGGGCTACGGCGGGTGGGATACTCCGCGGTGGCCATGCCCCAGCCGATTAGCATGTTACCTTGCCGCATCGAGCGGGGCTCGAGCGGGCGCTTACTCCATCCGAAGCGCTCCGCACCTTGGCGGTAGCATTCACGCAGCGACTTACTCGACCATGGGAGATTTTTCTCGGGATCAGCGTCGGCGTAGTTCTTCAGCCGAAATTCGAGGGGATCCATTTTCAACTCATAGGCGAGTTCATCCATCGCAGCTTCGAGGCCGTAAGTGCCCGGCGCCTCACCGGGCGCTCGCATGAAGGAAGGCGTGCCGATGTCGGATCGAATTAGTTTGTGCGAGGTGGTGTTATTCGGGGCCGCATAAAGCATCCGCGAGGGAAGGCTGGCGGATTCCACGAATTCTTCGAAAGTGGATGTGTGGCAGATGGTCTCGTGGGTAAGAGCGGTCAAGCTGCCGTCGCGCTTCGCGCCCGCCGCCAGAGCTTGCCTGGTTTGCGAACGGAAACCGAGCATGCCGAACATCTGCGGGCGCGTCACGGCCAGTTTCACCGGGCGATTCACTTGCTTCGCAGCCATGGCGGCGAGAATTACGTGCGACCAAACCGGGCCTTTGCTGCCGAACCCGCCCCCGAGGTATGGCGATATGACGTGGACATTCTCCGGCTGCAAACCCAACAACTGAGCGACTCTTCCACGATCGGTAAATACTCCTTGCGTAGCGTCATACAGAGTCAGGTGATCAGGCGCGTCCCAAACGGCGATGGTGGCGTGGGGCTCCATCGGATTGTGAACTTCAAACGGAGTTGAATACACATGATCGATGTGTGCATCGGATTCCGCCATGCCGGCCTGAGCGTCGCCGCGGTGAGTGACTGCCGGGTCCTGGGCACCGCCGACCTGTTCGGGAGCGACAGCCTGAGACAAACGGGATTCAAGCTCAATATGCGGCGGCTCCGCGGCGTATTTCGCCTCGACTAAGTGCGCGCCTTCCATCGCGGGTTCGAGCGATTCGGCTACCACGACGCCGATGGGTTGGTTCGCATATCTGACGAGATTGTCTTGTAACACTTGCACGATGCGCCCCGTGGGCGGTTTCTTCGGTTGGCTCAGGAGTTGCGGCAGTTTTGGCGCATTCAGGTGAGTCATCACGAGCAACACGCCTGAAGTGCGCTGGGCGGCGCGTGCATCTATCGATACAATGCGGCCCTTCGCGACAGTGCTCATGACGAGGGCCGCGTAGACGGCATTAGGCACCTGGTGTTCGTATGCGTAGGGCGCACGGCCAGTCACTTTCAGACGGCCATCGATCCGGTCCATCGGCTTGCCAATCAGCTCAGGCATTCTTTTCTCCCGCCGTCATCACCGCGCGCACAATGCTGCGCCGCGCCAGCTCGATTTTGAACGAATTGTGTTGATATGCCTTGGCGGATGCGAGCTCCGCAGCGGCAGCTTTGCGCAGGGTTGCTTCTTCTATCTTCTTGCCTACCAGAGCTTGTTCAGCTTTCGTGGCGCGCCAAGGCTTGTGGGCGACGCCGCCTAGCGCGATTTTGGCCTCGCGGACTGTGCCGGCGGTGTCCAGATCGAGGATCGCCGCCACAGATACGAGCGCGAACGCGTAAGAGTTGCGGTCGCGAACCTTTAAGTAAGTGGAGCGCCTCGCGAATGGCAGACTGGGGAGATCTATCGCGGTAATTAACTCCCCCGTATGAAGGTTGGTATCGATTTGCGGCGTGTTGCCCGGTAAGCGATGAAACTCGGAGAAAGGGATGGACCGCTCACCTTTGGGCCCAGTTACTTGCACCACCGCATCCAAGGCGGCGAGAGCGACACACATATCGCTGGGGTGGACGGCGATGCATTCTTCACTTGCGCCGAGGATCGCGTGAATGCGGTTGTAGCCTACCTTTGCCGCACAGCCACTACCAGGCGCGCGTTTATTACATTCTTTGTAACTGGGATCGTAGAAGTAGTAGCAACGGGTTCGCTGCAACAGATTGCCGCCCATGGTAGCCATATTCCGAAGCTGCTGTGACGCTCCGGCGAGAACGGCTTCGCTCAAGACCGGGTAGCGAGTGCGAACCAGCGGATGATTGGCTGCGTCCGTGTTGCTGACCAGCGCGCCAATCCGGATTCCGCCTTCGTGTTCTTCGATCTTCGCAAGCGGAAGACGGTTGATATTGACGAGCCGTACGGGCCGCTCGACGCCCATCTTCATGAGATCGAGCAGGTTCGTCCCGCCACCGATAAAGCGAGCGTCTGGGGAGTAAGCGTGGATCGCTTCGTCGATGGTCTTCGGGCACGTGTAAACGAACGGTCTCATGCGTTCCTCCCGCGCTCGACTGCGCGAACGGCCGCGACAATGTTGGGATACGCGCCGCAGCGGCAGATGTTACCGCTCATGCGCTCGCGGATCTCATCGTCAGTGATCTCGATGGGCCGAACGTCCGACAAATTGGGGGTTACTACGCTCGGCGCGCCCGCTTTCAATTCGTCCAACAGAGCGACGGCCGAGCAGATCTGCCCGGGCGTGCAATAGCCGCACTGAAAACCATCGTGCTCGATGAACGCAGCTTGCATGGGGTGAAGATGGGAGCCGTTGGCCAAGCCTTCGATGGTGGTGACCTGATCGCCGTCGTGCATCACAGCGAGGGTGAGGCAGGAATTGATCCGCTTGCCGTTCAACAGCACGGTACAGGCGCCGCACTGCCCGTGATCGCAGCCCTTCTTGGTTCCCGTGAGATGGAGATGCTCGCGCAAGAGATCGAGAAGCGTGACGCGTGGATCTACTTGCAGTTGCTGCGGCTGGCCATTAATGGTGAGAGCGCATTGCACCAAAGCGGCCGGCTCGCCGGGTGACTGCGCCCATGCCGGGAGCACTGTCGCCATACCGCCCGCGATGGCAGATCCGACGAATTCCCGACGGCTGACCGAGGACTCGCCAAGCTTCTCTTCGCTCATGAATGTTAGACACCACGAGCCGGGTGTTGGTGACAAACCCGACGGCAGAAGGTATTTTTCAATTAAACTACGGCCATTTCGGCTGGTTTTTCCTCGATGGTTTCGATTCCGCTGGTTTTTACAAAGGAACGAAGGACTTCCGCGACGCTCCACGCCTGGGCGCAACAGCCGCGCGGGGTGAACGGCGGCTCGGCATCGAATATTTCGCTGATAGAGCCGACGCAGGCCTGGCGCAAATGGGGCTTAAAACCATCGAGAAATGCGCGCGCGGTCTCGAGGTCGCCATCGTGGACCTTGAGCCAAGCGTCAATGAACGGCCCAATGAGCCACGCCCAAACGGTGCCCTGGTGATAGGCGGCATCGCGCGACCGCAGATCGCCATCGTAGTTCGGTTTGTAGTCCCTTTCACCGGGCGCGAGGGACCGCAAGCCGACCGGGGTCAGCAAGCGTTCTTTGACGGTACTTAAGACAGGCTTCCAACGGGCTTGATCGAGAATGGGGTGCTCCAGAGAGATCGCGAAGATCTGGTTGGGACGGCAGGACGGGTCATCGCGTCCGTTCTCGGAATCGACCACGTCATATAAATAGCCGCCTTCTTCATACCAGAAGCGGCGGTTGAAAGATTCGCGGGCCTTCGCGGCGTGTCCGGCGATGCCATCCGCTTCCCCGTCGCGGCGCGCACTGCGAAGCCATTTTTCAAGCAGCTTCAATGCGTTGAACCAGAGCGCATTGATCTCCACCGCCTTACCGCGGCGCGGCGTCACGACCCAATCACCAACCTTAGCGTCCATCCAGGTAAGCTGATAGCCTTCCTGCCCTTGCACTAACAAGCCGTCCTCAGGATCGACGTGGATATTGAACAACGTACCGCGCAGATGGTGGCCCACAATGTCGATTAACTGCGGAAGTAACTGATTGAGGAGGTGGCGATCATCTGTGCTTTCAAGATATCGATTCAGCGCATGAAAGAACCAGAGCGTCGCGTCGGCGGTGTGGTAGAGCCCGCTGGTTTTCCCTTCCGGAAACATATTGGGGATAAGGCCGTCGCGAATGTAATGTGCGAAGGTTCGTAAGATGTAGCTGGCTTGAACCTGGCGGCCGGTAATTAGAGTCAAACCTTCAAGGCTGATCATAGTATCGCGGCCCCAATCCGTAAACCAGTGGTAGCCGGCAATGATGCTTCGAATCTCATCGCCCGCGGCTCTCGCCCGGGCGGTGTCCTGCTGCCGTCCGACGGGAGTGAAGACGAACTGATCGGCCGCCCAGACCAGTTCCCGGCAGGTCTGGTCGCAAGTACCTGGATGCGATTCCAACAACAGGCGGCGCTTGCGGTCGTGCTCGGCGTCCCAGGCCTGGTGCGGGTTGAGAGCCGACATGACATCCCAACTCTCGGTAGACGCGACGAGAGTGACATCCTCGCCAGGAGCGATGAGCGCCGAGAAATAACCCGGACTCCACAGATTGCCGCGCGATTCATAACCACGGCTCCGCTCGATGTTATAAACGACATCTAAAATGCCTTGGCAGTCCATCGCGAAATGTGCCTCCTTGCCGATTAGAGTCATTCGCAAAGGAGGGATTGCGTCCGGAGGCTTCAGCTCATATTGATTATCCCGTACGATCAGCGTGTAAGTACCTATCGGCGAGCTTACAGGCGCCTCGTGTCCGCGCATGTTGACTGCAGGACGAAGATGAATCCTGGCGGAACCGCTGCCAGCGGTTACCCGGTAATCGATATAAGAAGTATTCTGTCGGTGAGGCAAGCAAACTCTTTTTTCAATTGTGAGACCGGCTGCCTCGTATGTCCACACGGGCAAGCCGCCATCGAGACGGAAGTTAGTCAAATAGCGGGTAGCTCCCGGATAATCGCTATTTTCTGTCTGAACCCCGTTAAGGGGGATTACGTGGCCGCCGGGAAGGACGAGCTCCTCGAAGACGTCGTTCAACATCATGGTCCGGCCCAAAGGAGACGGAAGGGCTGAAACCAGATAGCCGTGAAAGACGCGGGTCAGAGTTCCGCCGAGAGTTCCGGAAGCATAGCCGCCAACTCCATTGGTGACCAGCCATTCCGTGTAATTCAGACGGATCAAATCGTCTTGACTTAGTGGATCAACTGAGTTATGTGTATATAGCTTATCCATTTTGCTTTTTGTTACTCAGAGGCTGCAGGACGACGGCGGCCTGGCCGGGAATTCTCCAGTTCTGTTCGCCATCGAGAGTCGCCGTGCCGCATCCCCCATAATCCGGGTCGTCGGAAGACCAAAGGTTGGCCCAGCGAGCATTTACCGGGGGCGCCAACAGGGGCTCAGGCGCAGGGTCCAGATGAAGATCCGGGCCGAGATTGACGAGCAGCAGGCGGTCGCTCAGAAAGTCCGGCGAAAAGAATCTGACTAATAGGGACGAATTCGAGAGCACCGCGCCATCGATCCCATAGTCACCCTGGCGAGAGATGACCGGGTCTTCACGCCGCAGGCGCAAAAGGCCGCGATGAAGCGCATAAATTTCAGCGTGTTTGTGCACCTCGGAATGGTCGAGCTTGGAACGCTCGAACGTTGCGGGCGCGCATGGATCGTCGAAGCATTTGCTCACCTCGGGCAGGCGCAGAGACGGCCATTGTTCTAGAAATTCGAGACGGCCCTTTCGGATTTTTTGCGCGAGGTCGGGTTTATGGTCCGCGAAGAAAAGGAACGGACTAGAGGCGGAGAACTCCTGGCCTTGAAAGAGCATCGGCGTGCCCGGCGCAAGCAGGGTGAGAGCGGTCAAGGCCTTCAGCATGCCGGGAGACGTCAATTCATGCACCCGCTGGCCGCGCGCCGAATTGGCGACCTGATCGTGATTCTGAATGAAATTGACCATGGTTGCGCGAGGCAGGCCGAGCGTTGATGCGCCACGCCGCCGCTCTTGCCATCGATACCACTGGCCTTGATATAAGTAACCGTACTTGACTGCGGAAAGAAACTCTTGTGCGGAGCCGCGGTAATCGGTGTAATAGGCGTCGGCCTTGCCCGTGAGAGCGACTATTGCTGTGTGGTGATAATCGTCGTTCCAAAGCGCATCCAGACCATAACCACCCTGGCTGACAGGCCGGATCAACCGAGTATCTTGCGGTTCGTTCTCTCCTATTAATAAGATTGATTTTCCGGCCGCGGCGGCGCGGGCTGCGGTGCCGATCTCTGCGACGATGTGCGGATCGGATTGATCGTGAATGTCCTGGGTGGCATCGAGCCGTAAGCCGTCCAAGTGGAATTCCCGAATCCAATAGGCGGCATTTTCACGGAAGAACTCACGCACCGGGCCGCTTTGCTCGCCATCGAAGTTAATCGCTTGGCCCCAATCGGTCTCGTGGCGATCCGTCAAATAGAAAGGCGAAAACTTCGGCAGATAGTTTCCATCCGGGCCTAAATGGTTGTAGACGACATCGAGAATGACGGCGAGGCCGAGAGAGTGGGCACGGTCCACAAAGGAGCGCATGTCGTCGGGGCATCCGTAAATCGCCGCCGGCGCATACGGCTGGACGCCGTCGTAACCCCAGCCGAAACGGCCCGGGAAGTCGGCTACCGGCATGACTTCCAGAACCGTAATTCCGGTGTCGCGCAGGTATTCAAGCTTGCGCGCAGCACCGGCCCACGTGCCTTCGGGCGTAAATGTACCTAAGTGGAGCTCGTAGATTACCTGGCCTCGCAACTGAGCACCGGGCCACTCATGATCCGTCCAGGGGAATATATCTGCGTTCACGATCTGTGACCAGCCGTGCGGGCCTTGAGGCTGAAAGCGGGAAGCTGGATCCGGGTATGCTTCGCCGCCGTCCAGTTGAAATTTGTAAGGCATGCCGGCGGTTGCGCCGCGCACGAGGCCGCAGAAATATCCGCCAGGTTCTCTTTCTAAGCAGACTGGCTTGAATTCATTTTCTGAGACCACGTGGACCGATTTGCGTTCGGGCGCCCACACACGGAAATGAGTTTCGCCGCCTTCGCAGACTTCGGCGCCGACGGGCATACGTCTGATGATAGAAAAATGCATCCGTTCAGTAGAACCCCCATACATGGCCCTACCTTGATAGATCACGGTCGAAGCGCCTTATTTCATACGCAGAGTCCGCGAGATTGCCGCCTGCGAGTCAGTGGTGTTCGCCGTGCTTGTGACGCCAATCCCAGTATGCATGCTGATCCTCGCGCCGTAATTTACGGTAATCCCGATGAGGACGATGCGTTTCGACGGTCCACTGGTTGTAGTAACCGACTTCCGCATCGTTCCAGACATGGTAATCGCGATAGTACGGATCATAGACCCGGTACCCGACACCGACGTGAGCCGCGCACCCGGTCAGCACCGTAGCGGCGAGCAGAAAGGCCGTGATCAAACCTGTCGCAAAACGTGAATGTGGCTTGCACATGTGATGAGTATAGCCGCTACAAGAGGCGACGGCAGACAGAGCGGAATTCCAGCACAATTTCATCTTGCAACGAGTGACGTCCGTTTTCGATGACGCATTGACCATTGATGAAGACATCGCGCACGGCGGTGCGTTCGGCTGAGAAGAGAATGGTGGGCAGGAGCGACTCGGAATCGGCTCCGGCGATGGAAGGATCGCGCAGGTCGAGGGTGAAATAATCGTTCGGCTGATCTGCGAGGCCGAGAGCGCGTTGGCCGGCACGAGTCAGGCTGGTTATTAAGACTTCGGGCGGCAGGATGGCGCGCTCGAGCTTGGCCATGCGGAGACCATATTCGAGCGACCGGGCGTCTTCGAGCAGATCGATCTGGACATTGCTGTCGGAGCCCAAAGAGATTTCGACGCCGGCGTTGCAGAGGCGGCCGGCGGGGACGACGCCATCGCCGAGGTTACGTTCCGTGGTGGGGCAGGCGCAGACTTTTGCTCTGGCAACAGCCAGCATTTCGATTTCTTGGTCCGTGATGTGAATGGCGTGAATAGCCGTGAAAGATGAATCGAGGACGGCGCGTTCGGCGAGCAGTTCGACTGGGCGGAGGCCGTGCTCGGCGAGACAGGCTTCGATTTCAGCCGGTTGTTCAGCGACATGCATATGGACTGGCAATTTGTTTCGCCGGGCGTAGGAGACGATGTCAAGGAGATAGCCGAGCGGCAAGGCGCGAAGGCTGTGGGGCGAGATGCCGATCGCGATGCCGGGAAGCGCGTGTCGCAAGGCTTCGGTGTCAGCGATGAACGCGTCCGCAGAAGACGTAATGAATCTGGCTTGCAATGGATTCGGCGCTAGCTGCCAGCCGGAGCGCGCGTAGGCGGTTCGCAACAGCACGATGCGAATACCTACCTCTCGCGCCGCGCGAACGACTTGCAGCGCGAGCAGATTGGGTTCGCCGTAACGAGAACCGTCAGGCGCGTGGTGCAGATAGTGAAACTCACCGACAGTGGTGATGCCGGAGAGCAGCATTTCCAGGAAGGCCATGCGGGCGACGTGGTAGATGTCTTCGGGCGTTAGTTTATTTGCGGCGCGGTACATGGCGTCGCGCCAAGTCCAGAAGCTATCCCGACCAGCAGGACTTCGAAGTTCGGTGCGGCCTCGAATGGCGCGCTGAAAGGAATGCGAATGGACGTTTACGAGACCTGGAACGAGGACATGGTTGCCATCGACTTTCAATTGCACGGGAATGGCGCGCTCCTTGAGAAGGCGAGTTTGCCAGCGATGTAGACGGAATCGGGCGATTCGATGCCGGCGAAATAGGCAATTTCGCGATAGTCGCGGCAATCGTGGATGACGAAGTCGGCGCGCTTGCCCGGTTCGAGCGACCCGATCTGAGCGCCACGGTGAAGACTATGGGCGGCGTTGATGGTGACGGCTGCGATGGCTTCGGCTGGGGTCAGGCGCATGTGCGTGGAAGCGAGCGAGAGCACGAACGGAATCGAAGGCGTGGGCGAAGAGCCAGGGTTGAAATCAGTTGCCAGGACAAGCGCGAGGCCAGCATCGATCATTTTCCGTGCGGGTGCGAAGCGGCTGGAGCCGAGCGTGTAGACCGAGGCCGGAAGCAAGACCGGCTGCACGCCTGCGCGGGCAAGCGCATCGATTCCAGGTTGGTCGATGTGCTCCAGGTGATCGGCGGTTGCGGCACCGAGTTCCGCCGCGAGTTCGGCGGCGCCGGAACGCGAGAGCTGGTCGGCGTGGACGCGCAGTTTGAAGCCGAGCGCCTGCGCGGCGGTGAGAATTTGGCGTGCGGAGGGAACATCGAAGACCATGGGCTCGCAGAAAACGTCGCAGTATTCCGCGAGGCGCGCATGAGCAATGGCCGGAAGCATTTCTTCGACGATGAGACGCACATAGCCTGCGGTTTTCCCGCGGTACTCGTCGGGAATTTCGTGAGCGCCCAAAAAGGTGGGCACGTAGCCGAAGCGGCGGATGACGGCAAGCAGCTTCAGTTCGTCTGGGAGGGACAAGCCATAGCCGGATTTCGCCTCCAAAGTGGTGGCGCCGGTGCGCAGAAACCAGGTCGCGTGGCGCTGGGCGGTCTGAACCAGCTCGTCTTCGTTGGCGGCGCGGGTCTTGCGAACGGTGGAGCGAATGCCACCGCCTTGTTCCGCGATTTGCCGATAGGTTGCGCCGGCTGCGCGAAGCTCATATTCATCGACGCGGGTGCCCGCAAAGACGGCGTGCGTGTGGGCATCGACGAAACCGGGAAGAACCACGCGGCCGGCGGCGTCGATCAACTGGTGCTGAGGCGTGATTCGAGACTGGATGTCAGCGGATGAGCCGACTGCCTCAATCAGGCCGTCGCGAATGGCCATCGCGCCGTTCGAAATGATGGCGAGATTCTTCAGCTCATCGCGAATGCGGGGGCGCGCAGGGCCGGCCAAGGTGACGAGCTGGCCGCAATTGACGACGGCGCAGGAGGGGCCGCGGGTCATCACTCCGCCATGGGAAGCTTCACGTGTTTTTCACGCGCGACGCCGATCGCTTGCTGATATCCGGCGTCCACATGGCGCATGATGCCGGTGCCTGGATCGGATGTGAGCACGCGTTCAAGGCGGCGATCGCTTTCGTCCGACCCGTCTGCGACGACGACCATGCCGGCATGCTCGGCGTAACCGATACCGACGCCGCCGCCGTTATGAATCGAAACCCAAGATGCGCCGGCCGCCGTATTGACGAGCGCGTTCAGCAATGGCCAATCGGCAATGGCGTCGGAGCCGTCGCGCATGCCTTCGGTTTCGCGATAGGGAGATGCGACCGAGCCGGCGTCGAGGTGATCGCGCCCGATCACGATAGGAGCTTTGATTTCGCCGGAACGTACGAGGCCATTTATGGCGAGCCCAAACGCGGCGCGCTCGCCATAGCCGAGCCAGCAGATGCGCGCGGGCAGGCCCTGAAACTGGATGCGCTCGCCAGCGAGCCGAATCCAGCGGACGAGGTCCTGATTGTCGCCGAACATTTCGAGAACCAGACGATCTGTCCGGTAGATGTCTTGTGGATCACCCGAGAGCGAGACCCAGCGGAACGGCCCGCGGCCTTCACAGAACATGGGACGGATGTATTCCGGAACGAAGCCCGGGATGTCGAACGCATCTTGCACACCCGCGCTCTTGGCTTGTGTGCGGATGTTGTTGCCGTAATCGAAGGCGACCGCACCGAAGCGTTGGAGGTGAAGCATGCCTTCGACGTGCGCAGCCATGGCTTGCATGGAGCGGCGAACGTATTCATCGGGATCGCGCTGGCGGAGAGAGCGGGCGTCTTCGAGAGTCATGCCGTTCGGCACATAACCATTGAGAGGGTCATGAGCGCTGGTCTGGTCGGTAACTATGTCGGGCACGACGCCGCGGTTCGCGAGATCCGGGACTAGATCGGCGCAATTGCCGACCAAGCCGACTGAAATGGCAGCGCCGGATTTCCGTGCACCTTCGACGAGCGAGAGCGCTTCGTCGAGGCTGTGCACCAGATGATCGCAGTAGCCGGTGCGAACGCGCTTCTCGATGCGCCCCGGATCCACGTCGATGCCGAGGAAAGAGGCGCCAGCCATGGTGGCGGCGAGCGGCTGAGCGCCACCCATTCCTCCCATGCCACCCGAGAGGATCCACTTGCCTTTGAGATTTCCCGCGAAGTATTTGCGCGCCGCGGCGGTGAACGTCTCGTAAGTGCCCTGCACGATGCCCTGGCTGCCGATGTAGATCCAGGAGCCAGCGGTCATCTGGCCGTACATCGTCAGGCCGAGTTTCTCCAGCCGGTGAAATTGCTCCCAATTCGACCAGCGGCCCACTAAATTCGCGTTCGCGATGAGCACACGCGGCGCTTCGGCGTGAGTTCGAAAGATGCCCACTGGCTTGCCCGATTGCACGAGCAGCGTCTCGTCATTCTCCAAGCTGCGCAAAGAACGAACGATGGCATGGAAGCACTCCCAGTTGCGGGCCGCCTGACCGGTTCCACCGTAGACGATCAGATCGTCCGGGCGCTCTGCCACCTCGGGGTCGAGATTGTTCATCAGCATCCGCAGGGCGGCCTCCTGGTGCCAGCCTTTGCAGCTCAACGCCGAGCCGCGCGGCGCTCTGATTTCGGTAGTAGTCGCTTGCATGTGCGAAATCTCCTTCGCGTCAGGTGAGGAACTCGTCGAAGTCTCCGCGCTGAATGGCGCCTGCGATGCGCTGAATATCGTAGGACAAGGGCCGGTCTTCGGTCAAGCGCGGCACGGCGGCGCGGATGAGATCGTGCGCGCGCTCGATCGGTTCAGAGGAGCGCAGCGGGGCTCGATATTCGAGGCCTTCGGCGGCCGCAAGCAATTCGATGGCGATCACGTGCTCAGCGTTCGAGACGATGTTTCGAAGCTTGACCGCGGCCGTCATGCCCATAGACACATGATCTTCCTTGGCGCCCGAGGTGGGGACGTTGTCGATGCTGGCGGGATGGGCGAGCACTTTGGCTTCGTTCAACAACGACACGGCGCAGATCTGGGCGATCATGTAGCCGGAGGATGTTCCCGGCCGGGAGCTTAAGAAGGGTGGCAGGCCTTCGTTCACGTCGGGGTTGACGAGGCGATCGATACGACGCTCGCTAATACTCATCAGGTCTGTTATCGCCATGGCGGCGTAATCGAAGACGAGCGCGAGCGGCGCGCCATGAAAATTGCCGCCGCTTAGAACGTCGCCCGTGTCGGCAAACACGAGAGGGTTGTCGGTGGCGGCGCCGCTTTCGATTTCCACGACGGCGCGCGCGTGTTCGAGCGCGCTGCGAACCGCACCGTGCACTTGGGGCATGCAGCGCAGCGAGTAGGCGTCCTGAACGCGCGGGTCATCGGTCAGATGAGAGCGACGGATTTCGCTATCCTTCAACAAATCACGCAGGTGGGCCGCGGAGGCGAGCTGGCCGGGATGCGGCCGGGCGCGATGAATGCGGTCGTCGAACGCAACAGGCGTGCCGCGCAGAGCTTCGAGGGCCATGGCTCCGGCGAGATCGGCAAGGGCGGTGACGCGTTGAGCGCGGTAAATCGCGAGACCGCCCACGGCGCCCATGGCCTGCGTTCCGTTCAGGAGCGCCAGCCCTTCTTTCGCTGCGAGACGGAGGGGCAAAAGCTCAGCCAGGCGCAAGGCCTCAGCGGAGGGAAGGCGGCGGCCGCGGTAAAACGATTCGCCTTCGCCGATCAAGGCAAGAGCCAGATGAGCTAAGGGCGCGAGGTCGCCGCTGGCGCCGACCGATCCTTTCTCGGGGATGACCGGGTGAACGCCACGGTCCAACATATGCAGCAAGGCTTCGACGAGCTCAACACGGCAGCCGCTATTGCCGAGAGCGAGCACATTGGCACGCAGCAGCATCATGGCGCGCGTCTCGGTTTCCGGGAGCGGATCACCGATGCCGCACGAATGGCTGCGGACCAGGTTCAACTGGAGCAGATCCAGCTCCGAGGGCGCGATGTGAACGTCGGATAATTTGCCGAAGCCGGTATTGACGCCATAGACAACACGGCCTTGACGGATTAGAACCTCAACGAGGTCGCGCGAAGCTTGCATGTTCCGGCGAGCGGTGTTCGAGAGAGCGGGAGTCAGCTTCCGGTTTGCAACCGCCGAGATCTGTCCGAGGGTAAGTGGTTGCCCTGAAATTTCCAACATCCGGCCTACAGAAAGTGCCCCAGCTTTTCGCGCTTGGTGCGGAGATATCCGGCAGTCGTCTCAAGGGGCGGCACTACAATCGGCGCACGCTCGACGACCTTGATGCCGGCGGCCTCGAGAGCGGCCACTTTCTCCGGGTTGTTGGAGAGCAGGCGCACTTCGGTCACGTGGAAGTAACGCAGAATAGCGGCAGGTAGCGCGTAATCGCGCAGATCGGCATCGAAGCCCAATCGTTCATTCGCTTCTACGGTGTCCAAACCGTGATCTTGGAGCTCATAGGCGCGAAGCTTATTCAATAGGCCGATGCCGCGGCCCTCCTGCTTTTCATAAATGAGCAGGCCGCGAGTCTCGGCAACGATCTGGTCGACGGCAAGCTCAAGCTGGGCGCGGCAATCGCAGCGAAGGCTGTGGAAGACATCGCCGGTCAGGCATTGGGAATGAATACGGACGAGCGGCGCACCCGCTTGGGGGGACAGGTCGCCCACTTTTAGAGCAACGGCTTCCTCGGTTCCCGAAGGCCGGACGGCTTCGAAGCCGTAAATGCGAAATTTGCCGAATCTGGTCGGGAAATCGGCTTCGGCCACTTTGTTAAAGGTGAAATCCGGCAAACTTATCCTAATATATTGTCAAACGCGTCTAACTTGGCCGCACTAAATCACAACGGGCTGGCGCGAGAATCGGACGCGAGGCGTTGAACACTATTATAGAAGCCGTAGAGCCATCGAACGGCGACGGGCCGAAACGGAACCATGCTGAATCTAGAGCAACTGGCGGCGCTGCTAATCAAGGTTGCTGTGTCGGCGAGCATCGCCAGTATTCTAATGCGATTCGGCGGCATTCAAAAAATTCTGCTTCGGGACGAGCGCAGCATCAGGGATCGGCTGGAGCTGGCACTGATCTTCTCGGTTCTCTACGGCGGGAGCGCTGGCGTGCGCATCCTGAGCCACGGTCAATACCCGGCTATCGATCTGGCAATGGAAGGCGCGCTGATCGCGGGTATGCTGGGCGGTTATGTCAGCGGCTTGATTACCGGGTTGTGTGTTTCGATTCCCGATATGTTCACGGGCAATTGGATGTCGATGCCGCTCTATTCGGCTGTCGGGCTGCTAGGGGCGCTCATGCACGACCTGGCTCCACAACGGGAGGACATCTGGTATTTCTCGCCGTTCGTAGATCTGAATCTTTGGCGGCTGCTTCGCCAAGTTCTCCGGCTCAATCGCTCGGCGATCCAGCGGCGGGTCGTGGAGCGGGCGGCGTTCAATGTGGCATGCAACGCGATTGTCATTATTACGGAGATGCTGCGGTGGGGCATTTATTTTACCTTCAAGGTGCACCGGACTTTCTTTCTGTTTGAAAAAAAGCCGCCGGTTAACAATTGGACGCTGGTTGCCTCCGCGGCTACCACACTGTTCGCCGTGTCATTACCGTTGCGCATTTGGAGTAGCTTCCGTGCAGAAAGACAATTAGAGGCGCAGCGCGCACGCCTAAGTGAGGCTCGACTCGCAGCGCTGACAAATCAGATCAATCCGCATTTCCTCTTCAACACGCTCAATTCGGTTTCAACGTTGATTCGGATCGACCCGGATCGCGCACGCAGCATGGTTTACAAGCTGTCAAACATTCTCCGCCGCTTGCTTCGAAAGACGGAAAACTTTTCTCCCCTGCGGGAAGAGATCTCGTTTATCGACGATTATCTGGCCATCGAAGTGGTGCGCTTCGGCGATAAGCTGCGCTTCTATAAGGAAGTGGACGCAAACACGCTAGACCGATTGGTGCCCAGCATGATTCTGCAGCCGATCATTGAAAATTCAATCAAGCACGGGTTGGCTAACAAGGTGGAGGGCGGCATGGTACGGCTGCGCGCGTGGCTGGAGGGGACGCGGCTGCACATTTCCGTGGAAGACGACGGAGTGGGAATCCAGGAAGGGAAGCTTGGGAACTTGTTCGAGCAGGGGATTGGGGTCAGCAACGTGAACGAACGGCTGCGCGTTTTGTTCGGGCCGGGTTACCGGATGCTGATCGAGAGTAAGCCCGGCGAAGGAACGCGGACCCTGATCGAAATTCCGGAATTAGAGCAGCATTTGGACGGTGAAAGCGCAAAGAGCATGGCAGGTCGCGCTTAGGCGGCGTACTTCGCGGCCTGAATACCAGCTAACACGCCTCGCATGTAGGAAAAGCTTTTCTGCATTCCGGGAAGCGGGTTTTCTTCGTCAATTTCATATTCCAGGTTGACGCAGCCGCCGTATTTCATCTTGATGAGCTGAAGAAAGATCTGGGGGAAGGGCAGTTTCCCTTCGCCTACGGCGACCTGGCTTTCTTTCACACGTGTCTCGGCGAGATCTTTAACGTGCATGTCCAAGAGCCGGGGGCCAGCTTCGGCAATCGATTCGACAACATCGACACCGGTACGCGCGGTATGCCCGACATCGATGCAGAGGCCGCAGCGCGGGTCCATGTTCTTCACGATCTTCAAGACACTCTGCGGGGTGGGGAAATTCTTGTCTTCCGGGCCGTGATTGTGAACGGCAATCTCGATGTTGTACTCCTTCACGAAGGGTTCCAGCTTGGGGAGCGTAACCGCAGTGGGCGCGCAAACGATCAGCGGAAAACCGGCCCGCTTGGCGTATTCGAATTTGCCGCGGATATCGGCTGCGTCGTCCTTTTGGAAGCTGACGTTGCCGCAGCCGACTACGATGATGCCGGCATCGGCAAACTCTTTTCTGGCAGCATCGATTTGTTCGGGAGTGCTATCGAGGGGCAAATGGAAATCTTTGACGTTCAGGTAGGGGGTTCCTAACTGCTTAGTCATTTGGATCGCCTGCGCGCGCGAAAACTTCCGGAACGAATAAGACGCGACACCCAGTTTGAAATCGGCTCCAGCGATATGGTATTGCTGCGCGCGAAGAGAGCCGGATGTAGCGATGGCAGCGGCGGCTGCCGCCGTGCTTCCGATCCATGCACGCCTTGTGATCGACATTAGATTGCCTCCAATTCTTCTTCGAGCAATTGTTTCTGGTAGAGCTCGGCGTAATATCCGCCCCGCTGGCGCAACTCCTGGTGCGTGCCGGTCTCGACGATTTCGCCGCGATTCAGGACGAAGATCCGGTCGGCGTTTTGAACAGTCGATACGCGATGGGAAATCAGAATGGTGGTGCGCTCCCGCATGACGCCAGCAAGCCGCTGTAAAATTCGTTCCTCGGTTACGGTATCTACGCTCGATAAGGCGTCGTCCAAGATCAGAATGCGCGGGTTCCGCAAGATTGCGCGAGCAATAGCGGTACGTTGCTTCTGCCCCCCCGATAAAGTCAGCCCCCGCTCGCCGATGACGGTTTCGAGACCGTTTGGAAATGTCTGGATGTCGCCGGAAAGTCCGGCGATCTCGGCAGCCCAGCGGATCTGCTGCGGCGTGGCATCGGGAACGCCCCATGCGATGTTCTCAGCCAGACTGGCGCTGAACAGGAAGGTCTCTTGCGGAACGAAGCCGATTTCGCGCCGCAGCGCGTGAGGGTCGAAGCGGCGGATGTTCGTGTTCCCGATTTCGACCTGGCCCGAGGACGGATCGAAAAGCCGTGGGATCAGATTAACCAGGGTGGTCTTGCCGCTTCCGGTATGGCCGACGATCGCGACGGTTTCACCTGAATGTATGGTCAGGTCGATATCCACTAACGCGTCGCGGCCGCCGGCGGCTTCGCCGTCAGCAAAGCGCATCGCCACGTGGCGGAAGCAAATCTCCGCTGTTACGCCGCTCAGGGACGCCCTGCTCTCGTTGGGTGGTGCGACGGACGGGCGCTCGTCCAGCATCTGATTGATACGGTTCAGCGATGCCGTCCCCCGCTGCATCAGATTCACAACCCATCCGACGGCGATCATGGGCCAGATCAGCATGCCCATATAGGTGTTGAACATCACAAAACTACCCAGCGAGAGACGTCCTTGCAGAAATTGCCTGCCGCCGGCCCAGAGCACTAGTAAGAAAACGCATCCGATCAGCGCCTGAAGCGACGGCATGAACATGCCCTGAATGCGGGCCAGGCCGATGTTTTCGCGAACGTAGGCCTTGTTGAGTTGCTCGAAGTGCGCCACTTCCGCTCTTTCCTGCGCATAGGCCCGCACGACCCGGACGCCGGCGAGATTTTCCTGCACTTTGCTGCTGATATCGGAAAACATTTTCTGGATTCGTTCGAAGCGGGTGTGAATGCGGCAGCCAAAGAAGATCACGGCGACCGAGACGAACGGCGCGGGGCTGAGCGCGATGCAGGTCAGCCGGAGGTCGGTATGGGCCATGACCGCGATGGAGACGATCAGCATCAAAATCGTGTCGCTCCAGTACATCACGCCGGGACCAAGCATCATGCGGACGGCGTTCAGATCGTTGGTGGCGCGCGCCATGATGTCGCCGGTGCGGTAACGGGAATAGAAATCCTGAGATAGCTCGATGAGGTGGGCGAAGAGGTCGTTGCGAAGGTCGTATTCGATGTCGCGCGAAATGCCGATGATGATGACGCGCATCCAGAACTGGAACAACCCTTTGAGAAGCGCAAGGCCGATTAACAAGGCCGCCAGTTGCAGGACGATGCGCATCGCGAAGCCGCGGGTAAGAGAATCGACTCCGTACTTAATGGCGATGGGCTGCGCAGCGGCGAGCAAATCTTTCATCAAGAGCGACGTAATGCCGATCGACAAGCCGCTTCGATAGCGTTTCAAGTAAGGCCAAAGGCTAAAGAGCGGCCTGAGCATTTACATTCCCACCCAGGTGGTCACCGTCTTGATCCATTCGATGAGGAACACCTTTTCGCCGCTTCGCGATTTCCACCAGCCGTTCGGGGTGAAGTGGGGGTCGGGAGCGGGCACGACAGCGACTTCCAGGCCGGGGTTTTCATGCCGCATCAAACGCGCGGCGCGCCGGGTGTGAAAATTGCTGGTCACGAGAAGAATTTTATGAATTTCGTGCGTGCGCAAATAGTTTCCGATAAACTTCGCCTCGGTGCGAGTTGAATCCGTGCTGTTCGGCAGCGGGTAGAACAAGGACACCGGGAAGCCCGCGCGACGCGCATATTCAATCGTGGTATCCGACTCATGTCCAAGCAGACTCACCGGCCCACTTACCAGCACATAGGGCGCATAGCCGGCCTCCGCCAATTGCGCCGCCTTGAGGATGCGAGTGCCGTAATCATCACCGCCCAGAACTACTATGACCTGCGCCCTTTGTGCTTCGTCATTTTCGACGAGAGCGCTCCCCAGGGCCGTCCAGAAGTAAGTTCGCAGGAACCAAGCCGCAATGGCCAGAATGAGCAGCAGAAGCAGAGGCAAGAGGCAACCGGAACGCCGGTATGTCTGCTGCACGGGGTGGTTCGAGGCCAGCCCGCTAATCCTCGTCGGAAGTCTTGGTATCCGAATTGCGCGAATCGAGCCGGCCCACGGCCTTTAATTTCTGGTACATGCGCTCGATTTCGTCCTCCTCTTCGGTGCTTACCATGCGAGCAGGCTGTTCAGGCACCGGGGTGTCGCCGCGCGAGTGAGCGAGTGCGGCCCAGGCCCAATAGTCGCGGTGGGAAACCCCGTCGAAAGTCGCCATGAAGGAATTTTTCCGTAGCTGCCACATCAACCTCTCGATACGCTCGGGCTCTCCGGGATAGATCAGCCATTTATGCCGGGAATTGGTCAGCTTTAAGTTCAAAATGAGGGGAGAAGCGAAACGGGGATTATTGATTTGCCGCACTTCACGCCAGGCGACGGCGCGTTCGCCAATGTTGAATTGCGTCTCGGCAATCCGGATGGGCGGCCGCTTCCAAAGCCAGTACAAGCCGGCGGCGGTGACGGCGCAAAGAACGGCAGGGATGTAGGCGAGCGGCGCCCGGAGTCCGCAGAGTGCGCAGATTAACGAGCCGGCCAGTGCAGCCCAAGCGATCCGCGGGTACATACGCGAGGGCAGATAGGTCTCCAGGATGGCGGGCTCCATGTCTACAGGCTACTCCCACCCCCTAGCGCCGTCAATCGCGGTTTTGAGCCGTAGCAAAAGCCTAGTAAAACTTGGGTCTCCACGTGGGACTCGAAGATCTGGACGCGGATAACGCAAAAGGCGTGGCAAAACTTCGCGTATTGCGCTGGACTGAAACCCGGACGATTCGGCCCGCAGAAGATCGCGGTAGCCCTGACTAGACGCGTGCGTGCGCGGCTGCCGACGCGGCGTCATCGAGGGTCACGATCTCATATAAAGAAGGATCGGACATCAGTTTATTGACCAGCGCCACGTGCATCGCGTGGCCGGCCTTCTCCGCCACCACGCAACCCAGAAGAGGACGCCCGATGAGGGCCAAGTCACCCAATAAATCCAGCGCCTTGTGCCGGCAACATTCGTCGGGGAAACGGAGTCCACCCGAGTTGGCCACGCCCTCACGGGTAAAACAAATTGCGTTTTCGAGAGAAGCGCCGCGAATCAGGCCCATGTCGCGCATCTGGTCGAGCTCGTATTCGAAACCAAAGGTGCGCGCCGGGGCGATTTCGCGGGCATAGACTTCGGGCGTCAAGTCGAGCTCGAGAGATTGTTCTCCGACGAGGGGATGTTCATAGAAGTTGCGGCAACGCAGTTGAAAGCGGTCTGCTGGCAGGATGGAAACCGCTTTGCCAGACGCTTCCACGGTGACTGGCTTCCGGATGCGCATGTATCGCCGCGCGCGCCGATACTCGAAGGTGCCGGCCTCGCGAAGAAGCTCGATGAAAGGCAAACCGCTGCCGTCTAGAATCGGAAGCTCCAGACTGTCCAGTTCGATAAACGCGTTGTCGATGCCCATGCTATAGAGCACGCTGAGCAGATGTTCGGTGGTAGAGATGAAGATGCCCTTCGGGTGCATCAAGCTGGTGGCATAACTCACGCGTTCGACATATTCCCAGCTCGCCGGGATCGGTATATTGTCGAGATCGGTTCGTAAGAAAACAATGCCGGTGGCGACGGGAGCGGGTGTGATGCGCAGATGCACAGGCGCGCCGTGATGCAGGCCGATTCCCTGTACTTCGACTGGGCGGCGAATGGTGGTTTCCGAGTACATGCGGAACAGCATAGGATAGCAACAAACGAGGACATGTGTCTCTAATTATTTGATTCGATTGTATTTGCGAGTCAGTGGTGAGGCTTTATTACCACACTTGGGGGCGGGATATGGTTCGTAGTGTCGCGAGTTTACCGCAGCCAAGAGCGAGCGTGTCCGGGTTGAGGGGTTCACCTGAAAGTTGGATCGGGCAGCATCACCTTCTTCGCTGTGCTGAAATGAAGGTTCAAAACAGATTGCGCGGATCGCAGCGCGACCGGTGCAAAGACAGAACCACAGGTAAAGGAATCGATGAGCAGGAAAATCCGTTCGACGACGATTTTATGCGTGCGCCGGAACGGCAAGGTAGTTTTGGCGGGCGATGGACAGGTCACCATGGGGAGCGAGGTGTTGAAGAGCGGTGCGCGCAAGCTCCGGCGTCTATACAACGGAAAGATCGTATCCGGTTTCGCGGGCTCGACCGCCGACGCGTTCGCTCTTTTCGCGCGGTTTGAATCGAAGCTGGAGCAGCACGGCGGCAACCTAGCGCGCAGCGTGGTGGAATTGGCGAAGGAATGGCGGACAGACCGCATGTTGCGGCATCTGGAGGCTCTGCTTTTGGTCGCCGATACGAAAGACATGTATATTGTGAGCGGAACCGGCGACGTCATTGAGCCGGACAGTTCTGTGGCGGCGATCGGATCAGGTGGCGCATTTGCGAAATCCGCGGCTATCGCTTTGTTGGAAAACACTACGCTGGGAGCGCGCGAGATCGTGGAGAAAGCGATGAAAATCGCGGCCGATGTGTGCATCTATACCAACCAGAGCGTTTCGTACGAGGAGCTCACCTGATGGTGATTTACCTTCCGCAGCAATCCACCGATGAAGCGCCGCTATTGGATGAGCTGACACCGCGTGAAATTGTAGCCGAGTTAGACAAACACGTCATCGGGCAATTGGACGCCAAACGGTCGGTTGCGATTGCATTGCGAAATCGGGTGCGGCGTCAAAAGCTGGATCCGGAGATGGCCGAAGAGGTCATGCCGAAGAATATTCTGATGATCGGGCCGACGGGTGTCGGCAAGACGGAGATCGCGAGGCGCCTGGCAAAGCTGGCGAATTCGCCGTTTTTGAAGGTGGAGGCGAGCAAATTCACCGAGGTGGGCTATGTGGGACGGGATGTGGAGTCGATCATACGGGATCTGGTGGACGTCAGCATCGATATGGTGCGGGAGGAACGACTGGAGCAGGTGGCCGATCGTGCCGAGCAGCAAGCCGAAGACCGGCTGCTCGACCTGTTGATGCCGCCGCAGCCGGACTCAACCGAGAGCATGGAACGGACGCGTGAGAAGCTGCGCGAGAAGTTGCGGGCCGGCAAACTGGATGACCGCACCATTGAGGTGGATGTGAAGGAGCGCGGGCCCACGTTCGAAGTCTCGACCAATGGGAACGTGGAAGAGATGGACATCAATTTAAAAGATGTCATGGGAGGGTTATTCGGGCCGCGCACTAGAAAGCGCAGCATGCGTGTCTCGGAAGCGCTGGAGTATCTGATTCAGGAAGAAGAGCAGAAGCTGGTGGACATGGACCAGGTCACACGCATTGCGTTGGAGCGCGTGGAGCGGAACGGCATTGTCTTTTTAGATGAGATCGATAAAATTGCGGGACGCGAGGGCGGACACGGGCCGGATGTGAGCCGGGAAGGCGTACAGCGCGATATTCTTCCCATCGTGGAAGGAACCACGGTGAATACGCGGCACGGGTTTGTGCGCACCGACCATATCTTGTTCGTTGCGGCCGGCGCTTTTCATGTCTCGAAGCCGTCCGACCTGATTCCTGAACTGCAGGGGCGGTTTCCGATTCGTGTGGAGCTCAAATCGCTGAGCGAAGCGGATTTTATCAGGATCTTGAAGGAGCCGAAGTCGGCGCTCGTCAAACAATATACGGCGTTGCTCGAGACCGAGGGGATCAAATTAAGCTTTACAGAAGATGCAGTGGTCGAAATCGCGCGCATCGCGGCGCAGGTGAATGAATCGGCTGAGAATATCGGGGCTCGGCGCCTGCACACCATTATGGAAAAGCTGCTCGAAGACGTTTCCTTTGACGGACCGGATTTAAAGAAGAAGAACGTCAAGGTGGATGCCGTTTATGTGCGGAAGCAGCTTGCCGAGATTGTTAAGGATCAAGACCTCAGCAGGTACATCTTGTAGTGCGAGCCGGAGCGCTCGCAGTTCTCCTTTCGGTCCTGGTGTTGTGTAACTGCGGCTATGTAGGGCCCGTTGTACCGCCTTCGCCGGAGCTGCCGACGCCGATAATCAATCTTGCCGTGGTGGAGCAAGGCAACAACATACAAATCCGCTTCTCCACACCGCCGCGCACGACGGACAATCTCCCGATCAAACATTTTTCGAACATTGATCTGCGTGTAGGGCCTTTGCCCGCACCATTCGATCTGGAGCGGTGGTCGGCCGGGGCAAAACCATATCCTCTGGAGCCGCCAGAGCCGAACGATCCGGATGACCCGCGGCCTCAAACCATCGAGAAAACGATTCCGGTTTCGGAATGGGAAGGACAGCGCATTGCGGTTGCAGTCCGTACGGCGGTGAAAAAGAAGGGTCATTATTCGCCATGGTCGAACGTCGTTCGCTTGGAAGTCATTCCGCCGCTACAGCCGCCGGCTGTCAAACTGGAAGCGACTGGACAGGGCGTGGACGTGACGTGGCCGCCGGAAGGCGAAGGCTTGCACTATGAGGTTTACCGGCAGCGGGCCGGCGACGCGCAACCGGTACATATCGGGACCGCTGAACACAACGACTATCTAGATACAACCGCGCAGTACGACACGCACTACGAATACTCGGTAATGGCTGTAAAGGGTTCGGCTGAGAGCCTGCTGTCCGGCCGCGAGTCCATCACGCCAGTGGACGTGTTTCCTCCTTCGATTCCTGCCAGTATCACGGGGCTGGCCACGCCTAATTCGATCGAAGTCTCTTGGCAGCGCAGCCCTGAAGCGGATTTGAAAGGCTACTACGTTTATCGTTCGGTGGGCGGCGGCCCGTTTACCCGGCAAGGCGATCTGCTTACTCTACCCACTTATAGCGACCACAGCGTCGAACATGGCAAGACGTATCGCTACGAGGTCAGTGCTGTGGATCAGAAGAACAACGAAAGCGGCAAATCTTCCGCCGCTGAGGTTACGTTCTAAGGCGCTCGTAAGGTTACCGGGCCGGAGGGAGCAGCCTGCTGCGAGCCTCCCGCCATATGCTAGCATCGAGCCATGAAGGCGAGGTCGTTGCCGGGGGCTCCTTGCTCCGATTCCTGAAAACGTCTCTTGCGTCGTTCCAGGAGTTTCTTTTTCTTGCCGGCCGGGCCTTCGCAAACCTCTTCCGCAGCCCGCATTATAACGATGATGTATTTCTGCAGATGGACCTCATCGGAGTGGGTAGCCTGCCCATCGTAGTACCGACCGGCGCCCTTAGCGGCGCAATAATCGCGCTGCAAATGTCGCGCGCGCTGAGCACATACGGCGCTAACAGCGAGGTTGGACCTATTGTCGCGCTGACGCTTGTTCGCGAGTTAGGCCCTGTACTGACGGCATTGCTGGTCGCCGGACGCAACGCTTCCGGTATTGCGAGCGAGCTCGGTTCGATGAAGGTGACGGAGCAGATCGACGCGATGCGCGCGCTTGGTACCGACCCGATACAGAAGTTGGTGACACCACGCCTGTTTGCGACTGCGACGATGCTGCCTTGCCTTACGGTAGTCGCCGACGCCATTGGCTGGATTGCAGCATATCTCATTGCGGTTCCACTATTGCATCTGGTTAGCAGTAATTACTATTGGTCCAGTTCGTGGCGCGCACTGGTGCCGAACGATTTGGCCCAAGGGCTTATAAAGCCGTTTTTGTTTGGCATTATCATCGCATTAGTCGGATGTTATTACGGCTTGCGAACTACCGGAGGCACACAGGGCGTCGGACGAGCAACCACGCAAGCGGTTGTTAGCGCCTCTATCTGGATTTTTTTCGTAACCTTTCTAATCGATAAGATTTTCGTGAACTTGTAAGCTGACCGATGCCAGATACACCCGGCCCAATTGTCGATTTCGAGCAGGTGAGCGTGCGCTTTGAAGAAACTTGGGCGCTACGAAACGTTTCATTCAAGCTGAATGCGGGAGAGACGCATATCATCCTGGGCGCAGCGGGCAGCGGAAAGACGACGCTCCTGAAGGCTGCTATCGGACTGGTGGGCGTTGACGACGGCGATATCAAGCTATTCGGTCAAGAGATTACCTCACTTACCGAGCACGATCTTTATCCATTGCGCAGCCGGATCGGAGTATTGTTTCAGGAGGGAGGGCTTTTCGATTCACTATCGGTGGGCGACAATGTCGAGTATCCACTGCTGAACCGACAGAACCCCAATGGGCAGAACCTTGACGGCCAATCTGGCTCGGAACCGTCCTCGGTCGAGACGCAGGCGCGCGAAGCGCTGCGGTTTGTGGAGCTGGAACAGACTTTCGACAAGTTCCCCAGCGAAGTCTCCGGAGGAATGCGCCGACGTGTTGGCATTGCGCGCGCTATCGTAACGGAACCGCAGCTCGTACTTTACGACTCTCCGACTGCAGGCCTGGACCCCATCACGGCCAACACGATCATGGCGCTCATCCTGAAGGAGCGCGATGTGCGTAATACGGCATCGCTGATCGTCACTCATCGCTATCAGGACGGCGAGCTAATGGCGGATTTCCGCTACGATCCGCAGCAACAGGAACTGCTTCATCTACCGAAGGAAGACGGAGCGCGGCATCGCACCCGATTCATCGTCATGAAAGAGGGCGAAATAGTATTTTTTGGCACACGGGAGGAACTGGCGAGTTCCACCGATGAATATGTCAAACGCTTTTTCAAACACGAGGAGTAAGTTATGCCCAGTAAAGAAAAAGTCGGCCTGTCTCAATTGAAAGTCGGGATCTTGGGCATTGTGGCGCTCGCCTGTATCACACTGCTCATCTTTCTGCTAACCGGCAATACACAATTCTTTAAGAACCAGGTATATCTGCACGTGTACACGTCCGATGCGGCCGGACTTACGTCGGGCGCGCCCGTGCGCATTAATGGTATTCAGGCCGGCACGGTGAAAACGGTGGAACTCTCGGGCGAGACTAATCCGGCGCGCACCATAAAAATCGATCTGGCGGTCGACCAGGATATGCTGCGGCAGATTCCGGTGGATTCCATCGCTTCCATTGCGTCCGATAACCTGCTGGGAAGCTCGAAATTCCTGCAAATCAGCAAGGGAACGAAACCCGAAGCCGTTCACGCCGGGGCAACCTTGAGATCCGCCGGCACTCAGCAGTTCGACGCGCTGGTCCAGCAGGGCTTTGGCGTGCTGGATTCGCTGCAGGCAATCCTGGGTAAAGTGACGGACATAGTGAATCAAATCGAAGTCGGCAAGGGAACAATTGGCAAGCTGCTTGTTGACGAGACACTCTATAACAGCCTGCAGGCGACTGTCAGCCAAGTGCAGCTTCTGGCAACCACCTTGAATTCGAAAAACGGAACGCTTGGCCAACTGATCAATGACAATGCGCTTTACAATCAGGCTGAGAGCGTGATTACACGGCTGGACTCGATCACGCAACAGTTGCAACAGGGCCAGGGTACGGCGGGCATGCTTCTCAAGGACCCGAAGCTGTACAACGATTTGGACAAGTCGGTCGATCAACTCAATACGATTTTGGCTAATTTGAATGCGGGCAAAGGGACGGCCGGTGAACTGCTTCACGACGATAAACTTGCGCGCCAGCTTTCCGGCACCTTGGATAAGGTCGACGTTACGCTGGACAAAGTCAATTCGGGCCAGGGCACGATTGGACAACTGCTGGTGAATCCAGCGCTTTACGACGCCGCTACGGGCACCACGCGCGAGCTGCATGAAATGCTGAAAGACTTCCGCGCGAACCCGAAGAAATTTCTCAGCATCAAGCTGCACATCTTCTAGGCTTGAAGCGGCTAATCATCAACGCCGACGATTTTGGTTTTACCACGGATGTGAACGCCGGAATTGTTCACGCGCACCGCGAAGGCGTGCTCACTTCGACTACCCTGATGGCGAACGGCAACGCGTTCGAAGACGCAGTGCGGCTTTCGCGCGAGACACCGACGCTCGACATCGGATGCCATCTGGTGCTGGTGCAAGGACCGTCGCTCGTAACCGGCCGTCCATTACCGGGTAAGCCGCGCGATTTGCTTAGGCTGCTGTTGCGGGGGCAGATCGACGTCTACGCCGAGCTTCGCGCGCAAATTGGCAACATTGTCAGCGCCGGCATTCGTCCGACCCATCTTGACTCGCACAAACACACGCATATCGTGCCGAACATCTTCCGGCAAGTGGTCCGGCTCGCGCGCGAGTTCTCGGTTCCTTACGTGCGGCTGCCGCTTGACGACACAGTGCCGCTCGCACGCGTGCCCTGCGCTCTTGCCAGCCGCTATTACCGGAGCATTGCTACGGCCAATCAAGTACGCATGCCCGATCACTTTCTGGGATTCCGGCTCACTGGTTCACTCAATGAGCGGACGTTCGCGGCCGCACTCACCTCTGTCTCCGAAGGTACGACTGAATTTATGTGCCATCCTGGCTATCTCGGCGCCGAGTTGGCGCAGGCACAAACGCGATTGAAGGAAGCGCGCGTGCGGGAGCTCGAAGCACTTACCTCGCCACGCATTCGCGAGCTGATCGCAGCACAAGGGATTCAGCTCAGCCCGTTTGAGGATGCGAGAAGTTACTAACTACCGGAGCAGTAATCCGCTGGGATCTTTATGCAACGGAGGCGGTCCGTCGAATAAGACGTGGCCATCAAAGACCATCATTTCTACCTTCGTATCTGCAATCCGTGTTGGATCGATCGAGAATATGTCGTCTGAGAGTACAATCAGATCCGCCAATTTGCCCGGTTCAATAGAGCCCTTGATCTTGTCTTCAAAGCTCGCGTAAGCAGAGCCCATGGTGTAGGCTTGTACGGCCTCTTCGACAGTAATTTTTTGCTCTGGCACCCACCCGCCCGGGTGCTTTCCGTCCAGCGTACGTCTGGTGACGGCGGCGTAGATTCCCTTCAGGGGGCTCATGGGCGCGACATCCCAGTCCGATCCGAACGCCAGCCTGGCGCCCGAATCGAGGAGCGAACGGAAAGCGTAGGTAGTTTTGGCACGCTCCGGTCCGATCCGTTTTTCGGCCCAGCGCCCGTCGTCAATGCAATGGTACGGTTGCATGGACGCGATCACATGTAAGCGTGCAAAGCGGGGGATATCGGCGGGCAGAAGATGCTGCGCGTGCTCTATGCGCCAGCGGCGGTCGCGCGGGCCGTGTTTGCGCGCGACTGCTTCGTACATCCCAAGAATGATGTTATTGGCTTTGTCGCCGATGGCGTGAATGGCTATCTGCAGGCCGGCTGCGTCCGCACCTTCAATATTGCTCGCCATCTTCTGCGGATTCACCAGCTCGGCGCTCGGGATGCCGCTGGTGTTGGGAGAATCCAGGTAGGGCTGGAAAAGTAAAGCTGTCGTAGAGCCGAGCGAGCCATCCGCGAAGCCCTTCACGCCTCCGATGTGCAGATACTCGCTTCCGAAATCTGAGAGAATGCCGACATCTGCAAGGTGCTGCCAAGAGGTCAGCGGCTGGTGCCCCGAGATGCGCACGTGCAACTCGCCATCGTGCAGCATGGTTTGGTACGCGCGGAACACATCCCGTGAAGCCGACATATCCTGAACGCTGGTCACGCCCACGCGATTGGCGTAGTCTTGCGCTGCTTTGATAGCGACTCGGATCTGTTTCTGGCTCGGAGCTGGAATCACTCTTTCGACCAGGCCCTGTGCCGCGTCCTTCAAAATGCCGGTGGGCTGGCCGTTCTGGTCACGCACGATCACGCCGCCCGGCACGTCTGGAGTGTTCCGGTCCACGCCCGCAAGCTTCAGCGCAAGCGAATTCGCCAGCGACATGTGCCCGTCGAGGCGACTCACGAATACGGGCCATTCATTGGTGACGGGGTCGATCAATTGGCGCGTCGGCAGCCGCGCGGGAGACCAGTTCTCGTGATCCCACTCGCCTCCGGTGATCCATTCGCCCCGGGGAAGCTGGTGAGCGAAGACGCTTAATGTGTCGCGAAATTCCTGCTCGCTTTTCGCATAACGCAGTTGCGGGCCGGCGAGATCCGCTCCGCCCGAATAGAAGTGAACATGAGCATCGTTGAAGCCGGGCAGCACTCGCTTGCCATTCAGATCGACGATGGGCGTGCCGGGTTGCTTGAGATCCAGAATCTCCGACGTGCTGCCGACGGCTACGATATGGTTGCCGCCGATCGCTACGGCTTCAGCTTCCTTCTGCTGTGGGTTGACGGTCCAGATTTTTCCATGAATCAGGATGAGCGTGATTGAGGGTTGGGCAAACGTTACGGGCATCAGGCCAAAAAGAAACCCGGCGATGAGCAGCGCTGATTTCGTCACGCATACTAAGCTAACGCGTCGGCGTATTCGAAACCCAAGTACTGCACTTCTTCTTCGAGTTCGATCGCGAAGCGCGCCCGCACCCGGTTCTTCAAATCCTGAATCACGGCGACCAGATCTGAGGCGGTTCCGGCGCCGTCATTGTAGATCAGGTTGGCGTGGTAGGAGGCCACTTGAATATCACCGCGCCGCAGGCCTTTCGCTCCGATTTGTTCCAGAAACCATGCCGACGGCACTTTGCCCTCGCGAACCACACTCGCCGGAATCTCGCTCTGCACGCGTGCGGGCAGGTCTCGGAAGAAGAGGTTCTTGAAGATGCTGCCTGCGCACTTCATCATGGGCGGATATTTTGAATCTCGAATGGTGCGGATCTCGGCTGCGGTTTTTGCGAGCTGCAGCGGCTCGCCGTTTTCGAATCGCAGTTCGGCCGAAAGCACGATCCAGTTTTTCCGGTCCTTGAAAATGCTGTCTCGATAGCGGAAGCGGCACTCGTGGTTACCAAGCACGAGAGCGACGTCTCCATCCGTCACATGCACCCGCTCGACCAGTTCTTCGATAGAGCGCCCGTAAGCTCCCGCATTGCCGTAAACCGCACCGCCCAGGTATCCGGGAATGCCGGTCATGGTCTGTAGGCCTTGCAGGCCCAGCGCGATGCTTTGATCGACCACGGACTGTAGAAGGGCTCCCGCTTCTACGTGCAACAGCAAGCCATCTCTCTGGATGCGTGAGCCGGTGTACCGCAGCACAACACCATCGAAACCGGCATCCGAGATGACCAGGTTCGTGCCGCCTCCGATAATCATGCGCGGCAGGGCCAGCTCTTTAGCGGTCTGGAGCGCCTCAGTGAAGGCGCCGGCATCTGCGGTGTCGCAAAACAGCGCAGCCGGGCCGCCAATCTGAAAACGCGTATGCGGAGCGAGTCGCTCGCTCGGGAGAACGTTGAGATTCGGGATCGCTCCGAAGCGCTTTATGGCCGCTGGACTCACGGGCATTGTCATGATTATAGGGTGCGGCGAGGGAAGGCAAGTTCTGCAGAGTCCGCGCTATTCTTTAGCAATGGCCAATCTGAGGCTCGTCACCGCGATTATCTGCGTCGCCACCGCGCCTGCTATTCTCGCCGCAAGCGAGAGCGATTCGGTTTTGATCCAGAACGTCACGGTTCATCCCGTGTCGGGGCCCGACATACGCAACGGAGCGGTGTTGGTGGTGGATGGGAAAATCGCGGAGGTCGGAGCCGGAATCTCGCCGAGGGGCGGCGTGCGCGTGGTCGATGGGCACGGGCTCGATCTCTATCCGGGATTGATCAATGCTGCGACGAATGTCGGATTATCGGAGATCGCATCGTTGCGCGACACCGTCGATCTGGATGAGATCGGGCTGTTTAATCCGGAGCTGCGCGCCGAGATAGCGTTCAATCCCTCTAGCGAGCACACCGATGTCACGCGAGCTTCGGGTATCACGACAGTAATCAGCCTTCCTGGAAGCGGCAACCGCGGCTTTGGGCGGAGTGCGAGCACAACAGTGATCGCGGGTCAGGGCGCTCTGATGCACCTGGAGGGCTGGACCTGGGAAGACATGGCTATTCGACCCGCTGCGGTGATGGATGTGCTATTTCCCCAAATTCAGACCACGCCGTCCCAATTTGCGGCGGCGTTTGGGCCCCAGGCGCGCACTTACACGGAAGAAGAACGTCAATACAAGGAACGGCTGAAACAGCTCAGCGAATTTTTTGAGCACGCCCGACGGTATGAAAAGGCCAAGGCGGCTGAAGGGGCAAATCTTCAACGTGACGTTAAGCTCGAAGCCATGATCCCCGTGCTGGATGGCAAGCTGCCGTTGTTCATCCGTGCGGAGAAGGAAAGGTCGATCAAAGACGCGGTGGAGTTCGCCGACAAACAGAAGATAAAAATCATCATCGCGGATCCGCTCGAGATCGGGAGCACGGGTCCTCTATTGAAGGCGCGGAACATCGCCGTCGTGCTCGGCAAGACATTTGAGTTGCCGCTGCGTGATGACGACCCATACGATGCGCCGTACACTTTGCCGAGCCAGTTTTACAAAGCCGGCGTGAAGATCTGCTTCGGCACATTCGACGTGGAGTTCGCTCGCAACGTGCCTTTCGAAGCGGCGCAGGCCGTTGCCTTCGGCCTCCCGCGCGAGGAGGCGGTGAAAGGGCTCACCCTCAACAGCGCCGAGATTCTGGGCGTAGGGGACCAGATCGGCTCCATCGAGAAGGGGAAGATGGCCGATCTCATTCTGACCGACGGCGATCCGCTCGAGGCGCGAACTCACATCAAGCAGATGTTTATCGCCGGGCGGGAGGTCAGCCTGGAATCGCGCCACACGCGAGAATACGAGCACTGGCTCAAACGCCCGTAAACAGCGTTCAAACCAATGCTCGTGTAAGTCGTAAACTATCGCTCGCCGAAGCTCCAGCCCACGGACACGCTGTATTCGGGAACCCAGTTACTCCCGAACTGAAATAAGTTATTTACATATCGAGCGTCAACCTGCGGTTGAATAAACAAGTGCGGAGTTGCGTAAAAACGAATACCTCCCGCCAAGTGCACCTGAAGATGATTCGAGCTTTCGAGATAGTAGTTGCTACTGCTACAACCCACTAACACGTCACAATTTGTAGTCTGGGGCGAGTAAAATTTCAGGTTCACGCCACCAAGTCCTGCTTGCAGCTCGGGAACGATACGTTTGAAGCGATGCGCAGTGGGCGCGAAGATCGCGTTAAAATCGTAAAACGTCGGACGGTAGGTTAGACCGGCGTAAGCGCCTTGAGAGAAGCGGAAATCCGTTTCTCCACCTACACCGAAATAAGGCGTGATCATAATGTCGGCGCCCACTTTGCCGAATGTGCCACCCAGGGCGGGAGTGGTGAACGGGTTACCTGTTGAGAAAGTGTCGAGTGGCGTGCCACTCGAGTTGTCTGTCATGGTTCCAACGCCGAAGAATATGTCAGGACCGCGTTGTGCGTGCGCCAGAGTCGTGCCGAGGCACAACGCGCATGCCAATGGAAGCGTACTACGAATAAGTTTCACGGTAAAAATCCTCCAGTGTTTCTTAGAGCGCAACCACTTAGTATCTTTGCGTAACGAAGCGATACGTTGCCGCTGCTCAGCTCCGTAAACGGGGCTCTGGGTGCGCTCTTACATGCATTAAGACGTGCCGGATCATAATCCGGGTTTCAGCGTCAAAATCAAAAGATACTGTAATTGATTTATATGATGGCAGTCTTACGCGAGCGCAGGATCGATTTTATCGGGATTCAGACCCAGTTCGCCTATTGCCTGCTTGGCGCGATCGGGATCGAAGCGTGCCCACTGCGCGAGACGGGCCAGTGCGGCGGCGGCAATGCTCTCCGCATCCACTTCAAAGAAACGGCGCAGGTGTTCACGATTGTCGCTTCGTCCAAAGCCATCGGTTCCAAGAGCGGTCAAACGGCCCGGCAACCACGGCGCGATCTGGTCCGCAACAATCTTCATGTAATCAGTGGCGGCGATTATCGGCATCTGAATATCGCCCAGCACCTGAAGCAGGTAGGGCTTCCGCTGAGGCTCGCCAGGATGGAGTCGATTCCAGCGGTCGGCAATCAGCGCATCGCGTCGAAGCTCGGTGTAGCTGGTGACACTCCAGACGTTAGAGGCAATGCCGTATTTTTCAGCCAGGATCTGTTGTGCACGGATCGCTTGATTGAGGATGGGACCGCTGCCGAAGAGAGTAATCTGGGGCTGGCCCTCGCATGCTTTATATAAGTACATTCCGCGCAGAATGCCTTCTCGCACGTTCGCGATCTCGGGCGCAGGCGGCTGCACGTAATTCTCGTTGCAAACGGTCAGATAGTAGAAGTGATCTTCATTGTTCTCATACATCGTGCGGATGCCATCCTGCACGATGACAGCGATCTCATAGGCATATGCCGGGTCGTAACTACGGCAGGTGGGCACCACGCTCGAGAGTAGGTGGCTGTGGCCGTCGTCGTGCTGCAAGCCTTCGCCTAGCAGCGTAGTACGGCCGGCTGTGCCGCCAACGAGAAAACCTTTACCACGGGCATCCGCAAACGCCCAGATGAGGTCGCCGACGCGCTGGAACCCGAACATCGAATAGTAAATGAAGAATGGAATGGTAGGGACGCCGACGTTTGCATAAGCCGTTCCGGCAGCGGTGAAGGAAGCTATTCCGCCGGCTTCCGTAATGCCTTCCTCGAGAATCTGCCCGTTCTGCGCTTCTTTGTAATACATCAACACTTCGCTATCTACGGGCTTATAGAGTTGGCCGCCGCTCGCGTAAATGCCGCGCTCGCGGAACATGGATTCCATGCCGAACGTGCGGGCCTCATCCGGAATGATGGGCACCACGTACTTGCCCAATTCAGGAACTTTGAGGAGTGCCTTGAGCACGGAGACGAAGGCGGTGGTGGTAGATGCTTCGCGGCCGCGCGAGCCGCCCAAAGATTCGTGAAAGATCTCGAGCGCCGGGGCTTTCAGTTCGATTTTCGCCGGCGCGCGTACCGGCAGGTAGCCGCCGAGCGCTCGACGGCGTTCTTGCAAATACCGGATCTCGGGACTGTCGTCGGCGGGTTTGACGAACGAAATTGCGTGAATGTCTTCTTTCGAGAGATTCAGGTCAAAACGCTCGGAGACATGAAAAAGCTCTTCTTCATTCAGCTTTTTCTGCTGATGGGTAATGTTCTTGCCCTCGCCCGCCTCGCCGAGTCCATAGCCTTTGACGGTCTTGAAGAGAACCACCGTGGGCTGGCCTTTGTGTTCGACGGCCCGCTTGAGTGCGTTGAAGACTTTCAAGGGGTCGTGCCCGCCGCGCCTGAATCTGCCGATTTCGTCGTCGGTCTTGTCCTCTACCAGCCTTAACAACTCCGGATACTTCCCGAAGAATTCCTTGCGCGTATAGGCGCCGCCGCGGGCTTTGAAATTCTGGTACTCGCCATCCACGCACTCTTCCATGCGCCGTAGCAGCAGGCCGGATGTGTCACGCGCCAAAAGATCGTCCCAATCGCCACCCCAGATGACCTTAATGACGTTCCAGCCTGCACCGCGGAACACACCTTCCAACTCCTGAATGACGCTGCTGTTGCCGCGAACCGGACCATCCAAGCGCTGCAGATTGCAATTAATCAAAAAGATCAGGTTGTCCAACTTCTCGCGCGACGCGACGTGCAGGGCGCCCGTAGATTCGGGCTCGTCCATTTCGCCGTCGCCGAGAAATGCATAGACCTTTCGACCGCTCTTCGGCAGAATATCGCGGTTTTCGAGATACCGCAGAAAACGCGCGTTGTAGATAGCATTTATGGGTCCGATGCCCATCGACACGGTAGGAAACTGCCAAAAATTGGGCATCAGCCACGGATGTGGGTACGAAGAGAGGCCCGGGTGATCGCGCAGTTCGTGGCGAAAGTTCAGCAGGTGCTCTTCTGTGAGCCGGCCTTCCAGGAACGCACGGGCATACATGCCGGGTGAGGCGTGACCCTGGTAATACACCAGATCTCCCGGTCGCCCGTCATAGCTGCCGCGGAAAAAGTGGTTGAAGCCGACCTCACTGATGGTGGCAAGCGAAGCGTAGGTGGAGATATGACCGCCGATATTGGGATCGTACTTATTGGCGCGCACCACCATAGCGGCCGCGTTCCAGCGGATCAGGCTCTTGAGACGCCGCTCGATGGCGCGGTCGCCAGGATACGGTACTTCCTCATGGACCGGAATGGTGTTGACGTAGGGTGTGTTGATGGCCTGGGGAACAGAGACCCCGACAGCCAGCGCTCTATCCAGCAGCTTTTCGAGCAGGTAGGAAGCACGATCCGGACCCGCTTCGTCCACCACCTGATCCAGGGCTTCCAGCCACTCCGTGGTCTCCTGCGGGTCCAGATCTAGGTGGCGTTCTTCTTTCGTTTTCAGCATCGTTAGCTTGTCAAGCGAAGCAAATTATAAGGATACGTCCTCAGAGCAGCCCTAAAGCACACTCCAGGCGTGATTGGTCGTTCCGCACCTCTGATCGTCCGCGAACCATGCGGAAAAGGGCTTATGCACTAATTATCGCTTACCGCTTGCTTTTCCTCGCTTGCTCAGGCAATCTAAAAGGTTTTCGGGGAACAACTCTTTCTGATGAAGGTTCGCGTCCTGTATCACGACCACTGCTTCGATGGCGCGGCGTCGGCAGCATTCGTCACCCGGTTTTTACAATCCCAGTTCTATCCGAATGGGAAGTTCTACTATACCGGGCTGGCCCATCGAGCCGACCAGCTATTCGAAGACAGCTTGTTCGACGGCGACCTGAACGTAATCGTCGACTTCAAGTACTCCACTCATCCCAACGTGACCTGGTGGTTTGACCATCACCAGAGCGCGTTCTTGAGCCCGGAGGACGCGCAACATTTCCGGCACGACACCTCTGGGCGGAAATTCCTGGATCCGAGTTACCGGTCCTGCACGAAATTTATTTCGGCGCTCGTCAAAGAGCAGTATGGCTTCGAAGCGCCGGATTTGGAAGAGCTGATCACGTGGGCTGACATTGTGGACGGCGCGCTGTATGAGAGCGCCGAGGCTGCCGTTGAGATGAAGGCCCCGGCCATGAAGCTCACGCTCGTGATCGAAGGCAGCAAGGGGCCTGACCTGGTGCAGAAAATCATCCATGCCATGCAGCACCATTGCCTGGAGCAGATCATGGCGGACGAAGAAGTAAAGGCGGAATACGACCGGCTGCACGCGATCCACCTGCGCAACATCGACGTAATTCGCCAGGCGGGGTCGTGCGAGCGCGGCGTGATTTACTTCGATCTGGTAGAGTACGGCGTCGAAGGGTACAACAAGTTCATTCCGTACTATCTGTTTCCAGACTCCGCCTACACGGTATCCGTGTCGACATCCAGCTTCCGGACAAAGGTTTCAGTAGGGTCGAATCCCTGGGTTCGGGAACCGTTGCGCCACAACCTTGCAAGCATCTGCGAGCGGTATGGAGGCGGCGGACATCCGAAAGTGGGCGCGATCAGTTTCCCGATTGGAGCCGTGGCGGAAGCCCGCAAAGCGGCCGCCGAGATCAGCGAAGAGCTCAAGACTTGATTCCGTTCCGGGCGCTTTCGAGCCTGCTGCTGTTGGCGCTGAATTTGACGCTGTTTCTGCTGCCGGGATTCGCGATGACACTGATCTTGGCGAGGCGGCGAAACTGGTGCGCCGTCCGGGCCGCGATAGCGACTGTTGTGGTGAGCGCGGCTCTCGGGTACGTTGCGTTCTGGTTCTATTTAGAAAGCCGCATTGGGGGACGCGCGTTCTCGTTCGGCGTAGTTGCGGCATCGATTATCTCTGTCGCGGCGATGCTGGCGCGTGAACGCAAGCTCAGAAGCCTGGCGCATGGTCTGGCGGTGCCATTCGGGTACGTGCTGGCGGTGGCCGCCTGTTACACGTGCTTGTTATTTCTTCGCACAGACCCGTTCACTACTGGCGCCGAGTTCGCAAACACTCGATTTTTCAGCCAGGTTCGCCCGGGAGACAACCAGATCCCACTCATCTTCGCTGAACGAGTCTATGCGCAGGCGCCGCTTCAGCCGTTCTGCTGCGGCGACTGGCACAGCAGCGACCGTCCGCCTCTGGAAGCGGGTATCTTTCTGCTGCAACGGCCGCTGAAAGCATTCGGGAATGTCCGGCTGAATTACCAACTGCTAGGCGCCGGGTTGCAGTGTCTCTGGATCTGCGGCGTTTGGGTGCTTCTACAGACGCTGCGGGCTCCTCCTCGGCGGATGAAACAAGTGCTGGGTTTTTTGGTTTTCTCCGGGTTTTTGTTCTACAACAGCGTGTATGTCTGGCCGAAGTTACTAGCCGCGACATTCGTGCTGTTCGTACTCAGCATCTTGCTCGAGGTGTCGATCAGCCGCCGCCCTATCACCTGGTTTGAGACGACTCTTGCAGCTATGAGCTTCGCGCTTGCGATGCTAGCGCATCCGGGAAGCATTTTCAGTGCGCCCGCGATCGTGCTGCTCCTGATCTCGATTCGGCACTTTTCAAGTGCGCGGAAGTTAGTCGCTGCCAGCGGTTTGATCATGGCGTTCCTCGCGCCTTGGCTCGCGTACCAGAAGTTCTACGATCCGCCTGGCAACCGGCTCTTGAAGATGCATCTGGCGGGAGTGGGGCAAATCGATTCTCGATCAACCTGGCAGGCTGTCGAAGATAGCTATGGGAGTCTGAACCTGAAGACGATCCTCGCTTACAAAGGGGCAAACGTTGAGACGCTGATTGGACCGCATCCCTTTCTAATCGGGCGATCCGAAGAGGCGCGCGCCGCTCAGCGAGATCATATCTGGAATGCACTCGGCGTGTTGAATGCCGGATGGATAGCGCTATTGCTGCTTAGCTTCCGCAAAGAGACGACGCCCGCGCTACCGCATTCGGGTTTGTTGATAGGCATGGCGATCCTGAATCTGCTCGTCTGGTGCATCGTGCTGATCGGCCCCGCCTATACAGTCACTGAACATGCATCCTATGCAGACTTGCTGTGTCTGTCCGTGGGCCTGCTTGGTTTTCTGCTGGTTCTTCCGCGAGCAGCCGTACTGTCGCTGTTTGCGCTACAGATCGCAAACTTTCTTGCTCTGTGGGTGCTTGTCAAGGCCCCGTAGCTCGCACTGGCCGCCAATCATCGCTGGCATATACCCATCTCAGGCGCGTGATACCAGCTTCTCTAAATGTTTCGCCAGAATGTCCACTTCTAAATTGACACGCGATCCTGCCGAGTAAGCATGCAGAGTCGTGTACTCGTAAGTATGAGGAATGATCGTGAAGTTCACGACGGCGTCCTTGATTTCTGCAACCGTGAGACTCATCCCGTCCACTGCGACCGAGCCTTTGCTGACAATGTAGCGCGTAAGTTCTTGCGGGACGCCAATGCGCAACCACCAATTCCCTTCCCCGAGCGCCTCCAAGGACGCGATCTCAGCCGTGCCGTCAACATGCCCGAGCACAAAGTGACCGTCGAGCCGGCTATTCGCACGCAAAGGCCGCTCAAGATTCACAGGCGATCCCGGCTTGAGGTCTCCTAAATTGGTGCGCTTCAAAGTTTCTGGAGCGAGATCGGCGGAAAACCGGTCTGCAGCGAGCTCCACGGCAGTGAGGCACGCGCCATTCACCGCGATGCTGGCGCCCACCGTCGCATCCTGCAAGATCTGCGAGCATGCAATCGTCAGGCGTGCGCCGGCTGCTTTCTGCTCGAGCGAAACTGCACGGCCAAGCTCTTCGATGATCCCAGTGAACATTATGTTCTGCTTACGTAGGCTTCCACTGCGAACTCGTTCGTCGACACGGGGTGCACAGTCAAGCGCTCCAGCAGGATCGCATCCACGCGGCGCATGCGGCCCTGGCCGCCGATGACCGGCAGACTCTTGAGACCGCCGAGAATTTTCGGCGCGTAATAAAACAAGACCTTATCCGCAATCTGCTCATCGAGCATTGTCCAATTGACCTTCGCACCTGCTTCCACCATAAGCGACAGGTAACGCTCCTGCGCAAGATGCTCGATCACCTTATGCAAATTGGTCCTTCCTCCAGGACCATCGGCGATCAGCACTTGAATGCCGGCTGCTTCGAGAGTTCTTCGACGATCCAGAGGCGCGGCCGACGTCCCCACCACAAGCACATCTCCGTTCGAGCTGGTGACGATCTTCGCCGTCAACGGGATGCGTAGCTGCGAATCCAGCACGATGCGAAGCAGGGGACGGCTCCGCTCGCGCCCTGAACGGTCAGTCAGGAGGCAATCGTCTTCGAGCACCGTGCCGAGGCCGGTGAGGATCGCGTCGGAATAGTGCCGCACCTGCTGCACATCGGCGCGCGCGATTTCGCTAGTAATCCAGCCGTAGTTGTCCTGCGGTGCGGCTATCTTGCCGTCGAGTGTCAGTGCGGCTTTGATGGTCACCAGCGGGCGGCCGGTCTTCATGAAATGAATGAAGGGCTCATTCAGCCGTTCGGCTGCGGCCGTATGCGCCTCATCGACGACGACCTCCAGACCGGCCTTACGAAGTTGCTCGAAGCCTTGGCCGCTGACTTGTGGATTGGGATCCTGCATGGCCGCTATCACCCGCGCGACTCCTGCCTTGATGACGGCATCTACACAAGGGCCTGTGCGCCCGTGATGAGAGCACGGCTCGAGCGTGACGTACAGCGTAGAACCGCGCGACGCATCACCCGCCTGGCGCAACGCGACAATTTCCGCATGCTCCACGCCCGCCCAGGTATGGAAGCCGCGCCCGGCCACTTCGCCGTCGCGCACCACCACTGCGCCTACCGTGGGATTAGGGCTGGTGAGGCCCCGACCTTGTGTGGCGAGTTGCAGCGCTTCCTGCATGTAGGCGTTCATGTACGGCGGTTAGCGGCTAGTCGAACAAAGAAGCCACAAACTTCTCGGGTTCGAAAGGAAGCAGGTCATCGATCTTTTCACCGACGCCGATAAAACGGATGGGCAAGTTGAGCTCGCGGGCGATGGCCACCACCACGCCTCCCTTTGCTGTGCCATCCAGCTTTGCCAGAACAATGCCGGTTACACCGGCGGATTCTGTAAACTTGCGCGCCTGTTCGAGGCCGTTCTGTCCGGTGGTCGCGTCGAGCACCAACCAAACCTCGTGCGGCGAGCCCGGAACGACACGCTGGCAGGTGCGGCGCATTTTTTCGAGTTCCGCCATTAGGTTTTCCTTGGTGTGCAGACGGCCGGCGGTATCGATGATGACGTAATCAACGCCGCGCGCCTTTGCCGCTTGCAGGGAGTCGAACACAACGGCGCTCGGATCGGCGCCCGTCTTCTGGCGGATCATTTCAACGCCCGCGCGTTCCGCCCAAACTTCCAGTTGTTCGATGGCGGCGGCGCGGAACGTGTCAGCCGCACACAACAAAACCTTGCGGCCTTCGCCCAGAAAACGATGCGCCAATTTGCCGATGGTGGTAGTCTTCCCTGCCCCGTTCACGCCCACCACCATGACCACCGCCGGTGGGGTAGACACTACTCGAATGGGAGTTTCAGAACTGCGCAGCACTACCAGCAGTTGCTCGCGAATCAGATTCCGCAGTTCGGCGGCATCACCGGTCATTCTGCGATCGACGTTTTGCCGGATGCGCTCCAGAATATCTTCGACCGTGCGCACGCCCAGGTCGGCGGTAATCAGCGTATACTCGAGCTCTTCCAGGAGATCGGCATCGATTTCTTTTTTGCCGGCGAGCACATCTTCGATGCGATCAACCAGGCCGGAACGAGTTTTCTGAATACCGGTCTTCAACCGATCGAGCAGGTTCGGTTCGGCGGGAACGGAGCCAAATAGCGTCTGAATGGCCATGTGATAAGAAGCGGGAAGACACAAATCGCCTGCGCATTCGAGCGATTTGTGTTTTCAGTTTAGCAGCCGGGCCCGCTACTGCTCATTCAAAAAAGTAACGATGGCGGGCCTCACGACGGCGGCTCGCGCGCTGCACAAGTCTATTCGTTCCACCGTATTCGCCAGATTGCGCGCGCCACCCGGCAGTGTCGCAATGCGAGGTTGAAAGAAGCTCTGTACCTGCTGCCGATGTGCCGCATCGCAGAAGCCGGACGCGGTGAGAGGGACCAAAGCACCGAACGGGATGCCGCGAGCGCCAGGCAGCGTGGCGTTGAGACGGTCGAAATTTTGCCGGGCGAAGTCCCACACGAGTTCGCGAGCATGCGGCGGAGCGCCAAACAGCATGTACTGAAGCTCTCTCGGATCAATGCCGGCCCCGAACATCAGGTTCAGGCGCGCGCGCGTGATCGCAGGGTCGCGGAAAGACTCCAAAGCGGTGATCATCCAGGAGCGCTCTCGCTGAATCTTGTCTCCTTTGTTCTCATCCACCAGCCGGTCGAAGAACGCGCGGTCGCCGTTCCAGGCGGCGGTCGAAAGCACCGGCTCCACCATATCCGAGTCCAGGGCCTGACGATTGTTCAGCCATTCGCGCGCGAGCAAAGTAGCTTGCGATGACAGCTCAGGATCTGCACCATAAGTTGCGGCGAGTGGGACAATCTCGATTCGGAGCAGCCGCGTTTCCTGCGATTCGCCGGCGTGCGGTGTCCAGCCAAGCTCGCGCGCACGCGCATCATAAAGGGACCGGATCAGGCGCTCATACTTGCGGCTGAGATCGCCGGGGACGAAATCGCTAAGCCCGGCGATGGTACCGGCGGCCTGGCGGACTAATCCGGGATCGGAGCTGTGGCTGAACTGGCTTACGGATGCGAGCTGTTGCTCCGGGTCGCCAACGCCGGACGAAAACATTAACTGAATATTGCGCAGAGCGGCCGCAGATTCGTCAGGTTTGAGATGGGAGAGCCCGCGTTTCATCAGGCCATCGGCCCTCCGGGCATCATAGGAGACCGCGTAATAACCCGCGGCGTTCCAATCGGCGAAGAACCAGGCGGGACAGCCTTTGGCTCCGTTCAGCTTGATGGGCTGGGTTGGTCCCGTCAGTAGCTTGCAGTCATGGTGCGTCCCTGCTTCGTCTTCCCAACTGGCGCAAACTGGAACATCCCAGGCCGCACTTCTGTTTGCTTGCGACCCAGCCGGGACGAAACGTTGCTGCTCAAACTGGAGTCGCGCGAACGTGTCCGAGACGGAAGACATCTGCTCGGTTATGCAACCGAGCTTCATTGAAACGAGCGGAAATCCCACCTGGTTCAAAAAGGTCGAAAACGCCGGACCGACGCCTTGAGAGACCGAATCCAGCGTGGCAAGCAGATCTGCGCTCGTCGCATTCCCCCAGGCGTGCTGCAGCAGATACAGCCGGATCGCGCGTTGAAAATCCAACGGGCCCATGTAGTTTTCAAACATCGCAATCACCGCTTCGCCTTTGCCGTAGGTGATGCCGTCGAACGCATTCGCAATGTCGCCCGGAGCTTCAATCGGCTGGCGAATCCTGCGCGCTGTCGTCAGACTGTCGGCGCGCAATACGTTAAGAGAGCGCGATGCATCCGCCTTAATGTTCCATTCCGGCTTCCACTCGTCGAGCAGCTTGCTCGAAAGCCAGCTCGCAAAGGCTTCGTTCAGCCAGATGTCATCCCACCAGGCCGTTGTCACCAGATCGCCAAACCATTGATGAGACATCTCGTGTTCCATCGTGCCGGCGCGGCTACGCTGGCGAAGTTCGGTGTCCTGCTCCTTTGGCGAAAGCAGGAAGTCGCCGTATGCAATCAATCCTGCGTTCTCCATCGCGCCCCAAGCTGTCGTGAGCGGCACTACGATTTGGTCCAGCTTTTCGTAGGGATAGGGCATGCCGAAGTAGTCTTCGAGCATAGCCATCAGCTTCGGCGTGATCGACGCGGCGTAAGCTGCTTCCGAAGCTCGTGCGCGTGGAACAACAATGCGGCTGGGGCGCCGGTTCTTGCCGACGGGCTCGGTCTCCACGACATCGAACGGTCCTACGGCAAATGCAACCAGGTAAGGCGGCAGCGGCTTGGTCTCTTCGAATCGCACGGCCTTCGTTCCGTTCGTCTCGCCTTGTTCGGAGACAATCGACGTGTTCGAAAAGGCCTTCAGGTTTTTCGGCACATGCAGGGTCAGTTGCCAGGGCACTTTAAAGGACGGCTCATCGAAGCACGGGAAGACGCGACGCGACGTTACCGGTTCGAATTTGGTGAAGATGTACCAGTCCGTTCCTTGCTGCTGCTGGAACGCGCCGTCGGTCAAGGTGCGGCTGATTTCTCCGCTGTAGGCGATCTGCAACGTTGCGTGCCCGGCCGGAAGAGTGCCGGCGGCCGTAACGGCGATGAGGTCATTCACGCCGGGTATTGCTTGCGCCGGCTCGTCACGGTCTGCGATGTGCATAGTTAGCTTCTCGAAACTGAGCGATTTGGCATGCAGCCAAATGGTCGATACCGGTTGCGAGATCTCCAGTTCGATTGCGATCGAGCCCGTGAAGCGGTCTTGGCCGGGAGTCATGCGCAGGTCGGCCGAATACCGGACTGGGCGCACGGTCGTTGGGAGCCGCAGCTTGGGCGCGTCTTTCTGGGCGCGCCCCGGGATACAGAGGAACGAGCAGCTAAGGACGCAGGCAGTAACGAAGCGGGTCACGTTGTCATCATAGGCGCTCCGGCGGGATGTAGATATCCTCGACTTTGCCTACTCCCGGCAGCGCCGGGGGCCGATAACTACTTTGTGAGCGCGCCAAACGTCCCGGCAATTAACCCGCCCTTGCCTCCGTTGTCGAGCGCCATAAACACTACCGGCGCCACGTCGAAAATTTCTTGGAATCTACTGGCCGCCGGAGTCGGCATTGGTCTCGCATTACGAGTATTTGGCCCGTCGTGGGTACAGCTTTTGTTGCATTCCACAGCCGTGGATCACTTGGACGGTCTGATTGCCTTGCTTATCGCACTCGCCGCCGCCATTCTCCTGCATGAAGCCGGTCATCTGGCCGCCGCGCTCCTGCTCGATTTTGATGTGCTGGGAGGCTCGCTAGGTCCGCTCCGGGCCATTCGCCTGCACGGCAAGTGGTCTCTGCAGTTTTCCGGAAATCTCTTCTCAGGATCAGTTATCGCGATTCCACGGCGCAACAATGCAACATGGCGGACCCGCATGCTGGCCGTCGTGGCGGCAGGCCCCGTCGCAACCTTTCTTACCGGACTCGGATCGGCGTGCCTCCTGATTTCGTTGGGGGATTCGGGTTTGCGAATCACGCGCTTTTTAAGCGCTCTGGTCGAACTCAATTTCTTTCTCTTTGTCTTGGGCCTGTTTCCCAATGCGTCTGGCGCAAGAGCCAAAAACGATGCGCGCCTGTTTTATTCTCTTTTGCACAATACTCCTGAAGCACAACAGATCCTGCTTTATCACCTGCTCTCGCAATTGCAGATGGCGGGAGTCAGGCCGCGTGAATACCCGGAACAAATTATTTTGAAGCTGGCCCAGGCTTCAGGGACGCCGGAACTTTGCCTAGCCTACGCGAATGCGATCACCCTCTGGGCTTTTGACCGGGATGACTGCGCATCCGCAGACGCTTGGGATAAGCGGGCAATGGATCTCAGCGATTTTTGCAATTTGAAGGTCCAGAACTTAACGGCAGCCACATCGGCGTGCCTCGACGTGGTACTCCGGGGCGATTTTCGTGCTGCCGCCGGCAAGTTTGCCGATCTCCAGCTAGGGATGCTTTCGCCCCGCTGGTTCCAGCATCGATCCAAAGCCGCCTATTGGCTGACCATGGGAAACATTCCCGAGACCCTCGCCGAGATCGCTCGCGCTCAATATTCATTTCCGAACCGGTTACCGTACTATGATTTCGAGAGAATGCTGCTTGGCCGCCTGCACCGGATTGCCATAACGATTCAGCCGCAAGATCCGATCAGCCGCTGTACCGGTCGCGCCATTTAGATCCATATCCCTCACGTCTCCCGCTGAGGTCTGAAACGTTACCGGCATGCTGGAGGTCCAAGTTAGTGAGGGCCTCGCAACGCGCGAGAGCGAACCAAAGTTGACGTGTGCCGTAATGAGGACAGAGGGTCAGGATGAGTCTGCCAGGACAATCCAATACTCGGCGTCGGTTAGCGCTTTTGTTTTGCGTTCCGCTGGCGGTCAGCTTTGTCTTCCTGATCCTGGATCTGCAGACCGAACATACTGATCTTCTGCTGTCGCGCGCCCAAGACCTGACTTCGAGCGTGGGTAAGCTCGCGTCGCTCGCCAGGGATGCAGAGTCGGGAGAGCGAGGGTTTCTGCTTTATGGAGACGAGCAATACCTCATTCCCCTCCAGCAAGCCAATGCGGAGCTTGCGACAGACATCGACTCGTGCCTGCGGAATGCGAAAGACGTTTCTAAGTTCCAGCGGCCGGTGGAGGAAATGATTCGGCTGGTTCGGGCGCGCGTGAATGAGGCAAATCGAGTTGTCGAGACGGAGCGGGCGATCGGGCTTTCGGCCGCAGTGAACTTAGCCCGAACGGATGCAGCCGACCGCACCATGAATCAGCTTCGGCGCGCGGTCGACGACCTCACGCGCAACCTGAATGAGGAGTCCTCGCATTACCGAAGCAGCGAGCACCATCTCGGCCACGGTGCGTTCTTCTCGTTCCTAATAGGCACACTGCTGATGATCGGAGTCTTGATGTGGCTGTATCGGGAGCTAATTTCCTATCTGCAGCAGCGCGACGTTGCGTACGAGACGCTGGAACACGCAAACGCCGAGCTTGACGCGCGGGTTCGAGAGCGAACTCGCGACCTGACCGAGGCCAACCAGGAGCTGGCGCAGTTTGCTTATGTCGCAAGTCACGATTTGCAAGAACCATTGCGGACCATCACGAGCTTCACGCAGCTCATTGAGGCGCGCTATAAGGGCCGGCTCGACGAAGATGCCGACGAATTTATCGGCTACATCGTCAATTCCTCACGACGTATGTCGGATCTGATCAACGGGCTCCTCACGCTGGTGCGGCTGCGCAAGGCTGGGCAGCCAACTGCCCCGGTTTCGTTTGAAAAGCTGCTGGAAGAAGCGGAAGTCAGTCTGCAGGCGTCGATTCGAGACAATGACGCGGTCATCGAGCATGGCGCGCTTCCGGCGCTGGTGGCGGACAACGTACAGTTCTCACAGGTATTTCAAAATCTGATATCGAACGCGATCAAGTACCGGCGCGAGGAGCAGCCACTCATTCGGGTGGAGGCCAGACGCGATTCCAGCAACTGGGTGTTTTCGGTGGCCGACAACGGACGCGGTTTCAATCAGCAATTCGCGGAACGCATCTTTGGCTTGTTCCAACGCCTGCACGGGCGCGATGTGGAGGGAACAGGCATCGGCCTCTCGATCGCGCGCAAGATTGTCGAGCGGCATGGTGGGCGGATTTGGGCCAATTCGAAAGAAGGAGTCGGTTCAACTTTTTACTTCAGCCTGCCGGTCAGCCTGGAGGTGTCCAGAAGAGCGCCGGTCGATGAGAAACCCGCCGCTATGGCTGCGCCGTAGATTTACGCCTGCGAAGGATTTGTCTTTCCGAATGGCGCAAGCTCCGCTCTAATACGCCCATCTCCACAAGTTCACACCGGCGGTATAGCCCGCGCCTACAGCCGCGAACAACACTAAGTCGCCCTTCTTCAAACGGCCCTGCGCGAGCGCATCCTGGGTCGCCAGAGGAATAGTCGCGGCCGTGGTGTTCCCATACTTGTCGAGATCCACGATCACGCTCTCCTCCGGTAACCCGAGCCGCTCTGCCGTGGCGGCAATGATGCGCTTATTTGCCTGGTGAGGAATCATCATCTTCACATCGCTCGGGCTAAGGCCGTATTTTTGCAGCGCGGCCTCGCTTAACTCGGACATCTTGCGGACAGCATACTTGAACACCTGCGGGCCGGCCTGCTTCACATAATGCTGGCGACGAGCCACCGTTTCGGCGCTGGCCGGGAGCCGACTTCCCCCAGCAGGCATGTTAAGAAACTCCGCACCGGAGCCGTCAATTTCGTTCAGGCAACCGATGAAGCCTTCGTCCGGAGAGTCCGACGGCTCTATCAGGAAGGCGCCCGCGCCATCGCCAAACAGAATGCAAGTGGCGCGATCCGTGTAGTCGAGGATGCGAGACATTGTGTCGGCCCCAATCACCAGCACCTTGCGATGGGTGCCTGCGCCGACCAAGTGTGCAGCGACGGTAATGCCGTACAGGAAACCAGAGCACGCGGCGATCAGATCGAAGCCCCAGGCTCCGGTTGCGCCCAGCCGATTCTGCACCAGGCACGCGGTTGAGGGGAACAACATGTCCGGGGTAACGGTACAAAGGATAATGGCATCCAGTTCCGCCGCCGGGATGCCCGCTTGAGCTAGCGCCTGCTTCGCCGCCGCGACCGCCATGTCCGAGGTAGCCACCTCCGGGCCCGCGATGTGCCGCTCCCGGATACCGGTGCGAGAGACGATCCATTCGTCATTCGTTTCCACCATTTGCGATAGGTCGTTGTTCGTGAGAACACCTGGCGGTACGAAGCAGCCTACAGCAGTGATCTTGGCATTTGGCACGCGAATGCTGTTCCTTTTCTTTAGTTGAAGATACGCGCCCGATGCCTGAGAGCAACCGGCAACTCCAATGGTACAGTCTGGGACGTTGCGTGCAGCCTATTTGGTGATGCGGCGCTCGATTTCGCTGATGCGCTCTTCGGCCGCCGTGAGCCGGTCGCTGAAGCTGTGCACCAGGATCTCATTCACCTTCATGCGGGTCTCCGAGCCGTGGCCCAGTTGCGGAACGAGCGGAGCAGATTTGTTTCGATCTTCTCCATACGTTCAAGCAGGCGTTCCTCCAGGGCTTCGATCTCGGTTTTCAACTCCGCTTTCAATATTGCTCTAGTCACCGGAGCATCATCGGACGATGGCGGCATGGCGGTGAATACAGTTTCATCATCGCCAATTTCGGCCGCGCCGGCAACCGCCGCCAGCCACGTCCCGGTGTTCTATAGTTGTGAAGAATGCAAGTCGAGACTGCCCTGTTTTTCGAGACAGTCGAGCAGATCTACGAGCGCGTCTTTCGCACTCTCAAACCGCGGACGCCGGTTCCGCGCATTACAGTTCAATTCCGCAAGTACGCGAACGCCAACAGCCGCATCCGGCTTCACAACGGCCAGTTGCACGCCGACATCAGCGACCTGCTGGAAGGCGCGCCCGCGCCCATTCAGGAAGCACTGGCAGTCATCCTGATTTCCAAGCTGTACCGCAAAATCCCCGCCGCCGCAATTGTGGCAAGATACCGCCGATATCTAAACCGCGGCGATGTCCGGCGCACGCTTCACCTGGCGAAACAAGAGCGCGGGCGTAAAGCCTACCGCGATCCGCGCGGACGTGTTTATGACTTATGCGCCATTTTTGAAGAGCTCAACTTCCAGTATTTCCATGGATTAATGGCGCGCCCGGAGCTTGGCTGGAGCGTTCGCCCTTCGCGCACAACGCTCGGCCATTACGATCCGTCCCATCACGTGATTGTATTAACGGCTCTTCTGGATTCGGAAAAGGCGCCCGAATTACTCGTGAAATACGTCATGTTCCACGAGATGCTACACCTCCGATTTCCGACCGAACACCGGGGCGCAAGGCGCTGTGTGCACACAAAAGACTTTAAGCGGGCAGAGCGCGAATTTCAAGAGTACAAAAAAGCCATCGCGGAAATGAAGCGATTTGTAAACTCGGCCGGAACCGCAGCCGGGGATTGAAGGTGCGAAAGACTAAAGTTGTACGGTGGAAATCGCGGCCACTCGCGAGCTCAAATCTTCGAGGCGTATGATAAGTGCCCGTACCTCGAGCGTGCGGAAGCCAACGCAACAAAGCAGATAGTTCATCTGGGCGCGGCATACAAGCGCAGTGAAGTGCGTTTTCAGCCAAATCAAGCGCACCATCGTCTCCGATTGGTCGTGCGGTCTGGAGGCGACCAAGAAGCGAGCGGCCGTATGCAGGCGGTTGTAGTCCGTGACCAGCCGGTTCATGTATTGGCGGAAGATGCGCAGGCGGTCCCGGCGCAACTTCTTATATAGGAGGAGGTCGAATCCCGGCTGCCGCGACAGGAAGGAGAAGTCTTCGTCGCACAGGAGGGCGTGCATGGGCTGATAGGCGGAAATGGAGAAATTGGCAAGCCACTGCGGATCGATTTCGTCCGGGGGGCATCGCTTGTGCAGCTTTAGCACGATGCGAGCAACCGAGGCAAGCGCGAAACTACTTAAAAGTACTATTGCGAGGACTAGGACTGGAGTCAAGTTCATCTCCGTAGAGACTACGGTACAAGAAGACGCTAACCCTTTCAAGACCTAAAAGCGCTTTTTATAGACTTTTATCCCAAGTTTCGAAAAATGAGTGGAAAGTCGGTACTAAAGCTCTCGATAATTCTCCCGTCGCGAGGCACGGAGTAAGGCGTCATTCATGGCTTCGAGTTGGCCGACCAGGCGCTGCTGTTCGGCTGGTCCCCAACTGTGGCCGACGCGTACAGGTTTAGTCTCGCCGGCGCGGTTGAGCACAAGCAGCCAATAAGCGAAGCAGGCAGCGTGCAAAAAGACCTCAACATGACTTGCGAATCGTACCTTCAGGTGGGACACATAGGTGTGAGCGAGCCACACAGAGGTCGTAATCGCGAAGAACGCCGCGAAACCTGCGCTGAAAGCGACCAAATTTCGGGGCATCTGAACCGGGAACCACCAGATAAAGACGAGCATCGCAAAGAGGGCGAGCAGCGCCGCGCTGGAAATCGAGCGTTCCAGCACAAGTACGACGGCGTAGGCCCGGTTGGCAGCTGCGGGCGACGCAGCTAAATCCGAGGCGGCGTACTCAGGCCGGGCGGTAAACAGAGCGATGATCAGCGCTGCAACAAACACCCCATTTAGGATCTTCCGAGAGAGTCGTAAGATGCCCGGAAGGTTCACCAGCATCGCGTCCAGGAGAGCATAGACCATCCAGAGGGATAAGACCCAGGCTAGTGGCCGAAGGACCATCCACACTACGAGGTAATGCAGGTGGGCGTATGTCGCCACGAAGAAAGCCGCCGATGAGAACAGATCGAATAATAGAAATGCGCAGAACACCCGATACACGCTATGTAAGCGCAGCAGCAACAGACGAATGATGAGTGCAAGCTCAAGCCCGTCACTGATATACTGCGCAATATCGGTTACGGTCATGTCCTGTCCGGCTGTCTTGGATAGTAGAGCAAAACGAAACGCAGAGCAACCCTCTGCGACCGCTACTATTCAAACATGCCTGCGAGACACGAACCGTCAGCGTGACACGAGCGTTGAAGCGAACGTCGGGTCAGGCTCCGGCGCGGGTGGTGTTCTAGATAATGATGGCGTCCTAGATAAGGTACCGATCGTCGGCCACGGCATTGGCCACGGCGGGTCGGCAAACAGCGCACCGGCGAACGTAATTATCAAGAAAGCTGCGGGAATTAGTTTTTTCATAAGGTCAAATTACAAGTATTTTTCTCGCTTACGCGAGGCTCTTGACCGTTACGATAGCGGGCGGATTACAGGGTATTAAAGGCGGCTACTGTGGTTTTCCACACATGGAACGGTCCTAGTCCCCACAGTACTAGAGGGCCTTGCAGCCGGCAAATATCCATGTATCATGAAGGCTACTGGCCATGGTAAGCCGAAAGCCAACGTTTCCGATTCCAGAGATTCTGCGAGATCTCTGGGCACGCGAATTGTCGTTTATTCCGACGTCTTACGGCCGCATGGTGTTCCTTGCCGGCCTGCGGAATCCAGACACAGACCGATACGAATACTATGGATGTCCGGACCATACATCCCTCTCCAGTGTAAGTCAAGCCTTGAAGCGAGTCCACGAAGAAATTTTCCGGGAGTGGGTCACCTATACGCTGGAACGAAAGAAAGCCGACATCGAATTATATGTAAACGGCTTGGAAATCGATCCTGCACTTTTGGTGGATGCCTGGATTCGTCTCGCGCCCTATAAGAATCTGGTACCAGGCGCCATTCAGGGACCGGAACGGCAAAGGCATATTTCGGATATCGAAGTAATTCTGGGACTGCTCAAGAACGTGTACGGCGTCGGCTCCCCGAATCAAGACGCATAGCTAAGCCCACGACCTGGCCGATTATTTCCGCTTCCCCGGGATACCGATAAATTTCAATCTGCAGGTGCGAGAGCGGGTGCGGCTGCACGATCAGAAAGCCGCGCTTCTCGGTGCACCAGCCGCAGCGGAATCCGCTCCGGTGTTCGACGAAGTAAATGGGACGCTCGTATTCGTGAAGCCAGCCATCCTTGGCGAGGCGGCGCTTCGATTCGTCGATCTGGATGAAAGAACCGGGCGGGATCATGGGAAACATCGCCCAGTCCTCGTTACCAACGAACGCGTATCTCAAGTGGCGCGCATCGAGCGAATCCAGCAGCGCCAGCGGCAGTTTGCCGCACCGCTGTGTGAAACGCGCGAGGGTGGATGTGTCACGCAAGTCGATCGCTGCGGTTGCCTCTTGCGCAGCTTCGAGCTGAGGCGTGTATGTGTCTCGGAAATCGACCGGGCGCGTCTCACCTAGAGGGAGTCCGGCAGCATCGACCGTCAGTCGATTTAGATCGATGCCGTACCATCCGAGTGCGGTTGTGAAATCCAGGCCGTAGATGGCACAGAGAGAGTAGAGGCGATAGATGGATGGGACCGTTCCCTTGTTCTCAATGTCGGCTAGTCTACTTAGGCCGATCAAGAATTCGTCGTTGCTGTGCCGGCCGGCGATACGCTGGCTGGCTTCTTCTACATCCCGATACCGTAATTGGAGACGTTCACGAAGGCGCCTGAGCCTTCGTCCTGGTTCTTCGAGCATGGGAGTAGAAGAAATAGACGTAAGCATCATATTGGCACAATTTCGTTCTGTTTTCAGAACAGAGGGGCGTCTACAGTGGTGAATGGCGTGACTAACTTCTTCATCTCGGGGTCATCGGCGTGCGGGCGGCGGAACGCCGTCGACGACCCTAGTAGGTCAAACGAGCGAGTGGGTAACGAAAGTGAGAACCCGCTGGATCGGCGATTAACAAACTCCCTCGAGATAAGAGGCCGACTTATCCCGCGCATTGAGGTTTAGCCGCAAAATGCCTACGAAAAGAAGCCATTCCGCCGCATTCCAAGGCGAGCTCGGCGCGTTCAGCCACGCCGCGGCTGAAAAGTTACTCGGCGAACGAATAGAAATGCGGCCCTGCGAAACCTTCAAAGATGTGTTCGCGGCGCTACGCTCGAATCAGGTTACTCACGCCGTTATACCCATCGAAAATACATTACACGGCAGCGTTCACGAGAATTATGATCACCTCCTTGAATATGAAGTACCCATCCGCGGCGAAACAAGTATCCGCATATCGCACCAGTTGATTACCCTCGCGGACGTTCGATTCCGGGATATTCGCCGTGTATTTTCGCATCCCGTGGCTATCAATCAGTGCCGCAAATTCTTCGATAAGCATCGCGACATTGAACCTGTTCCTTTTTATGACACTGCAGGCAGTGTTAAAATGTTGCGAGAAAAGCGCCCGGATGGGTCAGCCGCAATCGCGTCCGTGTCGGCCGCTGCGATTTACGGCGGTAGAATTTTAAGGAAGAATATCGAAGATGACCGGCAGAACTTTACCCGTTTTTTTCTGCTGACGAAACAGGATGGGATTCTTGCGCCTGCAGGCACCCCCTGGAAGACCTCTTTGGTTTTCTCGACGCGGAACATTCCCGGCGCTCTGTTCAAGGCGATGGCTTGCTTTGCGCTGCGGGATTTGAGCCTTACGAAAATCGAGTCGCGTCCCTTGCGCGGGAAACCATGGGAGTACCTGTTTTATGTCGATCTCATCGGGCGCGATAGCGATCCCACCGTGCGCCATGCGCTGGAGAACTTAAGCGAGACAACTGAGTTCGTAAAGGTGCTGGGAAGTTACCGCCCGACGCCGTGATGCCCGGTTCGGCCCCGGTTATCAATCCGCTGCTTTGGACAGCGATCAAACACCGGCGTTTAATTCGGCTTTTCTACAAGCAGAGAGAGCGCATTGTCGAGCCACATGATTACGGAATTCATAACGGCGTAGTCAAGTTGCTCGCATATCAAGTGGGCGGCTCCAGCAGTGGAAAGCTTCCTAACTGGCGATGGATGGAGGAGAACCTGATCTCCGGCATCGAGTTACTGAATACAACTTTTCCCGGTGGCCGCGCTGCCCCTTCCGGTAAGCATCACAAATGGGACAAAGTATTTATTAGAGTCGAGTCGGCTGACGAGAACTAGAATTCGCCGCTGACACTTACAAGCTTCTTAGTGCATGTGGTTGAACAAGAACCACAGCACGATTATGCCGCCGGGCACGCCCAAAATCCACGCGAATAGATATTTCATTGAAAACCTCCGAATGCGGTTAAAGCAAGACAAAGGCCAATCCCATGTACTACCGTAAGGCCATCAATCTCAGGTACTTAGCTACGGCCGGATCGGATGACCGCGATCCGGCGAGTTGAAATTTTTTCCTGAGTGAGGCAGGACCGCAGTGTTCCCCGGGGGTTGACAGCTTTCCGAAGCGGTGCTATTTATTTAGCAGGATGCTAATTTCACAGCATACGTTCAGCCGGCGCGAGCGGCAGATCATGGACGTGCTCTACCGCAGAGGCCGGGCCACGGCGGCCGAGATCCTGGAGGGCATTCCCGATCCCCCGAGTTATTCGGCAGTGCGCGCGATGCTACGCGTCCTCGAAGAGAAGAAACATATCCGTCACGAAGAGAAAGATCTCCGCTACGTCTATGTGCCCGTGGTGACGCGTGAGAAGGCCCGGCGCTCGGCGGTAGCGCATCTGCTGGACACATTTTTCGACGGTTCGGCTGAGCAGGCCGTGGCCACGCTGCTGAACGTCTCGGCGCGAGATCTGACGCCGGAGGACTTCGACCGTCTCGCGGCGCTGATTGAGGAAGCTCGAAAGGAAGGGCGATGATGAATTGGCATTTCTGGCTAGAGCTCTTCGCTCGCTCAGCCGTGCTGCTGATAGCCGGCGAAGCGCTCCTTCGCTTCAGTAAAGGGCAACGTGCTGAGTTCCGGCACGCGCTGGTTCTCTCGGTGTTCGCTCTGCTCGCAGTTCTCCCGCTGTTCTCGATCCTGTTCCCTGAGATCTACATTCCGCTGTGGAGACCGGCGTCTGCCGCCACTGCCATGGTGACGGTTCAGGAAATCTCGTCTAGAGCGGTCCACGTGGCGCCTTCGCATCCGATCAACTGGCTGCTCGTGATCTGGCTTGTAGGCGCATTGGTCGCGTCTACGCCTCTGGTTGCCGGGGCTGTGGCGGCGAGAAGAATGGCACGGGGCGCGGGGCCTGGAAGCGCGACGCTAAGGCGCACGGTTGAAAAGCTTGCGTTGAGAGCCGATGTTCTCGTTTCGGCCAAGTTGGAATGCCCGCTGACTTGTGGATTTTTTCGGCCCAGAATTTTGCTTCCGGCTTCGGCCGAGCACTGGACCGCCACGCGATTCAGAGCCGTTCTCGCGCATGAAATGGCTCATGTGCGGCGCCGCGATGTGGCCGCGCAGATGGCTGCGCACATAGTGGCGGCACTTTGGTGGTTTCAGCCGCTGGTGTGGACGATGCGGCGGAGGCTGCGCGCCGAAAGCGAGTTCGCCTGTGACGCGGAAGCACTGCGCTCCGGTTTTCGTCCTTCGGAGTACGCGATAGAACTGGTAGCGGTGGCAAGGGCCATGGGGCGCGAAGCGAAAACGCCAAGCCTAGCAATCAGCATGGTGCGGTCCTGCGATCTAGAGGAGCGAGTACGAGCAGTCCTGAATCCGACCGCTGTGATGCTCGGTCCACTTAGCAAGGTGGCGCTCGTCTGCGCGCTCGGAAGCGTCACGATCGCAGCATCGACAGTGAATTTAGGTTCCGATCAAGCTTTTGGTAAACAAGGAGGCTCAACCATGAAACACACATTCCTTGCGGCTCTTCTGACCTCAGCAGGTCTTTCTGCCGCTACTATTACGGGCTCTGTCTCTGATTCGAACGGCTCTGCACTCTCCAACGTCAATGTTCTTCTTTCAAATCCGGACACGGGGGCGAAGCAGGAAGCGGTCACCGGCGCGGACGGCAAATTCAGCCTGGAAGGCGATGGCGCGGGGCAATATATTCTGCGGTTGGAAAAGCCCGGGTTTGTTTCCATCTTCCGCGAGTTCGACGTTAAAGGCGATACCAAGATGGATCGCGAATTCACGATGGCCACCGAAGGCGGAGAACCGGTGGCGGATAAAGTGGTCAGCACAACCGAAGAACAACCCAAGTCAGTTCGCGTCGGCGGACAAGTGGCAGAAAGTAACTTGACGACCAAGGTGCAGCCCATTTATCCCTCGGCAGCAAAGGCGGCCCGTGTTCAGGGTACGGTCGAGATAGAAGCCACTATTTCGAAGGACGGAGTTCCGATCGAGCTTCGAGTACTTTCTTCACCGAGCGACGATCTTTCCCAATCCGCGCTTGAAGCCGTGCGGCAATGGCGCTATCGTCCGACTCTGCTGAACGGTAACCCGATTGAGATTGTAACGGAGATCATTGTCAATTACACATTGAGCCGCTAGCAGGCCGCTACGACAACGTTCGGCGGTTTCGGGCGGCCGTCATATCATCGAGACGTGAAGGCGTTGAATCGCCGCGACGCGCTGAAGTTGCTGGCCGTAGTGCCGGGTGCTCGGGCGCTGGTTGGCCAGAGCGCCGCCCGGCACATGTTCCTGTCGCTGAACAGTGTGCTTCTTTCGGGACGCGTAGGTTGGCCGGACTTCGCCGAGCTCGCGTCGCAGGTAGGATACCCCGGTTGCGACGTGATGCTCGATCCAGCGATGAAAGCGGGCTCCGACGCTACGCGGTCGTTATTCGAGCGGCTGCATCTTCGTCCGGCCATTGTCGATTTTCCGGGCGACTTTCGAAAGGACGACGCGGCGTTTCAGGCGTCGCTGCCGAAAGTGGAGCACGCATCTTCCTTCGCCGCAGCTATCGGCTGCCCTCGCATGATGACTTACATCATGCCGTCGAGCGATACGCCAAAAGACGAATTGCGGCGGGTCTACAAACAGCGGTTTACCGAAAGCGCGCGGCTTCTGGCCAAGGACGGCGTAAGACTCGGGCTCGAATTTTTAGGGCCGCTACATCTGCGCAAGCAATTCAAGTATGAGTTCATTTGGCGGATGAACGACATGCTGGAGTTTGCAAAGGAGTGCGGCCCGAACATCGGCTTGACTCTCGATTCGTGGCACTGGCATCATGCGGGAGCGACCATCGAGGACATCGTCGCAGCAGGACGCGAACGCATCGTGCACGTTCATTTCAACGATGCGCCGAACTTGCCACCCGAGCAAATCCGGGACGACGAACGGCTGCTGCCGGGCGAAGGCGTGATCAACCTGACCGGTTTTCTCGAAGCGCTGCAGACGATCGGCTACACAGACGCGCTGAGCGTGGAAGTCTTCGGGCGTGGGCTGAAAGATATGACCCCAGAGGCCGCGGCGCGGCTGGGATTGGAGTCGGCGCTCAAGGTGTTTCGCAAAGCGGGCGTGCCGCAGGGTTGATTAGCTGAAGCGTTGCGGAGCGAATAGGGACAGTTGCGCCGGTTTCGTAATTATCCCTTTACGGCGAGAGCGGTCGAAGACGGATCTTCCATCAAGCTGGGGCAAGATGGCGTGCTCATGTTCTATCGCGCGCTTGAAATCGGCAATTGGCTCGGCCCGCTGTTCTACCGTCCGAGCCAAGGGATCCAGGCGCTTGAGCCCGTCGATCTTATCCGTATCGCCAAGCTTGGCGCTGTCAAGAGCGCACCGCAGCACAGCCAGAGATTCGTCGTAGGTCTTCAGCGGCACGGGAAATGGATGGCGGTCTTTACCGCCCAGCGCGAACGAGAAGCGCGCCGGATCGGAGAAGCGGCTCGGTGCTCCGTGAATCACCTCGGCGATCAAAGCGAGTGTCTGCAGCGTTCGAGGGCCGAGATTTTCGACTAGCAGCAATGACGCGAAGTCCCGCAGTTGCCTCTCATAGCTGACGGCGAGCACGGCGCCGAGACGCTTCAGATCGATATTCTCCGCGCGCACATCATGGTGGGAAGGCATGCTTAACTGCCGCACCGCGCGAAGAGTCTTTTCGGGCTGTTCGGCGGCTATCGTGAGCAGTGCGTCCTGCGCGGGCTTGGCGCGCCGATCTACCAGGTTCAAGATGATTCCTTCGGGTTCGCCCACAATGCCGGTGTGCGGCTCGCTGGTGAAGTCGCGCACCGACGAAGAATGCCAGTGATAGCGGCGAGCGAAGCCGGTTCCGTCGTTCAGGCCCTGTTGCACGACGGCCCAATCGCCGGAAGCCGTCAGGATGAACGAGTGCAGGTAAATTTGAAAACCATCGGCGATGGCGTTATTGTCGATCTTCGCGGTCAGCCGGCTGGTCCGCACGAGAGCATTGCCATCCAGGTTTGTGCGATCCGCGACCGACAGCAGTTCTTCTGGCGTTTTCCGGGACTGTTTGCCGCGGCCGCCGCAGACGTAAATGCCTAGCTCATGAGCGCGTGGATTCAAACCACGTTTCAAGGCCCCGAGCACGGAGGTTGTAATTCCCGACGAGTGCCAGTCCATTCCCATGACACAGCCGAGCGCCTGGAACCAAAACGGATCGCTTAATCTCGATAAGAATTCAGCGGCGCCGTAATGATGAACGATGCTTTCGGCGATTGCAGTTCCCAGTTGCTGCATGCGCTCTGCGAGCCATGACGGAACGCGACCACCATGCAGCGGCAGATCGGCGAAGCCCGAGCGTTTCATCGTTGTTCTCAAGCGCGCACAACGGGCGGCAACGCGCTAAAGCGAAGGCGCGCTGTGCGCTCGTTACTTAGATTGTAAAGTGCGGGCGCGTATCCTTTGACTGAATGGATCCGCTGAACGAGTATGTCGCGCGGAGGGACCGCTGGCGAGCGGAACAACAACGGTCTCAGCGGCAGTTTATCCACTTCGGGAACTGGCGGCTTGCAATTGCTGCGGCAACAGCCGTGATGGCCTATTTCTCGGTCGCGCGCTGGGCCTTTAGCGCTTGGTGGTTGCTGGTTCCGGCCGTCGTTTTTGTGATGCTGGTGGCGTTGCATTACCGGGTGGTCCGCCGGCGCACCTTCGCCGAACGCGGAATCCGGTTCTACGAGCGCGGGATCGCGCGCCTGAATGACAAATGGATTGGAACTGGAACTTCAGGAGACCAGTTTCGCGATCCGGAGCATTTGTATTCAGACGATCTGGATATTTTCGGGAAAGGGTCGCTGTTTGAGCTAATTGCGACAGCCCGCACCGCGAGCGGCGAACGGAGACTTGCCGAGTGGTTTCGCTCGCCTGCGGAGCATGACGAGGCGATTCGGCGCCAAGAGGCTGTTGGCGAACTGACTTCCCGGCTCGACCTTCGCGAAGATATCGCGCTACTGGGCGATGACATCCGCGCGGAAGTGCACGAACTCGCTTTAGGACTCTGGGGATCCGCCGAGCCGGTCGTCTTTGCGCCATCTCTTCGAATTGCGGCCTTGTTGCTCGCCATTTTGGGCTTGGCGGCGCTGATTGCGTTTCTGGCAAGAGTTCTCCCGATAACGCCGTTTGCGCTTGTGCTCGCCGCCAACCTGATCATCGGGTATGCCTTGCGCAAGCGAGTGAAGCAGGTCGCGGACGGCGTTGATACCCCCGGCCATGATCTGCGGATCTTTTCGTTGCTACTACAACGACTGGAGCTGGAACAGTTCGAGGCGCCCCGGATGAAGCAGCTACGGGCGGCACTGAACGTCGAGGGCTTGCCGGCATCCAGACGCATCGCACAATTGGAGCGCTGGATCGATGTGCTCGATTCGAGCGATCACCTGCTGGTTCGGCTGATTCAGCCGGCGCTATTGTGGCGCGAGCAGGCGGCCATGGGGATCGAGGCATGGCGTCGCATTAATGGAAAATATATCGGAGCCTGGATAGCAGCGGTTGCAGAATTCGAAGCATTCTCGTCGCTGGCTGCCCTCAAATTCGAGCGCCCGGAATGGTCGTTCCCGGCGTTTCTCGATGACGAAGCACGTTTCGAAGCGCAAGCACTGCGGCATCCTTTGATGTCGCAAACCAGGTGCGTTCCCAACGACGTAGCCATTAGCAGTGGGCTGCGGCTTCTGATCGTGAGCGGATCAAACATGTCGGGCAAGAGCACGCTGTTGCGGTCGATTGGGCTGAATGCCGTTCTCGCGTGGGCGGGCGGCCCGGTTGCCGCCAAACAGATGAGTCTTTCGCCGCTCCACGTGGGCGCATCGGTGCGTGTGGTCGATTCGCTTCAGGACAATCGCTCGCGCTTCTTCGCCGAGATCACGCGCATTCGCGCAATCGTAGAGCTTACGCGATCGCAGCCTGTGCTCTTCCTATTGGACGAGCTGCTGAGCGGAACGAATTCCCATGACCGGCGCATCGGGGGGTCGGGTATCGTGCGCGCGCTCGTGAAAGCAGGCGCCATCGGCCTCATCACCACGCACGATCTGGCGCTGGCAGAGATCGAGCAGGATCTTGGGCCGCTCGCAGCGAACGTGCACTTCGATGACCGCATTCAGGACGGCCGTATCGAGTTCGATTATCGATTACGGCCAGGCGTGGTCACCCACAGCAACGCGCTGGAGCTGATGCGAGCTATCGGCCTGGAGGTTTAAACAAAACAAGCCAGTTTTGTTTGAGATACTAGAGACGGTGCCTACTTTCTTGATTTCCGGACTGGTGGTGCTTCTGTTCGCCGCGGTTAGTTTTGCCGCCTATCAGCTTTCCGAAGCGCGCCGCTGGCGACAGACGGCGGCTGAGGTGCGTGAGGAAGCGGAATTGCAAAGCGAGGCGCTCGAAGAAGCCCGGAAATTAGCCCTTCAGAGGGAAGCTGAGAGCGCCAAGAACCGGGAACTCGCGGAGTTGCAACTGAGCCTGTTGACCAAAACGCAACAGCAGCTGGAAGAGAAGTTTCGCGCTCTGGCTGCCGACGCCCTGCAGAACAACAGCCAGCTTTTTCTCGATCGCAGCCGGGATCAGATACAACACGTGGTCGACCCAGTGAACCAGAGCTTGCGCCGATTCGAGGAGCAAGTGCAAGCGATCGAGCGTTCGCGCGCGGGAGCGTACGCCGACATATCGGCGCAAGTACAAGGGCTGATGCAACTGCAGGAGCGCGTCCGGCAGTCCACCGATCAATTAAAGACGGCTTTACGGTCGCCGATTCAGCGCGGGCAGTGGGGTGAGGTGCAGCTTCGGCGCGCCGTGGAACTTGCCGGCATGCTGGAGTATTGCGATTTCGCCGAACAGAAGACGCTTTTCGGCGAGACCAATCTGCGCCCGGACCTAATTGTTCGCTTGCCGAATCAATGTCAGGTGGTTATCGACGCGAAAGTGTCGCTCGAAGCGTACCTCCGCGCCATTGAAGCGCAAGACGATGGCGAGCGTCTGCGGTGCCTGGCCGACCATGCAAGGCAAGTCAGGACGCATGTGAAGTCGCTGGGCGATAAGGCTTACTGGGAAAGGCTGGCATGTGCGCCGGAGTTCGTGGTTGCATTCCTGCCACTCGAATCGCTATTCAGCGCAGCGCTGGAGCAGGATCCCGAGTTGCTCGATTACGGGGTGAAGAATCGAGTTATGATCGCGACCCCTGTCACGCTGATCACTTTGTTGCTCGCGGTTGCCCAGGGCTGGAGGCAACAGGCGCTGGCCGAGAACATCGAGAAGATTCGTACGAGCGGAGTCGAGTTGTATTCGCGGCTGGTCACCATGGGCCAACATTTCGTCAGGCTGGGCGACGCGATTGAGAAAACGGTGGAGACCTACAACCAGACGGTCGGATCGCTCGAGCGCAACGTCCTTTCATCCGCGCGGAAATTCAGAGAACTGCGGCCGGCCATGCCGGATCCACTGGACGAGATAGTGGAGGTCGAACCGGCGCCGCGTAAACTCGATAGCTCGAAATGGCAGATGCTGGAAGCGGTCAAGCGTGGTTGATTCACGCGCTGGTTCAATGTGCCGCCTAATTCAGCTTTTCGGTTAACGTGACGGGAGCCGTCAGACTGAAGCTCAAACGAGTCTCGGTTGGGATGACACAGGCTTTGCCGTGCGTCGCCATGGTCGCACCCGTACCGGCTGCGCCGCCGGCCCCAGCGCCGATCGCAGCACCTTTACCGCCGCCGGCGATGGCTCCAATAATAGCGCCGAGCGCCGCTCCTCCGGCTATTTTTTCGGCTCCGTGATTCGAGCCTGCGGGCCCCTTCCGGTCGTTATTATTGGTTTGAACGGCGACCCGCTGCCCGTCGGTGGTGTTGATCTCGGTGAGCGTCAGGTCTAGATCCGACACGCCCTCGACATGTCCCGCTTTCTGAGCGTTCACGATTCGGCCCAGCACTCGTGATCCGCGGTCGGCAATGATGAAGCCGTTCATGATGATCGGCGTCTCGAGCGTGCCGCGAAAAGTGTCGCCGGTGTAGTTGTGATCGGTCGATAGCGCCTCGCCCAGGCGAATCGTCAAATTGGTTCCGGCTGGTAATGTCACCACGTGCGGCTGCCGTTCCGGAGCGGGCGGCGGGGCGGCGTTATTTTCCGCGCTTGACGGCTGCTGATCGGAGTAGCCGGGCGGCGGCGGCTGAGGCAACGTCAACTGGTTGGTATCGGCGCTCTGCGAGGGAACCGCCGGGGGAGTATTCTGCGCGATCTGAATCGGGTCGCTGTGTACCGGCGCCGCTTTGGTTACGCGGGATGGCATCGCGGGTTCCCGGACCTTTACCGCAACGGGCGCGCTTCGTTTAACCGGCTTAGAGACAGGTTCGGCTTCGTCAGTCTCCTTCGCGGGCAGTGGGACGGCCTGCTCTGCCGGGGCCTGCTGCGGCGGAGGAGGTTGCGCGGGCAGTTGCGCCGACTGATCGTTCGCCGAGACAGACTGAACGACGGCCGGCGGATGAAGCATCTCGCTTGCCCGCACGTAAATCAGAGCACCGCCCAGCGCGACAACTACACCCGCTACGAAAGCGGCGATGACTTTCAGCAAATTAGACACAACTATCACGGCCAAACCCCACTATATGTGAAAACGCGACGCAGGGCCGCAACGTTTCGGGCGAGACAGTTAAAATAAGGTCATTCGACCGACTTTTCCGGTCGCGCACACATTCTCGCGAGCATGACGGACCGCTACATCTTCGACTTTCCTTCTGCTTACGGCGTCGGCCCTGTTGCGATTCGCCCCGCGACTGTGCTTGCGCCCATGGCAGGCGTGACCGATACGGTCTTCCGGCGCTTAATCCGCAATCAGGGCGGCTGCGGACTGCTGATGACCGAGTTCACCAGTTCCCACGGAGTGGTAAGCACCCGGCATGCCAAGAAACCGAATCGCAACTTTCGGTACTTGTACTTCGAACCAGAAGAGCATCCGATCGCTTGCCAGCTATTCGGCTCGGATCCGGACGTGATGGCGGAAGCGGCGCGTGTATGCGAGAGCCGCGGCTTCGATATCGTAGACATCAACTTCGGGTGCCCGGTAAATAAGGTGGTGAAATGCAATGGCGGATCAGGGCTTCTGCGCGACCTCCCATTAGTGGAGACCATTCTTCGCAAAGTTCGAGCGGCGATTTCGATTCCTCTGACATGCAAGTTTCGCGCCGGCTGGAACGACCAGGAGCTGGTCGCGGTGCAAATGGCGAAAATCGCCGAAAGTTGCGGATTGGCCGCCATTGCGTTGCATCCGCGCACTCGCGAACAGGGGTACAGCGGGCGGGCCGATTGGGTGCGCATTGCGGAGGTGAAGGCCGCGGTAAAAATTCCAGTAATCGGCAACGGGGATGTCGTCACGCCGGAGGACGCGCTGCGTATGCACCGCGAGACTGGCTGCGACGCCATCATGATCGGTCGTACAGCTTCCTACAATCCGTGGATTTTCCGCCAGATCGACGAGTATCTGCGCATGGGATCCTACATTGTGCCGCCCGAGCATGACCGGTACAACCTGATGAAGACGTACTATTTGATGCTCGAGGAGCATGGCGAAGCCGACGCCATTGGCAAAATGAAGCAGTTCGCAACGTACTTCACTCACGGCGTGCGCAATGGCTCCAAGCTACGAACAGAGATCTACCGGGCGCACGACATCGCGCGGATTCTCGACATCGTGGAGCTTTTCTTCAGCGAGGAACTCGAGCAGGTTTCGGCGCTGGCCGCGCACAACGGCCACCAAACGGCCTGTGCACCTAAAATAATTGCCGCGCACAACGGCCACCAAACGGCCTGTGCGCTTGAAATAATTGCCGCGCACAACGGCCACCAAACGGCCTGTGCGCTTGAAATCGCTTGAAACAGGTTCAACTGATCACGGATGGCGCCTGCAAAGGCAATCCCGGTCCTGGCGGATGGGCTTGCATCCTGCGCTATGGCGAATATAAGCGCGAAATATTTGGTTCGAGTCCTCACACCACCAACAACCGCATGGAATTGGCTGCCGCCATTGAAGGCCTGAAACGCCTTAAAGAGAGCTGCGCGGTCGAGATTGTTACCGATTCCGAATATCTGCGCAACGGGATCACGAAATGGATACACGCCTGGAAGCGCAACGGCTGGAGGAAGGCCGATAAGCAGCCAGTGACGAATCGGGATCTCTGGACTGTCCTGGATGAACTGGCGAGCGCACACCAGACACACTGGAAGTGGACCAAAGGGCACGCCTCGCACGAAGATAACAACCGCTGCGACGAGCTGGCGAGCGGCGCGGCCGAAGAACAGACCGCGAGCGAACACAGTTCAGCGCGCGACCCGTATCGACTGCATGCCAGAGCCGAAGCATAAAGGCCAGAGAATCTGCCTCTTCGGAGGCACTTTCGATCCGATTCACGAGGCGCATCTCCGCATCGCGGCAGAGGCGCTCACAACGTTTTCACTCGATACAGTTCTCTTCATTCCGGCCGCCCATCCGCCGCACAAAGACCCTGCGGCGGTGACGCCCTATGAAGACCGATTGCGAATGGTGGAGATCGCCTGTGCGCCCTACCCGCGATTTCAGGCGTCCCGTTTGGAAGAAGGCTCGCAGCGAAGCTATACGGTCGAGACGCTACGGCGCTTCAAAACGCAACTTTCACCCGCCGACAATTTGTTCTTCCTGATTGGATCGGATGCATTTGAGGATCTAGAGAGCTGGAAGGATTGGCGCGCAGTGGTAGCGATGACAGAGTTCATCGTGGTCTCGCGGCCGGGTGCGGACTACCGGATTCCGGAAAATGCGCGGGTACGTCGGCTCACAGGCCTAGCGCTACCGGTCTCGAGCTCTACGATCCGCGCGCGCCTGGTAGCCGGACAGCCCACGCCGGAACTGCCGAGGCCCGTGCGCCAGTTCATCGAGGAACACGGCCTCTACGGCTTCGGAACGGATCAGATTGCTGCTGAGCGCTGATTACTGCCTGGCTGGCACGCAGTATTGATCGAAGGCTTCCGTTAGCAGCTTTGCGATCTCCGGCGCCTGACGCATCTCGATCTGGTGCCGGTGAAGCACGAACACGGGCTTGCCGTCGCGGAATAACGCCATTGACGGCGAAGAAGGCGGCACGCCGGTCAGCAACTCGCGCACTCGCGCCACCGCTTCCAAATCGGCGCCGGCAAACACCGTAGCTGTTGCGTCCGGCCTCACCGAATGTTCTAATGCCATTCCGATTGCCGGCCGCGCCTTTCCCGCCGCGCACCCACATACGGAATTGACAACCATCAACACGGTGCCGCTTCCGGGCGCCAACTTGCGGTCCACTTCTTCCGGCGTGCGGGTCTCTTCGACGCCATATTGCGTCAAGTCTTCTCGCATTCGAGCAATAAGTTGCTCCGGGTATCGCATGGGAGTTGAAAACATAAATTTAAGTTCCTGCCCTCGCTGTCTGTACTTTGGGAGTTGCCAAGTAGCCGACGATCGTGTCCTTCCGAACCGAGTTCACCACGATCTCGTCAGGCTGATGGGCCTTTGAGGTGTAAAACTGAATCGGCTCATTGATCGTGCGATCTTTCTTTTCTACTGTCTTATCATCCACCGTAATCGAGATCGTGAACCGGTTGTGCTTGACATCGGCCTTCTTCAATTCAACCATCACGTCGGCGACGCGCATAGGCTTCTTGGATTTTGTAATGGTGAACTCCGAGTAGTTCCGCTCGCCGAGCTCTTTGAGCGCCTCCAGTTCTTTACCGTTGGTGGCGATCAGGCTGGCATGGCTATCCAGTTCTCCGGTCGCGCGCTTCAGATTATCGATGGTCTGCTGCAACTGAGTCTTGGTGTTTTGTACGTCGGTCTTCACGTTGCCCACGTCAGTTGAAACGCTCTGAAGCTGGGTTGTCGCGGTATCGGCGGTCTGCTTGACGGCACTGATGGCCTGCTGCTGTGCCGCCTCTTCCTGCGCGACCCGCTCTTGCAACATCTCTACTCGCCGTTGTGCGTCCACTTTGGCTTGGCCCACCGCCTGGTCGGCCGCCCGGCGCTGCGCCGCCAGACGCTCCTGCAGCTCTTCCACGCTGCGGCGGGAGCGCTGCACCTGTTCGCTTGAATCGATGCGCATTTTTTCCATCGCGCTGTTCAGGTCATTGGTCAGTTTGGCCATCTCATTTTTGCTGTCGGTTCTGAGGTGCTCTAGCTGCACGAAAAGAAAAATGTTCGCCGCCGCTAGCAGCACCAGGACTCCCACCAGCACTGGCATTTTCCAGTTGGGACTAGAAGGCGGTGGAATGATATAGGTCGGCTGTTGTGGTGTACTACTCATCTCGTGTTCTTTCTTTATCCCTATTATGGTGCAGTCGCGTTTGACTCTGTGCAACGAAAACTGTCCTAGACGCCTTCGCGCTGCCGATTGATTCGAATCGCCCTCTGGTCTTGGGTCGGTTCTGCGTCGCATTCGACCATCAAGACTCGGGCGATCGGATCGGGCGCAGTGGTTTGCAAGCCCAAGAAACGAACCCGAAACTGCTCTTGTTCAAATTTGACCGGTTCGCCGGTGGGATACATTTTGGCTGAGAGAACTTTCTGCTGCAGGCCGCCGATAGCCAGCGTATCGCCTGGCCAGAAATACGCGTGAATGAACAAAGTATTGCCACGGCGCGTGAAGTCTGCGAATTCGGAACGCTTCACCTGGCACAGGTCGGCATGGTGAATGAGATCGCCATGCGTGTCCATCCATTTGCCGACAGCCGTGAGGATCTCGATAGACGGCTCAGGGATAGAGCCATCCGCGCGAGGACCGATATTCAGCAAATAATTGCCCTGGTCACGCGTGCATGTGAGCAGGTTGCGCACGACGGTCTTGGGCGACTTCCAATTATCATCCGCGCGCTGGTATCCCCAGCTATCATTCATCGTCATGCAGGCTTCCCAAGGCTCGGAGGACGCCCGGATTTCTTGCTCGGGAGTGGTGAAGTCTTCGGGGATGCCGGAGCGGTTGTTGATCAAGATATCCGGCTGTAGCTGGCGAACCATCTGGTTCATTTTGACGGATTCCCACCCTTCCGGCGACAATGGCCAGTTGACGTCATACCAGAGCACATCCACTTTGCCGTAGTTCGAGCAGAGCTCACGAACTTGCCCGTGGATGTAGTCCACGAAGCGGCGGCGTGCCGCCTCGTCATTGCGGCAACGCGCACCATCGGGATGGTGCCAATCCATCAACGAGTAATAGAAACCGAAGTGCATGCCCTCCGATCGCGCGGCTTCTATGTATTCCGCCACCAGGTCCCGGCCGGCGGCTTGCTTCGGCGCGCAATAATCCGTTAGGTGCGTGTCGAAGAGACAGAAGCCCTCATGGTGCTTGGTCGTCATCACCATGTACTTCATGCCGGCGGCCTTGGCGAGCTTGGCCCAAGCGCGAGCGGCGTGCGGGGCCGGGTTAAATTGCTTGGCGAGCTGCTGGTATTCGGCGACTGGAATGCCTTCTTCTTCCATCGCCCATTCATGACGCCCCAGCACGCTATAGAGGCCGAAATGAATGAACATGCCGAAGCGCGCTTCATGCCACCACTGCATGCGGCGGTCACGGTCTTGGACGGTGGAAGTTGTGGGTCCGGTGTCCGGGCCACTTGAGTGGACTTGCGCGCGAGCGCCGAAGGGAGCAAGAGCTGCTGCTGCGCCAGCCGTCCTAAGGAGGCCGCGCCTTGAAAGCGATGGAATTTTCACGAGTGTGCCATCATTCTTTTACCACTTTCGCGGGTGCGGAGTCTCATCAGAAATGTTTTCGAAACGGCTCATCAAGCCAGAGTTGCTGGATCATCTCCCGCCGGAGGAAGCGCGCCCGAATTTAGCCGACCTGGTCCGGATCAACAAGAACTTCGGCGGACACTCCGTGCTCCGCAAGACGCTCGCCAGGGTTGCAGCCGCAACGGAAGAGTTCACGATACTGGATGTGGGTGCAGCATCCGGGGATGCCGCGCGCCTCATTCAAGAAAATTTTCCTAAGGCTTGGATCACGAGCCTTGACTACAACCCCGTCAACCTCGGCACTGCACCTCATCCCAAGCTTCTTGCAGATGCATTCCGGCTTCCATTTCAGCCCGCGAGTTTCGATTTCGTCCTTTCGTCTTTGTTCTTACACCATTTCGAAGATGCGCGGGTCGTCGAGTTGCTTCGGAATTTTTACGAGGTGGCTCGCCGCGGCCTGCTGGTGTGCGATTTGGAACGCCACATTGTGCCGTATCTTTTCTTGCCTGCCAGCAAGGTTCTGTTTCGGTGGCAGCCGATCACGGTTCATGACGGTGTGATCTCGGTGAGAGCCTCCTTTCGCGCTGGCGAGTTGTTGAATTTGAGTCGTCAGGCCGGAATCGAGGGAGCTCAAGTTTGCGTACATCGGCCAGCCTTCCGGCTGTCTCTCGTCGCGATGAAGAATGGCGGTTGCTGAAATCTGGCTGGGCAAAGGTCCGGTGGGTACTCGGAGGAAGATACCCACCGGGGGCGCACCAGCCGCGATGCAGCGTGCGCCAACTCGTTGGTTCCGGTCGCCCGGAGAGCGGGCACAGAACACAATGCCAAACTCAAGCCGTTTCTGCTTGAACTGTTGGACGGAACAGTTCTTAATAAATTACGTTGCGACGATCAAAATATTTGTAAACATGTTGCGGGACCTGCAAGAGTCATAGCTGCGCGCCAGGAAACTTGCTTGGGAGTTCCAATCACGAACCAGTATCCGAACACCCCCAGCAATAGAACAGCACACGCCACTGCAAATGCCGGCAAAAATGAATGCGTTCTTTGCAAGGTAAATCCGCTTACGTAAGGTGCAATCACACCTGCAAAGTTGCCCATGCAATTTTGGAACCCGGTCCATTTGCCTGCAGCCTCGGCTCCCGCAATATGTTGCGTCAATGCCCAGTGATTCGAGGAAAACGCGCCCATGGACACACAGGCTAGTACTAAGAGAGCAGTTGAAACAGTTGCCTGACGCACCAGCACGGCGGGTAAAAGGAACGCGCAGCAGCCGAGCAATCCTGATGACACGAAGATCTGTCGCACTCTGCCTGCTTCATGGCCGCGGCGGATGATCGCATCCGCGAGCAGACCGAAAAGCATAGAGGCGGCGGCAACTCCCCAGAAGGGCAGCGATGCGATTACGGCAAGGCGATCATGCGTATAGTGCCGGTCCCTCTCCAAATAATAGGGAAGCCAGGTCAGGAAAAGATACCAGGTGTAATTACCGCCAAACAGGCCGAGAACGGTACCCCATAGAGGCCGTTGGACGACGATCTCGCGATATGGAGGCGCCCAGGCGGATATCTTGGCCAGGCGTTTCACCGCAAGCTTCGGCACGACGAAGCACCACGGTATGAGCCACAACAGGCTTGCGGCGCCAATACCCACAAACATGTAACGCCACGACAGCCATCCGATCATCTTTACACCGAGCAGCACTCCAAGAGCGGGTCCGGCTTTTGAGCCGGCATCAATCAAAGCGTTCGCTGTTCCGCGGAGCTGCTCCGGGAAAGTGGTAGCGATAATTTTCGAGTAGGCAGGATAGGCGACGGATTCGCCGGCTCCCAGCACCAGACGCAGGCAGAAGATGATCCAGAATGCGCTCGCCATGCCCGTGACTCCGGTTGCGACAGACCAAATCAAAAATCCGGCGGCGTAGACCCAGTTGACGTTCCAGCGATCGATTATTTTTCCTGCCGCGATCTGGAAGAGCGAGTACGTCCAGAAAAAGCCGCCGAGCAAAATGCCGAGGTATTCAGGGCGAAAATGAAGATCCGATTCAATGCTCCTGGCGGCAACTCCGAGGTTGCCCCGGTCAACGTAGTTAATGCAGACCGAAACGACAAGCAGCGCAAGCGCCGTCCAATGCAACGTGCTGGGCCTGGGGGCTGCAGTCTCCACGGCTGGCCATACTGTATCAGAGTCAATGCAGATAGAAGAGGCTCAAGCGCGGCAGTTTTGCGCGCTCGAGCAAAGCGCTCTCTAGGTAGCGGCGCTCCAGCATCACAATTTGGTCTGCGGTCATCTTGCCTCGATACGGCCGCAACTCGCGATCCAGGTTCGCACGGATGGCATATAGGTCTTCGTCGGACTCGAGCGTCCGAAGTGCGGCCACGATCTTGTCTTCAATCGCCGTCAAGCGCCGTTCGAGATCTTCGAGATCGGGGAGACGCTCTGCTGTTTGTCCAGCCAAGATATCGAGGGTCGATGCAACCTCCTGAAAGAGGGGCTCGGGTCTCTGGCGCAGTGCGGCAGCGGCTTTCTCGAGATGGGACCGGAGTTCGGCGACAGTAAAAGGCGGTTCGGCCGAGGCTTTCGAGCCTGTTCGGGACGGCATTCGCCCCGCAGCCTGCATTACGGCTTGAGTACAGTAGGCGAGAGAATTGATGAACTGCCTCTTGATCTTCCGGCCGCGCCATTTATCGAATACCTCGTCAATGCCCTTGAGAACAGCCTCTAATGGAATTTCAGAGTTCTTCCAGCTTTCGATCAATGCCCAATCCAGCGGAGACAGCAAAAACAGCCCGCTTCCACGCTCGCGCTGGAAGTGGTCTTCGATCTCGGTGAAGTAGTTGAAGTAATTCCCAGGCCAATCCAGGTCTTCTGGAACATCAGGAGCGCCAGCTTCGCTCATACTCCAAATTGGTAGTCCGGACGAACACCGCCCGTGGCAACGCGTTCGATGCGGCCAGCGTCCGACTGCACCAGCAGGAATCCATTTTCGTCTAGCCCTGCCGTGAGGCCTCGGGCGCCACTCTCTTCGACAATTACGCGCCGGTTGATGGCATAGCTGGACGCGGAGCTAAAGATCCGCAAAATGCTAGGCGTGCCCTCTGTAGTGAGCATGGAACAGAAAACGTCGAGCGATTCGAGCAGATTCGCAACAATCTCCTCGCGCGATTGAACACGGCCGTCGCTTTCCATGCGGAGCGATGTCGCGGGAGTGCGGAAACCAGTGGGCATCACTGCCTGATTGACATTAATTCCGATGCCGGCGACAATGCACGCGTCGACAAGATGGGTCAGGATGCCAGCTACCTTGCGTTCGTTGATAAGTACATCGTTGGGCCAGCGAAGGTCGCACGCAAGCTGCGTCGACTTCTGAACGGCTTCCACAGTCGCGAGCCCGAGCAGGAGGCTGGCGACCGGCAAACTAGCGGGTGCCAGCGGAAGCCGCAAAAGAATCGAACAATAGATGCCGACTTCGGATTGCGACTGCCACGCGCGGCCGAGGCGTCCCACGCCTTGGGTTTGCTCGTCGGCGAGAACGATCGTTCCGTGAGGAGCGCCGGAGGTGGCGAGCCGGGTTGCTTCCGCCATTGTCGAGCCGAGGGTTGGGAAGTAATAAATTTTGTTCTGTGGCCGGCGCGCCAGGAGCTTGTCAATGTCTAACGGCATCGAAGAATGTTGTCCAACACTACGGCCAACGAGAAGGTTTGGCATTTTGTAGCGTGAACAAACATCGGAAGTCTCAGCCTAACACCAGAGAACGCGTAACGCGTGAGGCATTCGCTTTGGCTGGAGGGCGTCATGGCACGGAAATCCTGCTGTGGTTTAATGGGTTTGACCAGCCTTCCGGGAGCCGGGGAGCTCTTGCAAGGTAGAGCGCGATGCTCCTCAGTAGCTCAACGGTAGAGCATTCGGCTGTTAACCGAAGGGTTGTAGGTTCGAATCCTACCTGAGGAGCCAATTCTTTCAAGCACTTAGCGGAAACTCAATTACTTCACTGGCAGTTTTAGTGGCACTTGGTTTTGGCGCAACCAGAGTATCGGCAGCTTCGCGCAAATGGTCAGGTGCCAGGTCCGCATACTTGGCAGTCTGCTTCAGCGTCGAATGACACATCAGCATCTGAACCGTCTTCAGATTCACTCCACGCATGACCAGTTGACTTGCAAAGTCGTGGCGGAGAGAATGCCACGTGAAGTCCTTCAGGTCGGCAGCTTCTACCATTGGGGGGAACCAATGGGCAGGGATGGACAGATACTCTGGGCCTTCGTGGTACTCACCGAAAACGAAGTCGTCCTTACCCGCCGTGCCTGACGACTGCCGTCGTTGCAGAATCCCGTATGCGACCGCGTTCAGCGGCAGAATCCAGCTCTTTTTCTTGTACTTCGATTTCGACTTCTTCGGCAGCGTCAACGTTCGCTCGTGCATGTCGATTTGGTTCCACCGTAGATTGAACTGCGCTCCCGCCCGGAGCCCCGTGTGACGCGCGAATAGATACGCCTCAAAATGCTCGGGCCATCTCTCGCGCAAAACCGTTTCAAGACGTTGCGCTTCGCTCTCAGTCAGGTAGCGCGGCTTGTCGTTGTCGAGATGGAATTTCTTCAGATCGGCGGCAGGATTCACGTTGACCCTTTTGTTGTGTGCGCTGAGCCGGAAGATGAGACGAAGCTGAGTGATGTAGTGGTTGTACGTGCCGTCTTCCCAGCCGCGCCGGTTTCTCTCTCGCAACAACCATTTCTTCAGTTCATCAGTGGTGATGGTTTCCGCCAGCCGGTTCCCGAACTCTGGGGCCAGTGCCTCAACGATCGTCCTCAGGTTTCCTTGCGATGATTCGCCGTTGTGCAGCGCGGATTCCGCTTTGGCGTCCTCGCAAAGCTCAGAGAACCGGACCCCAGCCGTGAACTTCAGCTTCTCAGGCAGCTTCCGCGCTTCCAGCTTTTCGATCGTCCGCTTGGCCTTGAGTTCGATCGCGGAACGTTTGGTCCCGGCCTTCTCTCGACGGCGTTTGCCTTGGAGGTCGAACCATTGGACCCACCAAATTCCAGAGCCTTTGGGCTCTTCGTAAACGCCGCGAATCTTCTTCGCGGCGTTCCTTTTCGTTTGAATAGTCATGGTCGACAGGGTAGTTGATTTTTCGAACCTACTGAATATGCCATCAGGTTTTTAGGTTCTAGGACGTACGGCGTCTGGGTGGTCTCCTTTCGCAAACCGCCGGAGATCGGCGACAGGTACCAGAACCTTTTTCCCGATACGCCGGATGGGAAGCTCACCGCGCTCGATTAGATAGTCAAGCGAGCGAACGGAAATTGACAGCGCGGCGGCTGCGAGCTTTCGTGAGTAGAGCAGCACTTCGGGTGCTGGGATTGCACTCGCATGCACAGATGATGTAGACATGCGGGCTGATACCCTCGCGCTCCGTACGATCCGAATTTATGAGCTGAAATTTTTTGCGATCAGCCGGTCAGATTATTCTGGCAGATAAAGCACGAAAGCCCCGCGCGGGACATGGCGAACCGCGCGAGGCTTCAGTTTTGCGGAGAAACACGAATCGAGACATGGCAAGCTCGATCAGTTACTCATAAGCGTGGAAGTCGAGGAATCCGGATTTGCCGCGTAAGAGCGTTCGCTGCGCCAAACAAATTGGAGAGCGCGGCCTGACTGCACGCCCGCTTATGTGAATTCGGGCCTGGAGCCCGTTGCCGCGCTCCGCGCTATTTAATACGCCGGAGGTCGGATCATTTTCGAATTCAAGAATCTAGGATTTTTCTGACCCCCCGGTCGCCTCGATGCAGAAATCCTCGAAAAATTCTGTCCGAAATTGTTTTTTTCGGCGGGAGAGCCGGGTATTAGTTCTTCGCTGAGTCTCGGACGAGGCTGGCAGGAGAAACAACATGCATTACCGCACAGTACGGAAATTCACGGCGTTGGAGGGGGCCATGCTCGACTACATCGACGTTCGTGGCGGCATCAGGCTGGGTCAGATTCTGGATCATTTTTCTGACCGAAACCCAGCTTATGTGATCAGCACTTTCCAACGCCTACGGCGTGAAGGGTGGATCGTAGACTACGATATCGGTCACGGCACGACTAACCGTAACCCGCAGCCGAGCCATCAGTGGCGATGGGTGGCGGACCGAAGTCCGTTCATTGAGCCTTTGGATGATCCTGAGACCGGTCACGCCCGGCCATTCTGTAGTTTTGGTCCGCTGACCGACGTGGCCAGCCTGCAGCGATGGCTTGACCATCTGCAGCATAAAACCTGGTTCAGTGCTGGAGATGAGCGGGTGATCGTCGCGTTATACCAAGAGCGCTTCGGTTCCTTCGGAGGGCCTAGTGGACACGAGTAGAATCAACGCACTCGATTTTCTGCAGATTCTCCACGGCACACTCCGGCACGACAACTCCGAGGCTGAGACCGCCCGCGCGGCCAAATGCATTGAGTACGTCATCGAGCACGCGGCCACGCTGAAGAAAATCCTACTGCCATCCGAGAAACAGTTGTTGCAGGGGGTCTGTGACTACCGAGCTGCTCACAACATTGCACCCGATCGGGAGCTGGTCGGAACTTTTATCAAGGCAATGCGCCGTCATGAGCTTCTGCTTGAAACACTCGGCAAGTACGACACGTTCGAAGACGAATTGAAGGCAGTCACCGATCGTGATCTTGGCCTCTACATCGAGCGGCGGCGGGACAATTACCGCCGCGTCCGCATGGCCGCTGGATTTAGAACGGCAATGGAAATTGCCAGCGGCGCGGTTGCAGGTGAGAAGAAAGGCGAAACTCTCAGCGGGCCGGAAGACGCGGCCCGGTACGCCCGGCGATTCATACAAGAAGACGCCGCACTCGCGCCGAACACGCAACCGCTCGGCGGTGACTGGGCGGAGAACGCCGACCATATTGAGGCATCGCTCTTGGCCGCGCTCGAAACGCCAGAGCAGCGCAGAATTCTAACCGGCTACCAAAAGATCGACGAACAGATCGTGATCGGCCCTACCGAAGAGATCCGGTTCGTGGGGATCTTAGGGTACACCAACCACGGCAAATCCAGCTTCATGCTGCCGATGATTTACAACATGTGCCGGGCCGGGAAGAAGATCTTATTAGTGCCCCGCGAGCATTCGGTCGAAGCTACTTGGCACCGCCTTACGTTTATGCATGCTGAGTTCTTTCCGAAGTTGGCAGTACCGTCATACAGCTATTGGAAGCGAAAACCACACCTCATCACCGAGGAACACAAGAGAAACCTAAAGATCATCCTCGATGATTTGCGGGAGCGGAAATCGATCGCAGGCTCGATCCAGGTCGTGCATGCTTCCACCTGGCCGCAGATTATCGAACGGCTGCAACAGTCCGAGGAGCCGTTCGACGTTTTGGGGATCGATTACCTTTCGCATCTGGAAACGAGCAATAGCGAGAACCACGTGGAAGAAATTAAAGGCGTAATCCGGCAAGCCCAGGCTCTCACCAAAGACTATAAGAATGGCCGGGGCCTCGTCATCATCTCGCCTTTTCAGGCCAATCGGGAGGGCATGCGCAGGGCGGACGAACGAGAGTTTGAAGCCTGGGGCGATTACACCGCCGATACCGCCGCGCTCGAATGGTTCAGCCAGGCTTCGCAGGATGTGGATCTGCTCATCGGTGTATGGCAGAAGGATTGGCTGAGAGCGAACGGCCAAATGAAAATTAGCTGCGTGAAGGCGCGGGCCGGGCAATTCTTCGAACCGCACTACGTGAAGGTAGACCGCCGCACTCGCTACATCCGCGATGTCCACCTAGCACAGAACGAGATCGGCAGGATCAAAGAGCAACCCAACACGGAAGACGGGTCGCGCACTGCCGTGGTTGTCCCAATCCGTGAGAAGAAGCCGCTGACCGGCGTGCCTGGCTTGGTTGACGACGACACCAGCGATCTTGATTACCCCATCGTGTCCGCGCGAGCGCAGCAGAAGCAACCGGAGGTGGCCAATGCCTAGGCGAGTAGTGGATGGCGAAGCTCTTTCGCGCAGCGACAAACTAGCGCAGGTTTACCCGCTGCCATTCCGCGCCGAGTACGCATATCTGCTGACGCAGGCTCTCGCGAACGGCAGCTTCGAATGTGACGCGCGGAAGATCTGGTCGAACCTCTATGCCTACAATCGGCCCGACATCAGCGCGGAAATGGTTGCCGCCATTCTGGACGAGTATGAGCGCGTGAAGATGCTGTTTCGTTGGCGCGGGGAAGATCGGAAAGTCTGGGGCCATTGGGTCGGCAGTCTTCAGCGGGGAAGATTGCCCGCTGCGTCTGCGATCAAGAAGGGTGAGAAGGTAGGGCTACCCGTGCCGATGGACCTCCTCGAAGCCTTCCTGACTGAGCCGATCGCTTCACAAGGAACAGAAGAACCTTCACGGGCTGGACAGGCGTTATCTCAGGACGAATCAATAGCATCCCCTCCCCAAGGAGTCTCCCAGGAAGTTCCCAGGGCTCTCCCAGGAGACTCCTTGGCTGGCTTTGGCTCTGGCTTAGGCAAAGGCTTAGGCTTAGGCTTAGGCTCCGCCTCCGGCGGAAGCCAGCTTCTTTCTTCTCTCTCTTCTTCGGATGAAGACGAAGCCGGGGGAACTGGGGGCGGAGCCCCCGCAGGAAGGGAACACGAAACAGAGATTCATGATTCATTTCCGCAAGACGAGAATGCGGGGGGCAAGCCCCCCAGCACCCCCAAAGTGGTTCCCGTCCGCAGAGAGGCGGTTCGTCTCGCTAAGCGAAACCAGCAACAGCCTGCAGCGAGGAAAACGCGCCCCGCTGGCCCACCACCGGGCCCCATCGAGATGCAGTTCGGCCCTACTGGCCCGGTCATAATAGGCTCACAAAGTAGGATCCGGACTCCGGGAGTAAGTTCTACACCCGGCGAACGGGTTCCCGCAACACCCGAAGATGACGACCCGGCATTCTTCACGAAGCTCTATCATCGCGAGATGCACCCTCCGCGTATTAGCGAAGACAATTTCGAGCCTCTCGATTTCGCTTTTACGCTCGAAAATGACTTCGCTGGCCTGCCGCCGAAAGAGGTACGCCGGATCGTGTACTATTGCTTCCGGGCCTCCGCAAAGAAGAAAGCCTACTGGTCATCAGCGAAAGCGAACATCGATTCGCGTGCTCGGCTAGAACAGGCACTGCCGCAAATGGCGACTCAGGTGCCGGACGATTATTACCTGAGCGGCTCGCTCACCCAACCGATTCCGATCGCCGATCCCGCCTGCACAAAATGCGCGGGCTCAGGATCGATCACAATCGAGCACCCCGCCTATCCCGGTGCGCAAGGCCGCTTCCAGGCATCCCAGCAATGCGAATGCGTGAAGCCCCATCCCGCGCCGTGGAGACTAAACTTTGATGACGGGAAAGCGGCGTGAACGCTCCTTACCAGCATCCATCGAATCTGGATGAGACCCTTTAGAGAATGTGAGTATGGAACTTTCCAAAGTAGAACGGCTCATTCTGGCGAACCAGTTTCGGATTCTGGAAAAGATAGACCCTGATGAGGCGAGGGACTCTCAAATGGCACTGGAGATCCTCCGGAACGGCTACACGCTCGATTACGAGTCCCTAGTCTCGCACTTCGATAAAGAAGTGTCCGAAGCAACGTGCCGTGAGGTCAGAGATATCCTTGATCTCTACCGAGCGCTCAAGAAAGCATTGAGGGAACTTCCCGAAGGAACTCTTACCGAGAAGGAAGCAACGTTCAAGGGCTTCGACGGAAACGAAGAAACCGAACACTATTCGTATGTGCTGTTCTTGATCGAAGTACAGCGAAAGTGGGGAGAGTCAGCGACCGCTGAACTCAATTCCCATTGTCCTATGCTTGAGCGGTATCGCCCAATGCTGGAACAGTGGAAGCGATGCCCCAAGAAATGGGACTTGACCGCTGAGGATATTGGACGCATTTTGGAAACCGAACGGCGGAGACGGTAAAGTTCCGGGCGGGCTGAAGACGGGTTGTTCATGAAACGGAGTGGCCTCAACCGATGAAGTGCGTACGTTCTAATTGAAGTGAGAACCACCGGCGCAGGAGAACCCAAGATGCAACTTAGCGATGGCGAGAAACTCATTCTGCTAATGCTTTGCGAGATTTACGACCATCTGAAGGTGAAAGGAGATACCGATACAAAGCTCATCCAATCGGCGATCTTTGATGGGCACCTTTGGGCTTTGAAAGAGAAGCTTTCAGGCGTTTTTCACGGCTCTGAAGCTCGTCCGGAAGTTGTATCCGAAACGACGAATATCCTGTGGATGTGGACCATTATCGAAGAAACTTTCGAGCGCCTTTCGTCTGATGACCAGGCTAACGTCAACAACCAAACTCCCGCCCACATTCGATCGAAATTTCCTGGATTCGACGCGAAGGATGAACTGGAGTACTACAGCGTAGCCACATTCAAAATCGACCATATGGGGCAGTTTAGTCGGTTTAAAGGGCGCGACCTCAACTCCCACTTCTCGACACTCCAGAGACACCGGGCTTTGTTTGCCGCTTTCGAACCGATCATCCATGAAGCCCCTTATCAACTCGACGCGGACAACCTTATTACAATCCTCAACGCCGGAAGATAACCCCAGTCCAAACCGCACTGAGGTATTCGGGGAGAAGTTGGCTTTCGCCTATTGGTTGATGCCACTCAAAATCCCGCGCAAAATGCGGAAGAGGTTCGACCAAACATCCGATGAACCAATCCGCCGAGAGCGCATCTCCGCCTCCCGCACGCGTATCGTCGGCATTAATCACGGCGACGCTGACGATCCATACCGCTCCGGCTACCTCGATGGCTTGCGCCGTGCCCGCTCAGGACAACCCGTCATTGTAGAGCAGCACCCTGCGCTCGCCGACGCAATCGCCAACGCGAAGGGCATCCGCATCGATGACATCCTGCATCTGCTCAAACGCTGGTGCTCCGAGAATCATGACCTGGTGAACGACGCCTATCACCGGCACGTCACTGAGATCCGACGCAACCTGCTGGACATCCAAGAATCAGAACCACCCGCCAAAGGCACGACTTTCTCGGACCTTCAATGAAGGACCTCACACATCCGAATGAACGTCTGGCACATACTCTCGCTCACTGCGTCTATCTCCGTCCCGGTTACCGGCTGGCTGCTCCGCGCTTACATAAACCTGAGGGATCGCGTGATTAAGTCTGAAACCCTGATTGACGTGAACTCAAAGCAGGCCGACGCCATGCAAACCAGGTTCGACGAGCTGTCTCGAAAGCTGGAAATCCTCCCGCGCATCGACGAGTCGCTAAAGCACCTTTCCCTTGTGTGCGAGAAGATCGTACCCCGCGATGAGGTGGATGCCCGGTTCAAAGCTCTGGAAGATACCCTGCACGCCAAAGCGTAGGGACTCGACTTCTGAATCAAGAAGTGTGCGCGTTAGTAAATCGTTCGTGAAATCGCTCGAAAGAATGGCAAAAGACAAGGCTCTAACACCTGAGCAGCGTCTGGAATGCGCCAGGCTGGTGGTGAGATTGTTTGTTGCGGGTTCTGCTGGCGTGCCGGTAACGAAGGGGATGATCGGCAAAGACGACCCACGAAGTTATCCCGGTGGGTTCAAAGTGAAGGACAGCAAAATTCTGGATTCTGTGAGTAGCGAGAAAGTGAAGCAGCTCCTGGAGAGCTTAGACGACTGAATGCCAGTGTACCCGTACCGCTGTTACAAATGCGGCAAGCAATTCGAAGTGAGGCAGAGCTTCGACGATCCGCCTCTGACGGAACATGAGGGTTGCGGCGGAGATGTAGAGCGCGAGCTGACAGCACCCGTGTTGCAGTTCAAGGGCACCGGCTTCTATGCCACTGACTATAAGCGGCCTGCTACGAAAAGCAACAAAGCCTGAAATCCGGTATTATCGAGTTAGTCCGCTGGCCGTCGATCAACCCGGAAAGTGGATTAGACCCGGCAGACGTTGGCGCGTCTTCCGGGTCGATTCGTATTACTTCGTGTTCCAGCAGGTGGAGTGAAAGACCGCCCCATCATCGGCAGTGACGAAACGCCTTCGCCCGATAGGTTCTCGGCATTCGGCGCAAATCGGCTTGACCTTCGCCCGCCGCAACCGGCAATAGTTCCCCGCCGACTCGTAGTGCCAGCCGACATACTCGCAATCGAAGAGCATGCAGCCAACAGCCCGCCGATAAGAATGCAACCGTCCATTTGAAACGCGCGGGCCCAGTGATGCGCCACTCGTGAGCACCGTACCGAGCCACGTCGTAACGTCCGCCGTACCGCGTTCGAATGGTTGCAAGTGACTATAAGGCTTGACGTACAGGAACACCCGTTCGGGGTGTTCCTTGAGTGCAGCAATCTCTTGCTCTTCTATTGCGCGGTTATGCGCCTCTACGTCAGGTACTTCGACCTGACCATTGGGCGTGAAGGTCTTGCCTGCGAATTGGAAAGCGTATTCGTGATTGGAGTGCATTTAGCGTGCCCTCCCTGGAAAGTACTTTCGTTGAAGTGCATGGTATATTTCCCTGCCGTTCTCGCTCAGCGACTCATAGCCGTCAAAGAGAGCACCGGGCTTGAATCCCATCCGGTGCAACTGGTAATCGGTGCTCATATTGCGCCGTCGATTGCTTGGCCGTTCCTGCAAAATGCCGGAAACATGCCAATCCCACTCGAATGCGAGATGCGCCTCGCAGATGTCAAAGCGGTCGAAGTAGGGCATTTACTTTGCCCTCCCGGCTTTGAGAATCTGGTCCGCAGCATGGAAGATCTTCTGAGCACTGCGCTCGGGTACAGCTTGCCCGTGAAACCAATGCTGAATGTATCCACGGCTGAACTCTTCACCAGGTAAGCCGAGCGAAGCGCAGCAAAGCATAGCAACGCATTCCGCTTCAAGTTCCCGTATATCCTTTGGCGTCCGTTCACTGGTATCGCTCATTAGCTCGGACGTGTGACCTAGCAGCACGTGGGCTAACTCGTGAAGCAGCGTCTTTGCCGGAAACTGCGCAATGGGACTAACTGCGACCTTGCGACCTTGCGCATACCCTTGTGTGTTCCCGTCGAGCATGTCGAAAGCAACTCGCTCGATGCTAAGCGATTCGAGAGCTTTGGACCCACTCCAATCCGGTAACGGTTCGGGAGTGTACTCATCCCCTTCCGTTTGGGAGAGCACAAACCAATTTCGCTTGTAGGTGAAGCGGGTGAACACTTCGGGCGTATCGTCTTCCGCGTCCGTTGCCTTGCGTTTGCAGGTAATCGGCATGCAGAGCATTAGCGCCTTTTCGCCCTTGCGGACGTAACGCCCGCAGTCTTTCCAGCGCATGAACGTTCCAATCGGACCGGGTTCGATTCCGCGTCCCTTGCACTGGATGAGTGCGAGTATCTGGTTTCCGATGCTGTAATTGTGAAATCGGCTATAAGCCGATGCGATAACTCCAGGGTCGGAGATTGCGCGATGCAATAACTCCGACCATCTGACGGTTTCGTTTTCCATTTTGATCAACCTTCGATGTGAATTCCCGATTGGCGTCGGGTTATGGCTAATAAATGCCACTGAAACGAATCGCGAGACAATACCCCAAGGTGATTTTATGGTTTTAGTAGCGCGGTAAGTTAGTGAGTGCGAAGCGAATAAAAACGTGCGCTGAATTGTGACCGAGCATCGCTCAGCTAGTGTTATTTACCTGTGCAAGTAGCCTGAGGCGGGAATTGTGATTGAACGCGAGCAATTCGGCGCATTCTGTCAATCGACTGCCGCAATGCCACATAGGCGATGCACTGCCTTGCTCACTTTCACCCAATTCACGCCTGTAAGTCCTGTGTTTCCAATATTGGCTGAGAGTGCCCTGCTCTCAGCCGTGCCGGAGTACCTTTGAAAACGGGTCGGGGGTGGGGTGGGGCGCCTCGGCAGGTTCCCATATGGCAAAGTCACCTCTAACGTTTTCGGCTCAGTGACTTACAGGGGCCAAAAAGTAGGTTCCGCAACACGTTTGAAAGACTTCCCCTTACTAACTCAAAAAGAGGGGCTTTTCAAAGCGTTTTTTGAAGTACCGCGCCGAGCAAGTAGCACGCCGCTTCGCTGAGAAAGAAGCAGTATTGTGTCGGTTGTGACCACGTGGTGAGGCTCACGGTTTTCAGAAGATCCACCGGAGTCTTCTCATTACTGGCCGCTTTCCTCAGATCCAGACCATGCGCTAACGTATTGCGGAGCATGAAAAGATCGAGCGCAATATCTGAGACCGTCGTATTGGGCGGCGAAAAGACCGGCGAATTCCAGTCTGGAAAAGCGAATGTGTCTGCACCCAGACAGGCTGAAACCTTCTTTTTGAAGTCGTATCTACCATTGGAGTTAAGCAGAGCTTCCAGGCCCGTGACCCAAAGCAAACCCGCAATAAGAGGGTGGCGATGTTCGAGACCTAGTTGAAGGAAAGACAAGGCGTTCTTCCTTTCCGCACTTTGATCGGCCATAACCGCCAGAACCCTTCGAATCATGTCGGGGACATAGGATAACAGACCGTCTTCAAAATGCCGCATCCATGCCCATTCCCCTGCGTCGGTCGGGCCGCGCCGCTCGATGCGTTCAAGATTGAACTGCGGAGTCCCATGGTCAGTTCCAGAAAAAATTAGGCCTAGAGATTGAACCGGCTTGATTATTTGAAACGCTAACAGTCCGTTCTGGAGATTCGCTACTATCGCTCCACGAGTTGGCCGCTGTCCCGATTCTGAGCGGGAGTGCCGATAAATCAAATAACGATGTGCTGTGGCAGCGTCCTTAAATTCCCCCTTGCCCATGAAGTATTCACTTCGTGCAGACAGGAGGAAATCGTTGGGTTTCACCAATGAAAAGCCACCACCCAGGTCTAGATCATCGTCGCTGCTAGGGTAAATGCCGTTTAGGCCGACGAAGGCCATGTCGATCGGACTCTCCATGATGTCCACGTCGGACATAGGTTAGCGCGATCACCCGTCACGACTAGGCTGTTTCGGACTTTCTCTCTGCTTCAGCAGGAGAACTCATGCCTAGATTCACTGACTCCGTGTCCGACAGCAATAGCCCGATGGGCATCATGACCCGCCATCGTAAGCCCGGCGAGAAGCGTCCTGCCCACCCGCCGAAGCACAAGAAAGAGATGCACATCCGCCAGCTCGAACACGGGCATCACGTCATGGCCATCCATGAGGACGGCACCCCGACAGAGTACGCTGCGCCTAACACCGAGGACTTACACGACCTGGTAGAACAACACTTCGCTCCTCCCGCCCAAGGGGCCGCACCTGAGGGCCACGAAGCAGAAGCCGAGCCCGCCGCTGCCGAGGAAGAGGAGTAACTTCCCTTGGCCAACTCCTACCGATTGGTTCACGCCCACCGGCTGAAGACGGGCAAGGTCAAGATCCACATCAAGCCGAGCCACCAGGGACTCCTGCACGAGGAGCTTCACGTCCCCGAGGGTGAGCCGATTCCTGAACCCAAGCTCGAAGCGGCTAAGCGTTCCTCCGATCCTGCGGAACGGAAGCGGGCCACGTTCGCAGAGAACGCACGCGATTGGCACGACAAGTAAGCCCGGCACAGGGCCTGACCCTCACGCCGGAGAACAAGGAAAGGCTCCGCGCCAAGTGCATCGAGGATCTGTATTTCCTCTGCCAGGTCCTAGAGAAGGATGTGATCGAGCAGCCCCACCGCGAGCTGTGTGACACCTTCGTTCAGAAGCGTGAACCCGGCCCCGTAGAGGAGCTGGACGAAACCAAGGTCCGGCTCATCCTATATCCGCGCGGCAGCTTCAAATCGAGCATCAACGTTGTCGATGCCGTCCAGTGGACCATCCGCGATCCCGACATTCGTATCCTGGTGCTCTGCGCCGAGCGCACCTTGGCTGCCGCATTTGCAGAAGAGTACAGGAATTACTTTCTGGTTCGGGAGGGTGAACCCACGCTCTTCCAGCTCTTGTTCCCGGAATTCTGTGTGCCTGCCGGGAAGAAGATCAAGAGCAACCAGTGGCATTGCCCGGCCCGCGTTAACTACAAAAAGGAACCTACGCTCTGGGCCAGCTCCATCGAGTCCAACCTGCCCGGCTGGCATTGCACGGTTCTTAAGTGCGACGACGTCGTTACCAACGTCAATGCCGCCGATCCGGCCCAGATCGAGAAGGTCATCTCGAAATTCAACTTCGCGCGGAAGCTGGTGGACCCAGGCGGGTATATCGATGTGGTCGGCACGCCGTATGACCCGAATGACCTTTACAGCTTTTTAAAGAAAAACTCCGCGCCCGGCACGTTGAAAGTTTTGGAGCGTCCGGCCTGGACTGTTCGGCCCCACGCCAACTTCAAACCGGAGACGGAACTTACCGCCGATGACGTGGACCTGCTCTTCCCGGCGCGGCTCACGTTCGACTTCCTGCGGAAGGAAATGCTGTTGGACCCGATCACCTTCCGCAGCCAGTATTTAATTGACGCGCGATCGCGCTCTCGATCGCTCTTCGCCGAGGAGCAGGTCCGCGCCGCTATTCTGCCGTGGCAAGCGATTCCGGCTGAGCTTTCGTATTTCGCCGTGTGGGATCTGGCGTATGGCGGCAACGCTTTCCGCACGGATTACTCCGCCGGAGCGATCATCGGCGTCGACTCCAACTGTCGGATGTATGTGCTCGACCTGATGTACGGGCGTATGGTTCCGTCCGACCTATGCTTTCGCATCGCCGACTTTATCCGCAAGTACCCGCTGACCATCACGCACATTGAGGATTCGCCCGGCGCGAAATTCTTGGAGCCTAACATTGCGCAAGCCTGCCAGCAGCTAGGCGTTAAGCCGGTTCTCAATTGGATTCCGATTGACCGGCAGAAAGACGCCAAGATTATCCGCGTCGCTGCGTTGGCGGAGTTACTAAAACAGGGCCGGGTGTTCTTCAGCGGCGCATGCCCATTTCTCGAAGACCTGGTCACTAACCTCTGCGATTTCACCGGGAACAAAAACGCCCACGATGACATCGCCGATTGCCTCGCTCTTGGGGCGAAGTATCTGCCCCGCATCCCGGAAGCACCGAAGGCGAACGTGGACGCCTGGGCTGAGATACAGCGGCGGGCCCTCGACGAGTTACTCTATCCCACCGTCACCGAGACGCCGGTCGTCGAGGCGGAGCCGCCCGCCGATTATGTGGATTATTTTGGTGTGCCAGGGCTATAAGCTCCAGGCCCACTGGCGTTTCCTGGGCGTTAATCTTCAGTTGCCAAAAAATGACTGAAAAACGCGCAGCATGAGGGGCCTCGCGTTTTGCCTTAGCTTCCAGTAGACATCGAACCCCTTGACCAGTTGGTAGCCCCAGGTTTGTTTCTCGTCCTTGTCCATTACGCAATAAGTCTCGTTTTCGTTGATCCGATGACCCGCGCCGCTAACAGTCTTTGTGTTCAGGTCGATAGTGAAGACTTCGGTTGCGCAAGGGGAGTCTCTTCGCATGACAATAGCGTCCGGCGTCCAACTCTGAATGTCGTACTCGGAAATGTCAGACATCAGGACCGGGCTCGAACCGGAAGAAACGGATGCCGTGGCCTCTATGCATCGATTCTCTCTTTTGTCGCACTCGATTTTCGAGGTCTGAATAGGGTCCATGATCGTGTCGTTCGTTAGATCGGTTCGCGTCCACGTGCCTTGCACAGTCACAGAATCTCCGACCCTTATCACATCCAGAAATGAGCTAAGGCCGACTGGGACTGTTCTATCAGCGGAAAGATTCAGAACCACAATGATTCCGAACAGGAGAGCGGCAACTGTGCTAAACACGCAGAAAACGACGAATGCTTTTTTGACTCGCGATAGCCTCCCCCAGGGTACGACCGCTCTAAATCCGATGACCTGTGCCCGAGTGACATACAGAAGGATGCAGGCGGCAAGCCAAAACACGGGAATCGGAGCGAGTGCTACGAAAAGGATGCTGCCACGGTCACCCGCCATCCACGTTTCGAGGTTCTTAACGCGCTCGGAATCGCAGCTCGATAGGTCAGGATCGTGGTTTTGCACCTTGCCGTCAGTGCAAGTCTTGTATGCGAATTTGGCGAATGACTCGGCGCTTCGCACATCTGCATTGTGGGTATGAATGCCTGCACCTATTGCCCAAATGACGGAGAAGAGGATCATAAGCCGCACCTTTCGACTAAGCGGCATGAATCTGCTTGATTCGGGGCGGTTCATAGTATTCAATGGCGATCTTCATTGCATAGTGGCATCGATTTTCAATTGTTCTCGAATCTGTTAGGGCTACTCGCATGACCTCTGGCGTCTGAGGTCGCGTGCTTCCCGCTTCCTTATCAGCGGACTTTCAGCTTCCTTTTTTGAATGTCCGTAATCACCCCCGAGACTAACCCATACGGCCCTGTCGACCCCGAAGGCATGCTGTCGCCAGCCGAGGTCGAAGACGATACGGCCCTTCGTCTCGTGGTTCAGGACGCCGAGTCCGCCGCCGCCTGGCTGAGCACGAACTACTTCTCCGTCCGCTGGCTTGAGGCGGACATTCTCTACCAGAGCCCGCCGATTTCGAAAACCTGGGAAGGCACCAGCGTCCCCCGCGCGAACATCTCCTGCTACACGATCGCGACGCACCTGAACGCGATCCTGGCCCAGATCATGAACGCCCTGTTCTATGACGATCCGGCTTTCACGCTTCGCCCACGGCCTCGCACTACGCAGAACGCCGTCCGCGCGATCACCGCCGTGATGGGCGCTCAGCTCGATGCCATCGGTTTCAGGGAAGAAGCCAAGCGCGGCCTGTTCTCAGCCTTGCTCTTCGGCACCGGCATTTGGAAGTGGGGCTGGGAGACCTTCACCAAGACCGAGAAGAAGTACAAGCGCAAGGGTGAGCCGGTCGAAGTTGAATCCCGTGGCAAAACGATCAAGCTGCCGACCAGAAATAGCGAGAAGGTTGAAGTCGTCGAGACCGACAAGGTTTGTAACCGGCCCACCTTCGAAGCTCTGGATGTTCGTTACTGCCTAGTTGACCCCGGCTGCCGCACCGGCGATATCCGGGACGCGAAATTCGTCATTCATAAGTCCACGATGACTTATCGGGACTTGATAAAGCTTCGGGACGAGCAGGAAGCTCTCGGTAGCACTGAGTACCAACTCCCTGGCGAGGAAGAGATCCGTTGGTGGTTCGAGCCGCCCACCGCCGCGTCAAACAACGACGGCGCGGCGGACAGTCAGATAGTTTATCCCGGCACGGGACCTTATGTTCATCACGCTGCCCCACGCCTGCAGAAAACGACCGCCGATCCGCTCGACGAACCGCTCGAAGTCTTAGAGCGTTGGGATAACGAAAAAGTCATCACGGTTCTCCAGCGGGCCCGAGTCATCCGCAACACCAGCAACCCCGTTGGCGAGCTGCCCTTTCTCTCGGTAAATTGGTGGGACATCCAGGACGCATTCTGGGGTCTAGGTCTCGGCCTACTGCTCGGCAGCGAACAACGGATTCAGCAAGGATTAACGAACGCCTGTGTAGACATCGCTTCGCTCATCGTCAATCCGCAGATCATCCGCGCTCGCGGCGCGAACATCACCTCGCAGTCGATCCGTCAACGGTTGGGCGGCATCATCGATGTGGACGGCGACCCGAAGACCGCTTTGCAATATGCTCCCGTTCCCACTATTCCCGCTGAGGTATTCGCACAGATTCAAGAATCCCAGGCGCGTTCCGAAGCGGTCAGCGGCGCGAACGAGTTATTGACGATGGGTAACATGCCCAGCAAGGGGCGCACCTCGATCGGGCGCACGGCAACCGGCGCATCTGCTTTGAGTTCCGCCGCCGCGTCACGCATCGGCTCATTCAGTGAAGACTTTTGCAACCAGGTCTTCGCGCCCTTCCTGTGGAGGCTACACGAGTTGAACTGCGAGCGGCTGCCTGTTACAGAACTCCGAGAAGTCCTCAACGACGAACTCGGCGAAGATTTCGAGTTAGACGAAGCCGAATACTTCGGCGCGGCGATTAAGAAATTCGAGGTGTTGGCCGGTTCGAAGTTGGCTGTGCGCCAGCAGATGGCGCAGTCGATCACGCTCATGATGCAGCTCTTCGAATCGCCGCAAACCATGCAGGAGCTTGCACAAGTGAACGGCGAGTATGTCGATGTCGCCGAGCTGCTGCACATGATCTCCGATGTCAGCGGCTGGAAGAACTATTACTCGATTGTCAAGAAAATGACGCCGGAGATGCAGAAGCGGATGATGGCGATGAATCCAGCGGTTATCCAGGCGAATAGCAAGGCGGCATTGCAGGCCCAGAAGACGCATGATCAGACCGGCATTTTGGAGCAGAAAGACATTAACCGCTCAGTCGTTCTCGCCTTGCGCGATGCGCTCGAAAACTCGATTCGAAATGAAACCGTGACTGGCCAACCCGGCGGCGTGGGCTTCGGCTCCGAGGAGCAAGGTTAAGTCATGAGCCATACACCGCGCGTGATCCTCGAAACAGACCTCCACAACGACTGCGGGCTGATCGCGGCAGCGGCATGGAACTACCTCGACCGGCACGGCGTCAAAGCTCGAATCCTGAATGTCCGATACGGCCCCCGGGACGGCACACGGTGGTGGTGTTTCAGAGTTGCGAGAAACGGCTATCGACGTATGACCACGGCGGCTGTCTCGTGTTTGACAGCAGCGCGACGTGGAAGACCGACCCCACATTGCTAGCCCGTGCTTGGGCGAAAGCTAATGGCGTGAAGAAGCGGGTTACGGAGGGGAAATGGCTATAAATCGGATACAGCCAGCAGGAGCAACTGGCGACAGCGAACTTACCACCGATCAACAGTTCCAGATTCAGGCGTTATCGATGTCGCCCGGCTACAAAACCCTGCTGGACCTCATGGAAGGCGAGTGCCAGAAGCTTGAGACCGAGCTGCTCCGCGCCGACCCCGCGCAGCCCGAGTTAGTTCGTGCCCTGCATGCGAGAGCGCAATCGGCCCGCATCTTTTTTGAGCGTGTCCAGAAGCAGGTCAACATGATCGTGGCCGAGTTGCAGCCATCCGTCGATCCCGTGCTCTCGCCCGAAGAGCTGCTGCTTCGGCAGTACGTTTAACTTCCGAGCCCTTTGAATGAGGAGTATTTCCCCAACGAATGTTTGAACCCGCCGTTCTCGATTCCCCAGAAACAGATGAAATTGATCGCACCGAGCGCGACCCGATTACGAAACTGGCCGATGGCCGTTTCTGCGCTACGGTTGACCCTGGCGACGGAAGCCCCGTTCAAAAGTTTTACGGCTCCACGAAACAGCAAGTAATCGCAAAGCTCATTGAGGCCCAATCGCACGCCACGAAAAAAATCCGCGAACAGAAGCGGCTGCTCAAGACCGGCCACGCCCAGACCGAACCTGCGCAACCGGTGACTGAATTCAAACCGAGGTCACTCAGTACGGATGAGCAGTGGCGCATTTCTCAGGACTTGCAGGACCCCACCAAAACGGCAAGTGCCGTGAAGCGTCTGATCGAAGCCGAGATTGGAGCGCCCGTCGATATCGTTCGTTCGACGTTAAACCTGGCCCAACAGCAGGCCCGCCGCGCGAAGTGGATTGAAGAGGCGCGAGTGTTTGTCGATGAGCAGCCGGACTATCACAACGTGCCCGAGAACGAGCGCCTGCTGGTCCAATACCTCGAATCGCACAAACTCGACTACACGGCCACTAATTTAGCAGTAGCTTTTGAAGACCTAAGTTCGGGCGGATTGCTCCAGGTCAAGCCCGCAACAGATAATTCCCCGGGTCCCGAACCGGCTCCTGAGCAAGTTACTCAGCCGACCGGCGAAAGAGTCCGGCCACGGTCAGCGCAAACCGGAATCCCAGCCAGGGCGTCTACGCCGCGCCCAGCCCCGGTCCAGGTGAGGCTCACCGCCGATGAAGTGAACCGTATGAGCCCAGAAGAATACCGGCGCAGACTGAATGATCCTCAGTTCCGTGCGGCGGTGGACAAGCTGTTCGCTCCGGCACCTCAGCGCTAAAAACGACTTTTTCATCAGGAAGGTAACCTATGTCGGGTTATTCTCCCGCCAGTAACCTCACTGGCAACTTACCGCAGAGTACTGTCATTCACTATGACAAGAACTTTGTGAAGAATCTCAAAGCCGAGACCCCGTTTTTCCGCGTGGCCTCACGGCGCGATCTGCCGGAGAACTCGGGCAACCAGCTCCGACTGTTCATGTACGAGACGCTCGGCGCGAATACCACGCAGGCCACCGAAGGAACCCCCGGTACCGGTATCAGCGTCACTGTTGCCGACACCACCCCGACGATTGGCGAGTACGCCGACTACGCGAACTTCTCCAGTCTCGCGATCGCGACTGCGATTGACCCCGTCGTTGAGAATGTTGCGAAGGAATTCGGGTACCGCCTCGGTCAGTCGTTGAGTGCGGTTCTCCGCGCAACAGCGGACACGGCCCACTCGGTGGATTCCAGTGTGCAGGTTCAGTTAGCAGCAAGCTCGACCAGTTCCTACACCGTGCTGAGCAACTCTCAGTTGCGCAGCTCGACGATGAGCTTGTCTGGCCGCTCGGTTCTCCCGTTCGATAAGGGAATGTACGCCGGTGTGATCCACCCGTTCGCGATTGGCGACGTCCTGGCCGACGCCTCGAACAATTCTCCGATCGATATCCTGAAGCACACGGAAAGTGGGCTGACGGCTCTTGAGGAGATGGGGTCTGTGGAGCAGGCTGAGACGGTCGAGTTCCCCTCAACCAGCATCAGCTTCTTCAAGACCAATCTCGTCACCACCATTGCGAACTACCAGAGCGTGACCGGGTTGACGGGCCTTCGCACCTATATCTTCGGCGAGGACGGCCTGATCTCCGTTGTGCTGAAGGCGAAGGGCGATACGGCTCTCGGCGACGGCAGATATCAGAATATGCTCTGCAACGTCGTGCAGAACCCGCCGACGTCTGTGGCAGATCCCGAAGGCTTGATCGCCGGATGGGTCAGCTACCGTGCGAAGTGGACTGCATCCCTGCCCCCGGATACCACGATGCGGATGCGGACCATCGATGCGGCTTCCGGTATCAGCTAGACAGCATCGAAACGAAGTAAGTGAACGGAGCCCGGCCTTAGCAGCCGGGCTCGTCGGCTTTTTGTGGCGGCCCGACTTCTGCACCGCTTTAGTGTGCAGCCAGTAGCTGATACCCCGAAACCGCTGCCTTGGTCGGACGAAGCGTGGAACGCCGACATGGGCACTAATGATCTCTCCGACATACCGGACCCACAACTCCGCGCCGAATGCGAAGACTATGCTTCGCGTCGCGCCATTGACGGCACGTCGGAGACGAAGGAAGAGCTTCACCGTATCACTGAGGAAAACACTGCAGGCGTGAAAAATTTCCGGTGGGAGAAGCAGGACGAACTGAAGATCTTTCGCCCAGGCCGGATTCTAAACGCAAGGGAATTCCTCCGCCTTCTCAATCGCATCGTTCCCGCTCGCTTCTGGGGTATCTCAAAGTACGGCCTGATCGGCCTGCAGATCTACAAGCCCAACGAAAGCGGCGACTGGCACTTCGTCTGTGGTGTGCAGGGAACGATGACCGAGTACTCCCAAATGTACTTTGACGCGCATAATTTGCCGACATCCGAGAAGTATCGTGGCTGGCGCACGGTGTTACTCCGCCTCATTACCGGCGGGTTCATCAGTGAGGAAGCGGCACATCGAGTGTTCGGCGAGCCGGTTGGTTCGGAGCAGTCCCGCCGATACCGCGAGCAACTCTACGCCTATAGAAACCGTTAATTAGGAGCATTAATGCCAAAGTCCGATGTAAGTGAGGAGCTTCGCCTGGAACGCGAGCGGCTTGAATTAGAGCGGGAGCACCTCGAACTCGAAGAGCTACGCGAGAGAGTGAACGTTCTTAAGTCCCGCAAAGCCATCCAGCAACAAGCGCATGCCCAGGTGGAACGCGACCTGCGCGATTTCGACGCCCAGCAAAAGGCGCGGCAGCGGACCTGTACGCACATGAAGGGCGGACTGGACGTGCAGGGAGTAAAAGGCAACGGCACCGATTCGGCGAATTACTCGATCATCAAGCATCGGATGCCCCACGGCAAGATCATGCTGCTCTGTACCCGCTGTCAGCTCATGAAGATGCCGGGTGATCCCGGCTATGACGAGATGTTCCGACTGCCCACAAAGAACACTATGTCGGAATCGGCTCAATTCACGTTCACGCCGATAACTGTCTAGCGCATGGCCAGTAACAGCTCCATCACGCTTCAGTCGGTAATCGACTACGCGCGCAGCTTCGGCGACTTACAGCCGGTACTCGCGGTCGGCGGTTATTCGCAGCAGCCAGCGCTCACGATCGCCAACGACACGATGGCCGCGATGTGCAGCCCAGCGATCAATTGGAAGTGGAACCGCACCCGCATCCCACCCTTCTATACGAACAGTCTCCAGCAGGACTATGCAGTACCCGGCGTCGTTCGAGCGGGCTGGTTGGAGCACGGCTTCATCGTTGATATCAACAACACGGCCACGCCGCCGCCCCTGTGGCCCATTGAGACGGTTCGCGACCTCGAAGCAACCTCGTGGCAGTGGGGCCGCATCGGGCAAGTCGCCTGGCTGCCCAATGATCAGCTCACATACGGCACCTGGCAGGCGAATGCGACTTACACGAAGATCCTGGGTACGCCCGGCAATCCCGGCACGCCTCTGACTCAGATCGTCGACCCGAACGGGAATTTCTGGGCGGTCAGCAACAACCTGAATGCGACGGTAACGACCGGCTCGACTCAACCCACTTGGCCGACCAGCCCGACGTTTCCGACTTACACGAACCCCACTCAGGCCGCAACGACGGTGACAGATGGAACAGTCGTTTGGGTTGCCATCAACCCTAAAGGCCAGGGATTCCGGGTGAACCCGCTGCCGCCGTCCTCCGGCCTTTATTACCAAATCAATGTCATTGCCCAGATGCGGCCAGTGCAATTCACCGCCACCACCCAAACGCTGGACCCGATCCCGGACGACTATGCCAATTACTTCCGCCAGGGTTTCATTGCGCACGCATACCGGCATTCCCCCGATCCGAAGATTCAAGCCAAGTTCAAAGTCGAGTTCGAACTCTGGACCGGCGCGATGGCGACTGCCGTTCGCCAGATGGACCGGGAAAAAGAATCGAACGGAATCTACCCGAGTGAATCGGTGATGTCGAGCGGCTATCCAATCTACCCCGGTCCGGCCTATCCATTCCCCGTTTTCTAAGGAGTTAATCAATGGCATCAACAGTGACACTCGCGGACACCATCGACTGGGCGCTCCCGTTCTTGAGGTTCGCGCCGGTGACGATCGGAACATCGAACGAGCCCGCGATCACGTCGGCCAACACGATCTTACAAACCATTTTGGCCGCCCCGTTTAAGTGGCGCTGGAATCGAAAGACGCTCTCGATCAACACCGTTCCGGGCCAGCAAGACTATACGCTGAACGTCAATGACATGGGCTTTATGGAATTGGCGGATATTTCGCTCGGCGCATCTACTTTGCCAGGTCTTCAGTTTGGGTCTTCGCAGACCAGCATTAGTCCGTTCAACGTTCAGCCCTCATCGTTGATCACCCTCAATGAACAGTTTGCGTCCGATCAGGGTCAGTTTACGCGCTACACGGAAAACGTGATGGGATCGTACTCGATCAGTGGTGGTCAAATGACGGTTACTCACGCCAATTCTCCTACCGATGAGAACGACATCTTCGTTGAGACATCGCAAACTGTCTCAATGCCCCAGTTCTTCACCTCGATTCAGATCGATAACAACGGCACCGGGGTAGGAAACTACGACAACGGTGGGGTCGGAATCGCGAAAGACGCGAATAACTTCCTTTGGGCGTCGCTGGATCGAAAGGGCGGCAATCTTCGCATCCAAATCAAGATCGCCGGAACGTCTACCTACCTCGCATCGGTTGCTTGGTCGGTTCCCAATGCCCCTTACCAGTTAGGGCTTTCACTCGTTTCTAACAGCGCTTGCGTCTGGGCGAACACAGGCTCAGGTTGGGTTTATGTGACCGGGGCTGACGCGTCGAGCTATTATGATTTTCGCACCGTTGGTAATTTGACCGGGTGGGCTCCAGGGTTCACCGTTGCCAGTCAGCTTGCAAGCACCTGGGTCTACTCCAATTTTTTGTTTGGCTCTTATGGCACCGTCGGTTTACGTGACATTACACTTGTCACTAATCAAGATGGCACGCCATATGCTCAAGGATCAGTGTTCACATTCACTGCTACCGCTGCTGACCCGAGGGCGGCTGCTTATTGTACAGTTTTTCAATACAACGTTACTACGAGCGCCCTAGCTCAGACGGGCGTCATCTTTGTGAATCGGGCCGGTAAGATTTACAATGACGGTGCCGCCCACATCATCTACTACAGCAATGGTGCACGGCGGTTAACAATCTCATCGTGGGGCAATCCCTATCCGCCCGGCCCCATCTTTGTAGCGAGTGCGCTCATTAACTCAGAGATCTTGACCGGGGCGGTTGTTGTGTCGGGTTTAACTCAGCTAAGTTTGGCGGGCACTGCCGGGGCCAGTTCCGTTTACGATCCGTTTTTGATTAACGACGGAACGAAATGGATCATGGCATACACAGTATCTCAAACGCTCACGCCCGGTTATCCTGTTGCTGCCTATTCGTATGATCTTGTGACCTGGACGATGATAGGTCAGGATACGGCATCCGTTGGCTATGAAGGCACCAAGATTATCAACTACAACGGCACATATTACCTAACCTGTAACGGCCCTTATGGCGCAGGCGCTAATGTGCCGCGCGTTTACTTGCTAGAATCGATGCAGTATGTGGGAACGTTGAATATCACCATTCCGGCTCAGAATGTGACCGTCCCTCATATGATGGCGTTCTATTACAACAACGTTGAGTACGTCATCACATTCGATACAACCCAGTACAACAGCACTGCATGGACTTGGGGAAATTGGATTGTGTACGGCGCGAACGCTCCTGCAAGTTCGTTCTCTACTACAGGCTCTAATATATTTCCACTTGAGATTGCTGAAACACTCTCCCGTGGTTCTGAACAAGGTCGACCTACATTTATAGCGTTGCAAACTGACGATGATGCAGGGAACCTTACGTTTCGCGTGTTACCGGCCCCTGATCAGTCGTACAGCATCAGCGTTACCTACCAAGTAAAAGCGCCGCTTTTCAGTTCGCTAAGCCAAACATGGGCACCCGTACCCGATTTCATGGAGTACATCTACAACTGGGGCTTCCTGTCGCTCATGCTCGACTACAACGATTCGAGCAAGGCACAGCGCATGCGGCAGTTGTTCGTTGCTTCGCTGCTCGGAGCTTCCGAAGGATTGAGTGAGGCGGACAAGAATCTCTTCACGTATGCCTGGCTGGGCGACATGCGGCAGCAGCAAGCGGGTCAGCTATCCACTCAACTCGGTAATCAGGGCCGTGCAATTTAGGGGCAGAACAAATGAACCAATCCCTCTTAACAGCGCACGGCGCTCAACCCGAGAAACCATCCCGCTACAAACCCATCTGGACTGACCGGTTTTTTACTGGCTACTTCACAAACCGTAGTCCATTGCGATCGCCTTTGAGCGCGTTTTATGCAGAGGGCTGGAACCTCGGCAAGACTGACACACTCATCGACGGCTCGAATGTCGAAGTGTCGCCGCGCCTCACGCTGATCCGGCGGCCCGGCAATACCGCTTCTTCGCCTGCAATTCCGCAAGCTCCGAAAGGATTTTACTCGTTTCATCGGTCGGACGGAGTGATCTACCCTATCGTCGATACTCTCAGCGAGATTTACGCACTCACTTCCGGTACACTGACGACGCTCTATACAAAGACAACCGGAGCCGGTCAAGCAACGTTTCAGGGGATTGGAACTCAGTTGTATTGGGGTGACGGTACAACTGCGAAGGCTTGGGACTCAACGAACCCGACCATCACTGTACGGCAAATGGGCATTACCGCACCCGTGCAAGCTCCGGGTCTCGCGCGTATAGCCAACAGCGCAGGGACTGGCGCGACGATTACAGGCGCGAACTTTAGCGGTGGATATGTCAGCACGTCCCTCGGCTCGCGAGACTACGCCACACTCTCGATTGAGGCGTTTGTCAAGATCGGAACCGGTGCAACCGCAAACAGCGCCATTGCGAGTTTTGAATCGTCTCAAACCGGCTCCAGCCTGAACGTTTTCCACGTTCTTTATCTGAACTCATCTGGCGAAGTGTGCTATGCAATTCTGGACGGAAACACCGGCCAGATGAACGTAACCAATTCGCAGAAAGCCGTAACGGACAGCAACTGGCACATGGTCACGCTGACAATGACTTATGCCGCGACGTTATATCAGGCAACCACGTTCACAAGTGGCACTCCCATAAAGCAAACGTCGGTCGGGGCACAAAACTACACTCCAGACTCAACCCTTCCGACGAACTTCGCTTATGTGAACGCTCCCGTGTTTTCATCCGGTCCATCGCCGCGCCAGATGCAAGTATCGATCTACGTTGACGGTCAATTGGCTGGTATATTCAACCCTTCCTTGGGAGCACTGTCTAATGCAGTTACAGGCTATTGGAGGCTTGGAAACTGTACCGGCTGGTCGGGCCAGTCATTCGGAGCATTCAACGGCTTACTCTCAAATGTTTCCATTTATACCGACGTCATTCCGGGACAAATGGCACGGTTCAATGAGCTGATGGTCGGCGGCGGATTGAGCGCATACCAAGAGCAGGTCTTAGATATCCCGCCTCAATTTTACTGGTATCTTAACGAGACGAGCGGCACGACCGCCATAGATCAGGAATTCGTTAACAACGGTACTTATCAGGGTTCGCCGACCTTGAACCAGAGCGCCCAGGCGGTCTATTTGCCTTACACGGCGAGCACGGCTTACTCTCAGGGGCAGTACATCGTTGATTCCAACGGCAATCTTCAGGCGTGTTCGTACTCTGGCACTTCAGGCTCAAGCGCTCCCTCTTGGAAAACAAACATCGGACAGTCAACCGTCGATGGAACCGTAACATGGGTAAACTCCGGGGCTGTGTCACTTACGCTGACGATCGGGACACAGTACGGATTTTGCTACGTGAACAAATACGGACATTTCAGTACGCTGTCGCCCTTGATGTCGCCTGTCGGCCCACGCACGGGCATTAACGTAACTATGGTAGGGCTATCGAGCCCCGATCCACAGGTCACGCAGATCGCGATTTTTCGCACACCTGATGGCGGTACCACGCCGTTCTACATCGATTCAATCCCAAACCCCCCTACGGCGCTATGGGGCTTTGTCGATTTCACGCCTGAATCGAACCTCAACGTGTTGATGGCAGGGCCACAGGCTCACTCGAACGATCCGCCGCCGCAAGGCTTGATCAACCTTGTTTATCACCTGGGCCGGATGTGGGGCAGCGTCGGCAATGTCCTCTATTGTTCCGGTGGTCCTGACACGCTTGTGGGAGATGGAAATGAAGCATGGCCTCCCGCTAACTCGTGGTCCTTTCCTTCTCCGATCACGCGGCTCGTTCCGACCGCGAGTGGTTTGATCGTCCTCACTTCGAGCGGCATTCAAATGATGGCCGGTGGACCGGCGATCTCGCAGTTTTATCCGCAGCCGATGTTTGAGAAGATCGGCCTATCGAGCTATAACGCGCTCGACACGAACGGCACTCAGATTACTCTTTTCACGAGCGATAGGCAACTCATCACAATCGATCCGTCCACCGGTTTGGTGGATATTGGGTTCCCCATCGCCGATAAGCTCGCACAGCTCAGCCCAACCTCTGTTTACGTGACGCACCACCACAGCGGGCTTGATAATGCGCTCTACATTGCGGACGGCTCAACGGGCTGGTATCGGTGTGTCCCCATGCAGCCGCCCGATTTCTCAATCACTGGGCCAGTCTGGTCGCCGAAGGCAACCGTGAACGGTGGCAACTGTGGGGCCATTGCTTCGATCGAGACCTCACCTGGCGTTTATCAACTCTTTGTCGGCAGCACGAGCGCGAATCAGCCGGTTCTAACCCGTGATTCGACCTATACGGCATTCAACGATGCCGGGTCTGCATATGACGCTTTCTTCACGGTCGGTTCAATCATTCTCGCGAATCCCGGTGAATTGGCGGAGCTGAGTTTTCTCACGTGCGATTTCATCCGTGTTGGCTCCAGTCCATCCGTCTCAGTGCTGCTTGATGAGATTTCTGGTACATTTTCGCCGGTCATGAATGTTTCGGTGAGTGACCCGCCGCAAATATACGGCGCGACCGGCGCTCCGGTTTCTCTCTACGCGAATCGCTATTACTTCAGTCAAACAGGTCAACCCGCATGGAGCCGTCATTTACAAGTCAAATGTGACTTCGGCAATAACGCTGTGATGAACGAGATCTTAAGCTCAACCATCTTTGGCGCGATCTTGGTGGAAGGAGCGTAGATGGACACCCTACAAAGGGCGTCGATTCCTCCGGCCAATCTCGCCTCGTACTCACCGAAGCCGGCCCCGGTCAGTAACGCCCCGGCGGCAAACGGGCAAATAAGTGTCTCGGCATTGCGCTCGCCGATGCCGAATTCGCAACCCGTCACAAGCCCGTTTTATCCGTCAGTCGTTAGACACCAAACGCTTCCGGCTTCACTATCAAAGGTGGCCAGCTCATCGACGGCTTCAGGCCAGTCTCAGGCGAATCAAGCGGCAAATCAGGTCTACAACGTCCTGAACAGCAAGATCGAAAACCTAAAACAGCAACAGACCACAATCATCAATAATTACCCGACGCCATCGCTCTTGCCATTACCGCCCGCACTTGGCAACTGGACGCAGGTGAATTACGGGGGCTCAATCTCGGATAACGAGAACGGATACATCTATCTTCAGGCACCCGCGTCATCTGCCTATTCCTTGCGCATGCTGACGTTGCCAATCAATGGCACGGCTTATACTCTCAAGGCTTCCTTCCGGCAGTTGTTTCCGGTGTCGTGGACTACAAGCGGACCTAGTTATGCGTGTGGCCTGGTGCTTCGAAACAGTACCAGTGGCCAGGTTATCTTCTTCTACGTCTCGTTCTTTGGCGGCATTCAGTTTGGCGTTAATCAGTACAGCAATCCGACAACCTACACTGGAACAGCATTCTATACGGGCTGGCCGACGTGGGTGAACAATACATGCATTGGCATCCAAGAAACAGCCACGACCCGCATATATTCGTGGTCCAACGATGACGGCTTGCATTGGATGCCTGCTTATAGTGAACCGGCTGGCACCTTCACTGCGCCTGATCAGGTTGGAATCTGCGCGGACTCCGAGGACGCGGCCTCGGCTGTCGGAATCACGTTGAACGGCTGGCAACTGACCACGCCCTAAGCGATTTTTGTTTCCTCTCCCGTCTCGGGAGCACCGGACTTTCAAAAACCGTAAGTGGAATGAAGACGATCGCGTACCGCAGCCTGGACGAATCCGACAAGGCCCGCGTCAGTGAATGGCTAAAGAACGACCCCGAGCACCAGACGGCTGATTGCTCGCTGTTCACCGATGCCGCGCCGGGCCGTACTCAGTTCGCAGTCGATGAGGACGGAGCGCCGGTGTTCTATGTCTGCGTCGAGAACGTCGCCCGCGTACACATCCAATTCGAGCCGGGCGGCGGCACACTGAAAAACGCAAAAACGCTCATCACTGGCTTCCGCTGGCTGATCGCCAATCTGAAGCAGCGCGGGTACCACGAACTCATCTTTGATTCCCGCTTTCAACCGCTCATACGCTTCTGCGAGAAGGCTATGGGTTTCCTTAAGAGAGAGCAGGATTACTCGGCGAGGCTGTAAGCTATGTGCGGATCTTCCCAAAACCAGAACAACATCAACAACGCGCAGATCCAGTTTATGGACACCTTGACTGCGCAGTACCAGCAGGAGTTCGCCCAGAACCAGGAGATCCTCAACACCTTAACGTCGTCTCTGCAGCCGATCATCAACGGTGGACCGAGCCAGGAGGGTTACTCACCCCAGGAACTCGCGGCACTGAATACCCAAGCGACGCAGCAGGCCGGTCAAGCCTACGCGCAAGCGAAGCAGGCGACTGACGAGTCCATCGCTGCCAAGGGCGGCGGCGATCTCTTTGTGCCGTCCGGGGCGACGCAGCAGGTAGACGCAGACCTGGACATATCAGCAGAAAACAATCTTTCGAATCAGAAGCTGAACATTCTCCAGAGCGATTACGCGACCGGTCTGTCTGAATATGAGAGCGCGATCGGCGCTCTCTCCGGCGTGCCAGGCGCGATCGACAACGCAAGCACGGGGGCAGCCGGGGCGGTCACAAATTCGAGCAACGCAGCAGCCAACGAGGCGAACGCGATCACAGAAGCGAATAACTCCTGGATGGGACTTCTAGGCGGAGTGGCAGGCGCGGCGCTGGGCACGGGCGGCGTTTCATCCTTCTTTCCGAAAGGCAACGGCGGCGGCGGTTAGCGCATGGACAAGATCGAGGCGCTCGCTCTCTGTATCGCGTCCGTGAGCGGGGCGTTTACTCCTGGCAGCGAGGCCATGCGTTTGAACAATCCTGGCCTCTTACGCGCTTTCTCGATGAGAGTGGAGGCCGAAGACGGCCTGCGGAAGTTCGGGTCCTGGTACGCCGGATTCAAAGCTTTGTGTTTCGACTTGCAGACTAAGTGCAGCGGTAAATCGCGGGCCCACATTGCCGCTGAGTCGCCGCTAAAAGACTTACTCAAGCTCTGGGATATTCGCTCCTGCCACGGCCAGGTGAACTTTCTCCGGCGTGCCATTGATGACGCGGCGATTACGGATGAGACGCCGCTCTCTTACTTCGTGAGGTAAATATGTCGACTAACCTGAATCCTGCTCCGAGCACGGACGCCACTGCGCAGCCAGCGACTGGAACGGCTCTCAATCCGCCGATCGCATCGCCGTCACAAGCACCCGCTCCCGCCGCTACTCCGGCCTCAAGCGGCCATCAAAGCCTGTGGCGCGGCATCCTCAGCGCCGTTGGCGGCGGGCCCACGGTGCAGTACAAGGTAGATCCATCGAGCGGCCAAGTCCAATCGACGCCCGTGCCGCAGACCAAAGGCCAACTGTTCCGCAACCTGTTCGCGGGTATGCTCACCGGCCTCGCTGCGGGCGCGGAGTACCACGGGCCCGGCGCAGGCTTGACCAGCTTCGGGCGCGGCTTCGAGGCGGAAACCTCACGGAACCGCCAGAGCGATGAGCGCAACCGGACGCGGGCCATTCAAGATTTCGAAGTCAAGCAGAAGACGCAGCACGACAACGAGCAAATGGACATCGAGCAGCAGAAGCTTACGTTGCTCAAGGCCGCCGACGCTCGCGACCAATTGAAATCGATCGCTGATGTCCAGGAATCGAAAGCTCGCACGGCCCTGATCGAACAGGATGTGGCAAAGGGTAACTACGATCTGGCGCAGCGCAAGGTCGAAGACTCGCAAAAACAGATGGACCTTTACAACGCCCGCGTGCAGGCGGGTTGGGAGAAGATTCCAGGTGAACCGGAGTTCGACACGCTCGCGCAAGCGGGGGCCTGGGCAACGGACTATACCCGAAAGCACCCGGACTTCAATAAGGACTTCAAACCGCAGATCGCTGTTGATCCATCGACGAACAAGATCGTGGTCTGGCAAGCGCCGAAGGCCACGCAGCTCTACAAGATCAAAATGCCGGATGGGAGCACCAGTACTCAGGAACTGACGCCTGAGCAGTTTGTGGATGTGCAAGGCAAGCTGGCCGAGATCCGCACGCGCAATTCGGAAACGGCTAAGAACTACGCCGACGCGGAGAAGGTCCGGCGCGAAGGCGCTGAGGCGGAGGACACCAAAAACGCGCTCGGGGAACTGAATAAGGTTGGCGGCGATATCACGAAACTCTCCCCCGGTGCCCGCCTCACTCTGAAGGTCTACAACGATAAGACCATGCAGGCGGACATCTCGGCGTTGAAGTCGCTACGGGATCAGCTCAACCAACTCGACCCCGGCAAGGACAAAGACCAGTACGACTCATTGCAGACCCAAATTGGAGAATTGCAGGAAAGCTTGGCCCGCGACCTGAACCTGCGAAAGCAGCTCGATGGGCAGAAGCCCGGAGCGGCAACACAAAACGTTGCGGCAACGCAGCGGACGATTGACCAGCAACTCGCATCCGGCGTTTCAGCCGACCAGATTCGGCAATCGATTGAGAAGATTCAGAACCCCAACGATCGGAAGGCGCTGCTCGCGTATCTCGATGGCAAGCGTCCGCAGGCACCTGCAACACCCGCAACCATACCCGATAAACCGGGTGGCGTCCCCATCCCATAGGTAAGCGATGCCTGAGACAACCGATCCGATCTTGGCGGCCTATAATGGCGCGTCCGCGCCGCCTGCTGCCGCGAGTACGGGCGATGCCGATCCAATTCTCGCCGCCTATCATGGCGTGAATGCGCCAGTTTCGGCGTTGGAAGCTGAGGACAGCGACCCGATCGTAACCGCGTACCAGACCGGCAGAGAGCAGAAGCCGTCCCCGCCCAGCGAGAAAGATCCGATCCTCGCCGCATACCACGGCGCAGACACGACCGGCGAACCATCCGGGTCCAATGCCTCTGTCTTGAGCCGCGCCTGGAACTGGGCTAACTCCCCCGTTTACGAATTCAACCCAAATCACCAAGGCGGGTTTGTCGGCGGACTAGAGGACGTTGCCGACAGCCTTGCTACGCCGCTTTCGATCGGCCTCACTGTCGCCACGCTCGGCTCAGGGGCGTTGCTGCGCGGCCTAGGTGTTGCTGTCGAGGAACTTCCGGTCGCGGTGAAAGTGCTGCGCGGCTTGGTCACCACTGGATTCACGCTGCAACAGGCGCATGGAATGGTGGTCTCTTCCTCCCGCGCTCTTGATGCTATTAGGGATGGCGATACCGATCGCGCCAAAGAGTACGCCGTGCAAGCCGCTGCCGGTTTAGTTGGTGTGGCGCTCGCAGCCCGTGAGATGAACGAGCGTCCGATCATCCCGAACGAAAATCTGGGCCCGCTGAAATCTGTCGAGAAGACCGGCACGAAGGAACAGCTCGCCACGATCTACAAGCGTGAAAACATTTTCGGCAAGCGCGATGCGGATGTAGCAGCCGCCGAACAGCAGGCTCGCGAAACCGCCGATGCGCTCAACCGGCGCTTCGATGCCCTGGACAAGGGTGATGTTGACCCCGGCGTATTGCGCGGCGCTATATTCCGCCGCTTGGAGTTCCCTGGCCAGCAGGCGATCGAGGATGCGTTGAACAGGGCGAAGGCATCGGGCAAGATCGGCGCGGACACGCTCGCCAAGTACGAGGCCGCTACGAAGCTGACGCCGGAGCAGATCGATTTCGTCCGGGATCTGCGGGCAGCATTCGAGAACAATTTTCATCTAGCGGAAGAGAACGACATCGCTCTCCAGCACCTCGATGATTACGTTAGTCACGTCTGGAAGAAGCCGGAGGACGTACCGGGCGTAGCAATCTTCAGGGAAAACAACAAGCTGGGGAATTTCGACACGACGGTATCTTCCGCGCGTCATCGCGTGTTCTTGAAGGCACTCGATGGCGAAGCGGTCGGGCGCGAGCTGGTCGCCGACGATCCGGTGGGCCTCGCCGCGTGGCAAGAGCTGTCGCTTCGCAAGGCGATCGCGAACCGGCAAGCGCTTGAACGGATCAAGAGTGCGAATGTGCTCATGGATGACGGTAGGCCGATGGTCACGCACTCCGGTTACGGCAAGGTGGTTGGCGATGATTCCACAAAGGCCCTGCTTGTCGACCCTAAGCCGTCGATGGATCGCACGATTCCGAAGAAGGTGTTGGTTCAGATGGGCCCGGACAAACTGCAAAAGGGTTTGAGCGACGGGACGATTGAATCCCTGCCGGACATCACCCGCGCCGATGGCACCACCATCACGAATCGCTATGCGTGGTCCGGCGCTGGGTATCGCGCGGTGGATCATCCCTCATTCGCCGACTGGCGCTACATCGCCGAGACCTCAGACGGGCCGGTGTTGATGAAGTCCGACGTCCGTGTGCATCCCGATGCTTACGACACCATCGTGAAGCGGCTCGGTATTGATCAGAGTGCCGTACGCAATAGCGCCGTAGGCCGCGCCGCATTGAAGCTCTCCACCGAAGCGAAAGGCTCCGTATTCGCCGGTTACAACCCGTTCCACATCATTCAGACGGGCCTGCGCTCGATCATGACGGGCACCAATCCCTTCCGCGTGCCTGACATCGACGTGGTGGGTGATCGGGCGCTGCGCGTCGGCGTCGTGCATGGCCTCAAGTTCAGCTCGCGCCATTCCGCCCTCAGCGACTTCACCAGCGATGCGTCGCTTGAGAACGAAGGAATCACCAGCCAGGGAACATTCGCAAACCGGTTGCTTCCTGGGTCGGACAAATTCCATGAGTTCCTGTGGCGCTACGTCAACGGGCAGAAGGCACACGCCTACATCGATCTATATCGTCGGTACCGCTCCGCGTACCCCGAATGGACGATGGACCAAGTCGCAACCAAAGCGGCGGATGACACGAACAATCGATTCGGGCTTCAGAACTGGGGGGCGCTCGGGACGAGTAAGTCCGTGCAGGATGCAATGCGCCTGGGCTTGCTCGCACCTGATTGGCTCACCTCCGAAATGCGGCTCGGCCTATCGCTGTTCCGTAGCGGATCGAAAATCCTGTGGCAAGACGTAGGCCGGATTAGCGCCGGAATGGTCCTTGCCGCTCGCGTGGGCAACATGCTCGTATCGGGCAACCCGCGATGGGATCAACCTTTCGGGATCGTCCTACCTGGCAACAGCAAACGCGATGACGTAGTGCTCAGCATGCGCACGCTCCCCGGTGACGTTGTGCATTGGATGGCCGATTGGCATGGAGCTGCGGAGACGCGGCTCAGCCCCGGCTTTACTCGTCCACTGTTGGAGCTGATTACGCAGAGGGACCGCAACGGCAGGCGTGTGCTACCGGAGAATCAAATAACCGATTACCTCACTGCCATTGCGCCGATTCCGTTGCAGAATGTTTTGCAGCGCCAGGATGTGTCGATGGATGACAAAGAAAAGCTGGCGCTCGGTTTTACGAAGCTCGCGGCCTCCGTGTATCCAGCGCGGTCGGAAGCTGAGAAGCTGGCGCAACAATACGCTTACGATCGCAACAAGAGCGGGCCCGTCGATCCTGACGACTTGCCCAAGCATTTGCGGATCACGGCGCTGATGGATGGCATGCGCACGGGCAAGATCCCACCCGCGCAGGCGTATCAAGTAGTGCCTGCGGCGGAAGCGAAGAAGCTGATCGCGGATGCGAAGCTCACGCCCTTGCAGGGCTATGTGTCGCGGCTGCCGTTGGGCGAAATGCTCGATGTTTATGCGCTGGCGACCGGCAAAGAACGCCAGCAGATACACCCCATGCTCATGAGGAAGCGCTTCGCGTACCTGGAGAAGACACCCGCGCGGTTTCGAGCGGATGATCCGACGTTCAGAAAGCTCAGGGAAGTCGGGCTCTACTGAGCAGCCTTGCGCTCACTATTCATAGACTCGTAATAGGCCTCAAGAATCGGATCGTGCCTGGCAGCATTGGGGTTCTTCGCCTCATCCCTGTCATGCATCATCCGACTCAAGCAAACATCGAGAGACTGCCCCTGCGGTCGTTGTGCGTGTTCGCACGCGTGAAGTAGCCGGTCATCACTCATATTGACTAACTGTTGTTCGTTGTGGCTATTCACGCAGCCGTAGCCGATCGCGCCGATAACCACTCCAATTAGGAAACCCGGAACGTAGTGCCTCATACCGTCGACCTTATCGGAAAATCGAGGCTCACCGTGAGGCCCAGCGGTTCGGGTACTGCCTAGGCCGGAATGTAAGGTCGGGTTATTCCACGCTTCCCGGCCTTCCGACTTCCCAACCAATTAGTGATTTGAAAATTCGGCTGCTCAAACAATCCCACCATTGCGCGGACATCTGGACGTTCGAGGTTCAAGTCGGCCCCTGGCGCGTCTGCGGTTTCCGCTACAATGCGCTCACTCGCGGCCTGATCCCGCCTGGCGTTAAGACGGCGAACGGGCGCTACCTCGAAGTCGTTTACACTGAGAGCCCGTACCACTGGCGGAACCTGCGCGATCTGATCGAAGCCATGATCTCGCTCGGCCTCACGAAATACGATCCGCAGTCACCGGGTGATATCGCGAAGATGCTGCAAGGCATGAGCCGCCTTCGGCTGCAAAAGCTCATCGATCGGATGGAGGGCAACTCCGAAGACGATGATGATGACGAACAGGAACACGGGCGTATGTATGTCCCGGAGGACGATGACACGCCGCCGCTCGATTACGAGGAGGGCAAATGAACATCGACCAGTACCTCGTAGGCAAGCTCGCGGAGCGCATGTGGCGGGAGTCCGCGACGCATCCTGAAGCCATCGCGATCGGATGCGCCTTGCGGAACCGCGTGCAGGATGGTCTGCTTAGTTGGCACCAAGTAGCGATGGAATCCGCAGGTGAAACGCATCGCGAGGTGACCGATCCGCGAGACCCTGAGTTCCTCAAATGCCTCTGGGCTGCCGAGGATGTCTACTGCGGGCGGCAGGCCGACATCGTTGCTGGAGCGGCGTGGTGGATTCGGCTATTGCGTCACGGGCAGGTGCCCGCTGCTACGGTTGGGACGTTGCGGTTTTACCGGACGGCGAGTTGACAACAGGTCTTCGTTCAAAAAAAGCTGTTCTCTGTACGCTCAGCTAGGAATTTGAGTTGCAAGTTGCTGACGATCGACCATGCGAATGTTGTAAGTCGCCTTGAGCCAACCCTGGTTATCCTTATCGAACACAGAGCGGCGGCCACCTGTCGACTTGCCCTTATCCTCAGTACAGAGCAAATCGTTACCGCTGGCGATATGCGACGCGACCAAGTCTCCGTCGGCCCATTCTGCGATGGCTTTAGATATCCGCGCTTTTTCTGCGTCATCCTTCGCATATTGAAGAAGTTGCATGCCCCGTCGAGGATAAATGCTTACTGGTAATCGTTCTTCTAGCTCCTTTAGAATTGCAGCGACAGCGCCAACACCAACGCCACGCGTTTCAATCTCTCTAGCTATCTCCCAAAAGCGATCTGCGTACGATTGTGTTTCGAACAGCCGTGACTCATATAAATCGTGATCGTTCAAAAACTCCTTTGGAAGCTGGTTATTTGCGCTGGGGATGTACAGTAAACGCATGCCGAGACATCCCGCTCTCTGGAGCTTCTGGATAAGTATCGGCTCCAGACCGGGGTGGCGGTCGTGATCAACCTTGATTGTGATGTTGAGATCCGTGTTGGTTCCCGCCGTGAGGGTGGTCTTCGGTATTCGATTTGAGAAGTATTCTGGCCGTGTAGGTTTGTGGATCGCCTCAAGAGTTCCAATACTCTCGCAGATGAAGCCCTTCAGCCGACCGTCTTGAAGAGCAGTATTAATCTTTAAGAGATTGGCATGGTTTGGGTCCTTCTTATGGTTCTCTGGAACGGCCACGCTCTCCCATATATGACTGTCGAATGTAACCCGCATTTTTGAGCCGTAATCAGAAGCTTAGCAGGTTTTGAGTTAGAGCTGATCTAAATTCGGGTCGTCGACAGAGCCGGGAAGTTACGTCATCAAGAACGGTGGCGGTAATCCGTGCGGTCTCAACCCGAGGGACCCAGACAACCTATTGATCCTCTCACGCGTCGCGGCGGAGTTCTTATCGCTGACTTCCAAATAACGAAGGGTGACCTCCAGCGAGGAATGGCCGAGGTAGTCGCGTATGTCGTGCACCGGCGTTCCAGCCTGATGCAACTGTGATGCAAACGTACGCCGGAACTTGTGCAGGCCCACAGCGCTTCTACAGTTCGGATGTGCCGCGCAGGAACGGCCCTTCCGATCGGCACACTCCCCACAATTCAACCCCGAGCGGAAAGCGATCTCCTTCAATTGGCGCAGCATTTTGCCATTCGGCTTCGTCTGGTCCGACTGGCGCGGGAACACCAGCCGTGCGCTGGGCATCCGCCGCCTGCGCTCGGCGAGCATGTGGATCAGATCATCCGGCACGGGCACGGCGCGTGCGGCCTTGTCCTTTATCCGAAAGCCAAGATCGCGCTTGCCTTGGGCCCATACGAGCCTGTCCACCCAGTTGATGTCGGTCCAACACAAGAACATCATTTCGCGCTCACGGAAGCCCGTGCGCAGGAACGCATAGTACAGCTCGTGTTCCTCTTGCGTCATGGCAGCAAAGAGTCTCCGCAACTCGCCCTCCGAGTAGGCGGTCACGGCTCGCTCTTCATATTCGATGCGGTCCTTCTTCTTCATTGGCCAGGGAAGCTCGTGGTGAGAAATGAATGTGCGCAGGTCGCGAATACGGTTGTGTATGGTGCGATCGGCGTTCCCCTGCGTTCGTAGAAAGCCTTCGAAGGCGAGAATGTCCGGGCGGTTGATGTCTTCGATGAAGCTCCGCTTTACTGTGCCGACGAATCGCCCGATGCTGTCAACCCCGCCGCCAAGCGAGCGCCAAAACTGCCGGAGCGACTCACGGTAATGCAGGTAAGTCGTGTGCGCTTTCTTTACGCTCACGTATCCGAGGTAATCAGCAAAGGCTGGCGCGAGTGGCGTCTTCGGGGTGTCCATGACGTCGACGGTAGCGAGACGCGGGCCCGAGGCGAAAGACCTAGCGGTAACGGGTGGGTACTGCACCGAAAATCAAGGGTTTGAGTGAGCGTATGCCGTCAGAGAAAGATAGAATCTGCGCGGTCAGCGTCCGATAAGCTCCATATGCCTTTATTGCCACTCGCAGCGGCTTTTGTCCTCGGCAAGGCGACGGGGAAGAAGACAAAGAAGCAGGCGGTGTCCAAGTACAAACGGAAGAACGGGACACGGGTGAAAGCGTACACCCGCAAGGCCAAGACCAAGGTCCGGTACATCTAGGACAAGCGTGGTAGGCTTCCTCAAATGCCCTTTCTGCTTTATAGCTTTGATCCACAGCCCGGAGAGTACAGACTGATCCGGGAGATCAGACTGGCGGGCAAAAATGGTCCGCTCAAGGCTGTGTTTGACGATCTGGGAGGGCCAGAGTGGCATCTCATCGATACTCACATCCTGCGTCTTCTGGAGGAGTCCGAGCCTGAAGAGCATCGCATTGTGATCGATCTAAAACCCAAGGCCCAAGGGGAGGTCTCTCTTTACCGGCTTCGTGACGTATGGGGGTACACGGAGAGCGGTTGGACGCCGCTCGCACTTCGACTCGAAAGCCTGTACGCAGATTACCCGCAACACAATCCGTCCGCATTCAAACACGCGTTTGTGGAACCGTCGGAGAGGCACTTTATTTACGAATTCCTGTATCTCAAGGGAGATTGGAATTGGGGACAGGTCGGCGGCGTAAATGGGGCGATGCTTTGGCCCGATGCGCTCCGTTATTTTTTCAACGCAATCAATCGGCAGGTAATTGCGGACGCACGAACCAACGCCAACGAACCCTATGCGCAGGGCGGCAGGTGAATGCTTCAACCCGCAGGGCACACCCAAACTGTCAGGCTCAGCTCTTCCATCTTGTTCCCGCATTCCGGGCAGGTGCGCTTCATATTTTCGAGCTGAGAACAGCACTAGGCGCGGGGCACCTCTGACCGTGCTATAAAATCGAACCAATTAGGGGCCCGGACATCGTATCGTTGTTGTATTTCATCCATTACGTTCGAGCCATTTCCGGTTCAATTCAGGTGGGCCCGTGAATGGTTTTTGCGCCTGCCCCTCGTCCGACAACGCGGCGCTATTAATCGGGTTCGCCGACGACGGGCTTCAGAGGTGGTGCAGAGAATGGAACTGAACCGTAATCGAGTGAGTGAACCTCGCCCGAAAACTTGCCTTCCTGCTCTTTCTCAAAATACGCGTAAAGATGACCGCAGCCGCTCGACCGGCTGTTGTCCACGTTCGAAGCAAGCTTGATCGTAAAAATGCGTGGGGGGAAGTCTTCACACACGAATAGTTGAACGTGGGCGAGACAGGCTTGGGCGTTGATTTCGGCTGCGACAATGTGCCCCTTCCAGCCGTCGGGTCGGCCTCCGTCACGGAGTTGACCAATAAGTGCATGTTGGCGTTCTCCAATGAACTCGTTCGCCAGCGAGACCGGTCCGCCATCAGCAATGAAGCCCCGAATCATCCCGAACTGCGGCTCCGAACCAGAATAGGTGGGAAATTGGGTGAGGAAGTAGTGAAAGCCGATTTTGGCGATCGCGCGAAAATAGCGATCTGTCAGCTCTATCCTGACGGTCGCACCTGCTCGATACGATGTCGCCGCAAGCTCGCCTTCAGCAAATTTGATGTTGGGCCATACGCCTCGCACCAGGGGCTCAATCCAGGTAGTTTCTTCGGGATCATAAAAGACACGGGCTTCCGCGATCTCCCCCACACCAAGCTCTTCGAAGGCTGCGCGGAGTTGGTCCGGGTTTCGCATGTCCTCCGGAATCGGTAGGTGCTTGACAGATCCAGATACTTCCCTGAACACGATCTGCCTTGACTGCCTCACTTGATTTCCTTCAATGATTTCCAATTCGAGATCGAGACCCAAAGAGGCATCGAAAGAGGTCATTTTTAGACGAGCGCCACCCGCGCTACGCCGATAATGAGGATTGATTTCCTTATGCCTGCTGCGTCCGCGCACGCCATAGTAGAGCCGCATGAGCGCCTCTGGCCCACAGCGTGCAAGCTGTTCGTCCAACACACCCAAACGAGCGTTGTTGCACTGCTTGCAAACTCGATCGACCAGCAGGGGTGCACCTTTGAATTCACCGAATGCGGCGGGGAGTGGATGTTCTACAGAATTGGCTTCGTTGGTGCAGTAGAGGCAAGCGCCCATAGCCTCAGTTTGGCAGAAACCGGCATTATAGAAGAGGCCCTCGTATGGCTCAAATCTTCGTCTCTCATAGTTCCAAAGACGTCGCATCTCGTACGTTGCTCGCGAACGCGTTCGCTGCCACCAACGTGCGCGGTATGTTCGAGGAGTTCGATGCGATCGCAAAGGGACCAGCAGACGCTGCGCGGATCAGGGATGACATCCGACAATCGAACGCCGTCTTCATACTTCTGGGAACGAATGTAGAGGCTCTCCGGCATACACGTGACTGGGTAGGGCACGAAGGCGGCATCGCTGCGGAAACGAACAAAGATATTTGGGTGCTGGAACCGATCACAGAAGCCGACGCTCTGTCGATTGTCATTCCGCACTTCAGGCACTATGTTTCCTTCAACCCGGCAGATGAGCGCTGGCAGGGATATTTAACTCAAATCATTGCTTCGTACGATGACTCGCATTTTTTGAAAGGAATGTCGGCTGGGGCGGTTACTGGAGCTGCTCTCGCACCCAGGGAGGAGATGCTGGGCGGAATCGCACTGGGTGCGTTTTCTGGCGTGTTATTAGCGGCGTTCAGTTCGTCTACGCGTCCTCCCGGCGCACCATTTCGGTGCCCACAGTGCCTCTCCGTCTATAGCGTCCACCTTTGCGCCAACTGGTTGCGCTGCCCGGTCTGCAACAGCCGATGGCAATTCGCATAAGCGAGGGGATGGGTGGCACGCAGATTGCCTTCCGGGTTCAAATTCACTGGCAGTTTTGATGGCACTTCGTTTCCAGATTTAGTGCCATTTCATCCAGCACAGTGCAACACTCGGCTTACGCGTAACCCTTTGCAGTATCGGGGTTTGCGCCAGAATGTGCAACTCAGTGCAAATCCCTGCGAAACCCCGGAATACCGAAGGGTTGTAGGTTCGAATCCTACCTGAGGAGCCAATAAAAGGGGGGCTCTACGCACTTAATGGGGCTCTACGCACTGGCTCTACGCACTTAATGGGGGCGGGTTGACCTTCGACTGATTCTAAGAACACATTACCCTAACGCGCAATCGGTAGTTCTGGAAGTTTCTAAATCCGTAAGCTTGGCGTGAGAGAACCTCCATCTTGTTATGAAAACCTT
>DATASJ010000080.1:0-22489 GCA_036269275.1 Bryobacteraceae bacterium | reverse complement strand
GCATCAGCATCGAACGCATCCGGCCCGGTCATCCCCGGCAGAACGGCCGGCATGAGCGCATGCATCTGACGCTCAAAAAAGAAGCTACTCGTCCCGCCGGAGCCAACTTGCTTCAACAGCAAGCCAAGTTCGACGACTTCCTGGAGGAGTTCAACAACGAACTCCCCCACGAAGCTCTGAACATGAAATGTCCGGCGGAACTCTATTCTTCTTCCCGCCGCCCCTACCAGGGTCTTCACCAACTGCACTATCCGTTTCACGACAAGACCGTCCTCGTCACCACCTGCGGACGTTTGTGTCTGTACCGCAAGAAAATCAACTTGAGCACTTGTTTGGCCGGACAGGCCGTCGGCATCAAAGAAGTCGACGACGGTATCTGGCTCGTCAGTTTTATGGACTATGATCTTGGTTATATCGATCTGGAGGAGAAAACTCTGCAACCCCTGCCCAATCCCTTCGGGCCAAAAGTGTTACCTATGTCTTAGGTACAATCTGTTACCTATGTGTCCGGGCCGGACAAAAACATTCTGGCGGTGAGGGTGGGATTCGAACCCACGGAACCCGCAAAGGTTCAACGGTTTTCGAGACCGCCCGATTCAACCACTCTCGCACCTCACCAAACTCTAACTTATCAGTTCCACTCTACCTGGGCTACACGCGCCATGCCAATTGCTTCTCAACTTGAGATTGTCCCCTGTCTGTTGTTACCACTCGCAAGTTGACCCGATTGCGCCCCGGGTGCATGCCCACTGCTCCGCCACATGGAACGGACGTGTTTAGCGGAGCACCTTTCGCGGTTTACGTCGGCTGGCGCCAGGACTGTTCCGTCCGACCGTTTTGAGCATTTCGGGGGCAGACCTGCATCGCTCGTCCGCTCGGCTGAGCAAAGCAGCGAAGATGAAAATGGAGACTCTCAATGAACTTCGCCAGCCAACAAAGCCGCTGTATAACTCATCTCAGGCGGCGAAGTTTCTTGGCCCGATGTTGGCAGGCCATTGCAGCATTCCTGATTCCCGCCGGCGTTCGCAAACCCATCTCCGCCTACTCCAAACCGTCCGGTCCTGCTTTCCACCTGCACCCGCAGTACCGCCAGCAAAGACCCCTCGATGCTGCGCTCCTTCAGATCAATCCAGGCCTAGACGGCTTTGTAACGGAGCAAGATCACGACAAAATTGCGGCCATTCTCCACGCTTGGAGCATGAGCCTGCTGCGTTTCCCGCACGAGACCGGCGTGCTCGAGAATGCCCTGAGCCAGAATTTTGCAGGGACGTCATGGCGGCCAGTCGAATCTCACGCCTTGCGCCCCTTGTCGAAGACGCTGGACGTGCGGCGTCTTCGCTTTTCGTTGCAACCTTCCCTCAAGCAAGAAGCTTTCGTCAGCGAACTGCGATCCGCCATTGCGGATTTTGCGCAGATATTGACGGCAGAGTTTCAGATCGTCCGAATCGAATCCGGTTCTGAACGTCTAACCACTTATATACGTTATGAGTTGGTCGGAACGGGGCGAAGTTTTTTTCGTGAGCAGCGCGTTGGCCATTGGTCCCTCGATTGGATACGAGTCCCGGAAGGCAACTTTCGCCTGGAGCGCTGGCAAGCACAGGATGAAGTCCGCAGTCGTGCGTCGGTACCCTTCTACTCAGATATTACTCGCTTAGCCTTTGGCGGCAACTCTTCTTTTAATTCTCAGTTATTGCATGGATCAGACTATTGGCGAACTGTATTAGACGGCGCAAGCGGTATCGATATCTACGGCCATAACGGCGTGTCCGTGGGGGACATTGACGGAGACGGTTTCGATGAGGTTTACATATGCCAACCGGCCGGCCTTCCGAACAGGCTTTATCGCAATCGCCGGGACGGAACTTTTCAAGATATAACCGAATCCTCGGGGTTAGGGATCCTCGAAAACACGGCTTGCGCCCTATTTGCCGACTTCAACAATAACGGCCTCCAGGACATTGTCGTCGTGCGAGCGAATGGCCCATTGTTGTTTTTGAATCAGGGCAATGGCAAGTTCGCACTGAAGGTCGGCGCATTCCAGTTTGCCACGTCGCCTCAAGGCGCCTTCACGGGCGCGGCTGCCGCGGATTACAATTGTGACGGACGGCTAGATATCTACTTCTGTCTTTATGCCTATTATCACGGCGCCGGTCAGTATAGATATCCGACTCCGTACTTTACCGCTGAGAACGGGCCGCCCAACTTCATGATGCACAACAATGGTGACGGTAGCTTCAGTGATGTTACCGTGCAATGCGGTCTCGACAAGAACAATACCCGGTATAGTTTCTGCTGCGGATGGAGTGATTACAACCGTGATGGATGGCCGGACCTATATGTCGTCAACGACTTCGGCCGCAAGAACCTTTATCGCAACAACGGCGATGGTACCTTTACCGATGTTGCCCCTGAAGCAGGCGTCGAAGACATAGGCGCGGGCATGAGTGTTTCCTGGTTGGATTATGACAATGCTGGAGCGCAAGATCTGTATGTCGCGAATATGTGGACCGCGGCGGGCGCCCGTATCACGAGCGACACTCGCTTTCAGGCAGAAGCGTCCAAGCAGACGCGGGCGTTGTATCACAAGCACGCCATGGGTAATTCGCTATTCCGCAATTCGTCCGATTCTGTCTTCAACGACGTCACAGAACAATCACACGCCGGAATGGGCCGCTGGTCATGGGCAAGCGACGCCTGGGATTTCGATCACGACGGCTTTTCGGATATCTATATTGCAAACGGCATGATCTCAGGCGCTCTGACGCACGACCTGAATAGTTTCTTCTGGCGCCAGGTGGTTGCAAAATCGCCTAATACAGCAAGGCCTGATCCGGAGTACGAGCAGGGTTGGGATGCGATTAATGAGCTGATCCGGAGCGATTACACGTGGAGCGGTTTCGAAAGAAATATCTTGTATGTGAATAATCGGGACGGCACCTTTTCGGATATCGCGGGTGCTCTGGCTCTCGACTTCTCCGAAGATAGCAGAGCCTTTGCTTTAGCCGATTTCGACGGCGACGGACGACAGGAATTATTGCTCAAAAACCGCACTGCTCCACAAGTCCGCCTCCTAAAGAACACGACGCCGGATTTAGCGCCAGCTCTTTCCTTCCGTCTGACTGGAACGAAGAGCAATCGTGACGCGATCGGCGCGGCTGTAACCATCGAAACTCCGGCGGGTCGTCAAGTCAAATTATTGCAAGCGGGATCGGGGTTTATTTCCCAGCACAGCAAAGAGTTGATCTTCGGTCTAGGCACAGCCAAAGGCAATGTTTCGGCCAGCATTCGATGGCCGAGTGGGTTGATTCAACAACTCAAAGATCTTCCACCTAACCACCGTATAGCGGTAACTGAAGGTTCAGCATCTTTTCATATCCAACCTTTTCGTCCAAACACATTTGCCACCAGCTCATCTGTTTTTTCGCCTGCCGACCCGCTTCCTGATATTGCCGAAACATGGCTGCTGGTTCCGATGTTAGCGCCGGACATCTCTCTTACGGATGCTCAGGGCAGAGCTTGGACGCTTTCCGCTCTTCGCGGCAAACCGGTTCTGCTATGTTTCTGGAGCGCCGACTCACAAGACTTCGTCGAGGACTTCAAAGCCTTCGAGCGTCTTCACAGGGCCGGCACTAGTAATAATTATCAACTTGTCGTCCTTATTCTAAAGGAAGAACGGCAGATATCTTCGCCCGCATTCCTCATGCTCCGCGCTTCCGAGGATGTCGCCGCCATTTACAACCTGCTCTTTCGATATCTGTTTGATCGGCACCGCGATTTGCCTTTGCCTACTTCGTTTTTAATTGACGAGCACAGACAGATTCTCAAAGTTTACCAAGGCATTGTTCCTCACCGTGTAGATGAAGATTTGGCAGGCCGCCCGCGCACCGAAGCAGATCGTGTCGCCAGAGCGCTTCCGTTCGCTGGCGCTCCCGCCACCTTCGAATATGGCAGGAACTATCTGTCTCTGGCGTCGATCTTCTTTCAAAGAGGCTACATAGACTCGGCGGAACAGTTCTTCCAATCAGCCTTGAAGGACGACTCTTCCAGTTCCGAAGCGTTCTACGGACTTGGGAGCGTTTACTTGAAGCAAGGAAAGGTTACCCAGGCGCGCGAATGCTTCGAACGCGCTACCAAATTAAGCTCAACTTATCCGGAAACTGCGCCGAATGCCTGGAACAATTTGGGACTTATCGCTGCCCGCAATGGTGAGACGGTAAGCGCCATCACTTACTTTGAGAAAGCTCTGCAATTAGACTCGGATCTTTTTGTCGCGCTTGCGAACCTGGGGAACGCTTACAAGCAACAGAAACGTTGGCAAGAAGCTCGCTCGACTTTAGAGCGGGCGCTCGCGTTGAAGCCGGCCGATCCGGAGGCAAACTACAGTCTGGGTATGGTCTTTGCGCAAACCAATGATACTGCCTTGGCCTATGAGTATCTGCAGAAAGCGTTGCAGGCGCGGCCTATCTATCCCGAGGCTTTGAATAACCTCGGTGTTCTTTACCTTCGTACCCAGCGCCGTGATGACGCGGTAGCCGCATTTGAAAAGTGCATTCGTATTGCCCCCGCGTTTGACCAAGCTTACCTGAACCTTGCCAAAGTCTACGTCATCGAAGGCAGCACCGAAAAGGCGCGCGCGATTCTGCTGGCTCTCCTCGCGCAACATCCAAATCATGTGTTAGCGCAACGCGCTTTAACGCAGCTGCACTGAATTGACCCGATATCCGCATCCGCGCGATAGGTCTCATTGCGGCTAGCGTTTTTTGGGCGGTTAGAATTGGTGATGCGGCATGAAACTCCAAAATCTTGGCAGTAGATGTTTTCTGTGTGGAAACAGGGATGCGTGTTTCGACACGGCAATGCGGATATGCGACTGCGTTCGGCCTCACGGGTTCCCGGAAAGCGAACTTTCTTGTTACGTTAGCATGCTCCCGGAACATGACTACTCGATTTTCGACCTGCCATCCCTTTGGGCCGCCGCACCATCCGACATATTTGCGATTGCGGCAGACTCCCTGGTCGGCGATGCACAAAAGGCGGCCAGCCAAGCGGAGTTTATCGCCACACGATCTTGTTCAGCGTCTCCGCTGTTGTCGACAGATATCCTGGCAAAGCAACATCACCTACGCTGCGGAAACAGTATCGTGTATCGTTCAGCCGAATTGGAGGATTTGACAGGCTCAGCGCTGGTGCTGGTACTCGACATGGGATCTTACTACTGGTCTGGCACTTTGAAGGATCCTCGATCTTGGGCCATCATCAATACTGCGCTGACGTATGGCATCACTGACATCTCCGTGTGGACGGCCGGCAACGCGGGCCTCAGTCTCGCCAAGTTAGCTCACGTTGCCAATCGTCGGCTGTTACCGGAACAACGCCTGCAAATCCACGCCATTGTGGACAACGAAGTCGCCCCCGAAATCCGTGCTGAACTTCGGTTATGGCAATGCGAGGTGCTTGATGTCTTCCGGCAGGACAGCCCAGTGCTGAATCCGGACGAAATCCGCGGCCTTGTCGCAGCACGGCTCCGACGATCCCGGCGGCGGTTAGAAGAATCGTCCTATTGGCATGTTACTGACGGGTGGGATGGTGTTGGATTAATGACATATCGTTTGATAGCGGCTCAGGTGATTCGGGACCTAAGCTCGCTTCTAACTGCCACCGCGTCAGAACCAGTCAATTTAGTATTGCCCGTTGGCACGGGCGACTTGTTAGTCGGATTCTATCTAGGACTAAAAGACTGTGAGCAGGCCGGCTTAACTTCAAGGGATTCGTGGCGACTAATAGGCGCGTTGCCAGATGGCGCTAACATCCTGGCCAACATCCGGCAGCGAACTATGCATGGAGTAGTACAGGAGCGCGGAAAAGTGTCACATGGCGGCCCACCCGTTATGCCTAAACTTAAGGGACTATATACGCCATTGGCGCCTTGCATTACTCGGATTGAAAACGAAGGCGCCGTCGAGTTCGTCGCCGTCACCGAAGCGGATCAGTTACGTGCTGGCCGTCAAGTCCTATGCGGAGGGATCGATGATGGTGTTGTCGCGGAACCCTCTGCTCTCGCGACTTTTGCGGCGCTGCCTCACCTCGGAAACTCTGCGGCGGGACGGCACGGTACGAAAGGGCACGGCTACAACTCCAGCCAGCGCACCGTCATCGTGAACTCGGGCCTGGGCGTGCTCGGGCGACCCGAGCAGATTTTCCTTGCCGCCGCTATGGGAGCAGCCGCCTTCTGATCAATCAATTCTCTTGAGCTGGCCACCCACAGCACCCCTCGCAAACGCGATTTCGAGCGCTGCCGTACTGTACGTCCCAAAATTCATAAGCCTGTAATCTCCGTACTTTAAGCTGACCCAATTGAGCCGTACGTCGAGGCTCCGAGGAGAGCTTTTTGCACCTATTCGGTCAAGATGTACCGTTCGCCACTGCCCTTTTCTTGCTGCTGGCATTAGGCCTGGCCCTGAGCTTTGAATTTGTCAATGGTTTTCATGACACCGCCAACGCGGTGGCCACAGTAATTTACACGCACACCCTGAAACCGGCTTATGCCGTCGTCTGGTCTGGACTCTGGAACCTGATTGGTGTTTTGACCTCCAGCGGCTTGGTTGCGTTTAGCGTCGTTTCGCTGTTGCCAGTGGAATTGGTCCTCAATGTAGGTTCGGGCGCCGGGTTCGCCATGGTATTTTCACTGCTGATTTCGGCGATCATTTGGAACGTAGGCACTTGGTACCTCGGGCTGCCGGCTTCCAGTTCCCACACTCTCATCGGTTCCATCATGGGGGTTGGCTTAGCGAATTCAATGCTAAGCAGCCACGTTTTTGGCGAAGGTGTCAACTGGGCCAAGGCGAAGGAAGTGTTTAGCTCCTTGCTCCTCTCGCCCGTGATGGGCTTCATCGGCGCCGGCCTGTTGTTGCTGCTTCTCAAGCTGCTGGTCAGGCAGCCTGCTCTTTACCGCTCACCGGAAGGCAAGGCTCCGCCGATGTGGATCCGCGGTCTTCTGATGTTCACCTGCACCGGCGTCAGTTTCTTTCACGGATCCAATGACGGACAAAAGGGCATGGGGCTAATCGTTCTGATTCTGGTGGGCGTGCTGCCCGGAGGGTTCGCTTTAAACCCCGCCGCTGGACCGGCCGATATTCAGCATATTGCCCAGCTCTCGCGCCAAGTGGAGCCGGCGCTGTTGAAGCATGCGCCGCAACTGATTACCACCCAAGAAGCGACCGATGAACTCTCCTCCTTCCTAAAGACAAAAGGCGTTGCTACGGAGAACACGTTTGAAGCGTTGGCGGGTCGAAACCGCGAGGTCGCCATCGAACTCGAGGGAAGATCCAGTTTCTCCGACCTGACGGTCGATCAACGTAAAGGATTCCGCAGCGACATCTATCTGTTGAGCGAGTCCATCGGAAAGCTGATCAAGCAGCACAAGATCACCGATCCGGCTGAAGTCAAAACGCTTGCCCAATACCAGGGAGCGCTTCAAAAGGAGACCAAGTACATTCCCGTCTGGGTGAAATTCGCCGTCGCCATCGCTTTGGGCTTCGGCACCATGATCGGCTGGAAGCGCATTGTCGTTACCGTCGGGGAGAAGATCGGAAAAGAGCACCTCACGTACGCTCAAGGCGCATCGGCGGAGATCGTAGCCATGGCAACCATCGGCCTTGCGGATAAATACGGTCTGCCTGTCAGTACAACGCACGTGCTGTCGTCCGGTATTGCCGGCACCATGGCAGCGAATCGGTCCGGCTTGCAGGCGGATACGCTTCGCAATATTTTGCTTGCGTGGGTGCTCACGCTGCCGGTGTGCGTTCTGCTCGGGGCAGGTATTTTTTCAGCCTCGCTTTATTTGATCTTCCACGTTTTCGGTCTCCGGTGAACGGTCTCGTTTGCTATTTTCTCTTGCAGAAGAGAATTGTCGAAAATCGTCCAAAGGCGGAGTCCGTGTCCATCAAAACAACGAAAGCCGTTCTTTGAACATTTTTTTGTGCAATATGGAGCAGGCTCCCACCTCTTAACGCCGGTTACGCGCTGGAAATATTGGAACCTCTTCTGCTGGATCTTAATTGGAGCCGGAATCTTGGGATGGATTATCGCGCTGTGGCTCCTGCGATCTTATTCGGAATAGTTTTCGTCAGCGTCGACACGACCCGTACGCCGCCTCTGGCCGTTCTCTACCCTGGTAACGCGGCGGGAAGTTCTTGAACATTTCGCGGTCGCCCATGGCAGCCGGTTATTGGCAGCGCACAATCGAAGCCAAGGCAAAAGCTTCAAGTTTTTTCTTCCGGTAGCGTTGGATCCGCGTGAGCAACGCTGGCCCGCGAAAGCGTGGACGATACAACATTTATAACCGCAGAACGAAACTGGTTGAGAAAGAAATGATTGCCCGGAAATATGCGAACGGAACAAGAACTCCGGGTCATAGCGGCCCACGTGCCAAGCTTGCTCGCGGGAGTGGTGGAATCCTGACGGCCACCCAGAACAGTAATTGGCGAGTTCAGCGGTTCACCTGGCACATGCTGGTAAGTCTGAACTAGCTGCAGGTCAGCCCGAAGAACAGGCAGCACCAGCGCCATAAGTTCCTGATTATTCAAGATCTCGTCCGGGGTTCCTTCAAGCAAACGCAGCTCCGAGATAAATTGAGGTGTCGGTAGATCGTACGCAGGGCCGCTGTTTTGCGCCAATTGCGGAGGCAGGCGCCCTGAAAAGAAGAGATGCTGCGACCGCAGGCTATACGACTTTTCCAGCACGCGTGCGAGTTCGAAAGCAATCATCGCTCCCATGCTGTGTCCGAAAATTGCGAAGGGCCGATCCAGATGCGGCAGTAACGCGGATTCTAGCGATTTGAGTAGCGCAGGCAAAGATGTGAATGCGGGCTCGAGCATGCGCGTTCCGCGGCCCGGAAGCTGCAGCGGGTAGGTTTCCGCTACCCCTGCCAACGACCGCCGCCAATTGGTGTAAGTGTAAACGCTGCCGCCTGCGTAAGGCAGACAAAACAGGCGCAGAGTGTCGCTTGGGCGCGGCGGTGAATTTTCAAACCAGCGATCGCTATCCAGCACCTGTTGCGCTTCCAATGGGGGAAGGTTTCAGCCGGAGTGTTCCGGCCGCGTCGCGATGAATCGTTGCGCGATCGAAACGCATGCTGCGATAGCGAACGGCTGCCCAATCCGTCAAGAAATCGCTAAAATGCGGCGAAAGAAAATGTCCCGATTGGCCGGTAGCATGGATAAACCGGCCGGTTGGCTGAGATAAATCGACGATCTGGCGGTACCCCGCGAGGTACCGCTGCTGAAACGGGGCATTGGGAAGAATGCCGCCGATATTGACGGTGCTCCAGTCTCCGCCCAAAGGGACCGACAGGCTGAACGCGGGACGCAGTACAGGTCGCGTATTCAAAGGCGAGTGGGGGAAAACAGCACGATGGACGCTTGCCCACCGCCAACCGGAGATATTTCCGCCCAGATGCTGCCGCAGCGTTGTCAAAGCCGCGCGCAGAGATTTCCTCGCCGCCTCGGCCGCGTTGCCGCTCTCCGAAGAGCGGCCCTCGATCGCATTGAGCGAATACCTGCAGGCCCAAGACGGGTACGCTTCGTAGAGGGCGAGCAAATCTGCGGGAAGCTCCTCTCGCAGGAGAGCACGAGGCAACTCGAGTGTCCACGCGGCGAAAATTGCCGCAGCGGCGCTTTCCCCCGTAGCGTCACAGTTCCACTTCCGCAGCATCGCAATCGGCACAGCCGTGTCCGGCTCCGGTGTCACAAGAGCCAGCAAGGCCGGCAGGGAGTGACGCGCGTATAGCGAAAGAGTATCAGCCTGCAGCGCGGCATGATCCGCGCGGGAGAGGCGAGCGGCTGTCGAAAGAACTTCGTTCATTCGTTCCAGACGATACGGTTCCACCCAGTCGGTACTCAACAGATACGGGTACGCCGGGTCCGGAGGCGCGGTGTTGACGAGCGCCACAAATCCACATGCTGGATTCAACGCATGCGGCAGTCCTTCGAAGGGAATGAAATCGGTCCACTCATTATCGCCGGACCAGCCGTTCGCGGGCGCAGCGCCCGAATAACCCTTGCGAATCGGGATTTTCCCCGACGCATGGAACCCAAAATTGCCGTCGATATCCGCATACCCGAAATTGACCGGGGGCGAAGCGCATAGGCGAATGGCCTCGCGAAACGATTCCCAATCCTGCGCTTCGTTGAGGCGGAGAAACGCTTCAAGAGAAACGTTCGCCGGGTCCAGCCCGGTCCACCGGAATGAGAGCGGTTCGGTCGCCCCAGACGTGGTGCCCGATGCGCTCAGACCCATAATGCCGCGCGCCAGTGGTCCATGACGCGTACTGCGAATACTTAACGGAACCGCAGCGCCCTTGCGCACGCGAATGGTTTCATCCACACGCTCCATCCGTTCCAGCGAGCCGCGAAATTCGGCGAATTCGCCGGACGGATCAATCCGTTCCCGATGAAAGTCCTGCACGTCCGGATTGAGGTTCGTAATGCCCCAGGCGATCCGTTGATTGCGGCCGAGGATGACGCCGGGAATGCCGGGCGTAGTCGCTCCGATCGCTTCCAGGCCAGGAGCCGAGACATGCGCGAGATACCAGGTCATCGGATTCGTGCTTGGCAGATGAGGATCATTGGCGAGCACCGCGCCGCCACTCTCCGACTTTCCCGGGCCGATGGCCCACAAGTTGGAGCCGGCGCCTTCGCCGAAGCTGTTCCACGGCTCTGTGCCGGAAACCGGCAACGCTGCATTCCCCGTGCAGCCGTCCCCCTGAATTGCGCCTGCTAATCGCAACAATGTATCTTCCCGGTAGGGGGGCATCAACTCGCGTGTCCGCGCCTCGCCCACGGCTTCACAAAGCCTCTGCCGGAGCAGCTCAGATGGATAGTTCCCCGCCAGGTTCCAACCCAACAGAATGCTGAACAGGACTGAATCAGGGCCGCTCCAAGCATCGGGTCGTGGGCAGCGCAGCAGATGATATTCCGGCGGAAGGCGGCTCGAACCGCATTGGGCCAAAAATGCATTGACTCCGGCGCTATACGCCTCCACGGCGTCACGCGCTGCAGGAGCGAGCATGCCCCAAGCGCGCTCCGCAACTCGTGCAAAACCGATGGTTCGGGACAGCAGGTCGAAGGGAACCCCGCGTTTTCCAAGCACTTCGGCAACCCGGCCCCGCCCAATGCGCCGTTGGAAATCCATCTGCCAAAGCCGGTCTTGGGCGTGAACATAACCCAGGCCAAACCACGCGTCTTGCTTAGAGGAGGCAAAGATATGCGGGATGGCGTCTCGATCTCGGGTGATCTCGATTGGCGCGCCAAGCTTCGAGACCACACGCTCGCCATGCATCTGCGGAAGCGATCGGCGGAAGAAACCATAGACCGCTAAGGAAAGAATTAATACTATCGCGGCCGATACAACGCACACTACCAGCGAAGATCGCCACGCTAGCCCTGCAATCACCAGAACGATAGCTGCGGCAAGTGGTGCTAGCGCTATTTGCCGGCGCGTCAAGGCGTTCCTATCTCCTGTGTGCCGGCCATCGTATCTGTGAAATACCTCAGCACTTCGATAGCCTCGGCGAGCTCCGCAATCGTGCTGTTCTCAAAGATGATTCGCAACGGAACTACCACCCCAAGCTTCTCCTCAATCCGGGACGCAAGTTGCGCGGCCAATAGAGAGTGCCCGCCTAGTTCGAAGAATCCGTCTTTGACGCCGATGCGGTCGCGCGCCAGAAGTTTCTGCCAGATTTCCGCAAGAGCTTCTTCGTCGGCATTCGCCGGCGCGACGTACTCCTTGGCGGCGGGCGATTCGATGGAGAGCAAAGCAAGCGCCTTGCGATCCACTTTGCCATTCGCATTGAGAGGCAGCTTATCCACCGCGACGAACTGCGCTGGGATCATGTACTCCGGCAATTGATGCCGCATCGAATCCCGCAGACCGGAGAGGTCTGCGCCGGAGCGAAGCTCGATAAATGCGAATAGCGATCGATTGCTGGAAGCATCGGCCTTCACGATGACCGCCGCATTGCAAACGTCGGGGTGGCCTGCAAGAACGGCTTCGATTTCATTAGTCTCCACCCGGAATCCACGGACTTTTACCTGGCCGTCTCTGCGCCCGATGAATTCGATAGCGCCTCCAGTCCGCTGCCTGGCCCAGTCACCCGTGCAGTACAGACGAGCGCCTGGCGCCGCGCTAAAAGGATGTGGGACGAAGCGCTCGGCGGTGAGGCTCGCGGCATCATATCCGCGCGCCAAGCCGTCGCCACCCGCATAGAGTTCGCCCCGGGCGCCCGGCGGGACGGGCTCCAGGTAGTCGTCCAGCAGGTAAACCTCTGTGTTCGCGATCGGCCTTCCGATGGGGATGGACGGAAGATCAACGTCCTCAGGCTGAATCGTATGGCAGCAAGTGAAGGTCGTGTTCTCCGTGGGCCCGTACCCGTTGATCAGACGGCAGGACGGCAGTTCGCGTAGCACCCGCCGAACTTGCGGAAGCGGCAGCACGTCTCCCCCGGCCAGCAACTGGCGCACGCTCTGCAGAGACTCGATATGCTCGTCGGCCATGATTCGGAACAGGCCCGCAGTGAGCCAGAGCGTCGATATATTCCGCTGCATCAGGAAGCTGGCAAGTGCGGACAAGCTGGGTGTTCCGGGTGGAAAAATCGCCAGACGGGCACCGTTCGCAAGCGCACCCCAGATCTCTAGGGTAGAAGCGTCGAAAGAGACCGGTGCGAGTTGCAGAAAGGTCTCGTCGCAGGTCAGCAACGCGAAAGCGTTGCCGTTCACGAGCCGCACGATGCTGCGGTGTGGCACCTCAACACCTTTGGGCTGGCCAGTGGAACCCGAAGTGAACATGACGTAGGCGAGATTATCTGCCGAAGCCCGTCTCGCAGGGCGCGTCTCCAGCTCGCTTGCTATTTCGACGCTTTCTTGGTCCAATGCGATCACCCGGACACCGGTTTGCGGTATTCTCCCCTGCAGTGCCGAGGTAGTCAGCACGCAATGAACTCCTTCGATCTGCAGCGAAAGACGCGCCGACGGGTCTGTCGGCTCCAGCGGAACATAAGCCCCGCCCGCCTTGAGAATCGCGAGGATCGCGACGATCAGATCCTGTGACCGCTCGAGAAATACGCAAACTTTTCGTTCCGGCATGGCTCCCCGCCGGATGAGATAATGAGCGAGCCGATTCGCGCTGCTCTCGAGCGCCGCGTACGACATCTCATGACCTTCGAACTCGAGCGCGATGTCTTGCGGATGTGCCTCGGCCCAATGCTCGAACAGCTCCTGGACGGTGCCGTCGCGCGCGTACGGTGACTCGTTGGCTGAGCTTCGCAGAATCGCCTTTCGTTGCGCATCATCGAGCAGCGGAATACGCCAAATTTCCCGTTCAGGTGAGGCCGCGGCAGCGCAGAGGAACGTGCGATAACAGTTGAGAAGTTGCTCTGTTGTCCGGCTATCGAAGAGATCCGTGCTGTATTCGAGCCGTGCCAGAAAGCTCGTCCCGCCGTCGGAATCCCGGGTCTCGGTGACAACCAGAGTCAGGTCGAATTTAGCGCTGCCCGTGTCAAATGCCACCTGTTCGAACTGTAAATCGGGTACGGGCGTATGTGTGCGCGGCGCATTCTGCAGAACGAACATCGCTTGGAACAGCGGCGTTGATTGCAGACTTCGGCTAGGTTGAAGGTGCTCCACGAGCTGTTCGAATGGGAGCTCCTGGTGATCCCACGCCTGCAGCGCCGTTTCCCTGATCTGGCGCAGAAACGCCGTAAATGAAAGGCTCCGATCGGCTACGCACCGCAATACCAGCGTGTTCAAGAAACAGCCGAGAAGTGGTTCTATATCCGGATGTATGCGGCCAGAAACCGGCGTACCGATACACACGTCCTGTTGCTGCGAATACCGCGCGAGCACAGAGGCGAAGCCGGCAAAAAGCAGCATGAAATCGGTCGCCCCAGCCATACGAGCGCACGCCTTTAGCACTCGCGTTTGCGTCGAATCGAAAAGGATGCGATGAGCCGCCCCTCTTCCGCTGCGCTTCTCTGTCCGCGCCCGATCGAGCGGCAAGTCGAGGGGCTCGGCTCCCGCCAGATGGTCGCGCCACCAAGCGAGCGCCCGATCCAGTGTCTCGCCCTGCATCCAATTCCGCTGCCACAGCGCGAAATCAGCGTACTGTACGGGCAACGCAGCGAGAGGAGTTGGCGGCGAAGCCCGGCTGCCTTCGGAGAGAGCCACGAAATGTGAGTACAGCGCCGTGACTTCGGACAATAACAATCCCGATGACCAGCCATCCGAGATGATGTGGTGCAGCAGGATCAGCAGAATGTGTTCGGCCTGCCCAGTTCGATAAAGCCGCGTACGGAACAGCGGTCCGGACGCCAGGTCGAACGGCTGCCGGCACTCATTCTCGATGCGATGGCGCAGATCCGCTTCCCTAGCGGCTGAGTCCGGGTTGTAAAGGTCGGCGTACGGCAGAGGACAAGGCATCTCAGGCGAGATGAGCCGGCGCGGAGAACCGGATTCAACTGGAAACGCCGTGCGAAGGATCTCGTGCCGGCTCACCAGGTGAGTAAACGCTTCTGTGAGTCCGGAAATCGATAAGTCGCCCGTCAGGCGTACAACGATGGGCACCAGATAGGAGCGGTCTTCGGGCGCCAGCCGCTGAATGAACCACAGCCGCTGTTCGGCGAACGAGAGTGGGAGGGGGATGTCGCGCGGAGCGGGTTCGAGCGGCGGCGGGACGTTGGTCGCGCTTGCCCGGCGCGCGCCGTCGATGTGCAAGGCGAGATCGGAAAGCGTGGAAGTTGCGAAGATAGCTCGTACGCCGAGCGCAATCCCGAACGTCTCGCGGATTCGAGAGGCCACACGTGTCGCAAGCAGGGAGTGGCCGCCGAGCCGGAAGAAATTGTCAGTGGAACTGACCCGGTCAATACCGAGCACCGTCTCCCAGATCGAGCGCAACAATTGCTCAGTGGGCGTGAAGGCTGCATTCAACGGCTCATCGACGCGGCGTTCGAAGGACGGCTCTGGTAATGCGCGACGATCCAGCTTGCCATTCCCCAGAAGCGGCAGTCTTTCGAGCTGGATGAAATGCGCCGGCGTCATGTACTCCGGCAACCTCTTGGCGAGGAAAAGTCGCAGATCTTCTGGTTGCACTCCGGTCGCGAGAGAAGCGACAAACCAGGCGACCAGCAGGGGGCCGCGCACCGCGTTTTCGTGAATCCCGGCCGCGCTTTGCGCGACAGCCGGATGTTGGTTTAAAGCAGACTCAATCTCGCCCGGCTCAATGCGGTAGCCGCGCAGTTTAAACTGGCGGTCCATGCGGCCGAGAAAATGGACGACGCCTTTGCCCCGCCATACGACGCGGTCGCCGGTGCGATACATGCGTGCACCCGGTTTCGCGGAGTACGGATCCGGAACAAAGCGCGCGGCCGTCGGGCCCGGCGCGTTCAGGTATCCACGGCCCACGCTTGCCCCACCGATACACAGCTCGCCTGGAATTCCTTCGGGCACTAACGAGCCGTCGCGGTCCAGGACATAAGCGCTCACGGTCGTCAGCGGGGTGCCGAGCGGCAGATTACCCGATATGGATGCGCCCGTGTCCTCAATTTCGGCCGTAAGTACTCCAATGGTGGTCTCAGTCGGGCCATAGTGGTTCAGAATTTTGCATTGCGGACGGAGCGCCTGCAACTGCGCAATCCAACTCCAGGAAGACGCTTCTCCTCCGAGCACCAGCCGGCGCTGTGGGATCGCATCGCATGGTGACTGCGCCGCAAGCAGCGCCGCGAGGTGAGACGGCGTGATCTTGGCGCAATCGATCGCATGAGCGCGAGCATACGCCGCAAATTCATCCGGATGAGTGGCGAGCTCTTCCGGGATTACATGCAGGCAACCACCCCCGCAGAGAGCCGGAAAGAGCATGGTGTTGCCAAGGTCTGCAGCCAAAGTCGAGAGAAGGGCGAAGCTGCGCTCGCAAATCGGCTCCAACTTCGCGCTGATCGCAACCACGTAGCTCAGAAGATTGCGGTGCTCGATCCCAGTTGCTTTGGGCGCCCCAGTCGATCCCGAAGTGAAGATGACGTATGCGAGACTGGCCGCGTCGATCAAATGGCGAGATTTTAGCTGTCTTCCATAGACCGCTAGGGCATCGTCGGCGTCGATGGCCAGCGCTCGCCCTGCCATGGGCCGCAACATTGCCAAACGCGTCTGCGTAGTAACCAGGATGGAGATACCGGCGGTGGCCGCGAGAGCTGCGAGCCGTTCGGCCGGGGCCTCGGCATCGAGCGGGAGATACGCCGCGCCCGTCTTCAGCACAGACAGAATTGCGATGACGGCCAGTTCCGAACGGGGAACGCAGATGCCTACCAAAACCTCGGGTGCGGCGCCGTGAGCCAACAGCAGGCTCGCGAACGAATCTGCTCGCGCGTTCAACGCAGCGTAAGAGATGGCGCGCCCCTCGCAGGCAACGGCCGGCAATTCAGGCGTGCGTCGCACCTGCTCTTCGAACATTTCGACTACCGTGGCATAATCCGACTCCTGATCCCGTCCGGCCCATTGAGCCGACAACATCTGCTTTTCGCGCTCGGCCAAAAGCGAAATGGACACGAGCGGTGCATGCGGCGTCGACGCTGCGCCGCTCAGCACGGTGAGGAGCCTTTCGGCCATTCTCGCAGCCGTCGATTCATCGAATAGATCGAGAGCATATTCAATGCGGCCGGTCAACGAACCTCTGTGGGTGCGTACCACCAACCGCAGGTCGGTTTTGATCGTGGGGTGGCCGGCAGCAAAGAGCGACGCCTCAAGCGATGGTAGTTTCAAACTCGGTGCTGCATCTTCGAAAACAATCTTGCATTGAAACAGAGGATGACGGCTGAGATCGCGCTCGGGCGACAGCGCCTCCACCAGGAGTTCGAACGGCAGATGTTGATTCGCGTACGCGTTCAAGAGATCGGCACGCACGCGCGCCAAGAGCGTATGGAATGTGTCGTGTGCGCCCAGGCGCACCGGAACCGCGAGTTGGTTCACGAAGAAACCGATAAGCGGTTCGGTTTCGAGGCGGTCCCGGCCTGCCGAGTCCGTCCCCAAGATCAGCTCCGACCGATCGGCGTAGCGAGCGAGCAACAGCCCCCAGGCTGCGAAGAGCAGCATGAAGCTGGTTGCATTTTCGCTTTGCGCAATGGCCTCGAGGCCTGTCCACAGACTGTCTGAAATCTCGAAAGGAACCGCTCCGGCGCGATAAGAAGGCGTCCCCGGCCGCGGATGATCGTACAACAATTCGAGCGGCTCGATGTCTGCCAGCTCCGATTTGGCGCTTGCGAGTAGCGCCTCCAGAGTGGTCCCTCGCAGCCAATCGCGCTGCCATGCCGCGTAGTCGGCGTATTGGATCGGCAAATCCGGAAGTCTCGATGGAAGGCCCGATGCGAATTCTGTATAGAGCGCCGCAAACTCGCGTGCCAAAATGCCGATGGACCACGCATCACCCGCTATGTGATGAAGATTGAACAGCAGAATATGATCCTGCTCTTCGAGTCGCATTAATTGCACGCGAAGCACGGGCCCACGCGCAATATCGAATGGCAGGCGTGCATCGTTCGCAGCGAGCGCACGAGCCCCCGCCTCGCGTTCGGAAGCTGGAACCGTTGATAAATCGCGCCGCGTGAGCTCTACGTGCGCTTCGGGATCAATCGCCTGAATTGGAATGCCGCCTTTTTCTCCGAAGCGCGTTCGCAAAGTTTCGTGTCGGCGAAGAATCTGGTCGAGCGCGCGTTCTAGTGCGCCCTCGTTCAATATGCCGCGCAGACGAACCGCAAACGGAATGTTATAAACCGGGCTGTCCGGCTCGAGCTGTGCGATGAACCAAAGCCGTGACTGTGCAAAAGACAGAGCCGCGGAATCGCTCTGTCGAACCAGCGGCGGTGGCAAGACGTTCGCCCGTTGCGCCCGGGCGTTCGAGATGTAGGATGCGAGCGCCGCGATAGTGCGGTGCTCGAAACAAATTCGAAGCGGGGGGTCAATCTCGCAATGCGCCCGGATTCTCGACGCGAGTTGCGCGACCAGAAGTGAATGGCCGCCGACAGCGAAAAAGTCCGTGTGGACGTCGAAGGCCTCGCCGGGCAGCAGTTCTGCCCAGATTTCCGCCAGTATCTCTTCGTCTTTCGTGCGCGGAAGAACCTCCGCCCTGGGGGAAGTCTGCGCCTGAACGGGGAACGCCGCCAGCGCGCGGCGGTCCACTTTGCCGCTGGCATTGAGCGGAAGCTTTGGAAGTATAGTCCACGTCGAGGGCACCATGTAATCGGGCAGCCGCGCGGCTAGCCATTCGCGCACGCCGCCGCTGTCGAGCATCTGCGTTTCCGGACATACGTAGCACGCAAGAAGCGCGTCGCCGGACTCTCGCGGGATTGGGATGACGGCTGCCTCGCGCACCGCCGGATGTCCCGCGAGAACGCTTTCAATCTCACCGAGCTCAATACGAAATCCGCGTATTTTGATCTGCGCATCCTTGCGATCGAGAAACTCCAACGAGCCGTCCGGCCGGTGCCTTACCCAATCGCCGGTCTGATAAAGCCGCGCGCCCGGAATAGCGCTGAACGGGTGGGGAACGAATCGCTCCGCGGTGAAATCCGGACGGCGCACATACCCGCGGGCCAGACCTTCGCCGCCAAGGAAAAGCTCGCCGCGCATGCCCGGCGGCACCGGTTGCATGTGCTTGTCGAGAACGAACGCTTCCGTGTTTGCAATCGGCCGTCCAATTGAAGGCAGCTTGGCGAATTTGCTGGGGCTGTGCGTCGCCACCATGCCAGCCGTGGCTACCACGCTATATTCGGTGGGTCCGTAGTGATTGACCAGCGAAAAGGCGCACTCGGGCAGTGCATGCCGTCTCAATCTATCTCCGCCGGTCAACAACAGCCGGAGGGCGGAAGGCGGCTGCCTGTCCGTCGCAAGTATGGCTTCGGCAAGCGGCGTCGGCAGAAACGCAACGGTGACACGGCGCTCGCACAGCCACATCCACAGAGCTTCGGGCGACAGCCGTATCGATTCATCCGCGATGTGGAGGGCTGCGCCGCTCGCCAGAGCCGGCCAGATCTCCCACACTGAAGCGTCGAACCCAGGTGAAGCGATTTGCGTAGTGACGTCCTCCGGCCCAAGGCTATATGCGGCTAAATGCCACGCCACCAGATTGGACAATCCCGCATGGCGGACGCAAACGCCCTTGGGGTGACCCGTTGAACCCGACGTATAAATCACGTAAGCGACATCGTCGCCCTGGGCAAAGATAGGGTCATCGAGCGGCGCTTTGAGCCGTTCGCCCGAGTCCACCAGGAGTGTGGGACCGCTGAATGCAAGCCGATCCGCGAGCCGCGCATCCGTGATCAACGCCGCCGCATTTGAGTGATCAAGAATCCAGCGAAGACGTTCATCTGGGTAGGCCATATCAAGCGGCAAATAGGCCGCTCCCGCATAAAGCACGCCCAGAAACGCGGCGATCATCTCCGGCGACCGGGGAAGGCAAACCGCAACCACAGCTTCACGGCCAATCGATTCGCCGCGCAACGCCCCGGCCAGACAACGGGCACGAAAATCCAGTTCACTGCGAGTAAGGCCGCCTTGTGAACCGGCTACCGCCAGCGCCCAGGGTTCGCGCTTTGCTTGCTCTGCGAAAAGCGCCGCGGCATTCGCCCGGTAGTCCGCCGGACTCGGCGTGGTCAGGTTCCAATCCACAAGCACCTGCCGCCTCTCCGCGGGAGTGAGGATCGAAAGCTCGCTCAAGCGCCGGTTCGGGTAGCGAATCGCAGATTCAAGCAGTGCCTCGTAGTGGCGCAGCATTCGCCGGATCGTTTCGGATTCGAACAAACTCGTTCGATATTCGAATGTACAATCCGTACTCGTGTGCCGCCGTTCTACACGAATTACAAGGTCTGCCGCAACCGCGCCATGGTCGGACTCAAATCGAGAAAGCGTAAGTCTGTTCGAGACCAGTTCGGACTGCAGACGCTGGCCTCCATGAACCGGTTCATGCTCGTCGTTCAACGCGAACATAACCTGGTAAAGCGGCGTCTGGCTCAGGTCGCGATTGGGTTGCAGAACCTCAACCAGCCTTTCGAACGGAAGATCCTGGTGTTCGTAAGCGTCCAGGCAGACAGCGCGGACAACGTGCAGAAACTCCCGCCAGGCCGGATCGGCCGACCCATCGAGTCGCAATACCAGCGTGTTGACGAAGCATCCGATCAGTGGCACGGTTTCGGGCAGCTTGCGGTTCACGATCGGCGTGCCGACGACGGAATCCTGCTGCGAGCCGTAGCGGAAGAGCAGCGCCGCTGCACAGGCGAGCATCGCCATAAACAGCGTCGCGCCTTCTTGCCGCGCCATGTCCGCGATGGCCTCGCTGGTTTGCCGGCTCAAGCTCAGCCTCTCGTAGCGGCCTGTGGCGTCGTAAATCGCTGGCCGTACAGAATCGGCCGGTAGTTCGGTAACCGGCAACGGCGGACGTAACGCCCGCAGCCACCATGCGAGTTCGCGGTCGAGCTGCGCGGTCTGTTTGGGCGCGCGCTGCCAGGCGGCGAAATCGGCGTATTGAATGGGCAGCGGCTTGAGCGGCGAGGGCAGATTGCGTGAGAACGCCCCGTAGAGCGCCGCGAGATCGTTTGCCAACACATCGATCGACCAACGATCGGAAACGATGTGATGCAGCGTGATCACAAGCAGACGCTCACCCGCGTTCAGCTCAATCAACAGCGCGCGCAGAACCGGGCCGGTTTCGAGATCGAACGGAGCGCTGATTTCTTCGCGCACCGCGTCGCGGGACATACTGTCGCGCTCGGAACCGGAAAGATGCGCCAGCGATAGCTCGCGTATTGGGAGTTGCGCGCTGGGAAGAATCTTCTGTACCGGCTGCCCGTTCTCGAACACAAAAGTGGTTCGCAGAACCTGATGGCGGCTCACGATCTCCGCCAATGCGTTCCCAATGGCCAAGCGGTCCAGAGGGCCCCTCAGGCGCGCTGTCAGAAACGTGTTGTACAGCGGGCTGAGAGGGTCAAGCTGATGGAGAAACCATAACCGTTGTTGTGCAAACGAGAGCGGAACAGCGGTTTGCTCGGAGGTCGAAACACGTGGAATAACCGAGGCGGAAGAAGCGGCCCGGTCGCGGTCGCGCTTCCGCAATTCGAATAACGCCCGTTGTTCGGGAGTAAGCGATTTCAGCCGTTCGGTCAGCAGGTCACTCATGCGCATGAACGGCAGCGAGAGCTCTTGCGGATCCTTGGAACGGATTCTGCGCCTCGGATATCAGACGGGCTTCGAGCAATCTCGCTACCGTGGCCGCGTTCGCGGGCTCGAGCAGCATTGAGTAGTGATCGCCGGGTACCACGACCGTCTCGAGTTCCGGCATGTACGGCGACCAGCCGGCATCGATCTCCGGGCTGGGGCGTCCAATCGCGTCTTCGGCACGGAAAAGCAAGACGCGGCCGGAATAAGGCCCGGGTATAAATTCTAGGTCCGCCTCGAGATTGACCTGCAGAACGCGCATCTGATGCCGAACCTGTTCCAGTGTGAAGTCGGGTGGAACGCGGCCGGCGCGCCGGGCCACATCGATCACCACTTTCAATTGCTCGTCAGAGCTGAGCTTGTGCAGGTTCGGCGGAGGATCGCTTTCGTCCAGGCGCGCGAGCAAAGCGGCCAAAATCAGGGTAGCGTCGCGGGCGCCGTTTCGCGATTCCCAGTCGAACCCTAACGGCACGATCGAGTCGAATAGCGTCACCAAACCCACCGTTTCGCCTTGCGCTTGGAGCCTGCGCGACATCTCCAGCGAGATGAGTCCGCCAATGGACCAACCTCCCAGGAAGTAAGGACCATGCGGTTGTATGCGGCGGATCTCCGGCACATACGTGTCGGCCATTTCCGCGACGCTCGTCAGCGGATCGGCCTCGCCTTCGACCCCGCGAGCCTGCACTGCATAAAATGGCTGGTCGGCCGATAGACCGCGCGCCAGGGACGCGTAGCCCAACACAGTTCCGCTGGCCGCGTGAATGCAGAAGAACGGTGCGCGCGTTCCTTTGGTCCGGTACGGCAGAACCAGATTGTGTGCCAGATTGTCGGATGACTGCGTGCCGGACCGCCGCAAAATGGGCGCAAGCTCCGCAATGGTGGGTGCCTCGAACATGACCGCCACCGGAATGTTCACCGACAAGCGTCGCCGGATTTTGTTGACCAGCGCCACCGCCATCAGCGAATAGCCGCCCAGTTCGAAGAAGTTTTGCCGGATACCGATGCACGGAATCCCCAGCGCCTCCTCCCATAGCCGGCAGAGCTCAACCTCTAAGGCATCGCGAGGCGCTTCGTAGGGCTGATCCAGCGAGAACGTGCCAAATTCCGGCGCCGGCAGGGCCTTACGATCGAGCTTGCCGTTGGGCGAGAGCGGCAGGCGGTCGAGCACAACGAAGGCGGAGGGGACCATGTAATCGGGCAGGCTCTTTTGCAGCCGCGGCCGCAACACTGCCGCCTGCGCCTGC
>DATASJ010000079.1:0-4887 GCA_036269275.1 Bryobacteraceae bacterium | reverse complement strand
AATGCCGCTCGCATGTCGCGCCTGACCGAAGACCTGCTTACTCTGGCGCGCGTCGAATCTGGCGAGACCCGCTTCGATACCGAAGCCGTTCCCCCCATCGAACTGCTGCGCGATGCGGAAGAGAGCTTCCGCGAGATCGCGCGAACTCACGAAGTCGGGTTAACCATCGCCGAGCCGAATGGAGGCAGCGGGCCGGTGGAGTCCTTGCCCCCCGTACGCGCCGACCGCGAAGCGATCCATCAGGTGTTTTCGAATTTGATCGACAATGCGATGAAGTATGGTCGCTCCGGAGGCCGCATCGTTCTCGGCGCGCGCCCCGCCCGCCGCGGCATCGAATTCTATGTGCAGGATTTCGGCGCGGGCATCGCTTCCGAGCACCTGCCGCGCCTTTTCGAACGCTTCTATCGCATCGACAAGGCCCGCTCCCGCGAATCCGGCGGCACTGGCCTGGGCCTGGCCATCGCCAAACACATCATGCTGGCCCACGGCGGCTCGATCCGCGCCGAAAGCGAACTCACCCGCGGCAGCACCTTCCTCTTCACCCTGCCCACCGCATAACTCGCGTAGCGACAGCCGCCTCGGCTGTCGAGCGAATGACTCTCATCGACGCGCGAAAGCGCACCGAAATTCCAGCCTCTTCTAAGCGTTCTCGGCGAAGCCTGAGCGTTCTCGGCGGTTAAAAATCATTAAATATCCACCAAGAAGAACAGCGAGATTCCCATTGCATTTGTCGTATCGCGGCCGACAATGATCGTTAACGGTGTGTGTCTGAAAAATGACCGAAAATTCACTGCGTGTTAACCATAAGTTTCAGGCGCGCCCTTATGCTCAGCTGTGCCTACCCAGTCCCAGGAGCCGAGGCGTGACGACAGGTCCCATCGTCGCCTGCGTTCTCGCCGGATGGAAATACCTATGAGTACCGCGCCGGAAATCTCCGATCCCGAACCAGCGCATGTCTACATCGTGCGCCGCACTGTGGAAGCCTGTCACATGGCAAAGGAAGCCGCCGGTGCCGCGGCCGAAGGCATCGCCACGGGTTCCAGCCAGTTACTCAACTCGCTGCGCCAGCGCGAACGCCAACTCGACACGCTCGACCTGGAAATCGACAGCGGAGTCACCACCGCCATCACCGAAGTCGGTCCTGCCGAAGCGCGCGAGTTGCTCGCCTGCATGAAGGTGATGATCGCGCTCGAGCGCATCGGCGACCTGCTGCTCAGCTTCGGCAACAGCGCCCTGTCCGTCAATGGGCGCATCGATTCGGAAGACAGCCGCGACCTCACCCAAATGGCGACGCTGCTGGAAAAAATGCTGACCGATTCCGCCGCCGCATTTTCCGGCCGTGATGTCGCCAAGGCCATTGACGTCCTCCGTGCCGACGCCGAGATGGACCGCATGCGCAATCTGATCTTCCTGCGCCACATCGAGAATCCCGAAAACGCGCATCGCCAGGCCAGCCTGCAAGTGATTTTCATGACCCAGTCGCTGGAACGCGCCGGCGATCACGCGAAGAACCTCGCCGAAGAAGTCTGCCACTTCGTCAGCGGACGCGCTGTCCGCCACGTCTCCATCGCCTACAACAAGCCCGTCGAACAGATGTTCATTGACTACCTCCGCGGTCGCGATCCCAAACATTGATCACGAACGCCAGGGCGCCCCAGATTTCTGTGGGGACAGCCGCCCTTGGCTATCCGGTCGAGCGAAGCTCGACCCGTTTTCATCCGGCGCAAGCAAAGCCACGAAACCCTCCTCCGGCATTTGAACACGCATTCCGGGCGTCGTATCATGGAATACACATGGCTTTCCCCGTGAAGATCTGCAGTGTTTGCGAAGAGGAGTTCGAGCTGAAGCCGGATAAGCCTGGATTCGCCGACCGCTGCCCGGCCTGCAGTACACCCGAGGAAGCTGAGCCTGCGACTGGGCGCAAAATGGACGCGGTCGAGCGCAAGTCTGCAAGTGAAGCGAACGCTGCGCGCCGGCAGGCGATGCGCGATCTGCTCTACCGCAAAGACAGTTAATCCCAGTTGCACCGCTCTAGGTTCTTGTTTCCAGAATTGTGACGGATGGTGCTTGGCGCCGGATGAGAGGTCGAGTTCAGCTACGCGCGCTTGAACAGTTGTGCCTGACTCAGCATCAGCAGCGCCGTCTGTGCCAGCCGCTCGAGCACGGCGAGATCGCCTTCATCAAAAGCGAAAGATTGTGGAGAGAATACCTCCATTAATCCCACCACGTCCCGCTCGTAGCGGATGGGCGCGGCCACGATGGAGCGAATGCCCAGCCGCCGGCAGGTTGCTGCGTCTACCTGAGGATCGACCTCGCTGTCATCGCAGCGCATCGCTTTTCCCGTACGGATACAGTGCCCGGAAAAGCCCGAATCCACATCCACATGGGTTCCGAGCGGTGGACCGCCGCTGCCCACGCTGGCCCGGCACATCATTGGACCGCGGTCGATGAGCGCGATCGCGGCTCCGCTTCCGCGCAGAAGTGTCCGCGCCCGTTCGCTGATTACCCGCAGCGCGCTGTTCAGATCGTGCCCGAGCGAGTTGAACTCGTACTGAATTGTGGTCGAAAGCGCCGGGGCTCCCTGCGATTCGCCAACTTCTACTTCGAAACTTCCACCTTCCGCTTCCAAGCTCACCGACCGCGGTTTGCTGGCGCCGTTTCCCGAAGACTTGCTCGCCGCACGCGGTTCCAGGACGCGATCAAAAGTAAGCTTCGGGGCTTTGCGGCTGGGCGCTTTTTCGTTGAGGACCAGCCACTCCTCCAGCCGTTGCCGAGCCTGCGCCGGGAGCTCCGAGAATCGCACTCCCGCGCGGCCCAGCGCATCCGCCCACGCGATATACCCCGTCGTTTCCAGGCAGGCGTCAGAGTCCGGCAGATCGAGGCGCAACTTCAGTCGCTGCTCCGCTTCCAGCGGCACCACCGTTTGCATCGACACGCCTTGTTCGCTGAGATCCAGAATCATTCCCCCGGTAACGCCGTCGAAACTGGCAAACACCGGTCCATGCACCTTGTGCCGTACGCAACTGCGTCTCTCTGGAATCATCTTCTACTTCTCCCCGCACTTCTCCACTCGTCCCCGCGACAGCGTTCGTCAGCGGCAACGATTCCCTCGGGAGATCTTCTCCTCTAGTGCGACTGAGATTGTTCTGATGATCGAAGCAAATCGCTGCGAAGGGAAGTGCATGACCGGGTTCGCGGTTAATCCGTGCGGAATACCGTCTCGTAGTGGGCCGACCGCTCGTCGAAGCGCGACAATAACTTTCGGGCTTCGGCTCGCATGGATTCAAACCGGGTGATGGTGACGAATTCCACTTTCTTCTCCCCATCGCGCCGAAGCAGTTGGGCTCCTTGAAAGCCTTGCACGCGATGGATGCCGGGCAACACTTCGCGGCGAAGCAAATTTTCGTAGGCCGCAGCGTTGTCGCGCGTGGTCCACCCATGCCACAGCCGGCTGATCATGACGCGCTCCGGATTGCAGGGCGGAGTTCGCGCTCGGCAGACTTGACCGCTGCGGGTGAAATTGCAGCCCCAGCGCTCCGTTCGCCCATGCGGATGAGAACAATCGCCCCCAGAATCGCCACGGACGCCAGCACCACTCGCGAGGTCAAGGGTTCGGAGGCGAGCAGCCATCCCAAAAACACGGCGACCACCGGATTCGCATAGGTGTGCGTCGCCACCAGCGCGGGCGGACACCGCTGCAGCAGCCATGTGTAGGCGGTGAACGCAATGATGGATCCAAAAACGATCAGATAGGCCAAGCCTAAAATGGATTTCACGGAAATGCTTGCCCAGTGGGTGGAGTGGAACTCGCCCGTCAGTCCTGCGGCGGCGAGCAGCATTACCGCGCCGCAGATCGTGGGCAATGCGGTGCGTCCCAATGCGTCGGAAGGCAGCTTCACTTTTGGCGAGATCACTACGCCAGCCGACCACGCGAACGAACCCAAGAGGACCGCCAGCAGTGCCACCAGACTCGATCCTTTGACGGTCAACTCCGCGCCGGTGAGTACAGCCACCCCGAGCACGCCCAAACCCAGGCCCAACGCACTGAGCCGGCTGATCTTCTGTTGTCCCATCGCCCACGCCAGAACCAGAATGAACATCGGTTCGGTGGCAACGAGCAGCGCCGCCAAGCCCGATCCCACATACTGTTCGGCCCAGTGCAGCGATCCGTGGCCCACGAAAAAGAACAACGCTCCAACCATGATTCCGGAAATCCAATTGGCTCGCGTGGGACGAAACCCGCGCACCCATGCCCACGCCAGGAGAATTCCGCCAGCAATGGAGTGGCGAATGCCGGCGGTGACCAGCGGTGGAATGGTCTCGACTGCGTAACGAATAGCAAGGTACGTTGAACCCCAGACGAGATAGATCGCTGCGAAGGCGAGTGCAACTTGAATCGAGTCGGTGCGCCGGCGATCGCCTTCGGATTTGCGAGGAGTGGGGACGAGCACAGGTCGGCCTCCAATGTTTTTCATCCGGCCGTTACGAATCAGGGCCATGATCTGCGCCGCCTGGTGGTTTATCATGATCTAACCTCCCAAAACATATTGAGCGGTTAGTGGTATGCTAAGCTCACGAGTTCTAACTTGTCAAGATGGTTTTAATGGTTAGATAATGTAGAAGGGAACTTTTTACGCAAACGAAAAATAACGGCTCAATAGCCCGCCGGCGTCCGCCCCGCTTCGATCTGATTGCGGGCAATGTCAGCCTCGACTTCGTGAACACGCTCGACGATCGCCATAGCAAGCCGAAGGAATTGCTTGAGACTTACGTGGATCTCGCGAGGTTTGGCGAAGACACAGGCGTGCTGGAGCCAGGGCAGGTGGACCGCCTCTACGAGCGCAGCTATGCCGATCCCGAGAGCGCCCAGCAAGCTCTGCTTTGGGG
>DATASJ010000078.1:0-2065 GCA_036269275.1 Bryobacteraceae bacterium | reverse complement strand
CGACGACCAAGATATTTATTTGCAATATTGGCCGCGCTAATGGCTTTCGCAGCAACCTGCTCAGCAAAGACCGTGGTCACCAAGCAAGCCTTCGGGCACGCTCCGGAGGGGACGCCGGTAGATCTCTACTCCCTGAAAGATGGCAAGATTGAAGTTGGCATTATGACTTACGGGGGGATTGTCGTTTCCCTGCGCGTGCCAGATCGAAATGGAAAGCTTGACGATGTTGTGCTGGGTTGCGATTCAGTCGAGAAATACGTCAGCCAGACAGCCCACTTCGGAGGCATCATCGGCCGCTATGCGAATCGTATCGCTCATGGCGCCTTCCAACTCGACGGCCACACTTATAACATTCCGAAGAACAACGGCGATAACGCTCTGCACGGCGGACCAGTTGGCTTCGACAAGGTTGTCTGGGAGGCGAAACAGATTCCGGATGGTGTTGAATTCACGCATGTGAGCAAAGATGGCGATCAAGGTTTTCCTGGCACTCTCACCACGCACGTGCGATACACCGTGAGCGCTGGCGCTTTACGAATCGAGTATTCCGCAACCACTGACAAAGACACCGTCCTTAATCTCACCAACCATTCCTATTTCAATCTGAAGGGTCAGGGCAATGGCGATGTTCTGGATACCGTTCTCGAGATCGACGCTTCCCGCATCACTCCCGTCGATGCGACGCTCATTCCCACCGGGGAGCTAAAATCGGTGGTAGACACGCCGTTCGACTTTCGTAAGCCGCACGCGATAGGAGAGAGGATCAACGCCGACGATCCTCAACTCGGCCTCGGCCACGGTTACGATCACAACTTCGTCCTGGATCATCCGGAGGGACAGTTGTCTGAAGCTGCCGAAGCGTATGAGCCGTCCAGCGGCCGGACTTTAAGAGTATTGACGACTGAGCCGGGCATTCAGCTCTATACGGGAAATTTTCTAGATGGTTCGATCACCGGCAAAGAAGGCCGGGTGTACAAGGCGCGATACGCTTTTTGTTTGGAGACTCAGCACTTTCCCGACTCTCCCAACCATCCCATGTTCCCCTCGACGGAGTTGAAGCCGGGGCAGAAGTTTCACAGCGTGACCGTTTACGAATTCGGCGTTCGCGCGCGTTAAGGCGCCTTTGCGAACCATTCTTCGAACCACTCGAGCGAGCGCAGCGTGTAGTCACGCGCGTCGGCGGGCTTCAGGATCGCGTGTCCTTCATTGGGATAGACCACAAGCTTCGCCGGCACGTGCAGAGTTTTCAGAGCGTGCCACCATTCGACCGATTGCTCCATCGGGACTTCGCCGTCGCGGTCGCCCACCAGAATGAGGGTCGGCGTCTTCACCGCTTTTACGAAATGCATCGGATCGCTCTTGGCGTAGACGGCAGGATTGTCGTACACCGACGCTCCGAAGAACGGGATCATCCATTCGTCGATATCGTTGAGGCCGTAATAACTTAGCCAATCGGAAAGGCCCGCGCCCGCAACCGCCGCCGCGAATCGATGAGTTTGCGTCTCCGCCCACATGGCCATGTAGCCGCCGTAGCTGTGTCCGCGAATACCGAGGCGCTTGGCGTCGATCGGATATTGTTTGGAAAGCGAGTCCACGCCTGCCATGATGTCGCGATAGTCGCTGCCGCCGAAATCTTTTACATTACCCTGCGTGAATGCTTCGCCTTGTCCATAACTGCCCCGCGGGTTTGGGCACAATGAGAAATAGCCCATCGCAGAGACCGCTCCCATGCCGCGATCGTCCCAGCGAGACATGCAGGCGGCAGACGGCCCTCCGTGCACAGTGACGATGAGCGGATAAGTTTTTCCCGCATCAAAATCTTTGGGCAGCATCAACCACCCCTGCACCCGCATGGTGCCGTTGTTCCAATGCACATTACGCATCTCGCCCCACGCCGGTTTAACTTCGGTGTTAAGGCTGGTGAGCTGCTTCCAACCACCAATGGGGCCAGCCCAAACTTCAGGCGGAGTGCTTGCCGATTGTCGGACGACCGCAGTGATCAATTGATCGCCGGTGAACGAACGCCCCGGAACCCAGGTATTGCTGGAAGCAGCAGCCGTCTCCT
>DATASJ010000077.1:0-341394 GCA_036269275.1 Bryobacteraceae bacterium | reverse complement strand
CGTTGTTGCGGGCTCGCTCCACTGGTCGCGCTGGGGGACACGTTCTATACGTGGCGCGAGGAGATTGCCACCATGTGGCGCTTCACTCGCAACAACGGAATTACCGAAGGCTTCCACACCAAAATGGAAGTCCTGCAGCGGCAGGCATATGGCTTCAGAAATTTCCAGAACTACCGATTGAGGGTTAAGGTAATGTGTTCCTGAGGTCGGTCAGAGGAGCGCACCGCCCCCATTAAGTGCGTAGAGCCTAGAGCCGAGCCCGAAATGGTCGGGGCGAGAGGATTCGAACCTCCGACCTCCTGGTCCCGAACCAGGCGCTCTAGCCAGGCTGAGCCACGCCCCGAACATTTCTAGTCTATAAGGTTGCGTCTCAAAGCCGCAACACCGGGAGCTAATTCAATCGCCGCAGTTCTTCCGCCAACCCGCTGATCCCCTTACGGCGATAGATTTCCGCTAACCTCTGTTGCTCGGGCGACGCGCCGAGCGCCCGCCGCAGTATCGGATCACTGGTCGCTTCGTCGATATCCACACGCGTAGGAATCCACAGCTTCCCGTCCGCAAACTCCACGTCGTTCACGAACGCCATCAGTGCATCAATCACCATCGGCTGTCCCGTGGGATGCGAGAAACGCAACGTTCCCGGCTCCGTCATGGTCCCGGTCTGCACAGGCCCGAGCTGCAGGCGCGCCGGAACCGAGCCGGCAACGAAATCCCGGCCCCGATCATCGCGCACAATCCATCCCATATCGATGCTGCGTACCATCTTCTGCGAGTTGTTCCGCACATCGATTTGCGGCCCCCGCACCTCGTTGCCGGCCACACGCGCGGCGCCACTGACGGTCTGCACAGGCGAGCTTGGAAAGGAAACAGCCCCAACGCTCACCGGCTGCTCGCGTCGCGAAATGGCACGCGGCTCATGGAGCAGTTCCAGGCCTAACTGCTGCGGGCTAAAATCCGGCAGCCCGAAATTCAATGCTTCCCGTAGCTGCGCGAGCCTCTGCGTTTGCAGCAGGTTCGCCAGATACCGCCGGTCACGCCTAGCCTCCAGTTCATAAACCATCAGCGCCCGCCGGGAGCCAAGAGTGTCCGGCCCATAAGCGGAAAGGTCGTTGAACAAGGCGCAATCGAGCGAGACCTGGACGAGCGCGCCCTCGCTTTTCGCGACAATGAACGGCCGCAGGAGTTCCATATCGACCCGCACCGGAAATACTTCACCGGGCTCCACATTCAAGCTCGGCACGGTGACGGAACCTTTGCCCGAAGGCGTCAAATCTTGCGCTTCGACACGCAAGGTCAAGCCCGAGATCGGCTTCTGTCCTGTATTCCGCAAAACGAGCGAAGCATGCAGATCGAGCGCCATCGACATACCCACGGGCCGGGCAGTCGTCGGTCCCAAGCTGAACGACACCAGCAATACAGGGGAATCACTCGCAAAACGGACTTCTAGCCATTTGTCCGCTGCATTGGCTGTGCTGCACAGCAAGACCGGGAGCAGAGCCGCCAACCCGAGCTGCTGGCGTCTACTGGCCATAAACATTGGTAATCGTTACCTGACCGGTCTCTTCATCCACATAGCGCGCTTCGACTGCGGACGCGCCCGAAAAAGAAACGACTGCCGATCGTGGATGCATGATGGTCAGCGTCGCGCCTTGTGCCCGCACCGCAATGCCGTCCGCCGTGGTTTGCACAATCGTGCCCGTTATCTGCGGCCTCTCCAGCCCGAGGAGATTGCGAAGCGATGCGGTCAGATGCGCCGTCTGCTCTCTCGGAATGTGCGTCGCCCACCCGGCAATAAAGAGTGCAATCAATGCCACCGCAAAGGCGCCTTTGGAGAACAGCGCTCGCGTGCGGCCTACCTTGTCAATACACTGTCCCGCCGCGACACCCACCGCGATATTGCCGAGCATCTCGCGCTCTAAGCGCGTCCAATCGGCTATGGCTTCAAAGCTGGTCAGCGTCTGTGTCCGGGCTTCGCGTTTTAGTTCTGCTCCCGCCGAACGGAAGAGCAAAACTTGCTGTTCGCAGTCGCCACAGTGCTTGATGTGGCTGCCTGTTCGCCAGCGAAGCCGCCAGGGCAAATCGCCGGTTGCGTAAAGCGCGAGCGTCTCAAGCCGCGGATGCACTGCGGTCCGCAAGTCAACGGCTCTCATACAGACGCCTCGCTTCCAAATACCGCTTGAACTTGATCCGTGCGTTCGCGATGTGGGAGCGCACGGTTGCCATTGAGCAATTCATCTGGCACGCTACTTGGTCCGCCGGCATGTCCTCCACGTCGCGTAACAGCAGCGCCATCCGTTCGCGCTCGGTCAACATGGCAAGGCCGCCATCCAGGTGCAGCTTCCGCTCGCCTCTGAGGAGCGACTGCTCCGGATTCTCCGTGCTTGAAATTCGCGAATCGGAAAGCTCGGTCACGTCGGAAAACGCGAACTTCTTGTTACGCCGCAGGAAGTCGATCGCGGTGTTCGCCGCAATACGCGATAACCAATGTCCTGCTTTGTCGAGATCCTTCAATTGGGAGCGTCGCTGCAAAGCCTTGATGAACGTTTCCTGAGTCAAATCTTGCGCATCGTCCACATTGCCCACGATGCGGTAGACCAGCAGGAAAATTCGCCGGAGATTCTGTTGGACAAAACGTGTTTCAGCGTCGGATTCGGCTTGAACGGAGTCCGATATAGGAGGTAGTGGGTCGCTCACGTAGTCCTCCCCCGCACATTCGGCCTGCAGTACGCCCGCCCATTGCGCGCCAGATATCCAGTTGCTCCTCGACCGTGACATTCCCTTATATAGGAATGACGAGAAGCGTTCAGAAACGTGCAGGACAGCCCGGCCATCAACGCTATTCTTAAGTGTATATGAGATCTGTGGCTATCATCGGGATTGGAAAGACGGCGTTTGGCGCTTTCCCGGACCGGGATTTGCGCTCTCTCGCGGTGGAGGCGGTCGATCACGCGCTAACCGACGCAAACGTCTCCGCGCCGGCCGTGGAAGCCTTCTACGTTGGCAATTTCGCGGGTCCGTCGTTCGTCGGCCAGAATCATCTGGCTCCTTATATAGGAACCGCCGCCGGTTTTAACGGCATTCCCTGCACCCGTTTTGAGGATGCCTGCGCATCCAGCGGCTCGGCTTTCTTCCACGCTTGGCAGAGTGTTGCCGCGGGGGTTTACGACATAGTGGTGGCTGCCGGCGTGGAGAAGATGACCTCACAAACCACACCTCGTGTGACAGAAATTCTTGCCGGTGCGGGCGATATGGCGGGTGAAGGCCGCGCTGGCGCTACCTTCCCGGCGCTCTTCGCCATGATCGCGCGGCGCCATATGCATCAGTACGGCACTACACGAGAGCAACTTGCCGCCGTTTCTGTAAAGAACCACGCTAATGGCGCGAAGAATCCTCACGCGCATATGCGCAAGGTCATTACTTTGGAACAGGCATTGGGGGGCAAACCGATCGCGGAGCCGCTGACCGTTTATGACTGTTCGCTCATCAGCGATGGCGCGGCAGCCGTGGTGATTGTCCCGGCCGATCAGGCCCAGCGTTACACTACCCGCACCGCCCGCGTACTCAGCGTAGCGCAAACCTCCGATTATGTGGCACTCGATTCAAAGCAAGATATCACGCTCTTTCCGTCCGTGAAATCGGCTGGCGAGAAGGCTTACGAGGCTGCTTCGGTCGGGCCGCACGAGATCCAAATCGCCGAGCTTCACGATTGTTTTACGATCGCCGAAATCCTCGCCAGCGAAGATCTCGGTTTCGTTCCGAAGGGCGACGGCGGACCGTGGGCTGCGGCGGGCTGTTCGGCTATTGGGGGCCGCCTGCCCATCAACACTAGCGGCGGTCTCAAATCGAAAGGCCATCCGGTGGGCGCGACCGGGGTTGGTCAGATCTGCGATATCGTGATGCAACTTCGGGGCGACGCCGGCGAGCGGCAGGTCGCGCGCCATCAGATCGGTTTGGCTCAAAACCTGGGCGGATCGGGCGCCACCTGCGTCGTTACTATTTTGAGGGCAGGCTAATGGACTCTTCCGAGTTCGGCGACGGTACCGTCTACACGGAAACAATCGTTCATTCACCTCCGGAACAATATGCCGCTGACGCTCCCTATCAGTTGGCCATTATTGATGTCGATACGGGTGCGCGTTTGACGGTGCGCATCCTCGGAAAAGAACCGAACGAACGTGCTCATATCGGCGACCGCGTCTCGTTCGTCGAGGAACGGAACGGCGTGGCTTATTACCGGAAGTCTAATTCACCGGCCCCGGCTGATGAGCCTTCAGCCACAGCACGCCCTCTGGTTTGATCCCGCGCCAAAACGTGGGACCCGACGGCGTTCTCCAATGTAACCCCGGGTCTATGCGGCTTTCCGCTCCGGTGGGCGGCTCTCTAGCTTGGCAACTTGCACAGACTTGGCGATGCCGAGGAGTCTCAGAATTTTTATCTGGATCCAGGAAAGGTCGAATTCGTACCAAGCTAATCCGTGGCGCGCGGACGTGGGATGAGCGTGATGATTGTTGTGCCACCCTTCACCGAAAGTGATGAGAGCAACCCACCAGTTATTGCGGGAATCGTCGCGCGTGGCAAAGCGGCGCCGGCCCCACATGTGCGTTGCGGAATTGACGAGCCAAGTGGCGTGCAGAGCGACTACGACACGAACGCAGCCTCCCCACAAGAACAGCGACAGCCCACCGATCGCGTACAGAAGAGCGGCGAGCACAACGATCGGAACCCATTGATAATTGTTCAACCAGACATAGAAGCGGTCCTTCGCCAGATCAGGCGCATACTTTGACATGCGGCGGGTGTTGAGGCGGTTGGCCTCCCCGAATAGCAGCCAACCGACGTGTGACCACCAAGCGCCATCGCGAGGCGTATGCGGATCCCCGTTTTGGTCGGAGCTCTGGTGATGGATGCGGTGAGTCGCGACCCAGGTGATCGGGCCGCCCTCAAGCGTCAGGGTGCCGCAAACAGCAAAGAGATATTCGAGGGCTTTCGGAATTTGATATGACCGATGCGTGAGGAGGCGATGATACCCCATGCTGATGCCGAGGCAGGTGAGCATCCAATAAAGGAAAACGGCGACCGCGAAGGAACGCCAGGTAAAAAAGAATAGAGCGGCAATCGCGGCCATGTGAAGAAGCGCCATTACAATGATGGTTGTCCAGTTGGTCCGGAGTTTGCCGGAAACGGTCGAGAGTGTCCTGCTGTCGTGTGTCTGCATTCGTAATTTGTCGTTGAATTTTAGCTTATGAAGGAGTGCCGCGGTTGCAATATGGCGAGAATTCGCGCACGAGTTGCGCACGGCGGCCAAGACGGTTGGCGGGAGAGCATATTTCGAAGGTGAAGCCTGTCGGCTTTCGACCGGTCAGAGAAGTGCCTGTTTCGGCGAGGTGCTCCAACAGGCGCGCCCGGATGTTGTTAGTCTCGCCGACGAAGACCCACTCGCGCGAGTTCGTGAGAGCGTAGACGCCGGAGCAATCAGGCGCATTCTTCTGAATAGAGACGGCAGTGAAGGAGCGCGCGGCGCATTCTGCAAAAGCCATCGCTCAATGGCTCCTTGCAGGCACGCCTAAGCGAACGTTGGAGAGCTGTGACGGTTTTCGAACAAATCTGCGGGCGCGCAGTTTCAACGCCTTTTCGGCAGCATGCTTTTCCCGCTCGACTAGTAATGGGCGAAAGTCATCGCCGACCACCTGGTAGGAGTGAAGCCGATCCAAGCTGGCGGGTCCGGCGAGTAAGGCGGTGGTGAGCAGCTGCAGGCAGAACATCGGTCCTTCCTGAACAGGCACGTGGTTTTGTGCAAAGAGCGGCAAATCGATTTCGATGGAGAAGGCGCTCACAGGATTTCGTTCCTCGATGCCGTGAAACAGAAAACATCTCCTGCTGCCGTCATGAGTGAACCCGTTATAGGAAAAGTGCATCGTCCACCTCTTTAAAACGCAAGCTTCACGACCATGGAAAGTCCACCGGCCGTTCGGCGCGCCTTCCTGGCTGCGGTATCTAAGAAGCGCAATTCAGAGGATCTGACTTAGTTCAGAAAATCTGAAGAATGGGCGGAAGTGCTCAATCTTATTAAGTATATACGAAATCGCGCCTCAATGTATAACCTATCGTCGAATCACTCGGCTTAGCGAGCTTTTCACTCGTAGCGCAGAGCCTGCACGGGATCCAGCTTGGCAGCCTTGCTGGCGGGCCAAATTCCAAAAAAGAGGCCCACGCCTACCGAAACTAGAACGCCGAGAATTGCAGCCCATGCAGGAACAGCGGTCGGCAACGAGCTAAAAACGAGTTTACTAAGACCAGCGATTCCCCAGCCAAGACCCAAGCCCAGCAGACCGCCCAAACCGGTCAGCACAGAGGCCTCGAGCAGGAATTGTACGACGATGTCGATACGGCGGGCTCCGATGGCTTTGCGGACGCCGATTTCGCGCGTCCGTTCGGTGACGGAGACCAACATGATGTTCATGACGCCGATACCGCCGACCAGCAAGCCAATCGAACTAAGCACGATCATCACTAAGAACGTCATCGATGTAATCTGCCGGAACTGTTCGACCATCTGCTCGGCTGTGGACAAGGAAAAGTTGTCCGGCTTGTTGGGCCGCACGTGACGTTGGATGCGGAGAACAGTGCGGATTTCGTCCATCGCTCGCGGCAGCATGCCATCGGCGGAGGTGACGATGAGGGCGACGTCTCGGGCACTGGGATACGCCTTGCGCATCGAGAAAAACGGCACCAGTACGCGGTTATCGGAGCTATCGAAGAAGGTAGCGCTTGGGCGGTACATGGAGCCGATCACCTGGAACTGTTGGCCGTCTACATTAATCCACTTATCCAGCGGATTTTCCTCGCCGAACAACGCCTTCTCCACGTCAGCTCCGATGAGCGCAACCGGCGCACGATGCAGATCTTCGGCTTCGGTGAAGAAGCGTCCGCGATGCAGATCGATCTGCCCGGATTCCGCATAGGACTCTTCGACGCCGCGTAGTTGTGCTTGGTACACGGCGTTTCCTTTGTACTTCGCCACCACAGGGAAATGGTTCGGCCACAACATCGTCGAAACACGCGCGCATGAGACACATTCGTCTCGAAGAGCAGCCGCATCTTCGTGAGTCAGTTGTTTGCGCGCGCGCTCTTCCGGTGTGAGGTCTGATGTTTGGAAAGCAGGCGTACGGGAAACGATCACGGAATTGGGTCCGAAGCTGCGAAGGACATTGGTCACAGCGCCGTCGAAACCGGTCAAAATGGCGCCCACGCCGATGATGGTGCCCGTTCCGATGATGACGCCGAGCATGGTGAGGAGCGCTCGCAACTTGTGGGCTCGAATGGTATCGAGCGCGAGCATTGTGTTGTTGCGGAACGCAATCAGAACCGGCATTGATTACTCGGAGTGAAGTGCAACGATCGGATCCAGCTTCGAAGCTTGCCGGGCCGGATAGATGCCGAAGAACAGGCCCACTACGGCTGATAAACCGACGCCCAAAATGATGGAAACGATCGGCATTTCCATCGGCAGCGGGGTAGCGCTGCGCACCAGGATGGTTAATAAATAGGCGATGATGACGCCGGTGAGGCCGCCGGAAGCAGCCAACATGGCGGATTCCACCAGGAATTGGTTTAGAATGTCTTGCCGGCGGGCCCCAAGCGATTTCCTGATGCCGATCTCGTGGGTTCGTTCGGTAACCACGGCCAGCATGATGTTCATAATAACGATCCCGCCGACGATCAAGAAGACGGAGACTATGCCGATAGCGGTTGCCGCAATGGCGCCCGTAAGTTTCTGCCAGGCCTGAGCGAATGTGTCGGACGCGAAGATGGTGAACGTGTCATCCTCGCCGGCACGGAGATGACGATATGCCCTTAGCAGCATGCGGACCTCATCTTCGGCTTCGTTGATGTGTTGCGGGTCGCGCGCTTTGCATAGAAGCTGTATTTCATTGTGCAGGCCCATCCCGTACGTCTTGAAATAGGAGAAGACGGGGATCATTACGAACTTGTCCTGGGACTGGCCGAAAACGCTGCCCTGAGGCTTGGCCACACCGATTACTTGGTATCCAACGCCGTCTACTTGAAGCGTATGCCCGAGCGGGTCCCGGCCTTCAAAAAATTTTTGATTGATATCACTGCCGATAAAGGCAACAGCCGCATGGCGGCGCACCTCGCCGTCCGTGATCGCGCGCCCGGCAGCGACCTCGATATTGCTCATCGCCGGAATATTTTCGGTAACGCCCTCGAGGTCTACAGACGACATGGTTTGTCCCGCGAACGCGACAGGGACGCTCTTCCAGGTTTCCATGCCTATGTCGCGCAGCATGGTGGCGTGATCGCGAACGAACTGGAATTCGGTGGGGTTGAGTTGCGGGTTGCGCCGCTGCATTTCGACATATTTCTTCGGATCCCAATTGCCGATGAACGCGATGCGCACCACTCGAAAACCGTCCGATCCCATGTCGGAGAGCTTGGTCGAAATGTACACGTTCATCCCTTGGACGAACGACATGACCGCGATCAGAGTGGTGGTCGCGAGAATAATGCCGAGCAGCGTCAGGAAACTGCGCAACTTGTTTTTGTTAAGAGAATCAAGCGCAATGCGCGCGGCTTCCCAGAACGACGCACTGGCGCGAGATCCGCGCTGTTTGCTCACACTTGCCCTCGCAGGAAGGATACGCAAACAGGTTAGCATTGGTTCCGCGACGCGCAATTCTCATCGCGGAATCGCCTGCTAGAGTGGAGGTTCGCGCAGCATAGAACGCGCATTGCAAGCGGAATTCGAGCTTGCTACCTGCGTGAATGCTTCAAGGAAAATACAAAATGGAAATTGTCAAGGTAATCGGCAGAGAGATTCTGGATTCGCGCGGCAATCCGACGGTGGAAGCCGATGTGCGCCTGGCGGACGGAACGCTCGGGCGTGCGGCGGTGCCATCCGGTGCCTCTACAGGCGAACACGAAGCGGTGGAACTGCGCGATAACGAGAAATCGCGCTACTTAGGCAAAGGCACCCGGAAAGCTGCCGAGCACATTGCCGAAACAATCTCGCCAGCGCTGGCCGGGCTCGATGCCGCCGATCAGGCGTTGATAGACCGCACCATGATGTCTCTCGATGGCACGCCGAATAAGGGAAAGCTGGGCGCAAATGCGATTCTCGCGGTCTCTATGGCAGCAGCACGCGCCTCGGCGCAGTCGGAGATGACGCCGCTTTACCGCTATCTCGGCGGGGTGAACGCACGCGTGCTGCCGGTGCCGATGATGAACGTGATCAACGGCGGAGTCCACGCAGACAATTCCGTCGACCCTCAGGAGTTCATGATTGTGCCGATTGGGGCGCGGAAATTTTCAGAAGCTCTAAGGATGGGTGTTGAGACGTTCCACAATCTCAAGGTAGTTTTGAAGAAGCGCGGGTATTCGACCGCGGTCGGCGATGAAGGCGGATTTGCGCCTAACTTGAAGTCCAATGAGGAAGCGCTCGAAGTGTTGATGGAGGCGATTGAAAAAGCCGGCTATCAACCGGGCCAGCAGATTGCCATTGCGGTGGACCCGGCCAGCAGCGAATTCTACGACCAGGAGAAAAAGAAGTACGTTTTCAAGAAATCCGACAAAAGCGAGAAAACATCGCGCGAGCTAGTAGAGTTCTGGTCGCGCTGGGTTGCGCAATATCCGATCATCTCGCTCGAAGATGGCATGGCGGAGGATGACTGGGAGGGTTGGAAACAGCTCACAGAGGCGCTTGGAAAGAAGGTGCAGTTGGTCGGCGACGATATCTTCGTAACCAACTCCGAACGATTGCAGCGAGGCATCGACGGAGGCATTGCGAACTCGATTCTAGTGAAAGTAAATCAGATAGGGACGGTGACGGAGACGCTCGAAGCGATGCGGCTTGCGGCGAGCGCGAGCTATACCACCGTTATTTCGCATCGTTCGGGTGAAACTGAGGATGCCTTTATTGCGGATTTAGCGGTGGCCACGAATGCGGGGCAAATCAAGACCGGGTCAGCAAGCCGGACGGACAGGATTGCGAAATACAACCAGCTCTTGCGAATCGAAGAAGAACTGGGTGAAGCCGCGGTCTACTTGGGCGAAAAGGCGTTCCGGCAGTAACGATGCCAAAACCGCTGGTGCTCACGATTCTCGATGGCTGGGGCTATTCGCCGGTTATAGCAGGCAACGCTATCGCACTGGCGCGCAAGCCAACGTATGACACGCTCATCGGAGAATACCCGAATACGCTGCTCTATACCTCCGGGCCTTACGTGGGTTTGCCCGAAGGGCAGATGGGGAACAGCGAAGTCGGCCATATGAACATGGGCGCGGGACGCGTCCTGTATATGGATGTAACGCGGATTGATCGGCTGATCAGCTCAGGCGAGTTCTTCCAGAATCCGGCTTTGCTGAATGCGATGGAGAAGGCGCAGGGGCACCGGCTTCATCTCCTGGGCTTGTGTAGCGACGGCGGTGTTCATGCGCTGCTGACGCACCTATTCGCCCTGCTCGAGATGGCCAAGCGGCATCGCATTGAAAACGTCTTCGTACATTGCTTCACGGACGGCCGCGACACGCCCCCGGAGAGCGGCGCATCGTATATCGCGCAGGTAGAACGCAAGACGCGCGATCTCGGTGTGGGAAGGATCGCCTCCATCTCCGGCCGCTATTACGCAATGGATCGCGACGGGCGCTGGGAACGAATCGAGCGTGCATTTGCGGCTATGGTGCTGGGCAGCGGAGAAAAACACGCGTCTGCGGACGAAGCGGTGCGCACTTCCTACGAGCACGGCATAACAGATGAATTTATCGAGCCGGTCACGATGGTGGATAGCCGAAATGAACCAGTGGGGTTGATTCGGGAGGACGACAGCATCCTTATGTATAATTTCCGCGCGGATCGTGCGAGGGAGATCACGCGCGCCCTGACGGACCCGCTGCTCGAAAGACCTTCGCGCTCCCTGGTGCCCGCTAACTTGACCTACACGATGATGACGCAGTATGACAAAACTCTTCGCTTGCCGTTTGTGCTGCCGCCGGAACACCCGGACAACATACTGGCGGACGTGATGGAAAGAGCGAACTGGAAAAACCTGCGTATTGCTGAAACAGAGAAGTATGCGCATGTAACTTATTTTTTCAACGGCGGCAATGAAAAGCCCTATCGAGGCGAGGAACGCGAACTGGTGCCTTCGGCTAAAGTAGCGACTTACGATCTAAAACCTGAGATGAGCGCGGCCGGTGTGACCCAAAAGGCGGTCGCCGCGATCGAGCAAGGCAGCTTCGAAGTAATTGTGATGAATTACGCGAACGCCGACATGGTGGGGCATTCGGGCAAGCTCGAACCAACCATTCGCGCCTGTGAGGCCGTGGACGCGGGACTCGGCGAGATCTACAAAGCCCTGAAGCAACGCGGAGGTTCGTGGCTGGTAACGGCGGATCACGGCAATGCGGAAACCATGATCGACCCGCTCACCCAAGGACCGCACACCTATCACACCACGAATCCAGTGCCATTGATTTTGTTGGCCAATGACAAGGCTGCCTTGCGTCCGGGCGGGGCTCTGCAGGACATAGCGCCTACGATCCTGGGGATTCTGGGTCTGGAGAAACCGGAACAGATGCAGGGTGAAGACCTGCGGATAAACGAATCGAGCGGACAACTATTGTGAGGACCCAGCCGGCGACCCCGCGGACAAGGCCGGCAACGGCTCTACATAGCGCAAAATTCCACGCGAATCTCGCATCCAGTGCTGGGCAATCAACTCAATCTTGACGTTTCCCCCCGCTGAATGTACGGCCGCTTGGCCCTGCGTCTTCTGTGCGGTTGAGAGCGGAATGGGATCTCCATCATCTACCCGCAGCGCGGCATATACGGCATCACGGGTCTGCTCGGGCGGCCACGAGACGATCAATTCGGGAGCACGCTTTTCGATATTAAGCGGAATGACGGCAGGCGGAAGTTGCAGGTAAATAAAATAGCCCACAACGCACCCCAAGGCGGCCGCAATAAACAAAACAATTGCTAGACGCGCGTTTGAACGCCTGTTTTCCCGGTGAATATTTGAGGCAATTTGCTGGTGAGCAGCGCGAGCCTCGAAGGGATCGGATTGGCGGATCGCTTCCGAACGGCGGCGCCGGATCTCCTCGATCGATGGAAAGTCGGGGGTCGGGGAAGGCTCCGCGAGGGGCGCAATTGGAAGCTCGGGCGGCGCCGCTGTCATCGTGGCGGGCGCGGCAGCTTGCTGCGGCTCTTTGATTGCTGTTTCTTCATCCGGAATTTCAACGGACTCCCGCGAAGCCGTGCTCTCCAGTGATTTTGCAGCCGGCGCAGGAATGGAAGCTACCGGCCCGGAACCTGCACGTTCGGTTCGTCCCGGAAGCGGCAAAATAATCGCATTTTCGGGGGCGTTGCCGGCCAGTCTGCCGTCTGCGCCCCTAACCAGGAAGGCGAATCGGGTTGGCTGAAAGCGCTGCGGTTTAATCAAGATCATCAGCTTTCCGGTCTCTGGAAAAAGCTCGTCGAAGAGGGCGCTTTCGCGCTCGTTCACTTCAAGCTCCGACCGGGTGTGTGCCACAAACCATCCCAACAGGTCCAGGCCTCGCAGATCGGCGTCGGAACCTGCGGAGGAGAGTTGCACCCGCAAGGCGCTCAGGTCACGCTCTGAAAGCACGAAGGAAGGTCCGCGCGAGTGCTCGCATTCGATGATGCGAAAAGCTTCAATACGCACGAAGTTTTCTTCGGCATGTCCGAACAGCAGCCCTCCGATTTCGACCCCCCCATGCGGAATGCGCCGGTAGCCCTCATTCACCTGGAAGTCGATTTCATGAAACAAAGACAGCCAATAGGAAACTTTGAACGGAGTACCGGGGATGGCCCAGATACCGTATTCGGCTTCCGGGTGTTGAGCCGTCATGCCGCACCTAAGGAAGCCCGCGCAACCGGACGGCACATGGAAATCGTGCCGCTTTCATCTGATTCGCCAGAATCTTCCTGCAGCACGTAGAAGTATGTCACAACACCGATGCCGAGAACCAGGAGAACGATCGCGGTGAGCCAGCGCGCGGAACGAAGCGTCCAGGGGGACTCTTCCGAAACCACAGCAGCGGTATAGGCGACAGTCGCGCCCGCCAGGCCGATGCTGAGACCGAGCTTCCAACCCCAATGCATCAGATCGAGGGCAGCTTGGCCGCCGATTTCCGACCAAGCGGTGAAAATGGCGACTAACGCGATGAGGAACTCGAACGCATAGATGAGCCGGAGCAGTTTTTGCGTCATGCCTCGGTGATATTTTTATCGCGCACAACGGGCCGGGTGCTCCCTGTGCTCCCCTGTACGCTCGTTCCATTCTACGATGAATAAGTAAGTAGTCTCGAAAATGCTCTCAGGATCAGCTTGTTCCGGCAGGAGTTCATAACTACACCATGAAAGTTTCAGTCGAAGGAATCGAGTTGCACCTCGCGCACCCCGACGAGCTGAACGTATCCTGGGTCGGACAAGAAGAGGCGATGCGGCAGCTAATGGCTGCGTGGATGGTGATCGAAGATCGCGATGTCCCCATGAACCCTCGCCTGCTTGGGAAACCGGGCGTCGGAAAGACCACCATGGCGTATGCCGCCGGGAGGCGGCTGGGGCGCGAGGTCTACATTATGCAGGCGACCGTGGACACACGTCCGGAAGATCTGCTGATTACGCCGGTGGTGGCAGGCATTTCTCAATTGAAATATGTTGCTTCGCCCTTGGTCACGGCGATGATCCGCGGCGGTGTGGCGGTGCTGGATGAAGGCAACCGGATGAGTGAGAAGAGTTGGGCGAGCCTGGCGCCGCTGCTCGATACGCGGAGGTATGTGGAGTCGATCGTGGCGGGCGTAAAGATTCACGCGCATCGAAATTTTCGGCTGGTCGCAACGATGAATGACGATTCCTCGACCTTCGACTTGCCGGAATACATCCATTCGCGGCTGCAGCCTCAGATACTCATCGATTTCCCCGAACGCGAAGAGGAACTCGCGATCCTGCGCGAGAATCTCCCGTTTTCGCCCGAAGACGTGTTGCAGTACGTAACCGATTTCCTGCAGCAGGCGCACGCGGCGGACGAAGGCTACACGGTGCGCGATGGCATCAACATCGCTCGTTATGCCTTAAAGCTCAATGCAGAGACCGGGCAGCCGCACCGTTTGTTATTGCAGGCGGCCGTCCGCCTGGTGCTGGGAAACGAAGCGGCCCGCTACAGCTTACGCCGATAGTCAACTATGGCGACGGAATCGACTACGGCGGGAACGATCAGCCGCGGCAATATTACGTATCTGCCGGTAGTTCCGGGCCGCATTGAGTTTTCCTCCCGCGTGCGCCGCTATCTCGTCGAGCAACGGCCGCGCGTTGTTGCCGTCGAGCTTCCGTCTTCTCTGGAGAGCGCGTATCGTGCGGCGTTGGATCGGCTGCCGCGGATGTCGGTCATTCTGATTCCCGACGACAGCAGCGAGGAAGAGGAGCGCGCCACATATATTCCTGTCGAACCGGCTGATCCGTTTGTGGAAGCACTTCGAACGGCAGCCGAGATCTCCGCCGATACCGTGTTCCTGGAACCGGCCACACACCAAAGACCGCATCTGAATGACACCTATCCGGAACCGTATTCGGTGGAACTCATCGGAATGGAACGATATGTGGAGGCCTATCGTGTCCATCCGCAGCAGCGCACGCCGGAGTTGGAGGCGCACGCGTCCGCCATGGCATGGAAGCTGCAGGGTGCAGACCCCCTCGCATCCATCTGTGTGGTCGTCTCGCTGAATCTGCTGGATCCTCTACTGGACGCGATGGAGATTCCGCAAGAAGAGCCACCCGCGCCGCGCGTGAGGCTGTTCGATCGCGCCGAGCTCTTCAACCTGCATCCCGAGTGCCTCGCCGAAGTGACGAGTGATGCGCCATATTTTCAGGAGAAGTACGAAGCAAGCCGGGGCCCGATTTTGGACTTTCAACTCGATCGCCGCCGCTGGCAGCTCGCTCTGCTGCGCGAAGCCGAGAAAGAATACGCCATTAGTACGGGCGAGCAAATGCAAGCCTGGCAACGGCTCAGTCTCGCGAAATTTACACGCAACCTCGCCATGCTGGATGGGCGGCTTGTACCCGGAGCTTACGATCTGGCTCTCGGCGCGCGGTGCATTGTCGATGACAACTACGCCTATGAAGTTTGGCAGATGGCCAACCGCTTCACGGTGCAGCGAAGCGAGGATCCGCCGCTCGAGACTTTGAATCTATCGGGCGATGAAGTTTGGCTGCGGACGCGCAAACTGCGAATTCGGCGGCGGTTGCCGCGCATGAAGCAGATGCTGAAGCCGACCGGGCTTGTGCCGCGCAAACGCGAAGAGGTGAAAGGTGAGTGGGCGCGCCAGACGACCGGAGAGTCCATCTGCTCCTATCCGCCAGAAGACTTGATTATAGAGGGTTATGGAAAGTTCTTGAAGAATTACGCGAAGTCCGTATTGTCGGAAGAACGCTCGCGCGTGGAACCCTTTACGACATCGGTACGTGATGGCATTGATTTGCGCGAGACAATTCGCAACTGGCACGAGGGCCGGCTGTATGTTCGCGAGTTGGCCAAGTTTTCGGGCGAAGTCGGAGCGGTGGTGATTATCTTCGACGAAGATAGAGCCGATCGTTACAGATATCTGACCACGTGGTTAGGCGAGCATCAGAACGAGTCGGACATGGCGTTCTATTCCACGCTCCCGTTCGATCACGTGGTGGGGCCCGGAATCGGGCGAGCAGAATATGGGGGCCTGCTGATGACACTGCCGCCGCGCCGCCTCTATGACGTGTGGAGCGACAGCGATTACGACATGGCGGAAACAAAAGCCGAGCGGCTGCTGATGGCGGCTCTCGATTACTCGATGGAGCGGCATGTCATTTACGTGGCCGCAAAGCCCCCCAGGAGCATCTTCCGGAGGTTAGCGGCGCGAGTGAATCGCAAGATTGTATACATTCCCTTGGGGCAGTTATCGCCTGCCAAGCTCAAGAAGATTCGTGTGGTCCACGTGCTCGATAGTTACAAGCGCCGGGAACGAGCTAAGGAATACATCTGGTAGACAGCGGTACAGGACGGGCACTCAGATAGCGTTTTATATAGTGACCGACGTGTTATCGTTGAAATTGCCCGGGCCCTTAGCTCAGTTGGTTAGAGCGCTACCTTGACACGGTAGCGTGAGATCAAATGATTCAATGGCTTGCGCAGTTTCACAGTCAGTTAGCGCCCAGTTCACACGCTGATTCCCGGGCCCGTAGCTCAGTTGGTTAGAGCGCCTGCTTGACACGCAGGAGGTCAGAGATTCGAGTTCTCTCGGGCCCACCATCCCCTCCATCACTGAATTCCTCCATCCGGTTTACCAAGGATCCGTTCCTGATGGGCACGGATTGCACGGTCTTGCTCGCTCCAATCCTGAAGCGTGTACAGCAGACTCATGTCGGCGTGCGTGTGACCCGCAGCGCTCATGGCCTGCCCTATTCCAGCTACGGAACCAATCGCGGTGATCGCTTCGCGTCGCAGGGCGTGAAATCCAAAGCCCTTCCAGTAAAAGCCGAGAGCCTTCGCTATGGGTCGAAGGAAATGCTGATTAAGGTCTCGGTCATCGCGGCAGATTGCTTTCGGTTCCGAGCGTTGACCGGCACGGGTACCCCAGGCCGGCTTCGTCTTGATCCGAAACACGAAAGCGTCCGGATCGCCTGTGCACATTCGCTTCAGGTCTGGCAACAGATAACCCATCGGCACATCGCGGACCGCCTTTTCGTTCTTAGCGAGATCCAAATCACCCCGGCAAAAACGTTGCCGGACCATGATTAAGCCCCGCTCAAAATCGAGGTGCTTTTCTTGCAGACCCAAACTCTCACTGACGCGTAGGGTGGAGAAGAGGCCGACACAACACATGACCCGCAGGTCGTAAGGAAGAGCAGCCAGAAACCGGCGAGTCTGATCATCCGTCAATTTGCGTTTTTCTCGTACCAACCGTTTCCGGCCGATCTTCACATACCGGACTGGGTTTTGCTCTTTATACAGGCCCCATTCGATTGCTCGACTGAAAATACCGCTGAGAAGCTGTCGAAGGTCGGCGCGCGTGGACCACGAGAGGCCGGTCTTGCCTTTCTCATCAATCCAGTCCTGAATGCGTTTCGTGGTCAATTCGTACAGCGACAAGCGTTCGAACGCTGGCCGGATGTGGTTCTTCACAAGATTCGTGTACTTGCAGCGCGACCCGTAGCCCAGTTTTTCTACATGCGCGCGCAAAAAATTGTCGAGCAACTCTCCAAATGGAATTTGCGACTGAACAACAAAGTCCGCTCGATTGATCGCCTTCATCGCCTCATCTTTGGCGGTCTTTGCAGCGCGCTTTCCGATGCTGGCTGGCCCGAGAGTGATGGTCTTCTTTTTCCGTTCAAGGCCTTCGGCAGTGATCACATCGAGCCAGGGACGAATGAAATAAGAACCATTCTTGCTTTGCTGAATTTTGGGGTCCTGGAAGCGCTGTCTGGGCATAGAGGCATCCGTGAGGATGGTTCGGATTATATCTACGCCCGACACAAAAAATATCCAAGTGTAGAGCAAACTGTGCGCTCCACAGTATGACTATCCCATCGTCTTGCTGTATAGTCAATAGCAAAATGCGGCCTGCTACTTGGGGAATGCAGCAATTCGCGACGAGACCCCGGTGATTATGTATTAGGATTTGTGCGCGGGTTTGCTCTTGCTTTTCTTAGGTTTCGCTGCAGATTTACGTTTGCTATCACGATCTTGTGTGGCCTCCGATTCTTGTAGTGCATGACCGAGACCGAGGTGCAGCATGACAGCTTTGGTGGGTATTATCCAAGGCTCCAAGATCACTTTGATTATCTTGTGCGCAGTTTCATCCGTACTCTCCTGTAAAAAGGCGATCAGGCCAGCAACTAGATTCTGCTGGTCTTCGGGAAGACTTCCCGCCCACTCTTCAAGGGATTTCTGGGCCTCGAATCTAGTTTGCTCAACGAGGGGCTTCAAGACCGGTGACTCTTCCATTAAGACGTGAGCTAATTCTGCGGCGGCCTCCGATGTGCCCGTCCTCATTGCAAAATGCCAGAGGCCGAGAAGCATGCTCATGTCCGGCGAGCTGGCACCGGCTTCCCAGCGGTATATAGACGTTGGTGCAATATCAAGCGCGTTAGCAAGTTGAACCTGAGTTAAACCGCGCTCTTTCCTCAGTTTTCGGAGCGCGTTTTGTATCACTTCTCTATTGCCCGACATTGTCCCCTTGACTAGTTTTGATGGATAGCGGATAGTCGTATTGTGGAGTCCACAACTTTGCTGTAAAGGAAAAGGTATCACCAGATGACGCGATCCCAGCTTCGGCGGCTTTTTTTGAGGCATTATGGCGAGTCTGCGAAGATCGCACGCGACCTTAAAGTGAACCGCACGACGATTTCCAAGTGGTTTCAGGGCCGCGTTGATTCTCGCCGTATCGATCAGGCAATTCGCAAACGGGCGACCGAACTCGTTCATGCCAGACAGGCAACCGACTGTCCGGTCAAAGCTGCATAGATGGCCCATCGAGCGCGCGTGATTTTTGTCATGTACGGTTGGCCGGATGAGCGGAAGCGAGATCTATCAACTGGCCTGTGACTTCAGACAATAAACTCGCTTGACTTACTTTGTCGACCAAGGGATAATACATACGAAACCATGCTTATCGCTGGGTGCAATCTACGCGCCTTTGGCGGTTAGCCTACCCAAAAAACGCATCCATGGCGATGGATGGCGCCTTGGCTTGTTCGTTTTAGACTTGCGGGCCCAACCAGACCGCTCGTTTCCTCATAGTTCCCCCACAAGTCCTCAAAAAGCGGTGCACACGCGCATTCTGCCGCCACCCTTTTGGGTTCCTCGTTCCCCGCAACAAACCTCAGAAACTGTATCTCGGAGGATCATGCCTCAGCTCAATCAGCAAGAGGAAACCTTCGCACGAGCGGTCGTGCGAGGAATGTCACTGAAGAACGCGGCAGTTCGCGCTGGTTACTCAGCTAGGAGTGCCGCAGCTATCGGACACCAGCTTGCGCAGCGCCCGCGGATCAAACAGCGATGTGACGAACTCCAAGCTGTGATTACGGCAGCATTCGTGTTCTTAGACCAGACGGACGCGGACCGGATCGGACGCATTTTGTTCGCGGAAGGGACTCAACCCCGAATTGCTCTTAATGCGGCCGAGACTGATTCAGAGTGGGAGGTCGCAGTGGCCAAATGACTCCAAAAAAGTTGCGCCCGCCGCGGTTACTGGCCGCACGGGCGCTGGAACATCTAAAACTCAATTCGATTATACGGCGAGCGCGCCTCGACCGAAAGGGGAACCGGTAAAAAATGGCGGCGACACCGTTCCCCACGCAGCACCAAGTCGCCTGTGGCCCCCCGGCGATGGCCACGCCTTTGTGCGTGATCACCTCGGCAATAGCGAGCCGCACCGGAGGCGCACCTAGAAAGGGCCCGGCGTCTCTTGCTGCTAAGCCCATAGCCGATTGCGGTGATGGCTTGGTCCGCAATCTGCGGCCACCAAAAATGAAAGATCTGGTCGGCACTGCGCTGAGCACATCCGACCGAATCGTGTTCGGCATCCTCTGCGAGCATGCGAATGCTAACTCGGACATGTGGCCGCCATGGGTTCCCAAGGCGGAAGGATTCGCGGCGTGGCCATCCGTCTGTACCATCGCTCGCATAGCTCAGCTCACGGACCGCGGAGTGCAGAAGATCCTCAGGCGACTTGAGGCCGCTAACGTCGTTCGATGCATCTTTCGTTCATTGGGAGGCGCTCCCACCCGGAAAGGTGATCGACCGCTGCCAGGCAGGAGCAGTTGTTACTTAATAACCCCGAACAGGGTTCACCGTTCTTGGATAAAAAGCAGCCCAGAAGCGGACGCTGTTGTCGAATCTTCGACCGAGGAACCCCGAACGGATGTTCACCGTTATCCCACTGGAACCCCGAACGGCAAGACAGATAACCCCGAAGCAGATGCACCCATAACCCCGAACGGGAGTTCACCCGATGTTCTATTAGAACTCTTAAATGGAACATCGACATCGTCATCAGCAATTTCCACAATCGTAGAGCCCGAATGGGTCGACGAGCGCGAGCCGACGGCGACGCCGACGGCCATCTTTTCTCAAAACGGAAACCCTCGAGTTCCAGTAAGACCCCTGTGGCCGGAGCTTCAGGATGAAATTGGGCGCGGCATCGACGGTACCGCGCGGCATTACATTGACCAGAATTTGAAGGCGGCAAGCGAACAACTCGGTATCCCAGTAACGCTTGAGCACCTTCTCGCTCATGTAAAACGCTTTCCACAGCCGTCTTCGGCAAAGAATCCCGTGGGTTTACTCATCAAGACCTCGCGCGAATTCGCGATCCACATAAGTGAGCTTGATCCGGGTGAGTCCGAGCCGCCCAAAAGCAAGTTGGATGTCAAACTCAGAAAACTGGCAGAGCGGGCAGCAGAAGAAGCCAGAAACTGCCGATATTGTCACGGCACCGGACGCATAGAAGGTAAGAAGAATCAACTAAACCGCAGATCAGTCCCAGCCTTTTGCGAAGTGTGCGACGCGGGTCGCAAAGCAAAGGCGGAAGATCAGAGCGCAAGACAGGAGCAGTTACTTGCCAAAGGACGATGTTTAAGTTGCTGGGGTAAACCGGAAAGGTGCTTGGCCTGTATACAGTACTGGGGACCGGTCCAAACTCCTTCTGTAGGAGAGCCTCATCTGCGATGAGCCTGGGAGCGGGGGACAAGTGACGGGACCTGACGCACTATGACGCAGCCACGCGCGCGCGCGAAGGGACGAAAGGCGCAAGAGAAATTGCTCGCTGCGCTTTTGGCCAATCCGAGTTTCGAGCAAGCCGCCAAAGCAGCGGGCATCTCTCCCTCGACCGGTCTCAGGTGGCGCAAAGATCCAGAATTTCAGGAGCGCTATCGCCAGCTTAGGGAACGCATGCTCGAAAGCGCAGTGAATTCTTTACACAATTCCGCACTGACGTTCGCCGATACGCTCCGCGAAATTTGTATCGACAAAGACGCGCATCCCTCCGCGCGGGCGCAAGCCGCCCGAAACGGACTTGAGGGGTTAATGCGAGTTACGGAGCACTTTGACATTCTCAAACGCCTGGAAGCGCTGGAGAAAAGCGCGGGAGAAGCCCAATGAGCCAAGTCGAGGTGTATCAGATGACGTGCGTTTGCGCTCTAGCCGTCGAAATCCCGGCCAATGGCTTACCCGTCTGTCCAAATTGTGGCCGACCGTTCTTTATTGAGTGGGAACAGGGTCGCGCCGAAATCGCAGCCACTGTGGAACTGAGGCCCGTGCCGGTAAGCACCACGGAAGGGGGTGCCGTATGACCGCAGCAGCAATGCTCCGGTGGCTTAACGACCACGCGCGGCAAGTAATATTCCAGCAACTCGCTCCGAACCGCAGGAGAAAAAATCGGGTGCTCTTGACGTATCTCGGCACTGACTCGAAGGAAATTGAGGTCATCGGTGCGCCCAGTCTTTGTGCGGCCGTATTGAAAGCCCACGTTAGAAGCGCAGCAAAAAGCACCGCGCAACCGGGAAGGGCCGCATGAATATCAAAACCAGACTGCAGGCGCTTGAGCACCGACTTATCAGCGGCGATGTCACGCTTCGCATGCCGGACGGCTCTATCGAGCGGCTTAGCGGCAGAATCGGCGGAGTGGAAGATTTTCGCCTGCATCTAGTCGAGACCGTGTCTTGCGGGAATCCAACAATAGAGCAAAAGTGCCAGTTAGATCTAATTGCATCCAGCCAAAGCTCTGAGGAGCCAGATGGAGCCCACTTGATTGAACTGATCCGTTGCGCGCTGCGAGGACCAGTACGAGAGGAGCAAGCCCCGCTTGAGTCTGTATAGTCGGCCGCCGAGAGCAAGATCTGAGTCTGATCCCTTCGATGCGGAAGCGCTGAGGGAGTTCGGCAACTACGGAGTGGTCTCCCGCATGGCCAGCGAAATGTATCAGAGCTTGCGGAATGCCGGCCTGGACACGCGAGAGTCCATGGAGCAAACACGCGGAGCGTTCTTCCGATTTCGAGAGAAAGTGGCGAAACAGGATCACGAATTGACTTTGGAAGGTAAGGAGAATTGACGATGAGTTCAACTTTACGATCGAGAGGCGAAGTTACCCGCAAGTGGCTTGCTGCCTATGACGCGAGGCAAAAGCGGCAGCGACGGCGGCAGAGAACGCGGGATGGCTTCCCTAACGCGCAGGCGGCGCAGTTGTATACGGAAGCCGAAGCCGCTCGCCGGGCTAACGATGAATACTTTGACAATCTCTCTGCCGTCCGGCAGCGGCTCCTGGGACGGACGGGGCAGTAACGACAAGGAATAAGGGAGGGCCAGATGAACACTGCTCGACGACGTATTGCCGCACTTGAAAAGCACTTTTCCGGCAACACGGAACTAGATAACGCCCTTTCAAAAGTTTTTCGCTGCGCAGTTTCGCGACATCTTCGACGAGATCTGCGATGAAGCCGAAACGGAGGCAGGGCTGACCGTATGAACATCAGAAACCGATTACAGGCGCTGGAGCGCCGCTCACCGACGGGCGAAGTGGTTCTGCATATGGCCAACGGACGCAGGTGGCCCATTGCGGCAGATTCGATATTGGAGGTCCACCAGACCTTGCTGAAACGGGCAAGGGAATGGCACGAGCACGGCGGCAACTTTCCCCTACCTGACGATGTAGTCGAGTCGATACCGCTGCTGCCGAAGTTACTTGAGAGCGTCGGCGTCGAACTCGACCTGTCGGCCAAGTTTCCGGACATCCCCCTCGGTCCCGCTATCGCGTCGATCAAGCTTCTGGTACAGCGACCGCCACGCGAGGTGTCGGAAGATGGGCGCGGAAAATTCATGATGCTTCCGTCAGTCACAGGGCCGATCCGAATTTCTTTTGTAAGACCGAATCAGGAGAGGGATTGACGATGCGGATCGAGGCCAGGATTCAAAACTTAGAGCGAGTTCGAGCGCGTCCACACGCTCCCTCCGAAGATACCGACAAGATCCGTATGGAACTCGCGCTGAGGACGCTCTCAACCAAAACGCTGGAGCAACTGGAAATGGTTCTGGAGGCCCAAATGGCCGGCCGTCCACTGACGGAACAGCAGCAGGAAGAGGAACTCGAAGCAATACGCTTGTTCGACGCGGCGTTCGCGGCAGTATTGATACCGAATCGCCAGACTGGGGATAGGTTATGAGAATTCGATTTAGAGGCGAAGCGTTACCGATGTCGGGCGAAACACGCGATTCGGTGAGAACAAGAGATGGAAGCCCGCGACAAACTACAACCCAATACGGAACGAGTCACCGAGGCACATCCTCGGCAGGTTTTGTAGACGGCACTTACGATGCGAGGGCCACCGTAGAGGTTTCGCCGGCATTACAGCGAGCGCGAGATGAAGCAGCGAGGACTGAGGCGGCCCGGTTTTGCGATCTCCGCGCCCAGCGGGACGCTCAATGCGCGGTTCTGGTCGGAATGAACAAAAAGCACCGTGAGTTCTGGAATCGACAGACGGCTGAGAATGCGGCTAAACCGTTAGCCGAGCCGCGAAAGTTCTGACTATGGATTTTGGGAGTAGGGCGGCCTTTATCACTGCATGTGCCATGCAGTTCCTTTGTTTCGCGCCCGATCTCTCAGGGGCGGGGTGTCCGCGTTCCCAGCGTGCCCTGTACGCTGCAAGCGCCCTGCCCATTTGTTTTACGAAAGGGAAGCGTCTAGGTTGCGATACATACCGGAATCGTACGTTAGAGCTCGGGCCCGCGTGGAACAAGAGTGTGCGTTCTAGCGAAAGGAGGAACACCAACGCGTGATCATTCCCGGCGAAACCTTACGCCTTCCGGTGCTGCTGCCGGAAGGATACAGGCGCTACGTAAATCCATGTTTTGGATTCTCAGTGATTTACCCGCAAGATTGGGCCCCGGCCGCTGAATACGCGCGGCCGGATAGCACTATGTTTCAGCCCGCTAACCGGCAAGCATTCCTCTGGGCGTTTGGAGCAATATTGCGGCCTGGAACCAGCGTTACAAAGGAGCACGAATGGGCGCTAAGCATGGTGGACGGCGTGATTGATTACGACCGGCTCAATCCAGATGGGTACGAGTTAGTCGTCAAGCATGAAGACCGGCTGACGGTGATCAAGGCCATTTTCGGTTGTACGAGGAGGGCGGATCTGATCTTTAGTTATCCAGAGAAAGAAAGACAATATTACGAATCGATCCTGGTCCAGGTAACAAGGTCGTTCCTGCCGGGCAACCTGAACGAACGCCACAACGCCGAGGCAGTTCACGGCGCCATAGCTCACAAGGAGCGACTTAATTAACTGTTATGCCAAATGTCATTGAGTCATACTTAATTTCACTCGGATTCGATGTTTCCGCGCCCGCATACCGCAAGTTCGAGGGTGCACTCAAAGACTCTTCTAATTTAGTCGAGCATGCCGCGAAAAGCACAGGCTGGGAACTAGGGAAATTCGCTGGAGATATCGTTAAGTTTCAGGGGGCTATATTAACAGGCTTCACCAGTATCTCGGCTGCCGTTATCGGTGTCGGAGTAAATGCCGCCAAGCAGGATCAGAGCTTTCGGTTGCTCGGCATGCATATGTTCACCACGACCGAGAATGCCCGGAAAATGCAGATGATCACAGATGCCCTTGGGGAGTCCTGGGAGGACATCATCTGGGATAAGGAACTGCATGCACGCGCGATAACCATTGGCAGTCATATCGACCGACTGACCAAGCAGTTAGGCCCCAATTACGAGGCCAATATGAAGGGTATTCGCGATCTCATCACGCAGTTTGACATCCTGAAGGTCGATGTCAAGTTTCTTGGCATGGAATTTGCGAGCTCGCTGTTTACCAAACTTGGACTCAAGGATACGGACATCTCGCAGTGGATCGACAAGCTAGAAAAGGATCTGCCGAATATTGCGGACAAACTGGCGACGAATGTTGTGCCGATCCTGCACGATACCTGGGACATGCTGAAGAGCGCGGGTGGTGCACTCAAGGAATTCGGCGTCCTCTTCCAGAATGTCGTAGGGCAGCTTTCCGGCGATAAGGCTATTCAGGGAACCACGCTGAATTTCGAGACCATGGCTACCGCGATACACCATGTGCTCGAAGCTCTCAGTGTCGCTTTCGAAAAGATTATTACTGGCGAAACACAGCTATCTCATATAACAAAGGGCGTCATCCTCTTCAGTGAACGCAAGTTCGTCGCGGCGAAGGATGAGTTCGATGCGGCAGACGAACCGAATCGGCTGCAAGCGGCACGCGATGCAGCGGCAGCAGCAGAAGCCAAACGGCCCGGCTCCACTCCCGCCAGTATTGCGCTCGCCAGTGCCGGTGCCGTCTTGCCAGCGCCCCCAGCCCCCGGAACGACACCTAGGAAACTTGATCCGAATAAGCCCATCAACTTTTGGGATTTGGAGCAGGGTGATTGGGGCTATCGAACGTTTCGGTCGATACCCGCCATCTCACTTCTTGGAGGCCTTAACCCTAGTGCGATCGCGGGGTGGATCGAACGACACGCTAAGCAGGGTTCCAGATGGGCAGATACATCGAATCTGGCGAAGCCAGAAAGCAGTAGTGGCATCAGCTTGCTGGCCGACCTCCAACATCATCTCCGCAACCAGCGCGAATTGGTGGATCAGGCCATCACAGTGATCGCCACGCGGATGGGCATTGATCCACGGATCGCACGCGCACAGGCAAAGCAGGAGAGTGGCGAACAGCAGTATGACCGTTTCGGTAATGTAAAACGCGGCCGTGCCGGCGAAATTGGCATCATGCAGCTCAAGCCTTCCACCGCCGCCGATATGGGCGTTGATCCTACCGACCCGCTCCAGAACATCATCGGCGGCCTCCAGTATTTCCGGCAACTCTTGGCCAAATATCACAATGACCTGAAGCTGGCCCTCGAAGCTTATAACTGGGGCCCTGGGGCCCTAGACGCCGCACTGAAAAATCACACAGCGATCCCGGACATTCGCGAGCAATACGCCCGTGGCATCATGCAAAACGCTGGTGCATGGGGCTCTTATGTGCCCGCAACCACCGTCGATGTGGGTGGTATCACGATTCACATTGAGCAGCCGAACGCCTCGGCGGACGACATTCACGCGAAGGTCGCATCGGCCGTGACCAGTGGCATCACCAACGCCATGAACAAGCAGACTCAGCGCACGCTCGCGCAAATGTCCTCCCGGTAAGGATCGATGATGCTCCATCAACTAAAGCAGAAGGTAACTGCTCGGATTGCGGCGCTGGGGTGTTCGTAGTAAGCCGCCGGGGCACAAAGAGACGAGAAACAAAAGGAGAAAACAAGAAAGTGATACATCAAACGGGCAGAGATGCCCTTGACAACAACCCAGGGTTTGGCGCTGTCCAAGCGCCGAGCGGAACGATGGTCAAGGTGAAGGTGGTCAAAGCCTTCAGCTATCTCGATAACCGGAATTGTCAACGTTATTCCTTTGAGCCCGGCGAGCACGAATTACCCGATGAGATCGCTCAACACCCTTACGTCAAAAAGCATTTGTACGCGCCTCCGGAGGAGCCCGCTTTACAGGCTGCCTTTGAAGGGGCAATGCCTAAGCTCTGGCCGCCCTATGTACCCCCGGTGAGTGATGCTCCGGCCAGCCTCAACGAAGAGCCCCAGCCCGCGTTGGAGGCCACACCGCAGCCCTCCAATGCCGCCATGGCCTTGACAGAAGCCAAGGACACGATGCGAGCCCGCCGAACGCTCCAGGAAGCGGTCGAGGACGCGCGGGACGAGTTCGCCGAGTACCAGAAGTCGCTACAGCCGCTTGTCGCATCGTTCACCGACACAAGCGATACAAGCTTCGAAGAGCGCGCTTCCGCAGCGCGGCAGCAGTTGAAAGGGTTGAAGGAGAAGCTGGAGGCCGCAAAGGCTGAACTCGCCGCCTTCAACCACGCCAAGCCCACTATCGAAGAACTGGAGCGGCGCGCCCGTGAAGCGGAAAGGCAACTGGATCTCGACGCACGGGCAGAAATTCGGCACCGGTTCGGGGCGAACCTCATCCGTCGGGTTGCCCTATTGGACGAACTTCGAGAACTGGAGACACGAGCTGCGGAGATCTATAAAGAGGCGGATTACTGGACGTACGACCGGGCGCAGGGTAACGTGCGTGCCGGCATCTTAGAGCACCTAGTGGCGTTTATCCCGCAAGATTTCTGGACGCGCAATAGTTTTGCACATACAGGACACCAAGTATTTGATCAGTACCGGACCGGCCCGCGTAGGCACGCTGAGGAATGGCTACGGAAATGGGGCATGTCGCTCGAAGACTCCGGCCAGCAGACGGCGAGAGAAGCCGTCACAAAAGCGCAGAGCACGTGAAGACTGTCAGTTTTGCCCGCCCGCTGGGTCGGGGCCTTGTCCACCCTTTCTCCTTTCCCCGGCGGGCGTGGGAGGGCAATGATTACTAACGGATGCGCGTCTCCACCTATGTATCGCGTTGGTTCCGACCTCATAGCATTCATACGCTTAATGGTTGGTGTTCACGTCATTGCCGTTTTGGCAATCGACCCAATTCTTTGTTTGGGGCATTCCGGCCACGGTCCCGGGAAGTATTATCAGGATCGAGCAAAAGGTGATCCAGTGTGGCTTATCGAAGACATCCCGGTAATCCACCCTGCCGTACAAGAACACTCTACTGTCATGACTCAGTCTGTGCAACAGGTGATCATTGAGCAATCCGTCAGTAGTCGGAGACGGACCCTTCCAGTTATAGCCAGCGGCATTGGACAGCCGGTGAAGATGCCGTCCGGGCATGACAATCGTAAATCCTGGACTTCTGGCTTTGTCGGGACACGACAGATCGATATCTCTCCGGGAGTTCTCTACGATCTCCGCGACTTGACAGGTTTGTACCTTCAGCGCGGGAGTTTTTCCGCTGTTAGTAAACTCTGTCACAATCTCCAACGGATATCCCTTCTGGAAAATCAAGTTCAAGATGTCAAACGCAACCCAAGCTCTTTCATCCGTCCGAAACGCGTTACCACTCTCCTTCAAGCTGTGCTCTGCGGCATCAGCCTGCCTCTTCACTTGCTGAAGGGTGGAGTAAGTGAAGTACGCGAGGATGGCAGCAGCGAGAAATGCTGCGATCTCCAAAAACGTTCTGATCCTTTCACGGCGCTCCTTGGCCGGTTGGGTCTCTGCCTGGGCGCGGCAATATTCGGATACTGCTACTGGCAGGCGAAGTTCAGGATTGATAATCTGCTGTACCTCTGGCTCACGTTGACGCTCTGCGGCCTGTTGTTGTTCATGTATGGCTTTGGCGTGCTGGTCGAGCGCAGCCTTGAAAGTGTCTAGCGCTCTTACGAAAGATTCGAGTAGGCTTGTAAGCCGCTTGGGCGTCACGGAACCGTGACATCATATCAGCCTAGGGATGCGTTCCTGGAGCTCACAACCCATCCTGGTCGCGTTTCTAGGTTCCGATTCCCGGCTTTATCGAACTCTATACGATTACGCCGAGGGCGGTACGTAGGACGGTGGTTCTTTATTTACCAGATACCAGCCCGAACGCATCCGCTTTATCTTTCGCCCGCAACAAACACACGTTTCTTCGCGCAGGGCCTGTTCCTTCCACGGCCGGCGGTTTGTCGGGTTGATCGGTTTGTGCGCGCCTGGTTCACATAGTCGTGGATCAGCGGCTCGAGCCTGGCGAATAAGCGGAAGGAGGAAAACGCCTATTTCGGACGCACTCATCCCATGCAGAAGCAAGACATTCACATCCCGATCAGGATATGTGAACTCAAAGTGGTGGCGGAGATTGTCAACCAAGTCCAATATATCCGTCAGTTTTACCCATTTATGGGACGAAAGAGGCTGGTCTGGCGAGATCTTCCGCAAACAGACCACACGAAACCAATCGATGATCTCTTCCTGGACTTCCGCTGAGGTCGGGGTGCGTCTCGGTGCGTCAGCTTGTTCGCGCACGCCAACATGTTACATTACATGCTCCTAGCTTACGATTCCGTCGATTGTCGCACATTAGAGAGATCCGTGACCGGGTCGACTCTCTATTTTCTACCTGCGAAATCATGGGCGTTTACCGTTTTTCTCCTACTTCCTATCGCTGGCAGTTTGCGATGCTTTCGTTTCTGCCTTTTCGGTAAGTTGAGGACGTGGTATCGCGTCCTTAATGACCCGGATCGTCTCCGTCTGTTGTTGTAGCAGGGTCGTCATTAGGGCATTGAGCATTTGGCGCTCTTGCATCGTGTCCTGCCGGGCAAAATACCAAAGCATCAGGATAAGCAATATCGGAAAGATCAGGGGAGACTGGATTACCTGCACAAGGAAGCGCGTTGCGGACTGTTTATTATCTTTGGAGATGTCCGCATTTGCCGGCGGTGCCGCCTTCTCGCCGTTTGCAGAAGTAGGCGGTGTTGGGACTTCGACGTTGAATCTAAAATCATCTGCGGCGACCCCAAAAGTGTCCGAAAACGCTCTCGGAATGTACGCACCGAGAATGCACTGCAAGAGGTCCAAGTTCGCACCCACGGCGTCGAGGGCACTGTCAATGTTCGGCATAGCGAGATCAAAATGAAGACTTCTATACCGGATATTGCGTATGCCGAAGATCAGCGGTTTCGGCAGACGCGTGCGATGCCCAGGCGAGTCCAAAGTTGCATCGGTTGGGAGTTGTTCCTCGAGGGCACGGGTCACGAAGTCCTGTAGCTCTCCCAAAAACTGAGTGCGAAGCCTTCCTTCCAATCGGTTTGGGCTTTCCTCCAACAGATTTGAGGTCCTCTTCTCGGCGGACCTTCGCGTTACCGCGAGCCAAAATCCTTCCGGCTCTGTTACTCTAAACGGATCGGATTCGGATACTCCGATGCTAACGGCTGCGTACCGGGTTGGCATAGGCTATGATCATATACCGTCTTGACGCGTCGTCAACACAATACATTCGTTCGGAGATCAACATTCAATTCCGGCTGTCTCGCCCAGTTAACCAGGTGAAGATTAAGGAGGTAATGCTCCTCCTAAAAGGTTTGAAAAGACGAATCGATGTTTCAGAACGGATGGCGGAACTTGGTCCTCATCCCACGTGTCTGACTTACGATTCGGCTAATTGTCGATCCTTACACCCACGAGGCCGGCCTATTCAACTTGGAGCCATCGGCACATGACACCGGGTCAGGAAACTGTGACGCTGCTAGATCACTGACGCTAATCCGCCGTATGAAACTGGCAACGCGGTTTAGCTCTGGAGTTGGATTCGAGACCGGCGACAATAAGCCAACAGGCTTACCTACAACTTGCGTCACAATTCGGATTGGCTCAACCAGATCACTGTCGTTCGAGAGAACAGCCGCGACATCGAAATTCCCCTGAAACGCATCCATTAGCAGGTGAGAAGCGAGATTTACGTCGCTGCCCTTTTCTTCTACCTTGATCACTTTCACAACGTCGGGCCATGGCGGCGGAAGAACCAACCGCGGTCGAAATTCCGGCGGCTTGACGAGACCTGCAAATTTTTCGGATAGCAGGAACGTGCCCATGTGAATGGAAATCTCGGGAACGGTGCGCAATGCGTCGAGATAGATCTGTTGACGTGCGGGCGCATTGACATCGAAGCGCCCGGATACACGCGCGGTGTAGTACTTGACGCCGACGATTCTGTTCGCCGGGCTCAACAGATGTGTTGCAAGCGCTTTAATGTTCAGCCACTTGACTGCGGGTCGTTTCTCCAGTAACCGGAAATAGAGATTGAACCCGTCAACATAGACAATTGTTCGCATGTAAAAAGCAAAAGCCGCAGAGGATTGCGCCCCTACGGCCCTTGAGCCGACAGCACGCTGCCGGCGGGTTAAATTTGTTTATACCGCAAAATTCGGAACATTGCAAATGTCGGTTCGGCGCACCAACGCTTCACCCTTATACCAAGACCCCGGATTCCGACCAAATGCCATCACAGCCCTAACGCAACCGCCGCGTTATCGCTGAAAATGTTGGCCGAGCGCACATACCTCATTACCATCTCCACGCTGCGATGCCCAGTCTGACGCATGATGCGCCGCTCGGGTTCGCCAGCCCGCGCGGCCGACGTCACAAACCCCGCGCGAAGAGAATGGCCCGCCAGCGCGCCGGCATCTAGCCCGGCTTTACTCGCATATCTCTTCACGACCAGCGCGACCGCGTGATCGCTGAGGCGTTCCGGGAAGATATGTCCATGCCGGTTGAGACGCCGGAACACCGGACCCTCCTCAATCGTGGACGCTGCTAGCCAGGCCTGCACCGCGCGCACAGGGCACGTGGATTCATGCGCGCCGTGCGGGATGGCCACTCCTCTACCGGCGCCCTCCTGATCGGTCTTACTGCGCCGTAGCGTCACGAGCAAGCCCTCGGACGTGAATTTCAGATCCGCCACGTCGAGCGAAACCAGCTCGGAGCGCCGGAACGCGCCCACGAAGCCCACCAGCAGCAGCGCGCGATCGCGGATACCAAGCAGTTTCTCCGGCAGGCATCGGAGCATCAGGCGCAGGTCGTCTGTCAGGATCGGCGCCTTCCGGGCTACTGCGCTGCCGTGCGTGCGCTTGATGCCCTTCAAAGTCTCCGAGATGAGCACGTTCTCACGGATCGGCGAATCGTATCCCGCGGCCTTGTGCGCCTTGGCGATCGCCGACAGGTGGTGCTCGAGTGTCGACGCCTTCAGCCGGCCGGCCTTTGCGCCCAGGTACACTGCGATGGTTTCCGGCCCTGCTGGAAGCGCCGGAAGTTCGTTCGATTCGCACCAAGCGCGGAACTGATTAAAGCTGGAGCGATACCCGCGCACGGTGTTGCGGGCACGGGCCGACTCCAGGTACAAGCGGACGCGGTCAACCCCGGAAGGGCTGACCGCTGTCGTAGTCTGAGGTAAGAGAGCGAGGGCACTCACGAGGCTTGCTCCTCGGTGATTGTCTTCGCTGCGCTGGATCGGGAGCCCGTTTGCTCGGCAAGCGTTGCGGGCTCCTGATCTTTCGATTGGTGGTCGATTTCCAGGCGAACGAAGCACCTAACGGCGGCCACATCACCACCACGCCCACGACGTAAGAAGCCGTTCCACGTCTCGGTTGCCAGGTGCTCCCTTTTCATGCGACCTCCGGGTTTTCATCTTCTTCGGCGGGTAGGGCGTCTTCCTTGCGTGGCGGCGTCCCCTTGTACCAGCGCCGGATTGCCAGGAGGTATCGCTTGAGCAGTGTGTATTCGAAGCACGTCAGCGAAAAGCCATCCGCTTCGTGCAAATCACGGTCCCAAGCCTTCAGGTCATATTCAATGCCCACCTGCAGGGAAGCATCAGAAGCGATCCGCTGATCGATGATGCGGGTTAGGGGATGGCTGTAGTTCGGGTACGGGCAACTCCTTTCGTCCCATTCGACAGCCGAGGGCAGCCCTACTCCCAGAATCATATGCAAGGCGCGGTCTGCCAGGCGGCAACGGGCAGTTTGCTTGTCCAGTTCGCCGTGGAAGCAGCCCAGCATCTCGGTCAGGAACGCCAGGTCTGCGACGTTCGCGTGCGTATAAACTTCGCTCATGCAGTCCTGCAGATATCCGAGCAATCGGAAGCGGAAATGCTCGGTGCCAAACTGCTCGATCTCGATCCGTTCGGGCTGGGGATTGGTGTAAGTTCCGCGAGGCTCGGCCCTTTGGGCCTGACGCGTCGGTAAGCTTTTTGTCGGCTTGCTATTCACTTTGTGACTCCTCTCTGGCGGTTAGTGATTGATCGGAAACTGGGCCGATCAGGTCGTCGGCCTCCATGTTCAATGCACGAAAGATAAGGCCGATCAGGTCTCCTCCACCCGAAGCGAGACTGAATACGGAGGCCATGAACGCAATCTCACTTGGGCACGCGAACGAGAGAAACTCCTCCGCTTCGCGCCGGAATTCTTCGATTAGGAATTGTGAGCATCGCCGATCGCTGCGAGTCTGCGCTTCGCGGATGCATTTAGGAGACCCGCTAGCAGGTTGGGCCGCCTTCTGGGGCGTAGGTCGCGGCGCGGGTGTGCGCTTTCGTGTGGTTTTCGCGGCCATGGCTATTCGGTCTCCTTTCGCGCTTTGGACTGAGTGATGGGCTGAATACCATTGGGAAAATCGGCGCGGATCAACTTGTCGGCCCGCATGAGTTCTTGCCATCTTTCGCGCATATTGCCGTCGGCATGGTCTACGAGGCGTCGGTACACGTCGTCGTAAGTTCTGCTCCGAAATGTCGCGTCATCAAGTAGTTCACTGACGAACCATTCGAAGGGTGTATTCGTATCATGCGCGGAGTGAATAATAGCCGCTGCAACAGCAACGCGGGCGGTGTCCTGCCAAGTGAGCAAGTCAAACAGCGCGGGGAGGTAGCCACCCCAAGCCCTCTGCCGTTCATCCATATCCCCGATGACTTCGTAGGACAGGAGCGGCCTCAAGATTTGATAGGCCCCGGTTGAGATTCCGTCCGCGTCATCGAGCGCGGTCGAATCGACCGGGGTTAGGATGCCTTGCTCAATCAGCCCCGCCTCATTCAGCGTGTTCTCTTCACTGCCGACGGGCGGAAGTTCATTCCGTATCCATCCGGGAAGCTCCTCATCGCAGGTCAGGATGAGAATCGGGTAGCGGCGCCAGATCTGGCGTGCCCGCACCACCTCGCGTGCAAATTGGGTTTGTGGCGAGGTTTCAACGTCTCGCTTATTTTCGTTCATTATTCGGTCCTTTCTTCTGGTAGTCATTGCTTACACACACTTCGGGCGACCGGGCTTTCAGCATCCGGTTGACGTGCCCCGAAAATCGTCTGGGTTTACTGCTAGGCGGCGCTCCTCTGCGCCACAAGTCCGTTCACTACACTCCGCGCTACCCACTCGCGCATGCTCTCCCGCGCCTTCAGAAGCTCAACAACGGCTTGCTGGGCTTCGATGCTGGGAGTAGGCACATTCGCGATGAGCGCGAACAGTTTCCAATTCGCCTTCGTCAGGTCGGCCGCCGCTGCGGCCGTAATGTGCAGCGCGTCGAGAACGTCGGCGAGCTTGACTGCTTTCACAAGTCGTCCGTGCTGTTCGTGAATGGATGCCATGACCATGCTGCCTCCCCTTTGCACCACTGGAGGGTTGCTCAGATCGGCCCGACGCGGGGGTATCGGGGGATTGTTCTGCATTTTGCAATCGGCTCGGCGTGGATTTCGTCGCAATTGCGCATCTTCGCCCTCATAGCCCAGCGGGCACGAAGAATCGATATATAGCCTTCAAGGCCCAGATCACGCAGAACTCTTCGGTCTGCACCACTTGGCATTCTTGGACGATGCAATCCCCAAGCCTGAACGGGAGTTGCGTTTTTGGTGATGATGCCATTCGATCTGCCCTCCTACTTGGCTGTTCGTGGATATTCGCTGCCATAGCCTTTGCCCCCTAGGATCCGATTCTGTTCTTTGTCGAAGCCAACTGCGGACAAAACCACTATATCTAAGTCAGTCTTAGATCGCAAGGAGAAAATGTACAATAAATCAAAGTCAGCGTAAGATGGTACTACGTGGCGAAGAAAACTAAAGCCCCCAAAGAGGTGCGCGAGTTCCTGGGTGAGCTGGGAAAACAGTACGGAAGCATCGGCGGCAAGCGTGCTGCCGAAAATATGACTGCTGAGCAGCGGTCCGAGAGGGCAAGGAACGCCGTCGCCGCTCGAGAAGCGAAAAAGGCCGCTGCCAATAGCGCCGAGGTGCGATCGAAAGATGCCGCGACGAAAAAACGTGCCCGTAAGAACAAGCCGAAACAGAAAACGTGAGGCCACGCAACGGGCCGTAACGCAAGAAGTCGCCTCTCTGTTATCAAAGCGCGTGTATGCAGGGTCGCCGTGGGTTTGGTTAGCGGAGGCAAACGTCGCAAGTCCACGTCTGCGGCGTCGACTTGTGAGCGGCATGCGGCGCATCGCTGCGATCCGTGAGTCGATAGCAAAAAGGGCGGCCCGTAACGCTCCCGTGGATCGAGGTGCTTCCCTATCTCTGGATGGATACTAGCGGTTATTGCACTCATGGCGCGATGGCGCCACTGAGTGTACTGTTTCCGAGTGAGGAAAAGCCGCGAGTGGAGCAGTTTTTTGCCGTACAACTTCCGGCCCAAACCGCTCTTTGCAGAAATCGTGCCGAGCTTCGAAAGCTGTTGATCCACGAATTCTGCCACTATTTCTTTGCCGCTGCCGAACTTGTCACGGAGTACTATCCCGAAACGCGACAACTGCTAGACATCATCTTCGTTCCCGCACAACCCGAGAGGCCGGACGCTGCGACATTGGCTAACCCAGACCAGTGGCTTGGGCCAGCGGATGCTCGCAAGTTGCTGCAGTCAGAGACAAGCTGCTTGCCGACAATAAACGAAACTGCGCGGGCACTCTCACGCACGTCTTGCCCGCGCTCATGTGGACCCGAACCGTACACAGGCCCAGTTAGGCTCCTCGACGATGTGGTTGCCCACACTAAGGCCCTGCTGAAGCGCTACCGTGATGGCGAAGGCATTGCACATCAGGTCACCGGGGAACGGCTTGTTCTGTTGTATTCCCCCGAGAGTTTCGAGCCTTAAACTGAATTGAGAGTTGATGATTGGCCGAGAATCAAAGTCCGACCGTCTCCCCCTGGGAATGCTACCTGTTACAGCTGTGGAGAGTGCTAAAACCACCTCGGTCGCTGATAAGACTCTTTACGAGTTCCCTATATTCGGTGCCGTTTACCTGGTTGATCCGTCAGAGTGGCCGCCGATAGCGTTGCAGAGGTTCGGAACCCCGGTCAAGCTGCTGAAGCCCCGAGTAGGGCAGACGAACGTGCAAGTGGAAGGGCGGATCACGAGGCAAGCGATTGACGTCAGGTATACGACCTTCACCTTTGAAACAGATCTGTATCCAATTGAGCAAACGCCATTGCCGAAAGATTACCTTCCGGCGTTAGAGGGAATGATCCATCTCTTGAGGACGGTTGCGCGCCAGTACTGGCTTGGGTTAACGATGGCCAATGAGGGTGCCGTATATCAGGCGGTTCGCGCCCGAGTAGAGTCTGGAACAGTCACATTCGACGGAGCGGGCGGTTTCTCGACGCCGTTCATTATTAGACCTCTTGACTGGAACGCGTGGCGGTTTCTGGGTGACATGCTCGAGAAAGGGTATTCGCCCTCTAATGCGGAAGTGATCATTTCTGACGCACTCCTCGAAATTAGGCGTGGATCTCTTTTGAATGCGGTTATGCTGTTAGGCATAGCGTGCGAGATAGAGGTGACAACGCTCATTGACCAACTGGTTAGCCGTAAGTCACTCTCAAACAACAAACGACCCTCGATCTTCAGAGAGACGTTCAAAACTAAATTTCTGACTCGCACCGTAGACCTGGGCACCTCCAATCCTCGCTCTGCGAAGATCCTGCATTTTGCCACTAATTGGGCGGATACGGTTTGCGAACTTTACACAGCTAGGAATAAGGCGGCTCACTCAGGTATTTGCATGATCGAAGATGACGGCGTACTGAAGCCTCTTGAGATGCGACATTTACCAAAGCTGGTCTATGCAGCCGATGCCCTACTATGGTGGGCCAACCTTGAGCGGCATCGATTGGGAATTCCACCTTTTCTCACGACGGCCATGCTGCCGGGTGGATACCCAGTGATGGGAACGTTTGTCCCGCAGTAGCTCGATGGGTGTAACGTCACTAGGAGAGACTTAAGCGATGACTCCCGATGCGAACGGAGCCGCGCGCCGAATGCTTGGCCAGCCCCTCAATCGGGACAAAGACGCTGACTGCATTCCTGGTTCCCCGGATCCAATACACGATCACGACACAGCGCATCAGGATACAGCGCGGTCTTCTCACGCAGAGCCGCGAGGATCTGGAAATGTTCCGCATCGATCATTTTGAACTGCGCAAGCCTATCGCGTGGCGAGTACTAGGGAATGCACGGCTGCATCTTTTTTCGTCAGACACCGAATTCGCCAACTTTTCTGTATATGCTGTGCCTAACCTGGAAGCGCTGGCGGACACGTTGCGCGAATGCCAACTGCGCGAGCGCACTAGACGCGGTTTAACAACCTTCGTCAGAGCCTAAGGCTTGCGGCTCTCATCGCAAGGCACCCAACGTTTTACCCCGGAATACCTGATCCTCTGGCGTTCGACAATTACGCTGATCGTACAGGTGCGAGATGATGATATAGGTACCGGTATGGCCAAGCCCTATCACCTGATGACCCCTGCAGAACGCACCGCTGCTCGGATCGCTCAGAATCGCGCGATGTCCGAGAAGACGGCGGACGGTAAGGATCAGCGACCTCCTGTTCGATCCACTGACGATTACAGCCGAGCGACTCCAGCTGAGCGGGCGAAACTCGGAAGCGTAATCCGCAAACTGCAGCGATAGTGTCACGCGCCAAGGCGATGCTCGCATTTGACAAAATCCTCGGTAACGGGTTATGTTTAGGAGCACGTAAATTCCTTCCGGTCACTTGATTCGTTCGGCACAGCCCGCCTCCAAAATGGTAAGCAGTTCTCGATTCCCTCATTTGATGTGTTAGGTTTTTGCAGCACGAAAGAGAGAACTCTTATGAAGGAAACTGGAACCGTAAAGTGGTTCAATGCCTCGAAAGGCTTTGGGTTCATCGCACGCGAAAACGGCGAAGATGTCTTCGTCCATTTCTCCGCGATAGAGGCAGCTGGCTATCGCAGCCTAGATGAAGGAGCACGCGTTTCCTTTGTTGTGAAGAAAGGGCCCAAAGGATTTCAGGCGGAACAGGTAGCCCTGGCTTAGAATTTCGCCCTGAAGTCCCGATTCCGAGAATGCAAGGTCGCTTGCACATCCCGGGCCTTTCAAAGTCGCCGTTCGGCGTCGATTTCGATGTTCCGCGTTGAACGGCCTTTTAGGAAGCAATACGGGCCGCCGGGGCGAAGCCGCGCTCTTCAATTTCTTCCCGCGCCAGGGCCTTCGGCTTCAGCGCCAGACGATTCACCGGGCTGTCATCGCTGAGCAAATGCTCCTTGTCGTCCGTGAAGACCAGAAGATCACGACTGCCGCGAGAGCCACCCACATACAGCAGCGCCTTATCTAGCAACAAGCGAATGCGTGAGTCGCCGGTATCGATCTGCAGCAGCGTCCGCTCACACGTCTTCGATTGCAGCGAGTAACTGGTCATCGCATACGCATACTCGATGTGCGGCATCGCCGGCAGCTTCCAATCCACCTTGCGCCCGTTGTCCAATTTCACCTTTGCGTTGCCGGTCCGGTCGAGTCGCTCAATGGTTCCGAGCTCGCGGTTCGCCACTTTGGTGCGCTTGCCATCTTTCCATGGCCGGGTCAGCTGAACCCGTTCACCTTCTGCAAGCGAGCGTTTCTCTGCCGTAAAGATCTCTACCCCAAAAGCCCGGCGCGGATCGTAGGTTACCTCCCGGCCGCTCCCAAATCGCAAGGTCACGAGATTTGCTTCAGCATCCCGCGCTATTACGCGGCCATAGTCACCGCTCGCCACGCCGAGCGGGCCCACAGTCTTTCCGAAGCGCACCACGTCGTCAACGTTGTACGTCGCTGCATGCTTGCGGTCTTCGGTTCGCACATCACGCCGGCCCACCAGGATCTGCGCTTCGTAGCGATCCGGCTTGAGCAGCCCCCGCATCTGGAGTTCTGCCCGTACGGACGCATTGATCTCAGCCAAGGATCGATTGTCCGGCGATACGATGAGCGTGTTCTCTGGGCTGGCAGCGTATTCCTGAGCGATGACCTGAAAGCGTTTCTTGCGGTCAGAGACCTCGCGGATTCGGTTCTGTTCTTCGAGCAATTGGAGACCTTCCCGCATGTGTCCGCGCGCGAAGCGCTCAATGACATCGAGCAGCTCCGGCGCGTTCTGCTGCCTTACGATCTTTTCCAGCCGGAAGGTTGCCACACCGGCCTGTTCGAGCTCTTCGACAATCCGGCCGGCCTCGACAGATTGATGCTGCCGGGGATCGTACGCAACAATCACTCGATCCTCTGACCGCACGGTGTGTAGGAAGTCGTGAAACTGGCGGGTGCCTACCAGACTGCCCTCATCGAGGATGTATAAGCGTTTTTTCGCCGTAAGGGGCACTCCTAGCATCAGGTGCGATTGCAGCGTTTCCGCGCGAATCCCAATCTCAGCCAAGTTATTTGCCGCCGCGCCGGTTGCGGCCAACCCGAGTACTTCATAACCCGCCGAGCGGAACCCGCGACGATGCGCCGCTATTTCCCCGATCGGCTTCATGGCCGTACTCTTGCCCACGCCGGCAGCGCCGCGCACGATCATTACCTGATCACGCGAGGTGAGAACGTTCCATGCCATCCAGAGCTGCGGGTCACTCAGTTTGATCTTTCTTCCGTCGACTATCCTATGCTTGAACTCTTCGCGGAATCGGTCTCGGGTCAGGTCCGTGGCAATGGGTTCAGTCGATCCTTTGCCCTTCAGCGCCAGCGCGATCGTGTCGAGCTCAAGCTTTCGCATCTCGGCCGTGGTGTATCGCGCGCCCGGCGCGTTCGCGCGATAATGGCCCACCTGGACAAACTCTCGTTGTTCTTGTACCATGCGCCGGTCAAAGGCTCGTTCCACATCCTGCAGGCGCAAATGCCCAAGGCCGAATCGCAGCGCGTCCCGCATCAGCTCGTAATGATCGACCACGGCATTCGCCTCAATCAACCGAGCCCTTGCGAAATTTATCGCGCGGTCGGCCTGCGGTTCCCGCAGGCTTTCGGACAGAACTAACGAACAGCGCTCGCGTGCCGCTGCCACGACCTTCTCAGGATCGTTCCCGTATTGCTCGGCCTGCTTTCTGTGCTCTTGGCGCAGCGCTGCGGATTCCCAGGTCTGTTTCGCCCGCCGCAAACGTTTGTTGATTCGTTCATCCGCTTCGGCACCCACCAAGCCCTTCTCAGCCTTTTCACGCTCGATCTCTTCCGTTCGTGCGCTCACGGCTCTCAGATACTCCTCCGTGTAACCTTTGATGGCCGTCGAGTAGTTGCGTCCGTGCTCCAACTCGTATCCGCGAGCCCGAGCAGCATAGGCCATTTCAGCTTGATAAACTGCCGCGACGTAGCTCTGAATCCGATACCACTCGTGCGCCTTTACGGACCGGATCTTATCCCCGGCCTCCGTCATATTGAAGACCACCGCATGAGTGTGTAGGTGAGGGTTAGGTGGAGCGTCTCCCACCGGGCGCGCCGAATCGTGTAAGAACAAAGCCCCACACCAATTAGCAGTTGTAATGGGGGCCGTATCCGGTAACCGTGCCTGTGTATATTTCTCGCCGGCGTCCAGCGCGATCCGCACGGCCTTCTTGTGATCGTCGATTAAACCCGTATCGCCGCCAACCAGCGCGGTGACCGAGTAACTCTTGTGCGGCGCCAATGTCCAGTCCCACGCTGCAATGTGCTCCACGTGCTTCTTGGGCTTCTGTTCCTGAGGCTCGCCTACTACTGGCGTTCGCAGATAAGCGGCGAGCTCGGCCGCGATCACTTTGCGGTTCTCCGGCGTGATCCGCTCAAGCGTCTCAATCACGCAGTGCAGCGCGTCAACCTTGCCCTCCACTGTCGTGATGTCATACTTCTGACTCGCACGCGCAGTCAGCCACTCAACCAGCGGCCCCACCCCTTTGATCTTGTCCCGGTATGCTTTCGGGCCGTGCTCGGATATAAATTCTGCGGGATCGCCCGGAAGGTCGAGCGCGCGTACGTTGAGTCCGTGTTCAAGAAGTGCGCCCGCGTGTTTCTGCGCAGCGGTGCGCCCGGCTTCGTCGCCATCCAAGTCCAGCACCACTTCAGACGCACAGCGCTTTATCCCGTCACGCTGTTGTTCTGACAGGGCCGTGCCACACGTCGCCACCACGTTATGGACACCGGCAGAATGCGCCGCGATGGCATCCATATATCCTTCCACCAGCACAACCCGGCCCTTCTTGCCCGCTTCAGGCGAGGCGCGATGAAGGTTGTACAGTACGGCTGATTTCTGATAAAGCTCTGTAATCGGCGAATTGACATACTTCGGCCCAGGCCCGTCCCCGAGTTCGCGCGCCCCGAACGCAATGACCGCGCCATCACGGTTCTGAATCGGGAACATGAGACGAGCGCGGAATCGGTCCTGAAACCGCCCGCCGCGATCGCGCACAAAGAGTCCCGAAGCTTCCATGAGATCCGGCCCGAATCCTTCGAGCTTTTCCACCAACTGCGTGCCAGAGCCGATCGAGAAGCCTAGACCAAATTCCCGCGCCGTCGCGCGCCCTGCGTTACGACAAGTGAGATAATCACGGGCTTGCCTGCCCGTTTCGGCTTCCAGATTCTCCTGGAATGTCTGAGCCGCAATACGATGCATTTCAAGCAGTGCGGCGGTACGCTCAGATACCGGCGAACCCAGTTGTTCGCTCCCCGGCAATTTAGGGCGCAGGTTCTGAGCGCGGCGGCTCTCCGCATGGCTGCTGTTCTCCGGGACAAGGCGAAAGCAGTCTTGTCCCCGCAGCAGCGCGTCAGAGAAGGTGTTGTCGAGATACTCTCGCCAAGCGCGATCAGTGTGAAGCCATGCCGGGCTGTCTTCAGCAGCAGGTCTATGCTTGATCAGTTGCTCGCCTGTGCGGGGATGCTGGCCAGTTGCTAAACGATTGTACGGCTCTTCCTTAACGGACCCAACCAGTCCAAAGTGTTCGGCCAGACGACCGTGCCATTCACCGACGAGCTGTTTCCCTTCGGTGTAATACGCCTGGTCTGCTGCCGTGTGTTCGAATTTGTAGTATTCACCGATCTTTTGGGCGCCAAGGGGTTTGGAGATCTTCAGCACGCGCTATTACGGCTGACCCCACAACCATACAGCATGCGCCGCTTCGCGCCAAGCCGAAATCGGGCACTCGGGCGCGTGTTCCTCGGCGGATTTCGGGTGCCTTCCGCACGTGCACACGCCGTGCTCGGAAACTTCCTCCAACATCCGCTTACATTCCAATGCAAAGCGTTCTCGCATCTTCGCGATCACCTTATCGGAAAGGCCAACCACTTCAGCACGTTCTGTTCTCTCTTCCATCGTGTTCGTCATATCACTCCTCCTCGACGCTTAAGGGGATTGGTGGCCTGCGCCGGCGCCACGCCGGTTCTATCAGTAAAGCCGTTGGCCGCTTGAATCCCTGCCGGCATCAATTGTTGATCGTCATCGACGGGTGCAATGGTGTCCCCTTCGGGTAAGTCCCGCTCGGGCGGTTCCCGAAAAATCACCGCCGGGATGAGACGCTCGAGTCGTTCTGTTCGAAGGCGTCTCGCGAGTTTCTGAATCTTGATTCGAACGACTTTCCCTTCCTGCAGCAGATAACCCGTGAAGCGTGGCAGGCCCTGAATTTCAGCGGCGGAAACCACAGGGGAATCGACCGTCTGATTGCTCCAGCTGCGCGAACGATGGCGCGCCATCAAATGCACAGGCCGGTTCTCTTGAATCCGCTCTACTTCGTGATGACCGATGAGCATTTCGGCATGTTTCGCCGCAGCGGGGTCGCCCGTTCTGAGAACAACGTTGGTGAAGGCCTGAGACATGATCGTGACCGCGCCCTCATCGCCGTACCGTTTCTTCAGCTGGGCCATATCGTGAAATCCGAGCACAATCGGATTGCCGGAGGCGCGCTGCTTGGTTGTTCCGGACTCTAATTGAGGAAGCTTTTGGAGTGTGGCGGCTTCGTCGATGATGTACCAGACGACCGGCGCGCAATGGGCGTTCGTGGGCAGCGGCGATTGGTTCTTCAGAATAAGCAAATCCATCACTGCGCTGTGTAGCGGAAGGAGCGCATCTACTGTGTCAGGAGTGGAGGTCATGAAGATCCAACCGTTTCGCTTTTGCGACCACTCCCGCACCGTGAATTCCCGGCGGCCTTCGCGTACTTGCGGCATCATGCGAAGCGGTTTTGCGATCTCTCCAAGGGTTGCCCACAACCCCTGCGCTTGGTCGCGAGCCCGCTCATCCGTGCTGACGGCGTGCTCTGTGCCGGCGATGCGGCGCGCCACCTCTCTGCGTGGGTGCGTCAACCAGAATCCGAGCGCCGCGCAGGTGGCCGGATCTTCCGGTTCGTTGAACACGCTGTAACGCGAAATCAGATAGGCAAAGATGGCTCGCGGGTGCTTCTTAAAAAAGGGCTGTTGCCTCGGTTCGTCTGGCCAGAAAGCCATTGCCCAGGGTGTCGCTTGGGCTTCATCCTGCGCTTCGGCTTCGATCGCCCAATATGGGCAGCGCTGGTCGCCAGGATCGAGGATAATGTCGCCACGTGCTTCGCTGAAAAATTCGTCCCGATATTCGCCTTTCGTGTCGTAAACAACGGCTACATCGCCGCGCGATTCGATTTGATACAGCAGCTCACGAATCAGCGTCGATTTGCCCATACCGGTCGAGCCAAAAATGTTGAAGTGATACGGTTCCAATTCCCGCGGGATGATCACCTTCTGACCAAGGGCTCCAACGGTAAATGAGATGCCCGGCGTCGCGCCCTTTGCGCTCAGAACTTCGCGGTTGAATTCGCGCCATGAAAGCAGCTCTGTTCCGCGAATATGCTCACCATCGCGTGCACGTGACCGTCGCTTCAAATCCCACCACAGACCGAGGCCCACCAGCAGCACAAATGTGAGGAACGAACCGAACATTTCCCACGGGAACATCGCTTGCATCGCCGATCCGTTGTAGATCCATTTCTGCATCCACGAATGGAACGCTTGCGGGTTCGCGGTGATGAGTTCCCTATGCAGTGTTTCGAGATGCTTGTCAACCGACTTTTGCACGGCGAGATTCGGCCCATTGAGCACGGCAAAATATTGCTTTTCGACCGGCTGCTTACCGAGATTCGGGAGGGCTGACTGCAACCCCGTTCTCACGTAGGTGTCCAGATAAAAACGCTGTAACTCCGGCGCTCGCGCTACGCCCAATTTGAACCACAAAGGAATCAGCGCTGCAGCACAAAACGCGCCGGCAATGACACCGATCGGCGCACGGATTGGAAACGAGCCACTGGGCCTGCGCATTATGCCGACGCCCTACTCTTCCTAGCAACCGCGCGCCCCTTGTTATCGGCTTTGACTTCCGCGCATATCTCCCGAAACCGATCGACTGTGAACGCTTCCCCTTGGTTGAGCCACGCTTCGACCGTGCGAACAAACAGATCGAGCATGGCTTCCGCCGGATCGATCGGTTCATCGCTCAACTCATGCAGCACGGCGCGGCGCACAAACGTACTGACATCGAGGCCGAGTCGTGCGGCAACCGTACGGATCGCCGCTTCTTCCTCGAGCGTCACCCGAGCCGTGACCGTCCTTGGACGACTGTTTGGGTTTGAAGCAATCTGGGGCATGCATCTACCTCCGTCCACCGAATAGAAAATTTGAGACGCCACCCACGGTGTGGTTGACGCACGTAGACGGTTTTCGTCTACTTACGTATACGGACTTGCGCCTGTGTAAATCCATATTTCTCCAGAACTCTCAGATGCTGAACCGGGCTGGCTCCGGGGTTGGCAGCCGGTTCTCGGGCTCGTGCTGCACCGCCAATCGATTCGTGTTGATCGTGACCGCTATCGCGTGTCCAGGATTAACGGTGAGCCCAAGCTGCGCCGCTTCCTGGACGAGAACCTCTATGTTCCGCAGCGCACGCGCGTGGCGTACAGCGGCCTTCAGCGGATCGGTTGTTTCGTATCGCTGGGTGAGATCAATGTGTTCGTTACCCGCTCGGATCTGCGCCGCAAAGTTTGTTGCGACGCATGCTTCCGCGCAGGGCTGTTCAAAGACGCTCGCATAACCAGTTAAGCGATCGGCGAGCACCATTCTCCGGCGCTCTGATTCCGTAGGCCCGCGGGTGAAATTGTCGTCGTTCATGGGTTACCTCTGGCTGGCTTTCGGTACACGGAATTGTCGAAAGCTATGCGGCTCGGCGCGAGCTGTCTTTGGGAGACTTCGGCGCGCGCTCGGTCCTCTCCTTCTTGGCCGGTTTCTCGGCCGGTAGCGCCTGCTCCAAAATCTGGCCGAGCACATAACTGACATCACTCCCATCGAGCGAATGTGCAAACGATCTGAGCCGCTGAATGAGATCGGGATGCAGCTCGAATTCGATCTTTTCGGGAGGCCTCTTGTCCTGCGGTTTGATGTCCATTGTCATGGCGTTCTTATCTCCTTTCGTCACCACGTCCAGACGGGTTTTGCGTAGAACCGGATGGAGTCTGGAGCCACCGGTCCGAAGTAGCGCGAATCGTAACTATTTGCATTGAAATCACTCACCGCCCAAATGCCATTTGTGTACACGCCGAACGGGTAATGTTCGAGGGGCATGCCCGTTCTCGATCGAGCTTTGGGAGCGGTGTTTCGAAGCAGGTTTCCATCGAATGAAAACCCCCGCGCATCATATATAAGCCGATGTTCCGGATACGGGCAGATCACCGGCTTCAAGACCGGGGCCAAACCATCTGGGCACGCACCGGGTACTACCTCTAAACCGGCCTGCAACGCGACGTTCGCGACTGCGCTCGGAAGACAGAAACCGGCGTACTCTAAGGCTCGATTTGGCGAGCTCGCAGGCATGCGCCGGTACACGCCGAGAGGGACCGAATCGCTGTAGTTCATGAGCAGTCCCAAGCGCTGAATTCCGACCGGAAGAGCAACTGCAAAAACGAGCGCGGAGATGAAGCCAAAACGCATCGGACTACTTCACGGCAACCGGCTCGTAAGGGCCGGGAAACAGCATGTCTTTCTTCACCGAAACTGCAAAAATTTCGCCGGGTCGAATCTTCAAAGTGGGCTGGATATTCAGGTTCCGATTCGTGACCTGCTCACCAAGTTGCGCGGCCTGCGTTCCGATCGCTGCGGCGGCTTCCTGACCAGCAGAAGGATACGTCAGAACACTGCTGTTCGTCCGGTTCTGTGAGATCTGCAATCCGGCCGCGAGAACCGAACTCAGAGCCACTCCGCCGATCACGCGTTTCCAGTGATTATCAACTTGATCTTTGAGCCCAAGGGCGCCATCAGCTGCATGGGACGGCATCCGGTCCAAATCGATGAAACTGCCGTCCGGAAAATAGATTGCCGTCCAGACAACCTGCACACGATTTTGGCCATAGGTGACGCTTGAGTTGTACTCGCCAATAAGCCGCGAGCCGGCCGGGATCATGACGTACTTCTGTGTCGGTGAGTCGTACACATCCCGCGCAACTTCGGCGACCAGATCGCCCGGTAAATCGGAGACCAGGCGATGCGGCAAGGCAGCGGGAATGACCGTGCCGCGCTGCACGACCCAAGGGCTCAAGGGAGGGGTGCGCGTGGTCTTCAGATAATCGTCTTCCGGTGCTTCGCCGCCCTCCTGAAAGTTCCGCTTTTCGCCCTGCGCGTTCTGGGCGAAATAGCCGTTGGAAGGCTGCATTCCGCCTGGCACAGGGACCGGAGCAGGCGCGCCGATCACAGGCGCTGCAGCGGGCACTTCAGCAGCCGGGCGAAGCAGGTTATTCAGTTGTGCCAGGTCCGCCTGGGCGGGATCGGATGTGCTGGGGGTCGCCGTATGCTGATCCTGTGCTCCGGTTGGCGCTTCGAGTGCTTCCTGCTGGCGTGCGTAACGATGTGCGAGAGCTTGTTTACGGAGCTCCTGCTGCGGATCGACTTCCGGCATGGGCTGAGGCGCGTAATACACCGGCGCTGCTGGCGTCTGGGCGCTCTGTGACGCGCCGGCATTTGCAGCGGAGGGGAATGGCTGCGCGACAGTTCGGGCAGCATTTACGAGCGGCGTGGCGATGGAAGACGCAGCACCCGTGGGAGACGATTGCGTACCCGAAACCGACGAAGTTGGCATTTCTCCTTCGACCGATTGGCGGTTGCTCTGCGCGGCGTCCGAAGCAACGAGTTGCGTCTGCTGTTGATCTTTGCGCGCCTGCTGTTTCTGCAGGCGGTAATGGAACCCGTACACGACGGCACCGATGAGCAACAGAAACACGACAACAGCGGTCGCGACCAGCCGTCCGGATATGGTTGCTAACGGCCGCGGAACGCGCCCTGTGAGGTTAACGGACGCCATCCGAGTTCAGCCCCTGATTCGTAATGCAGGCGCGCTGTTGCTTGCGTCCCACGCCTTCGACAAGACAGGCTTGCTCGAAGACGGCATCAATGATGAGCTCATTCCCGTCCCATCGCGCATTCGCCGGGATCGGGCCGCGCGCATCGGCAATCTCCACCACAGGCAGGCCGCGATGCCTCGCTTCTTCCGAGAGCGTAATGTGCGTATGAACCCCGTCATCTGCGATCTTCTCGGGCTTCAAATACTGGGCATCTTTGCCGTGCAATTTCACTTCGTAATTCCAGTTGCGTAGCGGCTTTTCCGTCGAGAGTTTGGCCAGCCGCTCGGCCTCTGCTTTTTGGCGTTCAGCCTCGGCACGCTTCGCCTCTTCGGCGGCTTTGACTTTCTTCGCCTCTTCATCCGGGTACGTGAAGGCGACTCGCGCCATGTGCTCGTGATCGGTTGAGACCAGGCGCACATAATACGTCCTTCGGTCCGTTCCCACCGCCAGGGTGGTATCGAGACCAGGCTCCGTGGGCTTCAGCACCAGATATGTGAACTGCTCAGGCCCGGTGCCCGCTGTACGCGCGACTATCTCAAAACGGTGATCTCCCCAATCGAGAGCGTCCTTGGCAAGCGTCTCACCCGGTTCCAAATCCAACTCGCAGACCTGCAGCGTTGAGCAGACTACTGTAGCGAAGCCTTGCCCGTAGGTATAGAGCACGCGGCCGCCTGAGCCCGTGCTCGGGGGAGGCCCGCTCACTTGCACGCCCTCTGAAAGCGAGAGTGCGAGGCTGGCGTTTGCCGGCAACGTCACCTGGCGCACGAGTGCCATTGCCCCGGCGCTGATTGTTCCGCTGATATCGGGCTTCGCCCTCCGCTTGGGATGAACCGGTGCGGGTGTTGTAGCTGGCGTAGTACCGGCCAGGATCGCAGCCGCTTGGCGATAGTCCGCTGGAGTAGATGCTGATGGCTGTTGATGTGCGACAACGGGCAGCGCACCCAGAACTGCCGCGAAGAGAAAAACTTGTTGCTTCATTGAACTGCTTCCCAACTCAACTCCGTAATCAAGATTCCGAGACTGTTTTCTTCCCGCGCCGCTTCCGACGTGGGGATATGCATGTCGTACGCGATCCGCGCGCGCCAGGATTTCTGTGAAATCACCTGTCCGCCTTGGGACATGGTCGTCTCCTGCCACCAGATCCCGTAGGTGTGTTGGCCTTCGACGTCGAACGTCTTGTATTGGACCGTGACAATTTCGCCATTCGCCGTGCGGCGAATCGGATCGTTCTCCTCGTACCAGTTATTGAGCGCTGCTTTGGCCTGCGAGCCGTCGCCGATATACAGAAAGGCTTTGTCCCAATCGGCAGCCTGTGCCGTGCGATCCGCCGTGACCGTCCGCCAATACTCGATGAATTTTTTCAGCGACTGGACCTTTACGAGGTCCCACGTCTTCGCATCCATGTCTACCGGCTTCACCGGCCCGGCATAGCTCACGTTGCCAGCTCTGTCGCGATCAACAACGTAGAGAACCTGCTTCGGCATCCCGCCGAGATGGATCAGCCCCCAAACAGCAAAGACCAGCGCCGCTGCCTCACAGAACGCAATGCGCTGCCAATTCTGTTTCGCCGCAATCGGGTTGCTCCACGCCTCTTCCCATTGGCGTTTAGCGCGCCGCGTTCTGCTATCGAGAATCTCTACCGGTATTTCGGCTGTATGCGGCATGTTTTCCTCAGTGATGAAAGCCGTTGAACTGTGGCGGTGAGGCGTGATGCCCGCCATGTGGTGCGCGGCTGATTGCGGATGCCGCGGTCTGCGCGAGCGAACCTACGGCCGACGCGCCTTGCGAGCCGTGCGATCCGTTCGGAGATGATCCGCCCTGAGGTGCTGGCTGCGGTGGGGCTGCGCCACTTGGGTTCGAAGCCGCCGACGTCCCCGCCGCAGTCGCGCCTGAACCTCCAGCGCCTGCAGCGCCAACTGCACCACCTGCAACTGCTGTCGTGCCACCGGTCGCGACACCCGCAGCAATCAAGCCTGCACTTACGCCGGCGCTAACTGCCGGTGCCATGAACGCGATGAAATCGCTATGCGTGAGATTCGGCGAGCCGCCGAGCATCGCCGAAACCTGCGAGCTGCCGTACCAGCAGATGCCTGCGTAGAGAACGGCGCCACAAGAGATCAACCAAGCCGCCTCAACCGCGGCTGGCGAGAACGGCGCTGAGCGCGCCTGCGTGATCCAAGCATTCGTCAGGGGCCACGCGGCACCCGCGAGTAAGTAGAGTGCCATGAGCTTCACGCCGCTCGCCACACAGAACGCGAAGTACCGCTCGACATACGGCGTCGTCCAGCGCGATCCGCCAAAGCCTAGGAAGATCACGCCCATTCCCAGCGCCAGGAACGTCTGGATTTTCGTGACGATGAACTGAAAGCAGATCACGAGAAAGGACACGCATATGATGAACGCGGCAAGAATCAGCGCGATCGCCGTGGGAAAGTCCGTCATTAGCCCGCTCAGCATTGCTTGCCCCAAGAGCGCCCCGAAGATCTTGAAGCCCTGTAACAAAAGCATGCTCGGATTGAGGCTTGGTACGCCGCTGGCGTTTTTGCCAACCGTCACGAATAGGTCGATCACGTCGCCCATCCAGGCTCCCGCGTTCATCAGCAGCGCCAGAAAAAAGCCGATAATCAGCACCTTGTTCGCCGTCGCTAGCATCGCCGTGCGGATGTCGCCGTGATAGTTCATCCAGAGATTCCAGCCGAAGACCGCAATCTCAAGTCCGGCGAGGGCGAGGAATAAGTCGTAGGCGTATGGACTGATGGCCGCAAACCAATGCCCCATGAGCGCTTCGTAAGTGGCCGTCAGGTTCGAAGGGTCGGAGATGACTGGCGGTGCTGTGGGCCCAGCGGTGTATTGCGCTTGCGCCAGAAGCGGCAGCAGGAACAGGGTCGCGATGCCGATGCGTTTTACCATGCGCGTTGATCTGCAACCATCGGCGGTGGGGGTGCGATTCTCGTAGCCACGTAACAAACCGTGCCTTCGGCAGAGGTTCGCCAGTTCGCCTGTGCCGTTCGAGCGATTGGCGCGCATTGGTCTGCAATCTTCGTCGCCAGTTCAGGCCGATGCGAGAACCATTCGGCAAGTCCGGGAACGGTGTAAGTCGAGATATCGCCGGAACCAGCCGCTTCTACCTCCCGTACGATTTTGGAATCCTGCGCGTGAGGGTCGTAGCACGCCGTCTCACTTACGACAATTAAGGGAATCGCGGCCCAGAAAACAAGGGATATCTTCATTACCAACTCCTCGAATCCGCCACCGGGTCTACGTAGGTGAATCCCGATTGCTGGGCTACCTGCTGTGCTTGCTGTGCGTTCACCTGCTGCGCGGCAAACGCAGCCTTCGATTGCATGTCGGCGATCATGAGCTGCCGCAAGGCCTGTAACTGCGCAACCTCCTCGGTCGCGATGGTGTTGCCAAGCTGCAGGGACTGATCCCGGCCGAGCGGCATCTGATTCATCGCCTGAATCTGGGTCATCCACAGCCGCTCGTTCTGCAGCATGCCACTCTGGTAACCCGCCGCATTCAGCGAGCCGTTGATGGTTTTCAAGGTCGAATTGGCCCAGTTGTAGTACTTCAGCGCGTACGTGATCGTCGGGTCGGGGCCATTGTAGACCCCATACATCTGCCGGAACTTGGCATCCATTTGCGCGAGGTCACCTGCCAAGCCTTGCGACTGCATCATGATCGTCGAGAGCATGCTCAGGTCGGCCATGATGTTCGTACTCGGGTGAGTCGCTAGCATCTTGCCTTCCGTGGCCATCATTTGCGCCATCTGGATGGCGTGGAATGCGGTTTGCGCCTCTTGCAGATATTGCATGAGTTGCTGCGCGTGCATTCGGGCCGTCAGAGCCGTCAGTCCCGGATCAGAAACCGTCCATTGCGCCTCGATGTGAGGCGCCGTTATAAGCGAGCCCAACAGAAGGGCGGCCATCGCCTCCCAGGTTCGTTTATGCATATGCCGCCTTCTCCTTCCCGGCAGTCAAACTCTCGTACATTGCGGACCAGTCCACCAAGCCGCGGGATCTCAACCACACCGCAGGCCACAAAGAGCCGTGACGGGCAATCAAGTTGTCCACAAAAACACGGTCGCGATCCGTCGAAGCTGCGAGAAAACTCAAAGCGACCTGCCCCAATTCGAGCGAGATCATCCGCTTGCCGTCCGGCGAGGTCACGTAATAGTGGGCCTTGGGCTCGCCATGGGCAATGAGTTCCCGATCCCGCGCATTCAGACCGAGCAACTCATAAGCCCCGGCGCCGTCTGCAATAGCCTGCGGGTTCGGCAGGCAGACCTTGGTGAAGCACTGTTCAATGACGGCAGTGCGTAATGGTGAGCTCAGAACCTTGGACAATTCCTGCAGTACCAGCCAGACCGCCATGTTGAGCTTGCGGCCTTCGAGAAGAAACTCGTTGAAATACTTTGCCGCCAATTCATGTGACAGCGCTTCCCGGAATTCATCAACGGTGACCAGCGTGGGAACTTCGGAGGTCAGCCGTTTTCGAATCCGAGCGAAGACGTAAAACAGCGCCCCATTCATGGTCTTTTTGTCCAGCCGATATAGCTCGTCCATCTCGAACACGCAGAAGCGGCTCATTGAAATGCCGTCGCGTTCGCCGTCGAGAATGCCGCCGATATAGAACTGCAGAGCGTCCTTCACTTCTCGGGACGCAACAGCCATCTGAAAATCGGTAAGGGAGCGCCCACCCTTGCTCCCGGCGAGAAGGCCAATCGCCTCCGCAATGTCGTTGCGCATTTGCGCCGTGACTCTCAAATCGTTCTGCGCGAGCAGCAGCTCGATCCACTGTGCGGCCCATTCCTGCTCGCCCGGCGTGTCGAGCTCTTGCAGCGGACAAAGTTGTGTTTGCCGATCAGGGCTGATGTCATAGAAGTCTCCGCCCATGGCTTTGCATAGCGTGTAGAGCGTTCGCTTCTTGTCGAAGGCGAAGACCTGGGCGCGCGGATACCGGAAGAACTGAGCAATGCCGAAAGCCAGCCAGGTTGTCTTTCCCGATCCGGTGGGTCCAGTGATGAGTTGATGCCCGATGTCACTCACGTATGGATGAAAGCGATATGGCGTTCCGCCGCTCGTCACGGCATAGAAGAGTGGCGGCGATTTCGTAGGAAAGTACGGCGATGGATTATATTCGTGCCCGCGGAACGGCGCCGACAGCGGCATCATATGCACCACGTTTTCGGTATTGACCAGGAACGTGCGCCGGTCCTTGTAATGCTGGCCCGGAATGCTCGACAGCCACGCCGCCACCGCATTCACGGTTTCGATCCTGCAAGAGAACCCGCAGCGATAGTTGATAACCCGGACAATCGCTTCGACCGCCTGCTTCAGCCGTTGAGCGTCAGTTTCCATGACGATGACCTTCGCCGAGAAGCGCACGAATACTTCCGTGCCGTGCTCTGCCGCACTCGCGGCCTCGTTTGCATCTGCTTCCATGCGCGCCGCGAAGCTATCGACGGGCGCAGTGCCGACCTTGATCGGCGAGAGCTTCTGTTTCGCGGGTGTTTTCTTAAATGCCCACTTGCCCCGATTCGCTTCATGCTCGCGTTTTGCGTCCTGCTCGTCCATCAGCTGCGCCTGCTCGCAAAAACGGAAGTCGAAAGGAACGGAATCGAGCTCGCGCAGGATGCCGGCAAAACTTTTCGCAGGAAACCCATCGATCGCAATCACGCGAATCCGCTTGCCCGGTAACAAGTCGTTCAGCGGATCGCCGAGCTGCGGCTCCGCGCCGCCCGTAAAGTCATCCGTCGCTAGATACTGGTTGAGATACGCCGGAACATCCGGGACGGCAAACGGGTAGTCTTCACCGCAAACGCAGCGCCGCACAAACTGCAAGAACTCATCGCATAGCTGCTCTGTCTCGCCGACCGGGCGCAGATTCGCTTTCAGCCGCTGTGCACTTACGAGATTGCTGCGCAGCAGGCCATCCACCTCTTCGAGGCGCTTCTCGAAAATCGCCAACGCTCGCTCGCCCGGTCCTTCACGACCGTCCTGGTCGGCCGAAAAGATCCAACGCGCCGCACCTTTCCCGCCGCGGAGAGCGGGTTCGTACGAAAGCGTCAAGAAGTATCGGCTCAACCGCGTTGCCGCTTCGCCAGTTGCCGTGAACCGGGCACGGCGTTCCTGTTCGATGAGATAGGAAACCGGGTCCGGCCAGTCGCTTTCCTCGGAACGATATTCCGAATGCTCTGATCGGATCAGATCGCACTGAATGGTCCATCCGCTACCCAGCCGCAGCTTCGAAGCAATTCGCCTGGCGATTTGCCAGCACTCATCCGGCGTCAGAGCATCCATGTCCGGGCCGGTGAATTCCCACCCGGCTACATACAAGCCGGTCGATGTGAGAACCACGCCATCCGCTATCAGCGCGAAGTGATCAAGCAGATCGGAGAGGCCCTTCACGTCGCGCCGTTCTTCTTTCTGAATCAACACGTGCGCCACCTCCGGGCTCGCAGAGGCTTTGCCGTCCAGAAGCTCTGGTTGTATCGCTGCGATTCCTGATGGACGGAAATTAAACGCGGATCTTCCTTGGCCATCTCGCGCAGGATCTGCCGCAGGAACAGAAACAGGAACACCGTTGCTCCTACGCCCCACCATGTCGGGACCGAGAATCCGATGATGATGCACACCACAAACGCGGCCGCGAGCGCAGTCGGCTCGCACCCCAGCATGAGATGCGGCCGATTGGAGCTCTCGTGAAAAGGAGCGCAGTAAACTTCAGGGACTTGCATCGGAATCCCCTCAGATCAACGCGCCAGCAACACCTGGAATCATCCCGAGCAGGGAAGATCCACCGAGCGCCACGCCCGCCACAAACAGTGCGCCCAGACCGCCTTGGGCCAAGACGCCCATATCGTGGTGATGCCGGTACCAGCTCACCGCCGATGCCACGATGGCGATCAGCGACACGGAATAAGCCAACGGACCCGAGAACTCGCTCGCGAGTCCGTTGAGTGCCTGTGTGGCAGCAAGACGCCCTCCTCCCAGCGCCCACGCCGGCGCGCTCGATGCTGCAAATGCAACCGCGATTGCAACTGCTCTTTCCACTCGTCGAAACATTGTGTGTTCTAACCTCCTTCTTTGGTTCACACGTACTCAAGCGCGTAATCCTGGTTGCCTCGGTCGTAATCCCGAACAACCAGGACCTCGCGCGCTTTTCGACCGGCAGGAATCGATTCCTCGCCGTCGATAAAGATCACCACGTTGATGGCGCTCGCGATGCGCTCACGCACAGACGCCTCATGGCCGCCGATCAACGTTTCGAGCTTGCGGAGCGCGCTCAGTGCATCATTGGCGTGAATAGTCGATAAGCCGCCGGAATGGCCCGTGTTCCAGGCTCCGAGCAGCACGCGCGCTGCTTCCGGTTCGCGTACTTCGCCCAGCACAATGCGCTTGGGAATCAGCCGAAGACTCGCAACGAGCAAATCGGCCTGTGAAACTTGGGCCGTGGCAAGTAATTGAACGTGATTGGCGAGCGAGCACTGAAGCTCGGGTGTGTCTTCGATCATGACCACTCGATCGTTGGGCGTAATGCTGGCCCATTCCGCGATAATGCTGTTCGCGAATGTCGTTTTACCCGACCCGGTGGGACCGACCAGCAGCACGTTTCTGCGGTACTCAGCCGCTAAGCGAATAATGCTCAAGTGGTCCGTGCTCTTCACTCTTTCGAGAAAGTCATCGCGGTGCCTTCTTGCGTTTAACGGGTCTGCCAAGTCCGTCAGAATGCCTGCTTCCGTCATTTCGCGCAAGGTGAAGATTTTCTTCTGCCGTGTCCGGATGGCGAGTACGGCTCCACCTACTACGGGATTGATGAGGCCTTCAATGCGATCACCGGTGAGCGGAAAAATCGTTTCAAGGATCGGATGATCGTGATCGAAGGCGATCCGGCGTATCGTTGCAATACCCTGTAAGAGCAGCTTGCTCTCATGCGCCGAGAAATCGCCCGCTCGTTCGAATCCCTTGCCGAGCCGGTTCACCCACAGCGATTCGTCGGCGTTGACCACGACGTCAAGCGTCAAGGTCTCTTTTAGGAACGGCAGCAGGGGCGCCGCCAGTCGCGTCAGGTTAGATGACTGGCGCAGTTCCTGCTCGTGGGCAGCGCCAGCAGTCATCGGCATGCTCCGGCACTGCCCGTTATCGCCCGATTCGAGCAAAAATCGCCCAACAAGCGCCCAAATGGATCGTCGCGGAATGAACGACTTACAGCCGACGGCGTTGTGCTAGAAAGGTCTAATCTTCCTTGACACGGTAGAGGTCAGAGATTCGAGTTCTCTAGGGCCCACCACCCCCGAACGCGGTGGGAGCCGCAACTCTCCGTCGTCGCTCAGACGTTCCCGGCTCCAATCTCTACTACGAAATATTGGGCCGGAACAGATCCTACATTCTTCATGCCGTGCTCCTCGTTGGAGTTGATGTAAACGGCCGAGCCAGGTCCCACGGTATCGGTCTGGCCCGCGATCGTGAATTCCAAACGCCCTTCCTTGATCAACATCAACTCTTCGTGAACGTGGTGATGGGAAGGATGCGGCATCTGCCCTGGCGGCAACGTACTGATGTGAAGCGCGAGCGGGCACCCGGTCTGTGTTCTGCCCTTGAACACCTCCCGGATCTCCATGTGGTTTGCCGGATTCGTCTTCGCAGCTAGCGCATCGAAGGCGTAACACTTAGAAGGCAAAACGTTCGTGTCGGCGCTCGCCACCGCTGCGAAGAGGGTGGGCAGTACTAGCGTTAGATCCCTGCGTGTGTGGTCCATGTATCGGAGACGCTCGCCAGCGCCGCTTTGAGACGCCCCGCCGATTAATCGATAGCCGGTGTCGTAAATTGCAGCGTTGGCGACGTCGCGGTGTGGCCAGATGAGTCCGTACTCTGGACACGATATTCATATGTTGTATTTGGCGCGAGCTGATAGATCGTAAGCGAGGGCGCAGTTGTTGCGGCTGGGTTCCCTGAGACCGCAGCTTGTGTCGCGTTATTTAGCTCCACTGTCTCGACATTGCCGCCTATCGTAATCGGCATCAGCATAACCGTATTCGCACGCGCCGCGACATTGGTCTTCCAGGAGATGGTCGCTTGCGCGAACGAATAACCGCAACAGGTTTTCCCGGACGGCGCGTAGCCCTGGCCGTTTGGAGCCGCAAACCAGCCTCTAGCGCCCGAGCTCGCGTTAACTGTGATCGCTGAGAGAACCGGGCCGGGTGCCGATACTGCGGGTGTCGTGAAAACCAAATCGCTCGAGTAAGTTGTGCGACCTGAACGATCCGCGCTCTGCACGGCGTAGTGATAAGTCGAATTGGGCACAAGGCCGGTAAGTGTGACGGAATGCGAGGTCACGCCAGATGCATCTCTTATCGCCGTTGCGTTGAAATATGTTGAGTGCCACAGGCCGGCGTTGTGCACCACTTGAGTAGTGGCCGGCTCGTCTGTCGTCCACTTGATGGTGGCCGTTGCGGTTGCTGAGCTGCCGCTCCCCATCAGCGCAATATTCGAAGCTGAGGCATCGCCGATGACGGGTCCCGGAGCCCGTGGCGTCGTAAAGGTCCCGTCGGACGACACGGTTCTGCCACCGGCTGTATCCGTACTAATCACCGCATAATGGTAGGTCGTGTTCGGCTGCAGGCCCGAGAGCAGAATCGTGTGAGTTGTTTCCGCGCTCGAGTTCGGGAGAGAAGTCTGGCCATACGCTGAGCTAACGCCGTACTCCACCTGCCCTGTCGCGCCACTGCTCGTGGTCCACGAAACCTCCGTCGAAGTCGCATTTTGGGTTGCCGCGCCTACGTTGTAGGCCTGGGGCGCGGACTGGCTGTATTCAAACGCGCCCAGATCCGGCGCGGACCCGTTGAAGTTCGCTAAGTCCACCGTATCGCCCCGGTTAAAGCTCACCGCGGAGCTGACCGTGAGAACCCCGCTCTGGTAATTCACCGCGCTCACTGTCACCCGCGCACTGTGGCCAATCTTGACGCTGTCTCCGGGAACTACGCCGAAACCATTGCTGAAATAGTACGGATCATCCACCGGAACGGCGGTAGACGTTCCGGCTGCCGTCGTATGCGCCAAGTGAGCTCCGGCGCCAATCGCCGGTGACGAGCTCGCAAGCTCAAAGTCGCCGGCGTTCGCATCGACAAACTCAGGATTAGCTTGCATGTTACCCGAGATATAGCTGGAGTAGCCCGTCTGCACGGCATTCAGCGTCCACTCGTCGTAAGTCGATGGGGTCGAGTATTGAATGACATCGTTGTTTCCAGGGTCATCCCCGATGATATTATTAAAAATGTAATTGTAGTAAGGGAAAAACGGCCACGGCTTATTGGGAGAATGAAAGGTCTCAAGAAAAATATAGTCGGTCGTTGGCGTCGAATTGAAAAGTGCTCCTTGTGTCTCACCCTGATACAGTATGTTGTTTGTAATCTTGTTGTTCATCACATAGTTGAATACCCTATCGCTCGTCTGCCGCTGGGACAAAAATATAGGAACGTAGCCGATGTTATAGAACACGTTGTTGTAAATGCGATTGTTCTCCGCGCTCGAATTGGTCTCGTTGTATTGCCCCGCCAGCAGTAGCCCGTTGTTTTCATACCAGCCTGATTCGTCCGTGAGAACGTTATTGCGCACAATGTTGTTGCTCGCATTCAGCAAGAAATTCGTCTTGATATAAGCAACTCCTTCGCCCACATGAGAGATCCGATTGTTCTCTACCAGCATGTTCAGTGAGCCTTGCCCCGTCTCGCCGATGCCGCCGCCCCAATGCTGCTCGATTGTGTTATCGCGCAGCACAATATTCTTGCTCGGCCCGTACGACGGGTTATAAATGGCATCCGCGAAGTAATGCCCATTGCGTGTGCCGTAGTTGTTCTGAATCAAGATATTGCTCGCGCCCAGGATCACGATCGCATCGTTTTCGCCATCGGTATCGATGTAGCCGTTCGTGTCGAATACGTTGTTCTGAACCGTGACATTGCTGACGCCATTAATGCGGACGAATTGCCCGCCCGTCTCCTTGAACGTGCAATTCTGCACTGTCACGTAAGACGACCAGATGTCCACCACATCGCTCGAATCGGGCCGCTGGAACGTGAGCCCATCAATCACGGCGGGCGAATAGGTCGTTATCTCCGTGCCGTATGGTCCGGCTCCGGTCAGCATCGGAACTTCGCCCGGGTAGGCTGTCACCGTAATCGGCTGCTGCTCGGTCGCCACACCCGCCGGAATGATCAAGTAATCGTTGACATACACTCCGCCCCGCAAAATGACCGTCTCTCCCGCTTCCAACAGAAAAGAGGCGTGGTGGAGCGTGGCCCACGGCGACTGTATCGATCCGGCATTGCCGTCGTTTCCCCAAGGAGCCACGTAAACAGTCGGCCCCGCGGACGGCGCGCCAGCCGTCAACGTACTCTGCCCCACAGTCAAGAAGGCAAGTGCATACACAAAGATACCTATAGATCTATTAGTCAAAGCCACACCTATCCTGGGTTTCGCACTAGTGTACAGCAACTCGTTTATGGAGGCTAGTACAAAAGTGTCAGTTGAGGAGTTGTGGGCTTTTTCTCAGGCGGCCTATCGGCCTTTTCGGAACAGAAAGCCGAGCGGGGCGGCACACAGAAGCAACAGCCAAGTGGCCGGTTCGGGCGTCGAGACCGGGTCAACCATTCGAACTTGGAAATCGAAATCGTTCGAACTGTCCGCCGCTTGGACAGAGTCCGAGACCGAGATCAGAACGGAAAAGGGATTGCCAGGGCTATGAGCAACCGTAAAAGACGAAAGCGGACCGTCGGAAATCCATCCGCTCCCGTCGGTTGTGACAATCTCGAGTGGTCCGACCCCGCCGCCCTGGTCGTCCGTTGCGTCATAAGCGGTTCCGTAGAAGGTCCAGTTGCCAGAATTAGATGGAAGATCGATGGTCGCAGTCAGCGTGACCTGCGCCTGGCCGCTGATTCCAATGCCTTGGCCCATAGTCCACTCGCCCTGAAGGGAGTAGTCCAGGGGGCCCATTGTTTGTGGCCCAACAGAGAGAGCCGCCAAGTCGGTAGGCGAAAAAGAAACACTACCGCCTGCTGACACTGGGGAATAGAACTGACCCGCAGGCACATACACGCTGGAACTTACGGTGCAAGAAGCGGATGAAGCTGCAGCCTGAGAGCAACTTTGCGCTCCGGCGGTGGCGCTGATCGAGAGAAGCGCGTCCGCAAATACACATCCCCCAAGCGCCGGCACCAGAACACAAAGAATTCCCAACCGCATAGTAATCATTGGACGCAACTCAGTGGATTCCGACCACGCAAACCAAGGTACTGGTTGTAAGGGTAATGTGCGGTGGTATATCTCATGGCAGAAGCTAATATCCGTGTGTGCTTTGATAAATCTGGCTTTGATAAATCTGGGTTTGATTCACTTGGGTCTAGCTAATTCAGGCGACTCCGCCGCCCCGGCGCTCGTTTCCGTACCGGGCCGCGTAAATCTTATCGGCGAGCACATCGATTATCACGATCTTCCCGTGCTCCCCATGGCCATTCAGCGCCGCGTCAAAATCACCTTTCGTCCGCGTGAGGATGCCGCGGTCGCAGCCATCAGCTCCGGCGTGTATGGGAAACGGGAATTCGCTCTCGCCAGAGATTTGGAGCCCGGTCCGATCGGCGATTGGGGCAACTATCTCAAAGCTGCCGCCCAAGCCGCACTCGTCCGCTGGCCCTTGGCACGGGGTATTGACGCCATGATCGACTCAGATCTCCCTGCCGCCGCGGGACTCGCTTCCTCGTCCGCTTTGCTTGCCGGTTTTACACTCGCGCTGTTGAAGGCGAATTGCGTTGCGGCCACCGTCGGCGACCTCATGGAGATCTTGCCCGATGGCGAGCAGTTCGTCGGCACTCGTGGCGGGGGCATGGATCACGCAGCGGTGCTCGCCTCGCGCGCTGGCTGCGCCTTGCTGGTCCGGTTTGCGCCGCTCGAATTGCGTTCCATCGCGGTGCCGTCCGACTGGCGCGTGCTTGTGGCGCACAGTTTGACTAGCGCAGAGAAATCGGGTGCAGCACGCTCCGAATACAATGCCAGGCGCGCAGCGGGAACGCGTGCGCTCGCCGCAGTTGGACTTACATCCTATCTATCCGCGCTCGAAACGTATTCGGCCCGCGAACTGACTGCCATGGCCGAGGCCGCGGTCGCTCAGCATCGCCTTGGCCCTGACGAGTTCCGCGCGTTCGTACATGTCACCAGCGAAGCCGAGCGCGTAAACAAAGCGGTCGCCGCCTTGCGGCAAGCCGACGTGCGCACCTTCGGGCAATTGCTTTCGGAGTCACACGCCAGTCTTCGGGATAATCTACGCGTCAGCGCGCCCGCGCTGGACGAACTGGTCGAGGCCGCGATCGCTGCAGGTGCTTTGGGCGCGCGCCTCACCGGCGCAGGTTTCGGCGGATGCGCAGTCATCCTCTGCCGCGCCTCCGAAGTCGATCGGGTCCGAAACCGGCTGGTCGATCGATATTATTCGCAGCGCCCTGGCTTCGATCCTGAAAATCATCTGATCGTGGCCGAACCCTCAGCCGGGGCGCTGTACGACCGCTCTGAGGCATCGAATGCTGAACAGCCACCCCTCGGAGCCGGACTATGAATCCCTCCCCGTTCATCCGCCGTGCAGTGATACTGGCCGCCGGCAAAGGAACCCGTATGGGCGCCATCACGCACGAGACGCCCAAGCCCATGCTTCCGATCCTGGGTAAGCCTATGCTCGAACACATTCTCGAGCGGCTCGCAAGGGCCGGTATCAACCGCTTTTTTCTCGTAATCGGCTATCGACACGAGCTCATCGAAGAACATTTTCAAGCTTGGCCCCTGCCCATCGAGTTCCGTGTACAAGATCCGGTGAACGGCACCGGTTCGGCGGCGCGCCTTGCCAGAGACTTCGCGGATACGGAGCCGTTCCTGCTGACGTACGCGGACATTCTGTGCGATCCTGTCGAGTACGTACGCTGTTCGAGCATCCTGCAGGAGCATGGTAGCGCGGCAGCCGCCCTTGCAGTGAAGGCGGTTGACGATCCGTGGCAAGGCGCCGCTGTCTACGAGGAGAATGGCCGCATTCGTGAGATTATCGAGAAGCCGCCGAAGGGCGCTTCGGCAACGCGCTGGAACAGCGCCGGCTTTTACGCCTTCCGGCCGGTGCTATTTGAATATCTTGATCGGATCCGGCCCTCCGCGCGCAACGAATATGAACTAACTTCGGCGCTCGACCTCATGCTCGAAGATGGTCTGGAGCTCCGCATTTCGCCGATCGCCGGCGACTGGCGCGATGTGGGTCGTCCCGAGGATCTCGCCGTTCTGAACAAGGCGCCACAAACATGACAAACGAACTCGCGGCCGCAGAACAGCAGTACTTCACCATTCGTCCGGCGGTCTCCGGCGACTTGCCCGAGCTCGCCCGCCTGTTCGACGATTACCGCATCTTTTACCAGCAGGCTTCCAATCGCGCCGGCGCCGAGGTATTTGTTGCTGAGCAGCTCGAAAAGGAAATCACGCGCTTCTTTATCGCCAGAGATACCGCGCAAGCCGCTGCTCTGGGCTTTGTCCATTTAATTCCTTCGCTCGGCACCCTCGCCATGCGGCCCATCTGGTACCTCGAGGATCTGTTCGTGGTTCCCTCCTCGCGCCGTCACGGTGTGGCGCGCGCTCTCATGCTGCGCGCTGAGCAATTCGCTCGCGAAAACGGAGCCGAACGTCTCACTCTTTCTACCGCTCACGACAATCACGCCGCTCAGGCCCTCTATCGCAGCCTTGGATACGTTCGCGACGAGCACTTCTGGCAATTTCACCGCACCCTGTCTTGAAGCGCTCCGCACCGGCTAGTGCGCGACACATGGCCGGACAAAAATGTTTTCGGCAAGATCTTTCGCGATGCGAACCTGCGCCCGATGCCCCTGGATGCGAGCTGTCATGGATGTATTCGAGTTCCTGCGCTCGACTACAATCGTGACCCCTAAACGGATTCCCATCCGCTCAATCTCGCGAAGCGCAGCGGCATCACGGTCGAACACGCTGCTGACCTTGGCAGGGACATTGAAAGGCAGCTCGTTGAGCGGTACGTCGCACTGGAAGGAGCCGGCTTCGTTTTTCTGCGGAATGAAATGGCCATGCGGATCAATTTCTGGGTCGCCCAGAATTGCTGCCACCCGATCTTCGAAACGCTCCGAAATGAAGTGCTCCAGGCGCTCCGCCTCTTCGTGCACCTCATCCCAGGAATACTTCAGCACGTCGTGAAGAAACAACTCCAGCAGCCGATGGTGCCGAACCAGCTCCCACGCTCGCCGCTTCCCCATCATCGTGAGGCGAGCCCCATGATGGCGCTCATAGAGAACCAGTGGGGGCCGCTGCGCTGCCAACCTTTGCAGCATTCCCGTGACCGAGGCCGCACGCACGTTGAGTCTCTGTGCGAGCGCATTGCTGCTAACCTTCTGTTCTTCACTTCCCCCCAATTCAAGAATTGCCTTCAGGTAATCGTCAACCGACTCCGATGTGGATAGAACCAGAGATTTAGTCTTCACAAATTCATTTTCATCTTAGCGGGGACACTCAACCGGCTGGACAGCAGGAATGATTTGAGGCGAGTAGTATACATTTAGGCATGCCTAAATATAGTTTGGCTTCGCTCTGCGGCTCATTGCTGGCGTGCTCGCTTCTGCTACACGCGCAGGGCGAGACCACCAGCTCGATCGCAGGACGCGTTTTCGACCCTACCGGCGCGGCCATACCCGGCGCCGCGATTACCATAACCAGCATCGATACCGGCGCTAAGCGCGTCGCGCAAACCGATGCCGCTGGCCGCTTCGATTTTCCGCAGCTCAAACCTGGTTATTACTTAGTCCGCGCCGAGGCGAAGGGATTCCAGTCTCAACAGCGCCCGGTCGTCTCCAATCTCGGCCAGAAACAATCTGTAGATCTTGTGCTGCATCTAGCGACGGCCAAACAGGTTGTGACCGTAGCGGAAGCAACGCCCCTCATCAATCCGGAAAATCCAAACACGGCCACAACCATGAATGCGAAGAATTTGGAAAGTTTGCCGAATCCGGGAGGCGATCTAACCTACCCGGTGCAATTTGCGGCCGGTGCGTTGATCAACACTGCCGGAAGCGGAAATGATTTTGTGGGCAGCCAAAACGGTTATGGAAACGTTGAGTTCAACGGCCTGCCAGCTCTTTCCAATGGATACATCGTGGATGGGCTGGAGACGAACGATCCATTGACCAATCTGAATAGCGGATTGTCGACGAATCTTGTACTGGGACTGAACTCAATTGCAGATGTCACCGTCAATACTCTCTCCTATGCTGTGGACCAAGGCCGCTACGGGGCATCGCAGGTCAATTACGTCACCAAATCCGGCAGCAATCTATTCCACGGCAATCTCTACCAGATCTGGAATGGCTCGTTATTCAACGCCGCGGATTTCTTCACCAATGCCACGCTCGGCAATCACAAGCCTCGCTCGACCGTGAACCACTTCGGCGGCAGTTTGGGCGGTCCGATCATGCATGACAAGCTTTTCTTCTTTTTCGATAGTGAGTGGATGCGTATTGCGTTGCCCATGGTAAGTGAAATAAAAGTACCCACACTGGCCTTCCAGAACTATGTCCTACAGCAGCTTCCGAAAGGCGGTGCGGACGCCATTACGGGCTCCGTGTATCAGCCCGGCGCACAGCTTGTTCCCTTTTACAAGCAGATGTTTTCGCTTTACCGAAACGCCGCCGGGACTCCGTTGCCCATACTGGGCTGCCCGTTCAATAGCGATGGAAGCGCTGCGCGGGGCTCGCCCCCGAACGGAAACGGCTGCGCGAATCGCCAGAGCATATCGCAATCGAGCGACGATCATGAACAGGTACAGACCGCCCGCATAGATTACAACATCTCGGAAAAGAACACCACCTGGTACCGCTTTCAATACGACGGAGGTCTGCAGGCCGCCTACACCGATCCCATCAATCCACTCTTCGACTCGCTCTCGCCGCAGCCCTTATACTCGTTCGCCTCTGGTTACACCCACGTGTTCTCGCAAAACCTGGTGAACTACTTCAATCCTGCATTCTCCTGGTACGAAAGCTTGTTCGCCCCTGCCAATTTCCAGAAGACGCTAGCCGCCTTCCCCATCGTTCTCCAGGGCGTTGGCGCGAACGCGCCGTTCACCACACTGGGAGGGCTCGACAATACCTGGATTCAGGGCCGCCGCGCCACCCGCTTCTTCTTGAATGACAATCTAGCTTGGGACATCGGGGCTCACGAATTTCGCTTCGGAACAAACACGCGCATTTTTCGCCTGAACGACTACGATTTCGGCGAAGGAACCGTCCCAACCGTCACATACACAGACTTGCCCGAGTTGATTTATGGCGTCGCTTCCACTGCTTCCGAGACTTTTCCCCTGGCTGATTCGCAGCCCTTCAACTTCCTCAATGTGGATCTGTATGCCCAGGAGACGTGGAAGATCACACGCAAGCTGACGTGGACCTTTGGACTGCGAGACACCTACAATTCGAATCCTTTGAATCCGCATGACGCTGTGGCGCGGCTCTCCGGTTCGTTCGATTCAATCAGCCATGATGTAAACCGACCGTTGAGCGATACCATCCAAACTGCCTTGGGCAACATATTTCAATCGACTCCGCTGGCGCTCTTGCAACCCAGAACAGCGGCCGCCTGGCAGCTCTGGCCCAACACGGTTTTGCGCACAGGATTCGGTCTTTTCAGCGATCTGCTGCCGGGAAGCGTCGCGGACCTGGTCGGCGCGAATCCACCGTACTCGAAGACATTTCAGGGAGGATTGTTGGGCACCGCCGGCGGAATTGCAAACGCCCCAGGCGTGCCGGGAAGTGCGGTCGATGCCACTCGCGACGCTAATCAGATCTTCGATACAGGCTTCGCGCAAGGCCGGCTTTCGTGCGCGTCGCCGTTGGCGAACGCCGCGAATTGTCTTCAGCCGGTGGCAATCACGGCTGTGCCCGATGGCAAACTGCACGCGCCCTACTTCATGCAGTGGAGCTTCGCGCTGGAGCGCCAGATCGGAAACACGATGAATCTTCGTGCTCAATACGTTGGAACACGTGCCGTGAACCAGCCCTACCTAACTCAAGTAAATGGTTACCAAACCGTATGTGCGGGCTGCTTTGCGCCTTTTCCTTATGGCCAGCCGCTGGATCCAAGGTTTGGCGCGGTAACGCAACTCAGCACAGGAGCAAACAGCCACTACAACGGTCTTCAGTTGACCGCCGAAAAGCGCATGGTACATGGGCTCCAACTGCAAGCCAACTATACCTGGAGCCACTGCATGGATGAAGTCTCGAACGGTGGATTCCTGCAGTTTTCATCGGCCGGGATTTTGTCGCCCATACCCGGCGACCTTCGAAGAGATTACGGGCCGTGCGATTACGATATCCGGCATAACGTCACAGGCACTTACAGCTACCAATTACCGCGGGCGCCGCGAAACCGCGTTCTCGGTTATATGCTGAATGGCTGGAAGATTTCCGGGACATTCTTCTGGCACAGCGGCCTGCCTTTCTCAGTGTTAAGCACTCCGTACTCGGCAAACGGACATGGAATCGTGCAGGGAACCGGTCCGCAATTTGCGAGCTTAGTTCCGGGCGTTGCGGTCTACGCGCAAGGTCCAATTGCCGGCGTGACACAACCGGGAACCATTCAATGGCTGAACCCGAACGCCTTCCTGTCGAGTGTTGACCCAAGTACGGGTGCGTGCAGCGGCGAGGATTCGCCGCAAAGCTGCCAATTCGGCGATCTCGGCCGTAACGCACTCCGTGGCCCTGATTTCGTCTGGAGCGATCTATATCTCACGAAAATTTTCCACCTGAGTGAGCGTGTGAGCCTCAGGATCGAAGGGCAATTCTTCAACGTCTTCAATCACGCGAATTTTGCGCTGCCCAGCATAGTATACGCCGGAATTCCAGGTAATTCGGCAACCCAAACCGGCTTCGGCGCGCTTACTGCGACCACGTCGCCGCCCACCGGATTGTTGGGAGTCGGCCTGGGCGGAGACAACTCGCCGCGCATGATTGCCTTCCAGGCGCGGATCGAGTTCTAGCGCAGCCCGTCGCTTGCGGGGGACGGCGCAATCCACGCAATTTCCCTTGTCCCAGCTTGTGTTAGTCTGGGGCTTCCGTAAATCGGCATGTCGCATAACGATCGCGAGCTCGGAATGCATCGCCGCATCACACGGCGCGATTTTTTGAACGGCGTCGCCATTTCCGCCGGTGCGCTCGCCACAGCATCGAAGGTCGGCGCCGCGCCCGGCGATCTAACGAACCCCGAAGATGCGCCTGATTATTACCCGCCAGTGCTCACCGGTATGCGCGGTGACCACGATGACATCTACAAAGTCCCCCACTCTATCCGCGACCACGCTTTCTGGCAAACCGCCGGCGCGCCTTCCGATACGGGCGAGGAGTACGATCTAGTCATCGTCGGAGGCGGCATCAGTGGTCTCGCAGCCGCGCATTTCTATCGCAAAGCAACAGGCAATAGCAGCCGCGTTCTTATCCTGGAAAACCACGACGACTTCGGTGGTCACGCGAAGCGCAACGAATTTCATCAAACCGGTCGTCTGCTGCTCGGCTATGGCGGCACATTCTCGATCGAGAGCCCGTCGCCTTACAGCGCCGTTGCCAAACGCCTGATCGAAGAGCTTGGCATCGACGTATCCTCGACCGGTCGGGTCTTCGACCGCAAGCTTTACCCCAAGCTCGGCCTGAGCCCCTCGGTCTTTTTCGATAAAGAGACATTTGGACGCGACGTGCTCGTCGTGGAACCCGTCCCCGACTGGTATTCCGATCCCGCGCCCAAGCGCACCGCCGACCAGCGCTGGAATATCTTCTTCAACGCCGCGCCCATCGCCGAGGCCGCTAAGCACGATCTTCGCCGCCTCTACGAAGACAAGAAAGACTATCTGCCAGGCCTTTCTTCAGACGAGAAGAAGGCACGCATGGCTCGCATGAGCTATGCCAAATTTCTAACCGACGTCGCCGCTGCCCATCCGGATGTCGTCAAGTATTTCCAGGCGCGGCCTTACGGGTGGTTTGGGCTTGGAATCGATGCGGTCGCGGCGCAAGACGCCTGGGGTCTCGGGTATCCGGGCTTTGATGGCATGAACCTCGATCCTAAACCAGGACCCGGGCAGAACCGGGATACTATCCGGAGCGAAGACGCGGAGCGCTATTTCTACCACTTCCCGGATGGCAATTCCTCCATCGCGCGCCTGTTGGTGCGCAGCCTCATCCCCGAAGCTGTCCCTGGCAAGAACGCCTTGGATATTCTGACTGCACGCACAAATTTCGCGTTGCTCGACAAGAAGAGCTGCGCAACCCGTATCCGCTTGAACAGCACCGTGGTTCGTGTCCGGCACATCGGCGACCCGGGATCTGCGCAAAGCGTTGAGATAACATATGTACGCTTGGGGAAGTTACAAACTATTCGTGCGAGTAAGTGCATTCTGGCATGTTGGCACGTAATGATTCCCTATATTTGTACGGAGTTGCCCCAAGCCCAGAAAACCGCTCTTGCTTCTGCCGCCAAAGTTCCTCTCGTATATACAAATGTCGTAATCCGCAACTGGAATTCCTTTCAGAAACTTGGCGTAAGCTCCATCTATGCCCCTGGCAGCTTCCATAGCGAAGTAAACCTGGATTTGCCGGTAAGTCTCGGTACCTATAAATGCCCGCACGTTCCCGACGAATCCATTGTTGTGCACATGCAGCGGGTGCCCACTAAGCCGGGCTTGCCTTCACGGGCCCAGCATCGTGCCGGCCGACTCGAGCTTTTCAATACATCTTTCGAGACATTCGAGCGCAATATCCGGGACCAATTGGCGCGAAGCCTCTCGCCCGGCGGCTTCGATCCGGCCAAAGATATCGCTGCTATCACAGTAAATCGCTGGCCGCATGGTTACGCGTATGAATACAACTCGCTGTGGGATGACTTCTGGCTCGAAGGCGGTCCGCAGCCTTGCGTCGCCGCAAGACAGCCTTTCGGCAGAATCGCCATCGCAAACTCCGACGCCGGCGCATATGCCTATACGGACGGCGCAATCGATCAAGGTCATCGCGCCGTTGAGGAACTTCTGGCCCATGCCTGAGGGCTGACTGAATGGACACATCTCTCTCTTCTCAAGAAATCTCGGGACTTACTCGCAAACTGAACTACGGCACTTGGCGCTTCCAGAAGAGTTGGGCGCCGGTCCATATCGTTGATGCAGATGGTTGTTTCTTCGTCGATGGCAGCGGCAAGCGTTACCTCGACTTTTCCGCGCAGCTCATGTGTGTCAATCTGGGGCACAAGAATGCCGCGGTCATCGCTGCGATGGAAGCGCAGGCGCGCGCGCTCCCTTACATCGCGCCCGGCTACGCCACAGACGTGCGCGTCGAATTGAGCAAACTTCTCCTGGACGTCCTTCCGAAGGGCCTAGACAAGTTCTTTTTCACCACCTCCGGCACCGAAGCCAACGAAGCTGCCTTCAAAATCGCCCGTCTCTTCACCGGAAAATCGAAAATCGTTTCTCGTTATCGCTCTTACCACGGGTCTACCATGGCCTCCATCGGGGCAACCGGAGATCCGCGTCGCTGGTCCTCCGAACCTTCCGCCAAAGGCCAAGGAGTTGTCTTTGGCCCCGAGGTCAATTGCTACAATTGCCCCATCCGCCATCACTATCCCGAGTGCGATATCGCTTGCGCGGATTATCTCGAGCACATCATCGAAAACGAGAGTGACGTCGCTGCCGTTCTCGTCGAACCTGTCGTAGGTACGAATGGCGTTCTTGTTCCGCCTCCCGAGTATCTGCCGCGTCTCCGCCGTATTTGTGACCGTCAAAACGTATTGTTGATTGCGGATGAGGTCATGAGCGGCTGGGGCCGCACCGGTAAGTGGTTTGCGGTCGATCACTGGGATGTTCAACCCGATATCCTTGTCACCGCGAAAGGTATAACTTCAGCTTACGTACCTCTCGGTCTCTGCGCCACCACCAAACGTATCGCCGATTATTTCGAAGATCATCTCTTCGCGCATGGCCACACGTATGAAGCCCATCCCATGACGCTTGCACCTGCCGTGGCAACTATTCGCGAGATACAGCGCCTGAATCTGGTAGACCGCTCCCGCGAAATGGGCGCCTATCTCGGCCAGCAGCTTGCGATGCTCATGGATAAGCATCCTTCCATCGGAGATGTGCGCGGCCTCGGTCTCTTCTGGGCCGTCGAGCTGGTCAAGAACCGCTCCACCAAGAAGCCCTTCAATACCAAACAGGACAAAATCTCGGGCAAGCCTCTCCTGGTTGACCGAATCGCGGGTGAAATGTTCAAGGCCGGCGTCGCAGCCATTTCATGGATTAGTCATTTTGTCATCGCGCCGCCTCTGATAATCGAAAAACACGAAATCGATCTCGGCATCGCGGCATTCGATCAAACGCTCGCGCTCGCCGATGAGCAAGTCGAAGCGTAATTCTAACTTACGGTTGCGGCGATTTGAAACGGCAGTGGTATCGCCGCTTCCTTATTTCATGTCGTAGTCGAGTCCCACTAACCCGTTCCGGTAATCGATCGTCAACCGGAACATACTTAGAACCGGAAGACCGAGGATGCCTGCCATTCGAAAATCTTGATGTTCCGGTGCGTTGTTCAAGTTGAATGCTATTAACCCCAGGTTACTCTGCCGGAAACGGGCGAACTGGAGTTCCGCTTTGTCTGCCTCGAAAACGTCCTTGACCGAACCGGATACTCCCTTCACCCTCATATATTCATTTCCTCGGATCTTCGTTGACAAACGGGCGAATGTCGAATCCAGATTCGATATGGACGACCCGGTGTCGAGCAGGAACAAACCCCAAGTTTTCCCATTCACCTTCGTCAGCACATACAAATGAGGGCCATACCGGAAAACAGGCGTAAAGGATTTCTCATCATCTCCTACAACGCGGTCGTAACCTTGCGAATTGGGAGGCCGGTCGGGCAGCGGTGTCAGATGAAGCAGCCTCTTTTTAAAGTCGATGTGAATCAGATAATCGGAGAAGAAGTCGGCTCCGATTAGCCCGTCGTCGTCGCCCGCAACACGGCCTTTTCCTTCAAGCACTCGAAACATACATGTCTTATATTGCAGCGTCCCGATCTTGCATGTGTCTGCGACCGCGGCGAATGCACTACGCGCGCCCTTATCGCCAACGCCCCGCACTTCAAAGGAACCTAAGTGATTGAGCCCCAGCTTGTCGACGGTGCTTTGGCTAATAAGGATGCCGCTTGCACCCGTGTCAAACACCAGGCGCACGGGACGGGCTCCTTGTATCGAGACTTCCACGCCAACTCCTCGGACGTGCGTCGGGCTGCTCATCAGATAATAGATAGGAAACGTCGTCTCCTGACGCTGCCCTTCGAGCTCGAATATCTTGCGCCCGTTCAATTCACCTTTCACATCGGAAGCTGTCTCCTGACTTTGCTCGAAATGCTTGTAGAACCACGGATGAGCTGCCCTGAACGGGCCCTCCAACTCCTCGCGCCTTGCCGGCGCCGCGTATCTCAGAAAAGCCAAAGTGAGGAGCGCATCGTCCGGGTCTAACTCATGCGCCTTCAGGCACAGGATCCGGGCCGATCGATACAGCGACGCGGCATGGAATATCCGATAGAGTCCATAGTAAGCACGCGGCGTTTCGTCCTTCAGCTTTAAGGCAGCTCTAAACAGCTTTTCCGCCTCGCCCATATCGCTCATGTAATACGCGAATTCGCCGCGAGCGGCCATCACCTCCGGAGAATTTGGAAACGCACTCGCGTCTGCATCCGCCGTGTCCGCCGCCTCGTCCACTCGGCCTTCGTAGACCAGAGCGGATAACAGAGCCGCCGAGATAAGTGGATCCTGCGGAGTCTTGGCCGCGGCCGCTCGAAGCAGCGGAATTGCGGTCTCATAATCGCCAGTCTTATAAACGGCAACCCCGTCGCTTGCATCTGCCAGCAGGAGGATTGGCCCAGTCAGCGCGAAGGCAAGACAAAGCAAGAGAAGTCTGAACATAGTGAACTTCGGCTCTCCATCGACGCCGCAAGCGTTCCTTTAACTTAGGATCACCGTATTGTATCGGACTTAGCGTGGCGCGGCAATTGCCCCGGCCAGTCGGGGGGCCTATCTAATAGGCTAGACGCTTCTAACTCAAGCTCCAACCCTTCCGAAACTTGGGTCGCAAATACTTATCTGCTTCTGAGTTATTCGTCACTCGCATTTTCTCGCTATCCCAGTCGAGTTTGCCTTCAAAACGCAGCGCGAGGACACCCAACGTGACCCACTCCGTAAACGGCGCCGCAACTGCGAAATTCGAGCACGCGGCGTCGCCTCCCTTGCAGGCCCGGATCCAATCGCGGTAATGCCCGGGTGAGCGCGTCAATAGCTCCGGCGGAAACTGGTAATCGCGCATCTTCTCTACCGGAATCAAACGTGTCCACTCGCCGTAAGTGCCGGTCGTGATGAAGCCCTTGTCACCAACAAACAAACTCCCGTTGCTGCCCTTCTCGATGCGGCGGCTGATCTCGGCCTCTCGCTGGGCGCTCGCATCGGTCGGCGGCGGTGTGGGCTGGGGCGGCGGCTCCTCGGCTTCCGGTGCTGCCGGCGAAAAGAACGCGTCCGTGAACACTTCGCCTATGGGCTGGCTTTCCGGCGGCTTTACGCTCCCTCGCAAGCTTCCCTGCCGCTCTTTCGGAAGATCGCCCAGGATTTCGCCCGTCGGAACACCTGGAACTTCGGGCTGCTCCATCATCGCGTCGTACCAGAAAATCTTGACCGGCGGCATGTCGCCGCGCGCTGGAAAATCGAAGCGGATCACCGCCTTCGCCGGGTAATAATAGTCGCTCTTGCCCTCCAATTTGATACGTTCCACGCTGCTCGGCGCCCCTAGCTTGAGCGCCATATTCGGCGCGCCTAGAATATGGCACGCCATATCACCTAGCGCTCCCGACCCAAAGTCGTAGAATCCGCGCCATGTGAACGGCAGATACTTGTCGCTATAGGGCCGCTCGCTCTCAATCCCCAGCCAAAGATCCCAATCGAGCGTGGGCGGCACCGGCGCCGGCGGTGGAAGATCCGGCAGACCCTGCGGCCACACCGGCCGGTTCGTCCACGCGTGCACCTCCGTTACATTGCCGATCTCGCCTGCCCAAATCATCTCCGCGCATTGCCGCGTGCCCTCATTCGAGTAACCCTGGTTGCCCATCTGCGTCGCCACCTTGTATTTCGCCGCGGCCTCCGCCAGCTCCCGGCACTCCCAAATCGTGTGCGCCAGCGGTTTTTGTACATACACATGCTTGCCGCGCTCCATGGCATGAATTGCTGCGGTCGCGTGCATGAAATCGGGAATCGTGACAATCACCGCGTCTATATTGCCGCCCTCTTTGTCGAGCATGACGCGGAAATCCTTGTATTTCGGCGCACTCGGGTACTGTTGGTAGGTCGCCGCCGCCCGCTTCTCGTCCACGTCGCACAGCGCGACGATGTTCTCCGTCTCGGCGCAGGCCTTAATGTCGCTCGTCGCCTTCCCACCCGCGCCAATCGAAGCAATATTCAATTTTTCATTCGCAGACTTGTAGCCTAACGCCTTGAGTGATGGCGTGCTGCCGAAACCGCCGAGCGGCACCGCGCCCGCTAGCAGCGTGCCGTAAAAGAAATGTCGTCTGGTCAATTGACCGTTTTTCACGAGCCCTCCCGTCGGGCTGAGATGCCCGCGCATAGGGGAACTCAGCTCGCCTGACAATTAGACGCCGTGCGTCGCGGCAATATAACGGTTGTTAAGTCCCTTGCAGGTGTTCGGCTATTTCTTTTTCCGGAATCGCGCCTTCTTTGATGACCCGCCAATACGGCTCTGTGATGTCGATGGTCGTCGCTCCCGCGCCCGTACACAGGCCGCCATCGAGCACCAGATCGACTCGGCCGTCCATAGCGGCAAACAGCTCGATACCGCTCGATATCGTCGGCTGCCCCGAGATGTTGGCGCTGGTCGCAATCAGTGCGTGACCCGTCTTCTCCACCATGGCATTCAGCACGTTGGAGTTTGTGTGCCGCATCGCGAGCCGGCCCGTGTTGCCCGTCACCTTCAAAGGCACCTTCGCAGACGCGGGAACGATCATCGTGAGCGGCCCGGGCCAAAAATGCCGAGCCAGGATGTAAAACCGGCTATTCAACTCTTTTGCCAGATCCTCCGCCATCAGCACATCGGAAACCGCCAATGGCAGCGAGCGCTGCGTTTCGCGCCCTTTTGCCGCAAAAACGCGGCCCACCGCCTTCAAACTTAACGGATCCGCAACCAATGTATATAGCGCATCGGTAGGCACACCCACTACGTGTCCACGCGCAATCTCCGCGACGGCGCGGTCAATCGCCCCGTGGTACGGATTTTCTACGTCGATTTCGATTAGGTCGGTTGCCACGTCGGCGGTGCTCGAATCCCGGCCGCGGCGCGGGATTCCGTCAGTTTAACGTTCCCCGAGCGCCTCGGCAACTTGAATCGCCATATCATAGCGCCCGAAAGGCGCGCTGAGCTGTACGCCTTGCACCGTGAATCGCGCGCGCGCGGCCATTTCTTGCCCAATCAGAATGCCTTCCGCCCGCGCCTTTTCTGCACTATCGGCGTGGCGCATGCGCTCCATGAAATGTTGGGGAACCGGCACCCGAAGCTCGTTGACCATGAATTCCGCGTTCCGAAAGCTGGTTAACGGCCAGATACCGGCGATGATCGGCAGCTTATATTGTTCCGTGCGTTTGACGAACTGCTCCAGCAGATCCAGATCGAAGACCGGCTGGGTCACCACGTACTCGGCGCCCGCTTCCACTTTCCACGCGAAACGCCGCATCTCCTCATCCATCTTCAAAGTACCCGGATTCGCGCCCACGCCGATCAGCAATGCGGTCTGCGACCCGATCGGATTCCCCCCGATATCCAGCCCTTGATTCAGGTTATTCACCACATTGGTGAGCCCGATCGCATCGACATCAAACACGGCGGTGGCGTCCGGATACAGACCCATTCGCGGCGGATCGCCCGTGATGCAGATCAGGTTTCGCACGCCCGTCGTGTGCGCGCCTAACAGTTCCGATTGGATACTCAGGAGGTTGCGGTCCCGGCAGCAGAAATGCAGCACCGCTTCGATCTGGGCATGCTGCTGCAAAAGCTGGCAAGTGACCTGCGCGCTCATTCGGGCACTCGCTCGAGGCCCGTCGGGAACGTTGATGCAATCGATGCCGTTTTCAAGGCACAGACGCGCGCCCGCTATTTCTTTAGAGGCATCCACCCCACGCGGCGGCAGAATCTCCACAAATGCTACGAATTTGCCTGCCGCTAGCTTCGCGCCCAACTGCGATTTGTCCGCCACCGGAACCTTCGCCAGACGCTTCGTTGCGGGTCCCGCCTCTTCCGTCAAGACAGCCGCGCTTGCCCTGGTCTGCACCGGCTGAAGAGACCGCACGTCGCCGCAGATCATCTTGATATGCTCCGGCGTGGTGCCGCAGCAGCCGCCGATGACGCGCACGCCCAACTGCAGAAACCGTCGCGCGTATTGCGCCATGTACTCGGGCGAGCATAAATAGATGTTGCGGCCTTCCACCGTCGCCGGCAGTCCCGCGTTCGGCATCGCGCTGAGCGGCTTCGTGCTGTGCGCCGCCATCTTCTCAATGGTATCGAGCACCACTTTCGGCCCTGCTGAACAGTTCACGCCGATCACATCCACGGGACATTCGTTCAGGCTTTGCGTAAACGTTGACGTGCTCGTGCCATCGCGCAGGGTCCCGTCATCGTTCACGGTAACCTGCGCAATGATCGCCATTTCCGAACCGGCGGCTTCCCGCGCCGCCAAAATAGCCTCGCGCAGCTCGTTCAGCTCATAAAATGTTTCAAGCACCAGCAGATCGACTCCGGCCGCGACCAGCGCCGCTGCTTGTTCTTTGAAAGTTGCCCGTGCCTCCGCGAACGACATAGGCCCCAGCGGTTCGATTTGTGTCCCCAGCGGGCCCATAGCCCCCGCCACGAACGCCCGTTCCCCCGCAGCTTCCCGCGCCAGCCGTACGCCGGCTTCGTTGATCGCTCGCAGTCGCTCCGCCAGTCCGAACGCCCCCAACCGCACGCGATTGCCGCCAAATGTGTTGGTCTCCAGCACCTCCGCCCCCGCGCGGACGTACTCGTGATGAATCTCTCGCACCAATTGCGGCGCTGACAGGTTCAGTTCATCGAAGCAGCGGTTGATGAAAATGCCCTTGGCATAGAGCATCGTCCCCATCGCGCCATCGGCAACCACAATCTTCGATTCGAGCTTCTTGCGAAATTCAGCAGCGCGGGTAAGCGTAATAGGTTCGGCAGCGGTCATGACATCAAGGTGTTTGGAACGGTTGCGCAATTGCCGCAAGCCGCGAGCGATTCCGGCCGGATGGATGGCTTTCCCTAAATTGTAGCGCGAGCTAAGCTACGCCCCTGGAAACCCGTATCTGACCCCGCCAAACGTAGGCGCAATCCGCTTTCCGTAGCTTCTGTGATTCGCCAGGCAGGCCCCAATCGCACGCACAAAAAACGACTCCACCGAGTCCGGGTTGTGGCCGTTCGCAAGGGCGTGCGCATACAGCAGTTTGCCTTCTTCCACTACCGATTTCAAATCCGCTCCGGACAGGCCTTGGCTGCGCCGCGCCAGCATTGTCACATCCGCGCCGCTTATGGGCGGTGGCAAATTGCTCAGCTTCTCGCGCAGGATCGTCTGCCGCGCCTGCTCGTCAGGCAGCCGGGTATATAGCCACAGTTCCACTCGCCCCGAACGGAGCAGCGCCGCGGGTAGTGCGGTCGTGTCCATCGCGGTAAGCATCACGCAAACGCGCTCGCAGCTCGCGCTCTCCAACCCATCCATCATCGTCAACAAATAGCGCGCCAGCCCGTGATTGCCAGATTCGAAAATCACGTCTGCGTCATCAATGAAAATCACCGATGGCGCGTTTCGTTTTGCAGCCTCAAATACCTTTTCCACGCGGTCATAAAAGCTGCTACTCCCGGCGTTCACGGTGCCGTCGATCAGAAAGAATTTCCCTCTCAACCGGTGCGCTAGCGCGCGCCCAATGGTCGTCTTGCCCGTTCCTGGAGGGCCCGCCAGCAGCACGCCGCGCTTCGATTTTAGCTGTAACTCAGAAGCAAGTTTGCCGTTTTCAAATGGCAACGCAATTTTGGCTTCGAGCTCCTCAATCACGTCGTCCACGCCCTTCAGATCCTTCCAACTAACTTCCTCCACTTCATCTATACTTACGTTGCTTGTCAAATTACGTGCGCGCAGATACTCGATGAACGACTCCGTAGTCGGCTCGCTATAGCGCAGTCCCAGCCATAGGCAAGCATTCTTGATCTGGTAGACATTCAGCGCCGGAGCGAAATGCTGGATCTTCTCGAAATCCAGCCGTTCGCTCGCTTCGCCCAGATATCGGCGGCATACGCACGCGAAGTCTTCCGCTTCGAACCCATCGATCTCCCAGGAAAGTGCGCGGTGACGTAGCGCATCCAGCTCATTCTCGCCGCTCATCGAGAAGAGGATTTTCTTGTCGCACGCTGCGGCTTCACCCAGTACCGCGCTGAGGGCTGTGTTGATCAGGTTTGTGCGCGGATAGTTATAGCCTTGGACAACTTGCGCCACCAGGTGCAGATCGTCTACCAGCGCCACATCGTACTTCTTTAGGGCCGTTTCCAACACCTCCATAAAGGTCTCCTCGATGGCCGCAGGCGTTCGCTTTTTCAGCAGGTTCATGAACTGCCGCGCCGTCACAAACGCGCCTCCTAGCTTCGTGTGTAACCACCGCAGCACCGTGGTTTTCCCCATGCCCGCCGCACACTCGAGTACGCACACATCTCCTGCGGCCATTCCCGAAAGCAGGCCATCCGCCGCCGTTTGTTGCGAAGGCGTAAGAATAATGCCGCTCCCGATCGCAAGCGCTAGCTCGTCATCGATGTAAGACGCACTGGTCGTGCTTCGCATAAAAGACAATCAAAAAATGAGTAGCCGGACAAGACGCGAGTTGGTTCCACACGGGAGCCGTCGTGCCTAAGACAAACAGAAAGTTATGAGGCTAGCGGGAGAAGGGAAGAAAGCAGGCCTCCGCAGCTTGGCCTATGAAATTTGAAAGATTGTTCGTAAAGCCAATGTGGTCGTATTGCAAGAGTGCCTCCTTTCCTTGGAAGATAGATACCGCTCTAAGACAATAGCACGATAATACAGATCTCGCAAGCCAATTATGTTTAGGCAGTCGTTAGCGGTTAGCTGTCCCATGTAATTATTCTGCAAGCTGTCCGTCTTACGGATATTATCGTGAGCTAAGCCATACCGTCAGAACCGCCAATGCAAGTGCCGGAGGCATTACCAACGCTCCCCACTTTAAAAATTTTCGAAATCCCACATCCTGCCCTTCGCGCCGGATTGCCATCAGCCAGAGAATCGTGGCGAGTGACCCGGTCACCGAAAGATTAGGTCCTAGATCAACTCCGATTAAGAGAGCGTCGCGCAGTGGCCCAGTTGCCCCCGCCGTCCTTACCGCCGCGCCGGCGATCAATCCGCTGGGAAGATTGTTCATCAGATTCGAAATCAGCGCGATGCCGAAACCGCAACTGAGCACCCCGCGAGCCGATGGCCATGTTTTCAGCTCTCGCAGAACGCGCACGGCAGTCCCGAGCGCGCCCGCCCCGTTCAGCGCCTCCACAATTACGAAAAGCCCGGCAACCAGCGGTAGAACGCTCCAGGAAACCTCCTTCGCAACATCCTTGGGCGCTCCGCGATCGCGAAGGGAAACCGCGGCTGCCACTAGAAGTCCAGCCAAGCACGCCGGGGCGCCGAGGTCGAACTCCAGCGCGGACGCGGTCATGAGCGTAATGGCGAGAAAGCCAATGCCATAGAGCGTCAGCTTGCCCGTAGCAGACAACGGCTTTTCGTCGGCAGCAGAGAGGCTTACGGGGCCTTGTAACAGCTTGTGTGCCAACCAACGAAGCACGAGAAACGTGATCAGAACGGAAACGACGGAGGGCAAGCCGAACGTCAGCAGCCAGCGGCCCAGGGAAGGCATGTCCCCCCGATAAACCACCAGGTTGGCGGGGTTTGAAATCGGAAGCACGAAGCTGGCAGCGTTCGCAATAAATGCGCAAATCAGCAGGTAAGGTAGCGGTTCCGCTTCAGCGGTCCGCACCGCCGCCAGGACCGCAGGCGTCAAAACCACAGCAGTGGCGTCGTTAGATAAAAGGACGGTCACGACAACGCCGACGCCGTATATGAGAAGGAAGAGTCGGCTCCGCGAGCCCCTAGACGCTCGCACCGCATGCTGCGCAATCCAATCGAAAACGCCTTCTCGGCGGGCCAGTTCCGACATGATCATCATCCCGATCAGAAAGAGATAAACATCCAGTCCCTTGCCGACGGCCGAGGCAGCCGATTGCAGTGAAATCAGCCGGCAGAGTACCAGGAGACAGGCGCCGAGCGCCGCCCACCAAGCCTCCGGCCATGCTTTGGGCCGGATGAGCACCAAAGCAATCGAGGCAAGCGAGATCAGCCAAATGGCCGCTATGTGCAGCATCTGCGCGGAACAGCCAGTTGCTTGACGAGCACGCGTGATATTGTGTTGCGGTCTGAGGTTCCATATCGCGAACCTTCGGCAAGCGCTTCGAGGAGGAAGCCGTGAATAAGTTACGCGCTTATCTTTGGTTCAGCGTCATTGGCCTGCTTCTCTCCGAAGCAGCGTCGGCCCAGGTTCCCTTTTCGCGCTCGGATCTGGATCGGGCGGATGCCCTTCTCAAGCAGATGACGACCGAGGAGAAAATCGGACAGCTAAATCAGCCCTTCTACCTTAAACTCCCGCTTCCTGGCGTCAAGACTGACCCGGTGTCATTCGAGGACCACGTGCGCCACGGCGAGGTGGGTTCTTTTCTTTTCGTGACCGACCCGAAAGAGATCAATCGCCTGCAGAAGATCGCGATGACTGAGCAGCGGTTGCACATACCCATTCTCTTTGGATTCGACGTAATTCACGGCTTCGATACCGAATTCCCCGTACCTCTGGCCATGGCTGCCTCCTGGGACCCGGCTATCGCCGAACAAGCGCAAGCGATAGCGGCGGAGGAGGCGACCCATGCCGGCGTGCGCTGGAGCTTCGCGCCGATGTTGGACATTGCGCGAGATCCGCGTTGGGGGCGTATTTCCGAAGGCGCGGGCGAGGACCCCTACCTGGGCGCCGCCATGGCGCGAGCCCAGGTAAGAGGGTTTCAAGGAACACCGGAGAATCCGCGCCCGTTTCTCGCGACCCTCAAGCATTTCGCTGGCTACGGAGCCGCGGAAGGCGGCAGAGACTACGATGCCGTCTACATTCCGGAAGAGCGGTTGCAGAATGTCTATCTTCCTCCCTTTCGAGCGGGAGTTGAGGCTGGTGCGGCGACCGTCATGAGTGCTTACATGGACCTGAACGATGTCCCAGCGGCCGGAAACGTACACCTTCTGCAGGACATTTTGCGCAAGGAACTCGCTTTCAAAGGATTTGTTGTGAGCGATGCCTTCGCTGTCGGTAGTCTTGTCACGCAAGGCTTCGCCAAGGATGGCCAGGATGCGGCGCTGCGCGGTGCCACGGCGGGCGTGAATATGGATATGGGCAGCGCAACCTATCTCGAGTGCATGAAGTCGCTGCTCGATAAAGGGCAGATCACCGCATCGCAGCTCGATGATATGGTCCGTCCCATATTGGCCGCGAAGTATCATCTCGGGCTGTTCGAGCACCCGTATGCGGATGGTACCGAGCGCACTCACGTCGAGATGCTGGCCAAGCATCGGCAGGCGGCGAGAACCGCAGCCGCGCGTTGTGCTGTGTTACTGCGGAACGAAGGCGGCCTCCTGCCGCTGGCGAAAACGACTAAGCGAATTGCTGTCATCGGACCGCTCGGCAACAACAAAGGCGAGATGAACGGACCCTGGAGCCTGACTGCAAAGGAAGAAGACGCCGTCTCGGTCTTCCAAGGTCTTCGTGCAAAGCTCCCCGATGCAAACGTGCAATTTGCAGAAGGCGTGCAGATTGCAAAGGAGTTCCCCTCCTCGTTCGAAGGCTCGTTTGGAGTCAAACCAGAAAAGCCGTGGAGCGCCGAAGAGGCGGACCGCCAGATGAAGGCTGCGCTAGAGCTCGCCGGCAGCTCTGACGCGGTGATCATGACGCTCGGAGAGTTGAGTGGCATGGATTTTGAGTACGCCTCGCGTTCGTCGCTCAGCCTTCCCGGAAAACAGCAAGAGCTTCTCGAAAAGATTCAGGCGCTCGGGAAGCCTATTGTGCTGCTGCTCTTCAGTACCCGGCCGCTCGATATTTCGTGGGCCTCAGAACACATTCCAGCGATTATGGATTGCTACTTCGGCGGCACGGAAGCCGGCAATGCGGTTGCGGATCTGCTCGTAGGGGATGCTGTCCCCGGTGGCAAGCTGCCGGTGACATGGCCGCGCAATGTAGGGCAAGTTCCTATCTATTACGCCCACACTAAGTCCCACAAACCCTATGACTCGCCGGACTTCACCTCTCGCTATTGGGACCTTCCAACCTCGCCTCTTTACCCGTTTGGCTACGGCCTCAGCTACTCGACTTTCACAATCTCAGATCTTCGCCTAAGTGCAAAAACCTCTCCGCGGGCTGGCTCGATCACGGCCACCGTCACGGTTGCGAATACTGGTTCAACGGCAGCGGACGAAGTCGTTCAACTGTATCTGCATCAGCGTTTCGGTTCGGCATCGAGACCGGTTCGTCAATTGAAGGGATTTCGTCGCGTCACCCTGCAGCCGGGTCAAAAACAGGAGATCGGCTTCACCATTGACCGTCACGATCGAACCTACTGGAGCGCTGCGAAGAACGGATGGACCGTGGAGCCTTCAGATTTCGATGTTTGGATAGGCGACAGCTCCAACGCTACGCTACACGACAGCTTCTCGGTGGCGCAGTGAGGCCGCACAGCGTGGTACAACGTAAATAGTTGACAGCAAAGAAAAGCGGGAGTAACTCAATGGTAGAGTCACAGCCTTCCAAGCTGTTGGTTGCGAGTTCGATTCTCGTCTCCCGCTCCATCCGCCGGCTTGCGTAGCGCTTCGCGCGCCGCATCGCCTTCCAATCCCTAAGCCCGGAACAGCCCAGCCGTGAAGGCTCGATTACCGGGGCTATCATGGGGGTGTTGAGCACGCAAGTCGCGCCACCGCCCCCTGTCGAGCGCAACCGGAAGGTGAGAACGTGGGCCGTACTGGTTCTCACAAACCTGATCTCCCTCATCTGCATGGCCTGGGTTCTGAATGGAGCCGGGCTCCAGCACATCTGGGGCGAGGTCCGTCACATGCATTGGCGCTGGGTCGCCCTCGCGATCGCCTGCAACCTGTTCGTTTACCTGCTGCAAGGCTGGCGCTGGCAACTTCTGCTCGCGCCCGTGCGGCGCGTTCGCTTCGCCCACACAGTGGAGGCTATCTATGTCGGCCTCTTCGCCAACGAAGTGCTTCCGTTGCGCGCGGGCGAACTCATTCGCTGCTTCTTATTGTCGAAATCGAGCGAGGTTCCGCTATCGGTAACCTTCGCTTCGGCCCTGATCGAGCGCATCTTCGACGGCGTTTGGCTCATGGCCTGCTTCTTCTACTGTCTGCATATGGGCAGACTACCGGCCGTGCTTCTGAACGGCGGGTACATTTTGGGGATTTTCATCGTGCTCGTAGCCGCCATTCTCGGTTACGCGATGTTTGCGAAGAAGCAATCGCTCGATCTCTTTTTTGGATTGGCTTGGCCGCGCTGGTTCAACACGCTGATTGAAGATCTTCAGCTCATCGGACACTCGCGCTTTCTCTATTACTCCTTCTTCGTGAGCGGCCTGTTTATCCTGGCGCAGATCCTGCCTATCTACACGCTCGTGATCGCCAACGGCCTTGCCGTCCGTTGGACTGCTTCCTTTACCATGATGGTCCTGCTCCGCCTCAGCAGCATTGTTCCGCAAGCGCCGGGCAATCTCGGCTCCTTCCAATGGGTGACGGCGCGAACTCTCATCATGTTCGGTTTGGCTGCAGGGCACGCCAAGCGATTCTCGCTCATTCTCTGGGCTGTCGTGACCCTCCCGCTCATCGTCGTCGGATCCATCGCGTTAGCGCTTGCCGGGATCAACATGACGAATCTCCACAGAGAAGCGGCTGCCGCCGCGAAGGACTCCAAAAACTCTCGCTAAAATAGCCACAAGGGGTACTTAGCTTGTTCGCCGTGCTGCCGCTCGCTTTCTTGCTGTTTGCCGCCGGTCAAAACGATCTGCAATCGGCAGGACTCCAGGCGCTCGATCATGCGGACTTTCAACAAGCCGAGAAGATCTTCTCGAGTATCGCCGCGGCAGACCCGAAAGACTATTTCGCGCTCTTCAACCTCGCGCTCGCTGAGACCGGTTCGCACCAGGAGACCGCGGCAGCCGAACATTACAAGCAAGTACTTGCCCTCAAGCCGGGGCTCTATGAGGCGGAGCTGAATCTCGGCATCCTTTGTCTTCGCGATCACCGGGCCGCCGATGCCCTTCCGCTCCTCCGTGATGCGGCAAAGCAAAAACCGCAGCAGGCGCGTGCGCAACGATATTGGGGCGATAGTCTGCTTGACACCGGCGATTTTGCCGGCGCTGCGGATGCCTATCGGGCTGCCTTAGCCGCTGATCCAAGGATGCCGTCTGCAGAGTTGGGCCTTGGCCAAGCGCTACGGCAGCTAGGCAAGCTGGACGAAGCAGCGCCGCATTATCGCCAAGCCGCTGCGCTTGACCCCAATCTCCAGTCTTATGAGCTCGAGCTGGCCGCGGCATTCTCCACCGCAAATCGCGCCAGCGACGCTATCGGCCTGCTGAAGAACTTTCCCGCGGATCCCGGGGCCCAGGAAGAGCTCGGCCGCCTATACCTCGAAACCAATCGCCCCGCTGACGCAGTTCCCGCATTCAAAGCCGCGGTGGAGATCTCTCCCACGGCCGCCAATCGGCTGGCGCTTGCGACGGCCTATCTCAAGAACAATCAGCCGGATTTAGCGGCTCCAATTCTCGAACAGGCGCTTGCGGCGAATCCGGAAGATTATGACCTGCACATGGCGGTCGGCCGTATCCACCGCGACCGGCATGATTACACGTTGGCGGCGAATCAATTCACTGCTGCGGCCAATCTTAAACCAAACTCCGTCGAGGCCTGGAACGAAGCCGCCAGCGCATTCGTCCTGGCGGAGCTCTACCCCCAAGCGCTCGCCGCTTTAGATAAGATACATAGCCTGAATGCCGATAAACCCGGCGACTATTACTACCGCGCCATCGTGCTCGATAAGCTGCACCAGATCAAGCCGGCGCTGGCCAGTTATCAGCGATTCCTGGCGACGAGCCAGGGCAAATTTCCGGATCAGGAGTTCATCGCGCGTCAGCGGAGCAGAATCCTCGAAAGGGAGGCGAATCGATGACCAAGTCAGTCAATCTACTTACTCTCGTTGCAGCAACATTATTCGCCACCAACTCAGTGGCTGTCGCGCATGCCCAGTCTCTCCTCGATGAAATTAAAGCCGAGCACGATCCGGCCAGGCGCTCGGAAAAAGCCTTGACGTTTGCCGACGGCGCCTTTGACACCGCGCGCGATTTCTATACCAAAGGTGAAGTTCACAAGGGAGATGCGCAACTCGAAGATATGACGAACGCGCTGAACGAGTGCGTGCAATCGCTCGAAGAGGCGCACAAAGCCAGATTCTATAAAAAGGCGGAATTGAGAGTCGCGTACCTGCAGCGCCGGATGAAAGGCCTGGTGGACGATATCGAAATGCAGCAGCGCGGCTGGGCGGAATACACCGAACGCAAGCTCGACGAGATACACGATAAGCTTTTGGATGGAGTCATGCGGAAATGAACTTTGCAGCAGCGCTTTCGTTTGCCCTTTGCGCGGGTGTGCTGGTGTGCGCGCAAGACCGCGATTTCCTCACGCCCGATGAAGTCGATCAGGTGCGCCAGGCTCAGGACCCCAACGACAGATTGCTGTTATACGTGCAATTTGCCAGGCAGCGCATGGACCTCCTTCAGCAGTACCTCGCCAAAGAGAAGCCCGGCCGCAGTATCTTCATCCACAACACCCTGGAAGATTACAGCCAGATCATCGAGGCGATCGATTCCGTCTCCGACGACGCGCTTCTTCATCACCGCCCCGTCGATAAAGGTATGATTGCGGTGATCGGCGCCGAAAAGGATTTCCTCGCCCAACTCAACAAGGTTCAAGACAGCGCTCCTAAGGATTTCGATCGCTACAAGTTTGTCTTGACACAGGCCATCGATACCACAAGCGACAGCCGCGATCTGGCGCTGCAAGACACGGGCAAGCGCGGCGCCGAGCTCACTGCGGAAGACGAGAAAGCGAAGAAAGAGCGTGAAGCCATGATGCCTTCGAAGGAAGTCGCTGACCGCAAAAAGGACGCTGATAGCCAAGACGCGCCAAAGAAGAAGATTCCTTCCCTCTACCGGCCGGGCGAGAAACCCCAGCAACCGCAATAGTTCGAAGCCCATACATCCTATTTCCACCAAAGTCGCTCTAATTGTAGTCATTTCCCGGAATATCGGTAGTAGCATGAGAGCAGCCCGGCTAATAGGAGCCGCTACTTATGAAACTGAACACGCGTCATTTATTGAATCCCAATAATTTTTCGGTGCTGTCGCTTTGCACGCTGCTTTTCTTCGGAGCGGTGCACGCCGCGGCTCAAAGCACCCCAAACTTTGGCCCTAATGTCTATATCATTACCCCGAGCATGTCCTCTTCGAGCATTCAAACCGAGTTGACGAACCTGTCCAATGAGGCGCAGTTCAGCACCAATCGATACGCCGTCTTCTTCATGCCGGGCACTTACAGCGTTCAAGCGCCAGTCGGTTATTACGAGCAGATTGCCGGCGTCGGCTCTACGCCCGGGGCCGTTACCATCAACGGCTTCCTGACGCCGAACTTCGGCTCCACATCACCGGGCGCTAATGTGACCGACACGTTCTGGCGGTCGCTCGAAAATATGGCCATCAACCCGGCGACCGATACCGCCCAGAGCGGGCCGGCCAACACGCTGCAATGGGGCGTATCGCAGGATGCTCCCCTGCGTCGCATGCAAATTAATGGCGGCCTCGAATTAACTGATTCTTACTGCGGCTACGCCAGCGGCGGCTTCATCAGCGACACTGTCGTAACCGGGCAGGTGAATTCGTGCTCGCAACAGCAGTGGTACACGCGCAACAGCGCCTTCGGCAGTTGGACGGGCAGCGTTTGGAACATGGTCTTCTCGGGCGTCTCGGGCGCGCCTTCGCAGTCCTTTCCGAGTCCTCCCTACACGGTTCTGAGTAAGACGCCAGTCAGCCGCGAAAAGCCGTTCCTGTATGTAGACAGCAGCGGCAATTGGAACGTATTCATCCCGTCGCTGCAGACGAACTCCTCCGCTACCACCTGGTCCGGCGGCGGCATGGGCCCAGGTTCGTCTTTGCCGATCAGCAGCTTCTATCTTGCACAACCCAGCAACACGGCGGCCCAGATCAACGCCGCACTGGCATCCGGCCAGAACCTGATCCTCACGCCGGGCATTTACAACCTGAGCGCCGCTATCGCGATAAACAACCCGCATACTGTCGTCTTGGGCCTCGGGTTCGCCGACCTGATTCCGCAGAATGGAACATCGGCGATTACCGTCGCGGATGTTGACGGCGTTGTCATAGCGGGTTTAATCATCGACGCCGGCCCCACGAACTCTCCGGTCTTGATGGAGGTAGGCGTTCCCAACAGCACGCGCGCCAGCCATCAAAGCGATCCTACTTCTCTGCACGACATTAACTTCCGCATTGGTGGTTCGAGCGCCGGAAGCGCCGCTACCAGTCTCCAGATCGACAGCAACAACGTCATTATCGACAACCTTTGGGCGTGGCGTGCGGATCACGGGAACGCTGTCGGCTGGACCACCAACACCGCTGCCCACGGAGTCATCGTCAACGGCGACAGCGTCACCGCGCTCGGCTTGGCTGTGGAGCACTATCAGCAGAACCAGGTGATCTGGAACGGCAACAGTGGCGAGACAATCTTCTACCAAAGCGAAATGCCGTATGACCCGCCAAGCCAAAGCGCATGGATGAACGGCTCCAGCAACGGTTATGCCTCTTACGCGATCTCGGGCTCCGTTGCCTCACACGTCGCCTACGGCCTGGGAGTTTATTCTTACTTCGACCAAGGCGTGACCATCGTTGCCGACAGCGCTGTCACTGCTCCGGTCGCCAAAGGCGTGGTCTTGAACGACATGGTGACCGTGAAACTCAACGGGAGCGGCCAAATCACGCATATTGTCAACAGCACCGGCGCCACCGCGAGCACGAATGGTACACCCGAGTACCTGGCGTCGTTCGGCGGGACGGCTTGCACAAGCAACTGCGGCACCCCCCCGAGCGCCCCGTCGAATTTGTCCGCCACCGCGGCCTCGAGCAGCCAGATCAACCTGACGTGGACCGCAAGCTCCACATCGGGCGTGACTTACACGCTCTATCGCAGCACTGCTTCTGGCTTTACTCCCTCTTCGAGTAATTCCATTGCAACGGGAATAACTGGCACATCTTATGCGAATACCGGACTTACTGCCTCGACAACTTACTACTATCTGGTCGAGGCCGTGAATTCAGCGGGAAATTCGCCGGCTTCGAATCAAGCCGCTGCGACAACCAGCTCAGGATCGGGGAGTGGGGGCGGCGTTTCCATTAACGGCGGTGGCGCTGCTACCGGAACGTGGGCGGCCGACGAGGACTTTTCGGGCGGCAGCACCTATTCCGTCACCGCAACAATCAATACCTCCCTGGTGACCAACCCGGCCCCGCAAGCGGTCTATCAAACTGCCCGCCAAGGAGTCTTCACTTACACCATTCCCGGCTTCACCGCCGGTTCGGGTCATACGGTGTATCTGCAGTTTGCCGAACTCTACTGGACCGCCGCCGGGAAGCGCGAATTCGATGTCAGCATTAACGGCGCCGCCGTGCTGACAAACTTCGACATCTTCGCGGCCGCGGGCAACGCTCGCTATGCAGCCATTGAGAAGTCGTTTCCGGCTACTGCGAATTCGGGCGGCCAAATTGTGATCCAATTCAGCAGGGGCGCCGTCGATCAACCGATGCTCAACGGCATTTCTATTCAATAGCGAGCCTTTGTTGGTCCGGGCTACAGAGAGTGTGGCCCGGAAGCGAGGCGATATGCCAACGCTCACCAGCTTACTGGCTTGACGCCCCCTGCGACAGCTCTTTTTCTATTGCGGCGCGCAGTTGCGCTTCGCTCTGATCTCCGTCCAGCTTTTTTCCGTTCAGGAAGATGGTAGGCGTGCCGTTCACCCCGAACCCCAACGCTTCCCACATCAGGCGCTCTACAACCGGCCTGTACTTCCGCTGGTCCAACGCGCTATTGAAAGCGTCCATATCGAGCCCAAGCTGGGACGCGTACCGGCTTAGGTCCGCGCGTTCCAGATGCTTCTGATTTGCGAAAAGCAAATCATGCATTTCCCAGAACCTATGTTGCGCGGCCGCCGCCATGGATGCTTCGTGCGCAAGCAAGGCGTGCCTATGGAACGGCAGCGGTGTGTGTTTGAAGATCAAATGGATCTTGCCGTGATATTCCGAAAGAATAGTTCGGAGCGGCCCGATTTCCTTGCTGCAATAAGGACATTCAAAATCGGAAAACTCAATCATAGTGATGGCGGCGTTACGCGGCCCGAGTTCCCAATAGTCGGCAGCAGGAGCGAACGCTGCTAGGCCGAATGGATTCGTCTGCGCGGGAGGCTCATCGCCCGCAGTTCGGATCACCGCAATGGCGCAGAAAACCAAGACCGCTCCAAATCGGTTGCGAGACATCGGTCGAAACGCCTTTCCGCCGCATGGTCCAAAGTCCGGACGCGCGGCCAACTCGCCTAGCTCGGCGTAAATGCTACGGCCATCGGCTTAAGAATGACAGTGTAACAAAGGTATACTCGCGAGTTTCAGTGATTTTGATGTTGCATTTTTGAGATTTCGTCTATAATCGCTGAAACGGGACGCGAACCTTGCAGACCTGCCGTCGATTTGCGCTTGTAATCGCCTGCCTTTTCGCCAGCCAAGTTGCGGCCGCTTACGAAGGTAAGCCGCCTGACCCGCGTCGTATCGTAGACGCTTACAACCGCCGCCCCGTCGGTTCCCTCGGCTGGCAACGCGTCTCGATGCGGCTCAGTTCCAACGGGAAGATCAGTCGTACTTTTACGGTAGTCAACGTTTGGGATCGAACTGCCGTGGCGACTCGAATGTTGTACTTCCTCGAAGGTCCCGATGGCCTGAAGGGCTCGCGCTACTTGCAAACCGAGGACGACAGCGGTCAGCTCGCGGTCTTTCTTTTCCTTCCCACCAGCCGCCGCGTCTTGCAAATTGCGCCCGAAGAGTTCAGCGAAGGACTTCTCGGCTCCGATTTCAGCTATGACGACATGCGCTTCCGCCTGCCTGCACAAGTCGCCTCCGCAAGTGTTGCCGGCAACACTTCGCTGGATGGCCGCGAAGTTTACTCACTGCAACATGCGGCCGTGGGCGCGGATAGTCAGACCTGGCGTACCGTCATCGAATACATCTCCGCTGACAAGCCTTTTCTGCTGGGTCGCGATTACTTCAGCGACGCGGACTTGAAAGCCGGCCGGCCGGGCAAATGGATGAGAGTCAAACAATTTAGAGACGTAGGTCCGGTTCGAATCGCGGAATCCATGATCATGCAGGTACGCGGGGGAAACTCCACCACGATCGATTTGAAGGACCTTCGGATCGGACTCGCCTCGCGAGTCGACACGCCATTCGCACCATCTCAACTCCCGCTTCTGGACGTGACCTTGCGCAGGGGATGGCCGATCCGCTGAACTTCCTTATATGAGATCGCAAACTCTCCGCGCCATCTCTCTCGCCAGCTTGCCGGCCTGGATCGCACTACCGCTGCTGAGCCAGTTGCCCGAGAATCCGCTGGAGCCTAACGGAACTTCCATCCCTTATCGATATGTGCATCTGGTCCACTCTGCCGATCCGTCGCTTCAGGGCGCCACAGCGTATCTGCGCGCTCGCGATCCGTTCCTCTTTTTCCAGATCGGCCGCGAGCTTGTTCACCGCCACTATCTGGCCAAAGACGGCGCGGTGCCGCATCCGGGAGAGATGAACGTCCCGCTCTACGTAGCCCGCGCGATTCAACCGGCTGCTCACGGCTCGGATGTCCGTTTCGCGCGCGATCACGCCAATAGCTGCGATTTCTGTCACGGTACGCCCAGCCGCGAACCGGGCGCCGGCCAGAACGTCGCATCCACCAGCGCCTTTGGCCGGAACGCGCCCCACTTCTACGGCGCGGGCTTAATGGAAATGGCGGGAGCGCAGATTCGCCAGGAAATTCTCAATACTTATGATCGAAACCGAAACGGTCTCATCGATCGCGATGAGGTTCGTCTTTCGCGGCCGGTGCGAATCGCGCCCGAGCCCGGCGCGCCCCCTATCGATTACGGCGATCTCTCGCCGGGCGCTGATGGCGTGCCGCGGCTGAACTCCCTATTTCGTCTCTGGTATTTCGATTCCGATCGTCGCTTGCTTCCGGAGGCAACCGGTTTCAACGACAAACGAGTAGCTGCCTTCGATTTCGCCGTGCAGGTCTTCGGTTGGGGTCGCGGCTGGCATACCAATGCGGACGGAACGCGGACCAGCGAGGGCGGGGAAGCGACTACCATCCGCGAGATCTTCACTCTGGCAGCGAACGTCCACATGGGCCTCCGTTCGTACGATACAACCGAGCAAGGCACATCCCCCGGCGGAGTGGCGGGTCTCGGCGGCGCCGGCAGGATCTCGTTGAACGGCGCCCAGCAATTCGATTTCGGAACTGCTGCGCTTCGCCCTCGCACTGTGAACGGCTACTCAGACATTCTTCCTGCCCCGGGTGAGTTGACGGAAGGCGACATAGACGCTGCCGAGTTTTATATGCTCAACGCGCCTCAGCCGGCCGTCCGCTCTACGCCGGCGTCCGAAGCCGGCCGCCAGGTGCTTTTGCGTGTCGGCTGCGCTCGTTGTCACGTTGAAAACTGGACTCTGCCTGGGCGTAATGAGCGACTCGGCTTCGCTGGCGACCGCCGCATGTTCCGGCTGCTCGTTCACACCGAGACGGGGCTCGACGGTTCGCCGCAACTGATCGCATCTCTCGACCGCCTCTTCACAACGCTAGATTCCGGCGACACTGTTCCTGCCGCAAAGGCCACTCGCATCGAGCGCATTTACACGGATTTCAAACACTGGGACATCGGTCCAAAATTTTTCGAACGGCGCTACGACGGTTCTTTACAGCGCGACCATCGCACCGCTCCGCTGTGGGGGGTCGGTACCACCGCGCCCTACGGCCATTCAGGCCAGTTCGCCACTTTGCAAGAAGCAATCGAGGCCCATGCGGGCGCAGCCGAGCCCGAAGCGCGCGCTTTCCGCCGTCTCTCCGAACCGGAGCGGCTCCAACTCATCTCTTATTTAGAATCGCTCGTTCTATATCCGACTGATGGCATCCCCGCCGACATCGACGGCGACGGACAAATCGCAGATAATTTCGAGATTGACGGAGTAAATGTAGGATTCGAGCGCTTCGATCCCAGATTCCTGTTTGCCGTTACGCCGCGCTTTCACCGGCTTTGGTGGAGCAGCGATCCCGAGGGCCGCCGCTTTCCCTTGATGTTGCTCGAAAACGTCGCGGATACCTACCGCCTGAACCTGCTATGCAGACGCGATGCAAACGGCAACGGCATCCCGGATGTGCTGGAATCGCCAGCCGTGGCGGCGCTTAAATGACGAACCGGCCTCTGCTGTCGATCGTCGCCGGAGTGATGCTCGCCACCCTTGCGCATGCCCAGCTCAGCATTCGCGACAATGACCCGTCCGGCCTTTCCAACCGTCTGCCGCGCGTTCGGGTGATTCACTCGGACACCCCGGACGTGCCCGGCACCTCCATGCACTTGCAGATGAGCGACCCGTGGCTGGCCTTCAAAATGGGAGGCGCAATCTTCAGCCACGAATGGACGCGCCAAGACGCAGTTTTCGGCGCCTTTCTGAATCGGCCGCTCGCCGAAGGCATCACCAATTCATGCGGCATGTGCCACAGCAATCCACCGCGCACTCCCGGCGCCGGCCCCACCGTCGCTGAGCCGGGTTCTTTCGGCCGAAGCGTTCCACCCCTGTTTGGAATCGGCCTCTTCGAGACCATTGCTCAGCAGATCCGGCAGCAGATCCTTGCCAAGTACGACACCAATCACAACGGCTTCCTCGACGTTCCGTCCGAGACCGCCGGCCGTAACGCCATCATCGAGGCCACCCCCGGCGTGATGATCGACTTCGGGCCGCTCGACGATCGCACCGCCAGCGGATTTCCCTCGTTGAACGACATCGTGCAGATCTTCTTCGTTGACCAGCACGGGCGCCCCGTCATATCGAAGGACCGCGTCTCGCTCAAGACTCCCGGGGTCGCCGGCTACGATATCGCAGTAGCCGCAATCACTTCGTCGCTCATCATCGATCAAGAGCCCAGCGTGCGCATATTCGTTACGAACGCGATGCGCGCCGTGCTGGGGCTGCGCGTGAACGATCACACCATCGGCAACAACTCCGGGACTGGACGCGACGAAAAAGCAGCCGATGTTTGGGCCGAAACCTCGAACGCCGGCGCTCGCCAGCCCTATTCCGCACTGCCGTCGAGTCACTCGTCCGAAGCCGTGAGTGAAGGCGAGGTGGATCTGCTGGAGTGGTTTCTTCTCAATTACCCCCGGCCCGGCATCGCCAAACAGGACACCCGCACGCGCCGCGGACACGCTCTGCTTCAGAGCCTCGGCTGCACCTCATGCCACACGGAGAAGTGGCAGATCCAGCCTTTCAACGTGGCCGCCGGCATGTCCGGCGATCGCCGCTTCTTCGATCTCGAAGTGAATGGCGAAACCGCTGATGGTCACCTTCAGGGCCGCATCAGGCCCTTGACCAGGAAAGTGCGCGGCCCAAATGGCGCTGAACTCGTCGTGCCGCGCCGCGACGGATTTCTCGTCGACGGCATCTACTCCGATTTTCGCTATCACGACCTCGGGGACAAATTCTACGAATATCGATATGTTAATAAGCAGCTCATCGCTACCCACCGCTTCCGCACTCCGCCGCTGTGGGGTGTCGCTTCCACTGCTCCTTACGGGCACGACGGCCGCAGCCTCACCTTGGACGATGTGGTTCGCCGCCATGGCGGAGAAGCCGACTCCGCCGCCGCCGCTTATCTCCGTCTCGCCCCTGGCGATCGCGATGCGCTGCTCGCATACCTGAAGTCCCTTGTTCTCTTTCAACCCGATCAGCTCCCTTGCGATGTGAACGGCGACGGGAAAATCGATGCCCACTACCGCACACGCAACGGCGACGCCGGACCCGAGCGCTGCGAACCAGAGCTGCTTTTCAAGACGCCGCCGCGTTATCGCGGATGGGTCACGGGTCCTGACGGTGATCGTTTCTTTTCTTACGAGCTCTTGAACGCACGGGAGGCGTATGGGCGCAACTTGCCGGCCCTGATCGACTCAGACGGTGATGGCATTCCCGACCTTCTCTCGAGCCAGGAGAATGCGCAGTCCCAACCGGAAGTCGCGAGGCTTCCCAAACCGTAACTTATAACCAAGGAGACCACCGAAGTATGAGAAGTAAGGCGATCGCCTCTATCTTTGCATCGGGGATGTTAGTGCTTTGCTCCCTCGCCGTAGCAGGGCCGAATTCCACAACCACATCCTCCAACCGTTCCAGCGGGCTTCAGCTATCCAGCACTGACCAGAGCCGCGTTAACGCTCTGCTCAGCGAGATGAATTCGATGAGCGACCAGCAGCTCGACAGCCTCGCCCCGCTGCCCATGGAAAAATTCAAGCTGCCGTCGGCTAGCGTCGACATCATGCGCGTGCGCATGGAAGAAAGCTACGACGTGAAGGGTATCGGAAAAGATACGGTACAGCTTCACGGCTGGATAGCAGTAATTCACGACAACCCGCGCCCCGTAGCGGGCGCGACGGAAGCGCGCTGGGGTACGGCCACGACACCCACCTCGTTTGTGGGCCTCGAGCTGAAAGGAAACAGTGAACTGTTTGGGCCGGTTCACGTGACCTTCGATCCCACTCAGCCTTCTAACGGCGCCGTAGGTGCGTTGCGCCTCTCCATGTTGGAGGAATTAGCGGTCAACAACGCCTACACCAATTACCGGCATATCACCGGCAGCACCACCACCGCGGTCGAACGCCCCAAAGCGACAGCGCTCGTCGGTGACAGTGCGGAGATCGCAAAGGTGATGAACGGAGTTCTCGCGGCCATCAGCCATAAGAACGGCCGCGAAATCATCCAGTACTACGCTCCCGGCGCCGAAAACGTCTACTTCAGCGCGCCGGTTCCCCCCTCGGAGAACGACAACCAGGTTGCCGCATTCACCGATTCCGTGTCGAAGATGTTCGCACAATACCGCAGCATCAAGCCGGTGGCCGACGATGACCTGAACATCAATGTCTCCGGCGACGTCGCCCAAGCCAATCTCACGGGGCACAACGAAGTGGTTGATGCCGCCGGACGACGCGGCTACAACTCTTGGAAGTGGTCTGTCAAGATGCGCAAGGACAATGGCCAATGGCGCATCGCCGGTGACGACATGGCCTTCTATAACGACCCGAACGCTCCCAAGGATGCTGACCGCGTCAGCGATCCCTGCGCCTCTGGTGGCGTCGCCAGCACCTGTAGCTGTTCGGCGAGTGTCGCGGTCATCATCAATATGCCCAAGCTGAACCTCAACATGTCGGTTGCCCGGCCGGTGATCTGGTATTCCGAAGTCCAGACCGTTCCTCCGGTCGGCGCCACCGCCTCTGTCAGCTTCAGCCCAACCCCCCTGCTCGACCAGTCCGGCCGCCAGATCGCCACGCTCACCCATGGCGCTGTCAAGTTCCGGCAAGTCGTTCGCAAGGTTCCGCTCGAGGGAACACAGCCCACAACGGAATCCGCTCAACTCCAGAAGTAATCGAAGTCGGGGAAGCTCATCCCTGGGCTTCCCCGATCTCATTTCGCCCGGCTACATTCTCCTTCTATGAAGCGCGTCATTAGATGGTCGGTTCGCAACCCGAAAACCGTAGTTGTACTTACGCTGTTATCGACGCTCGGCTTCTCAACCCAAATACCGCGGCTGAAAATCGACCTCGATGGACGTTCCTTGGTTCCGCGAGGCGATCCTTCCCTGCAGCCGAGCGACGCTGCCGCCGCACTCTTCACACTTCGTGACAGCGTTGTGTTGGGAGTTCCCGCCGTCGCGGGCGAGCGCGACGTCTATAACGCCACCACGCTTAATTCTGTCGCCAGACTCTCCTACGCGCTGAAGGCGCTACCCGGCATCGACCCGAACTCCGTTGTCAGTCTCGCGACCATTCCGCGCCTTGACACTTCCGGAGGCATGGTCAGTCATTTCCCGCTGGTTCGCCCCGCCGCCGTCACCCCCAGTGTGGCCGAAAAGGTCCGGCTTGAGACCGAGGCGCTCGGTTGGGAAAACGGCTTAGTGGTCTCAAAGGACCGGCAGTTCGCAACCATCTTCGCCCAAATTCTCCCCGGCGCCAATCTTTACGCGCTCGCCGCGAGTGTGAATCGGCTGGTCCGCCAGGAAGAATCCGTGTCGCATTGCCATGTTCTGCTCAGCGGCACCGCCATGGCGCAGGCGGCCCTAGGCAGCGCAACCGCGTTCGACCTGGCCTGCCTGGTGCCGGTATGCATCGCAGTCTTGCTGGTGGTTTTGTATTTCATGCTGGGCCCGTTCACATCCGGCCTGATTTCCCTCGCCGAAGTCTGCGTCAGCCTTCTGCTCACCGCCGGCATCATGGGCGCAACCGGCCAAAGTATTTTTGTCACCACTCTCGTGCTGCCCGTAATTCTGCTCACCGTCGGCGTCGCGGACGACATCTTTGCCCTGCGTAACTTCTACTCCGCGTCTCTTCACGATCGCTCATTGGCGCGGCCGGAAGCGATCGTCGACGCCTTCAGTTCTGTCTCCCCGCAGATCTTTATGACGGCCGTGTCAACGGTTGTCGGAATGCTCTCGTTTGCGTGGACCAACCTGAGGCCCATGCAGGTCTTCGGGATTTTTGGCGCCGTCGCCATCGGCTTTTCCACGCTGATGACCTTCACGCTCGTTCCTGCCTTGCTCGTTCTTCAAAAGCAAGATTCGTTGCGGATACAACGATGCGTCACCCTCGAACGGCTGTGCACGGCGTGGTATGCGCGCCACATAGCTCCGCGGCCCGGATTCGTACTGGTGGTGGTTGCGGCCGTAATCCTCGTCTCTGCTTTGCTGTCAAGCCGCGTTCGTGTGGACGATAGTTGGATTTCGAATCTTCCCGCCGCCAGCGCGGTCGCGCGCAGCGATGAAACTTTGAGCCGGCATCTGGGCGGCACCACCGAGTTGGACTTTCAGGTGGATTCCCGTGACCCAAGCGGCTTCCTCTCGCCTCACGCACTCGACCGCCTGCGGATCGTCGAAGAGGCCTTGCGCCGGCAGCCGGAAGTCGGAGCGATCCAGAGCTTCTATTCCGATACGCTCCGCGTAAGTGCCGCCCTGCGAGGCGAGTCTGTCGCCGCCTTCCAGCGGTCGCTTCGCGCCCATCAGGCCCAGCTCGATACGCCCGATATCGCGCAAGCCGAGCTTCTGCTCTCCATGTTTCCGGAAGCCCAGCTCCACCGCTGGATCGACGATACCCACCGGCATACCCGTGTCGCCGCCTTCATTCGCAACGCCGATTATGTGAAGATCCAGTCCGTTCTCAATGCAGTCGCGGCCGCGTCTTCCAACGCTGGCTTCGCCCGGCCCGTCACGCCCTTCGGCGACGGGTGGATCAGTTACACCACCGTAAACCTGCTCGTTGTCGGGCAGCGTTCCTCTCTCCTGCTCGCATTCGGTACCGATCTACTCTTGCTCTCCTTGCTTTTCCGCTCATTTTGGGCCGCACTCATATCGCTCATCCCGGTCGCCGTCGGAATGTTCGTCGTCTTCGCGCTGCTCACGGTGTTTAATGTGCCGCTGGGTATCGCAAATTCCATGTTCATCGCCATCGCTATCGGCATTGGCACGGACTTCTCGGTCCATCTCACCAGCTCCTGCCGTGAAAAGATCAAGGAGCTCGAATCGGCCGTGGCGGGCTGTCACGCCGCTGTGCATCACACTGCCCCGGCAATCGTCACCAGCATCGCCTCTCTGACCTGTGGTTTTGCCGTGCTTGGCCTCTCGCAAGTGACTCCGAATCGCCAGCTCGGCCTTATGATCTGTGCTAGCCTTGCCGCATGCGCCGTGGCGGCCGTGGTCGCGGTCCCCAGTCTATTCCTCTTCCGCCGCAAGAGTCCTCGCCTTGAGCCCGCGGTGAATTCAGTGCACGACTTAGTAGTAATGAGTAACGTTCATGAATAACCTGACGAATGACATTGCTTACGCCTTTCGCATGATGCGTAAGGGCCCTGGCTTTTACTTTCTCCTGATACTTACTCTGGCGTTAAGTATCGGGCTCAATACCGCTGTGTTTAGCGTCATCAACACGGTATTGCTTAAACCGTTGCCGTACCCCCAGGCGGAGCGGGTAGTCCAGATCAGCCGCGCCCTGCCGGACGGCGAGAACGATTGGACGTCCTTCTTCAAAATTTCCTATTGGAGCCGGCACGCCGCCCAGTTCGACGCCATCGCCATGGCAAGCATCATGCCCGCCGGTATGAACATGGTGGGCGTCGCCGAGCCGCAGTACATCAGGACGCTTCCCGTATCGGCAAGCTTCTTCCGCGTTGTTGGCGTGCATCCTTATCTGGGGCGCACGTTCACGCATTCCGAAGATGCTCCGGGCGCCGGCAACGTCGTCGTGCTCAGTTACAATCTCTGGACCACCCGCTTCGGCTCCGATCCCGCCGCCGTCGGCCGGCAAATAAGGCTCGGTGGCAGCGGATACGAAATCGTCGGCGTCATGCCGCCTGACTTTGAGTTCATTCCTAAGTCGGACGTGTGGACGCCGATTGCTCAAGCGCCCGACGTAAAGGACAAAGTGAACCGTTACTTCGCCTTCGGGTTGCTCAAGCCCGGAGTGTCGATCGGCGCTGCGGAAACTGACTTGAAGCGCGTCGTCCTGCAGTTCTCCCGTGAGTACCCGAAGTTGGCGAAACCGGGCGAGACGGTGCATGTCTACGGTCTTCAGGACAAAATGATGGCCGATCTTCGTCCCGCCCTGCGCGTTCTTTCGGCGGCCGTGCTGCTGGTCTTGCTGATTGCTTGCACAAATGTCGCCAGCCTGCTCATGTCTCGCGCCATAGCACGCCAGCGTGAAATTGGCGTCCGCACCGCCATCGGCGCCAATCGCCGCCGCATCTTCGGACAGCTTTTAACCGAGTGTCTGGTGATCGCCCTTGCCAGTGGCGCGATAGGTACGCTGCTGGCCAGTACCACGCTAAGCTTCCTCGCCCGCTTCGCCTCGGCCCAAGTCCCTCGCATCCAAAACGTCCATCTCGATTGGCGGGTGATGATGTTCACTCTCGCCATCTCGGCGCTCACCGGCATTCTCTTCGGCGTGCTGCCCGCTTACCACGCCAGCCGCGTCGATCTGAACAGCGCGCTCCAGGAGGGCAGCTTGCGGACTACCGCTGGAGCGGGTCGCAAATGGGCTCAGTCCATCTTGATTGCCGCCGAGATTTCGCTCACCTTCGTGTTACTCGTCGGAGCAACGCTCTTGATTACTAGCTTTCTTCATCTGCTCCGCGTCCAGCCTGGGTTTGATCCGGAGCATGTTACCACTCTGAAGATGTCGCTTACCGGTCGGCAGTTCAACAGCACCGCGCAAGTGCAGGATTTTACGCGCAAGGTAGTAACTCGTGTGAAAAGCGTCGGCGGAGTGCAGGCGATCGCTTCCGTTACTACATTGCCTACCGAGACCGGACCTGACATGCCGTTCGACATACTCGGCCGTTCCATGCCTCCCGATCTGGACAATGACACCCAATGGCGCGCCGTCTCGCCCGAATACTTCGATGCCATGAAGATCCCGCTCCATCGCGGGCGGCTCCTGGCTGAAACCGATGATGATTCGTCTAAGCCGGTCGTTCTCGTCAACGAAACTCTGGCCCAGCGCTTTTGGCCCAACAAGAGTCCGCTCGGCGAGCATATAGTGCTCGGAAAGATTCTCGGCCCCATGTTTGCCGATACGCCTCGAGAAATCGTCGGCGTCGTCGGTGACACCCGCGATCTCGGCCTTGACCAACCCGCGCCGGCTTTGACCTATGTCCCGGTTTACCAAGTCTCCGACACCATGACGACGCTGTTCAATTCGGGAATACCCACTTCCTGGGTCATTCGCTCTTCGGAAGATTCCGCGCGGCTCCAGGAACTCGTCCGCTCGGAGGTGCGTTCGGTCGACCCCAATCAACCCATCGCGGCCGTGCAGCCGCTGAGCGCCATTCTCGGCGACTCCACCAGCAAACGCCGCCTCAGCACCCTGCTACTCTCTATCTTCTCTGCCGTCGCGTTATTGCTGACTATTGTGGGCATCTACGGAGTTACTTCGACTTCCGTAAAGCAGCGTCGGCAGGAGTTCGGCATTCGCATCGCACTCGGCGCAACTAAACAAGATGTCCTGCGCGGCGTTATCTGGGAAGGAGTCCGGCTCGCTGTTCTCGGAGTATGCGTCGGCATCATAATGGCGTTCGCGTTCACTAAGCTTTTGGCTACGCTCTTGTTTGGCGTCCGCGCCGTTGACGTTCCAAGCTTCGGGATCGTGCTTGCGGTGCTCGTTATGGTCGCCATCGCCGGGTCGTTGCTCCCCGCGCTCGAAGCTACGCGGCTTGATCCTGCGGAGTCGCTCCGCAATCTCTAACTGGTGTCGCCTCCGAGCGCTGTCGAATGATGTTGCCGCCCGGCGAAGGTGGCTCTCGGTTCGACGTGGTAGCGGTCCGGGAGATTGCCGGGCTGATAGTCTCCTAACAAATTCATGCGTTGCTGAACGCTTTCGTGTACGAGTGAGCCGTTAGGAATGGTACGAACAGCGCCAAGCGGAATTCGCCACTTACTCCGTCCCTGCGGCTTGTTGTAGTATTTGTGAGGCAAGCACTCGAGCAGCCACCATGGCCCTGTTAGCGAGCCATGCAGCTTGGACGAAGGATCCGGCGGAACATATGCCGTTTGCTGGTACGGATTCGACCCGCGGCCTAAAATCGTCTCCACGCGGGAGTTGTCAACCCTTAAGCCGAATCGGCAAGCCTCCTGCAGCATCCACTCCAGCGCCAGCTTCGATAAACCACTCTCAGGTTCGGGATAACTGCCTCCAATATCTGAATGGACCCCTGCAAACCATACCTGCTTAATGTCCTGGCGGACGCGAAACTCGGCTTCATGTTCGTTGAACGGCGCACCCCATAATTTGTCGTGGTAGTAACATCGGCGCTCATCGATCGATACCGCCTGCCGCCCAACCTTGATAATTGAGTTTCTTTCTTCGTCTGTTAGAACCACCGGATTGTAAATCCAACCAATAGAGCTGGCCGTGTCCCAAACGCCAGCGAAGTCGATCAATACATCCCGTGAAAATACTTCCTTGAAGGCGTGTGCAATCTCAAACGTTCTGGCCCCGCCCGGTTTATGGCGGCGCTGAGCCGCGAACATCCGCAACGCGGACGGTATCAGTTCCTCATTGCCCCGATAGAGCAGGCCGCACGTATGGAGTAAGCCTGCAAGGGCCCTTACTGTATACGCCCCGCGGCTGAAGCCGAAGAGAAAGACCCGGTCCCCTTCGCCATAAGTGTTCATCAGATACCGGTATGCGTCGGAAACGTTCGCCACGAACCCGGCGCCGAAAGCAAGTCCCGTAACGCGCGACCATGCCCGCCCAAGTCTGCCGCGTACGTTCGGCGCTCCCATCGTGCCGACGCCGGGATCATAATACCCGATCTGTTCTTGATTGAGGATCAGCGTCGCGTAAAGCTTAACCACATTCGAGTTTTCTGTGCCGAACTGGCGCCCGGTGCCATCGCAACAAATCACGATATTCCTGCGTTTGCACTCGTCGGTAGATGTCGTTTCCGCTAAGTCGCGGGACATAGCTCTCCTTGCACTAGGTTCGATCTATTAGCGGAAAGCTATAAAGGAAAGGGACAAGAATTAGGCATGCACAAGCAAGCTTAATTTCATTGTTTGTGGCCGTTTCGAGCCTGCTCGGGCTCCAGGCCCATCTCGGCCTTTAGCCAGGCCGTTGCTGCCAACCAGTCCCGTTTCACTGTGCGAGTTGAAATGCCCAAACCCGCCGCGATCTCCTGCTCTTTGAGCCCCAGGAAGACGCGCATCTGGACAATCTGCCCTGCACGCGTATCGAACGACTCCAGCCGCTGAAGCGTTTCGTCCAGCAGCAGTAAATCGACAGCCGCCGGAGTCCCTGGTGCTGGCGCCTCCAACGAGACCGAGAATGGTTCCGCCTCGCCGATGCGCTTTAGAGATTTTCGCGCCCGCGCGCGGTCCACCAGGATCTGCCGCATGGCCGCTGAAGCAGTGGCTAGGAAATGCTGTTCGTTCTGGAATCCGTTCGACCAGCTTCGCAATTTCAGATAGGCCTCGTTCACTAGCGACGTGGCATCGCCGTTCGGGCTATGCTCGCGCGCGATTCTCCCCCTCGCCAGTTGGCGAAGCCTATCATAGAGCTGGTTGAACAATTCAGAGCGATCTTTCAATGATTTACACATTTCTTGGCCAGCACGACCTCGCAGGATGCGTGCTCGCTGAGGGTGAAGTTGAAGTTAGCTGAATCGGCCCCCGGTGGAAGAGTCGGTTGCCCCGACTGGATCGGAAAACTTAGCATCTGCCCTATGTTGTTGATGACAGCATGCGAGTGGCACGACATGCACGAAATCTTCTTCTGCTGTATGGCCTCGGGTAATTCGATCAATGGGTTTCCGAGAAGCGTCGCGAAATCGGTCTGCGTACCGATCAGCTTATAATGCAAAAGCACCTCCGCGTGATCGCGCTTCAACAGTTCCGATAACTGCTTGGACGGACGGCCGCGTTGGTTGCCGAAGCTGTCGTTCAAGGTAGCTCCGGCCTCCGAAACCTGGCGCGCAAAGTCTTCGTGGATGAAAGTTGCCCACACCCAATTCGGCTGTGCCCGTATCATCATATGAAACGCGGCCAGGACGCGAGTTTTCCCGTTGAGGTCGACACCCGTAACATATCTATTACGGTCGCGCCGGCCCACCGATTGCCACTCCGTCTTCATCTCTATCGCCATCGGATGGGGGCTCATCGGAAAGCTAATCTGCGCGGCTGCAGCTTCCTTGATCACATTTTCACGCATCCATAACTTATTCGCGAAAACGTATCCAACCGAGGCGTCATTGAGCCAGATTACTTCGCACGGGTCCGGGGGTTGGTGTGACAGGTCTCGCTCCGATTCGGCCTGACAGGGTAACTTCCGGAATTGTCCAGCAGTATTGGTCGGCTCCGGCGGGTGTGTGCCCGGGTGCGTCGGGTACACCTCCTGGTAATTCCACCACCGGCGCCACGAAAGGGGCGTCTCCGTAGCCGCAGCCCCGGTGGACTGAGTGGGCATCGATATTCCGGCCAACGTTCGCCAAGCCAGTTCGTCGGACGCTCTTACCAAGCCGGATGAACTCTGACACTCGAAGCCGGCCGCGCTTGCGGTAACCAAGAAAATCAGCGGGACTAAGCCGTGGAATTGCATCGCTCGTCACCTATGCTCTCGGGGTCTCATCGAATTTGCTGAAAGATTCGATCAAATTCAACACATCCGTACCGGAGGGATGCGGCGGGTCCGACCAGCCTTGCGAGGTGTTCAAGAATCCCGGCTGCAGTCCGAGCGTCGCGAGCGAATCCGCCAATAGGCTGCCTACCGAAGTCGGATTGTATTTGCCCGGGCTCCCCGGATCCGGTTGATAGACCGGCATTAACAGCGCCGTATAAATCTGCGGGTACTCCGAAAGTAGCGAGTGGAACCGAGCAACGACGGCCGCGTCTTCAATCGTCGTTCCGTCCGCAATATCCGCGTCCATTGCCTGGCCCCACTCGTCGGGATTGGCTGGTCCGCTAGCCAGCGCCCTGCCCAGCGCCGTCGGAGTGATTCCCACCAATACGTAGGCGAAGAATTGTCCGGTCGTGAGTGGCATCTCGGTTCTCCTTCGAAAAGCTGACTTCCCGTGTAGCGGAGGGTCCGCCACACCTTACAATGCGGAATTGCTCATCAGGAAGGGACACGCAAAAAGCGCTTTGGCGAAAATCTTATCGAGGCCGGCAGCTATCCCCGCACGCAGCCAACCAATAGAGACCAGGCGGTGCGTGCCGGTCGTCCCAGCTCAGGAGGATGTCCTTCCGCTCCCGAATATTGCTCCGAACCCGCTCGGCAGCCCCATTTCTCCCTGCCGTCCGCGCCCTGTATAAGAGAAATTCCAGGTCCAGAGGCGATGCCACGTTCTCGTAAGATCCCGCAACAAAAGGGGTTGTCTCTTGTCGGTGAGCGGCCAGCTCAAGTTCCATCCTGGCCCGCTCCAAAGCCTTTGCCACTCGCGGCAGGTTCGGCCAGCGATTCATCAGCGAGAGAACGCGCCGGGCCGAAGATAAATCGCCAAGCCGTGCGAACAGCGCACTGGCAAGCGAGAGCGAATCGGGATTGTCAAGATCCTGAGCGGCGGAAGTAAGAGCCGTGCGGGTTCCAGCGGAATCGCCTTGCATCCAGCGCAAATACGCAATGTCCAATTCGCGCTTCGCGAACCGTGCTCGCGAATTTGTCTCGCGTTCCGTGTCGGCCCGTGCTGCCAATGCCAGTTCCGCCTCACGCAGGCGGCCCGAGTCCGCTAATGCGCTCGCAATGTAGCGTGGCCCCATCGACGCAAACAGGCCATCGGTCCTGGCGGCGAGTGGCGCAACCTTCTCCGCTGCTTCTTCGAAGCGATGCTGCGCGAGCAGGATCAACCCCTCCACCTCGAGAGCCCAATCGTCTTCGCCGAGTTCCCGAAGGCGTCCCGCGCAGCCTTCCGCGGATTCATACTGCCCATTCGCCAGGTACGCCGCTGCCAAATGCGGAAAGATGACGTACGTCGACGGGCTCAACTGCTGTGCTCGCTGCAATTCCGCCAGCGCCGCCTGATAGTCACCCTGGTGAAACAACGAATGTCCGCGATAGAAATGCGGCAAGTAGTCTTGCGGAAAGTGAGCGATCCAGGCCTCATAAGTTCGCAGCGAATCCTCCTGATTGCCTGCGTCAACGTCGTAAGCGGCTTCAATCTTGTACCGCTCCCGCCCCGTTACGTTTCGTTTCTTGATCAACTCCAATGCGCGCCGGTAATCTTCAAATGCCTCTCTGTATTGCTGCAGATCGGTATGCACATCGGCGCTGAATGCTTCCGCCGCAGCGAATTCCGGATCCAAATCCAGAGCTTCCTTCACGAACACCGCTGCCGAGCGTGAGTCGTTTGCCGCCCGCCGGGCGCGTGCCTCCTGCAGCAGTCGCAGCGCCTCCCAGGAACCCGTCGTCAAATCCTCGGGCCGCGCGCTTTGCTCGTCCAGTTCTCGCGCCCCCTCGCCCGAAAGTTTTCTCACCCAACTGGCCGCAGTGGCGATCGCATCGAATACACCCTGCTCATCTGCCGCTTTGAATTCACGCTCTACCGCGGCAGCCGGCCGCCGCGGATCGGTACCCATCGCTTCCAGTTGCAGACGCAAGGAATAGCCGTGTTCTTTCGAAATCGTCCCGGAAAGCACCGCCTTTTCCCCAGTGCGCATGGCCAGCTCGCGTAAGCCCTCCTCGTCTATCGACGATCCGCTATGCCGGCCCATCTTGGCCAAAGTGCTTGCCAGTTCCGCAGGCCGCACCACTGCCAAATGGGGCGATTGCTCCACCGCCGCAACCAGGCTCGCGCCGGCTCCTAACAGCGCCCCGTCACGCGTTGCGGGGTGGCGCACGTCGGCGATCAAGATCCTCCCAAATCCAGGAAAACGGTTCGCCGGCGGTCTGAGCAACACCGCCATGAGAATGGCTGTCGCAACCAGCGCCGTAAGTAAGCCCCAGCGAACTACTGCCGGTTTCGACCGTAGCCGGGTCGCAAGCACTCGCTGCCAGAGCACTAACGGGCGATCCGGAGCGTCAATGGCTCGGATCAGTTCGCCGGCGCTTTGAAACCTCTTCTCGGGTTGCCGCGCTAGGCCGCGAAACAAGGTGGCCCGCCAGGCCAGCGAAACATTAGGGTCGATCGTCCCCGGATCTCGTGGCTGCGTCGACAGCCGGCTTAGGGCCACCGTTAAATCTGAGTCGCCGGTGAACGGCAACTCGCCCGTCAGCAGCTCATAAAGAATAAGCGCAAAGGTGTATAAATCGGACCGCTTGTCCGGGTGTCCGGTAATTTGCTCGGGAGCCATGTAGCGCAAAGTTCCGGCCACCGCGCGGCTAAGCTGCGTGACCGTTTGTGCCGCCGCGTGCCGCGCCAATCCAAAATCCGTGATTACCACGCGTAGCCGCCCGTCCTCCTCCGTAAGCAGGACGTTCGACGGCTTTAGATCCCGGTGCACGATGCCGGCGGCATGTGCCGCGTCAATACCTGCCGCCAGTTGACGCGCGATTTCCACCACCTCCTCCGGGTCCACTCGCCCCCGCTCCTCCAGGAACGTAGCCAACGTCTTGCCGCGCAACAGCTCCATCGAAACCACCAGCATGGGCGGCCCCTGGGCCGGCTGATGTAAGTAAGGATCGTAAATCCTGCAAATATTCCGGTGGCTCACCATTTGGGCCAGCGAGAACTCGCGCCTCAACAGCCGATCCGCAATCTGCGGATCGAGGTCCCGGTTCGGCAGGACCACCTTTAAGGCGACCCGTACATTCTTCACTTGATCGCGAGCCTCGTACACTTCGCCCATCCCGCCCCGCCCGAGCGGCTGTACGATCTCGAAGCGCGAAGCCACCAGCGTCCCCGGAGGAAACAGCCAGGCCGCATAATGCTTGCCGTTGGGCGTGGGAATCGCATCGTCAACTTCCAGATCCGTCAAGAACCCGGAGCCCGTCGCGAGCATCCGCCGCGCTGCATCCGCGGTGGTGCCCGAGGCGGCGTCCAGAACGCCGCCCGGCCGCGAGGCTTCGCTCGCCCGCAAGAATAGCGACTTGACGCGCACCCATGTCGATGGGGTCGGGTTCATTTACTCCCTAACCGATTAACGAGTCCCTGAAGGTGTCGATGATAGCAATTATCGGGCAGTGCTCTTCTGGATGCACATGACGGTATGCGAAGACATCCAGTTGCTCAATATTTAGTGACCGGCGGCCGGCCGCCGAATCCTTCGCGCCCACATTTTTTGTCAGTGAAGGCCGCCTCCCGTGCAAGAAGCTGTGCTACGGGCCTCCAGAAAAACCATACTTAGGCCGATAAGTAAGCAGTAATGATGCCGAGCCGGTTGGCTGACCCCATTCCGGTTGAAAGCATGCACGGGCGTTCGGGTTTTATTCCCCGTACCGAAAAGGATCTATGACTAACTCATCTGACGCTCAAGCGACCACCCCGGCCGGAAACTCTGCCGAAGAGGCAGCCTGGCTTCCCAATGGGCAGGCTTGCCGGCGGCGGTCCTGTGTAGCCCATCTGGTGCTGGAAGCAGCGCGCGCCAATCCCTTGGCGCCAGCGCTCTCGGACGGCCCAAATACGATGAGCTACGGCGAGTTGGCCGACCGCTCCCTTCGCTTGGCGAGTCATCTGGTGTCGCTCGGCGTGGGACCGGATGTCCCGGTGGCGCTCTGCCTGGAGCGTTCTTTTGACCTGATTACAAGCGCGTTGGCCGTGCTGCTGGCCGGTGGCGCGTATCTGCCTTTGGATCCGGCCTGGCCGGCGCTTCGGGTAAAGCAAATTGTTGACGACGCGCAAGCCCGCCTGGTCATCTCTCGCGGTTCGCTCGCTGCGCTGGCTTTCCGAGACGGAAGCCGGGTGATCGACCTGGATACCGGTCGAAGCCCCGCCAACTCCAGCCCCTTGACGAAACCGCCCTTGACGGAACCGGTGGCTGTCACGCGGGAAAAACTCGCCTACATCATTTACACCTCCGGCTCCACCGGAACTCCCAAGGGGGTCGAGGTCACCCATGGCAATCTTCTCAATCTCATCTTCTGGCACCGGCGTTTCTTCGACGTCACTTCGGCAGATCGCGCAAGCCACATAGCGGGCCTCGCCTTCGATGCGGCGGTCTGGGAGATCTGGCCGCATCTCACCGCCGGCGCAACCGTCGTTTTGGCCAGCGAAGCGGTGCGTCACTCCGCCGAAGCGCTTCGCGCGTGGCTGATTCGCGAAAGAATCAGCATCGCATTCATTCCTACGGTTCTCGCCGAGCCGCTGCTGGCTCAAGCTTGGCCGCCCGAGACGCGGCTGCGGTATCTGCTCACCGGCGGCGACACTCTCCACCGCGCTCCTTCTTCCTCGTTTCCGGTGCCGGTGGTGAACAACTATGGACCTACCGAATGCACCGTAGTTGCCACCTCGGGAAAGGTGCCCTCCGCTCAGGAGGATCGGATCGCGCCAGCCATCGGCAAGCCCATCGCGCACACGACGGTTTACATTCTCGACAGCGCTCGGAACCCGGTGGCGGATGGTGAAATCGGCGAGATCTATATCGGCGGCACAGGCGTTGCCCGCGGATATCGAAACCGTCCCGCCGACACGCTCGAACGTTTTCTGCCCGATCCCTTCAGCTCATTTCCCGGCGCGCGTCTTTATCGCACCGGAGACCTGGGTTGCTTTCTGCCAGATGGTCAAATCGCCTTTTGCGGCCGCGTGGATACCCAGTTGGAAGTACATGGACATCGCATCGAACCGGACGAAATCGTCTCCGTGCTGAATGGCCATCCGGCCGTTGCCGCCAGCGCGGTGATTGCCCGTGGTGAATGCTGCAGCAAACGCCTGGCCGCCTATATCGTCCCCCGCGAAGGCCAGACTCTTTCCGCAGCCGATTTGCGCGATTTTCTCTCCGAACGGCTGCCGCAATACATGATTCCCTCGAGCTTCAGCCGGCTCGCGGCGCTGCCGCTGAATTTCAACGGCAAGCTGGACCGCAGTGCGCTGCCGGAGCCTGCTCCGGAGAATTTGATTCGGGATGCGGGATACCGCGCGCCGAATACTTCCACCGAGCAGCAATTAGCTCGCACGCTGGTTGCCTTGCTCGGAGTGGATCATATCGGCGTCGACGACAACTTCTTTCTGCTCGGTATGCATTCGCTGCTGGCTACGCAAGTGGCGGCCCGCGTCTACGAGCTTTTTGGCGTGCAGTTGGCCCCGCGCCACTTGTTCGATGCCAAAACCATTGCGCGCCTCGCCGCCGAAGTGGATCGCCAGCTCATCGAGCAGCTAGAATCGCTCAGCGACGAAGAAGTCGAGCGGCTGATCGCGCATTGACCGCGGCGAAATCCATGGACACCTCCCTCAGCCTCTGCCGGCTTCTCGAGCCGGAGATCATGGCCGCGCCCTACCAGCTCTACCGCGCGCTTCGCGAATCGGACCCGGTGCATTGGGACCCGCTGCTGCATGCCTGGTGCGTGACCCGCTATGCGGACGTCGTCACCGTGCTGCATCGCTTTTCGGCAGACCGCACCCTGAGCGCGGAACAGTTGACCGCCATGGGTCTCGGGGCGCTAACCCCGATCGTCGGCGTGATGAAACGGCAAATGCTTTTCCGCGACCCGCCCTATCACTCGCGCCTGCGGAGCCTCTGCGCGAGCGCCTTTACGCCGGCCCGCGTGGCCGTTCTGCGCGCCCATATCCAGGACGTTGTGAACGCCCTCGTCAATCGGTTTATCGCCGCCGGAAGCGCCGATATCGTCTCGGACCTGGCGGAGCTGATGCCCGCCATCGTGACCGCGGAGATGCTCGGCGTACCGGTCGAAGATCACGAGTCGCTGAAGAAATGGTCGCTCGATTTTGCCGAAATCCTCGGCAACTTTCAGCACAATCCGGATCGCATCGCGCGCGTGCTCGAAAGCGTGGAAGAGATGACCGCTTATTTCCGCGCCGCCATACGCCGCCAAAAGACCGATCCCCGTGAAGGGCTTGTCCATGCGTTGACCGCCGCCGCCGGCGATGGCGCCCGCCTGGCGGAAGAAGAAATCGTCGCCAATTGCATACTCACCATGATTGGCGGCCAGGAAACCACCACCAACCTGATCGGCAGCGGAGTGCTTACCTTGTTGCGGCACCCGGAGCAGATGCAGCTGCTGCTCGACGACCCGGCTCTCATGCCTTCCGCGGTCGAGGAGCTCTTGCGTTTCGAAAGTCCCATCCAGCACACGGCGCGGGTGGCGCCCGAGGATCTCACGCTCGGTGGCAAGCAGATTCGCCGCGGACAGTCTGTCATCGCGGTGATTGCCGCCGGCAATCGCGACCCGCAGCGGTTCCCAGATCCCGACACGCTCGATTTAAAGCGCGCCGATAACCGCCATCTGGCATTCGGTTGGGGCGCGCACTACTGCTTCGGCGCTCCGCTCGCGCGGATCGAAGGGCAAGTCGCCTTCGCTACGCTGTTGCGCCGGCTTCGTAATCTGCAGTTGGCATCGGACCGAATTGTTTGGCACGAAAATCTCGGCTTGCGCGGACTGGCGAACCTCCAGGTCCGCTTCGATGCCGGGCCGTGTGTCCCGGTCGATTCCAAGCTCGAATTTCTCAATGAAATGGCTTGCCTGCCATGCTAGCCGGCTCCGAACTGCGCCGGCAAGCGCTCGCGCGCCTTCAGAGAGGCGAGCTGCGCCCTCCGAACAAACAAACGGCGCCTTCCATTCAGCCCGCATCCGGGGAAGAAATTCCTCTTTCGAGCGGCCAGCAGCAGGTTTGGCTTCACTCCCAATTCGCGTCTGGCGCTCCGATTTACAACGAGTCGATCACCGTCCGCAAAACGGGAGCCCTCGACCCCGCCGTGCTCGAAGCCTGCCTGAACGAGATCGTCCGCCGCCACGCCATCTGGCGAACCGCCTTTTCCGAGTCTTCCGGCAAGGTCGCGCAAGTGGTCCTTCCGCAGCTCTATGTGCCGCTGCCGCTGGCGGATCTCGGCCATCTTCCTGCGCCCGAAGCCATCGCGGAAGCGCTCCGCTTGGCCGCCCGGGACGCAACGCTGCCGTTCGATCCCGGCCAGCCGCCCTTGCTGCGGGCGCGTCTCGTTCGGCTCAACGAAGGCGACCACCGGCTTTACCTCACGTTTCACCACCTTATATTCGACGGCGTCTCCGTCTATCGAGTCTTTCTGCCCGAACTCGCGGCTCTTTACCGCGCATTCTCCTCCGGCGAGCCGTCGCCGCTGCCGGAATTGTCCATCCAGTACGGCGATTACGCCCTGTGGCAGCAGCGCAAGCTTGCCAACGGCGATTACGCCGCCCAAGTAAGCTACTGGCGCAAAGCTTTGGCCGCCGATGCGCCGTTGCTCGAACTCCCCATTGCAAAGCCGCGGGCCGCGGCGCCCACCTGGCAGGGAGGGATGGAAATTTTCGCTCTGCCCTCCGCGCTTTCGAGAGCTGTCAGGCAGCTCAGCGCGCGCGCAGGCGCCACTCTTTACATGACGCTGCTCGCCGCCTTTCACGTTCTTCTTTACCGCTACTCGGCTCAGGAGCAGATCACGACCGGGGCGGTCGTCAGTACTCGCAATCGCCCGGAACTCGAGCCCTTGATCGGGTTCCTGCTGAACACGCTGGTTCTTCGAAGCCACGCCGATCCCGCGCTGTCCTTCCGGCAGTTTCTGAATCGGGTCCGGGACAACGTACTCGGCGCGCTCGCAAACGCCGACGTGCCCTTCGACACTATCGTCCGCGAACTGGCGCCCAAGCGCGACTCGAACCGGAATACCTTATTCCAGATCTTGTTTTCGCTTCGCCCGTCTTCCGGCGATTTCCCGGATGGTTGGGAACTACGCGAGCTCGATCTGCATAGCGGCGCCTCGGGATTCGATCTGTTCGTCGACGTCATCGATCGGCCGGCCGGCTTGGCAGGCCGTTTCATTTACCGTTCGGAGGTATTCGAAGCCTCGGCCGTCGCCCGCATGGCCGGCCACTGGCAAACGCTTCTCGAAGCCGTGGCCAACGATCCCGATCTGCCCATCGGTCGGCTGCCGTTGCTCGCCGAAAGCGAGCGCCAAGCCATCTTACATTCCGGCGCCGGGCCGTTGCCCGCTGTGCCGGCGGCTGCCATCAGCGCCTTATTCTCGCAACAAGCGGCGCAATTTCCCGGCCGCACCGCGGCCATCTTCGAAAACCAAAAGCTGACCTTCCAGGAACTCGAACAGCGCGCTGCCAGGTTTGCGCGCGAGCTGCAAGCAGCCGGGGCGAAACCCGGAACGCTGGTGGCGGTTTCCGTCGAGCGTTCGCTCGAAATGCTCGTTGCGCTGCTCGGAATACTCAAGCTCGGCGCGGCCTACCTGCCGATCGATCCCAGCCTTCCCACCGAACGCCGCGACTTCCTTCTCAGCGACGCCAACGCCCACTTCCGCGTGAGCTCGCGGGCCCTGGCCATTACGGCCGGCGGCCGCGAGAACGCCGGCCATTCTTCCGGTTTGGCTTACGTGCTCTATACATCCGGCTCTACCGGTGTCCCCAAAGGCGTAGCGGTGCCTCAGTCCGCGGTGGTAAATTTCCTTCGCTCCATGCAGCGGGAGCCCGGCTTCTCGTCCTCCGATATTCTCTTGGCTGTCACGACGCTCAGCTTCGATATTGCCGGCCTGGAACTTTTCCTTCCTCTGGTCTCCGGCGGCACGGTCGTCGTCGCGCCTCGCCAGGTGGCCAGCGACCCGGAGCTCCTGATGCAGGCGATTCGCAGGGCGCGCTGCACGGTGATGCAAGGCACGCCGGCGATTTGGCGGTCGCTCATCGACGCGGGTTGGGCGGGAGATCCCCGGTTGAAGATTCTGTGTGGAGGCGAAAGCCTCCCGCGCGCGCTGGCTGATAAGTTACTGCCCCGTTGCCGCGAGTTATGGAACATGTATGGCCCCACCGAGACGACTATCTGGTCCACCGTGCAGAAAGTAGAGCCTGGCCAGATCTCGGTGCCAATCGGCCGGCCCATCGATAATACTCAGGTCTACGTTCTCGACGCGCAACTGCAGCTCCTGCCAACGGGCATCGCCGGCGAGCTGTACATCGGTGGCAGCGGTCTCGCGCGAGGATATGCGCGCCGTCCGGAACTGACCGCGGAACGTTTCTTGCCGTCTCCTTTTGCTGCCGGCGAGCGTCTCTACCGCACCGGCGACCTGGCCCGCTGGCAGCCCGGCGGCGGCTTGGAATTGCTGGGGCGCGCCGACAGCCAGGTCAAAGTCCGGGGTTATCGCATTGAGCTCCAGGAGCTTGAAAATGTGCTGGCCAAGGCGCCCGGGGTGCGCGCGGCCGCTGTCAAGACTTGGCGCGATGGCTCGGGAGAAAATGCGTTAGTCGCCTATATAGAAGGAAGCGCTCCTGTGGCCGGCTTGCGCCAATATCTATCTCGCAAGCTCCCCGATTATATGGTTCCTTCCCGCTTCGTCGAACTGGCGGCCTTGCCTTTGACCCCCAACGGTAAGTTGAATCGGAAGGCGCTGCCCGATCCTACCCCGGAGCTACCGTCAACCGCCGAGTCGTCTGCTCCGCGCACCCTCACCGAACGGCGCATCGCCGCGCTTTGGGCCGGCTTGTTGCACACCGCGGCCCCGGGCATTCACGACGATTTCTTTTCTCTCGGCGGACATTCCTTGCTGGCAGCGGAGCTGGCGCGCCGCATCCAGGCCGAATTTGGCAAAAAGCTCACCTTGTCGGCGATCTTCGAGGCCTCTAGCATTGCGGCATTGTCTCAACTGCTCGATTCTGAACTTACTAACTCCGATTCTTCCCACTTACTCGACTCCAAGGCCGACTCCGAACAGAGATACCTCTATTGGATCTATGGCGGCGCCTTTTTCCGGCCTTTAGCTTCCCATTTGCGCCCAGCCATCCGCTTCCATGAGGTCTGGCTGCCGCAGGAAGTCGAAGAAAGCATCGGCCCGTCCGGCTGCTTGGAAGATGTGGCGCGGCTGATGGTCGCGGAGATGCGAACCCAGCCTCACAACGGCCCCTACCAGCTTGGCGGATGGTGCATCTCGGGGATCCTCGCCTATGAAGTGGCCGTTCAGTTAGAGGCGGCCGGCGAAGAGGTGGGTTTAGTGGCCTTATTGGGCGCCCCGAATCCGCAACACTACTCCGCTATTCCGAAGCGTGAGCGGCTGAAAAGCAAACTCCAGTATCACTGGAAGAAAATAACCCAGCTCGATCTGGCGGGCGTCTCGCGGTATTTGCTAGAGCGCACCCGCTACCATGCCAGTGCGCAGAATCCGGCGCGGTCCCGCGAATTCAGCCGGGTTCTTCTCGAATTGGCCCAGCGCTATCAACCCAAGCCGCTGCGCGCGCGCGTGGCGTTATTCCAAGCCGAAGACCGCCCCTCGGTGGTGGATTTTGCGCCCGGCTGGACAGGCGTCGTCAAAGGCGAATTCGCCGCCTACGACGTTCCCGGCAATCACGAGAGTTCGCTCGAAGAGCCCAACGTCGCTGTTCTCGCTCGCAAGCTGAGGGATTGCCTCTGTTGACTGCCTGCCCTCCCGCGCAGAGTAAATAAACGCCCTCCCACCCGGTTGGGTTTGCGCCAAAGTATCTTCACGCGCCCGCGCATCAAACGCGCAATGCCGAAAAGTTTAACATGAGCAGATGCTTGTCTCCGAGTTGCCCGCAAGCGGCCTGATTGGAGGCTGCGGCCTGATTGCGGGCTGCATTTCGCGGCCAGATGCTCCGATCGATGCCCCTGCCGGGCCGCTCCTCTCGCTCGCTTCTCTCGCCCAACAACCGGATGACGCCATCTTCCTGCTGGACGAAAATCTTCGCCCGGCCTTCAACGAATCTCTCGCCTGCCTCTGGCCCGAATTTGCCCCTAGAGAAAGCACGCTCGTCATCCTGGTGCCGCACCGTCCAGCTCCCAGGACCGACCCTCACGTCGGCAAGCCGGTCTCATCCTTCCTGTGCAGCTCGGATCTCTTCCGCCGATATCTGGCTCTCGAAATCGATTGTGCGCCGCAAGCCCTCTGCTTTACGCTGCTCGAGTCCATCGCCAGCAACGTCCTCCAATGCGACCGCCTGCTCGTGCGCTCACTCCCCCACGCTCGCGTTCCTCCAGCACCGCTGAGCCTGCCGCCCATCGCGCTCCTCATGCCTCATCGCGGCGACCCGGGGCATCTGGAAGCCGCATTGCTTTCTCTGTCGCGCGCCGGAGGAGAACCCTTGCACATTCGCGTCGGCCTCGACGTCGAAGACGCTTCCGCCTACCGGCGCCTCGCGGTTCGCCATCCATCCACCGAATTCTTCTGCTTTCACCCGCCGCCGGTCGGCCCCTACGTCATCCGCCAAGCCCTCGCCGAGCGGTCGTCTGAACCATGGCTAAGCCTGCAAGACTCCGACGATATCTCCTGTCACGACCGCTTCCCTTCGCTTCTCCGCGCCATGTGCGCCAGCGGCTGCGGAATCACCGGCTCCCAAGAGCTTTGCCTCGACGAGATGCGCAGGATTGTTTTTCCCGTTCGTTATCCCCTCAATCCCTCGGCAACGCTCGCCGAAAGGCCTAGTCATGCCCTGCTGCACGCTTCGCTGATGGCGCGGCGCGGCGCGTTCTTCGAATCGGGCGGCCTGTCGACCCACTACATCATCGCCAACGATACGCAATTCCTCCTGCGCCTGTTCTTTAGTACCGAAATCCGCAACGTAGACGAATTTCTGTACATCCGCCGGCGCCACGCCACCTCGCTTACCAACGCGCCCGAAACCGTCCATGACAATCCGCTGCGCCGCCGTTTAAGCGCCGAATGGTGCGCCGATTTCGACGCCATCAAGCGCGGCGAATTGAAACTGGCGGACTCCTCGTTGCGGCCCATCCGCCGAAGCGAACCCTATGCCATCGAGTCGCTCTGCTAACCTCGCCTGCTTTTGTTGACCCCTTATGCTCCGCTGGATGCCTGGCGAGTTGAGCCGAATCGCCCCCGTTACCGCTTCCATCGCCGCCTCCACGCTCCCCCGCCGCCGCGCGCGCCTTACTTCCGATCTCACGCTTTCCCTGTCGCAAGCCATTCCGCTGCTCGAAGGCTTGGGCGGTGAAACCCGCGCCGTTCTGGTGCGTCAGCTTCTAGGTTCGCTCGGATTCGATGAGCGGCGTCATCTTCCCTGGAGGCTCGAACACAAACTCGTTCAGGCTCTGGTCTTGCACGCCTACATACCCGAAGCCATCCCGGTCACCTGCGGCCTCAACACCTTTCTCGCGATCGAACCTGCCGGCTCGCTCCCGAATCCTGCCTACTTCGTCAAGCGCGCGCTCGTTGATTCCTCGGGCGAGTCCGCCAACCTCGCCGAGGTTGTGCCTGCCGTTCTTCGCCTACAGCCCCGCCCATGGACCCTCCTCGAGGAAGAGTACATCGTTCAGGAACGCATCCCGATTGCCTGCGAATACCGCGTCCATAGCCTCGAAGACGCCGTTATCGAGGATCTTACGTTCCACCGCTATCGCGACGGCAGCATCCCGGGCGAGCGGGATGCGCCCAACGCGTTCGTCCAGGCGCTGCTCGATCGCCTACCCGATGCGATCCTCGGCGGCTCGCTGCTGGCCTGCGATGTCGCTCGCACTTCGGACGGTTCCTTCGTGCTCGTCGAAGTGAATTTCAGTGGCTTCCATCCGGTCTTCAAGCGCGGCTTTCACTGCAGCGGCTACTTCCACGATTACTTTTCCGGCGCTTGCGATACGGCGCGGCTGCTCAACTATGTCGCGTGCGCCGACGGAGTGCAAATCCTGGTCCGCGCCGACGCCCCCGGCCATCCAGTCGAAAATCGGTTCTATGCCGATACCGCCGAGTGCCAGCGCCGCCTGGGAACAATTCGAACCGTTATGGAATAGCCGCATGGAATCATCGGAAATTCTGCCTCTCATCCAGCAGATCGAGGCGTTTCCCGAGCCGCGCCGGCGCGCTGCGCTGGAGCCTGAAATCGAGCTCTCGCTCTCGGCTGCCCTTCCCCTGCTGCCGGATCTCGCCGCGAGCACGCGCGGCCTTCTCACTCGTCAGCTTCTGCGCGTGTGCCGCTTCGACGAACGCCGCCTGGGAAACTGGCGTCTCGAGCACAAGCTGGTCCAAGCCTGGGTATGGCAGCACTATTTTCCCGCTAGTCTGCCGCGGACCTACGGCTTTGACCGCGCCACGCAGGCAATCGGCGCCGCCAGCCTGCGGCAGATTCTGCCTGTCCAATTTCCCACCGGCTTCGTCATCAAGCCGGCCGTCGGCGATTCGACCGGCAATGACTGTGATTCCCGCACCGAAGGCTTCCTTCGCTCGATCGAAAACGGCGGCCGCGCAACGCTCGTTCCGGGGCAGCTCACAGAGGAAGAGTTCATCGTTCAGGAACGCAAAAGCATTCGCCATGAGTACCGCGTCCATACTGTCGAAGACCGGGTCATCGAAGACCTGACCGTTCGCCGCCACGCCGGCGCCGTGAGCCCGGGTGAAAGAAAAGCTCCCAACGACTATGTGCAGAGCATTCTGAACGCGCTGCCCGCCGGAATCACCGCCGGAGCCCTCCTCGGCTGGGATGTGGCGCTCACCGCCGATGGCGGCTTGTCAGTGATCGAAATCAACATCGGTGGCATTCATACCGTCTACAACCCCGGTTTCCACTCGAGCGGCTTCTATCATCACGCCCATTATGGATGCGTCTACACCGCCCGCCTGCTTCTCTTCATGGAGCGAACCTACGGCTGCCGGATCACCGTCCTTGCCGATGCGCCCGAATACCCGAATGAAAATCGTTTTTACAGCGACGTCGCTGAGTGGAAAACTCGTTTCTAAGCCGACGCAGCTTTGCGCTTATTTCCGGCTGCTTTCAATAGAAACTCTGTATTAATTTCTGCTGAATTCGTTAGACGTATTGACAATTTTCCGCCCATCGGGTAACATCAACCCCGATCGACCTAGATATTCATCAGAAAGCCAGGGTGCCGGAGCGTAACTATGGGCAAACCGAAGAAGGGCGGGTTCCCCGCGATGGAACCCAAAACAAATTATGTCTCCATCCAGAAGGGCGAGATGGACAACATTACCATCGCTTGGGGCGATTCCGTCGTTTGGATAAACCGGGATCCAGTGCCGCATAAGGTCGCGCCCCTCGCCTCCAACGGCCAGCCCGACCCAAACAGGATATGGGCGGACCTCAGCAAGGATGGAACTGATGACGCCAACTCCTCGCCGCTTCAGTTTCAGTGGACTGAAAAAACTCCGCCGCCCGCCCAGCCTCAGGTTTTCGAATACGGTTTAGTCGACGCGCCGAATGTCAAAGCGAAAATTACGGCGCAAATCAAAGTTTAATTTGCGGAGTATGTGCAAACCGCTGCGTGGCTGCGCGCCAGCCGATTGCTGTTTCTCTAAAATAACTGATACAGAAAGGTTCTTATGGACAAAGCAGGCACTCAGGTCGGCGCGATAACAACCGGCCGGGATCGCGAAATGGTGGTCGGCCTTACTTCGCACTACGCTTCGCGGCGAGCGTTTCTTACTCAGGCCTTGGCTGCCGCCTCAGGCTTGGTGCTGGGGGAGCTGGTCCTGCTCTCCCCACTCGATGCTGCGCCTGCACCCACTAACTGCACCGATCTCTCCGGTGCCCCGGCATCCAACCCCGGAGATCCTTTCAAGCCCGTCGCCGAGTTCGTCAGCAAAGGCGGTAGGCTCACTGTCGACATAACGGTCAAGGGTGGTTGGAAGAAAGTCGCCGTCATCGCCGATGCCGGTTATCAGTGCCGCACTATGCTGCTGCGCTATTACGAAGGTGTCGATTTGAACGGCGGGTCCAAATGGCCTGTCGAACCGCATCTTCCGGGGCCTGGCCCCACCCTGCGTGCCAAAGTCGGCGAGACTGTCGAAGTTCATCTGCTGAACGATATCAAGCCGGCCGATTTCGCTAAGACCTCGCTTCTCTCCTGCGATATCCGCATCTCTCCCAGCAGCGCCACGCCCTACTATCCCGGCACTGATACGCCGCCTTCCTGCCTGCACGGCGACAACGTGACCAATCTGCACTATCACGGTACCCACGTTACTCCGGGTGACCACGGCGACAACGTCATGGTCGACGTGGCGCCCCTCACCCAAACGGGGCTTCCTCCCCATTTCTACAAAGGCCGGTTCGACAATTTTTTCAAGCTCACCCCCGCTCCTTCTGATCAGGAAATCGCCGACCCAAGTAAGCCTTTTCAGATGGGCCAGGCGCCGGGCACGCATTGGTATCACGCCCACAAGCACGGCTCCGTGGCCCTGCAGCTTCTCAGTGGCATGGCCGGAGCGTTCATCGTCGAGGGCCCGTTCGACGAGCAATTGGAACAAATCCTTCCCGGCTTGAGAAAAAGTGAAAAAGTTCTGGTCATCCAGCAGTTGGGAGACCAGGTGGGCGTCAACTCGGGCGGGTCCACGGGAATCATCAGCACCTATCTCGGCGGCAATCCATTCCCACTCGTCAATGGCCAGGTCTCGCCCACCATCGACATGCAGCCGGGCGAGATTCAGCGCTGGCGATTCATCAATGCGACCATGTCGCAAACCGCTTGGCTGCGCTATCAATTTCAGCCCCTGAGTCCTGGCGGTCCGGTCCCCGAAATTCGCCAGATCGCCTACGACGGTATTCAACTCGCGCCCGAACGTTACCTGGATCCGTTGTTCGGCCAGTCGCAGCAATTCACGCTCGCGCCCGGCAACCGTGTCGACCTCCTGGTGAAAGCCACGGCGAGCGGTCAGGCGAACCTTGTGTTTACGCCCATTCATGGCGGCCAGACCACGCCCCAACCCATCCTGGTGACTGTGAAGGTCAGCGGCGCCGTGGTCCCCGGAATGAATTTCCCCGACCAAAGTAACTACCCGCCCATGCCGCTCTGGCTGAAGTGGGACGAGAAGGATCCGCGCAATCAAATCCAATACACCCGCAGATTGAAATTCGACAATGATGCCACGCAACGGCCTGCCATCGACGGCAAAGCCTACGACGGCCACGTCAATCAGTTGATCGCTCTCAACACGGCCGAGGAATGGGTGCTTGAGAACTACTGGCCAGGCTCTATCCATCCCTTTCACATCCACGTGAATCCGTTCCAGGTGCTGGAAGTGTACGACCCCAACGCCGAAATGCAAACCGTGTTATCGGCGCCGTATAACTGGGCCGATACGTTTGTCATTCCCGCTGCGGGAACAGTGAACGGCACGTTCACGCCCGGCCGCTTGCGAATCCGCACCCGCTACACGGACTTTGCCGGAACCTTCGTGCTGCACTGCCACCTTCTCGATCATGAGGACCGCGGCATGATGCAGGAGGTGGAGATCGTAGACTTGAAGGCTCCCAAGTTAGAGCTCCCCATGCATCACTAAGGTGAGCGAGTTACTAACTCCCCCGGAGAAGCTCTATTGAGCGCCGCTCTGCGCCTGCGCCTTATAAGCGAAATCCCAGATCAGCAGATCCACTTCGCCATTCTCTTGATCGTCTGAATACTCGACCAGCGCATATTCCCCAGGCGCCAGCGGCTTCTCCGGCCATACTTTGAACAATCCGGCGTCAAGCTGCTGTTGAAACGCCTCCATCTGCTTGCGCTCCTCAAGGTTCTGCTTAGTCACCGGGATGATTGAAATATTCTCGACCAGCCGTACATTCTTCTTCGGCGTAAGGCTGATGATCCCGAAGCGCTCTTGCTTCGCAAGCCTAAGAAAGAAATCCGGCCGGTCCTCGTTTACCACAAACTTCGCATGTTCGCCCTGAATTACAACTGACGCCTTGCCCGGCACAATCGGTATCGGCGAAAGCACCTGCAGCGTCTTCCGTTTCTTGCTGGTGATCACTTGGTAATCGGCCGGCGGCAATGCCTTGATCCGGTCGCCGACCTTGTAATACGCGCCGCTGTCCTGCGGAATGGAAGCAATTTCCCGCCGCTGCGCCCGCTCGGCCTTGTCTTCTTCGTCCTGTTCTTGTGCCTCCTTCGCAGCCTCCTCGCTGACCGTCTTTCGCTCGCGCTCCGTCTTCTCTAAATCCACCAGCGCCTTAGGAATTTCTTCCCACTCCCCACGCTCGGTGCTGTAATAACGGACACGGTCTCCCTCCACTTGGTACTCGCGAATCAAGTGGAAGTCCCCGTCTTTGAGATACAGCTTGAACGTATCCCCGAATGCCAAAACAGCAAACAGCAAGAACAGCAGAACCACGCGCACGACGACATTCTATCGTTCGCTGATCGGGGCGTGCCCTGTTACTCTGAAAATACATGGCCAAGATCGGCGAAGTATTCAGTTCCGCGGCAGCCATCGCCAAAGGCATGGGCATCACCTTCAAGGAGATGCTGCAGCCCACCATCACCGAAGACTACCCGGACGGCCCTGCCGAGCTTGCCGAGCGCTATCGCGGCGCCCACGTGCTGCAGCGCGATGAAAACGGTCTTGAGAAGTGCGTCGCCTGCTTTCTCTGCGCCGCAGCCTGTCCGGCCAATTGCATCTACATCGAAGCCGCCGAGAACACGGACCAGGAGCGTTTCAGCGCCGCCGAACGCTACGCCAAGGTGTACAACATCGATTACAACCGCTGCATCTTCTGCGGCTATTGCGTCGAAGCCTGCCCGACCGATGCCATCACTCACGGTCACGGCTTCGAGCTCGCCAGTTACAACACCTCGACGCTCATCTACCGCAAAGAGCAGATGCTGGCGCCCCTCCCGGAAAGCGGCAACCCGCCGCCATCGCAAAGCAACCCGGCGCCGGCAGGCGCTGAGCCGCTACGCTCCCGTTAAGCGAACGAATCAGGCGAGCGGGACTATCAAGAATGGCTTAGTAGTCGGCGCGCTTGAGCCTTGCTGCGGTTCCACGCTGACCGCGACAGCCGTCGTTGTCCTCGCATCCACTGCGAGCGATGAGACGTGGACGGAGTTGCCCGACTGGTCGGGCCGGAACAGTCCCGCAGGTGTCGGGGCGGCGCCGCTTGCGGGCACCAGCCAAAGCTCGAAGGTTCGATCGCCCCCCAACGGCGGCAGTTGCGAGCCCACGAACACGAAACCTCCGGTGCGATTCACGAGTACCCGCCCGTGCGGAACGTTCTCGGTCCTCCCGAACTCCACCGTCCGTGTTTCCGGCCTGCTCAGAATCTCGACCGCCGATCGCAACTGGTTCCGCTCTTGTGTCAGGCCGGCCAATTGCGCCTGCATCCGTTGCATCGCGACCCGCGATGTAACCGAGAACGCCACCAGGGCCAAGCAGGCAGCAGCTAGCGCAACCACAGCAAAACTCCACCTTCTCGCTGCCCTCGGCGGCCTGACGGCGGCCAGCACGCGTTCTCTAACCCGCGCGGGCGCAGCCTCCGGTTCCGCGACGCTCGCGAGCGCGGTAGTCACTGCGACGGCCGCGCTCAGATGCTCCCAACAAAACTCGCACTGCTCTTCGAGATGGCGCTCGATCTCTGCGGCAAGCTCCGGCTCCAGCACGCCGAGCGCGTACAGTTCGTACAGCTCGCTCATCTCTGCGTGTGTCATTGCCCCTTGCTCCCGGTAATAACGCTCCGCAGCCGCGCCAACGCCGCCCGCATCCTGCTCTTCACGGTGCCCAGCGGCTCGTGAATGTTTTCCGCGATTTCCGATTGCGAGAACCCTTCGAAATACGCCAGCTCCATCACGCGCTTTTCATCCGCGCTCAGTGTGGCGAACGCCTCTTGAACAATCCTTACATCATGTATACGGGACTCGCGCCCGGTTGGATTATGCGAGAAGCAAAGCGCGTCGACGTGATCCATCGAGCGCAGCCGGCTTGCGAACCTGCTCTGCGCTGACCGAACATAGTCGATTGCCATGTTGCGCGCAATCGACAGCAGCCAAACGCCCAGCGCGCCCTTATTGGAATCGAACTCCCGGCTGCGGTTCCATAAGCGAAGAAAGAGCTCCTGCACCAGGTCTTCGGCCGCCGTCGTGTCATGAATGATGCGGACAAACAAAGCGTACGCCGTGCGCCCGTAGCGATCGTAGGCCGCCGCGAGACCCTCCGGGTCTCGCCTGTGCAATCGTTCTATGATCTGAGAGTCGGCGCTATCGTCCGCGTACATGTCGAAGTTTCAGGTGGCAATCCGCGCCCTGCGTTAGATGCCACCACCCTCTTATACAACACAATCTTTCCTGGCTGCTCCGCAAAAGGTTTAAGTACCCGCAAAAGCGCTAGTTAGACATCCATTCTTCCTTCCTGCTCCGTATACGCGTGTGGAAGCACTCTGCGACCAGCTTATAGGAGGATTTTAGATGTGTCTTAAACGCAAGCTCACCTGGAGCTTGGGAGTCTTCGTGTTGAGCGTGCTTGCCGGCGCTAACCTAAATGCATCGTCCATCTCTGAGACCTATACCGGTACTTTGACCAGTGAATCTGGAAGCACCGGGTCTGTGGTTCTCGAGAGCTTTTCACTGACCTCTGCTTCGGAGGTCACTATTTACACCACATCTTACGGCGGGGGAACGAACCTGAATGGCGCTACCACCAGCGCCGGCGGCTTTCAGCCTAACATCACGCTGTATAACAGCACTGGGTTCGTCGTTGCCAACCAGAGCCCCAGCTTCTCCCCGATCGGCAATTCCGACCCCTCGACCGGCCTCGAGTTAGACGGATACTTGCAAGACCCCAATGCACCCGCGGGTACTTATTACGTCACCCTCACCGATTGGCAAAACCAGATGTCCATCACGTCGACCGGATTGAACCTTTCGACCGCCACCTTCGAACAGTTCAACGGACCCGGCGGAACCTCCTTTCAAGACGTCGACGGAAACAGCCGAACCGGCAATTATGCTCTGAACATCTCCTACATGCCTGTCGGCGCCTCCACTGTTCCGGAGCCTGCGTCATACTTACTGCTCATTCCCGGCTTGGCTGCGATTGCTCTTCTCACCAGGAAGCGCCGCACGCTTGTCTAGTAACTCTGCCTCGAAATCACTTACAAACTGAAGGATCATTAATGGCAATCAAAGATCTTATTTCCGATGTAGTCGAACACTCGTCTAACCGGCGTAGCTTGCTCAAGAAAATCGGCATGGCCACCGCGGCAACCGGCGCGGCAATGGCGGCCGGCGGCCTCAAGCTGAACGCCGATCCCTCCTCGCCTACCGTGGTGGATGTGTTGCAATTCGCGCTGAACCTCGAGTACCTGGAAGCCGAGTTCTACACCACCGCCACTATGGGCAAGACTATCGACGAGGTAGGAATCGGCATCTCCGGCTCCGGTAGATCCGGTCCCACCATCGGCTGGCGCCAGGTAAGCTTCTCGAACAGCACGGTCTTTACCGGCACGGTAGCCAGCCAAATCGGCAATGACGAACGCAACCATGTCACTCTGCTGCGGACCGCGCTGAGTAATGCCGGCATCGAGCCGGTTGCGAAGCCCGAGATCAACCTCGACGCGCTCGGGATCGGCTTCGGGAACGAAGCGCAGTTTCTCACGTTGGCACGAGTCTTCGAAGATATCGGCGTCTCGGCATACGGCGGTGCAGCGCAGCTTAGCTCTGTAACGTCCAGTCCGTATATCGGCACGGCCGCTCGAATCCTGGCTGCGGAAGCCGAGCATGTGGCGAATATCCGCCTGCAAGTGGCGCGGCTTGCGATCGCGACCAGTAAGTTGGATACCGTCGATATTATTCCTCCTCCTTCCGGAACTTACTTCTTTTCCATCGACCCAAGCACGGGACTTACTGCCATCCGGACGCCGGGCCAGGTTCTGTATCTGGCTTACAACGCGGCAAACGCCACCTCCGGCGGCTTCTTCCCCAATGGCGTGAACGGCAACCTGCATACCTCCAGCAGTTCGCCAGCGTAGTCGTCTCCTCAAAGCGCCGCCCACTTTCCTCCCTCGCCCATGCGGCGGGCGGCGCGTTTTTGGAATTAAACGCGCACAACGGGCACCCCTCGCGCTGCGCGCTTTAACCTTCCTTGCAAGGCTGTGGTGTGAGCGCGATGGCACTTCAGGCATAGGGTGCGCATGTTCGACAGATCGCACTCACCTCCGCCCTCCGCGACGGGCAGAATATGATCGGCATCCCAGAGCGTCTTGCGCCCGCGGAGACCCCAATCTGTTACGGCCCTCGCCCTGGCTGCGCCGCGCAACTTCTTGAGGCGGCCCCACTCGGCTACACAATTGATACCGCAAACCGCGCATATGCCTCGGTCGCGCTGAAAAACCCTGTCGCGAAGATGGCCTGGATTGCTGCGCAACCTCCATTCCTCTACGCACCACTCCGAACAAAACGTCACGCGGCCCGGCGGAACCTCCAGGCTGCACCATCGGCAGAGACAACGTCCGTTTTCGCCTTTGGGTAGAGCTTCGCGGTCGGCACGTCCGCCGGGCATCGCGCGTTGAGTGCTCACAAGAACAGGATAGCTATAAAATGTTCGGAGCCTCATGGCCGCGCGCGGTCACGGTTTCCACGCTCGCAATCCGGCCATTCACGATCATCAGCGCCCGATCGAAATTGTTGACGGTCGGGCAGACGTGTCTCGGAATCAGGTACAGCTTGTCGCCGATTTGCGGAAGCCGGTCTTCGGAGGAACCCTCGATCGGCAGATGTTCCTCGCTCGGCTTGAGCGGCTTTAGGCCGGGATGTCCGATGACCGTGCAAGTCGGTACGCCCGCATCGGCAGACACGCTCTTATGTCCTGCATCGCATGTGATGGAGTGCGGAGCGGGATGGCTGATGACGGTCGACAGAACGACAGCGGCCGGCATGTAGCCGGCGTTGGGCAGTTGCTCCAGGCTGGTGGTGTCGTTATAGACGACAGTGCCCGGCGAAATGCGATGGACGAAGGGCGCGTGGCGAAACCCCGGGTACGAAATCGCGAAAGGTGCTGCCGGAGTCCCGGATGTAATTACTTCTCCCACATGCACCCCGGCGGCGGCGAGCGCTCGTACCAGCGCGAGCAGACGAGTGTAGCCCTGATGCACCCTCGCTTCACGTTCCCCGGCCGGAAAGCCGGCCGCGTGGCCATCGTAATAATGCAATCCGCGGAAGCGGTCGACGAGATCGCGAGCAAGACTGACAACTTCGCTGGTCCGCTCTTCACCGATGCCGGTGCGGTCCATTCCCGGATTGATATCGATGAAAACTCCGATGTTTGTTCCGCGCCAGGCGCGGGCCTGCTCGGCGCTCTCGATTAACACCGAAATGCGCGAGTTCGGGAATTGGCCGGCAATCTCCAAGACGCGCCGTGCGTTCGCGCCAACAACAGCGAAGGCGAGCAGAACATCCGGCGCGTGGCACTGGCAGGCAGTGAGGAGTTCGAGCGTGGTCGAGCACTTGAGTTGCGCGACGCCGTGCGCGAGAATGCGCTCCACAGTAGCGGCCAGCTTGGCGGTTTTTATGTGCGGACGCCATCGATTGGAATCGTCACCCGCCATGTGGACCGCCGCCCGGATGTTTGCGTCCACCAGTTCGGGATAGAGCAGCAGGGCAGGGGTAAGGATACGGTCGGCATCTTTCAGGGCATAGGTTTCGAGCGGCAGATTCATCACGGGCATTAATGTAGCAATCCGTAAACGTCCACTTCGCTCCGAGCGGCCACGTAGACACGCCCGGCGACGACGGAGGGAATGGTAAAACGGACCGAAATACCTGCCTGGTCCCGGTCGGGATTTTCGCTGCTGTTATAAAGTTCGCGCGCGACATCGGCCGCATCGTAGGCATGAAGCACGGCCAACCTCTCTGGAAAGACTTCCCAAGTTCGAGTGCTGATCGTCCAGACGATTCCATCCCGATCGCCGTTGGCGGAAACGGTAGGCGTTGCGCCGGGATCGGTTGGCGCGCCGCTGGCGTGATGTTCCCGTGAGAGCTTGCCGCCAGTCAGTTTCAGATCGTGCAAAACATCACCGTCGCCAAACACGTATACGTGACGGTTCCAATATGCGGAAGCGGCGTGCAGCCTTCCTTTCAACTTGACGGTCTGGATTACCTCATCCATGCCTGCGTGGAACTTGCCCATGTGATCGCGATCGATAAGGAACAGGTTGCCATCCTTGCCGCCCGTCACAGCCAGATGGGGATGCGGCCCATTCCTGTCCGGGAGAAGCACGGGGCCACCCGAGCCCAGATCCAGATCTTTGCTGCTGAGCATCGCCTGGTCATGGGGCGTGAAGTAGTCGCGCACCAGCAGCTTGTCGCGGTCGAGCGCCAGTTTGAGCATGGAATCGCCGTAATTGCCCGCGCTCTCGTCGAAGTCGCCATTTCCGGTGACCACATAGACGTTGCCGCTCGAGTCCGCGGCCGGACCGGCATCACTCTGCCAAATTCCGCCCTCTTTTCCGTTCGGGGAGGTGATGAAGACGGCTTTCTGCTGCAGGCTTCGCGCGTCGTAGGCCATCACCCAGCCGTGATAATCGCCGACATCGCAGGAAGAGGCCCAAGTTAAATACACGGTTCCGTTCACCAGCAGGAGAGCGGCGCGCGGGTTTTCAACCAAAGGGTCGAAGACGATTTCGTGCGGCTTGTGCGCGCGGTCTTCCGCTGTGACCGCGGCTTTAATCTCTACGGGGCTGCCCGGACGTTCTTTGCCGGTGGTTACGTCGAGCGCGTGAAGGCGTTGCACATATTTGGATTGCGGGTCCGAGGCCTGCTCCATGGTGCGAGCCAGGACAAACAGTGTTCGTTGTTCCAGGTCGATCACGGGAGTGGATGTGATTCCCACCTCGGGATTGATAAACGGACAACGCAGGTGCTGTGCAGGAATGGCCGCGACGGCCTTGGCGGCGTCCAAAAAGCTGACGCGCCAAAGCGGCGGCGCTTTCTTATCGGCGTCGAATGCATAGACGCTGTCATGCTCCGTCGCGACAAAGACCACGTCGTGCTTGCCTTGGCCCGGGATCTCCAGTCGCGGGACAACCAGCGGCTGAGCATAGACGTCGCCGTCGACTTTCAGCGAGAAGAGCTTGCCGAAGTCTCGAGAATTTACATTGGCCGGCGTGAGCTTTGTTTCGGCCAGGTTGGCGCCAGTGCGTTGGTTGTTGTATTGAGAGGTCGCGAGCTGGGAAAGCGCAGGCGGAGCGACGATTAGAAGAGAGCCGAAGAGAACCAAGTACGAGCGGCGCATAGTTTAAGAGTAGCATTCTACATAGGTAGGCCCTCAGCCCTGCACTCTACGTTCCTTGCCAATCCAGAAGGCTTCGCGGAGCTCGCGCTTCAAGATTTTTCCGGTGCCGGTCTTCGGTAAGGGCCCTGCGACGAACTGCACCACCTGCGGAATTTTGAACTTCGCCAGGCGTGTCTGGAGGAACCTGACGAGTTGGTCGCTGGTCAGTTCCTGGTCCGGCTTTAAGACCACGATAGCGGCGGGAATCTCGCCCCATTTGTTGTCGGGCGCCGGAACTACCGCGCATTCGAGCACCGCTGGGTGCGCAAAAATCGCTTTTTCCAATTCGATAGACGAAATGTTTTCGCCGCCGCTGATGATGATGTCCTTCTTGCGATCGACGATGTGAATGTAATTCTCTTCGTCCCAGACGGCCATATCGCCGGTGAAGAGCCAGCCGCCTCGAATGGCGTTGCGGGTGGCCTCGGCTTCCTTGTAATAGCCGTCCATGACATTGTCGCCGCGGATGATGACCTCGCCCACGGTCTCCATGTCCCGGGGCACATCTTGCCCATTGGGATTCACCACCCGGATTTCGTTGCCGAGGATGGGCCAGCCGGCCATCGCCATATGCCGGATGCGGTCTTCTTCGCTGTCATGGTGGACGGTACTCTTGGGCCGTGCGTCGGTGGCGACCGGACAGGTTTCGGTGAGGCCATAGCCGGCCATGACCGCGCACTTGAAGGCTTGCTCCATGCGAGCGACCAACTCCGGCGAAGAGGCCGCGCCCCCGATATGAATCTCCTGCAAGCTGGAAGTATCGAACTTGCCGAGCTCAGGGCAATTCAACAGCGCGTTGGCCATTACGGGAACCACGGACATGCCCGTCGCGCGCTCTTCTTCGATCAACCGCAGTACGTTTGGGGGCTCGAAGCGGCGGACCATCACCTGCTTGATGCCGTTCATAGTCGCGGTCTGCGGACGTCCCCAGCCGTTAGCGTGAAACAGCGGAATGGTGTGCAGCTCGACAAACCGGTCATGCTGGGTGATGCTGCCGGTTAATCCCAACGCGTGCAGATAAATCGTCCGGTGCGAGAGCATGACGCCCTTCGGCGTGCCCGTGCTGCCGCTGGTGTAGAAGATCTCGGCGATTTCGTTTTCATCGAACGACGTGAGGTCGGGGCGGCCGATTTGTCCGCGCGAGAGCAGCTCTTGGTAGGTCAGATCGGCTTGCGGGACCGGCTCGCCAATGGCGATGTAGCGCTCAAGGGCCGGGCACGCCTTGCGAAAGGCGCCCAGGCACGGGGCGAAATCGTTTTCGAAGACCAACACGCGCGCTCCGGAGTGATTCAGAATTTCGATCAATTCCGGCGGCGAGAGGCGCACGTTCAGGGGCATTACGATCGCGCGGATAAGGGGCGCGGCGTAGTAGCCTTCGAGAAGCTGTTCGTTATTGAAGCTGAGGTAAGCGACACGGTCACCGGGGGCGACGCCTTCGGCTCGAAGTCCCGCCGCAGCGCGCTCGACCCGCTCGCCAAATTGCGCGTAGGTATAGCGGCGCGGGCCCGAAACGACGCCCAGTTTGTGGCCATAGAGGTCCACAGCCCGATAGAGGCAGCGAACAGGCGTGAGGGGGATGTTCATACAACGTAACGTTGGCGGGCAGTCAACCTGGCGGCAATTTTGCGCCTGAGAGCGACCGCGTCCAGGGGATCGTAGGCGGCAAAGCGCCGCAAGACCTGCATGGTCTTGCGCAGGAACTCGCCTTCGAGACACGCGCCCGCCACATTGCGGGCTGCGAGTTCCACGCGCGCCATGGCGTCCTGCAAAAAGACGGCGCACATATCGGCCGCGATACCGGTTTTACCGGAGGAGGCCCACTTGCGTGTTCGCAACAGGGTGGAATCCATGGCGAACGCCTCCATGACGATATCGGCGAGGTTCATCAGCAGTTCCTGCCGCTCTTCCAATTCCGCGCCGTGCTTCTGGTAAGCGACCGCCAGAGCCAGCAGGGCGATTTTCTTGGCATTCGCGACCAGCCGACGCTCCTGGTCGGCGCTTTCCGCAGGGAGTGAGCCGCTAAAAATCTCTTCCATGAGCGCCTGCGCCGCCGGGACCAGCGCCAACTGCCCGCGGGCGGCGCGCTTCAAGAGCATGCCCGTGACCAGCATACGGTTGATTTCGTTGGTCCCTTCAAAAAGCCGGTTGATTCTGGAGTCCCGATAAGCCCGCTCGACGGCGTAGTCCTGATGGTAGCCGTAGCCCCCGTGAATCTGCACGCCCTCATCGACGACATAGTCGAGTACCTCCGAGCCGTAAACCTTGACGATGGAGCATTCGGCGGCATATTCTTCGACAGCTTTGAGCATGCGCTGCGAGGCGCCGGGCTGATCCCAGGAGAACCCCTCGAGCTGTCCCCGGATGAGCCCGACCACGCGCCAGGCGATGGATTCCGCGGCGTAGATTCGAATGGCCATCTCGGCGAGCTTATGTTGGATAGCGCCGAACTCTGCGATGGACGAGCCGAATGCTTTGCGCTCCTGCGCGTATTTGAGGCTGAGAGCGAGCGTATCTTTCGCACTGCCGACACACAGCGCGCCGAGGCTCAAACGGCCGACGTTCAATATGTTGAAGGCAATGATGTGGCCGCGCCCGATTTCGCCGAGCACATTCTCAACCGGAACGGGCACATTTTCGAAATAGACGGCGGTGGTGGAGGCGCCCTTGATGCCCATCTTCTTCTCTTCCGCGCCGCTGGAAACGCCGGGGAACTTGCGTTCCACGAGAAAGGCGGTAAACTTTTCGCCGTCCACTTTGGCGAACACGGTGAACAGATCCGCTGCGCCGCCATTGGTGATCCACATCTTCTGCCCGTTCAAGATGTAGTGCTTGCCGTCGGGGCTGAGGTCGGCGCGAGTGCGCGCCGCCAGCGCATCGGAGCCGGCATGCGGCTCGGTGAGCGCATACGCCGCGAGCAATTCCACGCGCGCGAGCTTGGGCAAATACTTCTGCTTCTGTTCTTCGGTACCGAAATAGAGAATAGGCAGCGTGCCGATTCCCGTGTGCGCGCCATGCCAGCCCGCATAGGAGCCATCGCGCCCGAGGCGTTCGGCTACCACGAGCGCGGAGGCGAGATCCAGCTCCATCCCGCCGAATTTTTCAGGAACCGAGACAGCGGTCAGGCCCAGATCCGCCGCTTTGCGCATGAGCCGGCGAGCGACGCCAGGTTCATGATGGAGAATCGCTTCGAGGTTCGGTTTCACCTCCTGCTCAAAGAATTCGTCCGCTGTTCTGGCAATCGCCAGGTGCTCTTCGGTCAAATCTTCGGCGGTAAAGATATCCTGCGGGTCGCTTTCTTCGATGAGGAACGCGCCGCCCTGGATTTTCGGGAGCACTGCCCCTGCAGTAGCCATGGTTAACCTCCTAGGCCGGACAGTTCCGGCGGTTCTGTCTGGTCGGCGCCGTCCGCGCCCTCTGCGCTTTCCAATACAGGACTGAGCTTGGCGCGCAAATTGTCGGGGATGGGGACGGAAGCGAGCGTCTTCCGATCCGTCGAGGCCATCACGACCGCGCCTTTGGCGGCCAAATCGTCCGCCTTGAACGTCCGGAATTCGAGCCGAATCGAAGATCTTCCGAGCTTGGTCAAGGATACTTCAATGGTAATCAGATCATCGTGACCGATGACGCGCATGAAGTCGCATTCGACGTGAACGCGGGGAAGATTGTAGCCGCGCTGAGCATCGTAGGTGACGCCGAGGGCGCGCAAGAACTCGATTTCGGCGGATTCGAAGTAACGGAACATCGCCGTATAGTGAATTCGGCCGCTGGCGTCGGTGTCGATGAAGCGAATCCGGGTTTGAAAGCGGAACGGCTCGCGCAAGGCCATCTCTTTACGATGCCATGGGCTGAAATTGCAGTGAGGGCGCAGCTCGAGTGCGGGCGGAACCGCTTGGACCGGGATCAGGCGGCTTTGGGGGCCTCCAGCGAGCAATTTTCCCCAGCGGCGGCGGCGTGCGAAGCGAGTTTTGCGTTCGAATTCAGGATGAATTGGTGATCCAACTTAGCTTCGGCGAGCAAAACAGCGAATTCGTGAAGTTCGTGCTTCCGTTTTTCGGCAGCGGCCTTACGGGATTGTTCGGCTTCGTGGCGCTGCTGCGATTCGAAGCCAATCTTCTTTGCGTCTTCGGCTCGCTGAGAAAGCGCGGCCTCATCCAAGCGCGAACGGCGCTTTTCGGCTCTAAGCTTTAGGAGGTCGGCGAGGCAGCGATGGAAGGCGCGGTCGTTGGTGGTTTGATAGCGGAGGAAGAGGGCGAACCTTTTTTGGGTCTTCACCTCGCTGAGAACCGCGGGCTCATCCATTTGCTGCTGTTCGAGAGTTAGTTCTTCGTCCGTGGCGCATTGGTCTTGTAAGTAGAGGGCGCGTTTCGATAACCAGTAGGACTGTGCCATCTTCTCGACCAGGATAGATTCGGTCATGGTGGAGGGTTGGTGCTCGAAACGGAGGCCGCAGAGGACATGATCGTATTCGTCCTGATCCTCAAAGTCGAGCACGGTGAATGAGGCGCCGGTGAGGCCGTATTTGAAGTTATTTTGGCAAGATGCGGCTTTGCCTTCGCCTGTTATGGGGCCGGTGGAGTGCTGCGCGTTTTGCTGGTTGGCACGGATTTGGGCTTCGGTGGACATAGAGAGATTGCTCCTTTGTGCGCATGATGAAATGAGGGCGTGCGGCGCGGGGCAGTGAGAGGAGGGTAAGTGGTTGGAACCGGGCGAGATATAGTTGCGGGCTATTTTGTCATCGGTCGCTACTGAACGTCTACCGTCGTGGTGAGCTTGATGTCGCTGGACGAACTGCCCAGCATCAGGCGGACGGGCTCGGCTTCCACCTGAAATCGGGACGATTCTTCGTCCCAATATGCGAGCGCGGAGGCTTTCAGCGGGATCTCGACGGTCTGAGTCTCGCCGGCTTTGATGGTCACGCGACGGAATCCTTTCAGTTCCTGGTGTGGACGCTCCACTTTGGAATGCAGGTGCTTCACATAGAGCTGCACGACCTCGTCACCAACCCGATTTCCTGTGTTCGTCACATCGACACTGACCGATACGGTCTCATCGCGCAATAACTTCGCCGAACTCATTTTCAAGTTTGAGTAAGTAAACGCCGTGTAACTTAAACCGTAGCCGAACGGGTAGAGCGGGTCGCCTTTGAAATACATGTAAGTGCGGCCATCGCGAATGTTGTAATCCATCATGGGCGGCAATTGATCGAGCGACTTCGGCCAAGTGGTTACTAAGTGCCCACCGGGGTTGTATTCCCCGAAGAGAACCTTGGCAAGAGCGGTTCCTTCATCCTGGGAAGCGTGAGCCATGTGCAGGATCGCGGGAAGATGGGCCTGCGACCAGTTGATAGCGAAAGGGAAACTGGAGACCAGAATCAAGACGGTCTTCGGATTGACGGAATACACTTGCTTGGCCAACTGCTCCTGAGCCAGGGTAATGCTTTCGCGGTCGCGCCCTTCGCGGCCGTCGCTCGGCACCGTGCAGGGCAGGGTATCGCCGCCATCGAATGTATTATGCACCCAATCGTGCGCCATATCGGGGCCGCAGGTTGGATCGTTGCCAACGACAACCACTGCGACATCGGAAGCACGGGCCGCGTTCACGGCCGCGTTGCCGAGCTCATCAGCCGCATAGTTGACTTGAACGTGCGGGCCGGCTTCTTCTTTGATCGCTTGAAGCGGCGTGACGGTGTAGGGCCGAGTGCCTCCGTACCAGTCCCAATGAACGGAGTCGGCGAGCGGGCCGATCACGGCGATGGACTTTAGCGAGTCTTTTTTCAGCGGCAGGAAGTTGTTTTCGTTCTTCAGCAGCACAACGGATTCGAGCGCCAGCTTTTGAGATACAGCCTTATCTCGTTCTGTGTTCCATGGCTCCGGCGAGTCTTTTATTTTTGAATAGGGCACCATTTCCGGAGGATCCAGCAACCCGAGACGGATGGCTATCCGGAACTTATAACGGAGGAGCGCATCGATCTGGGCCTCCGTTATCGATCCGTCTTTCACGGCGGCGGTGGTTTCGTCCTTATATCGATCGAGGAATTGATTGATACCCGCTTTGAGACAGGCCACTACGGCAGCTTTCTGGTCCGGAAAGAGCTTTCGCGGCTCGACGAGAAGTCTTACGGCGCCGCCATCGCTCGATAACACGTCGACGCCCCATTGATCCCTGACAATGCTTTTAAGGATCGGATTGATGACCATAGGCGTGCCGTTCCAGGCGTTGTAAGATGCCATAACTGCCTTAGCGCCTCCATCGAGAAAGCCCATGCGAAACGGCACGGAGTAATACTCCCAAAACAAGCGTTGATCGAAGTCCGAAGACGAACTGGAGCGGTAATTTTCGTTGCTATTCGCCAGGAAGTGCTTCAAGAGGGCGGCGGATTGCCAATATTTTGGATCGTCGCCTTGGAGGCCCTTGATAAAAGCGACGGCCATGGTTCCGTTGAAGAACGGATCTTCTCCGTACACCTCTTCGCTGCGGCCCCAGCGCGGGTCACGAGCGAGATCCGACTGGGGACCCCACAGCATCAGCACCTGGCGATGATACTTTTCGGTTTGGGTAATAAAACGCGCTTCGTAGCCTTCGACAGCGCCGGCTTGACGAACCAGATCGGGGTCCCACGACTCGCCCATGCCGGGAGGCTGAGGAAATTGGGTGGTGGGAATGGGAGCGAGCTTGGTCTGATTGGCCCCGCGCTGCACTACGCCGTGAATTCCTTCCGAAGATCCGATGTTTGGGACGCCGAGCCGAGGAACTCCCGTGCGCGTGCCGAGGCAAGCGATCTTTTCATCGAGAGTCATGAGGGAAAGGAGGTTGTCGATCCTTTTTTCTGCAGGGACGTTGGGATCTTTGAAGGCGTACGGGGGTTGATGCGCGAAAGCTGGGGCGAGGGCCAGGGTTAGGAAGAGGAAGACAGATGGTTGCCGCAAACGCATAAAGGCTATCACGGTGGCGGCGACTGGATTGCGCTGCCGCGCGGGCCAACGAAGCCGGCGTTAATGGAGCGCCGATGCCGAGTCGGACAGCATCGTTATGTGATGTGGCGCGCGCGCGAACATAATACCCGTCTCCACTTCGACGGGCTTGCCATCCCGCAGGTACGGCCTGAACTTCCAGTGCGCGAGTGCATCGGTGATGGCGTTGGCCTGATCGGGAAATGCGCTGAGGAAGTGGATGTACCGCACCTTGCCTTGCTTGTCGATGATGATGCGGAGCGGAACAGGATTGTACTTGTGCTCGGTGAAGGATGGATCAACCCGCTCGGTTACGTTTTCCCCGGTGGCGTAGTTCTTGACGCATACCGGGACAGCCTCTGCGCCCGCTGCGGGACTGGCCGCCGCCGGAAAAATCAGCTTGTTCATTTCCTGGACCAGGCTATCCAACGTTTTCGGATCGCGGCTCATGAAGAGAAATTCCAGCGTATGACAGCGGATTTCGGTGGCGAGGACACGCCAATGCAGCTCGGTGGAGGGAGACCAATACGCAAAAGAGGTAAAGGAGCGGCCAGCGATCTTGGTCTGTGTGGGCTCTAGTTCCAGTTTGTAGTCGGCCTGTAGGTGGCTCTTCGAATAATTAATAAGATCGAGCGCGTTGGCCACTGGCAAGGGCGTGAAGAACATGTCCTGGGCGGTGACGAGGATGCTTGCTCGGGCTCCTTTGGATATGTCAGCGGGCCGGAGAAGCGTGAGGACGTAGCTTCCGCTGTCGGAGGGAGGCGGCCCCGCGGATTTTTGCCGCCAATCGGCGGGCAATGGAAACGAGAGGGCGAAATATCGGTTGGTGTAGACGCCGTTGGCGAGGCTTCCGCCTTCAGGCACGGGGGTCTCGGAATCGCTGGCGCTGGACCAAGGGCCTTTGACCAGGATTGCACCCTCAGGCAGCCTTGTTGGGGGCTGCCCGTTGGTTGAAAAGCCGGTGCTTTGGGAAAGGGGCGCAACGGCAGTTTGGCCCCAGGCCGGCAGAGATGCGTATATCACCAGCCCAGCCAGGAGACGCAAGAACGCAGTCATTGGCAGAACGCTCAGGCGCTGCTCCAAGGCAAACTTAAAGCGAGCGCAGGAAGTTCAGAACATCCTGCTGGGTGACGGCGGCGGCGCCGTTGTTGTTTGTCGCCGGGAGGTTTTCGAAGGCTTCCTCGGACATGCAAGCTTCGGAGGCCGAACTGGAGCCAGAGCCTCCGCCACCGGCGGGAGGGTCGATTACCGCTTGCAGGCAGTGGTCCATGATGGCGGTGAGCAGGTCGGGCGCGCGGCCATCGTGCAAGAAGAAAACTCGCTGGCCGATGCCCCACAGAGGCGCAGAGCGGAACTGGTCGCCGGTCGCGCTACCCTGCATGACGTTGTCCGCGAGGCCACCCATGTGGTGTATCTCGAGGTCGGAGTAAAGGTTGGCTGGTTTGCCGCTGAGATCGCCGGTGAACTGGGACTGATCGGTAATGAGTTGTGGAGTATGGCAGACGGCGCAGCCGACAGAGCTGAAGCCTTGTTGGCCGCGGGTGATCGAGGCTGCGGTCACCGTCGCGGTGGCCGTCTGGTACCCTTGCGGCTGCGGGATCGGCTGGTTCAGGAAACGCATGAACATGGCAAACATGACGATGTCGCTGGGGATGGAAGCGTTGGTAGCAAACTGGTTCGCGCCTTTGGTGGCGGTGAAATTAGTAATGTCTTCCGGATATCCTATTTGGGCGAGATTCAGGCAGTTGGCCGGCAGGCCGGTGTAAAAATGCTCCTCGTCAGGGTCGGGCCGTTCGTTTTGGAACAGCTCATTGGTGATTCCCATTTCGACGTTGTAGGCTTCGCCGGAGAACAATAGCCCGGATTTGTTTTGCGCCTTCCAGCCAAAGCGACTGATGGTGCCATCGTTGCCGTTGTAGTTGAAGGTGCCGCTCACGCCGAAACCGTTGCCGGCCTGGCTGGCGTGATTGTTGATCAGCGTGTCTTCGCCGAGGTTTTCGACCAGGCCCGCGCCGAATACAGGCGTTGGAATCCTAAAGATAATGTCGCCCAGGTTAATGGCCTGATTGAAGTTGGGCTGCGCGAGCTCACAGTTACCGGCGTCGGACCGCCCAGCGACGGTGAACAGGTCATGAACTCCACCGTCGGTGCCGTTCAAGGCGCCGCTGGAGGTGATGAACAGCGGGAAGCGAGCCTCCAGCACCGGACCATTCACCTTGACAAAACTTGGAATGGTGTTGTTCACCACAATCCCGTCCTTAATTACCTGGCTTTGGGGGTTCACGCCGATGTAGGGATAGGCGTTTATGTTCGGACTACTTCCGCCGGGCGCCGGTTGAGAATGACAGGCGGAGCACTGGTTGAGATTGAAGCGAGGCCCCAGGCCATTTCCGAACCCGTTAGTGGAGTTGCCGCCGGAAACGACTTCCTGGGTCGCGAACCGCATCTGGCCGTTGTCAAAGAACTCGGTTGCCCCGGCTGTATTTGCCAAGTTGGGAAGGGGTCCTCCGGCATTTACGCCTGTGTTGATCCGTACGCCGGGGTCGGTCTGAGCAAACGCCGGGGCGGCGATAACCGACAGCGCTACGAAAATCGCAGTGCATTCCAGGAAACTTCTCAAGATTCTGCTTGGATGTGCGGCGCAACGGCCGCAAAACGCTCCCGACACGCGTTGCCGCGGGTTCATTTGCATGGACAGGCTCCCTGACTGCTAGTGGTGATCTATTAGAGCTTTTACAATGTTACAAATGAATGACAATTGTGTTAATATCTGATGACTACGACAAAAGTTGATGAATTTGGAATAAGTCGCCGAAATTTGGTGGGGGCACGACTTTTTGCGAGAAATCGCGTTTCGACGGCCGGCTTATTCCACCGCCGACGGCTTATGCCAGTTGAAGCGGCGGCCGAGAATTCCTTTGACGATCAAGCGGTCGGTCGCGGCCGTCACGCCGAGGCCGACGCCGAAATTGATTTCCCATTTGGGAGAAACATTCAGGTCGGTAGCGGCAAAGAATTGTTGCTGCTGTTGGCGAAACGAATCGAACTGGGTGAAGGCGCCGTAGTCGGCGTAATACTCGACTCCGCCGCTGATCTGCTTCGTGAAGTCATAGCTGACTTTGGCGGCGGGAGCGAAGGCGAGCCCCTGGTGCACGTCGGGGCCGTGCCAGGTGCGTTCGAGGGCAGGGTTGAAGGCGAAATACCAGCGGTCGATCGCCTTGTCCAGGATCGGCCGGATTTCCCACGTCCAGGTATCGAGAGAGTAGACGGGGCGCTGATAGCCGATTTCGGTTGAGAGACTGACGCCGATCGGCCAATGCCAGGACCGGGGCACGCGGACCCGCGGACGAATGTGATCGCCGACCCACTGTATTCCGTGGCCGGCCTGTTCGCTGGTGAAGATATAAAAGCCCACCTCCGACCAATCATTGATACCCTGCGTAATCTCGAGGGTCTCGTGCTCCTGGCGATAGGTCGGATAGACGCCCTGAATTTCGGAGCGCTGGCCAAGCGCGGTAAAGTTCGAATGCAATTCCACCATGGTGCTGTTGGGTGGAACCGTGTCGGACCCGTAGACCTGAATCTCGTAATTGCCTTGGGCCTTCAGCGGCATGGAAGCGATCAGGGCCAGGACCGCAGAGGTCCACCAGCGACCGGTCGCCTGCGGAACGCGCACGCGGTGTACGCCAGTGTCCATCGCAGTTCAAACGTAACGGAACAGCATCATGAAACCGGTATCCATATGGTCCTGCTGATGGCAATGGAAGAGCGTCGAGCCAGGATCATCGGCGATGAATTCCACGTCCGCCTGGGTATTGGATTTCACCAGCACGGTGTCTTTCATGATGCCGCGAGTCTGGCGGCCGGACAACCGGCGCAGCTCGAAAACGTGCCGGTGCAGGTGGACCGGATGATGGTCAGTGCTTTGGTTTATGAACTGCAGACGATAGCGTTGGCCTTGCTGGAGAGCCACGGTCTCGGTATGCGGAAACGATTTGCCGTTGATGGTCCAATGATCGAGGTCGCCGTGTCCGGTGAACTTCGACTGGAACACCAGCGGGACTTCGATGGCGCCGCTATGGCCAGGCGCACTTGATTGGGTGCTCTCGAACTGGTGGTAACGCCAAGCGAGCGCGTCCGGCTGCCGCCATTGCGGCTCTCCGCTGCGGTTCGCGTACTCGACCACCATGCCCATGCCCGCGGTCCTGACGTGCCGGCGAACTTCTCCCAAGACCCAGACGCCGGGATTATTGAGCTCGACCATGGCGCTGACTCGCTCGGCGGGAGCAAGGCTGAGCATGGGCACAGTAGAGGGATTCGGCACCGGATTGCCATCCAGTGCAAGCACCTCGAAGCGATGGCCGGAGAGCGCGATCCAGTGACAATCGGTCGGGCTCGAGTTCAACACGTGCAGGAGAAGGCGTTGCCCGGTTTTGACGCGGAGCGGCTCGCCGAAGCCGAGCACATGTCCGTTGATGGTGGACACGTCGTAGTACGGGTTCATTGAGCCGTCGTCGCTCGCCAGCAGTTGGCCTCGCCAGTCATGCAGAGCGAGAAACATCTCGGCGTCGTAGCGCGCCGGGTTTTGACGCGGCTCTATCGCCAGGAATCCGTGCTGACCGGTGTATTGGCCCTTGTTGAGATCGCGGCCTGCAAAAGTGTGGGTGTGATACCAGCGAAAACCGGCGGGCCGGGGCGTGAAGGTGTAGCGGGCGGTGCTGCCTGAGAGGATTGGCGGAGTGCCTTCTTCCATTGCCCCGTCAACCTCAGATGGAAGAAAGAGACCGTGCCAGTGAACCACTTCGGGATTGCCGGTGCGGTTTGTAACTTCGATGGTAACTGGCCGCCCTTCCACGAAGCGAAGCAAGGGTCCGGGCACTTGCGAGTTATAAGCGGTGGTGCGGATGAAGCGGCGGGGAGCAACTTCCAGCGTGTAAGGAGCGATGGTTAGTGTGTAGTCGGCCGACGTGAACGCATGGGACGCGGGGGGCGTCAGCGCGGCAGCAGGCGCGGCGGCACTCGATTGGAGAAACTGCCGGCGAGTAATCAAACCCGATGCTAACAAGTATCCGCAGCGCGTCAGCCGGAGCGCGCACACCGAGCGAACAACGCTCTGTGCGGTAGCTTGTATGCGAGCCTATCTGCTGTTTCCGAAGAAGTAGTAATCAGCCTGGTAAGGCACACGGGCTTCTGCCCCAACCGTGGAAGCGCCGCAGCCTTGCACGGGCGCGTTGCCGCCCTGGGTGTTCAAGCGCTGGATGCTGAGTACCGGGCTCATGGTTCCACTGCCGTCGTGCCGAATCGCGTCGAGGCGGAGCCAGGGAACGGAACGAGGATCGGGCGAGGGCACGCTCGCGGCCGGTTTAGCGACCACGCGGCTACCATCTTTTGCTTCCCACGTGGGACCGGCAAAGTGGCGGCCCAGTAGGCGGCCATCGGCGTCGAGCAGCCGCGCATCCGGAGCTTTGAAAATCCAGGCATAGTTTCCCTCCACGGCCTGGCAGATGTAGACCTGGTCGCCCACGCCGTGCGCCTGAAGTATCAGCTTCTGTGAGGCCGGTGGGCGCAACTCGGCAGGGAGCGCGGCTGGGAGGCCGGCGCGCGCGGACATAAGAAGGAAGACCAGCCAGGGAGTGGACATGTCCAATGCTAATCGCTTGCGTCGGGCTGTGTGCGTGGCTGCGATGCTAGGGTACGAGGGTGAATCCGTTCCGAATCGCGCTCGCCAATATCCGGTTCCCGGCCACACCCGAGGAGTCAGTCACGTTGGCCGAGCGAGCCATCGCGCAGGCATCGAGCGAGCGCGCCGGTCTGCTGTGCTTTCCGGAGTGCTTTATTCCGGGCTATCGGGCGTTCGGAAAATCGATTCCGCCGCCGGACGCCGCGTTTCTCGAAGCCGCATGGTCCCGGGTTGCAGCGGCCGCCGCGAAGGCAGACCTCACGGTTATTCTCGGGACCGAACGGGTGGTCGATGAGGCGCTATTCGCGACTGCGCTGGTGATCCATCGTGACGGAGCGATGGCCGGTTTCCAGGATAAAGTGCAGATCGATCCTTCCGAGGAAGCCACCTATACGCCGGGCGCCGGGAGGCAGATTTTCGAGAGCGATCCGCTGCTATTTGGGATCGTCATCTGCCACGAGGGTTGGCGGTATCCGGAGACGGTGCGCTGGGCTGTGCGGCAAGGCGCGCACATCGTGTTCCATCCTCAATTTCACGAAGCTGAGGCCGGCGGCTACCGGCCGTCGAGTTTCGCCGATCCTGCGAACTCATTCCATGAGAAAGCGGTTTTGTGCCGCGCCGCCGAGAACACTTGCTATTTCGCGACCGTCAACTTTGCAAGCGCCGGGTCGCCGACAACGTCCGCGGTAGTGAGGCCCGATGGAACGCTGCTCAGTTACCAGCCATATGGCAAAGAAGGATTGCTGATAGCCGATATCGATATCAGCGCCGCCACAGGCGTGCTGGCGAAACGCTACAAAGCCGCCGTTGGCGTCATCAGTTAAAGGCCAGAACTTTGGCCGATGGAATCGAGAGCGCCGGTTATGTCAGAGGGAAGTTGCAGTGCTGCCGCAGCAATATTTTCGCGAAGGTGCGCGAGGGAAGAGGTTCCCGGGATCAGCAGGATATTGGGCGAGCGTTGAAGAAGCCAGGCAAGCGCGACCTGCATGGGCGTCGCCTGCAAGGATGCTGCCACTTTGTCGAGCACGGACGATTGTAAGGGACTGAAGCCGCCGAGTGGGAAGAATGGCACATAGGCTATGCCTTGTGCTGCAAGGTGGTCGATGAAACCGTCATCGTGCCGGTGGGCCACGTTGTAATTATTCTGGACGCAGACTATTTCGGTAATTTTCTGAGCTTCCGATAACTGCTCGGGACTGATGTTACTCAGACCGAGATGACGAATCAGTCCCTGTTGCTGGAGCTCCGCCAGCACAGTAAGAGGTTCTTCGATCGATCCCTCCGCCGGCCCCATCACGCCTCCCACGCGAAGATTGACGACATCCAGCGCGTCCAATCCCAGGTTTCTCAGGTTGTCGTGAACGGCATTGATCAATTCCTGGCGCGAAAGAGCATGAATCCACGACTTGTCTTCGCCGCGGCGAGCACCCACCTTCGTGACAATCGTCAGGCCTTCCGGGTAGGGATGAAGCGCCTGCTTGATGATCCGATTGGTGACGTGCGGGCCGTAATAATCGCTGGTGTCGATGTGGTTCACACCAAACGCAACCGCCTCCCGCAGAACCGCGACGGCGGCATTCACATCACGCGGCGGCCCATACACCTGAGGGCCGGCAAGTTGCATGGCGCCGTAACCCATTCGCTTCAAGGGCGTGGAGGTCCCGGGAAGTGCAAAATTTCCGCCCAGGTCCGTGGAGTTCGACATTGGTTGCTCCTCTAGAGTGTTCATCATGTTGGTCGATCGTGCTTACACATGCTTAGATGAAGAGCTTCGAAGTGGGATTCGGATTTGCGTTTTCTTGTTGCTGAGTAGAGCCCTACATAGGTAGAATGGCTGCCGGGATGATGCTACTCGAAGTCCGGAACCTGGTGAAACGCTTTCCTGGGGTACTCGCCGTCGATCAGGTCAGCTTCTCGGCGCGGGGCGGGGAAATCACGGGCTACCTTGGCCCCAACGGGTCGGGCAAATCGACCACGATGAAAATGATTGCGGGGCTGATTGAGATCGGCGCGGGCGAAATTCTTTTCGGCGGGGAATCCATTCGCCGCGACCTGATAGCGCACAAACAGCGCACCGGCTATGTGCCGGAAGAGCCGCATCTCTACGCCCATCTGAGCGGTCTCGAATTTCTGACCATGGTGGGGCAACTGCGCGCATTGCCACCGAAGCGCACGGCGGAGCGGATCGACGGCCTGCTTCGACTGCTCTCGCTGCACTCCGACCGCCACTCGCCCATCTCGGCCTATTCGAAAGGCATGCGCCAGAAGATCCTGCTCGCCGGGGCGCTGCTGCATGATCCGGATCTGCTGCTGCTCGATGAGCCGTTTTCCGGCCTGGACGTGTCCTCGGCGCTGATTCTCCGCAGTCTCATCCAGGAGCTGGCGGCCCGCGGCAAAGTCATTTTATTCAGCTCGCATGAATTGGAGACCGTGGAACGCGTTTCGTCGCGCATCGTCATTCTGCATCGAGGCAAGGTGGTCGCCGATGACACGATCGGCAATCTGCGAGCGCTGCGGGCTGCCGCCACGCTCGAGGAGGTCTTCTCGCAACTCGCCGTCGAACAGGATGCTACGGCTGTTTCGCGCGAAATCGCCGACCTGATTCGCAGTTGAGGCGAACGCGGTGGAGAAGGCCCAATTTCGCGTGCTCTACCGCGAGTTTCTTTTCCGGATTATCGATCTGGAAATGCTCTCGAAGCATGCGGAGGGCGACAGCCGGACACTGCTGGGCCAGTTCGCCTCGCTGCTCATTTTTGCGAGCGCTTCGGGCGGCGCTTGCCGGGTCGCAGCGCTTCCGCGACTACGTTGCCGGTAACGTGCGTATCGCTCTTGCCTGGGTGTACGACCCCGAGACAGGAGTTATGCGCATGACGGCGCGACCGGCGGCTTCACCAGTTAAGCCTGTTTCGATCCGCGCCGCGATTTCGCCGCGATCGTGTTGTTGAATGCGCACCCGGTCGCGTTCCCCATTACCACCCGCAGCCGCCGCCATCGCATGATTTTCGCTTTTTATCTCGGCCTCGGTTTCGCATTCGCCATTGTGTTTCTGAATGCGCCCCGCGAGCTGTCGGGGCCAACAGGAGGCGGCCCTTGGGATGAGCTTTCGGCGCCGTTGCTCGCTTCGACAGCCACGATGATTGGAGTGGCAGTTGTAGGGGCGCGCAAGGTTTTCTCACTGCCGCTGGACCTGCGCGCCAACGGGATTTTCCGAGCGCTGCCGCTCCCTGCCGGACCGCAATGCGGAGAGGCCCGGCGGCGCGCGTTGCTGGCTGTATCGGTGGCGCCCGTATGAGCCAGATCGGCCGGACTGCTTTTCTCGCTGTGGCAGTGGCGTTTGGCTGCGGCGCATCTTGGGGTCCTCGGCTGTCTCGGCATTCACAAGGACGCCGAGCTCCGCTTTGAAGAGGCGCCGCCCGATCGATTGCTGAGCCTCGATTTGTCCTGAGGCGCCCAATTCGGGCAACTTCGGGAACGAAAGCGGAGCCAATACGTAGAAAGGGCGAGGAGGAACGGAAATGGAGACACTTTGGCAAGACCTGCGAGGCGGCATACGCCAGTTTGCGAGAGCACCTGGCTTCGCGGCCGTAGCCATCCTCACCCTCGCGCTTGGCATCGGCGCATCCACGGCTATTTTCAGCGTGGTGGACGCTGTGCTCCTGCGCCCGCTCCCTTATCCGAACCCCCAGCAGATCGTTCGGGTCTGGGAACAGGCGCCCGACGGTCACAGAATGAATTTGGCCGACCCGAATCTGGACGATTTTCGAGCACAAAACAACACGTTCGCGAGCCTGGCCGGATATGCATACGGGTTATCTTCGGTTGCCGGCGGCAGCGAGCCGGTGCGGGTGAATATCGCGGCGGTTTCCAAGGGGTTTTTCAAAGCTCTGGGTGTCGAACCTTTTCGGGGACGCGCCTTTGTGGCCGAAGAGCAACGCCTCCACGGTGCGCCGGCAGCCATCGTCAGCTATGGCTATTGGAAGCGATATCTCGGCGGGGCAAGGGACCTCTCCCAATTTCACTTGAGGATGGAGGGAACGGTTTATCCGGTGGCCGGCGTGATGCCGAACGGGTTTGATTTTCCGCCTGGGGTGGAAGTATGGATTCCGAGCGAGCTGGAACCGGAAATTTCCAGCCGCACCGCGCATAATTGGCGCGGTCTCGGCCGGGTTCGCGACGGGGTTACGGTGGCGCAGGCGCGCGCGAACCTGAGCGCGATTGCCCGGCGCATCCGAGATCAGTACGGGAAGCAGGTGGATCTGGACAATGCGGCGGTGGTGCCTCTCGCGGACGCGATGACGGGAGACGCGCGGGACGCTCTGCTGCTCCTGCTAGGGGCCGTTGGGCTCCTGCTGCTGGTCGCATGCGCCAATGTCGCCGGCTTGCTGGTGGCGCGCACCTCGGCGCGGCGGAAAGAGCTGGCTGTGCGGGCTGCGCTCGGGGCTGGGTGGGGCCGTCTTATGCAGCAATTCCTCGCTGAGTCTTTTGGGCTGTCATTCGCGGGAGGCGTGCTGGGAGTGTTGATAGCGGCTTGCGCGGTCAAGCTTCTCCCCGCCATTCTGCCGGCGAATTTGCCGCGGCAGCAAGGCATCGCCATCAACTTATCGGTTGTGCTGTTCTCGTTCGCCGCAACGGCAGCGGTGGCGGTTTCGCTCGGGCTGTTTGCCGCCTGGCGAGCCGCGCAAAGCGATCCGCAGGAAGCGCTGACGGCGGGCTCCCGCAGTTACAGCGGCGCGCGCGACAGCGGGCGGTTTCGCGGTGTTGTGGTGATGGGCGAAATTGCGGCAACGCTGGTGATTTTGATAGGAGCGGGACTGCTGGGCCGCAGTTTCGTCCATCTGATTTTGACCAGTCCCGGGTTCAGCCAGCGGAACCTGATCAGCATGGAGTTCTCGCCGCCGAATCCGCAAGGACAAGCATTCGCGATAGACCAGGCAGCAATTGCACGCCAGGTCCATTTCATGGAAGACTTATTGACCCGGCTGCGGGCCATTCCCGGCACCGAGGCGGTGGGGTTGGCAGGCGCGCTTCCGGTTGCCGCGGGCGACGACCTCGCGGATGGAACTTTCCTGATCCTCAATGGCCGAAAGCCGCCTGCCAATTTCGATGAGTGGGAGCGGGTGGCGCTCAATCCTTCGCAAACCGGACACGCCCTGTATTGCGCCGCGAGCGAGGCGTACTTTCGCACCATGGGCATTCCGCTGATACGCGGGCGCATGTTCGGCGAACAGGACGATTGGAATTCGCCGCATGTTGCCGTCATCAGCGAAGCGTTGGCCCGCCAGCGCTGGCCCCATCAGGACCCGATCGGCCAAGTGATCGATTTCGGCAATATGGACGGAAACTTGAAGCCGCAGACCATCGTTGGCATTGTGGGTGATGTTCGCGCGCGGGGCCTGGATCTTCCGCCGAGTCCCATCATCTATGTCGATTACCGGCAGCGCGGAATGAACGCCAATTCGTCGCCCACGATTCTGATGCGCAGCGCCGCACCCAGCGGCGAGCTCATTTCCGCCGCGCGCCGCATTTTCCAGGATCTGGCTCCCGATGTTCCGGTGAAATTCTCCACCTTCGCGGATGAAATGGGCGGCTGGCTCGCGGATCGCCGTTTTTTGCTTCTTCTGGTGGGGCTGTTTGCTTCCGCTGCTTTGGCTCTGGCTGCCGTGGGTATCTACGGAGTGGTGGCCTTTTCCGTTGCGCGCCGCACGCAGGAGATTGGCATTCGCATGGCAATTGGCGCCCGGCGTAGCGACGTTCTGCGCCTGGTGTTAGGCGAAGGTGCGCGCCTGGCGGTCTTCGGCGTCGTCATCGGCATGGCCGCGTCACTGGCGATCACGCGCCTGATGTCCACCTTGCTGTTTGGCATTAGCCCCACTGACGCATTGACATTCGCCGGGGTCGCGGTGCTTCTTACGCTCGTCACGCTAGCCGCGTCGTATGTTCCCGCGAACCGCGCCATGCGCGTGGATCCGATGACGGCGCTGAGGTATGAATAATTTCGCGGGTTCGCCATCGAGTCTACGCGCTGGGCGAAACGATTTCGGTCCATAACGCACAGTAATGAAGGACCAAGCGGAAATTCCTCTTGAGATGGGTGTCGGAGAGCACCGGAGGCGCTGCCCCGATGCGCCCAGCTTCACGAGCCCTACTTTGTCCGCATATTGAACGACTAGCCTACGACGCAGATATACAATGGGAGCCACGCCATGTCCAATTTGTCCGATTTGTTAGCAGCACTGAATTTAGATCACGTAAGTGCCATCAAAACGGCCGGCGGCATTTTGGGTGGCGCTATTGGTTTGACGGCCGATGTATCGGCAGCAGTGGACGTAATTGAGAGTCTTGTCTCGAGCGACCCGAGTGTTCAGGATGTTCTGAATACGATAACGGCAGACTTTAACAAGCTGAATGCGATTCTTTCTGCTGAAGACAAATTAGAACGTATGCGGGATATCGATCAAGGGATGAAAGACGCCGTTGCCGTTTTCCTTGATTTGCAGGCAACTATTACTTCAGTCCCTCCGGTAACTCAGGACTATAAAGAGGCGCAAATTACTATATGCGTGGCCGCCGTCAACTTCTTCGATAATGACGATAAGTGGCAAGTTAATCAGGCGGATTCTCCCTATTACTCCGACCAATGGTCTGGAACGCTCGCTCCTCCGGGCGGCGACGGGGGGCTCGCTTTCAATTACATCTATACACTCCCTCAATTCCTACGATCCATTTACATTCTATTGACGACAATCTCCGCCTTGGACCCGTCGAGTCTGAGCGCTTATGCAGACACCTTAACTGTCGCGCTAGGACGTCTCACGACTATTCACGAGACGGTCGTCTCTTCGGGTATCGTAGGGACGAAGATGCCTGGAATTGAAGACGTCGGACAGATCCAAGTTTTCAATTCTACGAATTACGAGGCAATATTCACGGGACCAAACTGGTCAGATGCGGAGCTTGGGGAGTATCCGTTTGGTGCTGTCGAGATTTACTCGGGTGCGAACAATGTTTCTTCGTACCGCTCCATATTTAACTATAGCGCTGTCGACCTGAGAACGCTGCCTACGGCTCAAGCGACTAATTTCCTGAAGCTGGTGCAATTAAACATTACGCGGCAGAGGAAGGCGCTTTATACAGATATCGGATTCCCGTTGGTTTGGCAGGCGATGAATCAAATTCGAAGTGTGCTGGGGCAACCTTTGTCAATCGATCCTCTCTATAGCTCGTGGTCGCCTACGGAAGCGCAATCGATTTTAGGTCTCACCCTGCCATCGCCGGCGGGCCAACAACCTGAACCTTGGTGGGAAGAACCGTACGGGTTAGAGGCTGCACTGGGGGCTTTTCTTCTGGCGACTCCGCCGTACGCCGCATTTAGAATTTACGGAGGTCCCGATCCGAGCATTCCCAATTACGACCGAAGTACCGGAACTATACCCGCGCCGGGCACGGGGCTTCATTGGGAGAATCTATACCAATACCTGACCTGGTCCCCCTGGGCAGCCCAGCACGGGTATTGCTTCCTTAACGGCGGTGACGGGAATCTCTGGATGAATTGGTCGGACGGGACGAATTGGTATTGGACGAATCAGGGCGCGCCGCAAGCGGGAGTGAGTGTGAGCGCGGGAGTCGGGGCGACCACAGTCATGGACAGTCTGGATTCGGCGCAACGTCCTTACATATACACGATAGGAAGCGATGGACAGCTTTGGATCGATTGGTGGGATTACACGCGCTGGAGTTGGGCGAGCCTGGGCGCGCCGCAGACCGGTGTAACCGTTGCTGCCGGCGCCGGTGTTCTATCCGTGATGGATGCTCCCACCGCGGCGCAATTTCCCTACGCCTTCGTCTTGGGAAGCGATGGACAGCTCTGGTTGAACTGGTGGGACGGCACGGCCTGGCACTGGACGAGTCAAGCTACTCCCGCCGTTGGCGTAACGATTGATTCTGCCGTCGGCGTGATCACCGTGATGGACAGCCCGGATTCCGCCCAACGTCCGTATGCGTTCTTAATCGGTAGCGACGGGCAGTTGTGGGTGGATTGGTGGGACTACACGCGGTTTGCCTGGGGGAATCTTGGCCTGCCTCAACAAGGCGTGACGGCGGCCGCCGGCGTCGGTGTTCTGACGGTGATGGATTCACCGGCTTCGGCACAACGTCCTTACACTTTCGTAATTGGGAGCGACCGCCAGCTCTGGGTGAACTGGTGGGACGATACAGCTTGGCATTGGACAGCGCTGGGTACGCCTGGGCCGGGAATCACAATCGCTTCCGCGGTTGGTGTAACCACGTTGATCGGCAGCCCGGGTGCGGCTCAAAGGCCTTCTGCGTTTGTGGTGGGAAGCGATGGGCAGCTTTGGTGGACGTACTTCGACGATGGCAATGGGGCTTGGGACTGGGACACTCACGGTGCGCCGCAATCGGATATAACCATCGTGGCGGCGATCGGCGTTCAGACAGTGATGGACAGCGAAGACTCGGCGACGAGCCCGCATGTATTCGTCAAAGGGAGTGACGGGCAGGTATGGTTGCGCCGGAGTTACGACGGCGGGGGCTGGGCCTGGCTCGCTCAAGGGACTCCTGAGGATGCGGACATTACTCAAGGAGTTGGAGTCATGGCGAAGTGGTCTGGAGCTCCCTTTGGTGGAGGAGTACCGTAGGCGTAACACTCACAAGGAGCACTCCGCCGAGATCAGCGCTCCTCCCGGCGCACCGGGTACGGTAGTGGTCGGCAGTCGGTGGCATTACATAGGCCCGAAGTCCTATGGACCTGTTTGATTCAGCCTATTTCTTAACAGCCTCGCCGAATACGCGGAGAAAGTTCCCGCCGCCGACCATTGCGATTTCATCCGGGGCGAAACCGGTCTTCAACATGGCATCGACAACGAGGTAGTAGAAACCGGCCGTTTCATCCTGCCATGCCTGATTGGTGCGCTCCCCGACGCGCGCACGCTGTGCACTGGGGGGAGGACCGCCTGAATCCGGCCCGCCGGGATGAGGCCCGCCGGCAGGGCCGTTGGGGCGAGGGCTGGGCTGGGTGAGCTTGGTGTCCGTGCCGATGCACACATGATCGACCCCGATGACATCGGCCAGCGCCCGCACATTTCGCGCATAGTCCAACGGCGTATCGGACAGATGTGTCCAGACACCGACCAGGCCCCCGGCGTTGGCCACCATTCTGGCCTGCTCTTTGCTAATGAGTCTTGGGCGCATCATTTGCGCCATCGATGGATTGCTTCCCAACTGCGTATCAAGGCCGGTATGAGAGATGATGACTGGCCGCGTCGTCACCTTGAGCGCGGCTTCCGTGGTTTGCACATTGGCATGCGCAAGATCGACGAGGATGCCTAGCCGGTTGCATTCTTTGATGACCGCTGCCCCAAATGGGGTCAATCCGCCATAGCGCGGAGGGTTGGTGTAAACATCGCCCAGCGGCACGGAGGCGTCGCTGTCGTGAAGCAGCCCAAAGTGCCGCAAACCGCGTTCGTAGGCTTCTGCGACGCGCTCAATATGTCCTTGAAGAAAGTGGCCGCCCTCGACTGCCTGGATGACCGTGGGTTGGCGATTCTTATGGGCGGCGCGGATATCGGCCGGAGTGAGGGAACGCTTCATGCCGTTGCCTTGCAATTGCCGATCCATGGACGCCAGCCCTGTGAGAAAGCGGTCGTAGGCATCGCCCGGCCGGTAGTCGGTCGCAAAGGTCATGCAGATGGCCGAGAGGCCTGACTGCTTCATCTCTCCGGCGAGGTCGATGTCCGGGCCGGGCATTTCGGCGGCGGTGAGGGGAACGTCGATGTGATTATGAGTGTCGATCCCGATGGTTGTGGCGACGAGGCGGGCGACGCGCGGATCGGTCACATCGGCCGCGCAGCCGAGGCGCGGACGAAATATGATTGCCGCGCCGGCTGCCGTCGCAACGGTGGAGAGAAACTGCCGTCTTGAGCCGCTTGTCTGAAATTTCATCAAAGGTCCCAGGTGCTTGGTTACGATTACAACACCGGCCGTTTTGCTTTAATCGATCGCCGGCACCTCGCATGTTTCTAGCCGGGTTCGTTCGAAGGCGGGCCGGGGCGTCGCCTACTTTCCGCCCCCACTGGTGCACGTAACATTGAAACTGGCGTTGTTGGAACCCTTCGTAGGAATGCCGTGCTTGCCCGAAGGGTCCGCCCCGATGGCTTCGAGAATGGCGCCGACGCCCATATCGTTTCCATATTTAGGCTGAAGAGTAATCACGTGGGTAACCGTCTTGGTTCCCGCGGCGCTGAAGACGATGGTTTCTCCCGGCTCCAGATTGCCGGCTCCAAACTGGTAGAACACCGTTCCGCGGCCGTCGGTGGTGATGGTTCCCACCAGCTTGATGTGCGCGGGGCAGGGGCCGCTATAGTTGCCGATGTTTGCTAGCGTCAAGGCCGTGACGTTGGTGCTGGGTTTGATGCTGGCCTCCGCCTGGACCGGCTCGCAGCCCGTTGGAACCGCGAAAGCGGAAGCTGGGGGCTTGGCAAGGCTGAATTGCTTCACCTCCAGCAGTGTCTGGGACTTGCCGTCGGCGTTGATAGCCGCGATTTTGACCGGAAAACCGCCATCTTGCGCAAGCCAGAGCTTACCGTTTCCGTCTGCAGCAGTTACATCCAGAACCTTGGCGGCGATTCCGTTGACGGTGTCTGTACCGGCTTCCTTCGTCTGCCCTTTACCGACCAATTCTTTCAGCAAAGCGTCTCCGCCCGTGATCGGGTCAAGCTCTGCCGGCGCGGCCGCATCGTTGTACGCGTCGACCGAGCAGGCCATTGAAGGGTCGCTCACAATCTTGAGATAGATCTGATGCGCGTCAAAATCGTAGAGGCGATGACTATGATATTCCTTGTCGTGCCCCGGACCGGCGGCCATGATCTGGTCCACCGCTTCTTTGGAACCATCGCGGCTAATTTTCACAACCATGGAACCCACGGGCGAGAAGCCAGGATCCAATGTCAGGGAGTAAGTTTGGGGCGCGGCGCCTTGGGCCCGCAGAGCCGGTAGCCCACCGCCCGAAACCGCCGCCAGAACAGCAGCAAGAACGAGAAGCCTTCGTCGCATCGGTGTCTGGTTGATCTTCTCACGAATCAGGCGTTCCCTTTTCGCCAGTTTCCCGCGCCCGGAGATATTCTTCAACCTGCGGGCGCCCCGCGTATCGCGCCCAGTCAGCCGGTGTGCCTTGCCAGAGAACATCCTTGATATCGAGCCGGGCGCCGCGCTCTACAAGCAATCGAACAAGCTGCTGGCGCCCCTCGAAGGCGGCCTGGTGCAAAGGCGTCGTATGAGAATGCGCTCCCCGCGGATTGTAGCGGTTGGGATCTTCTCCGTTATCGAGCAAGGATCGAACTATTTCGACGTGACCGTATTGCGACGCCAGCGCGAGCGCGAGATGACGTTCCTCGGGATTGGCCATGGGCAGGAGCCGGCTGAACTGATCGATCTCGCCAAGCGCCGCCGCAATCGGCAAATCGACTCGCGCGCCGAGCTGAAGCAATCGAGCCATTGACTCCTTCTCGCCATGCAAGGCCGCCGAACGGACTGCGCCGTTGGAGTCTGCGCCATGTTCGCAGAGCAGATCGATCAGCGGAAGTTGCACCCGGCACTCGCGCGGCACGCGTCCCGTCGCCACCAGCATGAGGGTCTCGTCGCGTGCGGCGCTGTCCGGCCCGGCGTCGAGGATGACACGCGCCACCTCAACGATGTTGGCCGGCAGCGTGCCGTGGCGAACCGGGTTTTCCGCGACAAATTCCAGCAGAGTCGGATTGCGAAAGTAGTTCCCGCCTTCGAAGAGAATGTGCTGGTGAACCAGCTTTGGATGTTGCTTCAGGAGAGAGCGCAAACCGGAGACGCCGCCCGAATCGAGCAGATCCACGGCGCGGCGGAATACCGGATCTTCGATGCGCTCATGATGCGGAAGAGTGAGCCGGTCGGCAAGCGTGGGCTTCTCAATGTGACGCTTCAGCCTGGTCCAGCTCGCGAAGCCATGCTCGCGCGCAATGGTCAGTTGTGCGTCGCTGAGGCTTAGCTGGGCGGCGAAGACTTCCCGGTCCGCGGCGCGATCGAACCGTGGATGGAACTCTCGTATCCGCTGGGCTGCGCCTGATGACTGGGCGGCATGTGCCTTTAGCAGGTCTCTCGCTTCATGCTTGAGATGGTCGAGATTCGGATCGGCCGGGAGGGGCTTTACGGGCATAACGAACCTTCATTGCGCAGTTATTTTAGCGGACGTCGAGGGAACCAAAAGGCAGCGCGGTATGCTAACGGTCGAGATCGGCTGGAACTTTTCGGCCAATTTGATAGAGTATCGAGGCGGTCGGTGCGGCGGCTGAAGTCCGGGCCGGAGCAGCGTGCCGGTTTATGTGGCCTTGCGGCAAAGCCGGAACATGGAGAAAGAGCAACTGACATTGGAATCGACTTTGCAAAGCGTCGATGAGGCGGAAGCAATCGCCCTGCGCGAGGCCCAGAAGGCCGGCTTTGAGGAGGACGACCAGCAGCAGATCGGCATGGCCGTTCGCGAGTGCATGGTCAATGCGGTGGTGCACGGCAACCGCTACAACAAGAAGAAGAAAGTGCACCTGGATCTGGAGCCCTCCACGACTGGATTGACGGTGGTGATTGGCGACGAGGGCGAGGGCTTCGATGTCAATTCCTTGCCCGATCCGCTGTCGCCCGATAACTTGCTGCGCCAATCCGGGCGGGGTCTTTTGCTGGTGCGCGCTTTTATGGACGACTTTCAGGTCCAGCCGCGGCCGGGCGGCGGAACCGAAGTTCGTCTTCGAAAAAATTTGGCGAGGTAGAATTTCCTTTCGACCATGAGGAGGCAGAGTGAGTGTTAAACTGACAAACCGCCAGGTTGGCGATGTCACCGTGATCGACGCGGCGGGACGCATTACCCTGGGCGAGGGCGCCAGCGCTTTCCGCGATACGATTCGCGACTTCGCCAATAAAGGGAATAAAAAGCTGTTGCTTAATCTGGGAGACGTTTCCTATATCGATAGCTCTGGAATCGGCGAAATGGTCTCGGGATTCACCACCGTAACCAACAACGGGGGCCAGATGAAGCTGGTGGGGCTTTCCAAGCGCATTAAGGATCTGTTGCAGATCACGAAGCTTTATACCGTCTTCGACGTGTACGACGACGAGGCACAGGCCGTCCGCAGCTTCTCCTAAGCGATATTTCGCGCAACGCGTTCAAGCAAAGACCGGATGATACCCCCTCTGGGCTAGGTGCGGGGTTCACCGCCGGGGGACTCGACTGGCGAACCTTCCGCGACTTTAATCCGGCGGTTACCGTGAACTGCTTAACCCTTTAGGCCCTGGTACTAGTAGAACGAACCCCCAAATGAGATAAGTGGTTTCGAGCGGCCACTCTATCAGCACAACCGTGTCTACGTCAACCTCGCTACATCCCATCCCGGTGCATGCACCGCAAACCGTAGCTGTGCCTTCGGTACAAGAGCTGCCAGTCGAGGTCCTGCTGGCCGATGAGCTTACGCTCGTCCGGGAGGGACTCGCGGCGCTCTGCAATTCTATTCCCGGCTTTCGAGTCGTGTCACAGGTAGGGACGGCGGGGGCGGCCTTCGCCGAAATCCAGCGGCTTGAGCCGGCGGTCGCTCTGCTGGACCTAGGCCTTTCGGACTTAGCCGCCACGGAAGTGATCCGGCGTGTCCGCGAACTGGGCCTGCGCACGCGTTGTGCGGTGTTTTCCGTGCGCAAAGACCGCAAAACGGTCCTGGAAGTGCTGCGCACGGGGGCCTGCGGTTTTCTCCTGAAGAGCTCGACTGCCGAACAGATGGCGGATGCGCTGGGACAATTCACGCAAGGCGGCATCTACGTATCGCCCCAGATTGAAGTCATGTCGCTATTTGGCGAGACCAGCGGACGCAACCAGGGCGAGGATCCGTTGGAGTCGCTCAGCAGCCGCGAATTTCAAGTCTTCTCGCTGCTGGTGGAAGGCATTCGGGCCAAGGAGATCGCAGCCCGCTTGTCGCTCAGTCCCAAGACCGTAGACACGTACCGCTCCAGCTTGATGCGCAAGTTGGACATCCACGATGTGGCGGGCCTGGTGAAGTTCGCCATCAAACGCGATCTGGCAGACCTGCCCGCATAGGTAGTAGCGGGTCAACCCCGCCACTGCCGATGCCTTAGGGCACTCCGGTTGGCAGACGCGCCGCTCGCGCTCACTCGAACCGATAGATCCCGCCGCCCGAATTGATGCCCCACACGACGGCGTCTGACCCGATCGCAATCGTCGTCAGCGCGCCCGGTATGTTCACCCAATTCTGGGTCTGCGAATCAAACCGGTAGACCTGTTGGCCCGAGTTGATGCCCCATACCGTGCCATCGAAGGCCACGGCAATGTGCGCCAGGATGCCCGGAATTAGATCAAAGGCTTGAGTCAGTGCGTTGTACCGGTATACATAACCGTTCGCGTCGAGACCCCACACGTTGCTGCTCGAGCCCGCCGAGATTTGCGACAAGCTTCCATTCACTGGTGTCCAGCTCTGCGTCTGCGTATTGAAGTGGTAGACAGTGTCTTGGCTGTCCACTCCCCACGCATCGCCATCCACGCCGACCGATATCTGCGAAAGCGTGCCCGGAATCAGATTCCAGTTCTCGCTCGAGGAATCGAATTGATAGATCTGGCCTTGCGTATTGATCCCCCACGCCGCTCCCGTGTCCGCAACTGCAATTTGCGACAAGTTGCCGGGCAGCAAAGCGAATTGTTGGGTGGATGCGTTGAATCGAAAAACTCCGCCCGAGCCGTTGATTCCCCAAACCGCGCCGTTCGCCGCCACTGCTATTTGGGACAGGTCGCCTGGAAGTAAAGTCCAGCTTTGCGTGATGGCGTTGAAGGTATACACCTGGTTGCCGGCGTTGATGCCCCAGATATCGCCGTCGGAGGAAACGGCGATCTTTACTAACGTGCCCGGCAATTGGTGCCAGCTTTGATAGGCTTGCGTCGCTTGCACCAGTTGGTAACTCTGGCCGGAATAATCGACGCCCCATACGGAACCATTCGCACTGGCGGTGAGCGAACGCCACACCTCGCCCAGTTCATTCCAGGTGCCTTCTGCAGAGTTGTAATGAAAGAGATCGCTCTCCGGGTTGAGTCCCCAGACGTTGCTGCCGGAGCCTGCCGAAATCGCCTTTAAGCTTCCCGGGGTCTGACTCCAACCCTGCGTCAGGCGATCGAAATAATAGATGTTCCCGAGGTAGTTGATTCCCCAGACGGCGCCGTCGGCGCCCACAGAAAGTTGAGCGAGACTCCCGGCGACATAGTCGAAGGACTGTGTGCCGGGATTGAACCGGTACACCTGCTCGGAAGCATTCAGCCCCCACACGGCGCCGTCGAAGCCGACGACAATCTGGCTAAGTACGCCGGGGATTTGCGTAAAGCTCTGCGTTTGGGAGTTGAAGGTGTAGATAGATCCGGCGGCGTTGAGGCCCCACACTGCGCCATCGGCCCCCACTGCAAGCTGCGACAGATTGCCGGGAACCAGGCGCCAGGTCTTCGACGTGGAATTGAACCGATAGATGTCTCCGGCGGAGTTCAATCCCCAGATGGCGCCGCTCGCGCCTACGGCGATTTGCGAAAGCGGCTGCGAGCCGGACGTCCAGCTATTGGTTTGCGCATTGTACGAGTAACTCTCGCCGTTTACGTTCAGGCCCCAAACGGTGCCATCCGCTCCCACCGCCAGTTGCAACGCGCCACCCGGCATTTCAGTAAGTGCAGCGGGGGTGAAAGTGGACCACTCACGCAAAAGATTATAGGCGTTCACCGAGCCCCAACCGGTGACTAAGTCGTAACCCTTCCCGGCTGAGTACCCCATTGTGCCCCCAGCGCAATTCGACGAGCCTTGCTGGCAGGGCACGATGTTACTGCCGCTGGTTACGTCATGGAAGGCGTCCGTCGATACCGAAGCCAGCGCATACAAAGCCGGGTTGATGTTACCCTGCCGATCGCCCGTCTGCTGATTCAGCAGCGCGATAACGGCGGCGAAGCTGGGAGCGGCGGCCGAAGTGCCTCCGATCACGTTCAGATCCTCATTCGTCATGCGGAAACCATTTACGCAACTGCCGGCCGAGCAGATCAGGAACCCGTCGTGATCGGGCGAGGCTGCGAACGCGAGATCCGGAACGTCACGCGCGCCGTCGTAGGGTATGCCGCTGCCCGTCTGCCATGCAGGTTTGGTGAAGAACGTACTCTTGCCGCCGCCGGTCGCCGATAATTGGCCGTCTTCCGAGGTATCGTTCCAGGCGATCTCGGGAATGTAGGAAAGCGCCGACCCGCTGTTTGCATTGTTGGTCGAGCTCCAATACGTTCCCGAGCCTTCGTTGAGCTCGGTGCCGCCCAGACCGGTCACGTACGGGATAGCGGCGGGCACGTCCACGGCCAACCCCTGCGTGGCGACTGCCGCGTTGGAGTTCTCGCAATCTGCTGCGCCCTGATCGCCGGACGCCGCCAGGACCGTGATGCCCTCCGCATTGGCCTGCTGGAACAGACTAGTCAAGGTATCGATTTCAGCCGTGCCCAGATCCTGTTCGCAATTGCCGTACGTGATGCTGAGCACGGGCGCTACGTTATTGTCTACGGCGTAGGTGGCGGAGCCGAAGGCATCCGTCGAATTTACGAAGATAACGGTAGCGTTTTTGGCGATTCCGCCGGCCCATTCGATATCCAAATCCGATTCGCTTTCGTCGCCGGAATTCGTCCCCGGGTCGCTTCCGCTCAGAATCACTTGCGGATCGTTCTTGGGCAGCCCGGCGGCAGTGCGAAATGCCTCAATATCGCTCAAGACGATGTCGCTCTGGCCGGGAATCGCAATTTTCACCCCAGTGCCGTCGATGCCGTTCGCATACAGAGGCTTGACGTCATAAATGGTGGCCCAATCGTCGGGAACCAGGAAGTGATTGCCGCTAATGCTGGAAGTGAAGTGTGCCTGGAGGGCGCTTCTGGCCTTCACGCCGCGCGGCTGGGGATGGAAGTCATGCAAGCCGCGAATGCTTTCCACCATTCCGTCCAAGCCCTTGGGAAGCATGGGAGCCGTGGCGTTCGCATAATGAGTCTGCCCGTTTACCAGATAACGATGGATCGAGGTTTGGAATGCCGATCCGGCCTGCGCCGCGGTTCCTGAGAAGCTGACCCAGGTGCGGCTGCGCGCCACTTCGACATTTGAGAAGCCCTGATCCTGTAGCCAGGTAACGATCTTCTGAATATCGGCTGGATCGACCCCGAAACGATCGGCGTATTGCTCCGGCGTCAACCACTGATGCCAACGAGCGCTTCCGTGCGTCTGCTGGTCTGCGAGCAACTGCAGAAGCTCGGTCTTCTGCGCAGCGGTCATGGCTAGATGCAGCGTAATGCGAGGCAGCAGCAACGCCGGGTCCGCCGCGCCTTGATCCTGCGCCCGCGCGAGCACCGGGCGAACGTTGCCTGCCAGCGCAAATGTCTGAGCGGTGTCAATATTTGCGGCTATCCGGCTCGGCGGCTGGAAGGCGAATATCAGCCCTGGGCTGGCTAAAAGAACGAAAAACGCGAGTCTCATTCAAGTGTAGGGTGCGAGTTGAAGCGATTTTGTCTAAGTTCATTCTGACGTAGAGGCCACGTTTGTGGTTGCGGAATCGGTCGCGAAAACAGGCCGGCCGGCGCTTCGACTCGCCCGGCGCCCACGGCAGTACAATGGTCCGGATTCATCACTCCGGACCAGATCTTCTACCCGCCTCGGAGGACGATCTGGAGCTTGGCGCGGCCGAGCTATATTTTGTCCTTCGCGCCGCCCAGGCATCGCACCGTGTTCCTTCGGGCTTGCTTTTCAGCGACCCGATGTTCTACCTGAAGAACGCGGCGCAGTTCGCGCGGCAGTACATCGCGAGCATCCGAGTTACTGAGAGGGTGGGGGCGCGGGCGGGGCCGGGGGTGAGACCGGCGCTGGGGGCGCGGGCGGATTTGCGCCGGCTATTTCGAGTAACTCGACCTCGAAGATCAGCGCCGCGCCGCCTGGAATCGAAGGCCGTCCACCGTCGCCGTACGCGAGGCTGGAAGGACAGACCAGCTCCGCCTTGCCGCCCACCTTCATTTTCTGCAAGCCTTCCGTCCAACAAGGAATGACTCCGTTGAGCGCGAACTGCGCGGGTTCGTTGCGGCTATAAGAGCTGTCGAATTCAGTACCGTTCACTAGCGTGCCGCGGTAATTCACCTTCACGGTATCCGTGGGCGTCGGAGATGGGCCGGTGCCTGGCCGCAGCTCGCGATAGATGAGCCCGGAGTCTGTCTTTACCGCGCCCGCTTGGGCCGCTGCCTTGTCGATGTAAGCCTGGGATGCGGCCTTTTCACGCTCCAGGCCGCGCGTTGCTCGAGCCCGTGCGAATGGCTGGATCTTCGGTCCCCACATATTCAATTCAACGGCGGGTTTTCCGGATGCCGCATCCGACATCGCCTTTTCGACAATCGCTAGCTCGCTGGGGGATAAGTCAAACTGCCCGAGCGACCGGTAAATAGAAAGTCCCAGCGCGTAAATGGTTTTCTCGTCGTCGGTCATAACAGCCGGCGTCTCCGCAGTTTTCGTTGCCGTTGCCGGTTTGGGTTTCGCTGCCTGAGCCCACGCTCCCTGCACAGCTAAGCCGATCGGCAACAGTATGAACAGCACTCGCATCTGCTCAGGCTAGCATCCGCCCGTCGAGATGCAAATCAGTATTGCCAGTTGACGCTCACGGAACCCGTACCGCTGGTGGGAACCGTGTATTGATGGTTGCTGCCGTTCTCCCAGACCACGGTCCCATTCGCGTGAATGTCGATGAATTTGAACTGCACGTTTTGTCCCGCCGGAAGAGAGACGTTCAAGAACCAATTCGGATAATTCGGATCGAGCATAGGTCCGATGGCGGTATCGAATGTCGTGCCCCATTGCCCGAGCTCGATCGTGCTGCCAGTTACAAAGATGTAATCTCCCGTATTTGTTGGCGTCGCGTTATTTACCGTGAACGTAACCGGAATGAGCTTGGCAGTAAGAACCGTAAACTGAATTGTGTTGGCGTTGGTTCCCGAGCTGTTCGCCAGTTGCACCTGATACACGCCGTTCGCGACGTTCGGAACCGTAAACGTGACCTGCGTGCTGGACCAGGACTTAATGGTCGCATGCGTTCCATTGAAGGATACAGTGCCCGTGCTCGACCCCAAATTCTGGCCCGCAATCGTTACCGTTACGCCAGGCTGCGCGATCGTGGGGCCGATGGAGCCTACCGCCGGTCCGGTCGTTCCTCCGGCAAGCTGCCAAACAGAGACCGAATGCGGCTCCACTGTAAGCGCCGCGGCCGGATTATTGTTGCCGCTGCCAGTGGTGACGCTCAGGCCCACGCCACCGAGCAAACCGCCGAGATAATCGGAATAGTTCCCGGCCGGAAGCGCCGTATAAAGTCCAGTGATAGGGTAGCTGGCCGTATCATTCTTGTTGATCGCTATCAGCACTACGTTGTTATAAAACTGCCGCTCGAAAATATAAACGTCGCTATTCATCCAGCGCTGCTCAGAAGTGCCGTAGGGCAAAGCATTGTTCGACTGCCGAAGCGCCGAGAGCTTATTAATAAGTTGATACGCCGTTGTGGTCGTGCTGAACGAGGACATCATCACGCGGTTATAAGGATCGCCTCCGCCGCTGGTGTCGTTGTGAAGGTATTGCTCGTCGCCATAATAGATGACCGGAATGCCGCGGCAGGTAAGCAGAAAAGCTGTCGCTTCATTCAGCCGGTTCTGGTTGTTGTTCAAGGTTAAGAATCGAGGAATGTCATGACTGTCGACGAACGTCGTCAGATCATTGCTCCAGGTGAAATTAGAGTTCTCCTGGCTTAAAGTGGAGTCGATCTCAGAGAAATTGTTGTTACTCGCGAAAACGTCGCGAATGGCCGTATTCAGGGGGAAGTCGAGCAAGCTGATGCCGCTGTGATTCGCGAACTTATAAGAATCGTGATAGAGCGGGTCCGACGTGTTGCCTTGGTCCCATTCGCCGAAGAAAAAGCTGCCGTTCGAGGTAAATACGCTGTTGGCGAACGAATACTCCCAGCCCCAGGTAACATCCTTCACGGCGTCGAGCCGGAAGGCATCGACTCCATGCTGCACCAACTGTGCGATGGCAGTTTTGAGATAGCTATCGATGGTGGAATTTTCCTGATTCAGGTCCGATAAGTCCTCGAGCTCATAGTATTGGAGTTGATATCGATCGTTGTAGTTAGTAATGTCGCTATTGTGGTGGAAATAGCCGTTCGGGTCGTTATTCCAGGCGGCCATGAACGTGCCGTTGTTATAGAGCGAGCCGTACTCGCCGCCGTTGTCCGGATTCGAGTGATTGGCCGCGAAATCGACCACGACCTTGATATTGTTCGAATGCGCCGCCGAGACCAGGTTGTTGAACGCGGTCCACGAATTCGAGCTATCTCCGAAATGCTCTTCGATCCGCATAAAATCGCGAGCCCAATATCCGTGATATCCAACCTGCGGACTGCTTGCCGAGCCATAGGCGTAGGTATTGATGTTATCTACGGGCGGCGATATCCAGATGGCCGTAACACCCATCCCCTTCAGATACGACATCTTCTGTTGAATGCCGGCAAGATCTCCGCCCCAATAGGCGTACCAGTTGGTGTGGGTGGAATCGTACAGTCCGGCGCTCTGAGGCGGGTTGTCGTTGGTCGTGTCGCCATCGACAAAGCGGTCGGTAACGATCTCATAGATGACCTGCTTCTTGAAATCCTGGGCCGCAAGCGATGTAACAAGGACAGTAGAAAAGCAAATGAGGGTAGTGAACAGACGGGGTCGCACGCCGGTAATATATCACAAAAAGGCAGTAATTAGCTAACAAATCGTGCTAATTAAGCCGGCTTACGGTTCGTAGTAGCCGGACCGCGCAGTGACGCGCAGCGACGGGTCTTGAATCTTCACTCGTACTGGATGAAACTGCCGCGGGTGCTCTGGAACTCCTCGCGGATAAAACCCGAGCATATATTGCGTCCGTAATTCCTGCAGTATTTCGGCGAAGGCCTGGTCGAGTTGGTCGAAGCCATCGGGATTGAAGATACGGCCGCCGGTGGAAGCAGCGAGCGTGGCAAGCGCGTGCTCGCCGCCGGTGTTCCGGCCGGCGTCGCCCTCAATCGGAACCACAACCACCGGATACAGCACCACATCTGCGCGTTGCGCCGCCGCCAAGGCATCGTCATAGCGCTTGTAACTGGTGGTGTCGCCCCCGTCAGTCACGATCACCATGACGTGGCGTCCTTCGCGGCCCAACAGCACGTCGCTCGCCAGGTAAATGGCGTCGTAGAGAGACGTGCCGCCCTCCCCGTGGAGCGAATGAAGCGCGCGCTCGGCGCGTCTCGGGTTGCGCGAGAAATCGGCTTCGAGATTGGTTCGATAATTGAAGCTGAACAGCGCGAAGCTATCTTCGGGGTTGCCGGCGCCCACCAGGGCGGGAATAAACTTCAGGACGGAATCTACTTCGTAGTGCAGATCGATTTGGGTGCTGCCGCTGGTGTCAATCAGAATCGCAACCGAAAGGGGCAGGGAAGTGTTGCGCTCGAAAACCGCGATATCCTGCAGCGCGCCCGTATCGAAGACCTGAAAATCCTGCTTACTGAGGTTTGTTTCGAGGCCGCCGTATTGATCGTGTACCGAAACCAATAACCGGACCAGGTTGACTTTGACTGAAAAAACCGGCGGTTCGCCGGGCGCGCGTTGCGGCTGGGGCGGTTGTGCGGCCGGCTGCTGCGTGGTTGCGGACGGCGCCGGGGTGAGAGGCTTCCATTGTGCATTCCCGGCAATGCGCAATGCCAGCAGCCCAATGAGGAGTTTCCAGGCGACGGTTCTATGGCGCAACATGCTGTGAAGATTTCGCGAGCAGCGCCTGGTCCCATTCGCCCTCGACCCACACCGCGCCGTCGGCGAAAAATTCCTTTTTCCAGATGGGCACTTCGCGTTTCAGGCGATTGATTCCTTCGAGCGCCGCTTCAAAAGCCGCGCGGCGGTGAGGAGCCGTCGCAACCACGGACACGCTCGCCTCGCCAATTTCCAGGCGCCCCAATCGATGAATCATTCCGATGCGCCCGATCGGGAACTGTGTAGCCACCTCGCGCCCGATACGAGCCATCTGTTCGATCGCCAGTGCTTCGTAGCACTCATATTCAAGGTGCGTGCTCGGCCGTCCCTTGGTGTTGTTCCGCACGACGCCTTCAAACACCACCACCGCGCCATCCTCATCGCGCTGCAAGCTGCGCGCGAGCTGCTGAGAATCGATCGCTTCGCGTGTGATGGAGAAGACGTGGCCGCGGGGATCATCGATTCTCAGCGCCGCCGGGGAGGATGGGTGAGCCGACCCGCCGCTCACCGGCGGCAGAAATGCGATTTCGTCGTTCTCGGCTAGTGCTGTATCCGGCGTAGCGAACTCCCCATTCCTGGCAAATAAAATCGACGGACGCCTCTGGCGCAGGGTTTCAAATCGTTGACAATACACATCGAACAGACTGGCGAGCGTGGAACCGGGCGGCAGTTCGGCTGATTCTTGCGAAGCGCCTACGATGTCCTTCAGCACTCCAAAAAACAGCACCCTCACGCGCATGACCAAATGCTAACAGGGGGTTCGAGCCGCGCGAGTGGCGGCTGTGCGGATGCTCATCGCAGATTTGACGGCGCGGGCAAGCGGCGCCTGTCGCCTGGTCCTACCGAAATTGTGTGCGGGGCGCAGGCCATTGCGACGCGCGCTCATGCGAAAGCCTAAGCTCGGAGGCGAACGCAACGCACAAACTTTTACAGAAAATCTTTTTCAACAGTTTGCCAAATCATTGTATACTGCTCAGTACAGTAACAAACAATCTGCCTTTTTGCAAAACAACCCGCGTGTTTCGGGATGTCAGCCTAGAAGCGCCTGTAAGTTTCGGGACCTATGTCAGTTCTGCTTATTACCGAACGCGACGACATTCATGCGCATGCGCTTACTTGGGCACTTAAGCGACAAGGCGTAAGGTGCGACAGGTGGTCCCTTTCCGACTTTCCTGAGAATCGGAAGACTTCTGTTCGGATTCGAGACTCTCAATTGCCTCCCGTCATCGACGTCTCCGGACTTCCGCCGGGGCCGTACGAATCCATTTGGACCCGGCGGGTTGGGTCGCCGCGAGCCCTTGCCGATACACTGGCGCCTGCGGACGTGCCCATGGCGCTACTTCAGGCGCGGCGCTATTCCGATGGATTGCGAGAAATCTTCTCGCCGGAGTCGGCCTGGATCAACCCGCCCGAAGCCAGAGGCGCTGCAAACGCAAAACCGCGTCAACTTCTGGCAGCCCGGCAGGCCGGCTTCACGATTCCTGACACGCTGCTCTCAAATGATCCGGAGCAAATCCGGGCATTTTTCCGGGAACATCAGGGTAATGTCATCTATAAGGGGTTTACGCCCGCTTTTTGGGAGAATCGCGAGCGCGGAACGATAAGTTGCCTATTTACTACCAAGCTCACTGAGGAAGCACTCGAGGAGGATGCCGCGTTTACATCCTGCCCCGGCATTTATCAGATTTACGTGCCGAAGAAGGCAGACGTGCGGGTTACATTTTTCGGAGCAACGTATTGCGCAGCCCGAATTTACTCACAGGTTCGGGGGCACGGCTCTGTCGATTTCCGCTCGGACCTCAAAGCGGAAGCGCCTATGGAGCCCTTTGAGATGGACTCGGAACTGTTGCGGAAGTGCACGGCGCTCACGTCGCAGCTCGGCCTCCTGCACGGCAGTTACGATTTCGTGGAGCAGCCGGACGGAACTATGACCTTTCTCGAGATCAACGAGATGGGGCAATTCCTCTGGCTGGAGGAGCGGCTGCCGGAATTGCCGCTACTCTCCATGTTCGCGGCTTTTTCTCTTGACCCTCGAAAGGACTTCATGTTCGATTCTCAGCGAGCGCCGCGCGTGTCATTCCGCGAGTTTCTCGGCACGTGCGAGTATGCTGAGTTCCGGCGGTATTTAGATAATCGCCCGCCCATGCCCTTTCACTGGTTCGAGTAGTTACTCGGCAACGGAAATAGCATGTTGTGTCTATGCTCGCCTCATCGGGTCAGGACGTTATGGGATTGCCTGCAAAATTAAAGGGCTCGTTTGCAGGATCTTATGTGGTTGTGAGCTCAAATCCAAAACAAAGGACATACTTATATGTTTGACAATCCAGTTCAGAAAACATCTTCTGATACTCCGAAGACAGAAACACGCTCGATTGCTCGCAAATTAGCCCGGCCGCTTTCGGCTGACGAACTCGAGTCAGTAGCTGCCGGAACCACCTCCTGCTCGGGCGGTCAAGCTGACGATTGTGATCAGAGCAGCGACTGATCGCTAACCGGCACGTGCTCTTCGGCTAACCTTGAAGGGCACGTGCAAGCTCTCTAAGGCATTCGCCTTAAGTTGGTTCGTTGCCGGCTATGCTGGATACCCTGTTCCGAAAAGAAGCGTTGGATGCCTATGCCGAGCGTTGGCTGGGTGAAACATTTACGTCCTTTCGCGTGCCTTGGCTGCCCTTCCTGTCTCGAAAGCGCAGAAAAGTTCCCGTTGTCCTTCAATTCGAGGCATCGGAATGCGGGCTTGCCTGCCTGGCGATGATTCTCGGTAGTTATGGGCGTCCCGCCGATGTTCGGGCGCTCAGGGAGGCATTTCCGACATCGGCGCGCGGCGTTTCTCTAAGACGCTTGATTGAAATCGCAAGAGACGTTGATCTTATTGCGCGGCCGCTCCGCGTCGAATTGGAATATGTGCTTGAAATGCAGCTCCCGTGCATGCTGCATTGGGGACTGGCGCACTATGTTGTCCTGGTCGCGGTCGAAAAAGATTTCTGCATCATTCACGATCCCGCTCTAGGGCGGCGCAGAGTCAGCAGGGCCCAGTTCTCGCGCCATTTTACCGGTGTCGCGATCGAGTTTGAGCCGGCCTCTCATCCGCGGGCTCTGACGTCGCAGCGGCGTCTGACCTGGCGCAGCTTTTTCGGAGCGGTAAAAGGCGCCGCTGTATCCGTCGCCACTATATGCGTCTCCGCTATTCTGCTGGAAAGTTTGCAGATATTAGCTCCCTTTTATTTGCAATGGACCGTGGACAAGGTTATAGGTCCGCGTAACCTGGAGATGCGCACAACTCTCCTGTTCGCCTTCCTGGCAGTTGTTTTAGTTCAGGGTTTTGTGAACATTGTACGGTCCGTCGCATTGCTTCAGTTGGGGTCTAAAGTCTATTTGACTTGGCTTCGGAATGTGTTTGGACACGCGCTGAAACTGCCTTTGGGCTTCTTTGAGCGCCGATACCTTGGCGATCTCATGGGCCGTTTTGAGGGTATCTCATATATTCAGCGGTCACTTACCGGCAACTTCCTTGAAAGCTTTCTAGATGGATTAATGTCGCTTAGCTTCTTGACAATAATGTACATTTACAATCCAAGGTTGGCTGCCGTGACTACCGCCACGATCTTTGGTGCGATTTGTCTACGGCGCGCACTGCTCGAGTCGCTCCGTGAGTCGCTGCGCGCGTACGAAAACTCGCATGCGAAACAGCAGGGCTACTTTCTGGAGACCGTTAAGTCGATTCAGAACATAAAACAGTTCTGCGCGGAAGGCTTGCGTCTGGCTCAATGGTCGAACTTAATCGTACAAGGGCATTCGAAACACGTCAAAGCTGAGAAGATTCAGATGCTCTTCCGATCGAGCAACTCGCTGCTGTTCGGTTGCGAACGGGTGTTCGTAATTTGGTATGCGACCGGGCTTGTTCTGCAACATTCTATGTCGGTTGGAATGCTTTTTAGCTATGTGATGTTCCGGGAGCTGCTCATCGGACGCGTGAACGCCCTGCTGGACAAATATGTAGAAGCGAAAGCGGCGGAAATTCACCTCGACAGATTGTCCGATATTGTATTTGCTTTACCCGAGAGCGATGGGGTAAATGGCACGTTACCGAGTGCCGGCACAACGGTTCAGAGGCTGGTGTTTACCGACTTGTGGTTTCGTTTTTCCGACGACGATCCATGGATTCTGAAAGGCGCCTCGGGTGTGTTGGAAGGAGAAGGTACGATCGCGATCACCGGACGTTCCGGCTCCGGCAAGTCTACGTTGATTAAGCTTCTGCAGGGTCTTCTTGTGCCAACAAAGGGCAGTATCACCTTCAACGGCATGCCATTGTGTGAGGGGCTAAGGTCGTATCGGCAGATGGTGGCGGCAGTGAATCAGGACGACGGGTTATTTGTAGGTACTATTGCTGAGAACATATCTTTTTTTGATGCACCCTACGATCTCGAACGCATCAGATCGGCCGCTCAAAAGGCCTGCATCGCGGACGACATCGAAGCCATGCCCATGAAATACGACACACTTATTACAGACACCGGCTTGAGTTTGTCAGGGGGGCAAAAACAGCGGCTGCTGCTGGCGCGCGCACTCTATAAAGAATGCAAGGTATTGTTCTTGGACGAGGCGACCAGCCACTTGGACACGAAAACAGAAGAGGCTATTCTCAGCACTTTGAAAGAGCTGCCCTTAATGCGAATCATCGTGGCGCATCGCCCGGAAACGATCGCGGCTTGCTCCAGCGTACTTACTCTGGAGCGCGGGGTTTTCTGCACTTGATGCTTGTTTGGGAGTGCGTGAGAGCGTGGCGCGCGTTATTGCGGCAACCCGCGTTTTTGCTGCTCTCGGTTGCGACTCTCGCCGTGGGCGTAGCGGCATCGACAGCGACTTTTTCCTTGATCGATCAGGTTGTTCTAAGCCAGCCTCCGTTTATCGATCCCGGCAGGCTTGTAACCGTCGGTCCAATCGAGTCCTCGTTCTGGACGACCATGTCTCCTCAGCAGTATCAACTTCTGCTGGGAATAAGAGAATTCAGCAATCTCGGCGCCGCCTCCTTCAGCCGGTTTGAGAATCTCACAACCCCGAACGGTCCGATTCTTGGCCGCTGCCGTCCTGTTACTCGCTCTTTTCTTCAAACGCTCGGAGTCAAGATGGCGATGGGCCGTAACTTCACAGAGGACGAAGATCGAAAACCCGCCGCAAACGTGGCGGTTATCAGTTATCATCTGTGGCTGACGCAGTTTGGGGCCGGCGATGTAATTGGCAAATGGCTGACACTCGAAGGTAAGCCGGCGTCCGTGGTCGGCGTGTTGCCTAAGAGCTTTCGGTTTTCAGAGCCTCTGGATGTGCTTAGGCCGTTGGGCTTGCCCACTAATAGCCACGACCGGGGAAACCACCTGGTGGTGGTCGGCAGGCTTGCGTCCGGCTCCGGCATTCAGCAGGCGATTGCGGCCGTCAACACCCAGATGTATTCGCATGCGCAGGAACTCGGCATCAAACAGTCTGACCATGTGAGTTTTGGCGTTGATCCGTTGCAACACAGCCTTTCCGGTCCTGCACGCTCCGTAGTCCTGCTGTTTTTCTCTTTTGGAGTTTGCCTGCTCACGCTGGTGGGCGCCAATATCTGTAATTTGTTCCTGGTTCGTTCCATCGGCGTCCGCCGCAGCCATGCCGTTCGTTATGCCTTGGGAGCCGGTGCTCTTCGTCTCGTTTTTCCGAATTTTGCGGAGAGCATTTTAATAGGTCTATTCGGGTGCGGGGCAGGAACGCTGCTGGCCGCGCTCGGACTTAAGACCATGAGTTCCTATATTCCGATCACATGGACGGGCTCGACTGAAGGAGTCGCCCTAAGTGGGGCCGCCTATGGGTTTGCGGCTTGTTTTGGGCTTGGCGTGCCGCTTGCAAGCTGTGTCATTGCCCTGCGCCGTTCAAGGAACCACGACATTGCCGATGATTTGGCCGCCGGCCAACGTGTCGGCTGGAGTGCGCGTATGAGGCGAACGGGGCGGTTCCTTCTGATGTCGCAAGTTGCCTTGGCGGGCGGGTTACTCATTGTGGGCATGTCGTTCTTTCAATCTTTGGTGCACTTATCAGATACAAATCTTGGTATTCGGACGGCCAGTCTCTTAACTTTTTCAGTGCAGCTTCTGCAGGTTCGCCACCCCAAAGCGAATGACGTGCGGCTTTTCGCGCGTGAGGCCGTTGCAGGACTGGATAAATCGAAGGAAGGAGTCGGGGCTGCCGCCGCATTGGTCGCGCCGGTGGGCGGCAATTTTTCCATACCCGTTCGAGTTACTAACCTCCAGCGGCGAAACATACAGTATCGGCCCGTGTCATCGGCGTATTTCGCCCTTCTGGGGATACCCCTTAAAGCGGGACGCTATTTCGACATGCACGATACCGGGAATTCGGAGAATGTAGCTATTGTCAATGCCCTGTACGCAAAGCAGTACTTCTCGGGAGACCCTATAGGTCAGCACTTGGAGGCGGGCTTAAGAGCCAACAATCGACCGGAGCCGATGCGCATAGTGGGAGTGGTGGGAAACACCCGGCAATTCGGGCCTCAAGCGCCGGCTGAGCCAATCATCTATGTACCACTCGATCAAGTATCCGATCAGCTATTGAGCGAGATGCGGGCATTCTTGCCTATACAATTTCTGGTTGACCGCCGGACGGGAGCCGCTAACATCGGCGAGGTTCTGCGCAACATTGCGCCTGATGAGGCAGTAATTGGGCTCGCGCCTCTCGAGCAAACGATTGAGGGACTTACTGCATCCGAAAAACTTCATATGACGGTGGTTATGACGATGGGCATGTTAGCTGCCCTGATAGCCGGCTCCGGACTTTATGCAATTATTTTAGTAACAGCGACAAGCCGAAGACGGGACCTTGCCATTGAAGCTGCGCTCGGAGCGTCGCCGGCAAGAATCGTGTACAGCTTATTGCTGGAATTTGGACGGCAGCTCGCGGGCGGCCTGATCTTGGGTGCGCTGATCGCAATCCTTGCGTCCAGTTATATTCAGAAGGCGCTTACCGGCTTCACCGGAACTGCCGGTAGCGATCTCGCAGCTATAATTTCCTCGTTACTTGTGGTGGGACTTGCTATTTGCTTGCGTCCTGCGTTCCAAGTTGCTCGTGTCAATCCTATGATCGCTTTGCGAGAGTAGCCGCAAGTGTTGCGTGCGCCAATGCTAACAACAAGGTCGAAACGTGGATGGCATCGCACAGAGTTCGCTACCCGATGGCGATGGTGACCTTGCCTCGCGCGCGGCAGCTCTCCACATAGCGGAGAGCGTCTGCTACACGATTCAACGGGTATCTTCGTTCCAAAACCGGCTTGATCTTGCCCGGCTGTAGCAGTTCGCTGAGGACCAGCAGGTCCGCCGTGTTGATCTTCGCGAACACACCAGTGAGTTTCTGGGGCGCGAACGGCGCGATTAAAAATCGCCCTAACATTGCGCCTAGTAACTCGCTCGAGGATCTGTCAGGCCCTCCGCCTCCGCACCCCACAAATACGCCTTTGGGAAGCAGGGCGCGCCGCATCTCCCTTAGTGGACGGTTGCCAACGAGATCGAAGACTACATCATACGGATCGTCTGGCTGTGTGAAATCCTGAAGCGTGTAGTCGATGACGTCATCCGCGCCAATGGATTGCACAAGCTCGAGATTACGCGTGCTGCAGACGCCAATGATATGCGCGCCCAGCCATTTACCGATCTGGACGGCAAACGTACCGACGCCGCCGGCTGCCCCGTTGATAAGCACGCGTTGTCCGGGCCTCACGAGTCCGCAATCGCGAAGGCCCTGCAACGCCGTGATGCCCGCAATGGGAAGCGACGCCGCCTCCTCATAGCTGACACCTTCAGGCTTCACAGCCAGTTGGGTTTCTCGGGCGCAGGCAAACTCGGCGAATGCTCCCTTGCAAGTTCCAAAGACTGAGTCGCCGGGCTTGCAGCGAGTAACCCCGGGCCCAGTTGCCGCAATCACTCCCGCCACATCTGCGCCGAGTCTTGCCGACTTCGGTCTGCGCAGTCCGGTGAACAGCCGGATGAAAATCGGCGTTCCGCGCAGGAAATGCCAGTCATATGGATTGACCGACGCTGCACGCACCCGAATCAGAACCTCTCCTGTACCGGGAGTTGGCGTGTCGGTCTCCACATATTCAAGCACGTCCGGGGAACCGTACCGGCGATAGACGATCGCGTGCATAGGCACACAGTCTAATACGCTTTGCCTCCGGGCGCCGAAATTCTTTTCATCCCCATATCGCGCGCGCCGGCTCTCGAACCGCCGTGGACCGCTCCGGCCGCGTTCCCTGCCGCTATCCTGTACCAGAGGAACGTCTGTGCACCCAACCTCCGGCGGCCCGGCCCACCACCAAGCGCGTCTGCGCGTGCGCTACGCCGAAACCGACCAGATGGGCGTGGTGTATCACGCCAATTATCTCGTCTGGATGGAGATCGGCCGCGTCGAACTGGTTCGGTCGCTCGGGCTCAACTATAAGGACCTCGAAGTAAGAGACGGCCTATGTCTGGCAGTGACTGCGGCCTCCTGCCGCTATCTTTCGCCGGCCCGTTACGATCAGGAGATTGTGGTCCACACCGAAATCGCGAAGGCCACGCCGCGCGGGATGGAATTCGCTTACCGGATTCGCTCGGCCAATCCCGATCGCCTCTTGGCGGAAGGCTCGACGCGTCACATGTGGCTGAACCGGGAATGGCGCCCCACCCGCCTCCCGGAAAGATACCATGCTGCTTTGTTTGTCGATAATGAATCCTGAGTGCATCTATGAATAGGAACGCCATGAAACGGACCCCGAAACTCACCGATTGGCCAGTCATCAAGCAACTGCAGCGCGGCGACCCGCATGCTTTCGGAGAAACGGCAGCCACGGACCGAAGCCGCACCCTCGCGCCGCGTACCCGCAGTGCCGATAAGGTCGTCGGCTCGGTGTGCCCGTATTGCGCCGTCGGCTGCGGGCAGCTCGTCTACGTCAAAGGCGACAAGATCCTCGATATTGAAGGCGACCCGGATTCGCCCATCTCGGAAGGCTGCCTGTGCCCCAAAGGGTCTGCCACGTTCCAGCTTGTGACCAGCAGCCAGCGTGTGCAGCAGGTTCTGTACCGGCGGCCTCACGCGAACGAATGGGAAACGATCCCGCTGGCGCAAGCCATGGAGATGGTCGCGCAGCGCGTGAAGAAGGCGCGCGATGAGAATTGGCAGCACACCGCCGCCGGCGGCGATGAAGTGAATCGCACCTTGAGCATGGCGCACCTGGGCGGCGCTACGCTCGATAACGAAGAGAACTACCTGATCAAAAAACTCTTCAATTCGCTCGGCATTCTGCAGATAGAAAATCAGGCCCGTATTTGACACTCCTCCACGGTCCCCGGTCTGGGGGCCTCGTTCGGTAGAGGCGGCGCCACCACCGCGCTCCAGGATCTGGCGAATGCGGATTGCATCGTCATCCAAGGGTCGAACATGGCCGAGTGCCATCCCGTCGGCTTTCGCTGGGTGATGCTGGCCAAGCAGCGCGGCGCGACCATCGTTCACGTAGACCCACGCTTCACTCGCACCAGCGCCGTCGCGGACCTGCACCTGCCTATTCGCGCGGGTTCGGATATCGTCTTGCTCGGCGCGCTCATCTCGTACGTGATCCGCAATGAGCGCTATTTCAAAGAGTACGTGCAGGCCTACACGAACGCTTCCGCGATCATCTCGGAAGACTTCCAGGACACCGACGATCTCGACGGCCTGTTCAGCGGCTGGCAGCAAGGCAAAGGCCAGTACGAAATGCATACCTGGACCTATGAGAACGTCGGACACGAATCGCGCGACGTTCACAACGTTCCCGAATCGCACGCCGAAAAGGCCGCCGGTTTCAAGACCGAAAAAGCGAAGGCGCATGCCACCGACCCGAGCCTGCAACATCCCCGCTGCGTCTTCCAGATTCTCAAGCGGCATTTCCAGCGCTACACGCCGGAGATGGTGGAAGACGTTTGCGGCATCGCGCCGGAGCACTTCCATCGCCTGGCGGAAACGCTGTGCCGCAACTCCGGCCGCGAACGCACGGCGGCGTTCTGTTATGCGGTCGGCTGGACCCAGCACTCTACCGGCGCGCAGAACATTCGCAGTTGCGCTATTCTGCAACTGCTGCTCGGCAACATCGGGCGTCCGGGCGGCGGCATTTTGGCGCTGCGCGGCCATGCCACGATACAAGGCTCGACCGACGTGCCGACGCTGTTCAACCTGCTGCCTGGGTATCTGCCGATGCCCAAAGCCGGCACCGACACGTCGCTCGCGAAGTACATCGATAACTACACGCCGCGCTCCGGTTGGTGGACCGAGTTTCCGAAGTACATCGTGTCGCTGCTCAAGGCCTGGTACGGCGATGCGGCTACTGCCGAGAATGGTTACTGCTTCAATCATCTGCCGCGCATGACGGGCGATCACTCGCACATGACCACCGTGGCCAACATGGCCGATGGCTATGTGAAGGGCTATTTCGTCATGGGCGAGAATGCCGCCGTCGGCTCACCCAATCTCGGCCTGCAGCGCAAGGGGCTGCGCAATCTCGAGTGGTTGGTGGTGCGCGACTTCTCGCTCATCGAAACCGCCGAATTCTGGAAGGCGTCGCCCGAACATGAGCGCGGCGAAGTTCGCGCCGAAGACATCGCCACCGAGGTTTTCTTTTTCCCTGCGGCCACGCACGTCGAAAAAGACGGCAGCTTCACGCAGACGCAACGCATCCTGCAATGGCATCATCAAGCCGTCGAGCCGCCCGGCGACGCTCGCAGCGAGCTCCACTTCGCCTATCACCTGGGCAAGCGCTTGAAAGAATTGTACGCCGCGTCTACGGACCCGAAGGACCGGCCCATTCAGGACCTGGCGTGGGATTATCCAACGCACGGTCGCATCGAAGAACCGCATGCCGAAGCCGTCCTCGCAGAAGTAAACGGCTACACGGTGGCGGATCGCAATCCGGTGGGCGGCTTCACGGAGCTGAAGAGCGATGGCTCGACCGCTTGCGGCTGCTGGATCTATTCCGGCGTGTATGCGAACCGGGTGAATCGCGCCGCCAACCGCAAGCGCGCCACCGACCCCTATCATTATGGTCCCGAGTGGGGTTTCGCCTGGCCTGCCAATCGGCGTATCCTTTATAACCGCGCGGCCGCGGACCCCCAAGGCCGCCCCTGGTCGGATCGAAAAGCGCTCGTGTGGTGGGATGACGCCAAGCAGCAATGGACGGGTCACGACGTGCCGGATTTCCCGAAAGAGAAGAAACCCGGCTATCGCGCAGCGGAGGATTCGCGCGGCGTCGATACCATTTCCGGCGATGACGCCTTCCTGCTTCAACCCGATGGTAAGGGCTGGCTTTTTGCGCCCACCGGTTTGCAGGATGGTCCCATGCCCACGCATTACGAACCGGTTGAATCGCTTATTCAGAACCCGCTGTATGGCCAGCAGTGCAATCCCGTCCGGCTCGAATATCCGCGCTCGGAGAACCGCATGGCGCGGCCGTTTGGTGATGCGCGCTTCCCGTACGTCATCACGACCTATCGCCTGACCGAACAGCACACTTCGGGAGCCATGTCGCGTTGGCTTTCGTGGCTGGCCGAGCTGCAACCCGAAATGTTTTGCGAGGTCTCGCCCGAGCTGGCGCAAGAACGAGGCCTGCGCAATGGCGATTGGGCCACCATTTCCACCGCGCGAGCCGAAATCGAAGCGCGCGTTTTGGTGACCGCGCGTGTCCGCCCGCTGAAGATCGGCCGCCGCACGCTCCACCAGATCGGCATGCCCTACCATTGGGGCAACCGCGGCTTGGTGACGGGCGATTCGACGAACGAATTGATTGCCTTCGGCGCCGACCCCAACGTGACGATTCAAGAATCCAAGGCCTTGACCGGCGATATTCGTCCGGGCCGCCGCGACCGCCGCAAACCGCCGCCTCAACAAGCCGAAGACGCGCCGGACGAGCGGCTCCGAGATTTGCCTGCCGCCCAGGTTCGCCCGGTGGGCAGACACCACATCCACGCACCGGAATCGAAACAAGGCGACCAGACCTGACGATATGGCCAACGGCTTCTTTACCGACACCACTCTCTGCATCGGCTGCAAAGCTTGCGAGGTCGCCTGCAAGCAGTGGAACCAGCTTCCCGACGACGGCTATCACTTCAGCGGCATGTCGTACGACAACACCATGGCGCTCGGCTCAAGCACCTGGCGGCACGTCAGCTTCATCGAGCGTCCCGCGCCCATCGGTAATGCCGATACCAGCGGACTCGCCTGGTTGATGGCGTCCGATGTTTGCAAGCACTGCGCCCGCGCCGGCTGCCTGGAGAACTGTCCGACGGGCGCCATCATCCGGACTGAATTCGGGTCTGTTTATGTGCAGCCCGATGTCTGCAATGGCTGCGGCTATTGTGTTTCGGGCTGCCCGTTTGGCGTCATCGACCGCAACCCGGAAGACGGCCGCGCCTGGAAATGCACGCTCTGTTATGACCGCCAGAAGGACGGCATGCAGCCGGCCTGCGCGAAAGCTTGCCCCACTGCGTCCATTCAGTTCGGCGAGGTCAATGAGCTGCGCCATCGCGCCCGCGCGCGTGTGGAGAAGCTGCACGAACAGGGTGTCAAGGAAGCTTATCTGTATGGCGAAGACGCCGCCAGCCAGCCCGGAACCGAAGGCCTGAACGCATTCTTCCTCTTGCTCGACAAGCCCGAGGTCTACAATCTGCCGCCCCGTCCCGAGGTGCCGACGCACAAAGGGAAGAAGAGCTGGATTTCGGCAGGCCTCGCTGCAATCGGCGTGACGGCGCTCGCGTTCGCATCTGTCATGCTGGGCAATGGCGCACGGGAGTAAAGAATGACCGAGCAAAGTCCGAGAGGAAGCGGCCCCAAAACCATTGCATTTCTCTCCGGCAGCGTCGACGACGGGCGCAATGTCGACACCGAACTCGGCACGCTCAGCGGCGAAGCGGCCACGCAAACCACGCTCGCCACCAAGCACGACGTCGTGCTGCACTCGCAGGCGTTTCCCTATGTGCCGAGCAGCCAGTCCCGTTCGAGCCCCAGTTACTACGACCATCCGATGCTCAAGCAGCCGGTGTGGATCTGGTCCATTCCGGCTTACTTCTATGTCGGCGGCGTTGCCGGCGTCGGAGCGACGCTGGGAGCCGCGGCGCAGTTGATTGCTCCGCAAGAGATGCGCGCTCTCGTCATGTATTCGCGCTGGGTCGCGACCGCCGGCGGCGCGCTCAGCGCGGCATTGCTGATTCACGATCTCGGCCGGCCCGAGCGCTTCCTCAACATGCTGCGCGTGTTTCGCATCAGCTCGCCCATGAGCATGGGCTCCTGGATTCTCTCCGCCTTCTCGGGCGCGGCCGGTGCGGCGGCTCTGCTGCCTTACGGTCCGCGGCTGCTTCGGCCACTTGGCGAGTTGGGCGGTTTGGCGGCCGGCCTGTTTGGCCTCGGTCTCTCCGGTTATACCGGCGTGCTTATTTCGCAAACCGCCGTTCCGGTGTGGCACGAATCCTATCGCACCAATCCGATCTTGTTCCTCGCCTCGGGAACCGCGGCCGCCGCCTCCTTCTTCGAGTTCTTCCGTCTCAACGATCGGGAATCGCGCGCCGTGGAGCGCTTCGCGCTCGTGGGCAAAATCATTGAGCTGGCCGCTGCCCTGGTGCTTGAATCCGAGGCGAGCCGCGTCGCCCGTGTTGGCCGTCCGCTCAAAGAAGGCTTCAGTGGATTTCTTTGGCGCGCTGCGAAGTTAACCACCATTGCCGGCATTGTCGTTTCGGCGCTACCCGGCAAGTCGCGAAGCAAGCGTATCGTCTCGGGATTGCTCGGCTCGGCCGCCAGCCTCCTCGTGCGCTTCGGCATCTTCTATGCGGGCAAGGCCTCCGCGCGCGATCCCAGAGCCAGCTTCGAACAGCAGCGCCAGCTTCCCTCCGCTTGACTTGCAGCAGATGATCCACGTCATCCTCCCTGTCGGCGTGCTGCACTGCAACTGCTCCGTCTTCGGCGACGAGCAGACGCGCGAAGCCATAGTGGTCGATCCCGGTGACGAGATAGACAAAATCACCGAGGTGCTGGATCGGCATCGACTCAAGGTGAAGGCGATCGTCATCACGCACGCCCACATCGACCATATCGCCGGGGCGCACAAGTTGCGTGAATTAACCGGCGCGCCGGTGTACATGAACGAGCGCGATCACGAGCTGCTCAAGATGCTCGACGTACAGGCCGCTTGGATCGGAGTGGCCCCGCCGCCGGCCACTGAGGTGGATCATGCGGCCGCCGATGGCATGGTCCTCGACCTCGGTCCAGCCGCTTTCCACGTTATCCACACGCCGGGTCACACGCAAGGCAGCATCTCGCTCTGGATACCGCAGCAGAACAAGCTCATCGCGGGTGACACGCTGTTTCGCGATTCCATCGGCCGCACCGATCTTCCGGGTGGCGACGGCCGCCAGATTCTCGCTTCGATCAAGACCCGCCTGCTGGACTTGCCGGAGGAATCGGTGGTAATTCCCGGCCACGGCGCCAACACCACCATCGGCCGCGAGAAAGAACGCAACCCATTTCTGCGGGGACTCTGAGTTAAGCTCCTGGCCGCTCCTCCTCGCCCGCTTTATCCGCTTTCATCTGTTCCAACACGCTCGCGACCAGCTCCTTGGCCTCGTTCAGGCTTTTCGTAATAAGCTGGATGTCCATCGCCGGCTTGCCGAACTGCCGCGCGCTTTGGCAATAGACGCCGTGCTGCCCAACCAGCACCATGGCGTCGGTAATGCAATCCAGAGTCACGGCCAGCCGTCCGCGCTCGCGGCCCAGCATGAACTCGTACCGCTCCAGTTCGTCTTTGCGTTCCTCGTAGACCGACATGCTGCCCCAATTCTCACACGCCCCGCATCCACTCCGTATTGTCTACACTGGGAGCAGTTCGCGGCATGAACATTCCTACTTGGCCGACGGCCGTCGAGCGCGAAGCCGAACTGCTCCGCACGGTGCTCGAAAGTCCGCAATGGGGCGGCTTCCATCCATTCGTTACCGAATTCGAGCAGAGCTTTGCGGCTTACCAACATGCCGCGCACGGCATCAGTGCGTTCAACGGGACGGTCACGCTCGAGTTGGCGCTGGAGGTGCTCGGCATCGGCGCGGGGGATGAGGTCATCGTGCCCGCCATATCTTTCATTTCTACGGCGACCGCGGTCTCGCGCGCGGGCGCAATCCCCGTATTCGTCGACATCGAGCACGATTCTTTCAACCTCGACCCGCAACGCGTCCGCGAAGCGCTATCTCCCAAGACTCGCGCGGTGATGGCCGTTCATTTCGGCGGCACGATGTGCAATATCGCCGAAATTTCCCGAAGCTGCCGCGAGCACAATCTGTTTCTCATCGAGGATGCGGCGCACGCGCAAGGCTCGGAATGGAACGGCCAGCGCGCAGGCAGCTTCGGCATCGCGGGCTCCTTCAGCTTCCAGAATGGAAAAGTGCTGTGCTCCGGCGAAGGCGGCATCCTGGTGAGCTCCGATGATGCGTTCGCCGAGCGCGCCCGATCCATCGCGAACTGCGGCCGCGTTCCGGGTGTGAGTTTCTATGAGCATCGTCGCCTGGGCACCAATTTTCGTCTCACGGGTTTCCAAGCCGCTGTGCTGCTCGCCCAGTTCGAGCGTTTGCCCGCGCAGATCCAGCGCCGCACGTCTCATGCGCGGTTGCTAAAACATTTGCTGGAAGACGTGGAAGAGATCGTCTGGCAGGCTCAGGGACCGGAAATCAGCCAAAACTCGTTCTATCTGTTGATTGGACACGTGCGCGGGCCGTCCGGCGCGCGCGACGCATTCCTGCGCCAGCTCACCCGCGCGGGCGTGCCGTGTACGCCGTTTTATCCGCACACGCTTTACGCGAATCCCGCCTATCGGCACGCTGCCTGCCGCGTCCTGCCGTGTCCGGTCTCGGAACAGTCGATCGGCGATGCGTTTTGGCTGCCGCATCGCGTGCTTCTCGCAGAGGAAGAAACGATCCGTGAGATCGCCGGCATCCTGAGAGCCGCGGTGGCGGCCGAGCTTATTTCGACTGGCCGTTAGGCGCGGCGATATGCTCGCCCGGCGTATCGAACCGCGTCTGTCCCGGATGCAGCTTCCGCTGCTCCTTCTCTACCGCGACCGCCTGTGCGCTGGGATCGTTCGTGAGACTATCGATGCGCCGCTTCTTGGCCTCGATGTCTCGCACGATGTTCGCGTTCTGCTCTTCCAACATCCGGATTTGCCGATGCTTTTCCTCAAGCGCGCTGACGCCCTGCGGTCCTCGCAGCATGATGGTCGCATAGGCCGCCAAGCCGGCCAGCGCCGCTATGGCTGCGAAAATTCGAAGAACCGAGCGTGGCATCTCCGCGACGTCCCTTACATATGTTTATAAACTTGTTTGAAGAAAAGGTCCAGCGAAATCCGGAATTTCTATGACCGATGCCGTGGTTGTCTTCTGTACGTTCGCCAATGACCAGGATGCGCTACGCATTGCCGGCGCCGTAGTCGAAGAGCGGTTGGCCGCCTGCGTGAATCTTCTGCCCGCCATCCGCAGCATCTATCGCTGGAAGGGCCAGATCGAACATGCCGACGAAGTTCCGGTGCTCATCAAGACCACCCGGCAAGCCTTTCCAGCGCTGCGCGACCGCATCCAGGAGCTGCATCCCTACGAAACGCCCGAGATCATCGCCGTGCCCATTCTGGACGGGCTGCCGGCTTATCTCGGCTGGATTCGCGAGCAGGTGTCGTAAGCGCTACCCTACAAGCGTGGTCTCTATCGAAGAGTATCTGAGTACTTCGTATGAGGCGGATCGTGAATATATCGACGGTGAGGTGATCGAACGCAACTGGGGTGAAACCGACCACGGAGGTCTCCATGCCGTGCTCCTAGGCTGGTTAAGCCTTCGCCGCAAAGCGCTCGGCATCCACGTATTCCCCTCACTGAGGACTCAAGTGGCCCCGACCCGTTTCCGCATTCCCGATATCGCGGTTACAACACAGAAGGCCAAAGGCCGCATCCTTCGCGAGCCGCCGTTTCTCTGTATCGAGGTTCTCTCGCCCGAGGATCGCGCCAGCCGCATGGAAGTAAAAATCGACGATTACTTGAAATTCGGCGTCGCTCACGTTTGGTTGGTCGATCCGAGAAAGAAGCTCGCCTGGTCTCTTACACGCGCGAAGGGCGCCGGCAGGCTGCCTCCGTGTTGACCACCGAAGAACCGCGCATTGATCTGCCCATCGCGGAGCTGTTCGCCGAACTGGAGGAGGAAGTAGATCTTTCGGCCGAGTAACCCGGCCTCACTGACTCAACATAAAGTTGACAGTGATCTCGGTGACCACTTCCACGGGCTGGCCGTTCAGCAGCGTAGGCCGGTATTTCCACTGCAACACCGCGTCCTGTGCGGCTTTCACTAACAGCGGGTGTCCGCGCACCAAAGTGAGGTCTTCGATGTTGCCTTCTCTGCTGATCTTCGCGGTGAATTCGACGCTGCCCTGCACGCGCGCGGTTCTGGCGAGCGGCGGGTACACTGGCTGAACCCTGCGGATCAGATTCGCGGCGGCTACGTTTCCGCCCATTCTCACCGGACCTTTTTGTTCCGGCTTGGTAGCGGCAGGTGGAGGCGCTGCCTCGCCTACGGAGCCGATCACGCCTAATATCGAAGGGCCCGCAGAGCCCGCCGTGCTCGGGACAGGCCCAATCTCAGGCGCGGCGGGCACATCCTGCGCCGGATGAATGCCCGTTGGAACTCGTGCCGGTGCAAAAAGCTGCGGCGCTGCAAACACGCGCCATGCGGGTTTTGTTTGGGTTCGAACGGCTTGGTGCGAAACCGCAGTCCGGGGCGCCGCCGGAGCCACTACCAAGTTACGCAACTGAGCAAACGGAAGCGTTTGAGTATACACGAGCGGAAGTGAGACCAGGATGCAGATAACAGCCGCTTGCATCAAAAGCGACAGCGCCAACGTCGCCGGTTTTCCGCTCTGGTGCGTGGTGTCTACGAAGGTCTGATCGAACATGGGATCACCTCTTCACCTTTGAGCCGCGCACAACGGCCACCAAACGGCCTGTGCGCTCTCACCTACACAGACACCGCACGAACACGCGCGGTTCCCGCCGCAGTTTAGAAGATGTGTTTGATCGCTCGACCTACGCCCTTGGTAACCTTCGCGGTTCCCTTCACCGCACCCACGCCCGCGTCTTTGCCGGCTCCCGCGGCGCCTTTGCCGACCGATGTTGCGGCGTCAATCGGATGCAGCGTTGCCAGATCGGCCGCGCCTTTACCGACTCCCTTTGCGGCTGAACCAGCGCCTTTTGCCGCCCCTCCCGCCACGTTCCCGGCGCCATTGGCCATCTGCCGGCCGGGGCTCGGCTCCGTCTTCTGCTTCTGAGCCGTTTTGCGCTTGGTCTCGGTCGTCGTAGTCTGGCCGTTGCTCGATTGACCCCACGCCGACAGCGCCAGCGCGAGACCGAAGAACGCGCACGCAGTTCGCTTCATGGGTCCGCCTTTTTTATTAGACGCAACCGGGTGGGCCCGAGGTTGCAGCGTGTGCAAGCCGAGTCTTTACACTGAAACCATGAACCGCCGACAATTCCTCCAGACCGGTGCCGCCCTGACCGTGGGCAGCGCAGCCGCCTACCCGTTCCAGGACGAAAAGCGCCGCAGAGTCGGCTTGATCGGCTGCGGCTGGTACGGCAAGATCGACCTGGTCCGGCTGATTCAAATTGCGCCGGTCGAAGTGGTGTCGTTGTGCGATGTCGATAAGCAGATGCTCGCCGATGCCGCGGCGATGATTGCGGCCCGGCAGGCTTCCAAAAGGACTCCGCGAACTTACTCCGACTTCCGCCAGATGCTTGCCGCGAAGGATCTCGATCTGGTGCTCATCGCGCCGCCCGATCATTGGCACGCCCTGATCATGATCGAAGCTGTCAAGTCCGGCCTCGACGTTTACGTGCAGAAACCCATTAGCGTCGATGTCGCCGAAGGCATGGCGATGGTTTCGGCCGCGCACCAATACGGGCGCGTCGTCCAGGTCGGGCTGCAGCGGCGCAGCACGCCGCATATCGCGGAAGCGCGCGACCGGTTCATCCGCGAAGGCAAGCTGGGCAAGATTGCGCTGGTCGAGATTTATTGCTACTACCACATGCGCGCCACCGAAAACCCGCCCGACACGGACCCGCCGCCGAATCTCGATTACGAGATGTGGACCGGACCCGCGCCTATGCGGCCCTACAACAAGCTGGTTCATCCGCGCACCTGGCGCGCCTTCATGGAATACGGCAACGGCATCGTCGGCGACATGTGCGTGCATATGCTCGACATGACGCGCTGGATGCTCGGCCTTGGCTGGCCCACCCGTATCGCCTCCACCGGCGGCATCTTCGTCGATAAGACCAGCAAAGCGAACATTTCCGACACCCAGACCGCAACCTTCGATTTCGACGACCTGCGCGTCATCTGGCAGCATCGCAGTTGGGGTGAAGCCAATGACCCGAAGTATCCATGGGGCGCAACCTTCTACGGGGACAAAGGCACGCTTAAAGTCAGCGTCTATGGTTACGATTTCGTGCCCCTCGGCGGCGGGCCGCCCATTCACCGGGACGTCACTTACGAATACGAGCAGTATCCCGAAGACCGCACGGAAAAGGATCTGGAACGCCACGTCGCGCCGGCTATTCGTTACCACATGAAAAACTTCCTGCAGGCCATCGACGCGCGCTCGAAGCCCGTTTCCACCATCGAAGAAGGATACATCTCGACCGCCTCGTGCATCCTCGCGAACAACGCCATGAAGCTCGGCCGCACACTCGCCTGGGATCGAGAGCGGCAGCAAGTCGTCAATGACGATGAGGCGAACCGGCTGCTGGCGCGGCCCTATCGCCAGCCCTGGATGCATCCCGATGCCCGAAATGTCTAGCAGCGTTTGCCTCTACGTTGTCGCGCATCAAGACGATTGGCAGCTCTTCCACGGGCAGCAGGCGTTTGCAGATCTGCAGGAGACCGGGAACCGTGTCGTGTTCATCTACACCACCGCGGGCGATGCGGGCCGAACAGACGGCTGGTGGCAGGCACGCGAGCTGGGCGCTCTTGCTGCGCAAGGCGCGCCACTCGCAAATCTGGAAACCGTCGCGATCAACGGGCATTCTGTCTCCCTGCACGAAGCCGGTTCCTTCGCCAGCTATCACCTGCGGCTTCCCGATGGAAATGTCGATGGCTCGGGCTTTCCCAGCACCGGCAACGTCTCGCTCGAAAAGCTACAGATTGGCTGCATTTCACAGATCCGGGCAGTGGATGAGTCCACGATTTACACGAGTTGGGGCGATTTCTGCGCCACTCTGGGCGAGATCGTCGGCCGCGAAGCGTCACAGCCGAATGTCTGGGTGAACGCAGCAGATTGGAGCTGGAATTGCAGTCCGGAGGATCACTCCGATCATAAGGCGACCGGGAACGCGCTGCGAAAGGTATTTTGCCGGCGAGGCAACGTCTTTCATCGGCTTTGGTTCGTCACGTACTCGACCAAGAGCCGTCCAGCGAATCTCTCCGGCGAGCCGCTGCGACAGAAAGAAAGCGTCTGGCGAGCCTATAAGCAAAAAGTAGAAGCAATCGCGGACGCCGAATTCCTTCGCTGGGAGTGGGCACAGTGGGGCCCCAAGAACTACTCCCGCCGCGTGCTCGCCGGCGAGCAGGACATCGACCCCTGCGGCTAGTGTCCCGTATCTAAGCTAGTGTCCCGTATCTAAATAGTTACCCTATTTTAGATACGGGACACTGGCGTTGCGCAACCACCATCATGTGGAACCGATCGTTCTTATCCGCCGCTTCGTACTCTACCTGCAACTCGCTTTCCGAGCCGCGCACGTGAGTAAGCGGGTCCGTCTATTCGAACTAAGTGACCCCTTACTGCACGGGCAGGATCAGCTTTGCCTCGCATCCCGGTCCGTCCGTCGCATTCCGCAAAGTAAGTGAACCGTTGTGCGCCTCGGCAATCTGCCGGCTGATCACTAGCCCGATGCCCGAGCCGCCGCGCTTCGTCGTGAAGAACGGCACAAACAGATTCGCGGTGTTCGAAAGCCCCGGGCCTTCGTCACGCACCGTGATCTCTACCGTATAAGGCGTTTGATGATGCCGGACGAAGACCCGTCCGCCCGTCTCCTGTGCCGCATCGACCGCATTGCGGATCAGATTGATCAACACCTGCTCGAGCTGGTCGGCATCGCCCTGGATCGTCAAAGCCGGGCACTCTTCGAAAAACACCTGCATGCGGGTCTCGAGACGGGTTACGCGCCGCAACAGGGAATTCATCTCCACGCTGCCGAACTTCGGGGGAGGCAGCTTCGCCAGCTTCGCATAAGAACTCATGAACCGGCTCAGCGATTCCGACCGCGAAGCAATCACGTTCAACCCGCGCGACATGTCCTCGCTCCAGTCGTCGGGCCGGGGCTCGTTCTTGATCAGTTGCTCCAAGCTCTGGGCGATCGACTTGATGGGCGTGAGCGAGTTGTTCAGCTCGTGGCCGATCACGCGCACGATGCGCTGCCAGGCTTGCAGCTCTTCCTCGCGCAGGGGGCGGGTTAAATCGGTAAACACGAGGAGCTGGTGTTTCACGCCGCCTTCGCGGAACTGGCTGCGCCGGATGCCCCACCGGCCGCTGGCGCCGGCAAACGTACGCTGAATGATTTGCTCCGGTTCGCCGGCCAGAAACTCGCCCAAACCGAGCGAGGTCGCATCATGCGCCAGCAGGCGCTCAGCCGGTTGCGCCAGCAAACGTTCTCCGGCGCGGTTCACTAATCGAAGCGCCTGCTGCGGATCGAATGCGAACGCGGCGACGTCAATCTCTTCCATCACCTTGCGCAGCAGCGCCGTGGCTTCAAGCGCGCCCAGCCGTTGATCCCGCAAGGTGGCGGCCATGGCGTTGATCTGCTGCATGACTTCGCCCATGGCTTCTTCGGGGTTATCGACGCGCGCGCGAATGGAATAATCTCCTTCACGCATCGCTTCCAGCAGATTGGCCAGCGTGCGCAGCGGATTCGCCACCCGGTCGCGCGCCGCGAAGGAAAAGCTCAGCCACATGATCACGATCAGTAGATCGAGGGTCCACTGTTCCCGGCCCGAGTAGTTGCCGGCGGCCAGCAGGATGATGCAGACCAGGACCGCCGGAAGCCCGGCCGCCAAGGCCAGCAGCAGCACGCGCAGATCGTGGCTGATTTTGAATCGGCGATGCGCCATGTTCAGGTGCGCGCGCTGCCGAACGTCGCTAGAAGCCAAAGCGTTGCAAGCGGCGGTACAGCGCGCTCCGGCTCAAGCCTAGAGCACTCGCTGCGTGACTCACGTTGCCTCCATAGCGGGCCAGCGCTTTCTTGATCAGGAATTCCTCCACATCTTCCAGGCTCATCTCTTCCAGCCGTGGCGAGCCGGCGGTAGAGGCCCGCAAAGCCAGATCGCCCGCCTTGATGCAATTGCTCTGCGTCATCAGTACTGCGCGCTCCACCACGTGGTTCAACTCGCGGACGTTGCCTTGCCAGGCGTGTTCCAGCATGGCCTGCGTCGCGTTGTGATCGAAGCCGGTGATGTTCTTACGATAACGCCGCGCGTGCACGCCCAGGAAATGATTGGCCAAGGGACCGATGTCTTCGCGGCGCTCGCGCAAGGGGGGAATATGGATCTCTATCGTGTTCAGGCGAAACAGCAGATCCTGGCGGAAGCGCGCGTTCTGCACCTCTTCGGTGAGGTTTGCGTTGGTCGCCGAAATCACGCGCACGTCCACCTTCTTGGTCTTGGACGAGCCGACGCGCTCCATCTCTCCAATCTCCAAAACCCGCAGCAGCTTGGCTTGCAGATTAGCCGGCACGTTCGCAATCTCGTCCAGAAACAGCGTTCCTGTATCGGCCAGCTCAAAACGGCCCACGCGGTCCATCTTCGCGTCCGTGAAGGCGCCCTTCACATGTCCGAACAGCTCGCTTTCGAAGACGCCCTCGGCAAGGCCGCCGGCATTCACCGTTACCATGGGCTTGTTGGCGCGGCCGGAAATGGCGTGCATCGTTCGCGCCACCACTTCTTTGCCGGTGCCCGGTTCGCCTGTGATGAGCACGTTCGCATCCGAGGGCCCCACGCGCGCGATCAGGTCCAGCACCGGCTGCATCTGCGGCGATTGCACAATCATGGTGGGCAGATTATCGGTGCGCAAAAGCTGGTTTTCCGCTTCCAGGCGCTGCCCTCTGCGAATGGCTTCGCTCAGCTCGAGTTGCGTCCGCACGATCGAAGAGAGCCGCTCGTTTTCCCAAGGCTTCTGGATAAAGTCGCGCGCTCCGCGGCGCATCGCCTCCACTGCGATATCCACGCTGCTCCAGGCCGTCATCACGATCACCGGCAGCATCGAATCGAGCGTCTGGATTTTAGCCAGCAGATCCAGGCCCTCCTGCCCGGACGTCGTGTCGCGCGTGTAGTTCAGGTCGATAAGCGCCAGATCGTAGTCGCGGTTTTCGATGGCCTGCAGAACCTGCTGCGGCGATTCGAACGACTCGATCTTATAGCCCTCGCGCTTGAGCAGCAGCCGCAAAGCTTCCAGTACGTCGGCCTGATCGTCGGCAATCAGGATGCGCATCTGCGAGGGTACGATTTTCATGTCAGATCTTCAGCCCGTTCCGGCCGAACGAATCGAGCCGGATTCTCAATTGGGCGTGATCCAGCCGTCTTCGATATAAATGACGCGGTGCCCGTATTCGGCGTTCTTCTCGTTGTGCGTAACTTGCACGATGGTAGTGCCTTGGTCGTTGAGGCGCTTGAACAGCTCCATGATTTCTTTGCCCTGGCTCGAGTGCAAGTTGCCTGTGGGTTCGTCGGCGAGGATCAATTTCGGGCTGGCGACCATGGCGCGCGCGACCGCCACAAGCTGCTGCTGGCCGCCGGAGAGCTGATTGGGATAAAGATCCTTTTTCCCCACCATGTTGAAACGGTCCAGCGTGTCGCACACAATGCTCTGGCGCTCCGACTTCTTGATGTTGCGATAGGAAAGCGGAATGTCCAGGTTTTCGTAAACTGTCAGCGAATCCAGTAGATGATAGCTCTGAAAGACGAAGCCAATGTACTTCTTGTACAGCTCCGAGCGGTCTTTCTTGTTCATCTTGTGGATCGGCTGGTCCACGAAATAGTATTCCCCGGTCCAAGCGCTGTCGTGCATGCCGAGGAGATGCAGCAGCGTGGATTTACCGGCTCCCGAGGGTCCCATGATGGAGATAAACTCGCCGTCCTTGATGTCGATGTTGATGCGCCGCAAGACGTAGGTCTTGGTGGGGCCATGCTCGAAAAACTTCTCTATATTGCGAAGCGAAATCATGGAATTGGACACGTTAGTTTCGCCGCTGCCGGGGTCTAAAACTGTGACAGGGGCTTTACTCATAGCGTAAGGCACGGCGAAGAAAATCGGCGCCGTCGCGCCCTAGTCCGACGTGATGGTCAGGTGCGGAGCCGGTAGCGCGAAGGCCCGCGACGCGCGCTGAGCTCTCACTGAGTGGCTACATCTGAGGGCGCGCTGTACTGTCTCGGACAGAGCGATGCGCTTGTGTGGAACGACCTCAATCAGCGACAGATTGCGCGCTCCCGAATACAGGGCGGCGCCGCCCAACAGCACACCGATTGCTATTACATCGACGTATTTACTTATCAAACGGGCACCTCCATGTTCTCTTCCACGACCCGGCCGTCGAACAGATGAATGGAACGGTCGGCGTACCGGGCGTACCGCGGGTCGTGCGTCACCATGCAGATGGTTGCTCCGCCGCGGTGCAACTCGCGAAGCAAGTCCATCACCTGCTCGCCATTTTGAGAGTCAAGGTTTCCGGTGGGCTCATCGGCGAGCAGAATAGACGGATCGCCCGCCAACGCGCGCGCAACTGCAACACGCTGTTGCTGACCGCCGGATAGCTGCGATGGATAGTGCTTGATGCGGTGCGACATGCCCACGCGCTCAAGCGCCTCGTGCACCTTCTTCTTGCGATCGGCCGATCCCATGCCGCGATAGGTCAGCGGCAGCTCGACGTTTTCATAGACATTCAGGTCGCCGATCAGGTTGAACGCTTGGAAAATGAAGCCGATCTCGCGGTTGCGGATACGCGCGCGCTCGGACAACTTTAAACTTTGCACCGGCTTGCCGTTGAGGATATAGGTGCCCGAGCTCGGCGAATCGAGCAGCCCCAAAATGGCCAGAAGCGTCGATTTGCCGCAGCCGGAGGGTCCCGAAATGGAGACGTATTCGCCCCTCGCTATATCGATGTGGATCCCCGCTAGCGCGTGTGTCTCCACCTCGTCGGTGACAAACACCTTGGTCACGCCGTCCAAATGGATCAACGGCTCAGATGCGTTCATTCTGCTTCAATCCTCCTGCGAATTTGCTGCCGTACTACCTGACTTAATACGTATCGCGAGGCAAATGGGTTCATCCATTCAACCGAATTCGTTGATACGAGTCGTACTGGGACATGTCGGACAGGATCACCCGGTCGCCGACCTTTAACCCGTCTAGAACTTCAATCGTGTTCACGGATGCCCGGCCCAGTTTGACGTTCACGCGCGTAGCGCCCTTGCCGTCCGGGTCTATCTTAAACAAACCGATCGTTGTATCGGGCTCTCCGGACACCGGGCGATCGACGTAAACCACGTCGGAGAGGCGCTCAATCTCTATCGTGCCGTCCACGCTCAACTCGGGCCGCGCTCCCTGCGGCTTCGGACCCAGCAAAGCCACGTCCACTCCGACGGTTCCGTTTAGCGCCGCGGGGTCGATGCGGATGACACGGCCCGGGATGAGGCCGTTGCGGGTATCGATGGTGGCGTCGAGTCCGATGCGAACGTCTTTCATCTGTGTTTCGGCAATCTGCAGAACGGCTTTGAGCTTAGTCGGATCGGCTACCTTGGCGAGAATGGTTCCGGCGGTTACGCGCTGCCCCACCTCGACGTCCACTTCCTGCAATTGGCCGTCAATGCCGGCCCGAATGGTCAACTGATCCACCTGCTTCTTCTTTAAATCGTAGGCGGCCTGCGAGGTCTGCACCACCACTTCCTGGGCATCGATCTGCGCTTTGATGGCGGCGTCCTGAATGGCCAGCCTCTGCTTTTCCAGAGCCACGCGATTTTGGAACTGTTGCGCTTGATCGACCGAGAGCTTGGATTCGAGATCGCTCTTGAGGTTCAGCCGGGTCAATTCCAAGTCCCGATCCGCGGTGAGTTTCGCCTGCGTATATTGGGATTCGAGCTCGGCAAACGTTGCCTTCTGGTCGAGCTTGTCGCTTTCAAGTTTTACTTTAAGGTTGGCCAGGTTGGCTTCGTCCTGCTTAACCTGCCACTCAGCCTTTTCGGCCTCGAGTTCGAGGTCGGGGTCGCTCAAAACCAGGATTACGTCATTCGCCTTAACCGGATCGATGCCGGCGCGGCGAACAATATCCGATACGCGGCTGTCCTGGGCGGCCGCGATCCAGTGAATCTCTTCCGGTTTCAAGGCTCCTAACCCACGTACCTGCCGCTCCATGGGACCTCGCTTCACGGTACCGGGCCATAATCCACTCATGTCCACTGACGGGGCTGCTGGCTTTAGACGGGCCAAGGCGACCGTGGTGCCGCCGATTGCGATCACTGCGACCGCGATCAGTGCGATGCGCTTAATTAAACGTTTGCGGGCGACTTCTTTGCCGCGAGGTACATCCATTGCCATGGCGTTTTCCAGATTATACAAGGCATTTCAGCGGCCAATCCCGGATGGACAGCTAAATGGTTCGAAATAAATAAACAGCTCTAGCTTATCAGAACCAGGGATGTCCGATTTTGGGATTAGGCGGCCTAAAGATGCACGCCTGAGGAGCGGCGCCGGGCAGGCGAATAGCGGCGGAGCTTCGGAGGCGGTGGACGCGCAGTAGGGCGCTTGCCGGAGCGCGCCCTCGCGGCTGATTGAGGAAAGCTTTACTTGACTGAGTTAAACGACTGTTTTAAACTCCTGATTAATGGCTGGACGCGGCGCCGCAGCGGCGCGGAACAGGAGCGACGCTACCGACGAGTCGGCGCGGGCCACGCGCGCGAGGTTGCTCGAAGCCGCGGCGGAAGTCTTTGCCGAAGTCGGTTATCAACAAGCCAAGATCCGGGATATTTGCGGCCGGGCAGGCGCCAACATTGCGCTCGTCAACTATCACTTCGGCGACAAATTAGGGCTGTATACGGAGGTTCTGCACCACTCGATAAAAGCCGGCCACGTCGACGCGATTCGAAGCGCGCTCGATCAAGACGGGCCTTCCGAGGACATTCTGCGCGCATTGGTCAAAGCGCGGATGCGGGGCATGTGCCGGGGAGATCAGGCCGACCGCCAGTTTCGAATCGTGATGCACGAACTCGCGCAGCCGACGCCGGCCATGGATCGGGTGATCAATGAGGTCACGCGGCCCATATACAACCGGATGCTGGAACTCATAGGAGGGATGGTGAGCCTGCCCGCCGGCGATGAGAAGACGCGGCTGTGCGTGCATAGCGTGATGGGTCAGATTATGCTCTATGCGCTGGCAGGCCCGTTTCTCAAACGGCTTTGGCCGGGATTAAAGATGACACCGGAACAACTGGACCGCATTGCAGACCATATCGCAGACTTCTCGCTGGCGTATCTACAGGCCGCGCGCAAGGACGGGATAAAAGGACATGGCGCAGCAGCCAGAAGATAACCAGCCCCGGAAGCAGGAGCCGCCCAAGGGATCTCGCAGGCGCGTCGTTCTCCTGGTTGCGATTGCGGCGGTTGCCGCGGGAGCGTACCTGGTGTGGCGGTCGTTCTTTGCCACTCCGCCGCTGCCGCCAAGCGTGATCGCGCTCAGCGGCCGGATCGAGGGTGATGATTCCGCGATCTCGCCCAAGACGAGCGGCCGCATTCTCGAGATCCGCTTTCGCGAAGGCGACAGCGTGAAGGCGGGCGAGGTCATCGCGACCTTGACCGATGAGCAGATCCGGGCGCGCGAAGAGCAGGCGAGCGCTGCCGTTTTCGCAGCCGAGGCGAGCAGCCGAGCGGCTCGCGATCAGATAGCCGTTCTGAACCAGCAATTGGAGCAGAACCAACTTCAAACCGCGCAGTCGAAGGTAGACGCGGAGGGCCGCGTGCGCCAGGCGGAAGCCGAACTGGCAGCGGCAGAGGCGGACCTGGCGCAGCAGGAGGCTTCGTATCAGCTCGCGTCGTTCGATCGGGACGCCTATACACGCCTGGCGCAAACCGGGGCGGCTTCCGAGCGCCAGGCTAAGCAGGCGAACTCGACGGCTGGGGAGCAGGCCGCGGCAGTTGCGGCCGCGAAGCGGCGGGTGGAAGCCGCACGCGGCGCATTGACTACCGCCAGGGCGAATCTGGACACTCCGGCGATTCGAGAGGCCCAAGTGGCGATGGTGCGCCGGCAGATTGCTCAGCAACAGGCGGAAGTGGCGAGCGCCGAAGCAAGTACCGCGCAAGCGCGAGCGCAACTACTGGAAGCGCAGGCAAACCGGCAGGATTTGATCGTCCGGGCGCCATTCGATGGCGTGGTAACTACCAGGGCGGCCGAACCCGGCGAAGTGGTGACCGCCGGAACGGCTCTGGTTACGCTCATCGACCTCACCAAGGTCTACTTGCGGGGCTTCGTTCCGGAAGGACAGATCGGCAAAGTGAAACTAGGGCAGCGCGCGCGGGTGTATCTCGATTCGAACCCGAACCAACCCATCGACGCGTATGTATCGCGCATCGATCCCGAGGCGACGTTCACACCGGAGAACACGTATTTCCGGGATGAGCGGGTGAAGCAGGTAGTGGGCGTGAAGCTGCAACTGAAAGCCGCTACCGGGTTCGCGAAACCGGGCATGCCGGCCGATGGCGAGATCCTGACGGAAGGCGATACGTGGCCGGAAACCCAGCGACGAAGATGATTGCGGCCGATCACGAACTCATGGCTGCGCGCGAACGCAAAGCCGCGGGACCCGGCTCCGCGGCCATACGCGTCAGCCATCTCTCGAAGCGTTATGCGGTCAAATCCAGAGCCGAGGTCGAGGCGGTTCGCGGCATCGATCTGGAGGTGAAGAGCGGAGAAATCTTCGGCCTCATCGGGCCGGATGGCGCGGGCAAGACGAGCACGTTTCAAATACTCGCGGGCGTGATGGAACCGAGCGGCGGCGTGGCGGAGGTGTTCGGCCGCCCGGCCCGCGAGGCACGCTCGCAAACCGGTTACCTTACGCAGGCCTTCAGTCTCTACCCCGATCTGACAGTCAACGAAAACATCCGTTACATCGGCGACCTGCGGCGCGTTGCCCGGCAGGAGATCGAAGAGCGCGGACACCGGTATTTGCAGATGTTCGATATGGACCGGTTTCGAGACCGGCTGGCGGGGAAACTGAGCGGCGGCATGAAACAGAAGCTCGCGCTGGCATGTGCGTTGGTGCCGCAGCCGCGCGTGTTGCTGCTCGATGAACCGACGACGGGCGTGGATCCGGTATCGCGGCGCGAATTCTGGGACACCCTTGCACACCTGGCGGCGGACGGGCTGACGATTCTGGTCGCAACTCCCTATCTGGATGAAGCCGAGCGTTGTCACCGGGTCGCGCTCATGCATGACGGGGTGATTCAACAAACGGGCACTCCGGCGGAGCTGCGATCGAGTTTGGGCGCGAAGCGGCTGGAAGTACGGGTCGGGAACTTGGGCGAGGCCGAGCGGGTTCTCTCGGATTCGAAGGACGCGCGGGAAGAGATTCTGGATGTGCAGCGCTTCGGCGACCGGCTGGATGTTCTGGTGCGCGATCCGGCACAGGCGCGGCCGGTTCTCGAGCAGAGACTGAGCGCGGCGCATCTCGAGATCGAAGACGTGCGCGAAGACGAGCCGACTTTGGAGAACGTGTTTGTCGCCAAGCTTCGCAGTCTCGGCCACGCTATTCACGAGCAGCCGTTTCCCGGACGTCATGACCACGGGAAGCTGCGGGGTCAAGTGGCTATCGGCGCGAAGGATCTCACGCGGATGTTCGGCGACTTCACCGCGGTCAAGAACGTCAACCTGGAAGTCCACTACGGTGAGATCTATGGCTTGCTGGGCGCAAACGGAGCCGGCAAGACGACGACCATCAAGATGCTTTGCGGGCTTCTGGATCCAACGCATGGAGAAGTGCAGTTGGCAGGCGAGCGGGGGGCGCGAGCGCGATCCGATGACGTGCGGCAGCGCATCGGCTACATGTCGCAGAAGTTCTCGCTGTACGACGACCTCTCGATCCGCGACAATCTCGATTTCTTTGCGGGCGTGTACGGAGTGCCGCAGCGCGAGCGCGAAGAGAAGCGGCAGTGGGTGCTGTCGTTTTCGGGCCTGGAGGGCAAGCAGGATCAGATCACGGGCAGCTTGCCGGGAGGATGGAAGCAGCGCGTGGCGTTTGGGGCCGCTATCATGCACGAGCCGAGCGTGCTGTTCCTGGATGAACCGACCTCCGGCGTAGATCCGCTGGCGCGGCGGGCGTTTTGGTCGATGATCAACCGGCTGGCGGACGCAGGCACCGCCGTTCTGGTAACCACACACTATCTCGAAGAATCGGAGCAGTGCAACCGCTTGGGATTGATGGTCGCGGGCGAACTGGCGGTGGAGGGAAACCCGAGCGGCATCAAGCACGAGCAGCGAGGGCACTTGCTCGAGTTCGTGGTCGATCAACCGCAACGCGCGGCGGACCTGCTGAAACAGGAGATGGAGCGCTGGCGGGTGTCGCTGTTCGGCGACCGGCTGCACGTCATTACGGACGAGGACGCGCAGGCAGGCGAGCGGAGCGTGGCGGGGAAGCTGTCGGCGGACGGAGTTCGTATTCTCAGCGTGCGCGAAGGCCGGTTCTCGATGGAAGACGTGTTCATCGGCGTGGTGCAGCGGGCACGGCTGGAAGGCAAAGTGGCCGCCGAGGAGTGACGATCCAATGAGACGAATCCTGGCGCAGTCGCGCAAAGAGTTAACGCAACTGGTTCGCGATTGGCGGACACTCGGCCTGGCGCTGGTGCTTCCGTTGGCGCTGCTCATATTGATGTCGACCGCGATTTCGTTCACCGCGACCCATTTGCCCGTCGTGGTGCAAGACCTGGACGATTCGCCGGCCTCGCGCCAGTTGATCGATGCTTTCCGCGCTTCTCTGACGTTTCACATCGTATATTGGCCGCCCGACCGGCCACCACAAGCGGCGCTGACGTCGAACGCCGCTCGCGGGGTGCTCATCATACCGGAACATTTTGGGCGCGATATGGCGCGCGGCGGCAATGCGCCGGTGCAGATGCTGGTGGATGCTTCGGACGCCAACACGGCGAAGCTGATTTCGGGGTATGCGGAGGAGATTATCAACGCGTACAACCAGCGCATGGGTTCCTCCCAGCCTCAGTTAGTTCGGGCAGCGATACGGCTTTGGTACAACCCGGGCCGCTCATCGAAGAAGTTCTTCGGCCCGGGTGTATTCGTACTCGGGCTCTCGATGTTTCCGCCGTTGCTGGCCGCGCTTGCGATGGCAAAAGAATCGGAGCAGAAGACGATTCTCCAGGTGTACGTCTCAAACGTCTCGTCGCATGAATTCCTACTCGGGAAGATCTTCGCGTTCATGGTTGTTGCAGGGGCGGAGTGCGTGCTCATGCTGATCTTGCTGTTCACCTATTTCGGCCTGAGCTTCGCCGGGGACCCGACGCCGTTCTTCGTTGCGACGGTGCTCTACGCTTTCTGCGTGGCATCGTTCGGCAGCATGGTGGGCGCTGCGATTCCGAGCCAGGTAGCGGCGATTCAAGCCGTCTCATTCGGCGGATTTCTGCTGGTTTTTCTGCTTTCCGGGCTGATGTTTCCGATTGAGAACATACCGGCGGGCATTCGCTGGATTTCGACTTTCATCTGGGGCAAATACTACATCGAGATTGTGAGGGACGCGCTGCTCGAGGGCGCGGGCTGGCCCGCTACGTGGTTCAAGGTGGCGATCATCGGAGCGATCGGAGGGGTGTTCTACATGATGGCTTGGCGCAGAATGCGGCGCATGCAACTGAAGGCGTAAAACATGATGGAACGGCTGGTCAACAATCGCGTGCGCGCTCTGATGCGCAAGGAGTTCGCACAGATTCGACGGGACCGGCGGCTGGCGATCTCGCTGGTGCTACCGCCCACGCTGCAGTTGCTGCTGCTGGGGTCTGCGTTGAGCGCGAGCGTAGCAAACCTGAAGCTGGGCGCCGTGGACGATAGTAGAACGCCGGAAAGCCGCGAGCTGATTGCGGTGTTAAGCCAAAGCGAGAGCTTCCGGCTGGTGAGCTATTACAGTTCGGTAGATCAGCTTGGGGACGCGATCAGCCGCGGCAAGGCGGACGCGGGGGTGGTGATTCCTTACGATTTCAGCCGGAACCTGCAACGCGGGCAGCCCACGACCGTGCAGTTTCTGTTAAACGCGATGAACGCGAACACCGCCGCCATTGCGCAGGGCTATGCCGAAGGGGTCATTCAGTCGTACAACGCGGGGCTGCAGGGCGCGGGGTTGCACGCCGCGTTCCAGCAGGTGGCAATGCGGGATGTAACCCGGCGAGGCCGCGTGCAGATGTACCCTGCCTATCTCTACAATCCGGGGCTGAAGGATTCGTGGTTTATCGTGACGGGCGTCTTCGGCTTGTTGCTGATCCTGAATAGCTCATTAGTAGCGGCGGCGGCCATGGTGAGAGAACGGGAAGCGGGAACTATCGAGCAGTTGTTGATGTCGCCGGCGAGCACGTCGGAGATCATCATTGCGAAGATCGCGCCGTTGTTTGTGCTGTTGTTCCTGATGGCGCTGCTGGCGGTGATGGTGATGAAGCTGGCCTTCGGAGTACCGTTTCATGGCAATCTTCCGCTGGTGCTGGCGGGCGCAGCGCTGTGCATTCTATCGGGGATCAGCCTGGGCACGGTGAATGCGACCTTTTCGAAATCGGCACAGCAGGCGCAATTGATGGTGTTCTTCATCAATCCACCGCTGAATTCGACGGCGGGAGCATTGAATCCGGTGGAAGCGATGCCGGCGTGGCTGCAGCCTTTCACGGTCGTCAATCCGATACACCATTTCGCCACCATTGCACGCGCGGCGCTGCTGAAGGGTAGCGGGTTCGTGGAGCTATGGCCGAACTTTTTGGGGCTGCTGGGTTTTACCGTGGTGCTGGTGTCGTTGAGTATCTGGCGTTTTCGGAAACAGCTCAGTTGAGAACGATGCGCGACATAAAGCAAATGCGAAATCGAAGAGGACTCAGGCGGGGCGCGGCATGCGCAGCGCTTGTTTTAACTGCGGCGAGCGCGTTCGGCCAGCTTCCGGCGGCCAGTCAAGCGCAGGGCCCGGCGCGAGCGAATCCATTGCCACTTTCGGGGCGAAGCGGGCAGAGCGGAACCGTGACAGCCGCCGAGCAGCCGGTTGCGGGAACTACCAACAGCGTGAACACGGTCAACCCTACTGTCCAAATCGAAGGGCCGTACAGTGGAAGCGCCACGGGTAAGGCGGCGTTTTCCGGGAAGCTTTCGCTGCACGATGCGATTGAGCGGGGCCTCGAGTACAACCTGGGCGCGGTGGGCATTGCGCAGGCTGTGCGGCAGGCGCATGGCGAAACTCGCGTAGCGCGGAGCGCGCTGCTTCCTAATCTGAATGGGGGCCTTACCGAGACAGTCGAACAGGTTGATCTACAAGCCTTCGGATTGCGCTTCAATTTCCCTATTCGAGGGTTTTCCATCCCGACGGTCGTTGGTCCGTTTAACTATTTCGATTTACGCGCGAGTTTGTCCCAGACGGTGGTGGACCTGACGGCTTGGAACAATTACCGGTCGGCTGCGGAGAATCTTCGCTCAAACCGTCTTTCCGCGAACGATGCGCGCGATCTGGTCGTGCTGGCCGTGGGCGGCGCGTATCTGCAGGTGATCACGGCGGAGGCGCGGGTCGAATCGGTGCGGGCGCAACTCGAGACCGCGAAGGCGCTCTTCGGACAGACATCGCAGCAACGGGCAGTGGGGCTGGTAGCGCAGATCGACGTCAACCGGAGCCGGGTGCAGATGTTGACGCAACAGCAGCGGCTGATCTCGCTCGAGAACGATTTATCGAAACAGAAGATCAACCTGGCGCGCATTGTCGGGCTGCCGCCGAACGACGGGTACGAGTTGGCCGACGATGTGCCGTTCGCAGCGGGCCCGGACATCAGTTTGGAAGACTCACTAAAGCAAGCATTCGAGCAACGCTGGGATTTGAAAGCAGCGGAAGCGCAGGTGCAAGCGGCGGAGCGAGCGCGATCGGCGGCGCGCGCGGAACGCCTGCCCTCGGTTTCGCTCAGCGCCGATTATGGGGCGATCGGAACGACGCCGGACCACTCGCACGGAACATTCTCAGTGGTCGGGAGCGTGAAGTTTCCGATTTGGCAAGGGGGCCGGATTGAGGGCGATATCGAGCAGGCGAATGCAGCGTTGGAGCAGCGGCAGGCTGAACTCGAGGATCTGCACGCGCGAGTGGAGGGCGATGTGCGAAACGCATATCTGGATCTTGCGGCGGCGAAAAGCCAAGTGGAGGTGGCGCAGGAGAACCTGAGAGTGACACAGGAGAATCTCAAGTTGACTCGCCAGCGGTTCGATGCGGGGGTGAGCGATAACGTGGAGGTGGTGCAATCGCAGGAGTCGGTTGCGAGCGCGGAACTGGATTACATCAACGGCGTGTTCGCGCATAACGTAGCGAAGCTGAGCCTGGCGCGCGCAATGGGGCGGGCGAGCGATAAGCTGCCGCAATTTCTGGCAGTGAGGGCGCGGTAGAGGCCTGTGTTTCGCGGTGAGTTCTTTTAGGATGCAAAAAGCCGCTTGCTCACGCGCGCGGCTCGGTTGCGCGGTGGAGTAGTTTCCAGCGGAGGCGCCAGTGGCCGTAGCCGGAGGAGTGGCCGAGACCTTCGGAGTGGCCGGCGCGGATGCTCAGGATGCCGCCGGCGCAGATCAGGAGCGTGCCCAGAACGGCCGCGGTGTCCGGCACATTGCCGAAGAATTGCCAGCCCAGGAACCCGGAGAAAATCACCACCGTGTAGTTGAATGGCGATAGCTCCGCAGCGCCCGCATAGCGGTACGCCAGGATGATCAAGTACTGCGTAAGCGCATAGCAGCCGCCCACGCCGAGAATCAGGAGCCATTGCCTGGCGGTCAACGGCTTCCAGGCGGCGATGCAGAGCGGAATCAGCAATACGGTGGAGAGGCCGAAGTTGTAGATAAGGATTCGGACGGGCGGCTCGGTTTCGGCCAAGGTGTTTGTGGCGACCAGTGCGATGGCCGAAAACATTCCGGCGAGCAGGGCGAGGAGCGATGCGGGGTTGCGAAAGGTCTCGGGACCCGGCTTGATGATCAGCACGATTCCCGCGAAACCGATTAAGAGGCTCACCCAGACCAGCGGGCGCACGGTTTTGCGGAACCAGACATAGACAACTAGGGGAATGAAGAGAGGCGCGGCATTTGAGAGCAGGACTGAATCGAGCAGCGGTATGGACCGGACCGACATGAAGAAGAGAAGCTGACAAACCGAACCGGCGAGGCTCCTAAACAAGTGCAACCAGAAGCGGTTCGTTTTGAGGCGAGCGCGCCCGATGCGTGCCGCGGAGGGAACGAACACCAAAAAGCTAATGGCGTATTGCAGAGCCAACATTACGAGCGGAGGAACGCCATGGGCGGCTTTGCTGAGGGCGCTCATGACGGCGGCACAAAAGAAGGCGACCGTGATGAGCGTGATACCGCGGTCGAGGCTGTGTCCGTGAGTTTGCGCTCTGATGTCCAAGGGCGAGCCTCCTGATTTCAATTCTGGCAGTGAGAGGGACCGACGACAGGAGGCTCGGGATCAGCAGGCACACTTTGGGTGGGACGCCGCGGCCGAGCGGATATTCAGTTGTCAAATAACCGTAAGGACGACCCGGTTAGGCGGCCTTTGGGAGCTGATCAAACTGCCGCAGGCACTTTTCGCGCATGTGAGCGGCGAATTTTTGAGCCCCTTCGCGAGTCAGGGAGCCCGATTCGTTCAGGAAGGGGCGCATCTCTGCAATGACGGAAGCCTTTGCCTCCGCCAGAAGCTCCGATTGTTGAGAAACGAAGCCAGTTTCGTCCGCGGGGTCGCTGGTTTCGGCGCTTGGCTCGGCCGATTCTTGAGGAACGAAGCCACGATCCTTTTGAAGGCGGCGGAGAGCGGTGAGAGACTTGTGAAAACCGCGCTCGGCGGAGGCCATGGTGCGCTGGACGACGGCGAGCAGACCGGATTCGTGCCACTTGAAGATGTTTTCCGGAAGCATGGCGCGGGTTTCGAACTCACGCATGCGGCGGAGACGCCAAAAATTTTCGGCCAGGTCATTGACGAGTATGTCTTCGGTGGTGTCGATGGGTTGATGCTCTGCGCGGAGGGACGCGCGGAGGCGGTCGAGCTCGGCCGGATCTTCGTTGGGAAGCACAAGTTCCTTCGAATAGAGGCCGTGCTTGAAGGAGTTGCGGCTGGAACGAGCCTTGCCGGACGGCGAGGCCGGGCCGGTGGATTTTTGAGAGTTCGCTTGATTCGCGGCGACTTGCGCAGGAGTTGCCATACGCCGTTCATTTTGAGACCGGGCGGGGAAAGTCAGGAAGGACAGTGTCGGTAAGTGGTTGAATATGAAAGCGAAAAAAAATCCTGCAGCGCCAGTTTGCCGTCTTTGGCCAGGTACCTGAACAGGTGGGCATTCAGGATTGAGTTGGGAATGCCGGCGCCTTTCAATTGAACTTTGGGATTCGTCGCTAAGGCCGGATGGCGTCATCCGGCCTTAATCGATCGCCGCAGTGGATGTAAGGCGATTTAGACTGGGCTGACTCACGGCGCTGTTCGATGCCAAGGTCTCAACCCGGCACCACGGACCTGCTTTTGGAGCTGGCGATTATCGCGCGCCTCTGCGAACGAGCGACCGTTTGCTCTTGCGAGAGCATACAGCAACCACGCCGAACAGGCCGATGCCGAGCAACAACAGCGAACCAGGCTCCGGCGCAGGACTCACGGTAAACGAGCCGTAGCGTCCCGGGGGCACGGCCGAGTCGGCACCTGAGTTCGGGTTGTCGACAAGGCTAGTCGCATTCGCAAGCCCTGCCGCGTAGATGATCGGTCCGCCGCCCACGTCACCGTTGCTCCAAAGCTCACCGACGTATCCTCCGGGTCCGGCTATATTAAACGCGATTCCGTAGATGTCCAACAAGCCTCCGGAAAATGGGTAGGTTAGCGTCGGGACGCCGTTGATGAGCGCGTAGCAGACGGTCGGAGAGTCTCCGGCCGGGTAGAACAGGTCGTCGTAGGATAAACCACCTGGGGTAATTGAAAAACCGGAAACCAGCGGGTTGTTGACATACGATATCGGGGTGGCGAGCCCGGTAATCGCACCAGAGACATTGACGTTTGTGTCCGAAAACGTTCCGGCGATGCCCGTAATCTGATAGCCGGGGGGATTGCTAGAATTTGTGCTCTGCTGTCCAACCGTGAGCACGCCAGAAGCGTTGATCCCGTTTCCGCTAAACGAGAAATCAAATTCATCTGCCAGCGCAGCTGGCGCCACCGCAACGGCCGCCGCTAACCCAAGCAATGCAAAATAACCAATCTTCATTTTTCTCCTGTACGTCTCCTTCTAAGGTTGTGAGAATGCTAGTGAGTTGGACACGAATACGCCGAATGGATCACAGAAAACCTTGTGCGGAACATGGAACTGGTCCTAGAGGTACCATGCCCTGCCGCCGCAAGCCTCAATCTGCAACCCGGAGTTCTCCACGTTCGCCTCGATCTGCCCGACTCGCATAATGGCTTCTGCGCCGGCACATCGCCGCAGCTTGTGGAACATCAATCCGAACTCCAGAGACTGTTTACGTCTTGTAGCCGACCGGGTTCGATGTCAATCTTCAGTTGTGATTGGATTATCCGACGCGGGGCGTTTGTGATGAGCCGCATCTGCGATAGAATCGTCCGAGCGCGCGAGCTTCGCTCACTCGTTGCGGACTCTTAGCGCCACCTTGGGGCCTGCCGCGGTGAATATGCCTGCCACCGAAAAATTCGACACTCACCGCAAAGCGCTCACCCTGAACCTTGATACGTCCACCTTCGGGTCCTTCGCCGAAATTGGGGCCGGACAGGAAGTCGCGCGCTGGTTCCTGGTAGTAGGGGGCGCCTCCGGCACAGTGGCGAAAACCATTTCGGCCTACGACAAAGAAGTCAGCGACGATCTCTACGGTTCCGGCTCGCGCTACGTATCGATGCAACGCCTCGAAGCCATGTTGGAGAACGAGTGGACTCAACTGCTCAGCCAACTAGGGAAGACGCGCGGGTCGCGGACTCGGTTCTTCTCCTTTGTAGATACGGTGTCGGCGCGCAACTTTGCCGGAACCAACGACCCTCATGGTTGGATGGGTCTGCGCTTTCAGTCGCAGCCCAACGGCCCTCCCAACGATGTGCTCATGCACATCAACATGCTGGACCGTACCAATGTTCTTCAGCAAGAAGCCATCGGTATCCTCGGGGTCAATCTGATCTACGGGGCGTTCTACGAATTGCAAAGCAAGGAATCTTTTCTGGAAGGCGTGGCACAGGAGGTGGTGAAGGAGCGCATCGAAATCGACTACATCGACGTTCGCGGGCCCGCATTCGAAGCTTGGGACGCTCGTACGCTCCTGGCCTACCTGGTATTTGCAGGATTCGCCGAAGCGGTATTGTTTCGATCCAAGGGGCCCGCCGTTCCGGCAAGCGAGGCTCTCCATAAGAAAGGCGTCGTGCTTGCTCCGGGTTACTTTGGGCACGTGGATGCCGCGCACGCGCAGGTCCATACGCGATTGTTGGCTTCCGGCGTTCAAGAGCTTCGCAACGACCCGGGCGAGACAGAGCCGGCGCCGGTTGGATTTTTCTGCCTCACGGCGGCTCCGTCGGCACCCAACGAGGCGCCTCCGGAGATCGCCAGCTTGCTTCGCCGGATCGAGGCGCTTCTCGCAGGCGACGGCGACGTACTGCTTTTTCGCCAGCGCGAGCTTTACCATATGACGGCCTTCGTGAACCGCTATACAACAGCGCCTGTGCGCTTTGTAATCGGCCTTTCCCTGATCATTCGCGCGTTCGAAGACCCTTACGGCAATCTCGAAGGCAGCCTACTAGAGGCGCTGGCGCGCCTGTTCGCCCAGAACGCCCGCATCTACGCTTATCCAATGACGGCCGTGGATCTGCGCGAATGGCTCAACAGTGCTTCCGTCTCCGGATGGGAATGGAGCGAAAGGAACGGATGGGTTTCTGCGGCCGAACTCCGTCGGGCACCGCCGCTCGGACACCTGTTCGCCTATCTTCTCGCCAGCAAGTTTATTGTCCCTATGCAAGTGCCCGCAGCGCTGAGAGCCGATACGTGAGGACCCGTGGGTTCGATATGGTTGCGGCGCGGGCCGCCCCGAGCACTTAGCGAGTGGGATAATTTCCGTGATGCGGCTTCCTTTCATAGCTGTTTTGTGCATTGCAGTGTTAGGCTTCGGCGCTTTACAGGCCCAACAATTGACCGTCAAATCGGCTACCGCTAAAGCAGTCGATTTGGAGTGGACAGGAGCGCTTCCTGCCGCATCGCTTGAGCGATCGTCCGGTCCAACGTTTCAAAGGGTCGCTGCTGGGGCGGCGGGGCACTACATCGATCAGGCAGTGGAACCGTTCGGCATATACAAGTACCGCGTCAATACGAACGGCAAATTTTCGAACGTCGTCACAGTCGGGCCGCCGCCGGACGGGGTAACCAATGCCGCGCCCGCTCCCAAGGGAGGTGTGCCGGAACATTACGGCCCGTCGTCGTCGGTGGCTTTGGATGAAAACGGCGACCCGGTCATTGCCTTCGAATGGTACGACCCGAATGGCGACGGCGATAGTTCCGACACCGAAATTCGCTTTGTCCGCTGGGATCGCACCAGCTATAAATGGCTGCCGGCGGTGCGGATTCTCGTAACTGGAGAGCTGAACGATGGGAACGAAAATCCGTTTGCGATCGCGTGCGACCGCGACACCGGGACGCTCGCGGTCCTCTCGCAAAAAGGCGACGATTTCATCTATGCGCTATCCACCGATCACGGGGCGACTTGGACGACGAGCTCCGCGCCCAAGAGCGCCGGGGCGGTGCGCGCGACTTCGCTGGCGATCCACTCCGGTCAAGTCCACGCGGCGGCAATCGGGAGCGATGGAACCTTTTATTTCACCGGCTCGATGTCTGACGTAAGTTCGTGGAAAGCTCAGGCTGTTCCGACGGGTACGGGTTGGACGATAAGACCGACCAATATTCCCGTGGCGCTGGACGCATCCGGGAAGCCGGCGATTGCGTTCTTTGAAAATCAAACGGATGGAGATCAGCATCGCTACGTGTTTTGGCGGCCCGGCAACGCCGATCCGGTTGCCGTTGTGACAACGAATCAATCGACGGATTACCCGAATGCTGCTCTGACGTTTGGGAAGGACAAATTCGGCGTACTCTTCGCGATCGGGCTGGACCCGAAAGATTCGGACCACGGCGTCTGGTACACCCAGTCGAGCGATGGAACTTCCTGGCCGGCCGCAGCAAAGCTGCCAATCGATGGGCCGCGGAGCACTAACCCGCCGCTCGACGTCGCGATCAATTCCAAGGGAGCCGTGACGGCTGTATTCGGGTCTAACACCGGCTCCGCCGACGCGACTTGCAACCTGCCGGCTGTTTCGCGTTCCGGCGACGGTACGAACTGGAAGACGTGTGGTTTGGGCAAAGCAGCGGGCGCCCGTTTTAGTCCGCAACCGCCCACTCTTCATGTCGTCGAATCCGGAAACGACAAAGCCTACATTGTCTGGCCGGAGCCCAGCGATACCAAATACGGAGCGGGCATTCTCGTCTGGCACGGCCGGTAAACTTGCCCGGTATCCCGGCGCGATTTCTCGTCAGGCGTTCGAGGGCGCGTTATTCATAACGTAGCGCCTCGGCGGGGGCTACGCGAGAGGCGCTGCGGGAGGGATGCAGCGTGGCGATGAAGCTGGTGGCGAGCGCGAGGGCGGCGACCCAGAGGCCGTCGGTCCAGTGGCTTTGAAACGGGACGTAGCTGAGGGCGTAGATCTGCTCGTCGAGCTTGAGCCAGCGGTAGTGGTTGAAAAGCGCCGTGACGGAATAGCCGGCGGCGAGGCCGAAGATGCACCCGAGCGCGCCGATGACGAGGCCTTGCAGGACGAAGATGCGCTGGACCTGCTGGCGGCGGGCGCCGAGGGACATGAGAATGGCCACGTCGCGATGTTTTTCCATAACGAGCATGACGAGGACGACGAGAATGTTGAGGGCGGCGACCAACTCGATGAGGCTGACGGTGATGACGCTGACGAGTTTCTCGAGTCTGAGGGCGTTGAGCAGCGATCGATTCTGATCCATCCAGGTGCTGGCGATCAGCTTGGGGCCGGTGATGGCCTCGGCCTGGCGGGCGACGGTGGGCGCTTCGAAGATGTTGTCGAGGCGGAGCTCGATGGTGTTGACGACGTCGTCGAGATCGAGCACGCGCTGAGCGGCGGGGAGGGAGGTGAAGGCCCAAGTGGAATCAAGATCGTAGAGGCCGGATTCGAAGATGCCGGCGACGCGGAAATGAAACAGGCTGGGGACGACGCCGAGCGGAGTGAGCTGGCCTTGATAGCTGATGACGGTGACGGGGCTGTGGAGGACGACGCCGGCTTGCGCGGCCAATCGAGAGCCAAGGACGATGCCGTTTTCGCCGGCGCGCGTGTCGAAGGATGCGAGCGAGCCGGATTGGAGATGGCGCAGAAGTTCGGGAGTGGGAGCGCCGGGGCCGAGCGGAACGCCCTTGAGGACAGCGCCCGCGCCGACCAGGGGGCCTTTGACGGCGACTTGGCCGTAGAGGCCGGGCGTGGCGCTGACGACGTGGGGGATGCGGCGGAGTTTGGGGATGAGCTGCTCCCAGTTTTCGATGCCGAATTCGGGATTGCGCTCGAGGATGCTGACGTGGGCGGTGGCGCTGAGCAGGCTGGATTGCAGCGTGCTTTGAAAGCCGTTGTTGATGGCGAGAGCGATGATGAGCGCGGCTACGCCGGCAGCGACGCCGAGGATGGAGATGACGGTGATGATGGAGATGACGGTTTGCTTGCGCTTGGCGCGCAAGTAGCGCAACGCGACCATCCATTCGAAGCGGGACACGTCAGGCTCCAGCGATTGGGGAGTGCGGCATCAAGTGTTGCCGCCCGCGATGGCGGCGGGCGCGAGCTCGCGGAGTTTTTCGACCAGGCCGATGTCGCCTTCGGGGCGCAGGAGCGGAAACAGGATGACGTCGCGGATGGATTTGGAATCGGTCAGGAGCATGGTGAGGCGATCGATGCCGATGCCTTCGCCGCCGGCGGGCGGCATGGCGTAGCTGAGTGCGCGGATGTAGTCTTCATCCATGACGTGCGCTTCCTGGTCGCCGCCGGCCTTGCGCGCGAGCTGCATTTCGAAGCGGCGGCGCTGCTCCTGAGGGTCGTTCAACTCGGTGAAGGCGTTGCCGATTTCGAGGCCGCCGGCGAAGAGTTCGAAGCGCTCGACGAGATCGGGTTCGCCGGGCTTGTTTTTGGAGAGCGGCGAGATCTCGACGGGGAAGTCGTAGATGGCGGTGGGGTCGATCAGGTGGTGTTCGGCGTGGGTTTCAAACAGATCGACGAGCGCGGCGCCGGGAGTGGTTTCCTTCGAGTGGCGCAGGAGCCAATCGGGATCTTTGATGTTATCGAGCGAGGGCTTGGAGGCGTCGGGCCAGAATTCGATGACGGCCTCGCGCATGGAGAGGCGACGGAGGCGGCTGAAATCGACGGAGCGGCCCTGGTAGGTGACCTGAGGCGAGCCGGTCGAGTCGATGGCGACTTGCCGGAGCAAGTCTTCGGAGAGCTGCATCATGACCCGGTAGTCGGCGTAGGCCTGGTAGAACTCGAGCATGGTGAACTCGGGGTTGTGCTGCGTCGAGATGCCTTCATTTCGGAAGTTGCGGTTGATTTCGTAGACGCGCTCGATGCCGCCGACGAGGAGGCGCTTGAGGTAGAGCTCGGGGGCGATGCGGAGGTAGAGGTCGAGATCGAGGGTGTTGTGATGGGTGACGAAGGGGCGGGCGACGGCGCCGCCGTAGAGCGGCTGCATCATGGGCGTTTCGACTTCGAGGAAGCCGCGCGCATCGAGCTGGCGGCGGAGGGAGCGGATGATGTGCGAGCGCGTGACGAAGATGCGGCGGACGGCGGGGTTGGCGATGAGGTCGAGGTAGCGCTGGCGGTAGCGGGTTTCGATGTCTTCGAGGCCGTGCCATTTTTCGGGGAGGGCGAGCATGATCTTCGAGAGGAAGAAGAGCTCGTCGACGTGCAGCGTGAGCTCGTTGGTTTTGGTGCGGAAGAGATAGCCCGAGGCGCCGACGATGTCGCCTATATCGAGGAGCTCGTAGAGCTTGTAAGTGGCTTCGGGGACGGCGTCCTTCTTGACGTAGAGCTGGAGTTTTTCGCCGTCTTGCAGCAGATGAAGGAAGCCGGCCTTGCCCATGCGGCGGATGGTCTGGATGCGGCCGGCGATGCGGAGGTGCACGGGCGTGGTGAGGTCGTTGGCTGTTTTGGTTCCGTATTGGGCGAGAATTTGCGGAATCGCGTGGGTGAATTCGAAGGCGTGGCCGTAGGGGGAAAAACCGAGCTGCTGGAGTTGCGCGATGCGATCGTGGCGCTGGCGCAAGAGTTCGTCTTCTAATGCCAATAGAGGCTCCTGAAGACTTTATTGTAGGGGGCGGGGTGAGGAGTTAGCGCGAAGTGAAGGCACAAATAGCGGGAGGCCGCTCTCTCCGGGTATCAATCGCGCGTTGAGTGGACGGTTAGGTCGCCGTGTGCGCGGACGAACTCGCGCGATTTGTATTTCAGAGCCAATTCCGAGGGGCCGTGAGCCGCATCGACCGGAGGCTGCAGTTGAGCTTTGCCGTGCAAGGCTGTGTATTCTGGCCAGTGGTGTGCGTCGGGCGGGAAACATACGGTTCGCATCCGGATGAATGCCGAGTAACGTGGCATCGAGAGGGGCGTGGAGGTCGCGCCTGAGGAGGAGTCCGTTTTGCAATTCAGATCCGCTTGCGTGCCAGAGATGGACAGATCACAACGAGCAAAATATTTGCCAAGCCGTGGTCCTCGAATAGCGTGTTCGATGCGGAGTTGAAGACGTTCGACGGCGAAAAGCTCAGCCGGGAGCAGGTCTGTATATCCTGCAGATTCCGGATCATGCCACTCAATCTCGAATATAGCTCGCATGTATTTCTTGATGAGAATGTAACCGCTAAGGTGGTGGATTTCCTCGGGGCATAAAGGTCCGGTCGACAAGAGGCGATAGGTTCGATAGCGGGGAGCAGGTTTCGCGGCGAGGGGTTTGCGAGGGGCAGTTAGGGCCAAGTTGGGCAGTTGATGCCAGTTGGGGATAGCGGGGTGGCGAGGCGAGGGCGAGGCCGGCGAAGCGCCGTCAGCGGCGGACGATCATTTCGCGGAGGTGGTCGCGGGTGAGGAAGAATTTGACCGAGGCGGCGCGCTCGAAGAGGCGCTCGAGCATGCGGTTGTTGAAGTGCTGGCTGCGCTGGTAGCCGCTGCGCGGGGTCTGCAAGAGCGTCTTCTGGTCCTGGATGCGGTAGTTGTAGACCGGGGTGCGGGTGGCTTTTTCGTCTGCATTGAAGAACAGCAGCATAATGCCGCCGGGGCGCATGACGCGCATAAGCTGTGCGACGGTATCTTCGAGCACGGGCGAGATGAGGAACTGCAGGGCGTCCCAGACGAGCGCGCCGTCGAAGGACTGGTCGGGGAAGGTCAGCGTCTGTTCGATGAACCGCTGGGCGTTACTGGCGGCTTGCTGGTTATCGAGGAAATCAGCGCCGAAGCATTGCTGCATGGTGCCGACGATGTCGTCGGAAGAAATGCGATGGCCGAGGCCGGTGATGAAGGTGATATTGGCTTGGCTCGCTCCCGACATGTCGAGGACGGAGAGCCCTTCGGCGGAGCGCAGAAAGCCGCAGAATTGGTCGAAGCCGCTGCTGTGGCGGGTCACAGCGGGCGGGGTGTCCTTCGGAGATGGCTTTGCGGGTGCTCCGTTGGGGGCGCCGAATCTCATGAGAGGGATTAGAGAGGCCGAGTGAAGCGAAGCATGGAAACGGCCCCTCCGCGAGCAGCGCTACTTCACCGACCCTGCGGCGACGGGGGTGGGGGTAGATACGACCGGCTGAGACAGCGGCTGCGAGGACACGGAAGGCGCCGGTTGGGGCGCTGCCTTGGCGGCGTTCGGCTTCGAGATATCGATACTGCCCTTGAAATAGGCGCCGTCCTCGATGACGATGCGGCTGGTCTTGATGTCGCCGACGAGCTTGGCTTCCTTCTTGATGTCGATCTTATCGGTGGCGTCCACGTTGCCTTGAATGGAGCCCTGGATGATGATTTCGCGGGCCTTCAAGCCGGCCTGCACGCGCGCGTTGGGGCCGATGGTGAGCCGGTGTTCGTGGCACTCGACCGTGCCTTCCACTTCTCCGTCGATGGTCAGGTCTTCACGCGCAAAGATCTGGCCTTTTACGGTGACGTTCTTTCCTAGGGCAGCAGAACCGCTGCGGACGGAACTGGGTTCCGGATCAAAACTTCTGGTAGGCGATGACATGGTATTGGTTTCTCTCCTCAGTGGTTCCACGGGCGCCGGGGAATGCGCTGTTGTGCTAACGGGTCTCTCGGGCCTCTGGGGCAGTTCGTCTTCTTTTCGTTTACTCCACATGCGAAGGGGGTCTCCTCAAAACGCTCCATTCATCGTACTACTCCGTCGAGAACGTCAGCGTACATCCACCGGAATAGTACGTGCACAGAGCTGAATATCTCATCGTGCAGATTGTTTGTGATAATAGGGGCGGTGTCTAAGACCCGGGATCTGGAATTGCGATTGGAGCGGGCCGAGCAGCAACTGCGTCTGTTCCAGCGTGTCAGCAGGCTTATGACCCGGGACGTAGACCTGGATGACGTGCTGCAGGAAATCGTGAACCTGGTGGGCGATTTTCTGGAGTGCGATTCCTGCTTGATCTACCTGATCGAGGATGAAGAACTGGTGCTCTATGCTTCGAACGACCCGAATCGCAAGAATCTGGGGCGGGTGAGGCTGCGGCTGAGCGAAGGGTTGACCGGCTGGGTGGCGCGTGAGCGGAGACTGCTGGCGATATCGCGCGAGGCCTACAACGATTCGCGCTTCAAATTCTTCAAGGATCTGCCGCAGGACCGGTTTGAAGCGTTTCTGTCGGCGCCTATTATTTCGCAGAATAAGGCCGTGGGCGTGATCAATGTGCAGCACCGGGAGGCGCGCATCCACTCTGGCGCGGACATGGAACTGCTGAGCACGCTAGGAGAGCAAGTAGGGTGCCTGCTGGTTCTCTCGAGGCAGAAGAGCGCGGCGCGGCCAACGGTGGGGACGAACGCATAACGCGAGCATGCGGCGGGCGCGGGGCGTTGCGGTCAGCGGTCTTGCGCGCAGCGGTCGGCGTAGCTTTCCGGTACGGTTTCGAGTTCCGGGGCCAGCGGCTCGGCTTCGACGATCTGTTCGGGGGCGGGAGCGATGTTAGAAGTGGGCTTGAAACTCAGGAAGTAATAGCGGCACTTAGCGCAACGGTAGCGGTGGGCGCCGAAGGTAGAGAGTAAGTTCTGCCAGAGGCTGAGGCGGTAATGACGGCGGGACCAGGGCGTAAGTTCGAGGCCCAGGCACTTAGGGCACTTAGCGAATCGGAGCCGCGAGACCAGCCAAATGCTTACCCAAAAGCGCTGATTGCAATCGAGGCAGCGGAACGGGTAGCTCCCGATGCTCATGGGGAGGAGCTCCAGCCACGAGGCTCTGCGGGAGCGGCGCAGGCTGGCGCTGCCGCAATAAGGGCAATCGATGGCGCTAGGCTTCATACGGCGAGAACCTCCCGATGGCGGCGGTGCTGTGCGATATAGCGCGAACGGTAGCCGGAAAACGCATCTTGCAGGCGTTTCAGCACGGGGCGATTTTGGCGCAGCGGCTGGCGATCGATCTCGAGCACGGGGATTAAGTCGCGGGTAGTGGAAGTTATAAAGACCTGATCGCTTTCTTCTAAGTCAGACGCGGTCAACTCGCGTTCGGCGATCGTCAGACCCGGCAATTGGAGCTCTTCAAGCAGGACGGCGCGGGTCACACCGGGCAAGCAGCCGGAGCTTTGTACCGGCGGCGTCCAGACGTGTTCGCCTTGAATAATGAAAATATTCGCCGAGGTGCATTCGCTGATTTGACCGTGCTCATTCAGAAGAATGACTTCGTCGAAGCCATCTTCGTGAGCCTGTTCGTACCAGGCGAGATTGTGCGCCCAGGAGGTGAGTTTAGCGCCGGCGTACCGCCAGGCGGCGTAGCGTCCGTGGGGCACATAGGATACGGTCACACCCTCGTTCCAGCGGGTGAGATCGGCAGTGAAGGCAACGAGATCGACATCACGGGCGAGCTGCGGGGCTTCGAACAGGCCGCCGCGGTTCCGCACGACGGCGACGCGGAGAGTGGCGTCAAAGGCGCGATTCGCATCGACGAGCGAGAGCAAAGCCTTCTCGAGATCGGGCGCGGAGAAGGGAAACGAGACACGCACTAGCGCGGCATCGTGGCGCAGCCGCTGGTAATGGCGGTCGAAGGCAAACAGAACGCCGTCGGCCACACGCAGGGTGGAGAATATTCCCCAGCCGTTGATAAAGCCGACCTGGCCGGGCGCGACCAGGAGCTCCGTGGTGTCGCGAATTTGGCCGTTATGGAGTAAATGGTGGTGCACGTATTTTAGACCGCGCTCATGTTGTATCTTATCGGACTGGAACGGCGTTTAGCATATGGGTAAACCGCTCCCTGGCGGTCGCGGCTCGGTAAGACCGCGGCTCGGTAAATACATTAGTCGTGTAGGGGAGTCATTTTTCTTCAGACAAGTACCGGGCGAGAGCGCGCAGAGCGTTGCCGCGATGGCTGACGGCGAACTTCTGTTCGGGAGCGAGTTCGGCGAAGGAGCAGCCGAAGGGCGGGTAGAAGAACAGAGGATCGTACCCGAAGCCGCCGGCGCCGCGGGGAGCGGGAAGAATCTCGCCATCGACGGCGCCGCGGAAAATCCGGAGCACCTGTCCTTGCCGGGCTAACGCCAGAAAGCAGACGAAACGGGCGGAGCGGCGGGCCGTGTTGGCGAGCGCTTCGAGGAGCAAGGCGTTGTTTTCGGCATCGGTTGCGTTTGGGCCGGCATAGCGCGCCGAATGGACGCCGGGTGCGCCCGCGAGCGCATCCACCTCCAGGCCGGAATCGTCGGCAAAGACCAGCTCGGGCGTGAAGGCGGAATAATAGACCGCCTTAAGCCGGGCGTTTTCTTCGAAAGTGGAGCCGGTTTCGTCAGGCGCGGGAATATCGCGGAGACGGGGCAGAGGTTGGATGACAGTGGAGGCCACGGCTAAGGCAAACTCGCGTAATTTGCCAGGATTCGAAGAGCAGGCGTAGAGGATCATCGCCCGGCACGCGCCGCCAGCGTCTGTTCCTGCAGAGAGAACAATTCGGCGAGGCCGCTGCGCGCGAGAAACAAGAGCTCCGCCATTTGCTCGTCGCCGAAGGGCGTGTGTTCGGCGGTGGCTTGCACTTCGACGAATTTATTGCTGCCGGTCATGACCACGTTCATGTCGACGTCGGCGCGGGAATCCTCCTGATAGGCGAGATCGAGCATGGGGGTGCCGGCGACGATGCCGACGCTGGTAGCGGCGACCGAATCGAGGAGCGGCGATTTGGGAAGAACTTTAAACCTCACCAGGGTTCCGAAAGCGATGGCGAGGGCGACGTAGGCGCCGGTGATGGCCGCAGTACGCGTTCCTCCGTCGGCTTGCAAGACATCGCAATCGACAATGACGCTGCGTTCGCCGAGAGCGGCGAGATCGACAACGGCGCGCAAGGAGCGGCCGATGAGACGCTGAATTTCGTGGGTGCGGCCGGAGGTGCGGCCCTTGGCGACCTCGCGGGGGGTGCGGGTGACGGTGGCGCGCGGGAGCATGGAATATTCCGCGGTGACCCAGCCTTTGCCGCTGCCGCGCAGGAACGAGGGAACGGAATCCTCGATGGTGGCGGCACACAGCACGCGCGTGTTGCCGGCTTCGATGAGAACAGAGCCTTCGGCGGTCAGCAGGTAATCGGGCGTGATGGTGGTGGGGCGGAGTTGGTTGAAGTCTCGTCCGTCAGTTCGCATGGCCATAGGTTACGCGGTGCTACGGAGCGCAAAGAAGAAAATGAGGCCGACGATGAGCAACAGCAAGCCGAGCAAGAGCAGGCAGGGGATGGCGCCCTGACGGGGCATGGCGGAAGATTTGGCGGAGACCGCTTTCTTCTTGATTTTCGGGGAGGCCACGCGGGACGAGTTTTTACTTCTTGAATAAGCTATCGAAGGCGGCGCGCGCGTCGGTGGCGTTACGAGGGGCTTGCACCGCGCCGTGATCGCCATTTCTGGCCACGGTTCCGGAGGGCAGGGCATCGCGGGCGACGGTGACACGCGGCGAGAACAGCTCGCAGGTATTGTCCTGATCTTTGAGCGGGAGGCGCACGGGAATGGGCTTCAGGCACTGGAAACGCGTGGAAGAATCGAAGTGAACGCATTGCTTGCAGCAGTGAAGCGCGGCGCCACACTTAGGACACTTGCCCTTGAAGTCTATATCGGGGGGCAGGGTGACCGTGCAATTAAAACATCTGGAGGCGACCACGTTTTGCACCAGGCGGGGAAGCTTAGGCCCAGTGATATCGAGCGGCAGCTTCGGTCCCGGTTGCCGGGGTCTTTCCGAACGGTAAGAGTCAGACCTGCGGTCCGAATCCTGATAGCCGTTTTGCCGGTATTTGCGATCTCCGTCCATTGTCGTTGATCGACTCCTTGGTGGGTCCAGTGCGTGCGGCCGCGGTGATAGGCGGACGTATCCTGCAAACTGGACGTACTTAAAGTGCAGTTCCAGTACGTTCTGAAAAAAATCTACCTGAAAACGCTGGAAGTCTCGCTAGAGAGGGCGGGGTCCGGTTTGCCGGAAGGAATGGTAGCAGATTACCCGCCTGCACCTAGTTAGTATGTACCACGAATTTGCTTCCCGCGCCAGTGCGTACCCACAAAATTCAGTTTTAACCGTTTGCCGCTAATCGGACACCCACTTAAGCAGCGCATTGCAAGGGCGTGTCAACGGATTGTCAAAATGATTCGGACTAATGCGGACCGAGTAACCGACGCGGCCGGTCTGCTGCACGGTAAACTCGTTGGCGAAGACGACCGCAGTTCCACGCTCCTCAATCGGAACGAGAGGCAAGGCATAGGTGCCCTGCAGTTCGCCGTTGACGCCAATCTGGCCGATGACGGCTTCGACGCGCACCTCGGATTTTTTCAGCCCGGCCAGATCGACGGTAGCGCGCAGCGGGACGGCGGAGCCGCTCATGACGTGATCGCCCGGTCCTTCGCCCAAATCGAGAAAGCGGATAAGATGCCAATTTTCGTTCATGCGCGCATCCCAAACACTCTTCTGGCGAGCGGCGTCGAAGTTGTCGTTCGAGACACTGCGCCATAAGTTGTGGGCGGGCTGATAGAGCTCCGACATATACTCGGCGACCATGCGGCCACAGCTAAAGCGGGGCGTGATGTTGGCCATGCACTTCTTCATGCGGCGCACCCACTCGACCGGGATGTTCTCCTGCTCGGATTGCTGGTAGAAGAGCGGGACGATTTCATTTTCGAGCGTGGAGTAGATGGCGGTGGCGTGGATTTCGTCCTGGTCTTCGGAATACGGGATGCGGTCGCCGATGGCCCAGCCGCCGGACAGCTCAAGGGCTTCGTCGAACCAGCCGTCGAGAACGCTGAAGTTGAGGACGCCATTCATAGAAGCTTTCATGCCGCTGGTGCCGCAGGCCTCTTCGCCGCGGCGCGGGTTATTCAGCCACAGGTCGACGCCTTGGACTATTTCGCGAGCCACCTGAATGCCGTAGTCTTCGACAAAGATGAGGCGCTTTGAAACTTCGGGATCGCGCGACAGATTGACGATCTCGCGGATCAGTGTCTTGCCCGGATGATCCTTGGGATGGGCCTTGCCGGCGATGACGATCTGTACCGGCGTTTTCGTACTGTTGAGAATGCGTTTGAGGCGAGCCACATCGCGGAAGAGCAGAGTGGCGCGCTTATAGGTGGCAAAGCGGCGGGCGAAGCCGATGGTGAAGACTTCGGGCTCGAGTACTTCCTGGAGGCGGCGGACCTCGGCGGCCGAAGCCTTGCGCTGCACGGCGGCGTTGACGGCGCGCTCGCGAACGAACGCCACCATGCGGCGCTTGCGCTTGCGGTGCATCTCCCAGAGTTCCTGGTTCGGGATTTCCTGCACCAGTTCCCACATTTTTGCGTCTTCCAGGCGCTCGCGCCAATCCGGCTGCAGATATTGATCGTAGAGGGCGGCGAGATCGCCGTTGATCCAGGTCGGGGAGTGAACGCCGTTGGTGACGGAGGTGATGGGAACTTCGGTTACCGGAAGCCGGGGCCAGAGATCCTGGAACATCTCCTGGGATACGGCGCGATGCAGCACGCTGACGGCGTTGCGGAAGGCGGATGTTTTCAGCGCCAGGACGGCCATGGAAAAGCGTTCGGAGGGATCCTGAAGATTTTTTCTGCCTAACGCGAGCAGATACTCGAACGGGAAATGGGCCTGCTCGCAGTAGTAGCGGAAGTAGTCGTAGACCAAGCTGGAATCGAAGAGGTCGATGCCGGCGGGAACGGAGGTGTGGCTGGTGAAGACGTTGCTGAGGCGAGTGGCTTCGAGCGCCTGGTCGAAGGCGAGACCGTGTTCCTGCATCAGGACGCGCACGCGCTCGATGGCCAGGAACGCGGAATGGCCTTCGTTCATGTGATGGACGGTGGGCTTGATGCCGAGCTTCTTGAGGGCGCGCAGGCCGCCGATACCGAGCACGATCTCCTGGCGAATGCGTTTGTGAATGTCGCCGCCGTAAAGCTGGTCGGTGATTTCGCGGTTCTCCGCCGAGCGGTTCTTGGGAGTGTTGGTATCCAAGAGGTAGAGCTTCACGCGACCGACATCGATGTGCCAGACGTTGACGAACACCTCGCCGGTGGGCAGGGTGACGCTGACCTCGATCTGTTCGCCTTTCTCGTCGAGGCACGGGCGCACAGGCAAAGTGTAGAAGTCGTTTAACGGCGTGCGCTCTTGCTGCCAGCCGTCGGGGTTCAAATGCTGCTGCAGGTAGCCGCGCTGGTAGAGCAGGCCCACGCCGGTGAGGGCGAAATCGTGATCGCTGGCGGCTTTGAGGTGATCGCCGGAGAGCAGGCCGAGACCGCCGGAATAGATCTGCATGCAATCGAGGAGACCGTACTCCATGGAGAAATAAGCGATTTGGGGCGTGTCTTCGCTGGGCGGAGCGGTGTGCAGATAGCTGTCATGCCGCTCGCAGGCGCGCTTATAAAGGAGCAGGAAGCGGGGATCGGAGGCGGCTCGATCCAGTTTTTCCTGAGGGATCCTGCCCAATAGCTGGATAGGATTGTGATTGCACTCTTTCCAGAGCGCGGGATCCAAGCGGCGGAACAGCGACCGAATGGTGTGGTCCCAACTCCAAAGCAGGTTGTACCCGATTTCGGAGAGGCGATGGAGGCTCGCCGGAAGCGCGGGGCGGACCAAGAACTCTTTCAGAGGCTGAATCTGATACGGCATGTAGTACTACTCAGTGGTTCCCAAGATGTAGTGGTTGGAATCAATTAAATTTAGCAGAGCGGCGCTGGTATTATTACGACCGCATTGCACAATCGCGTGTCGCTAGATTGGAATGAGACTGTAAACCCATTATCACACGGTCTAGTCGATTCCTAATGGATCAGAGTTTCTCGCACCTCTCTTTCCGTGATGTCTCGTACCGTGTCGGGGGCCGTTCGATTCTGGAACGACTGACGCTGGATGTCGAGTTGGGTGAAACGCTGGTGCTGCTGGGGCGCAGCGGGTCGGGGAAGACGACGGCTTTGCGGCTGATCAATCGGTTGCTGGAACCGACGGCGGGGACGATTTTTCTGGGTGGGCGGGACACCAGGACGGTGGACGCGATCGAGCTGCGGCGCGGAATCGGCTATGTGATCCAGGAGTTCGGACTGCTGCCGCACTGGACGGTGGAGCAAAATGTGGCGCTGGTGCCGCGGCTGTTGGGGTGGCCGGTGGCGCAGCAGAAGCAGAAGGCGCAGGATCTGCTGGAGCAGGTTGGGCTGAGCGGCGGGATGGGCGAGCGGCATCCGCACGAGCTTTCCGGCGGGCAACGGCAGCGGGTGGCGGTGGCGCGGGCGTTGGCGGCGGGCGCGCGGCTGCTGCTGTTCGATGAACCGTTCGGCGCGTTGGATCCAGTGACGCGGCATGAGATGCAGCAACAGTTTTTGGAGCTGCGGCGGCGGTATGAGGTGGCGTCGGTGTTCGTGACGCACGATTTGATGGAGGCGCTGACGATCGGGACGAAGATCGCAGTGCTGGATCGCGGGAAGCTGGAGGCGCTGGTGACGCCGGATGAATTTTTCAGAGTGGAGACGCCGACGGCGAGGGCGTTTTTGGAGACGCTGCCGAAGGGGATGCGGCGCGTCCACACTGGGTTAGAATGAGGAGAAAGCCTGCGACCGCGATTCTATATAGATCCGGTAACTGGATCGCCGCACATTCACAACCATCACGTCAATGAAGACGAGGTTATCGACGTCTTGCAAAACCCGGGCGAGGATCGTGCCGGCCGAGAAGGCTCCCGAATTGCTCTTGGACAGACCTCTTCCGGCAAATACCTTCGAATCGTGTATGTGCTGGACCCCGAGCTGGACAGTGTTTTCGTTATCACCGCATATCAGATGAGCGGAAAAGCTATTGCAGCCTACCGAAAGCGCAGAAGGAAAAAGCATCAATGACCCGAACTAAATTTCCAGAAGGATGGGACGACGAGAAAGTGCAGCGGGCGCTCGCTTATTACGAAGGACAGACCGAAGATGAGGCGGTCGCGGAGGATGAGGCTGCAATGGTGTCGTTCGAGACGGTCGTGAGTGTTCCTCACGATCTGCTTCCGCAAGTTAGAGAGCTGATCGCGAAGCATCGGCGATAGGTTATCGCGACCTGGCTACCTTGCGCGTAGGCCGCCGCTTCTTTTCTCTCTGCGCGACAATGTAAGGATACGCTTCTCGAGTTCCACCCGGTTAGCGTGCAGTTCGGCCCCGTTCGCTTGGCGAGCTGTAAAGTCTCAGTCGACTCAGATTCATCCCCCTATTTGGGGAACCACATAAAGGAGAAGTGAAGATGAGCGAACTGCAGGATTTTCTATGCCTCAATTACGCCGAGTTGGAAGAGTTGAACCTGACGGCCAAGGAGGAGCGCACCAAGCGCGTTCCGATCGGGCAGATTCAAGAACAGCGGCTGAAGTACCTGACAGACGAGAAGCGCATTAAGGCAATTACGTTGCTGTTCAGCGACCTGGAAGGGCGCTTGCACATTCTCGATTACGACAAGAAGTTTTTGATCAAGAGCTGGGACAACTTGACGTTCGACGGCTCGTCAATTCGAGGCTTCACGGCGCAAAAAGAGAGCGATTTGCGGCTCGGGATCGACTGGGGCTCTTTCTATTGGACGCCGGCCGATGTATTTGGGCCGGGCAAGGTGATGGTGTTCGGCGAGGTCATCGATAAGAATGGCGGACCTTATGCAGGCGACATGCGCGCCGTTCTCAAGGCGTATGCGGCGAGCGTTTACGAAGCCCACGGCTACACGCTGAACGCCGCGAACGAGATCGAAGGGTTTCTCTTCAAGGGCGTGGATGCGGAGAAGCACTTTCATGAGACGGGCAGATTCGAATATGTGAATACGGGAGGTTATTATCATTCGCTGCCGGGCGATCCGCTGCGCCTGTTCATCGACTCGGCGTCCGAAGTGCAGCGGGCGATGGGATTTCAGAACGAAAAAGACCACCCGGAAGTGGCGCCCTCGCAATTCGAGATTAATTACGGCTATTCGGAGGTGGTGAATGCCGCCGACCAAATCCAGATCTACAAATTGATCTGCCGGCAAGTTGCGACCAAGATGGGGATGACGGCGAGCTTTTTACCTAAACCGATTGTCGGGGTGAACGGAACCGGCATGCACACGAACATTTCGATCACGCAGAATGGCAAGAATCTGTTCTGGGATCCGGAGGGCCTCGAAAAGGTCAGCTCGTTTGCCTGGGACTTCGTGGATAGGATATTGACGCACGGGAACGATCTTTGCTTGATAATGAATGCCAGCGTGAATGCGTACCGCCGGTTGGATCCGCATTTCGAGGCGCCTAATCAACTGAAGGCGTCGGCAACGGACCGCGGGTCGATGGTGCGGATACCGATCGGAAACGAGCGGAGCGCACGCATCGAAGTGCGCGCCGTCGGCCCGGATGCGAATCCTTACATGGTTCTGTACTCGCTGTTCAAGACGGGACTCGATGGAGATATCGCGGCGATTGACAATTTACGGAGCGCGCCACGGTTTCTGCCCGATAACATTTACGATGCCATTGCGCATTTCCGAAGCGCCGAGTGGACGGGGAAATTGTTCGGCGACGACGTCAAAGAACGCTACGCGGACTTGAAGACCGCGGCGGCGGACCGCTGCCCAAGAGCACTCGGAACTATCGTGAAAAGACCGGAGGTGCAGCACCATCACGAAGTTTACAATCAATTCCTCTGGAACATGTTTTAGCGGCTCATCGCGGTGAGTTCGTTAGCGTGCGAAATCGGCTTGCTGACGCGCGGCTCGGTTTCGGGGATGATCGAGAGAACTTAAGAAGGGGGCCGATAGCATACAAAAAGTATTCGATCCCATCCCGGTGATGCTGATGACGCGGGAACTCGGACCAGGGGGAACCGAGCGGCAATTGACCGAACTGGCGCGGGCGCTCGATCTCTCGCGGTTTCAGGTTCATGTCGGCTGTTTTCACGAAGGCTTTCGGGCTGACGAATTGCGCTTGGCGGGCATACCTATTTTGCGCCTGCCGGTTACGTCTTTTATGAATGCGAGCGCGGTGACGGGGGCGTGGCAACTCGGACGCTACTTACGACGGCACAAGATTCGGATCGTGCACACATTCGATTTCAATTTGAACTGCTTCGGCGTCCCGGTGGCGCGCGCGTTCGGCATTCCTGTCGTGCTGTCGAGCCAGCGCTTCCACCGCCATCTCACGCCGCCCCGATTCCTCAAGCTTATTCGCATGACAGACCGCATGGTGAGCGGCATTGTCGTCAACTCCGAGTCCGTCCGGCGCGAAATGATTCAGGAGGAACATGTGCCGGCCGGGCGGGTGCATCTTTGTCACAACGGCGTGGACATCGGCAAGTTCAACCCTGAGCCGCGCGCGCGGATGCCGGTTTTGCAAAATGCCTCGCTCGTGATCGGCGTTGTTTGCCTCCTCCGTCCGGAGAAAGGACTTCAGACCTTGTTGCGGGCCTTCGCTCAGCTTTCGCATCTGGGGGAAGGAGTTCGATTAGTACTCGTAGGCAGCGGGCCGGAACAGTCCCGTTTGGAAACGCTCGCGCAAGAACTTGGCGTTCGCCAGCAGTGCGTCTTTCAGCCAACCGTATCCGCCGTTGCCCCTTGGCTGCGGTCCATAGATATTTTTGTCCTTCCGTCGCTCTCAGAAGCTCTGTCGAACGCTTTGATGGAAGCCATGGCATGCGGGTGCGCGTGCATCGCCTCTTCGGTGGGCGGGAATCCGGAACTGGTTCGCGATCACGAGACCGGTCTCTTATTCGAACCAGGCAACGTCCCGGTATTGGCGGAGAAGATTTCCCTGCTGGCCGGCAACGCGATGCTTCGCGAGCGGCTGGCGCGCGCCTCGCTCCGCTTTATTCAAACGCGCTTTTCGCTCGCGGTCTCGGCAGCGCGGATGCGGGAAATCTATGACAACTACCTGCCGTAAGTGCTTGGCTGCTCAGGCCGATGACTTACTGGCGACTTACAACGGAGATGAGTTCAGACGGTTCAGAGGCATTGACGGGAAGCAACTCCCGGCCGAAAACCTCGGCCAGACGCGCCACGTTTACATGTAAGTTGTAATGTTGAATTACGTGCAGCCGCGCTGCTTCGCCTATCCGCTGCCGGAGAGCGGTGTCGCCGATCAGGATCCTGAGCGCGCGGGTCAAGTCATCAATGTTCCCGGGACTGAATAGCAGACCGGTCACGCCGTCGCGAATGAGTTCAGGAATGCCGGTGATGCACGAAGCCACGCAGGGGATTTGCATCGCCATGGCTTCCATAAGCGCAATGGGAAGCCCTTCTGTAAAGCTTGCCAGAGCAAAAATATCGGCCCGCTCATAGTGCTCGCGGATGCGCGCCGGATTGATGGGACCGGTGAAACGGACGCAAGAGATACCCGCCTGGCCGTGTGAGGAGCGTTCGCATATGCGATCTGCAAACTGACCAGAGGCTTTGCGATTTGATGTAGCAAGTGCGCCGGAACTCTTCTTGCTCGACAGGATCAAGGTCGCCGTTGCACCGGTCGGGCGGGCTGACAGAAAAGGTATGAACATCCCAGCCGACAGCTCGGAGTTCGCGAATCTCCTGTAGCAGAAAACCGTGAGTTAACCTCGGGTATTGGCTGATGAGGTAGGCAAGACGACGGTTCGTCGGAGTGGGACATATCAGTAACCCAGAATAACGGCAAACGCACTGGCTGAGATGTCCCCGTTATACAATCCAGCCGTGATGATCAAGAGAACGGTGGTTGCGGTGGCGGCGGTTCTAGGCGGGGCGGCGTTTTGGGCGTACTCGGAAGACACCGGGCACGTCGAGAAGCTCGATGGGGGGTTGGATGCACTTATCCAGACAAGTGCGAAGATCGAGCGCGTGGCGACCGGGTTCAAGTGGACCGAAGGGCCGGTGTGGATTCACGCCGGCTATCTGTTGTTCGCCGATATTCCGAGCAATAGCATCCGGAAATGGACGCCGGGCGAGGGCGCGAGCATCTGGATGCAGCCGAGTGGATACAAGGGGTCGGCGCCATATGGCGGCCCGGAGCCGGGCTCGAACGGCATGACGCTCGATTCACGCGGGCGGCTGACGGTGGCGGGGCATGCACAGCGCGATGTGTGGCGCTTGGAGTCCATGGACCCGCAGGGGCAGGTGACGATTCTTGCGGAGAGATACCAGGGCAAGCGGCTGAATAGTCCGAACGATGTGATTTATAAGTCGGATGGCGCGCTGTACTTTACCGACCCGCCGTACGGGTTTCGCACGCAGAGCGATCAAGACCCCGATAAGGAGTTGCGCGTGAATGGGGTCTATCGGATTCCGCACGCGATTGACCAGAAGCCCGGCGCGCCGCCGGACGATTCGCAATTAGAGTTAGTGGTGACCGATCTGCCGCGTCCGAACGGCATCGCGTTTTCGCCGGATGAGAAGTACTTGTATGTCGACAACTCCGAGCCGCAGAAGGTTTGGGTGCGCTATGAGGTTCATGCAGACGGATCGTTGAGCCGCGGCGGGAAGCTGTTCTTCGATGCGACTTCGGACACGGCGCCGGGAGCGCCAGACGGGATGAAAGTAGACCGCAGCGGCAACATCTATAGCGCGGGGCCGGGAGGCGTGTGGATCTTTTCGCCGGAGGGAAAACACCTGGGCACGATTCGCATGCCGGAAAAAGTGGCCAATGTCGCGTGGGGCGATGAAGACGGCAAGACGCTGTATATCACGGCGAGCAGCAGCGTGTATCGGGTGCGAACGAACGTGGGCGGAGTGAAGCCGTAAGCGTTACATGGGCACGTATTGCGCGAGGTAACGCTTGGCCATGATGAAACCGGTTTTGAAATCGGGGCTGAAGTCGGGGCCGGGGTCATCGGCGCCGTAAAACGGATCTTCCTGCTCGACGCTCATGGAACCGGCGTAGCCAGCTTCCTGGAGAACGCTGAAGAAGTCGCGCCAGTTGATAGAGCCCATGCCGGGAATGCGATAGGTCCACCAGCGCGCCTTGTTCACGGGATTGATGCCGCCCGCGCGCAGGACAGGCCAGAAGATTTCGGTGTCCTTGAGATGCACGTCATAGATATGGTTGACGAAATCGCGCGCGGTTTGGATGGGGTCCATGAACTGGCGGACCAGATGCGATGGGTCATATTGCAGGCCGACGTAGGGTGAATCGCCGAAACCTTTGAAGAGCGCCTCGAAACCAACGGGGCTGGTGGCAAGATTCGGCGCTTCGGGGTACGGCTCCCAGAGAATGCGGACGTGGTTCTGCTCGCAGGCGGGGAAATATTTTTCGGTGTAGACGCGCACGATTTCGTCTATCTGCTGCTGGAATTCTTTGCTCGGGTCTTTGCCGGATTGGGTTCCGATGTAAGGAACGCCGAGCTTGCCGGCGAGATGGATGGATTTGACAAAGTAGTCGATTTCGCGGGCGCGCTCAGCGGGATCCGCGGCGATAGGGTTGTTGCCGATCTGCAAGGCCGAGACGTGCATGTCGAATTTGCGGAGGGTGGTTTTGACCTCGTCGATTTGGGAATCCGTGATGGTAAGGGCGTCGAGCGTCGAGCCTGGGCTGGAGCCGAGGATCATGCTGGTGAAGCCTTCGGACTTGGCGAACTCAACGTTGGCAGGCGTGTAGGGGCCGAGCACGCCGAGCTTCGGCTTCCATTCCGCATGGGGTTCGCGGTGGTGGGGATGGGCCGGGCGGGGCGACGGGTTGGGCTGTGAAGACGGGGTCTGGCCTTTGAGCGCGGCGGCCAGGGCGAGCGAACCAACGAGGGTGCGTCTGGTCATAGGTGAACACAGTGTATCGAGTTGCGCGACTGAGATCAGGTGAGCTCGAGGCCGCGCGTCTCCGGCACCCAAAAGGCAGCGGTGGCTGCGCAGGCGAAGGCGACGGCACAGGCTGAGAAGCTCCACGAGAGGCCATGCGCCTGGCCGAGCGAACCGATGACGAAGGGTGCGAGAGAGCTGATGCCGCGGGCGGCGTTATAAGAGATGCCCAAGGCGGTGGCGCGAATGGGAGTGGGAAACAGCTCGCTCCCGAGGACGCCCGAGCCGGTAAAGAACCCGCTTCCAAAGAAGGCGGCGATGCAGCCGGTGAGCAGAATCAGACCGGGTCGGCGCGCGGCTGCGAAGGCTGGAACGGCGAGAGCCGCGAGCACCAGGTAGAAGATGAGCGTGCGCTTGCGGCCGAAGCGGTCGGCCAGAACGCCGAAGAGCAAGTAACCGGGAAAAATTCCGCAGAGATTGAGGACCACGAGAAAGGAGGTGAAGTCGAGCGCGTTGAAATTGCGGCCGCCGCGCGCGAGCGGGAGCGCGAGATAGGCGGGAATCCAAGTGAAGAGGCCCCACCAGGCGAACATGCCGAAGGTATTCATGGTGAGCAGGGCGAAGAGGCGAGGCAGGGCGGCGCGCCAGAGTTCGCGCAGGTGAGTTGCCGAGGGGGGTTGTTCTTTATGGCGCAGCCAGAGGGCGGGCTCCGGCACGCCGCGCTGAATCCAGAAGACGACCAGGGCGGGCAGCACGCCGGCGAAGAAAACCCAACGCCAATTGGCGCGCGCGAGGATAAGATGGGCGACGACTGCGGCGAGCGCGTAGCCGATGGCCCAACTGCTCTGCACGATGCCGAGGGCACGGCCGCGCCAGGCTCCGGGCCAGGTTTCGGCGACCAGAGTTGCGCCCGAATTCCATTCGCCGCCCATGCCAAGGCCGAGCAGAAAACGAAAGAGAGCGAGCATCGCAATGGTGGTGGAGAGGCCGCAGGCGAAGGTGAAGACCGAGTAAGTAAGGATGCTGAGGCTGAGCATGCGGCGACGGCCGGCGCGGTCGGCGAGCAAGCCGAAGATGAGACTGCCGATGGCGGAGGCGACAAGCGTGAGTGTGTTCAGCAAACCGGCGGTTGCTTGCGTCATTCCGAATTCGCGCATGAGGGTTGCGAGAACGATGGAATAGAGCATCACGTCGAAGGCGTCGAGCATCCAGCCGAGCGCGGCAGCCACCAGGGTCTGGCGTTGAGCGGAAGTGGTGCTTTGCCATCGGAAGTCGCTGTTGATCGAGTTCCGCTTGCCTAACTCGGGGTCCATAGAGAAGAGAATAGGATGGCATGCGAATCGCAATCGATACGGGCGGGACATTTACCGATTGTGTTTATGCCGCGGAAGGCCGTTTGCGGGTGCTGAAGCTGCCTTCGACGCCCGCGAATCCAGCGCGCGCCGTGCTGGATGCGGTTGGGCGAATCGCGCACGGCGAGGCGGCCGAGATTCGGCATGGCACGACGGTGGGAACGAACGCGCTGCTCGAGCGCAAGGGTGCGCGGGTTGCGTTTGTCACTACGGCGGGGTTCGAGGACACGATTGCAATCGGGCGTCAGGCGAGGCCGAAACTCTACGATCTGTTTTTCACGAAAGAGCCTCCGCTGGCGCCGGATGAGATGCGGTTCGGAGTTGCGGAGCGGGTGGCGAGCGACGGCTCGGTACTGCGCGCGGTGGATGAAGCAGAATTGCGCGCGTTGGTGGGCGCAATTCGGGACAAGGCGCCGGAGTCGATCGCGATCTCGCTGCTGTTTTCGTTTGCGAATCCGGCGAATGAGCAAGCCGTAGCGGCGGCGTTGCGCGAGCTAGGTGTTCCGGTTTCGGTATCGCACGAGGTCTTGCCCGAATTTCGCGAGTACGAACGCGGATCGACGGTGTTGATCAACGCGTATCTGGCGCCGAAGATGCAGATGTATCTGGAGCGGTTGGATCGCGGCGTTCGGGCGCAGGGTTCGCACTTGCACGTGATGCAGTCTTCAGGCGGCATCATCCCGGCTGGGGTGGCGGCGCGTGAACCGGTTCGAACGATTTTGTCGGGACCAGCAGGCGGCGTGGTGGGCGCGCTGGCGGTGGCACGCGCGGCTGGATTTTCGCGGATTCTCACGTTCGATATGGGCGGCACGTCTACCGATGTAGCGCTGGTTGAGGTGGAAACCGGCCTGCGGACCACTTCGGAGTTTCAGATTATGGGCATGCCGGTAGCGGTGCCGATGCTGGATATTCATACGGTGGGCGCGGGCGGCGGATCGATCGCGAGCTTCGACCGGGGCGGCGCGCTGAAAGTGGGACCACAATCGGCAGGAGCGGAACCGGGACCGATTTGCTATGGGCGCGGGGAGCGGCCGACCGTGACGGACGCGAACCTGTTGCTGGGGCGGTTGGATGCGGGCGGGTTTCTGGGCGGCGCGATGAAGTTAGACGAAGCGCGGACGTGGGAATATTTCGAGCGCGCAAAGGGTGCGCTAGAGAGCGCGGAGGCGTTTGCAGAAGGTATTGTGCGAGTGGCCGATTCGCATATGGAGAAAGCGCTGCGCAAGATTTCGGTGGAGCAGGGCCGCGACCCGCGCGATTTTGTTTTGCTGAGCTTTGGTGGAGCGGGTCCGCTGCACGCGTGCGCGCTGGCGCGAGCGCTTGCCATTCCCAAGGTGCTGGTTCCGATGCATCCGGGAGCGCTATCGGCGTACGGCATTTTGGTTTCCGATGTGGTGCGCGATTATTCGCGAACGGTGATGTTGAAGCCGGGCGACTGGGCGATTGCGCGGCATCTGGCGGAGCTAGCAGCGAGCGATCGGGACGGCGTAGGTTTTTCGTCGGTGGACTTGCGGTATGCAGGACAAGGGTACGAGTTGAACGTGCCGTGGAAGGATGGCTTCGCGGAAGACTTTCATCGTTTGCATGAGCAGCGCTATGGGTATGCGGATCGCAAACGGCCAGTAGAGGTGGTCAATGCGCGCGTGCGAAAGATCGTGGCAACGGAACGAATGGAAGCGCAGCGCGAAGCGCTCGGGGACGGCGACGGGAGGCAGGCGATGGCCGGTCAGGGGATGTATCAACGGTCGCGGCTCAGAGCGGGTGACCGCTTTGCGGGACCGGCGGTGATAGTGGAGTACAGCGCGACGACGTACGTTCCCGCGGATGCGCGGGTGCGGGTAGATGAGTTCGCGAACCTTGTCATTTCTTTATGAAAATCGACCCGATTGAACTGGCGATCTTTAAAAGCGCGTTTCATTCGATTGCGGAGGAGATGGGCGCGTCGCTGAGGCGGACGGCGTTCTCGCCCAACATCAAAGAGCGGCGGGATTACTCGAGCGCGGTTTTCGATGGCGGCGGGAACGTGATCGCCATGGGCGACGACATGCCGGTGCATCTCGGTTCGATGCCGATGTCGGTGCAAGCGGCGCTGGAGAAGCTGGCGCTCGAGCCGGGAGACGCGGCGATTTTGAACGATCCATATGAAGGCGGCACGCATCTGCCCGACATCACGCTGGTGATGCCGGTGTTCGTCGAGGAACGGCGGAGGGCGGCGTTTTATGTCGCGAACCGGGCGCATCATGCGGATGTGGGAGGCGCCTATGCGGGATCGATGGGCTTGTGCCGCGAGATTTTTCAGGAAGGCGTGCGCATTCCGCCGCTGAAGCTGGTGGCGGGCGGGGAAGTCAACCGGAGCTTGCTCGATTTAATTTTAAATAACGTGCGAACGCCGCGCGAACGCGAGGGCGACTTGACGGCGCAGATCGGCGCGTGCCGGATCGGTGTTCAGCGCGTGAGCGAGATGGCCGGTAAGTATGGACTGGCGCGCGTGGAGGCGAACGCGGGCGCGCTGCTGGATCATTCCGAAGCGCTGATCAGAGCCGAGCTGGAGCGATTGCCGGCAGGTCAATTTACGGCCGAAGATTATCTGGACAACGACGGAATTAACGAGGAGCCGCTGAAGATTTGCGTGCGCGTCGTGACGGAGCCCGCACACGGACGGGTGCGATTCGATTTCAGCGGCTCGGCGGCGCAGGTGGAGGGGAGTTTGAATGCGGTTTACGCAATCACTTACTCGGCGGTTTTCTATGTGCTGCGCTGCCTGTTGCCGGAGGAAGCAGCTCCAACGGCGGGGTTGATGCGGCCGGTGGAGTTGATTGCCCCGGAACGGACAATTGTGAATGCGCGGCCGCCGGCAGCGGTGGCGGGAGGGAACGTGGAGACCTCGCAGCGCATTGTGGACGTGCTGCTGCGCGCGTTCGCGAAGATCTTGCCGGATCGAATTCCCGCGGCGAGCTCGGGCACGATGAATAATCTCACTATTGGCGGGATCGATTTTCGAACCGGCGAGCCGTATGCGTATTACGAGACGATTGCCGGAGGCTCGGGTGCGCGGCCGAATTCGGATGGCGTTTCCGGCGTGCATACGCATATGACGAACTCACTGAACACGCCGGTCGAGGCACTCGAATATGCGTATCCGTTCCGCGTGCGGAGTTACTCGTATCGGCGAAATTCGGGCGGGGCGGGGAGGTTTCGGGGCGGGGATGGGTTAGTGCGCGAGGTTGAATTACTAAGTCCGGCGCAGGTTACGTTATTAAGCGACCGGCGCGCGTTCGCTCCTTATGGATTAAACGGCGGCTCGGAGGGGGCGAAAGGGCGCGCGGTTTTGAGAGAGAACGATGTCGAAAAAGAGCTCCCGGGGAAATGCAACGTGCAGGCGGGCGCGGGCGCGGTGGTCAGAATCGAGACGCCGGGAGGAGGAGGATGGGGCGGGGCAGGGATGGATTGACGCCGCTCCGGAGGTTGTAGCGGGCGCGGTACGATCAAGCTCAGGATGCCGGCCAAACGGGTCGAGGTCAACGATCAGCAGCTCGCGCTCATCAGTAGAGCTTTGGCGGATGCGAAGCGCTTTCACATCCTGCAGAAAATCGCGGATGCCACTACGGCTCCTACATGCTCTTGCGTGCGAAACTGGACCGGATTAGCGCCAGCCACCGTATCACACCACTTAAAAGAGCTCGATGCAGCCGGCCTTATCCGTATGGAGCGCACCGGTAAGTTTGCGCACCTGACGTTCCGCCGCGATGTTTGGAGCGCGTACCTGAGAAGACTATCCGCGCTGTAGGACGTCTTACGGGCGCAGATTCGAGCTTAAAGTCAGCGGCAGTTGTTGAATCCTCGCAACCGTCAAAACCATCATTTCGACAGATATCGAAATGACGAGGCGAACCCTCGTCGGGAAAGATGGACAAAAATGAGCAACTTGAAAGGCAAAGTGGCGGTAGTCACAGGTGCTTCGAAGGGTATTGGGGCGGCAATCGCGAAGCAGCTTGCTGCTGACGGCGCCCAAGTGGTTGTGAATTATGCGAGCAGCCGTGAAGGTGCGGAGAAAGTTGTGTCGGATATCACCGGGCATGGAGGCAAGGCGGTCGCCATAGGCGGAAGCGTAGCGAACGAGGCCGACATCGAGAAGCTATTCAAGGAGACGACGAAGATCTTCGGCCAAGTGGACATTCTGGTTAATAACGCGGGAGTTTATTCGTTTTCGCCACTGGAGCAGGTTACTGCCGAAGATTACAAGCGGCAGTACGACACGAATGTTTTGGGCGTCTTACTTGCTACCAAAGCGGCGCTGCCACATTTTCCGGCGGGCGGTGGAAGTGTGGTGAATATCAGCTCAGTCGTCAGTACGCTAGCGCCGGCTGCGGCTTCCGTTTATTCGTCGACAAAAGGGGCCGTGGATACAATTACAAAATCATTGGCGAAGGAACTCGGGCCGCGAAAGATCCGTGTGAACGCGGTTAATCCCGGTTTTGTCGTTACAGAGGGCACTCAATCGGCTGGTATCGCGGGAAGCGATTTCGAAAGCCAAGCGGTGGCTCAAACTCCACTCGGCCGCGCCGGACAACCGCAAGACATAGCATTGCCGGTGTCTTTTCTCGCATCCGACGATGCTCGCTGGATCACGGGTGAAACGATCTTTGTTTCCGGCGGCTTCGCTATCTAAGAAGCGACAGGCAGCGTTGGGCGGAGCTGGATCTGAAGTACGGACAGATCAATGCAATCAAGAGAACGCCTGTTTGAGTGCACGAATTGCGGCACTACGGTCCTTGTGGAGTTCGGTAGCTATTCGGGAGGACCGCTTGCCTACGACGACTATGCAAAGTGCGCTGCTTGCGGCAAAGAATATTCGGACCAAGGCGAAATTGGGCGCCTAGTTGCGGTCCGGAGGGCGAGAGATAGAGCGCTTCCGGCGAAATCGGGCGATCGTGCTTGATGAGCTCAATCTGAGAAGTTATTCCGATCCAAGTTGGACTTGAGGCGAGGTGTGGAACACTAGCGACCGGTCGCCGCTTGCGGTTGCCCGTGACTTAGTATCACGCGGCGGGCGAGTTTCACCGCCTGGTGCTCGAGAAGCTGCGAGAGAACAGAATCGGGAACCGGCTCGTCGGTTTCGATGATGGAGATGGCCGTCAAGGGCTCCGCAGGGTCGCCGTTGGGAGCATCCTGGCGGCCGAGCGCGAAGCTTGCGATGTTGATGCCGTTTTTTCCGAGCACGGTGCCAAAGTAGCCGATCACGCCCGGGACGTCCGTATTTTTTGAGTACATCAGATTGCCATCGAGCGTTGCTTCGCAGGAGATGTTCTCCACTTGCAGCAGGCGCGGTTTGCCCAGGACCACGGCTCCGACGGCGGAAACCGAACCGGCTTCGGATTCGATCTCCAGTCGAATGGAGTCCATATGCGATTGACCGGGCTCCCGCTGCTCGACCACTCGAAAGCCGCGTTTATTCGCGATCTGCATGGCATTGACGAGATTGGCGCGGTACTGCATGGAGCGGCTCAGCACGCCCGCCAGGCCGGCATTGCGCAGAAGCTGGGTGTTGTTCTCCGCAAGGCGCCCGAAGTAAACGAAGCGGATGGTATGCGGGTTACCGGTTGCGATGTGGCTGAGGAAAAGACCCAGGCGTTCCGAGAGGTCGAGAAAAGGTCCCAGGGTCCGATATTGTTCCGCGGTCATGGCGGGCATGTTGACGGCGTTGAGGGCCACGCCGCTGGTGAGATATTCGACCAGTTGCTCGACGATGCGGACGCCGACGATCTCTTGCGCCTCCTCGGTGGAGCCCGCGATGTGAGGGGTGGCGACGATGGTTTCCAACCCGAATAGAGGGGTCTCGCCGGGAGGTTCGACTTCGAAGACATCCAACGCGGCGCCTGCCAAGCGGCCGGACTGAATGGCCTGTTGCAGGGCTGCGCTATCGATAAGCTCCCCGCGCGCGCAATTGACCAGGCGGACGCCCACTTTCATCTGCGCGAAGGCCTCGCTATTGAGCATGCGATCGGTTTCGGGCGTGAGCGCGACATGCAACGTGATGTAGTCGCTCTCCTGATACAGTTCGGCCAGGGATCTCAGCTCGACGCCGATATCGCGCGCGGTTTGCGAGCTGACGTAAGGGTCGTGGCCGACGATGCGCATCTCAAACGGCTTGGCGCGCTTGACCACTTCGCGGCCGACGCTGCCGAGACCGATGATGCCGAGCGTTTTGCCGCGCAGCTCGTTACCGAGAAATTTCTTCTTCTCCCATTTGCCGCTCTTAGTGGAGGCGCTGGCCTGCGGCACCGAGCGCGCCATGGAGAGCATGAGCGCAAGGGTGTGCTCGGCGACCGAGACGGCGTTGCCACCGGGCGTATTCATGACCAATACACCCGCTTGGGTAGCGGCCGCGAGGTCGACGTTGTCCACGCCGACGCCGGCACGTCCGATGATCTTCAGCTTAGGCGATTGCGCGAGCACGGCCTCGGTCACTTTGACCGCACTGCGCACAACGAGCGCGTCGGAATCGGCGAGGTGAGGCTGGTAAGTCTTGGGGTCGGCCAGCACGACCTCCCAACCGTGTTGGGCGCGCAGAATGTCTACCGCCGCCGGCGCGAGCGGTTCAGCAACGAGAACTTTCATGGATGCGCTCAGCTTGCCGTCAACGCGGTTTCCTTGGCGAGCGCGGCGTCGGCGTACACGTTCTCGACGACGGCGACTCCGGAACCAAACCGGACAGCGTGCCCATGGGCGTTCAGAATAATTTCCAATTCCGCAACGATGGCGAACAGATCGTGGAAATCGAAATAACCGAGATGAGCAAGCCGGAAGATCTGGCCTTTCATGGAACCTTGGCCATTGGTGATGATGGCGTTGAAGCGGCTGCGAAACTCTTTGACGATGACGCCGGAATCCAGGCCGGCGGGTGGGCGAACCGCGGTGACCGAAGAACCCGGCGAGCTGGAGAATAGCTGCAGCCCGACTTCCGTCATAGCCTCGCGCGTTGCCTTGGCGAGCAACTGTGCGTTTTCGACGAGCTTACCCATGCCGAGCGTTTTGATGTATTTCAAAGCTTCGGCAAAGGCGAGGAGCAGAGCGGTGTTGGGAGTCCATGAGGACTCGCCGGTGAGGGCGTTCTTCCTTTCGCGTTTCAGGTCGAAATAATAGCGCGGGGACTTGGATGAATCAGCCATCGACCAAGCCTTCTGGCCGATGGCGAGGAACGCCAAGCCGGGCGGGATCATGAAGGCTTTTTGCGAACCGCCGATTACGACATCCAATCCCCAGCCGTCGATGTCCAAAGGCATGGTTCCGATGCCGGTGATGGCGTCAACGACGAAAATGGCTCCGGTCTTCTTGACGGCGAGGCCCATGGACTTCACGTCGTGCTGGGTGCCGGTGGAGGTTTCCGATGCCTGAACGAAGACGCCCTTGATGTTTCCGTTTTGAGCGAGCGCCTGCTCGACGGCCGCCGGCTGGACGGCGTCGCCGTAAGGAGCGCTCAGGACAGTGGCTTTCATGCCCCAAGCTTTGGCGATCTCGACCCAGCGTTCACCAAATTTGCCGGCCGAGCAAACGAGCACCTCGTCACCGGGAGAGAAAAAATTCTGCGCGGCGGCCTCCAGGGCGCCGGTGCCGGAAGCAACCAGGACGAGCACATCATTCGAGGTGGCTAAGACGTCCTTCAGATCGGAGAGAACCTGTTTATAAAGATTGCGAAAATCCTCTGTCCGATGGTGGATATCGGAACCCATCATGGCGTGAAGAGCGGCGGGCAGGAGCGGCGTGGGTCCGGGGGTCAGGAGACGTTGTTTCTTTATGTACATGGAAGAACTTCGACGAGCAGAACCTCAGAATAGCAAAGCGAGCGGGGGCGGCGACGCTTGCCGGACGAGAGGTCCGGCGCGGAGGAACCGGGAGGGTGTCCGGTCCGCACCGCTAGTTGATGGTCGTGAAGCTCGCAGTGGAGGTCGAGCGCTGGCCGGTAGCCGAAATGGCGGTGACATCCAGAGTATGGGCGCCGTTGGCGAATTGAGTTGTATCGACGCCGATGTCCCAGCCCACGTTCGGGCAACCTGGCGGGTTGCCGTTGGCCGCGCAGGCGTCCGGCCGGCTGCCACCGTAGGCAGCGGTGCCGACGGGAGTGCCGTCGACCGCGACTTGCACAGTGACGATGGGTGTGTTTACGTCGAGAGCCCAACCACCGAAGATGACGGTTCCGAAGTAGCCGGAGCTTTGCGCGCTGGGAGTATCGATTCCAATGCGGATGGGATCGGGAGTGGACCAGTTCGCGACGGTGAAGACCCAGCTCACGACGGAGAAAACGCCGTTGGCAGCGGTGGCGGTAACACCGAGAGTGTGAACTCCGTCGGTCAGATGCGTGGTGTCGACTAGAGCGGACCAACCGACGTTGGGGCACCCAGGCGCGGTGGAGTAGACGGCGCAGATATCCGGCCTGGCTACGCCGTATTGAGCCGCGCCATAGGGCACGCCATCGATGGAGAGGGAGACGGTGGAGATGGCGGTGCTCAGATCGACGGCCCAGCCGGAGAACTGCGCGAGGCCTTCGTAGGCACTGGCGTCGCTGGCGGGTTGATCGATGGAAATCGTGATGGGATTTCCGGCGTAGGAGTTGGAGGCAATAAAGGATGCTTGCACCGTGCCGTGCTCGCCGGTACTCGAGGTAGCATCCGCTTCCAAGATGTGAGGACCGTTGGTGAGCGCGCTGGTATCGAAGTTGAAAGTCCAGCCAACGTTTGGACAGCCGACGCCGCTGGGGTAGCCGCTGCAGACATCTGGCCGGCTGGTGCCGTATTGGGCGGAGCCGCGCAGGATGCCATCCACCAAGATCTGAACGCCGGTGATGGCGCCATTGTTCGCGAGGGCCCAGCCGGTGAACGAAGCCGTGCCGCTGAAGGTGGTGTTCGGGTTAGCTGCGAAATCGATGGCAGCATGCAGCGCATTCGACGTGGTGAGGTTTTTGACTGTGAAGGTGGTGCCGACGGTGGAACTCTGGCCGGTGGTGGCGGTACCCGTCACCGCGATTTTGTGTTGGCCGTCTGCAAGCTGGGTTGTGTCTACGACGATATTCCAACCGACATCGGGGCATCCGGGCCGACCCGGAAAGCCTACGCAGACGTCGGGCCGGCTGCCGCCGTAAACGGCGTTGCCATGACCCACGCCATCGATGGATACGGAGACGGTTTGGATTGTGGCGTCGTTATCGAGCGCCCAGCCGCCAAACGCGACGGTACCGCTGTAGACATTATTTTTGTTCGGAACGCCAATCGAGATCGTCATGGGATTCGCGGAGGTCCAGTTGGCGACGTTCAAGGTGGTGGCGACGGCGCCCACGTCGCCGTTGTTGGCGGTAGCCACTGCTTCGAGGGTGTGGGTTCCGTTGGACAAGCTGTTGGTGTCGAACAGAAGCGACCAGCCTACGATGGGACAGCCCGGCGCGCCGGGATGAGCGGCGCAGACGTCAGGCCGCGACACGGTGTAAGACGCATTGCCGTAGGATGCTCCATCGATGAGAATCGCCACGCTGGCGATGGCCGAATTCGGATTGAGGGCCCAGCCGGAGAGCGAGATCGTACCTTGCACCGGGCCGTCCGCGCTATTGGGCGTATCGATGACGGCGATGGTACCGGTTGCCGCGAAGGCGTTCCTGACGTTGAAGGATGAGGCCTGAGTGAGACGTTGGCCTCCGATCGCTTCCACCGTAACCTGGAAGGCGTGGCTCCCATTGGCGAGCGCGGTCGTGTCGTAATAGAAATTCCAACCGACGTTGGGGCAGTTGGGCGCGCCGGCGTGGTGAGTGCAGACGTCCGTGCGGCTTGCGCCATATAGAGCTGCCCCGACGGAGACACCATCGATGGAGACGGTTACGCTTCCCACGGTGCCGATGGAGTCAAGGGCCCATCCGCCGAAGTGCGCAATTCCGCTGTAGGCTGAGCTTGAGGCGTTCGGGCTGTCAATCCCGATGGCGATACCGCTTTCAACGTGCACGGTGAGAGTTGCCAGCGTGGCAGTCAGGCTCTTGGGATTGGAATTGGTGAGATCCTGCAAATAGAACGTGGCGCCGTCCGCGACATTATTGGTGACCGAAGTTCCGCTGCTGAATCCGAGGGCGATCTGGCCGCCGCCGCTGGTGGGGTTGCCATTATAAATGGCGACTTTGCCCGGTGCGCCGGCCCAAGCCAGAGTGGTGCTGCCCAGGCCGTTGGAGCCGGGCGGAACTGGATTCGGAGTGGCGGTGAACGTCACGCCGGAGGTGAAGACCGAGTTGCCATTGCCCGAGCCGCCGGCGACTTGCGCGGCGGGACCAACCGGGAGCGTGACGAGATTGCTGATGTATGCGTTTTGGGCAATGAACAGTTGTGTGTTGTCGTTGGTGGTGGCGGTCGGGGGAACGATGAGCTGCACCTGATAGACACCATACGAGCCAGACGGCAAGCCGGCGCTTACGACCTCAGCCGTGGCGCCCCCCATGGTTGCGGTGACGGGGTTGCCAGCAGAATTCGGCTGCGGTCCGGCGTAGGGCGCGCCAGCGAAGGCGTCGTTAAGAAAGTTGCCGGCCGGGTCGACTAGGACTCCCAAGCCGGCTGCGCTGACGTTAATCGTTTCGCCTGGGACTGCCGGGTTGGCAGTAGTGATGGCAGAATTTGGCGTAACGTTGCAGCAGGTAGCATTGGTATACGCGGTCAGGTTCACAGTGGCGCTGGTGCTGTTGGCGACCGAGATCGGAATGCCGGTGCCCGCGGCTCCCCCCTGGTTCGCGGTAATTACTACGCGATCGAATTGGCCGCCGACGCTGGCCGTCACTTGTGGATCGCCGGGATTATTGATGGCATTGACGAGACCTTGGATGATGCTGGCGAGACTATCGGTGCTCAGGACGGTGTAGGTGTAGTTGCGCCCGTTGACGGTTATGGTCAGCGTATTGCCAGCGGTAATCGTTCCCTCGAGATCGATAACAGCCTCCGGGTTGCCGGACTGATGAAAAGCGCCGGCGGCGGGCCTCAATACGGAGGACTGACCGGGCGTGGCCGGTGTGGCGAAAAGTCCGGGGTTGGCAGGCGCAATGTAGACCGGAGTCGCATTGGTCACGCTAACGGTTCCGTCGCTGTGAGTGGTGCGAACGTAGATGCTCGTGCTGTTGCGGTCTGTGAAGCTAAAGGGAACCTGGGTGATGATCTGGACATTCGAGACTCGAAAAATAGGCGCGGCGATTCCGTCCATGAAGACCTGAACCCCGGCCAGCCTAGTGGGCAGCGCGCCGCTTAGGGGCGCCACAACCGGGGTGCTCTGTCCGGTGAGATTTGAGCCGTCGATTTCGACCAGCATTCCGGGCGCGGCGGTTGCCGCAGTGCCGGCGGACAGATAGGCTCCGGAAGCGATCGGATCGACGTCGGCGATATTGGAGCTGGTAGCGGAAAGGGCGATCGCGTCGTAGGCTAGATCGACACTCTTGGAACTGAGATAGACGCTGGCGGTGCCGGCGCCGGCGAAAATCGCGGTGGCATTCGGATCGCCCGCCCCGCTGTTGCTGGAGTTGATGGCGTTGGCCACGCCTTGCGCAACATCATCCAGGGTGTCCTTGGTTTTTTCGGTGTAGGTGTAAGTTGCCGTTCCGATGGTGACGGTCACGGTGTCGTTGGCCACGATGGTGCCGGTCATGGTAACGACGCCTTCCTGGCGGATGATCTCGCTGGCCCAATTCACGACGGAGTTGTCGGGCAGACTGGTGTCCCCGGGCGTGAAGACCAGCACCCGCAGATTGAACGGGTCGGACACGTACAGGTTGGTGCCGTCGAAAGCCAACGAAGTGGGGCTCGGGATGGTGTCGACACCCGCGGTGTTATCGATCGCGGTACTCGCGATGCTGATCGTTTGAGTGCTGATGACGTCGGTCGTGAAATTCGGCTGGCCGAGGACGACGTCGGCGTTGGCGCCATTCTGGGTCGGGATGGTGTTGAAGATCAGCACCCGGTCGTTGCCCTGGTCTGCGATGAAGAGGCGCGTACCGTCCGAGAGCGCATAGGCGGGAAAATTCAGAGTTCCGGCGCACGGGGTGCCGTTCACGTCGGAGCCGCTGACGGGGCAGAAATAGGTCGTCCAGTTCGGCACGGAGGTCGTCATGCCCGGCTGTCCGACCTCTACGTCGGCAGGCTGGTCCATAGAGGCGGGGATGGTATTCCAGATGAGCACGCGATTGAAGCCATAGTCGGCCACGTACAGGCGAGTGCCGTCGGAAGTGACGGAAGTGGGATTCCAGAGCTGAGTGGCCGTGGTGTTGGGGCTGATCGCGGTTAGCGGAGGCGCGTTGGCGGAGGTGAAGCTCGTCTGGCCGAGAACCAGGTTGGCGGGCTGATTGTTGGCGGTGGGAATGCTGTTCCAGATGAGCACGCGGCTGTCTTGGGTGTCGGCGACATACAGTTTTCCATTCTGGATCCAGACGCCCTGAGGGGCGCGCACGGAGCTAGCGGTGGGTGGCGAATAGACGGTGCCGTGCGTGAAGTCCGGCTGACCCAGGACGACGTCGGCGGGCGCGTCCACGGTGGTGGGGATGGAGTTCCAGATCAAAATGCGGTTGTTGCCCGTATCGGCAACCGCCAGAATGTGGCCGTCGCTTGCGACACCGGCTGCCGCCCGTAGGTTGGAGCTGGTTGGGGTGCCGTAGGTTTGGCCGGTGGGAACCGGGTAGTTCGGACTGTTGGAGGTGAAATTCGGCTGGCCGAGGACGTTGTAGGCAGGGTAGCCGCACACGTTGCAGTTGTCGGGGTCGAACACCCCGAGGGTGCTCAGGTCGGTGTACGGGGTAGGAATGTCGCCGCCGAGAAAAGTGAGGACGCGATTATTCACGGTGACCGGCTCGCCGGCAAGCCCCAAATCCTCTTCGGTTGCGCCCAAGGGACTGGAATCCGCGACAAACAGCATGCCGTTGGCGAAGGCGAGACCGCCAACCGCGCCGACGATCTGCTTGCTGGGCGTGGGGTTTTGGGCGGTGAACGTCAATTGGCCGACGACGGCGCGGGCCGCTTGCCCGGAGGTGAAATCGGCGGCCCTGACCAGGCAAACGGAGACAAAAAGAGCAAGGAGTGCGCTGTACTTTCTCAAACTGAGCCTCAAAAGTAGCTAAGTATAACAGCGGGTGGGACGTGGAGCGCGGGAAGCGGGTTGCAAGGAGGGAGAGCTTCCGGTTGTCCGCTTGTGGAATCATGGAAAATCATGGGCTTGGCAGTGTGACACGTACAATGTTGGGCGATGGCGCTTCTCGATCGGATACAAACAGACATGGTGCAGGCGATGAAGGCCAAGGCCGAGAGCCGGCTGAGCGTGCTGCGCATGATGAAGTCGGCCCTGCAGAAGCAACAGATCGACTCGATGAAGCCTCTAAACGAGGCTGCGGAGATGCAGGTGATGAACACGTTGCTGAAGCAGCGGCGGGAGTCGGTCGATTTGTTCCGCAAAGGAGGGCGCGAAGAGCTGGCTAAGAAAGAAGAAGCCGAGATCGGTATCGTCGAGGAGTATTTGCCGTCCGCGCCCACGCAGGCGGAGATCGAGGAGGCGGTATCGGCGGCGGTTGCCGAGACTGGGGCGACGTCGCAAAAGCAAATGGGAGCGGTGATGAAGGCGGCGCAGGCGAAGCTGGCGGGCAAGCGCGTGGATGGAAAGGTGTTGAGCGAGATGGTGAAGCAGCGGCTCGGCTAAGCGTCGTCTCTAAGAGCTTCGTCGAGTTCGGCGAAGAGCTCCGCGAGAGAGATGGAAATTTCGGGATTCTGTGTCGTGAGGCGGTCACGGACTTCGCGGCCTTCCTCTTGCGTATAGCTATAGGCGGTGCGGCTGGCGGGATCAAGGACCCAGACGTGATTCACGCCGAACGCCAGATATTCCTTTACGCGCTCGAGGATGTGAATCATGCGGTCGTCCGGCGAGACGATCTCGACGCAGAGAAACGGCGGATGCGCGGGGACGGGTTCCAGGGGCTGGCTTCTGAGCATCACGGTGAGGTCGGGAATGCGGAAGCGTGTGGGACTGATTCGCATCCGCAGCTCGGTCGCCACACGAATTCCCGAGCGGCGCGAGAGCTCACGAAGGTACCCGCCCAGAATGTTTTGCAGGAAAGAATGTTTCAGTTCACCCACATTGCGCTCCACTAGCTCGCCGTCGACGTAGTCGCAATCCGGTCTATAAGAGCTGTGGAGATATTCCTCCACTGAAATCGCGGTCGAACTCGCCATGACTTGACTATACGGTATTTTGGATGCGTCACGATGAGCACACAAACGCCCTTCAAACCGTTCGTTCCGGAGCACATGCAGATGCGCGAGTTGACCCTGCGCGCGATGTTGCTGGGACTGACGATGACCGTCATTCTCGGCGCGGCCAACGCGTACCTGGGATTGCGCGCCGGCATTACGGTTGCCGCTACGTATCCGGCGGCGGTCATCAGCATGGCGGCGCTGCGGGCCTGGAAGGGATCACTGCTCGAAGAGAACATCGCGCGCACCAGCGGCACCATCGGCGAGGGTCTTGCATCGGGAGCGATCTTCATTATCCCGGCGTTTGTGATTGCGCACGTGTGGCCGTCCTTCGGATTCCGGGAGGCGTACTGGAAAACGACCGTATTACTGCTGGTCGGCAGCGTATTGGGGGTGCTGTTTATCTCGCTGGTTCGGCGCGTGATGGTGGAGGATGCCGAGCTGCCGTTTCCGGAGTCGTTGGCTGCGTCTGAGATTCACAAAGCCGGCCAGCGGGGCGCGCAGGCGGCGAAGAATCTGTTTTGGAACATCGGGCTGGGCGGGCTCGTGTTCCTGCTGGGGCGGTTCGGGTTTTTCGCCTCGGATGCGGAGTTCCCCACTCCGATCGGCCGGTTGGGCACGAGCCGCGTGCGCCTGGGCGGCGCCGGGTCCAGCAATTTCATTCACACCGGCGGCACCTCCACCTTCGCGGCGCCCACCGTCAGCCCCGCTTATCTGGGTGTCGGTTACGTGATCGGCCTGCGCCTGGCAGCCTTGCAGTTTTCGGGTGGCGTGCTGGCGTGGGGGCTGATGGTCCCACTCTTGATTTACTTTCTTGGCCCGGAGTTGCAGGCGTTTCTTCCGGCTGGCGCCCCGGTCGACTCCTGGAGCAATCTGGCGGGCGGCGTGTGGCGGTACATCGTCCGTCCGATCGCGGTGGGCGGCATGTTGGTGGGCGCTGCGTTCACGCTGTTTCGAATGCGCGCGAGCCTGGCGTCCGGCCTGAAGCGCGCCATCGGGGACGTGCGCCAGACCGCCGCAGAAACCGCAGTGCTGAGCCGGACCGAGCGCTACATGAGCTCGAAGGTTGTCTTCTCGCTGATCGGGGCGGTGTTCGTGCTGATGATCGCGCTGTATATTTACTTCTCCGGGCAAGTAATCAGCGGCGTGGTGGCGGCGGTGGTGATGCTGCTGCTGGGATTCTTCTTCGCGACGGTTTCGGGAAGCCTCTGCGGACTTATCGGTTCATCGAACAATCCGGTCTCCGGGCTGACTCTGTCGACGCTGATTATCGCGGCGCTGCTGATGGTTTCGCTCGGCGTATCGGGCACGGCCGGGGTGGTGGCGGTGCTCGGGGTGGCCGCGGTTGTTTGCGTTTCCTCGGCGGTAGCGGGCGAGCTGCTGCAAGATTTCAAGGTGGGATATATATTGGGCGGCACGCCGCGCAATATTCAGGTGGCGGAGCTGATTGCGGTGGTGGTTGCAAGTCTGGTGATGTATTTCCCGCTGGTGCTGCTGCATGAGGGGAACATCAAAGCCGGTGGCACTGGTTTCGGCGACCGGCAGTTGCCCGCGCCACAGGCGGGTTTGATGGCGCTGTTGGCGCAGGGCATCGTGGCGGGCGACATGCCCTGGCCGTTGGTGCTGGTCGGCATTCTCATGGGCATTGCATTCATCATGATGAACGTCAAGAGCCCGATGCTGGTGGCGGTCGGCATGTATCTTCCGTTCGAAACCACCTTCGCGATCTTTGTGGGCGGCATCATCCGCGCGATCGGGGATCGCGTGGCGGACCGGCGGGGCTACAACGCGGCGCAAAAGGCTCGCGTGGAGAATACCGGCGTGCTTACCGCATCGGGGTTGATTGCTGGCGAGGCCATTCTCGGGCTGGTGTGGGCGGGGCTGCAGTTCGCGCCGGAGAACATCCGCTCGCACTTACAGCTCTTTCCGCATCCTTCTTATCTGATCGGCCTGGCAGTTCTGGCGGGATTGGCGTTTCTGATGATTCGCAGCCCGCTGTCGAGCGCGGGCAGTCCGGACGAGCCGGCTCCTCCGGTGGCGATGATGTGAGGCTGTATTATCTGATATCGAAGTGTACGGTAATCTCGGTCGCAACGGCGACAGGGCGGCCGTTCCTCATGGTGGGCACGTACTCCCACTGGCTGACGGCATGCTGGGTTGACGGATAGAAAGCCAAGGGACCGCTCAGCAGCCCGAGTTCTTCGATGCGGCCCGTTTCGGAGATGATAGCTGAGAAATCGAGAGTGCCTTGAATCCTCCGGTACTTCGCTTCTGCCGGGTAGGGCGGTACGACCTTCTTTTTCAGCTTCGCTTGGGTCAGCTTCTGCGGCGTGTGGATCAGCGGCACAAGGTCCAGATTGCGCTCCACAGCATCGCAAGAAGCGTGGGTGGCAGGATACAGCTCCTTGGTGTGATTGAGCAGGCGTTGGCAGAAGTCCCGATGTTCCGGCATCCACAGATGAGTCTGCGACAGCGCGGCGTGGGCGCCTTCGACGGTAGCCATTGCGGAGAGAACCACTTTGGCGTCGGTTGCGTTCAATAAAGCCGTTTGCGCGGATTGCGCGGTGTTCGAGCGCAGGACGGCGTCGTCAACCGCGACTGCGCTGCCATCGCGAGGGTCGAGCGCTGACACGGCCATGGCACGCAAGCCGTAGACATTTCCGATCCAGGCGCTCGCTCGAAGCCACGTTCGCATGCCGGCTAGAATCTCAAGCGCTTTCTCCGGGTCCGCGATGCGGAGGAAATTCACCGCGTGTTCGGCCACCGCCCGATTGATCGGCGAAGCCTTCACAGCCTGCAGCCATAACTGCTTTGCGCGATTCTGAGCTTCGGCATCCGCCAGTGGCTCGCCGGACGCGTTGATGATGCCGGCGGGGCTGCCTAAAATCTCATCTTCCGGGTAATTCTGAATGAGCCAGGCGATTAGCCCGGCGCGCGCCTCGCGAGCTTTGGATACATCCGGCAGGCCCTTGGTGTAGTAAATCAGGAGTGACGTGCGAGCGTGGTTCACGGCTTCGGCTGAAGGCAAGTCTTCTGCAAGCTTCGATGCCGTTTCGGCCGTGAGCTGGTTCCCTTCCTCGACGGCTTGGCGCACTTGCTCGTCCGTGGGAAACCACCCGGGTTGGATGGCGCCCTCGAGCAACGGCGTAATCTGCCGGCGAATGGGCACGTTCATTGTCAGAGCGCACGGGACAGCATGGCCGTTTTTCTTGTAGGGCTGGTAACGCCAGGCGCTCAGAGCTTGAACGACATTGTCGGGCAGTCCCACAGAAGATTTCAATGCAAACGGTACTCCCGCGGCGTCCAACGTCATTTCTACTTCGGCGATATCGACGAAGTATCCAGCGGTCAAATTCCGGTAATCGGGTTCGACTTTGGTAACTAGGACAGGCGGCTGCGTTTTGTCTTGGGCCGACAAACAAGACGAAAGGCAGAGCGCGACGAGTAGAACGCGCAGAATCTTCATAAAGCTGAAGAGAATAGTCATTCAACGTGACAACAAGTATTGCAGTTCAGGGTACGGCTTTGAGTCTGCGCAAGGGTTTGATTCGATACTTAGCTGCATGGATGGCGATTACATACTTTTCAGTTGGCGCATTGGCGCAGAGCTCTCAGCCCCCCGAGGCTAATAAACTCGTACGGATTGACGAGATCAAGGTGCGCGGCACTCGGCTGCCAACCGATTCGGTGATTCGAATCGCCGGGCTAGCGGTCGGGCAAGACGTCAACGACCTGATCGTGAATACGGCGTGCCACAAGATCACGGCGACAGGACTCGTCAAGACGGTGGACTACGGGTATGAGGTCTATCCCGATAAACCGGGTGCTGTGCTCACGCTGACCCTGGCGGACGAAGGGCCGTTATTCCCCGCGAAGATCGAACCGGAGGGCGAGGAGGAACCGCTCTGGGCGTGCCTCGCGTCGGCGGACCCGTTATTTACGCGCGAACTTCCGCGCACCGAACGCGCACTCAATTACTATTCGGCGGCGCTGGAGCGCTGCCTAAAGTCAGCAGGCCGCGAGAACGAATACGCCGCTGCCACAGTTAATGGCGATGCGCAGGGAAACGCAAAGCAGATCGTTTTCGAGATTCGGCAGTATCGGGGTACGCGGAAGCGGGAGTAAGGTGAGTGTGGGGGGCGCAGGTCTGCTCGCCGGCTGCGACCGTGTGCGGAAAACCTTCTCAGGCCGGAACTTCAGCGGCAAGAAAGACCATCAGAACCGAACCAGCGTTGAACTGCTGCTTTAAGGCGTCGTATCGTGATGACCTCTACATGTGACAGCCGGTAAGAGAAAGACTCACCGCGCTGATTCAGCACTGACCACGTATGGTTCAGGAACAATGTAGCTTCACTGACGATTCGGGGCGGTCTCACCTGCCGCCCATTCACGTCGTAATCAATCTGCCATAAGAGTCCCGTCGGAATAACAATGATAGGTAACACCGCGCGGCGAAATGGCGCAGACGGTTTCGTTGCTTCTGCACCGATCAAGTCTCGGCAGCTATTTACGGCTTGGCTTAGCTTCTCGAAAGTAGCCTCGTCGTTGCTCACTAACTCGCCCGAGTTATCCCGTCCCACTTGGTCTGTTTTCTTGCCCACCATTGGACCTTGTCGGTAGGCCGGTCACTACCGTATCGTGGGAAGCGGACGCAATGGTCACAACGCTCACAACCGATCGGCTGATACTTCGCGCCTGGCGCGAGACGGACCGCGCGCCGTTCGCCGAACTGAACGCCGATCCGCGAGTGATGGAGTTCATGCCTCAGCTCCTTTCGAGAGCGCAAAGCGACGACTTTTGCGACCGCATCCAGGGTCATTTCGATGAACACGGGTTCGGGTTATGTGCGGCCGAGCATCGGGCGACCGGGGCGTTCCTGGGATTCATCGGGCTCCTGACGCCAAAGTTCGAAGCGCCGTTTATGCCGGCGGTCGAGATTGGATGGAGACTCGGCTCCCAGTGGTGGGGCCAGGGATTGGCGACCGAGGGCGCACGGGAGATGGTTCGCTATGCGTTCGACGAAATCGGGCTCGAGGCATTAGTTTCGTTCACCGTGCCGGGGAATTGGCGATCGCGGCGTGTGATGGAGAAGCTCGGGATGACGCACGATCCCTCGGACGATTTCGAGCATCCCCGCTTCGCACCCGGGCACCCGCAGCGACGCCACGTACTGTATCAGCTGCGGCGGTCCGCGTAGAAAGAACTGCCGCCACAACTTCCCGCGCGTCCTCGGGGCCGAATATGCATCAATAGAAGTAAGGAGCGATAAGGATGACACTGCTCGAATCATTGAAGAAGTACAGCACGGTGGTGGCAGACACGGGCGATATCGAGGCGATCGCCCGCCTGAAGCCCCAGGATGCAACTACCAATCCTTCCTTGCTGTATGCAGCCGCACAGCGTCCGGAATACCAGCATTTGGTAGACGAGGCGGTGGAACACGCCGACCAGCAGGGCGGAAACGAAAAGCAACAGGCTGAAGCCTTCATGGACCGGCTGTTCGTCAGCTTTGGCCGTGAAATCCTGAAGCACGTTCCGGGCCGCGTTTCGACCGAAGTGGACGCGGGCTTAAGCTTTAACCGCGAAGGCACGTTGGCCAAGGCGCGCCATTTGATCAGCCTGTATGAGAAGGAAGGCGTGAGCCGCGAACGCGTTCTGATCAAGGTTGCAAGCACTTGGGAAGGCATCCAGTCGGCCGCAGAACTGGAGCGCGAGGGCATTCATTGCAACCTGACGCTGCTGTTCAGTTTCGCTCAGGCGGTGGCATGCGCGGAAGCGAAGGTGACGCTGATCTCTCCCTTCGTGGGCCGCATTTACGACTGGTACAAGAAAGAGAATGGCGGTAAAGACATCCCGATCGAGAAGGACCCGGGTGTGGCGTCTGTCACGCGCATTTACAACTACTACAAGAAGTTCGGCTACAAGACGCAGGTGATGGGGGCGAGCTTCCGAAAGGTGGAGCAGATCACGAATCTGGCAGGCAGCGACCTGCTGACCATCAGTCCGGACCTGCTGGAAAAAATGCAGCAGACGCAAGGCGAAATTACTCCGCAGCTCACGCCGGACAAGGCGAAGGCCAGCGAAGGCGAGCAGCTTCATCTCGAAGAAAAAGATTTCCGCTGGATGCACAACGAAGATCCGATGGCGGTGGACAAGCTCAGCGACGGAATTCGCAAATTTTACGCCGATGCGCGCAAGCTGGAGCAGTATGCGCGCAGCCAGGTTCGCGAAAAAGTAGGCGCGTAACAGCGCGCAGGGTGTCTTCGCTTAGCGTATTGGCGCCCGTTGTGCGCGAACAAGTAGAAGAGTCAGGCTGCAGTTGCGGCGTGTGCGAGTGGCTACGCGGGCCTGATGCGCGCGGATTGTTCGGATGCAATGACGGCCTGCATTCCGGCCGAGATTACCTCCTGCGCGCGCAGGCCGTCGCGGTGTGTCGCAGGGAAGGGCGCGCCGGTGCGGCAGCATTCCACGAAGGCGGCGAGCTCGGCTTTATAGGCCGGGCCGAAGCGGTCGACGAACTCGGCCAACGGGCGGCCATAATCGGGCATGTGAAACGTGCGCTGGGCGAGAGGTCCTCTGCGCCCGCGCCGCGCGTACGCTTCCACCTGCACTTCAAATGGCTGCTGCTCGAAGTGGCCGACGTGAATCTGCCCCTCCTCGCCGAAGATAATCGTTTCGTTGCGGTAACCGGAGACGTGGTTCCGGCTGACTTGCACTTGCGCAACCAGTTCGTCTTCGAACCACAAGTATAAAAGCGCGTCGTCGAAATCTTCCTGGCAGGTGGTGAGACGATGGCTGTAAATGCGAGAGCCGATCACCGCGGCTGAGCGCGGCATGCGGCCAGTGAGCCAGAGGATCTCGTCCACATTATGGATGGACATATCCGGGAGAATGCCGCCGCTCTTGTAGCCGTTGGGCGCGGGATTCGAGTCTTCGAGCGCCGAGTACAGCTTGAAGATGCGGCCGATGGCGCCGCTCTCGATGAGTTCCTTCGCGTATCTCAGGGGCGCATCGTAGCGCCGCTGAAAGGCAAGCATGAGGGAATCGGGATGATGGCGATCGAGCTCGGCCGCGAACTCGCGGTCGGTTTCTATCCTGCCGGTGAGTGGTTTTTCGAGCAGCACGCGGTGGCCGGCCTGGATCATCAGCTTCGCATGCGCGTGATGATTCTCAGTCGGGGTGACGATGACGGCGGCGTGGCACACTCGGGCGCGGGCGAGATCTTCGATGGAGGGAAAAATCGGGACGTCGGCGCCGATATCCGCGGCGATCCGGCGGGCCCGTTCGGTCTCGAGGTCGGCTAGGGCGGCAAGCTCGCAGTCCCCCGATTCGCGGGCCAGTTCTTGCGCGTGGAGTGCGTGGATGGCGCCCATGCGCCCGAGTCCGGCAACGGCAATTCTTAAACGTTCAGGCATCTTAACCTCTCAGGGTGCGAAGCGCGAATTCGAATTCGGCGAGCGGGCGTGTATTGAGGATGTCGGCCGCCGCGAGCCAGCCGCGCCGCGCGGTGACCACACCGAAGCGCATGTTCAGAAGATGGGACGGCCGATGGGCGTCGGTAGAGATGGTGAATCGGCAGCCTTTCAGCTTGGCGGCGCGAACCAGGTGGCTGGGCAGATCGAGCCGCTCCGGGCTGGCGTTGATCTCGAAGCAGACGCCGCGCTCGGCGGCCTTGGCGGCGACACGCTCGAAATCGAAGGGATAGGGCTCGCGATTGAGCAGCAAACGCCCGGTGGCGTGGCCGATCACTTTGAGCGATGGCGAGTCCAGCGCGCGCAGAAAACGATCGGTCATTTCCGCGGCTTCCAAATTGAAGTAGCTGTGAAGACTGCCGATGACGAGGTCGAGCTCGGCGAGCGCATCTTCGGCGATGTCCATGGCGCCGTCGCGGAGAATGTCGCATTCCAGGCCGGAGAAGATGCGCAGCGGCAGTCCCTCGCGGTTCAGCTCGCGGACTTCGCGCGCAAAGGTCACCACACGCTGCTCATCGAGCCCGTTGGCCATGGCAAGCGCCTTGGAATGATCCGTGATGGCGATGTATTGGTAGCCGAGCGCCGCGGCCGCTTCGGCCATTTCGCGCAAAGAGGCCTTGCCGTCGGTCGCGGTGGTGTGCATGTGGAGGTCGCCGCGCATGTCGGCGAGCTCGAGCAGATGCGGCAGCGTTCCGGCCTGTGCCGCTTCCAGTTCGCCGCAATTTTCGCGGAGCTCCGGCGGAATCCAGGCGTATCCGAGGCGCGCATAGAGTTCCGGCTCGCTTGCGCCCGCCACGCGCTTGTTCGCTTCCAGCGTGAAGAGGCCATATTCGTTCAACGTGAGACCTTGCTTGATCGCGTTGGTCCGCAGAACGACATTGTGCTCTTTACTGCCGGTGAAGTATTGCAAGGCGGCGCCAAAGCTCTCGTGGCCCAGCGCGCGGACGTCGACCTGAAGGCGCTCCAGGCCGAAGGTGACGCTGGCTTTATTGACGCCCTGGCCGAGGACTTCCTGCGCTTTGGGGTGCTTCACCAAGTGGGTGAGCGCTTCGCCGGCTCCGGAACCGGTGACGAGAATATCGAGATCGCCGATAGTTTCGCGGCCCCGGCGCAGGCTGCCGGCGGCCTCTACTTTTTCGATGCCGGGGAGCGCCGCGAATTCGGCCATGAGCTCATCGGCGGTGCGGCGTCCGAAGCTCAGCAGAAAACGGCCGGCGCTCTTGCGATAGGCTTCGATGGAGCGCAGGACTTTCTCTTCGAGCTTGGCGCCCATGCGCGGCAGGTCGCGGAGCTTGTGCTCGCGGCAGATGCGTTCGAGATCGGCGACGGTCTTGACGCCGTGATGTTCGTAGAGCAGGGCGATGCTTTTCGGGCCGAGCCCCTGGATTTTCAGCAGCTCGAGAGCCGAGGCCGGATACTTGGCGAGCATCTGGTCGCGGCGGTCGAACGAGCCGCGCTCGCAGATTTCGGCGAGCACCGCGGCCAAGCCTTTGCCGATTCCCACGATATCGGTGACCTTGCGCCCGGGATTGCAGACGATGTCGGCGACGCGTTCGGGATAGCTGGTGATGACGGCGGCGGCGTTGCGATAGCTGCGGATACGGAAACCGTCTTCGCCGGCCACTTCCATCAGGTCGGCGGTCTCGTGGAGGAGCTGGGCGATTTCCTTATTTTCCATGCGCCAGAAGTGTTTTGCGACTCGCCATTTGCTCGGCCGAGAGCCGCGAAGGCTCGACGTGCACCAGTACGTCGGCGACCCAGGGCAGCGTGTCCTTGATGCGGATTTTAACGAGCGTGGCGATCTCGTGCGATTCGCGGACGGTCAGCTCGGGGTCGACTTCGAGATGCAGGTCGACGTGATAGCGGAGACCGGTTCGGCGGGCCAGGCATTTCTCGATGCCGAGCGCGCCGGGGACGCTGAGGGCGGCGGCGCGGATCTGCGAAAGCTTGCGCGGCTCGGGCATGGTGTCGAGCAACTGGCCGATGGTGCGGCGCACCACCTGCACGGAGAGAAAGAAGATGAGGATGCCGATGACGATTCCGCCGATGTGGTCGGCTGCGCCGAAGCGGAGGGGCCTGGCGAGCGTCAGGCCCACGGCGATGAGGGCGACGCAGGTGGAGAGCAGATCGGTGATATCGTGCCAGCCATCCGCTTCGAGCGATGCGCTGGTGATCCGCTTACCCACGCGGAATTTGACGCCGGCGAGAGCAATCTTGATAAAAACGGCGGCAAACAACGGGTAAAGCGCATACATTTCCACCCGAGACGGCTGGCCCAGCGATATAAGACTATGCCAGAAGATGGCGGCTCCGGCGAGCAGAAGCATGGCGCCGATGGCGAGTCCGGCGAGGGTTTCATAGCGGCCGTGTCCGTAAGGGTGCTCGTAGTCGGGCGGCTTACTGGCAAGCCACAGGCCGGCATAGACGATACCGGATGAGAGCACATCGCCCGCGGCTTCCAACCCATCCGAGACGACGGACGTGGAGGCGGCGTTCATCCCGATCCAGATCTTGGATGCGGCGAGCACGGCGCCCACGCTCATGCTCAGAAAGGCGATGCGGCGGCCGACGAGTTCTTCCGCTTCGACCGTGCGGCTGGTGCCAGCGGCCATACGATCAGAGGATAACGCGAGGGGCAGCTATTGGGACAGGTGGAGTATTTCGGAAGCGATCTGTTCGAACGCCTGCCCCAGACTGCCGGCGGTGGCATAGACGAACAGGCCAGCCGGCTGGCTGGAATTGTATTCGCTGGAGGGCAGCGTCGGGTCGTTGGCGACGCGCATGAGGAAGTCGCTATCGATCTGCTGTTCGGCGGTTCCGCCCAGGCCGATGGTGTAGATAATAATGCCGCTGTTACGGATGGTGTTGGCCTGATTGTTAGCCGCGTTGGTCGCGGCATACATCACCGATCGCGGAGTATCGACCCTGGGCTGGTTAATGTAAGGGCCGGCGGTGTAGTAATCGAGCGACTTATAGCCGGTTAGAAGATTCCCGAACTTGTCGGTGGATGGCAGGTATGCCACGTCTTCGCGCACCGTGCCGGTGTAGGTCGGGTAGCTGCTGGTATTGATAAAGGCGCATCCAGGGGCCGAGATGGTGCTGGCAGGCGCGATATAGGGACTCGAGTAAGTAATTGCGGTGGGAGTATCGGGATAAATTCCCGCGGTATAGCCAGTCGCGTCGGGCGCGCCGTCTGCGTCGATCAGTACTCCCGGCCCGACCGTGGTGGTTGACGTACACCCGCTCGCCGGCGACGGATTGGCAAGTGTCGAAGTGTTGCTCCATTGGTAGCGGTCGCTGTTATCGGCAGAGGTTTTTACCGGGAAGGTCGCAACGATCGAATCGGGCTGGCCGTCGGTAAATAGGAGTATGACGTTCAGCGCGCTGGGTTGGTTGAGCGCCTGAAGCTTTGTGTAGGCGAGATTGAGCGCTTCGGCGGTAGTCGTATAGCCGGTACACACGAGCCCGCTCAAAGTGGTATTCAGGCTGGGACTGCTCGACTTGAAATACGTGTTTAGAGCGTAATCGTTATTGGCAGTGGCCTGAAAGGTGACCAGGCCGAGAGTATCGCGGCCATCGACGAAGTCGTTGACAAAATTCTGGGCCGACGCCACCAAGGTGCTGCACACGCCTGCCTCTTGCATCGAGTAGGAGCGATCGAGGACCAACATCACGTTGGCGCTGCGGCGGGTCGATTGGCCGGTATCGGATAGATTTGCGCTGCTAAACCCGATCAGGCGCAAGAAATAGAGCGGGACGCTGACGGTGGCCTGCACGGTGACCGTAATGACTTGTGCGCTGGTCAAGGTGACCGTGGTGCAGGGGTTGGAATTGGTGGTACAGGGGCTCGCTTGGGTGACACTCGGCAGCGAGGTGCCCATGCTGCCCGGCTGGAAGTTCGCCGTGAAATATTCGCTCGCGGTACTGGCGCCCTGGCTCTGGAGCAGGCTGGAGCTGGACGCCAGACTCAATGACCGGGCAGCGGCGAGCGCAGCGGAGTCAACCGAAGACGAAAGTTTCGTTTTCATCCAGTAACAGACTGATCCATCGACGGCAAAACCGATGAGCGGGGCCATGATGGTGACGAGCATGAAGGAAAACAGGATGACGGTGGCGCCGCGCTCGCCCGGCTTCGATCGGCAGGGTACGGCATTCCATCTGCGGCCGTCGTTCCTGTCGTGAAGTGTTCTCATCGGCGGATCGCTCTAAAAGACAAATCGGGCGCTGATGCCAGTGGTCCCCAAGGGGCCCCACCAGCTCAGGTCAGGAGTTGTGAAATAGGTTTCTCCGACGTAGGCGTATTGCCCTGCCGAGAGCGGAATTACGGAGAAATTCGCACGCGCGGTGGCGTTCGTCAGGTAGTTAGCCTGGGTGACGTTATCGCTGTTGGTGGCGTCCACGGGCGGGGTTCCAAACGCACTTGCCCGCAGCGAGCTATTTCCGATCACCACTTGCCGCGTGAACACATTCTGATTCAAATTGGTGCAGTTGGAGCTGGTATATCCTCCCGCAGTGCAGGCATTCGAGTCGATATAGGTGATGGTGGAAAGGATGATGACTCCGTTTCCTCCGCTGGCGCTGATGTTCAGGCCTTGCGCGATTTTGAAAAGCTCGCTCTGGTAGGACGCTTCGGTGAAATCGACGCCCTGGGAATACATGTGGGTGGCGTCGCGGCACACTTCCGTCACCTGAATCTCGCGAATCAAGTTCAGCCCCAGCACGGTCGTGCCCAGCAGCAGCGGCACGATCAGCAGGGTCATGCACAGGAGAAATTCGATCAGCGCGCTTCCCCGTTCGCCCACGGGCGGTCTATTTTGCGGCATCCGATTCCGAATCGTCATAATCAGGGAGGCCCGGGACTGGGATTACTCTCGATGATGTCGGATGCAGTAGCTCCCACCTTCACGCTTTGCTGAGTCAACATGATGGCGCCCAGTGCTTTGATGGTGAGTCCGCTGACGGTGACCTGGATAATATTGCCGCCCACGTCGGCGCCGCTTCCACTCACCTGGGTGAGCGTGCCGCCACTGGGAGAATAGTAAGTGACCTGGACGAGCGTGCTGGCGTTCGCTGGCGAGATAAAGCCGAAAGAATAAGTCTGCACGACGGTTTGGACGGTACAAGTCACGGTGGTGCAGGCGCCGGCTATTTTAGCCGTTACGCCGGTACGTACGCCCTCACGCACTGCCTCTTGAATGGTCGCCTGGGCGAAGATGGCCCAGGCAATATCTAAGATCAGCATGACTACCGCAAGCAATGGGATCAGCACCAGGCCGAATTCGACCAGACTGGAGCCGCGTTCGCGCGACGCCCTGCGCGGGCGAGCACGAGACCTGCCCTGGATGGAAGTGCAATGCATAGCCGGAATCCTCTCAGCGGCTGTCATAGACCACATCGGCTGAAGGCCTTACTTACATTAGGCGCCGCCGCCGAAGAGTAAGAAGGCGGAGCGAGCGTCCTAAGTGCTTAGGACCGCTGCCCCGCCTGGCGAGAGTGTTATGGAGTATGACGGAAGGTATTTCGGTAACTACTGTTCGCCCATGATCGCGATGGGTGCGCTTTCCGCACTGCTCGTGGCAGCACTCCACATGGAGTTGGCAGCCCACATCGAGTTGGCGGCCCACATGGAATTCGCGCCCCACACGGCCTGCGCGCCCCAAACGGAGTTGGCGGCCCACATGGAATTAGCAGCCCACATGGAGTTGGTGCCCCAAACCGCCTGAGTGCCCCAAACCGCCTGGCTGCCCTGCAAAACGGAGGCGCCCCATACGGATTGAGCGGCCCACATGGAGTTCGCGCCCCAGACGGCCTGGGTGCTCCAGATAGAAGACGGGTCGAACGTGAGGCTGACCGAACCGCTATTGCTTTGGTAATTGGCCACCGGCGATAAGGCCGTGACGCCAGCCGGTACAGTGTTGATCGACGAGAGCGCCGCTGCCAGATCGATGTATCCGGCGCCCACCGTGAAGATGTCGTAGTAGTCGGTGAAGGTCTGACCCGAAGTGGGGTCGGTCACGGTGCTCGATTGCGGAAAGCTCTTCGACGCGGTCTCCATCAGCAGCGCCTTCACCTGGTCGGGCGTGAGCTTGGGGTTGGCCTCGAACAGGTCGGCAACGGCTCCGCTTACTACCCCGGCGGCCATGCTGGTGCCGCTCAGGATGAAATAATTGTTCGAGTTCTTCTTGGCCTGTGGCGGCGGCAGGTTCGATTCGTAGTACGACAGCGGAACCAAATTGCCCGGATATTCACTCGATAGAGTCGAGTTCTGCGCGAGTAACGAGACCACCAGATTGCCCGGCGCTACGAGGTCCGGTTTCACGATGAAATCGACCGGCGTCGGGCCTTTGGAACTGTAGGTGGCAATCAGATCGTCGGCGCGGGTGGGCGTTCCTTCGGTTTTCATCGCACCCACCGTGATCACGTAGGGATCGTTGCCGGGCGCCGTGATCGTACCGTAGCCTTGCTCCCCGTACGTATTGTCGCGGCCTTCGTTGCCGGCAGCCACTACCACCGCAATGCCGGCCTTCCAGGCGGCTTCCACGGCCTGACAGAGCGGATCCTGGGTGTAGCTTTCATAAACAGGCCGGCCCAGAGACAAATTGATGACCCGAACGTTGTAAACGTTTTTCAGCGCAATCGCGGTGTCGATTGCAAGAATGACGGTGCTGTCACTGCCTTGGCCGTTCTGGTCGAGAACCCGGAGATCGAGGAAATTCACCCCCGGGGCGATTCCGACGAAGCTTCTGCTGCAGTTCGGACAGCTGGAACTCTGGCCATTCGAGGCGATGATTCCGGCCACGTGCTGGCCGTGCCCGAACTGGTCCGGAGCCGGGGTGCTGAAGGCCGAAACAGCGGCCGCCGGTAGCGGCCCCAGCAGGCCGCCTGGCCCTGGGGCGAGCAGAGGCAGACCTAAGAGACCGCCGGGCGCAGGCGGGGCGGGTGGCGCGGGAGCCGGGCCCGGCCCAGGCGTCGAGGCGGTTGAAGTCCCGAGACTCGAGAGCAAACTGGCCGCGGCGGCGGCGTTGTTGGCGTTCGTAAAATCGTAGCTAAAAACCACCTTCCTGCCCGGTCCCAGGTTCGGATCCGGATTCATTCCGCTGTCGATTACGGCGACTCCAATTCCCGATCCGGTCCAGCCGGCGTTCCACAAAGTGCTGGCGTTCACGGCGGCAGCGGTCAGATCTAATTTAGGGAAGATCGGGCGGTCTACCGATACATATGCGACATCGGGGTCGTTGGCCAGATCACGCACCGCCGACCCGGAAAGCGTATACACGCCCATGGGTACCGCATGGAAGCGATAATGGACAGTCCCTCCCCGCGAAAGCACCTTTCGATCCTTGGAGTCGTCCGGGGCGCTAGCCCACTGGATGACGACCCGAACCATGGCCTGTGGATCGGCGGTGGCCATTTCTGGCGAGAGTTTCGGGGCTGGCGGCGCCGCCGATGCGGATAGTCCTGCCGCCAGGACAAGTAGGAGAACTTTTTTCATTTCAACGATCCATCCTTTTTATGTGCTGATCACGCCTCTCGCTCCGGGAGAAGGCGAGATCGTAGACAAGAAGCTTATCGGCGGCATAGCAGTGCAACCTTGAGGACAGAAGTGCACTTAGTCTGGTCGCGAGGTACCGGGGATAAGCGCCGCGGACGCCTGCCGTGAGCCCATACCGCAACTTTCGGCACTCAAAGGGGCGGCCGGCGGATTTTTCTGCGGAAAGATAGGGGGATTTCATCTCCAACATGCGAGCGCCAAAAGCGCTACTGGAGCGTAGATAACACTGAAACCGAGGGTTTAAATTGAAAATCCAGATACTGTGGAGTTTGCTACCACGGGGCCTGCGCGCTGGCTGGAGGGCAGGGAAGCACCGATGGCGCCCAGGTGAGCGCCGGGAGCGCACTAGATCTATGAATCGTACTGAAGAGACGGGTCAGCGCGTTAGACAGGATGGGGGACTGCCGGGGGAGCGCGCCACCCGATCACAGCCAATGGGAGCGCTGCGGAAATGAACAGGGATAAAAAATAAATGGACAAGCTTGCCCAGAATATTCAGGAAGCGTTTCTAAATAACGCGAGGAAAGACAAAACTTTTTTAACCATTTACCTGATGAGCGGTGTGAAATTATCGGGCCGTATCAAGAGTTTTGACAAATATTCGGTGGTGCTCGAAACAAATAATCAGGAGCAACTGATCTTTAAACACGCAATTTCCACCGTGGTGGTTTCGAAGCCTCTGCACGGGGTAGGCGGCCATGGCGCAGGCGCGCCTGGTACGCCCGTTTTGGTGCCCGAGCAGCCGGAAGCCGACGAGTAGTGCCCGCCCAAGCAGAACGCACTTTGGTGGTTGGCATTGAAGTCACGGGCCGGCAGCGGCTTTTCGCCGGAAAAGTGGCGAACGATGCCGAAGTAGACGAATCCCTGGCCGAATTAGTCGTGCTGGCCCAAAGCGCCGGAGCCGAAGTGGTGGAGCGCATTTCGCAGGCGCGTCCGGCGCTCGATCCAGCCACTTTGGTGGGCTCAGGGAAGGTGGCGGAGATCAAGGCGCGTGTGGAGGCGGATGGCATTGAGACCGTGATCTTCGATCACGATTTGACGCCCACGCAGTTGCGCAACCTGGAACGCAAGCTGCAAGTAAAGGTGGTGGACCGCACGCAACTGATCCTGGATATTTTTGCGCGCCGGGCGCGGACCAGCGAAGGGCAGTTGCAAGTAGAGCTGGCGCAGTTGAGCTACCTGTTGCCGCGGCTCGCCGGGCGCGGAACACAGATGTCGCGGTTGGGAGGCGGCATCGGCACGCGCGGCCCTGGGGAAACGCAGTTGGAAACGGACCGGAGACGGATCGGGAGCCGTATCTCCAAGCTGAAAACGGAAATAGAGCGGGTGCGCGCCACGCGCGGGGTGCAGCGGTCGCAGCGGCAAGCGGTGCCGCTCTCGACGGTCGGCTTGGTCGGATATACGAATGCGGGAAAATCGACGCTCTTCAACCGCCTGACGGGTGCGGGTGTGCTGGCCGATGCGCGGATGTTCGCCACGCTCGACCCGACGGTACGGCAGATCCGGCTGCCGTCCCGCCGCCGGGTGCTGCTGAGCGACACGGTCGGTTTCATTCGCAACCTCCCGACCACGCTGGTAGACGCCTTTCGCGCCACGCTCGAAGAGGTCACAGCGGCGGCGCTGCTGCTGCACGTGGTGGATCTGACATCTCCGCTGGCGGGCGAACAGTGCGCGCACGTCCTCAAGCTGCTCGGCGAAATCGGCGCCGAACGAACGCCGCAGATTCTAGTGCTCAACAAGAGCGACCGGTTGAGCGAACCCGAGCGGGGACAGGAACTTTCTGCCCTTACGTATCGGCTGTTGGGTGAAACGGCGCGCCAGAACGCGACCCGCGCGGTGCTGATCTCGGCGCTGACGGGCGCGGGCTTGCCGGAGTTGCTCGCGCTGGTGGATCAGGAACTGGCCCAGGATCCGGTGGGCCGACAGTGCTTCCGGCTGCCGCTCGGCGAAGGCCGGGCGCTGCACCTGTTGCACGATCGCGCGGCCATCATCTACAAGCGCTACGCCGAAGACTATTGCGAGGTGCTGGCGGATGCGCCGCAATCCATCCGTGAGCGGCTGGCCGAGTTTGCCGTCGACTCGAAGGCAGAGGCTGAGCCGGGCAATGTTCCAAGCTAGAACGGGAAGCAGAGCGAGTCGAGGCCGGGCTTGGGGGCGTCAGCTCGATGAGGCACTAGTAAGATTCGGTTGCCGGCGTTCCGGTTGCGCCGCGTAATTCGATCTTCCATCGGTGTCTGACGAAACCGATGTAGAAGAGAAAATTCATTTCGCTCTCAAAGGCTTCCGCGCGCTTGCCCCGGAGCAGAAATTTCACGAACTGGAACGTCGCCTCGATAGCTTGCCGGTACATAAAAGCGGGTACGCCCAGCAGCCGCCGGTCGCCGTCCCATTGTGGACGGCGGGCGATGGCGTTGAACTTGCCATGTCCCAGGTGCCAGCGGCGATGATACGACTTCGAGAGCCGGTTACGGGGCACCTCCGTCTTACATACAATGTCGGGCACATACACGCCGTGTCCGCCGTAGGCCCATACCTTGATCTGCCAATCGAAATCTTCGGTGGACCCGATGTCGTTCTTGACGCGTTGCGTTTCGATGCTGAATAATCCGGCCTTGACGAGGGCGCGGCGCCGGACCGCGAGGCTCGCGCCGACCAGGCAGTGCGGCTTCGCGGGCGAAACAACCAAGGCATCGTCGCCCAAATCCGAGAGCGCAAAGGGCGCCATGGTCCGTCTGACCCAAGCGGGAACCGGGCCGCTCCAAATGGGAAGCACCCGGCCACCTATGTAATCTGCCTCGGGAAATCGCACCGAAGCGTCGAAGTTCTGCTGAAGCCAGGTGGATGAAACTTCCACGTCGTCGTCGCAGAAGACGATCAGGTCAGAACGTGCTGCCGCGATGCCCGCATTCCGGGCAAACGAAAGTCCCTGGCGCGGCTCGAAGATGTAGCGGAAATGCGGGTCCCGTTCCATGTAGGAAAGAACCACCTGTTTTGTGTCGTCGCTGGAATTGTTATCGACGATTATGATTTCGTAGTCGATTCCGCTTGTCTCTTGAAGAAGCAGCTTATCGAGTGCGGTCTTCAGCACCGCTCCACGGTTGTAAGTTGAGAGCACAACGGAAAGATCCGCCGCCCAAAGCCGCCGGTCTTCCGGGGTGGTGGTGCATTGCACGTCCATCGAAACTCATATCGGCTGATTAGAGTAACGTGATAGGGCGAGTAGGTAATTTCCCGTGAGAACGCAGCTTGGAGCTGCGGCCGTACGCGCTAGGACCGTCCGGCGAGCCAAACTCTGACACGCCGCAGCGCGCCGACGCCATGACTCTCCATCCAAAGGCGTTGTATGTGGTAGCGCTGCTCGGCAAAAAGCGCGGTGCTCGAGAAATAAGTCGCGGGTTTGTTGCACTGGCGAGCCAGCAATGAGGCGGCCTTGCGAAGATATCCCAAATAGCGAAAGGGAGCGGAGCGCGGCCAATCGCCCGGAAAATGGAACGGATACGAAGCTTCCCAGAACGCCATCGTTTCCTGGGCGGGCACCCCAGGGAAAAGAATGCCGGCGTTTACTTTCGCCGCCTCGCGGAGGATCGGCTTGAAGTCCACGGTGCGGCCCGTCTGGCTTTCTGACGAACGCCGGTATTGGATCAGCGAATCCGAGAGGTTCGCAAATTCAGTTAGCGGCGCGGCTCTCATCCACAGCTCGGTGTCTTCGTATGGCTGGTAATCGCGATAATTTCCCGCTTCGAGGATGACGCTGCGCCGGAACATCACATTGGCGTGCATGAAAGGCGGCGACCACCGCGCCTGCCAACGCAGCGTAGCGTCATCTTGCGGAAACGACCATCCTGAAATCGCGTTTCCGCTTTCATCGATGAAATCCGATTGGCCGCCCAGGATGCCGACCTCCGGATGGCGTTGCATAAACGCGACCTGGCGTTCGAGACGCCAAGGATGATTGATGTCATCGCCGTGAACCACCGCACAGAGTTCGGTGTCCGCCATTTTCAAGGCTTCGGCGAGCGTCGGTCCGAGTCGAAGAGGAACACCCGACACCACCGTGCCTGGGATTCTCGCTGGAATGTATTCGTTCAGAAGTTCGAGGGTCCCGTCGGTCGATCCGTTGTCCCAGGCAATCATCCGGTGGTTAAGGTAGCTCTGGTTCACGATCGACTCGAGAGTGGAACGCACATACGGCATGCCGTTGCGCACCGGCAATAGCCAAGTGACGGGAGGGCTGGTGGTCATAGCTCAGCGGGATGGGATTCCCGGCGGCGATTTACGGTAAACCGAGCAGACCGCCTCATCCTCGCGCCGCCAAATGCCGGCGCAGGCGCAGCAGCGGCCGCAGACCCCATCGTTCGAGAACGCGCCTTTTCAAGTGATAGTACTGCTCGCGATAACTCTCGCTTTGCTTGAAATAGTCGTCCGGATTTCCCGTTTGGCGGGCGAGTAAGACGGCGGCCGTTTCCAAGGCGTGCAATTGCCAGAATTTTGCAGGAGATTCCAGTTGATAAGGATGCGTCGCTTCCCACAGTTGCATCGCGCGGCGCGGGTCCGCGATGCCGGGAAAGAGCGATGAAGCGGAAAAGTTGGCGACCCGCCGATTCACGGGCAGCCAGTCTTCGATCAATCCCGTTTTGCTGCGGTTCGAGCGCCGATATTTGAGGAGCCTATCCGGTAAATTACGCATCTCGGTAACGAGTGACATGCGAATCCACAGGTCCGAGTCTTCGTATTCGAACTCGCGGTAGTTGCCCGCCGCCAGGACCGCGCTTTTGCGGAAGAGCACCGAGGGGTGGGAGAGGCGTGTTTGCCAGCGCATCAGCCAGCGCACGTCGCGGTCCTCCACGGGATGATTCCATTCGCCGTACTCGTCTCCGTTCTCGTCGATGAGCCGCACCTGAGTTCCTAGAACGCCGGTCTTCGGATGATCCAGCATGAACGCGACCTGCCGCTCGAGTCTCGCCGGGTCATTGATGTCGTCGGCGTCGATGCGCGCGCAAAACTCGGTATCTGCCATAGCCACCAGGGCTGCCAGGCTCAGCGCCAAGCGCATTGAGTTGCCCGAAACCACAATTCCGCGAATTCGGCTGGGGATCCAGCGCCGCAGCTCATCCAGCGTTTCGTCGGTCGAGCCGTTGTCCCAAGCAATGATCTTATGGTTGCGGTATGTCTGTTCGGCAATGGATTTGAGAGTCAAAGGCAAATACGGCATTCCATTGCGGACCGGGAGGAGCCACGTGACCGACGGCGGATCGGTCATACGGCTGGCTGGTCGCGCGCGGCATTCGCGGGCCGGTGCTTGTCGGAGCCGAAGAAATAGTCCTTCCACCGCTGGCGCATAAACCCGAGCAAGAACCAGATTCGCGTTTCCGATTCGAATGCCCTTTGGTCAGAACGGAAGGCATAGCGCACCAAGTTGAAAGCCGCTTCGAGGGTGAGCCGGTACACGAACAGGGCAACGCCCAGAAAATTGCGGCGCCCTTCGAACCCAGAGGTTCGGGAGATGGCGTTCAGCTTGCCGTGACACAAGTGCCAGCGGCGGTGATAGGATTTTCGAACCCGCTCTTTCGGGATGGGAGTGTAGCAAAGAATGTCCGGAACGTAAATTCCGTGGCCGCCGCGCGCCCAGACCTTCCGTTCCCATTCGAAGTCCTCGGTAGAACAAGGCGCGTCCTTGACCTTTTGGGTCTCGACGTCGAACATTCCTACTTGCAGAAAAGTGTTGCGCGGGACCGCCAGGCTTGCGGTGATCAGGCACTGCTGATTTTCGGGGGAGACGACTACGGGCTCATCGCCGTGTTCCGAGCACGCGAAGGGGGCCATGCTCCAACGCGTCCAAGCGGGCGGCGGAGCTTGCCAAATGGGCAGAATGCGGGCGCCGATGTAGGCGGCTTCAGGGAAACGAAGAGCGGCTTCGTAATTCTTCTGAATCCAGGCCGGATGGACCTCGACATCATCGTCGCAGAAGACAAGTAAATCGGAGCGAGCAGCGCCGATACCGGCATTTCGCGCGTACGACACGCCTTGGCGGCCCTCGAAAACGTAACGGAAGCGAAAGTCTTGCGCCGCAAACGAGGCTACGACCGCTTTGGTGCGATCCGGTGAATTATTGTCGACGACGAGGATCTCGTAGTCAATGCCATTCGTACGCTGGGCCAGCAGTTTTTCGAGTGCCGACCGCAAGGCGTCGCATCGGTTGTACGTCGGAAGGACAACTGATACGTGCAAGCCGGTTCAGCCCCGCTCCGCGCGGCCCAGCAGGTGGGCTCTCCAGCGTTCCTTCATGAAGCCGATATAGAAAAGCAAATCGCATTCACGCTCGAACGCTTCGGCTTCGTTGCGGGCTAGCCGGAAGCGCGTGAGTTGCAGCGCAGCTTCGACTGCCTGCCGGTACATGAACAATGGCACGTCGAGCAGCCGCCGGGCTCCGTCCCAATCCGGACGCTCTGCCTTGGCGTTAAACTTGCCGTGCCCGAGATGCCATCTACGGTGGTAGGACTTGGCCAGGCGATCCTTCGGAAGTTCGGCGTAGCAGACGATATCCGGCACGTACACTCCGTAACCGCCATATTCCCACACCTTGTTTTCCCAATCGCCATCCTCGGTCGACCCGACACTGTCTTTGACGCGCTGAGTTTTTGTGCTGAACAATCCAGCTTTGTCCAGCGCGCCCCGCCGAACCACTAAACAAGCGCCGATCAGCACGCGCCGCCGTTCCTTCGAAACTTGAAACGGCTGATCTCCCAAATCCTGCAATGCGAAGGGCGCCAGGGTGGGACGCGCCCAGGCGGGCAACGGGCCGCCGTTCTGAGGCAGCACTCGGCCGCCGATAAAGTCAGCGGCAGGGTATCTCAACAGCGCTTCATGGATGGTTTGAATCCAGTCGGGGGTCGCCTCGACATCGTCGTCGGTAAAGGCAATCGCGTCAGCCTGCGCCGTCTCGATGCCCGCATTTCGCGCGTAAGAGAGTCCCTGCCGTCCTTCGAAGACGTAGCGGAAATGGCTGTCTCGTTCGACGAACGAATGGATGATCTGGCTGGTCTGATCGGTGGAATTGTTATCCACCACAAGAATTTCGTATTCGATTCCGCTCCTTTGAGCGACCAGCTTTTCGAGCGCCTTTTCCAAGAGCGCGCCCCGATTGTAGGTTGAAAGCACAACCGAAACTTGCAAAGTGCAGGGTCCTCGATACTCAGGTCTGGTGCATCGCGCCGGAACCCGATCCCAGGTTTCTGTTGCGGGCGCGTGAAAGTTGGGCTTTCCAGCGTGTTCTGATGAATCCGAAATAAAAGAGCAGATAATTCTCCTGCTCGAAGGCAGCGGCGCTGTTTCCCTTGAGGGATTGCGCAACGGTTCCGAGCGCAGCTCCCACGATCTGCCGGTACACAAAAGCGGGCACATCGAGAACGCGCCAACGTCCGCCTTCGAAATCGCGCCGCCGGGCCAGTGCGTTGAATTTCCCGTGTCCCAAATGCCAGCGGCGGTGATACGACTTCACCAGCCGGCTCGCGGGCACTTCGCAATAGCAGATGATGTCGGGCACATACATGCCGTGTCCGCCGTATTTCCAGACCTCCAGCTCCCACTCGTAGTCTTCTGAGGAACCGACGCTGTCCTTCACACGCTGCGTCTCGAGCGGAAACAACCCGGCTTTGTCGAAGGCGCGCCGCCGGACAGCGAGACAGGCGGAGACCAGGCAGCGCTCATTCTTCAGCGAAACCCTCATCGGCTCTTCCCCGTAATCCTGCAAAGCGAGCGGGCCCATCGTGGTCAGAATCCAGCGCGGCGGCGCCTGCCGCCACACGGGAAGAACTTTTCCGCCGACGAAGTCAGCCTCCGGATAGCTCGACAGCGCATCACGTATTCTTTGCAGCCAATCCTGGGCGACGTACACATCGTCGTCGCAGAAGGCGATCACGTCCGCCCGCGCAGCGGCGATGCCCGCATTGCGCCCGTAAGCGACCCCCTGACGGCCTTCGAAAACGTAGCGCAGGCGGCTGTCGCGCTGGGCATAAGCGGCAATTTTCCGGGCCGTGTTGTCGGTCGAATTGTTATCGACCAGGATGACTTCGTATTCGATGCCATCCGTCTTTTGATTCAGAAGCGCTTCAATATCTTGGTCCAGAAGATCGCAACGGTTGTAGGTGGACATTACAACCGAAATTTCCATTTTTGCCTGCAGTCATCCCAAGTTAGCAGACCCGCCCGGGATTCTTCTGGCGGCACGGCCTTAGCTGGCGAGAGAATTGACCTGTGCCTGCCGCCGCGCGCTCTGAGGACTTAAGAGCTGCATCCGCCAGCGCTCCGCAATGAAGCCCAAAGAGAACAGAAGCGCGTTCTCGCGCTCGAAGGCCTGGACCGGCTTGCGTTGGAGAGAGAGCAGCGCACATTCGAACCCACTTTGCAGGGCCTGCCGGTAAATGAAGGCCGGAACATCCAGCCAGCGGCGCGCGCTTTCGAGTTCCGGACGGCGCGCCCGGGCATTGAATTTGCCATGACCGGCGTGCCACCTGCGATGGTATGCCTTGAGCAGACGGCTTTTCGAGAGCGGTGAATGCACGACAATTTCCGGCACATACATTCCGTGGCCGCCGTAATTCCAGACCTGTGTCTCCCAATCCGCGTCTTCGGTGGATCCGACGCCGTCCTGGACGCGTTGCGTTTCAATACTGAACAAGCCGGCTTTGGCCAGCGCGCGCCTGCGCACGGCCAGGCATGCGCCGATCAGGCAACGCCGGTCGGGATCGCCTATCCTGACGGGCTCGTCTCCCAGATCCTGCAGCGCAAAGGGACTCATCTTGAAGTGAGCCCAAGCGGGTTTGGGCTCCTCTAAAAGCGGCAGCACGCGACCGCCTATATATTCGGCCTCCGGATAGCGGAGCAGCGCCTGATGGATCCGGCGGATCCAATCGGTGGCCACCTCCACGTCATCATCCGTGAACACGATGGCGTCGGCGCGCGCTGCGCGAATACCGGCGTTGCGGCCATAGGAGAGCCCCTGGCGCGCTTCGAATAAATACCGGAAGCGCGCATCGGCGGCCGTAAAGCCCTCGGCTATTTCCGGCGTGCGGTCGGTCGAATTGTTGTCGACCACAATGATTTCGTATTGGATACCGGGCGCTTCCTGCTGCGAAAGCTTCCCCAGAGCTTTTGCCAGCGTGTCGCACCGGTTATAGGTGGAGAGAACGACAGAGATATCCATAAAGACGGCACCCTCGACGCTTACTGAACGAGTGCCGTTTATGGAGGGCGCTTATCTATAGGAAAAGCACTAGTAGCAAGTTCAAATCGGGACGTTTGAATTTACAGCAGGCGCCGGGCCTTCGGTTTGGAAAGCCGTCTATCGAGGCGCGCCCGGCGGTGCTGCAGCGCTGAAGAATTCTCGTAGCGGAGTGCTTGGTTCGTGAATTCCAGCGCCAAGGAGCAGTTGTTCTCTTCGTGCTCATAGTGCTTGGCAAGTTCTTCGAGCGCGCGCGCCCGGTATTCGTTTCTGCAGCCGGCGAGCTCCGTGAAGACCTGCAGGGCTGCGTGCGGGCGCTTCAGTTTTTTTTCGAGCAGCGCAATATCCCAAAGCGAGCGGAATAGCAGCGCATCCGGGAGTCCGGCCTGGACCGCGCGCTTGAAAAGTTCGAGCGCTTGCTCATGCTCGGCCGACGATTGCAGCCAACGGGCGAGGCCGGCCAGTTCTTCGCCCCGGCGCACGCCCACGCGGGAGAGCGATTCCGAGTCCGTGCTGCGGAAGGCGGCCGGCACAATCGCGGTCAGGCACGCCAGCGTCAAAATGTCGATCGCATTGTGGTGAAGAATCGGCACCAGATGCTGCGCTTCGCGGGTGCGCAGGTAATCGAAATAGACGTGCGGAATCAATTCGCCCGGCAGGTCGCCTTCGCGCTCGAAGCCGAGAATCTGCTGTTCGAGTTGGACCAGACGGCAGCTCTCCATCCGCAGCTTCCACAGCCGGCGCGCGCCGTGCAACAGATCTAAGTGATGCAGGCGTGCAAACGGCGGCTTGCGCCAGGCCATGCGATAGCGCGTCTCGAGCAGCGGCTGATCGTAGGTCTTGCCGTTATAAGTGATCAGCACGTCGAAATCCGCCAGATGCGATTCGAGCGCGGCAAGCAGGCTGCCCTCTTCGACGTATTCGCGCATGAGGAACTGACGGACGCGGAAACCCTCGCGCGTGATGCGTCCCACGCCGATGAGGAATGCGTAGGTGCCACAACCGCCAGCCAAGCCGGTGGTTTCGGTGTCCAAGAACGCCCAGCGGTCCGGCGGTCCGGCGGGAATTTCGTTTTCTCCCACAGCATCGAGCAGGTCGTGCGGCAACTCAGCCAACTCGCCGATATCCGCCGATCCATGCCGCTTGTGCCGAGCAAACAGCCGCTCGGTCTGAAAGTGCTCGCCGAATTCGTTGCCAACCACCTCGCCGTGCGACCACTCTTCGATGAACCAGCGCGCGGTGCGGGGTGCGGGCGCGGCCGGCGTGGCGGCACTGGCTTGCCGCGCCGCGAACTTACTATCGATGGCGGCTATGCGCTGCCGCAGGCGCGCCAATTGTGCCTCTACATCCTGCATGGCTGAAAGTTTTCGGCTCGTGGCGAGCCGAGCGGCCATTCCTTTCGCTATTTATTTGCCCAGTATAGCCGTCTTGGAAGCGCAAAGGGCGCGGATGCGCGCCGCCAGACAGCAAAGGACTCGCGAAGCCACTGGGCGGCGCTTGGTACCAAGCCCGTTTTGCGCGAGTTTCTCAAGACCACGCCGTCTACGATAGTTCTGCATGCGACTTTTCCTGTTGGCTCTGCTCGCGGCCGGTTGCGCGAGCGCGCTCGCCGATTCGCCGTTCGATATTCCGGCTCACTATATGAAATACGAATATCGCATTCCCATGCGCGACGGCGTGTACTTGTTCACCGCCGTCTATGTGCCGAAGGACACCTCGCAAAAATATCCCATACTGATGGCGCGCACCCCTTACAGCGTCGAGCCCTATGGCGCAAATGCGTATCCGAAACACTTAGGTCCCTCGCGCGCATTCGCCGAAGACAATTTTATCTTCGTGTACCAGGATGTACGCGGCCGCTATATGTCGGAAGGCGAGTTCGTGGAGATGCGGCCGGAAAAGGATCGAACGCTGGGGCCGAATGACGTGGATGAAAGCACCGATACTTACGACACGATCGAATGGCTGCTCAAAAACGCCCCGAATAACAATGGCAAGGTAGGGCTGTACGGCATCTCGTACCCGGGTTTTTATGCGAGCGCGGGTTTGATCAACGCGCATCCGGCGCTGGTCGCGGTCTCGCCGCAGGCGCCTATCGCCAATCTCTATATGGGCGACGACGCGTACCACAACGGCGCGCTTTTCCTGATCGCGAATTTCAGCTTCTATACGGATTTCGGCAAGCAGCATAATCCGGAGTTACCGAAAACCAAGGCTGATTTCAAATACGGTACTAAGGACGGCTATAAGTTCTACTTGAACATGGGGCCGGTAAGTAATTCCAACAAAGAGTACTTTCATTATCAAAACCCTTACTGGACCGACGTCATCAACCACCCCAATTACGATGAGTTCTGGAAATTGCGGGACATACTGCCGCACTTGAAAGACATTCACCCGGCGGTGTTGATCGTGGGAGGGTGGTTTGACGCGGAAGATCTTTCCGGAACCTTGAAGACGTATCGCGCCATCGAGCGGCAGTCTCCGCATACGGAGGAAAAGATAGTGATGGGGCCGTGGGTGCACGGCGGATGGTTTCACTCGCCGGGCGACAAGCTGGGCGATATACACTTCGGCTCTCGCACCGCGGATTTATTTCGCGATGAAATTGAGCTGCCGTTCTTCCGGCACTATTTAAAGGATGCGCCCGACCCGCAGCTTCCGAAAGCGTACGTTTTCGAGACCGGCAAGAACGTGTGGCAGCGCGAAGCGCAATGGCCGCCCGCAAACGTCGTTCCGAGACGTTACTATCTCCGCGCGCACCGGCAGCTCGCCAGCGAAGCGCCGCGGGAAAAGCGGGCTTTCGATGAGTATACGAGCGACCCGAATGACCCGGTGCCCTTTTATAGCAAGCCAACACTCGAGATGGCGCGCGAGTACATGGATGGGGACCAACGCTTCGTAGAGCACAGGCCGGACGTGCTCTCGTATGAAACAGAGCCGCTGAGAAAGGATGTGACGATTGCCGGTCCTGTTTCGCCGTCGCTCTTTGTATCCACGAGCGGGACCGATTCCGATTTTGTGGTTAAGTTGATCGACGTGTATCCAACGGATGCGTCTGGCGCGCTCAGCGGGTATGAGCAACTGGTGCGGGGCGAGCCCTTCCGCGGCAAGTTCCGCAACAGCTTCGAACAACCGGAACCCTTCCAGCCCGGCGGGATGCAACATATTCAATTCGCCATGCCGGATGTTTACCATTGCTTTCAAAAAGGACACCGGATTATGGTGCAAGTGCAAAGTTCGTGGTTTCCGCTGGTGGATCGAAATCCACAAACGTTTACCGACATCCCGAATGCGAGTCCGGCGCAGTTCGTGAAGGCGACCGAGCGGATTTATCGATCGAAGGAAGCCGGTTCGTATGTGGAGGTGAATGTGAAGCCTTAGCTATTCACCCCCGAGGCCAGAAACCCTCCATCGACCGCGAGGCATTGCCCAGTGATGAAGCTGGCCGCGTCGGAAGCGAGCAGGACCGCTGCGCCGACGAGCTCGCGAATGTTGCCGAAACGCTTCATGGGCGTGCGCAGAAGAAGCTCCCGGCCGCGATCGGTGCCGTCCAGCAGGTCTGCGTTTAACTGGGTGCGGAACACACCGGGTGCGATCGCATTCACGTTGACGTTTTGCCGTGCCCACTCCACCGCGAGGCTGCGCGTGAGTCCGAGAACCGCCGCCTTGGAGGTTGCATAAGCGGTTACTTCGAAGAAGCCCACATAGGAGGTCAGCGACGCGATATTGATCACTCGGCCGCGGCCGCTCTGCGCCAGCGGCTCATAGAAGCTTTGGCAGGCGCGCAGCATGCCCGTGACGTTTACGTCCATAATCCGGGCCCATTCGTCCTCAGATACGGTGTGAGTCGGTTTTCGAAACGTCTGGCCGGCGGCGTTGAGCAGAATGTCGACACGCCCCAGCTCCGCGAGCACTCGATCCCGCAGCGTATCGATGGACGCGCGGCTCGACGCATCGACCGTCGCCCTCAGCGATCTGCGCCCAAGCGTTTCGATTTCTCCTGCCACTTCGTTGACCAGAGGTTCGCGGCGGCCGCTTGCGATCACGTCCGCGCCCGCCTCCGCCAGACCGAGCGCGAGGGTGCGCCCAATTCCCGAAGTTCCGCCCATCACCACGGCCACGCGTCCTGAAAGATCGAATAAGTCCAATGACATGCCTATCATTGTGGATCAGGCGCGCCGCCAACCCGCGCCTGGATAAATTAGAAACATGGCTTTAACGGACGCACCGCCGCCGCCCCAGAAGAAATCGCCGCTGGCCGCGCTGCTGCCGTACACGACGGTGGCCGTGATCGTCGCAGCGCTCTATGTAGCCTGGACCTTCTATTCCCGGCATGAAGCGAATGTCAAGGCGCAGCAAGAGCTGGCGGCACAGCAGGCAGAGCACCGGCAGCGCGAAGCGCAAACTATATTCGGCTCCGGCGGACTGTCGTTTCGGACCTGGTCGGCCGATAAAGCCGTGGTGCGGCCGGGGGAAGTCGCTCATATTTGTTACGGCATCGTGGACGCGAAGACAGTGAAGATCGATCCGCCGGTGGAGCAGCTCAAGCCCAGCTATTTGCACTGCTTCGACGTGCGGCCCGAGAAGACCACGACGTACACGATCACGGCGGCGGATGCGGCGGGCCACACCGCCTCCCAGCAACTCACCATTCAGGTGCGGTGACGCCCGGCCGGCGAAACTTAGAAATTCTTTATCCTGGAGCGGAACCTTTTCGGCTTTTGTTCGTATCCAAAGAAGGGCATGCCCGAACGCCCACGGCATGGGCTGTGAGAAGATGGAATTCACCCCAAAACAACAAGTAGGTTTCGTGTCTAAACAGCTCCGCAGGTTTATCCCAATATCGATCCTGCTGTTCGCGTTGGCTTGCGTGGCGCTGCTTGGCTCCTGCGCGAAGAAGCAGAATGCAAATGCAGCCTTCATGATGATGATGCAGACGGCGCCGGTGCGTACGGTGGCGGCGGTTGCTACGGACGTGCCGCTGGACGTGTCGGCAGTCGGAAACGTGGAGGCGATCAGCTCAGTAGATGTGAAGTCTCGCGTGGCGGGGCAGATCTTGCGGGTCGACTTTCAGGAAGGCCAGAACGTGGAAAAAGGGCAGCTCCTGTTCGAGATCGACCCCGAGCCTCTGGAGCGGCAGATTGCCGAGACGCAGGCCGATTTGGCGAAGGACGCGGCGCTCGAGCAACAGGCGCGCGCCAACGTGACCAAAGACCAAGCGATGCTGAAACAGACGTCGGCGGCCGCGAATCGCGGCCTGGAGTTACAAAAGGAAGGCATTTTTTCGAGAGAGCAGACCGAGCAGGTGGTGGCGACCAATGAGTCCACGCAGGCTTCTATCGATGCGGATCAAGCGGCGGTGGAGAGCGCGGTGGCCTCGGCCAAAGCGGATCGGGCCCGCCTTGCACAGACGCAACTGCAACTCGCGTACACGAAAATCACCGCTCCGATCACCGGCCGCGCGGGAGCCATCGCGGTGAAGGCCGGCAATTTGATCAAAGACAACGACGCCGCGCTGGTGACCTTGCTTGAGATGTCGCCCATCTATGTCTCCTTCGGGCTGCCGGAGCAATTGCTGCCGGAAGTCCGAAAATATAACGAGGAACATCCGCTGGTGATTCAGGCCAATCCCGGTACTGGGCAACCGGCAGTCACCGGTACCCTGCGCTTTATCGACAACACGGTGGATGCAACCACCGGCACCATCAAACTGAAAGCGCAGTTTGCCAATGTCGATCGCGCGCTGTGGCCGGGCGAGTTCGTGAACGTGCAGGCGCGCCTTAACCTGGAGCATAATCGTGTTGTGGTGCCCAGCCGTACGGTTCAGACGGGCCCGCAAGGCAAGTACGTTTGGGTGATGAACGCATCCAACAATACGGTGGCGATGCGGCCCGTTCAGGTTTTGCGCAATTACACGCCGCCCAAGGCGACCGAGGAAGCAGTGATCGGCAACGGTCTTCAGGCCGGAGAAATGGTCATTTCGGAAGGCCAGATGCGCTTGGCGCCTGGAATGAAGGTGCGTGTGCTGAAGGCTGAGCCGCAATTGGGGCAGGGAAGTGCGGCGGCGCCGCCGCAAGATAACTCGTAGGCGACACCAATAGGACTGGGCATGCATTTTACCGACTTATTTATTCGCCGCGCCATTACCACCACGCTGGTGATGGCAGGCATCCTTATTTTTGGCTTGCTCAGTTATACGACGCTGCCGGTTAGCAATCTGCCTGCAGTGGAATATCCCACCATTCAGGTGAGTGCTTCGCTTCCCGGCGCCAATCCCGACGTCATGGCATCCTCGGTGGCCACGCCGCTCGAAGCGGAATTCGCAAACATCGCCGGCATCAACAGCATGTCGTCCTCCAGTTCATTGGGTTCGACCTCGATCACACTGCAGTTCGACTTGAGCCGCAACATCGATGCCGCGGCACAAGATGTGCAAGCCGCGATTGCACGGGCGCAAGGAAGCTTGCCCACCAACATGCCTGCGCCGCCCTCTTACTCGAAGGTGAACCCGGCGGAAAGCCCGATCCTGTTTATCGTTCTGAACTCCGACACCATGTCGCCATTCCAGCTCGACGAATACGCCGAGACGATGATGGCGCGGCGCATTTCTATGGTCAGCGGCGTCGCACGCGTACAGGTGTTCGGGTCCCAGAAATATGCGGTGCGGGTGCAGGCAGACCCCGGACAGCTTGCCTCCCATCAGATCGACCTGGAGCAGGTACGAACCGCGCTCGCCCAAGGCAGCTTGAACTTGCCCGCAGGCTCGCTGTACGGGCTATCGAAATCCTATACGGTTCAATCCAACAGCCAGCTCACCTCGGCCTCCCAGTTCGGACAGCTCATCGTCACGTATCACAACGGGAGCCCGGTGCGCCTGAACGAATTGGGCAAAGTCCTCGACAGCGTCAGCGACACCAAGACCGTCTTCTGGATCGAAGGCAAGCACAGCATCGTTTTGGCGGTGAATAAACAGCCGGGGTCCAATACCGTGCAGGTCGCCGACGCGGTCAAAGCACTCTTGCCCGTCATGCAGCAATCGATGCCGGCGGGAATCCACATTGGCCGGGCCTTCGATGCTTCGCAGAATATTCGCGAATCGATCGCGGATGTGAAGTTCACGCTGATTCTGACCATCTGTTTGGTCATTCTGGTGATCTTCGTCTTCTTGCGCAACGTCTCGGCCACTGTCATTCCCAGCCTTGCGGTTCCACTCTCGCTGCTCGGCACGTTTGCTGCGATGAAGCTGCTGGGCTTTACAGTCGACATTCTTTCGATGATGGCCATGACGTTGTCGGTGGGGTTTGTCGTCGATGACGCTATCGTCATGCTGGAAAATATCGTGCGGCATGTGGAAATGGGCAAGCCGCGCATGCAGGCTGCTATCGAGGGCGCGCGAGAGGTGGGATTCACCATCATCTCCATGACCGTTTCGCTCGTAGCCGTATTCATTCCGGTGCTCTTCATGGGCGGCATCATCGGCCGGCTCTTGCGCGAGTTTTCCATTACCATCGCCGTGGCGGTCCTCATCTCCGGCGTCATATCGTTGACGCTGACGCCCATGTTGTGCAGCCGCTTCCTGCGGCACGAGACCCATCCCACGGGAGCCTTCTATCGCTGGTCGGAGCACTTCTTCGTGTGGCTGAACGATTCCTATCGGCGAACGCTTCAAATCGTCCTCCGTCATCGGCCCGTCACGCTAGTCGGCACCATTCTGCTGACAGTCGCAACCGTCTATCTGTTCGTAGTCATGCCGAAAGGGTTCATGCCCACCGTGGATCAGGGCTTCGCCATGGGCGGCGATGAAGCGGCGGAGGATACTTCGTTTGACGAGATGGTCCGCTTGCAGCAGCAGGTGAATGCGGTTCTCAGCAAGAATCCGTGGATTGAGGATTGGGGGTCGGGCACGGGCAGCTTCGTGGGCCAGAATCAGGGATTTGTGTTCGTGGCCTTTAAGGACGCCAAGCACCGGCCGCCCGCCAATGTGATCATCGGGCAGCTCGAAGCGCAGTTGCTGCAGATCCCGGGCTTGATGACCTTCCTGCAGGTGCCGCCGCTGATTCCGCTGGGCCAGAATGAAGGCCGCAGCCAGTATTCGGTGGCGCTTCAGGACGCCGATACGGCGGAGCTTTACAAATGGGCGCCGGTGCTGGAAGCGAAGCTGCATTCCATACCGCAGTTGAGAAACATTTTCAGCGATCTGCGGTTGAGCAGCCCGCGCCTGGATGTGGACATCGACCGCAACCGCGCCTTGGCGCTCGGCGTAACGCCGGATCAGATCGCGAACACGCTGTACGACGCATATGGCAATCGCAAAGCGACCACGATTCAGACTTCGGCGAACCAGTACGACGTGATTCTGGAAGTGCTGCCGCAATACCAACGCAATCCGGCCGCGCTGAAGGATCTCTACATTCGTTCGAGTCAGAACAAAATGGTCCCGCTTTCGGCGGTCGCGGACCTTAAGCAAACCGTTGCGCCGCTCAGCGTGAATCATATCGGCCAATTGCCCGCAGTGAACTTTCAGTTCGACGTGGCGCCGGGTGTAGCGCTGAGCCAGGCGACGCATCTGATCGACGAGGCGGCGCGCCAGATCGGCATGCCCGATACCGTCTCATTCAGTTACCAGGGCACCGCCGCAGCGTTTCAGAGCTCGCTCCGCGGGCTGGGTATCTTGCTGATCATTGCCGTGCTTGTGATCTATCTCGTGCTCGGTATCCTATACGAAAGCTTCATCCATCCGATCACGATTCTGTCCGGTCTGCCCGCCGCGGGTCTGGGAGCGTTGTTGACGCTTCTGCTCTTCGGCGAAGATCTCAATCTGTATTCCTTCGTGGGAATTATTTTGTTGATCGGCATTGTGAAGAAGAACGCGATCATGATGATCGATTTCGCGCTCGAGGCGCAGCGCAAGGAAGGTAAATCGCCCGAGGAGGCGATCTTCGAAGGCTGCTTGCGGCGGTTCCGTCCGATTATGATGACCACCATGGCCGCGCTGCTCGGAACTTTGCCGATCGCTTTCGGCACCGGGGCGGGCGGCGAGGCTCGGCGTCCGCTTGGTATCGCGGTGGTCGGCGGACTGATCGTATCCCAGCTTCTGACGCTCTACATCACGCCCGTTATTTACCTCTACATGGACCGGCTGGTCACGCGACGCCGCAAGCCGACGCGCGCCGGCGAAGCAGTTACCGTTTGGCCCGGTGAAGAGACGCTGGTGGAGCAATAGAGCCGGAGCTGCTGCCTTACAGAATATTGATAGCGCGCGCTGCCAGGATGGCTATGCTACCGAGCGAGACGCAGCTTTGAATCATCATCAAAAGCTTGGCCCAGCGTGACAGCACCGGCACGTCGGTGGGAGAGAACGCGGTGCTCGTGTTGAAGGCGAGAAACAGGTAATCGACAAAGCCGGGCTTCCACCCGGTGTCCGCCAACGGGGATTCCGGCGGGAAAGTCATCTGCGGAAACAGAAATGCGCCTTTGGTATGAGCGGTGCGCAACTCTCTCTGCAAAGGGCCGCCTGCATCCAGCCGCCAATACCACGAGGCGAATACGAGCACGTTGCTGATCCACAATGCCACAGCGGACCGCAACAGCTCGGTAGGCGCTTCGCGCTTGCCGGGCAGGCCGGCGATCAAGACGCCAAGAGACCAGACGACCGCTATCGTGATCACCAGGTTCAGCAATACGCCCAGGGCGAAGTACGTGCTATGTTTGCGCAATTGCCTTGCTGCAATGGTGGGGATCAGAAGAACTGCGATCGCGACGGGCAGAATCCAATTGGGCCCAGGCGTCAAGCGCTCCGGAAGAGATTCATAGAGACCCGCCAGCGCGGCGAGCGCAACAATAGCCGGCCAGCGCGGCTCGATCTTTGCTGGTGTGGTTGCGCCCTTTTTCATGCGGTTAGCGGTTGTGCGCGGTCTAGGTAAGTCTACGACGGTTACAATTTTCAGTGCATGCGACTCAAGATCGTCCAAGCCGGAGAGCCCGTGCTCAGGCAACCAGCCAGACCGTTATCGGCGGCCGAAATTCGCAGCCGCGAGATCCAGCAACTCATCGAGTGGATGCGGGAGACCATGCACGATGCGCCGGGAGTCGGCCTCGCTGCGCCGCAGGTCGGGCTCTCGCTGCAGTTGGCGGTGATCGAAGACAAGCCCGAGTACACAAAGGATGCTCCATCCGAATTCCTGAAAGAGCGCGAGCGAAAGCCGGCGCCGTTCCACGTTATCGTCAACCCGGTAATCATAAACACGGTGATCCTAAACCCGAAGATTGCGCTTGCCGAGGACGGCAATGCGGAATTCTTCGAAGGTTGTTTGAGTCTGGCGGGTTTCACAGCCGTGGTGCCGCGCGCGCGCAAGGTGAGCGTGGAATGCCGCGATCACAAGGGCGAATCGCGGGTGATTCATGCATCCGGCTGGTATGCCCGCATTCTACAGCACGAAATCGATCATCTTCACGGCGCCATGTACATTGACCGCATGCAACCCCGGACCTTCATGAGCATGGAAAATTTCAACCGGCATTGGAAAGACAAGCCAATGACCGATGTTCTCAAACTATCCGGGCCCGAACGCTAGCTGATCCGGACCCTCGGAAGGCGTAGTAAAGTCTCTCAACTCGGGATATTTCTCGATTAACGACGGCGGCGCGGTCACGGGCTGCGCCCTGAGAATGCATGAGATCTCAATCGCATTCACTACCGCCTTCCCCAGGTAATGATTGTTCGTGACGATGTATGTGTCCTTGGTCGCCTGCTCGACTGTCTTGATGCGATCGAGCCACGGCTCCAGCTCGCGGACTGAATACAGATAGTCGTAGCGTTCTCCCACGTATCTGTTTTCAGTGAACCAGCCCTGGTAATTGCGCCCATGCAGCCGCACATAGCCAACACCCGAGGTTGCGAGCGCGGCCGGTTTGACGGAGCGCTTAAACAGCGGCTGGTCGATGTTGCACAATCCAAGGTCGAGCTGTTCGAGCAGGTCGAGTGTCCCGGGCTCGCTCCAGCTTGCGTGACGTACTTCGAGCACCAGCGGATACTCTTCGAAGCGTGCTCGCAACCGCGCGATGTACTCGCGGTTCTCAACGGTGTTGCGGAACGACCAGGGAAACTGGAGCAGCAATGCGCCAAGAAGATTTGCTTCGACAAGCGGCGCAAGGCCGTCCTTGAACTCCTGCTCATCGCCAGCGGTTGCGTTCCGCTCATGAGTAAAGCCGCGCCAGAGCTTGGCCGTAAAGCGGAAATTCTTGTTGTTCGCGACACGCTCCAGCCAGCTTGCAGCCGTCCTGGCGGAGAGCGGCCGGTAAAACGTGACGTTGATTTCCAGCGCGTCGAAGTATTGCGCTAAGAATGACAGCTCATGAAATCCGCGAGGCTTCTTCGCCGGGTAGACGATTCCCCACCAATCCTTGTAAGACCAACCGGCTGGACCGATTCTTGTCATTAGTGGACCGCGCACAACGGGCACCAGCGCGCTAAAGCGAAGACGCCCTGTGCGCTCAATGCTTAGTCGCCTGCTCATATTGGTGGGCAATACGAAACATCGTCGCCTCGTCGAAGTGTTTCGTCAAGATCTGCAGGCCTACCGGCAGCCCTTCGGAAGAGTCGCCGCACGGCACGCTCATGGCCGGCACGCCGGACAGATCGGCTGTCAACGTATACACGTCGGAAAGGTACATTGCCAGGGGCTCATCCACCTTCTCGCCGATTCGAAACGCCGGAAATGGCGACACGGGCGCAATAATGGCGTCCACTTCTTCGAATGCTTTGCTGAAATCTTGCGCAATCAGGGCGCGCACCTGCTGCGCCTTCCGGTAGTAGGCGTCGTAATATCCGGCGCTGAGCACATACGTGCCCAGCATGATGCGCCGCTTGACCTCAGCGCCGAAACCGCAGCCGCGCGTATTGCGGTACATGTCGGAAAGCGTGCCGCCGTCGACGCGCATGGTGTACCGCACGCCGTCGTAGCGGGCCAGGTTTGAACTGGCTTCCGCCGTCGCAACGATGTAGTAACAAGAGAGCGCGTATCTCGTGTGCGGCATGCCGATCCCGCGCACTTCGCAGCCGAGCTTTTCGAGCTCCCGTACTGCTGCCTGAATCAAAGCGCCAGTCTCAGTCCCGAGGCCGTCGAAGTATTCTCGCGGCAAGCCCAACTTCAGGCCGCGCACGGGTTCTCGCATCAATGCGTGATAATCGTCCACCGGCGCGAAGGCCGACGTGGAGTCGAGATCGTCGCGGCCGGCGATGGCGCGCAACACTGTCGCGGCATCTTCCACCGTGCGCCCGAAGGGTCCAATATGATCGAGCGAACTGGCGAAAGCCGCGAGCCCATAGCGCGAGACTCGGCCGTAAGTCGGAGTCACGCCGACGACGCCGCAGAAGCTTGCGGGCTGTCGAATCGATCCGCCGGTATCGGAACCAATGGCGGTGACAGCCGTTCCTTGGGCGACTGCAGCAGCCGAACCGCCGCTTGATCCGCCGGGCACGCGATCGAGCGCCCGCGGATTCCGTACCGGCCCGAATGCCGAATTCTCATTCGAAGAGCCCATGGCGAACTCGTCGCAATTGGTTTTCCCGATGAGGACGGCGCCTTCGGCTTCCAGGCGAAAGACCGCGGTCGCATCATAAGGCGAAATGTAGTTTTCGAGCATGCGCGAACCGCAAGTCGAGCGCAGGTCTTTCGTCATGATGACGTCTTTGACGCCGAGCGGCACGCCTGCGAGCGTTCCGATATACTCGCCCTTGGCAATCTGTTCATCTACGCGGGCTGCTGCCGCGAGCGCGCGTTCATGCGAAAACGTCAGAAACGCGTTGGTCGCCGCATTTTCTTTTTCGGCAAACGAAAGCGCCGCCCGGGCTAACTCGGTAGCTGAAAATTTCTTGTTCAGCAGCCCTTCGCGAATAGCCGGTATGGTCAGTGAAGCGACTTCGCGAGTGGTGCTCATCGTTCGATCACTTTCGGAACTTTGAAATAGCCCGCCGCCTGGGCCGGTGCGTTGGCGAGAGCGTCACGATTGGATAAGCAAGCGTGCGGCACGTCCTCACGCAGCGTGGCAATCTCGTCAGCCGAGTACAATACTTGCGTCATCGGTTCGATATCCGACGTGTCCAACTCGTTCAACTGATCAATGTGCGTCAGGATCTCGCCCAGGTCATGAGACATGCGATGCACTTCTTCTTCGGAGAGCCGCAGATTCGCCAAATCCGCGACATAACGCACTTCGTCTTCAGTCAATTTCACGGGAATGACCTCTTCAAGCGGCCCAAAGCTGCCGGTTTGGCAGAGAGCGTTTCGGCGCGATCTGGGCAATAATAATAGCCAGGATCGCATGAGCCCGTTCCAGTTCTATCTCGCAACTGCGGCAGCCCCGGTGGCCACGATGTTAACCGTCCTGGTTGGCATCCTGGTTAACAACGGCATCATGAACGCACATGTCAGAAGGCGGGACGAGAAGATCGACACCCGATACCTGTAACTCGACCAGAAGATCGATGCCAAGTTCGAGATCCTGGACGCACACCTGCGCCGCGTCGAAGACATGCTGCTCGGCAAATTCGCGGAGCTGGGCAATCGCCTCACGCGCATTGAGGGGCATCTGAATCTACAATAACGGTCGCGTCTTTAGCCCACCGCTGCCGCCACTTCGGCCGCTCCTACATTCGTGAGCGTCTGCCCAAGGGCGACATCGGCTGCCTGCGGAACATCACCGTGTAGAAAATCGGTGAGCTGGAACGCATGCCCTTTCTTTAGCAGCGTGATGCCCAGGAGTGCCTTGGTTGCCGCTTCGTCGATTCCTACAGCGAGCGCCTTCGAGGCTTCGACTAGCAGTAACGAATTGAGCGTCCGCATCGTCTCCGACGTGCTGTAGACCGACAAGTTCTTATGGAACGTCGCCGAGAGATCGGCGCCGAACTGAGCTAGCCGTGGAATGGCCTGCGTGGGTGCAAGTGCGAGCTGCGCCAACGCGCCTTGTATGTCTTTCAGCGCCGATGCCGCTCCCTGCACCATTGCTGCTTCGGTGAAGAGCAGAGATTGCAGCAGAGTGTCTCCCGTGTCAACGGTCGCAGCCTGCTGAAACCTTGAAACCTGACCAGGCGCGAAAAACCCCGCGATATTTTTATTCCCGGCGGCAGTCCACTCGTCGTGCGCCGTGCCTATGGCATTGAGCAAGGACTGTTTGGTGTGATTGTCGAACGCGACCGCTTTTCGTAGAGCGGGATCGGGCCAGTTCCAAAAGGTGTCCTGATCGGTATTGAACCGCCGAATGGCGCCGTTTTGGAAGTCGATGGCTGTCGAAACCGGTATGGCCGCCCAGACCAGCAACGCGGAGCCGGGCGCGTTCTGCCGCAAGTTTTTGGGATCCTGGAAGTAATAGAAGGGAATCAGTTGTTTTAACCTGGCCTGCAGCGCCCGCGACATTCGCATCTGGGCGCTCTTCATGTCGGCCGGGCTTAAAGGCTGGAACCACGCGGCCAGCACGGACGCGGGCAAGACCAGTTGCAAGTTCAGCGCCACATCGCCACAGTTATTCGGGTCGCCTGTGATTTCGCCGATCGTCTGGCCCAGTGTTTGATAGAACGCGCTCAACGGCGCAGCCGCGCTAAAAACACTTCCGAGCTGCGCGGTTGCAAACGGTAAGGTGCGGGCTTTGAGCTCGCCGAATGTCATGTCCGGTTGTACCTGAACGGACTGATACGCAACCGAGGAATCCGCCAGCGCGCCCACCTGCAGTTGCCCGTTGACTACCTTGAGCTTGCCCAAGATAGATAATTGACTCTCGTACCGATTGGCTCTAACAGTGTCGGCCGCCGACACTTGATAAACCAAAACGCGACCTGCATCGTTTTCGACGTTCAGGGTCGCCAGGCTGTCATTTAGATGTTGAATATCCCAACCCGAGAATGGCAATTGGACATGAACTTCGCTGTTCCGCTTGATCTCATGGCTCAGCGATGCTTTGTTGAGCGTCACCCCTGGTGTATCTTTCACCAGTAGACGGTTGAGGTTTCCTTCTGCCAGTACCTCTCCGAGTAACGCTAATGCCTCGCGTTGGTCGGTGAAGTTTACATCCAGCAGCGCTGTGTTGGTATCGGTTCGCTGGTAAGTCGCCGCAAACGTAAGAGTGTACGTGTTATTCAGCGCCTGAACGCCCTTCTGGTAAATGCTCGGGGCTTTTTGTATCATCGCCGTTATCGCGGTCTGAATCTGCTTGAGCGCCGCAAGGTCAAGTTGCTGATCGAGGAAATCGCCCAACCGCGCGACCAGCCATGAATCCACTGAGTGGAAGTCGTTCTGCTGAACCGCCGCTTGGATTTGATTGAGGTCCAGGCGTTGATCGATGAAATCCCGGAGATTTTTGATGACCCCGCCGTCTAATACGTCCTGTGTCTGGGAAGCAAGCTTCGCGACGAGGTCCAACTGGTCCGAGAGGGCAAGCAAGCCTCGACTGGCGATCGACTCGAGCCATTGGCCTTGCGGTGAATCGCCGAACGTTACGTTCGCGATCGCCTGCGCTAACGCTTGCGCACGGGTTGCTGCATCCGGACTGGCCAGCGCAGTAAGAAATGTCTTGAACTGGCCAGTTGCTTGTGGCGAGGCGTTGCCAAGGATCTTCCAAATCGCAGCCGAAGCGCGTTCCGGCAGCGCATCCCATCGCTGAAATGCGTTCAGCACGTTCTGGCGAGCTTGAGCGAATTCCTGGCCGGCGTCAATCCCGGCCGCTTTCGTGAGTAAATCCAGTCCCTCTTTGTTTCCCAGCCGCGCGATGGTGTGACCCAGGTCTTGAGTTGGATCCGTCCATTGCTCGATTGCATGCAGGTCGTTTACAACCTGCAGGCCGTGCACGCCGAAAACTGCTTTCACGAAATCGTCGATCGTGCCTGGAAGCTGATTCTGGCCTGTGACACCGACATTGAGATTCAGGCCGAAGTTGAACCCCTTCGCCGTTTGCTTGAAGAGCCGAAGCCGGAGGGCGGAGGCATCGCTTTCGCGTCCCAGCATGACCACGTATTGGCCGCTGGCGGTAAAGCCGAAGGTTGCTTGCAGTCCTGCATCAATCTTCGCGCCTAGCGATCGCGTGATGCCGAGCAGCTTCGCTTCCCGGACGAAATTGAAATCGTATCCCAGCCGGGCCGCGATCTGAATCGCGATCGAGCCGTCCACCTGCGCCACCAGCCACGTCCCGGGTTTCAGATCGCCCGATTGCGAAACCTGCCGCGGCAAGCGCCAACTGGCAATGGCATCGTTCAAAACCGTGGCCGCGCCAGCGCTTGGCGCAAACCGGTGCAGCACCGCGAAGGTTCCGTCCGAACTGGCCTGCGCGCCAAAGGTAAGCGTCCCCAACACTCCAATGGGATGTGATCCGGAGATGGACCCGGAGGCCTGGTACCCCGCCTGGAAAAGCACATACCGGCTGGTTCCATCACCCGCAATGGAAAGGTCCAGGCCGGGGGCCGAATCGAGCGCCAGCGACTTGAGCGCAGCCGCAGAGTCGTTATATACGCCCGCGCCCGAAGATGCAGAAAAGTTGAACTGGACAGCGCCCGACGCACCGCCGAGCGAAACTTGACCTGCTCCGCTTGCCTGCAGCGCGATGCTTCCGAGGTCGATTTGCCCAGCCGGGAACGCCGTATCGCCTAAAATCGCCTGCAGGACGGCGGGATCTCTCGTCGCCGAGACGGTCACGCTGGCTGCGCTGCCCGGTCCCAGAACATCGGTCTTAATCGGAAATGTCTTTTGTAACGGTGACGCAGCACCGGCCCCCATAGATCACCCCCTTTTGAAGATTCTAGGAGTCTATTAGATCCCAGCGGGCTTCCGCAAGTCTTGGGCGAAGCCTCAGCCAGTCGCTCGTTTGCGCGACCGTTGATAGATCTTCTTCAGCACAGGATCTTCGATGCACTCCGCCTCTGGATCGAAGTCATTTCCCGGCATTGCACCGGAGTGCGGTGATTCAGCCCGTTGCGGCTGACGCCGTGGAACGGCAATTCGGAATTCCACGTCCTGGATAGCGTCACTTCCGGTGATCTTTCGAAGCCGGTCCACGATTTGAAAAGTCAGCGCGTGCAACTGCCTTTGCCAGATGGCGTCTTCCACGTCCGCTACCAGGGTGGTTCGGACCAGTCGCAGGTTAGAAGTATGGGCCGCAATGGACTTTCCCACTGCTACCGGCCAGACCGCGCGAGTGAGCTCGTCGTCAGTGAGAATCTGCCGTGAGTTCTTATTTTTTTGAATCAGCCTCGCTGCACGTTCCATTCGTTCTGTGTTCCGGATCTGCGGAACGTCAGCGGGGGAGGCGACTAGCAGATCTAAAAGCGTTTCGAGTGTAGCACGGTTCCCACCTGAGTCGGGAGGGCCCGGCTCTGCCGGTGCTCAGCCGATGGCGCCCAGCTCGGCGCGGATGGCGTCCGCGATGCGGCCGGTCCACTTATCGACCTCGGCATCCGATTCGGCCTCGATCATCACTCGGGCAAGCGGCTCAGTACCAGAGAAACGGACCACCACTCGTCCGCTACCGGCGAACTCGCGCTCGGCGGCTCGGATCTCCGCTTGAACGGTCTCCAACTCTGCCAGCGGGCGCCTGTTCTTCACACGTACGTTGACTAGTTTTTGCGGAAAAGTCTTCACCTCTTCGGCCAAAGCATCCAGCGTCTGAGCCGAATCCCGAATAATTTCCAGCACCCGCAGAGCGGTCAGCAGGCCGTCGCCGGTGGTCGCGTACTCGGAAAAAATGACATGCCCGGACTGCTCGCCGCCTAGAACCGCGCCGCGCCTCAGCATCTCTTCGAGTACATACTTGTCTCCCACCGGTGTCCGTAGCATTCGGATCCCCCGGGTTTCCAGCGCTTTCTCGAGCCCGAGATTCGACATCACAGTGGCCACCACCGTATCGCCGTTCAGTTTCCCGGCTCGTTTCAAGGTAGAGCCTGCCAAGAACAGAATCACGTCGCCATCTACAATCCTGCCTGCTCCGGACACAAAAAGCACGCGGTCGGCATCCCCGTCGAACGCGATTCCCAGGTCTGCATGAGTCGCCAGGACTTGTTCCCGCAATGTTTGCAGATGCAGCGACCCGCAGTTCAGGTTAATGTTCCGGCCGTCCGGCGACGCGCAGATCCACTCGACCTGCGGCCCAAGCCGCTCAAACAGGCGCGGGGCGATCTGGCTCGCGGCCCCGTTCGCACAATCGATTACCAAGCGAAAGGGAAACGACCCGTTCACCAGGCTGGCCAGGTGATCGACATAAAGCGTATCGAGACCCGCGTCGACACTCAGTTGCTTCGCCACCGCCGGTTCTCCCGCCGCAAGCCAATCGGCCATTAACTGCTCGAGCTGGGCCTCCACCGAATCTGGAAGCTTAAAGCCGGAATGGCTGAAGACTTTCAGACCATTGTCGTAATAGGGATTGTGGGATGCCGAGATCATCACACCCGCGACAAACGGGCCGGTCAGAGTCAGATACGCAGCTCCAGGCGTGGTAATCACGCCCGCGAATTGCGTATCGACCCCCGCGCGGGCGAGTCCTCCCGCGACCTGCGCGGCCAGCCAGGGGCCGCTTTCGCGGGTGTCCATGCCGATCAGCACTTTTGCCGTCCCGTGCTCCGCGGGTGCTCTGGAGTTTACCCGTCCCCAACTGCCGAGCGCCACTCCTAACGCGTGGGCTGTTCTTTCATCCAGCGGTGGCTCGCCCGCGGTTCCGCGTATGCCATCCGTCCCAAATAGCTGTCTTGACAAATTTGCTCTCCCGGAGAATGCTCCACTTCAGTTAGGGCAACCAGCCGCGTTAAAGTCTCATCTTATCGGTTGGAACGCTTTTCGGCCTGTTTACTTCTCGCGCGGGGATTAGAATCGATAGTGGAATCGGAATGAACATATCGGTCAAGAGCGAATACGCCCTCAAGGCGGTATTCGACTTGGCGTCTCAGTTTCTAAACAGCCCCCAGGGCCCCGCGATGGCTCCCGTGAAAATCGCCGACATCGCTAAACGTCAGAAGATCCCGCAGAAGTTCCTCGAACTAATCCTGGCCGGCTTGAAGCAAAATGGCTTCGTCGATTCGCGCCGTGGCGCCGAGGGCGGCTACCTGCTGGCTCGCTCTCCTGATTCCATTACTGTCGGCGAGGTCCTCCGCGCGGTGGAGAATGTGAAGGGAACCTCACGCGTTAACACCGGCGATCCGTTCGCGGAGATTTGGACTCGGGTGGATTCGGCGGTCTCCGACGTCTTGGATCAAACCACCTTCGCCGGGCTCGCCCGCAACTGGCAGGAAAAACGCGCGCAGTACGTCCCCACTTGGGACATCTGAAAGGATTTGCTTGTTTTATCAAGACAACTCGTTTAGCATCGGCCGCACGCCACTCGTGAAACTGAATCGTGTGGTAGACGGCGCGAAGGCGACCGTTCTCGCCAAGATCGAAGGCCGTAATCCATCCTTTTCGGTCAAGTGCCGGATAGGCGCTTCCATGATCTGGGACGCAGAAGAGCGCGGCATTTTGAAGCCCGGCATGGAAATCGTCGAAGCGACTAGCGGAAATACCGGCATCGCCTTGGCGTTTGTGGGCGCCGCGCGGGGATTCCGCGTCACGCTCATGATGCCGGATACCATGAGCCTGGAGCGCCGCAAGGTGCTCAAGGTGCTAGGGGCCAATCTGATTTTGACAGAAGGCGCCAAGGGTATGAAGGGCGCACTGGCAGCCGCCGAAGAATTGCGCGAATCTGATCCGGACCACTATTTTGTTCCCCAACAATTTAAGAATCCCGCGAACCCGCGCATTCATTTTGAGACCACTGGCCCGGAAATCTGGGAAGACACGCAGGGAGGCATTGATGTGCTGATCTCCGGGGTCGGCACGGGCGGCACGATCACCGGAGTTTCCCGCTACATTAAGGGCGAAAAGAAATGGCCGCTTCTTTCGGTTGCCGTGGAGCCTACCAGTAGCCCCGTTATCACGCAAACGCTCAATCACCAGGAGCTTAAGCCCGGCCCCCACAAAATCCAGGGCCTGGGAGCGGGCTTTATTCCGGACACTCTCGACCTTTCGGTTGTCGACAGAGTAGAGCAAGTTACAAATGAAGAGTCGATCGAGATGGCCCGGCGCCTCGCCATGGAAGAAGGCCTCCTCAGTGGCATTTCCTGCGGCGCGGCGGCTGTGGCAGCCGTACGCGTGGCGAAAGAACCTGAAATGGCAGGGAAAACGATTGTGGTGGTTCTACCCGATGCCGGCGAGCGCTACCTGAGTTCACCGCTCTTCGAGGGTATGTTCGAATAGTTTTCAGAAAAATTGTTAACCTGCCGTAACCTCGCCGTACGTTGCGAACGTTTTATAGGTACATCCCCGTAACGACGCGGGCGCTTTACCCCAAACCCGAAACCCCCAAGCGCCCGCACCCCTCACCCTTTCGCATTACCTTGGATGATTGTGCCCTGCGAACAGCGCCCCGAGCGCGCACACAGGACGCGCGAGCCTGGGTGTCAGCCGAGCCGAGCGGTGGCCGTCAAAAAATCAAGCCACTTGTCGAAACCCGCGCCGGTCTTCGCGGAAGTTTCGATGACGTGCATACCAGGGCGGACCGCCTGAATATTGCGCTCAGCGGCGGCGCGGTCAAACTCAACCGCTTCTGCCAAATCGATCTTTGTGATGACGGCCACATCCGCGCTGTTGAAGATCGTGGGGTACTTCAGAGGCTTGTCCTCGCCTTCGGTGACGGAGAGCAAGACCAGCCGCAGGTCTTCGCCGAGATCGTAAGAGGCAGGGCAGACCAGGTTCCCCACATTCTCAATGAACAGGACATCGAAGTCGGGCAAATTCCAATCTTCGAGCGCGCGCTCGACCATAGCCGCTTCCAGGTGACAAAGCGTCCCGGTCGTGATCTGCTTCACCGGCGCTTGGCTTCGAGCCAGACGAGCGGCATCGTTCTCAGTGGCAAGATCGCCCACCAGCGCCGCTGGCCGATAGCGCCGCCGTAGCAGAGTCAGTGTTTTTTCGAGAAACGCAGTTTTGCCGGCGCCCGGGCTCGAGACCAGGCTGGCGACGAAGATACCGGAATCGCGAAAGCGCTGCCGCAGGCCGCGGGCAATCTCATCGTTGCGCTTGAACACATTTTGGCGCACCTCCACAATTCGCGGTGTGCTGCTCATTCAGCAAGCTCCAGTGCCGAAACTTGTAAGTCGCGGCTGGCGGGAATTTCTTCCACCACCAGCCGGCAATGCGGGAAGGCGCTCTGTTCGGCGGCCAGTTCAAAGGCAGAGAGCAGCGCTTCCTTCACGACACCGGAAAGGTCGCCCATCTTGAGGTAAATGGCTTCCACCGGAATGTTGCCGCGCTGCTCCGATTCCTCCTCGGCGATCTCGAGAATACTCAGTGCAATGGAGAGTTCATGCATGCGATTGCGGCTTGACCCAGGCTGATGCCGCCGTCATTCGGCGGAACGGCGGAGTTGGTCCAGATATTTACTTTTGAAAGCAGGCGCTTGATCTCAGAAAGTAGCAATTCGTTTTGAAAGACGCCGCCCGAAAGAGCGACAGTGTCCATGGATTGCGCCTCGCAAAGCCTCCTAACAGCTTGGCACAGAGCTGCCGCCATACTGCGATGAAACGCACGCGCAATTCCGGCCACGTCGCGGCCGCGGCGCCGGTCGTGAACGATTGCTTCGAGCAGCGGGCGAAAGTCCAGCGTGTTCTCGACGATCGGAAAGGGATACGATTCGCCGGAGCATGCAGATCGCGCAATATGTTCGAGCCACATGGCGGCTTGCCCCTCGAACGTGATCTCGCGCGTGAAGCCCAAGAGGGCTGCCACGGCGTCGAAAAGGCGGCCCATCGAAGTTGTCTCGAAAGTGCGAAGCCGTTTCTCGAGCAGTTGCACGGATCGATGGTACCGGGCAGGGAAGTGGAAGGGCGCACCCATGAAATCCGGAGCATTTTCGAGCTCGGCCAGAAAACCCGCGGCGCATTGTACCGGATGACGAGCGGCTGCATCGCCGCCCGGAAGACTCGCGCTGCGCAGGTGCATCACGCGCCGGAAACCCTCCTTCAAACTGCCGGTGAAGAATTCGCCGCCCCAGATCGTACCGTCATCGCCGTAACCGGTCCCATCGAAACTGACCCCGGCAACGCGCGTATCCCAGGCCTGCCGTTCCGCCAGCACAGAGGCTATGTGTGCGCGATGATGCTGGACTGCGAGCTGGCGCGACGAAGGCAATTCGAGCGCATGAGTGGTGGACGCATATTGAGGATGCGCGTCATGCGCGACCAACAGCTCATCAAAATCCACCTCATACATCCCCGCCAGATCCGCAATGGTTCGCTGAAACGATTTCAGCGCCTCGTAGTGATCCAGATCGCCGATGTGCTGGCTGACAAATGCTTGCCCATGGACCACTAGGGTAATTGCATTCTTCAGGTCGGCGCCGAGCGCCAAAATGGGGCGATTCGTAGGTAAGGTAGTGACCGCACCCGGCGCATAGCCGCGCGAACGCCGGAGAATCATCGGCCCAAACACGCCCGCGCGAGCGACGGAATCATCCACCCGCCGCGCGATCGGCCGTTCGCCGACCAAGAACGCATCGGCAATCCCGGAAAGTTTGTCGCGGGCATCGTCATCTTCGTAAGCGATGGGCTCGCTCGAGCGATTCGCGCTGGTCATCACCAAAATTTGCGGCGCGCCGGCGGCAAATAACAGATAGTGCAGCGGCGCGTAGGGAAGCATCACTCCGAGTTCGTGGTGATCCGGCGCGACTTCAGGCAGCTTAATGAGAGCCGGCGCGAGAACAATGGGCCGTGCCGGCGATGTGAGAAGCGATTCGGCTTCGGCCGATAGCACTACCAGGGTCCGCGCCGCCTCGATGCTTTCCACCACGACCGCAAACGGCTTCTCCTTGCGATATTTCCGCGCGCGCAGCGCCCGCACTGCCTCTACATTCCGCGCATCGCAAGCGAGATGATACCCGCCGATGCCTTTTATGGCGACGATTGATCCCGCATGGAGCAGCCGAACAGTTTCTTCGATGCCGGACGTGTATCGCGGGCCGCAAGCGGGGCACGCAACCGGCTGCGCATGGAATCGCCGATCGCCGGGATCGTGGTACTGTTGCGCGCAAAGAGCGTCGAGCGGCCAACCTTTCATCGTGGTATTCGGCCGGTCATAGGGCAGGCTCTCGATCACGCTGTAGCGCGGGCCGCAGTTGGTGCAATTGATGTAAGGATAGAGATGCCGCGGGTCCGAGGGATCGAAAAGTTCGCGCAGGCAATCGTCGCAGACGGGCAGGTCTGGAGAGATGCGCACCGAAGGGTGCCCGTTGCGCCGGCTCGCGCGAATGGTGAAGTCTTCTAAGCCCGTAGGCTGGGACGGTTCGATCTCAATCGCGGTGATCTGTGCGGCGCGCGGTGTCTGTGTAGCCAGATCGTCGAGAAACGCATCCAGCGGAGCTTCGGGGCCCTCAACATGGATGCACACTCCGTCTTCCACATTCGAAACCCAGCCGGCGAGCGACCGTGCGCGGGCAATACGAAAGACAAACGGACGGAAACCGACTCCTTGCACAACGCCGCGTACGTGGATGGAGCGCGCGGCCGTCACGGATGCGGCCCCGTGGTCTCCAGCAGTTCGCGAATGACATGATAAATAGACGCCTGCACTTCCTGGATGCGCGGAATGTAATCGGAGCGCACCACCAGCGGGTGGTCCGCGAGATTGCGCCGCAATATTTCGCCGCCGTCATAACCCAGGAGAGCCACGGTAAGCAGCTTCCGCTTGCGCGCCTCCTCGAGCGCGACGATGATATTACGCGAGCCGCCGCTGGTCGAAATCCCGAGGGCGACATCCTCCGGCCGCGCTTGCGCGATCAGTTGCCGCAGGAAGATCACTTCAGTCCCGACATCGTTTGCGAGCGCCGTGATGTTGGCAGGCTCGAGCGACAACGAGATTGCCGGAACCGCACGATAGCCCGGCGGCGGAAGAATGCAGTCGAGTGCGAAGTCGTTCGCGTCCGTCGCCGAACCGCCGTTGCCGAAGAGAATGAGTTTGCCGCCACGCTCGATACGGCTGCGAATAGCCAGGGCCGCTGCCGCTATCTGTTCCGATTGCTCGTTCGCAACTTGCGTCCTTAGCTCCGCGTCGTCGCCCGCTTTCATTTCAATGGAAGCGGCAACTTCTTCGATGACTCCCGAATCTTCCTGCTTCTCTTGCCCGAGGAACGGGTACAGAAAACCGGCTTCCCCGACATCGTGGCCCAGCTCGCGGCGCTCGAAGAACACGTGTACCGTTTCCCACAACGTGTGATAGAGAATCTCGATCAGCTCTTGATGCAGAAACGGGTCGGCTATGGCCGCCTGCAATGCGTAGGAGCCGCGCGCGCCGGGCAGCGCGAGCGTCATACAGCCGCGCGCCTGTGCGGCATCGAGCGCGGACTGCACTTCCGCATCGCCATCGGGAGGCCCGAAGCCCATGACAATGTCGTCAGGTTGCGCCAGCGCTTGGAGCCATGCGGCAAACGACATCGAAAGGTCGAGAGCGGGAAGCGCCCGTTTGCCTACGATAACCGGATGAACGAACTCGACGGAGACGTGCTGCGCGTCCGTCGCGTAAGGCCCACGTCCAAAAGCGAGCAGCCGGCCGCCTTTGAGAAAGCGGTCCGACATTTGCTGGCAAGCCGACGCCAACCGATGAGCCTCGCGGTGGAAGAACGAGCGGAACACTTCGTTGCGCTCCACGAGCGCGTGTTCGACCCTGCTGGCCAGTGAGGAGCGGCTAACAAGCATATCAGCAGATGCGCGGTAGCGGATCGCCGACCAGCATATCGATGACCCGCGTGCCTCCATAAGATGTAGCGCCGAGCACGGTGGCCGCAGGTTGCTCGCGAATTTCGCCGATCGCAGCCGCCTCGTGGCCGCCCGGCGCAGCGCGCAAAGCTGCCAGTGCCGCCTCCGCGTACTCGGGCGCAACGATCGCCACGAATTGTCCTTCGTTGGCGATGTGCAATGGGTCGAGCCCAAGCAGTTCGCAAGCGCCGCGCACGGCGTCGCGGACCGGAATGGAATCTTCAAGCAAGAAGACGCTGACGGCGGCGTCGCGCGCGAGCTCATTCAGCGACGTGGCCAAGCCTCCGCGGGTTGGATCGCGCATCCAGCGGACGCCCGGTGCAGCTTTGCGCGCCAGAGTTTCTACCAAGGGCAGCACGGAGCGCGTATCGGAGCAGAGCTCGGCTTCGAGATCCAATTCGCCTCGCGCCAGCAGTATGGTGATGCCGTGGTCGCCGATCGGGCCGCTGAGTAGAACCTTGTCGCCCGGCCTTACGGAGGCGGCGGAAAGGTTCAAACCCGGCAGCAGCCGGCCGATGCCCGCAGTCGTGATGTACATGCGATCGGCTTTGCCGTTTTCGACCACCTTTGTATCGCCGCCGGAGATGGTTACGCCCGCGGCTGACGCGGCGTTGCCCATGGCGCGAACCTCGGCCTCGAGAATCTCAGTCGGCAAGCCGGCTTCGAGGACAAACGTCACCACCAGTACTTCCGCCCGCGCGCCCGAAACCGCCAGGTCGTTGACGGTGCCGTTAACCGCAAGCTCGCCGATCGAACCTCCCGGAAACCGCAGCGGCTTCACCACGAAGCTGTCCGTCGTGATGGCGATGCGAGTGCCGTTGATGCTGACGTGCGCCGCATCGCCCAGCGGTTCTGTCGACGAGGGAAAAAGCAGCGGCGCGAATAAGCCCTCTACCAGCCGCCGGCTCGCTTTTCCGCCCGCTCCGTGAGCCATTTCGATTTGCATATCACGGAAGCGGATCTTCGGCGGCTCAGCGCTCATGTGCGGTGCTCGTCAGACGGCGATGGAAAGTTGGGTAAACGCGTTTCGTTTGCGATGTTCGTAGTTGTAGTAAGCCGCGCAGGAGCCTTCCGACGATACCATCAGAGCGCCTACCGGGTTCTCGGGCGTGCATTCCTTTCCGAAAAGCTTGCACTGCACCGGCTTCAGCACGCCTTTCAGAACTTCGCCGCATTGCGCCGCCTTGGGGTCGGTGACGCGAATGCCAGGCACGGCGAAACGGTGTTCGGCATCCCACTCCGCATAGGCGTCGCGCAGGCGCAGCGCGGATTGCGAGATGAAACCCATGCCCCGCCACTCGAAATAATTCCGCAGCTCGAACGTTTCGGCCATCGCTTTCAAGGCCGAGCGATTGCCTTCCCATGGGACCACGCGCTTGTATTGGTTCTCCACCTTGGCTTCGCCGGCATTGAGCTGCCGGAGAATCATGACGATCGATTGCAAGATGTCGAGCGGCTCGAACCCGGAGACCACGATGGGCTTATGCTCATTGCGCGCGATCCATTCATACGGCCGGCATCCGATGACCGTCGAGACATGGCCGGGGCCGATAAATGCATCAATTCGCATGTCCGGAGAATCCAGGATGGCGCGGATGGCCGGGATAATCGTGACGTGATTACAGAACACCGAGAAGTTGCGAATGCCGGCGGCCTTCGCGCGCATCAGTGTGAGCGCGGTAGAGGGAGCGGTGGTCTCAAAACCGATCGCGAAGAACATGACGTGGCGGTTGGGGTTTTTTTGCGCCAGCTTGAGAGCGTCCGAGGGTGAGTAGACGATGCGAATGTCCATGCCCCGCGCTTTGTGTTGCAATGGGCTGCCGTGCCGCCCCGGCACGCGCATCATATCTCCAAACGCGGTAAAGATCGTGTTGGAATCCTGCGCCATCGAAAGGCCATCGTCGATGCGGCCCATCGGGAGAACACAAACCGGGCAACCCGGCCCGTGAACCAGCTCGATATTTTCCGGAAGCAGATCCTTCAACCCGAAGCGATAGATGGCGTGCGTGTGACCGCCGCACACTTCCATGAAGCGGTAGTGGCGCGAGGGATCGGCAAGCCGCCGGAGCTCCTCCGCCGTCTTCGAAATCACCGCCGGATCGCGGAATTCGTCTACGAATTTCATAGCTGACCTTCCATCAAACAGCGCCTGCGCCTCACGGGTCGGGCGCGGCAATCGATTCCTCCAGGCCGTAGCCCGTCACCTCTTCGAGCACTGCCTCCTGTTCGCCGAGCATGGTCAGGGTCCTTATCTGATCAAGCGCTTGCTCTTCGCTGATCTTGCTCATCGCGAATCCCACGTGGACCAATACCCAGTCGCCGGTACGAAGAGATTCATCAGCCAGCAGCCCCGTGTCAATATGACGCCGTACGCCCGCTACTTCGACCAACGCGCGCGTCTGCTCCTCGGCAGAGAACTCGACGATCTTCGCCGGAATCGCCAGACACATGTCAGGAGCCCTCCACAGCCAGCATACGCTTGTTTCCTTCTGTCGCCTGCTCCGGTTGCTTGCGAGCCACAATATCGAACAGGCACTTCACTTCGTCTTTCAACCGAAGTGCTCCTCCTGGGAGTGCTCCGGGCCGGATGTTATAAGCGGCGTGAACCACCGTCAGCTCGCCGCGCACGAAAAGCGTGTCGCCTGCCAGCACCAGTTGCGCCGCCACGGGCTCGCTTGCCGTGACCCCGTGCAGCGAGACGTTCGCGAGGAGGTTAACCCAGTACTGGCCGTCTCCCGCCTTGCTGGCCGAAACCTTCGACGTGCTGAACACGATGTCCGGATACTTGTCGGTCTCTAAAATGTCACGGTGTATCGCGTGCTCGATCTGCTTTCGTTCTTCGTTACTCAGCTCCTCCGCGAAGGCGAGCGACGCGGCCTTGATCTTTATCTGCACCGACGCCCCATCGAGCGTCCCGGGAATGAAGCACGCTTCGCCAGCCAGATCCCGGATCGTGAGTGTCGGATTTTGAGCCACCGCGGACAGTGTTCCGCCGGCAAAAGGACGCACCGTGATTGTGCTCATGGCTGCGTCGATCGCATAGTGCTCAAGTTCCATAAGCCGGAGGCGAAGTTTCGCCCGCGATGAGAGCTTCCGCAACCAGCCTCTCGACGACCTTAACCGCTTCCCCAACGGCCGCTGAAACCGGTTCGCTCAGGCCCATTTCGCCATCTTCGCCGCCGAGCGTTGCGGGTTCGCAGCCAACCAAGAGAATGCGCTTCGAGACGGGTCCCATGGACTTTGCCAACTGAATCACCGCAACTGGATTCATGGTGTGGGCATCGAGCGCGGCGGGCGATCCCGCAGCCGCGGCGTCCGTCTCGATGACATAGACTGTTCCGGCCGCCTCCCCACGCGGGCATGCATCCACCAAAATCACGAGATCGTCACCTTCGAGCAAGGCGTAGGCGAGATCGTAGCCGCGTATGCCGAAATCGCGTATGCGAACGTTCTCTGGAAACGTTCGGTTCGAGAGCTGGCGCGCCACTTCGACGCCGAAGCCGTCATCGCCGAGGAAGATGTTGCCGATGCAGGCGACCAGAATTTGCGGGCTTCTGGTGCGAGGCGCAAGGGCGTCGTTATCCCGCGTGCATCTTTCTACCTCTTCGGGCGTGAAGAAAAACCGATGCCCCGGTTGGCGCAGCAGACCCAGGTCCTTGCCGGGGTCTTCTTCGAGAATCACCGCCAAGTGCAGCTTCCCTTCGTAATCCTGTTCGATGGACTCGACGATCGCTGCGCGCCCAGCGAGCGCCAGGTCGAAGATGTCGCCCCCGGGGCGCGGCCGGAGCACCACGCAGTCTCCTTTCGCCACCGCGACGCCCTGCACCATGACGGACTCCACGGGCAGCTTTTCTTCAAGCAACTGCCATTCCCATTCGTTCATGGCGCCTCCTGTCGCATCCGCCGCAGTCCGCGGAGTGTCCCATGCATCTTCATCAACTGCTCGGCCGGCATGCATTCGGTGCGCTCCAGGATCTGGCGCGCGCGCGGGTCAACCTGATTCATCTCGCGCTTCTCCTCATCCGTCAACGTCATGATGCGCAGCGTGAGGATCTCATCGATTTCGGTCCCATCAAACAGGGCGCCAGCGCTTTCGGGCGCGATTTGTGGATAGTCGTAGAGGATGATTGGCGACGACAGCATCGCATCGCGAGCGCCCGAATCGCCGGCCAACACCGGCCAGGTTCCGATGTTCTTGCATTGCGCGGCGTCGTCGCGAAACTCGTCGGGCGGGTCGAGCAGCGAGATGAACTCAGCGCCGTGAAGCCCGAGAATTGCGTGTGCGGAAACGAGGGACCGCATCAACGCTGCCTCGCGATTCAGGTCCTCTGGCAGCAGCGCCGTATTAAATACCCTAATTCGGATTTTGAACAGCTCGCCGCGCAGCTTCTCCGCCTCTACTTCGATGGCGCCCTCGAGCGGCTCGCGAACGCGCACGATATCGCCTTCTGTCTCGCAGGCCGCAGCAAAAGAAAACGTGTGAAGCCTGCGATGCAGCGCGAGGTCCGCGAGATTGAGAGAAGCCACTGCCACGTCGCGCTCGGTGGCTTCCTGCCAGACCGGCGCTGCGTTCGAGCTGCGCTCGATCAAGTGCAGAAAGCGCGCCCGGATGTGAAGGGTCGCGTGCTCACCGGCCGCGCAAACCAGACACTCGGTTTGCATGCTCCAGGCGTCTGCGCCGCGCTGGCGCTCAGCGAAAGCGCGCGGGTACAAAACGCCGAAATTCCAGCGCTGGCGATTTTTAACCGCCGTCGCGCGATAGGGATACAGGATGTAGCCCTCATACAGAACGGCATTGGCAATGTCTTCGACCAGCTTGCTATTCATTGCTCCACCGTCTCTTCCTGCGCGGCGAGCAAGCTTTCTAGCGTATCCTCCCAAGTCGGAAGCGAGCGTTGCAGTTTGTACTGATAAAGGCGCTCGAACACATCGCGGCGAACGGACAGCCAGGCGCTGTTCGGATAATAGAGGTCCATCATGTCGCGCCAGACCCGGACGGGCAACCTGAAGCGCGCCTCCTTATCCCAGGAAATGGGCGCCACCTGAAGCGCCCCTTCCGCGCCTACATAGAAAACCGTCCCGCTGAAGAGCAGCAGCAGCGGAACCTCGCCTTCGTTTACCGCGTGAAAGTATTTCGTCGCAGCGACGTTGAAATCGAACGTACAAGGAACGTGCAATTCCGCCATCGTCGAGCCGGTAAACGACGTGACTACGGTCGTGACATGGCTCCAGAGGAACGGCCGGAGAGTCTTGCCCCAGCGCTCCGGGGTGCCGAAGAGATCCAGAAGCAACTCCTTCTCTTCAGCGCTGTAATGGCGGCGAGGCGCCTCAATCTGGATCTGCGCGCGCAGATTCACCGTATGGATCGCCTCGCCCGTTGCATTGGAAAGCTCCAGCTTCAGACCAATCAGGGGCTGTGCCGCCATTGCCACCGGGTCAGCAGCGCTCACGCGAAAGCTCAGATCAGGCACGGGCGGCCCCCGTGGTGGCCTGAGACCTGAGCTGCTCAAAAAAACGGCCGACCTGCTTCCAGACCTCGGAGCCGCCGGACAGGCCCCGCCAGTGCGTACGAAGCGTTCCGACCAGCTCGTAACATCGATCAATCGGCGCCAGATAGTACTCGCCCGGATGGCCAGGCGAACCCAGCCGATTCACGAGAAGCCCTTCTACATCCGGCTCCATACGGGCCAGCACAGGATTTCTCGCAACAATCTCTTGCCATGCGCCGAGCGGCAGCAAAGATTCCGTCGCTCCCGCGGGACTGGGATAGATGGCTAGCGTAGCTTGTTGCGGACTGCTTTCGAAAAAAAACGCCATTCCGATCGGAATGAGCAGGCTGTCCCATTCGTTGTCGGTCATCTGAAAATCATCTAAAACCAGGACGCGGCGTGGAACCCGCTTGTACTTGGTTTTCGTGGCCGAATCGAACAGCAGCGCACAGGCATCGCAAGCGCACGCCAGCTTTCGAGCGATCGGCTCAATCAGGTGCTGATGCGCGGAAGAGATACCGGCGCCGCAGATTTCACAACGCTCCCTGGCGTCGCGCTGCCGAACCAGATTCTGTAACGACGTGAACGGGCTGTACTGCATGTGCGGCATAACGGCTCACGGCAGCACGGCGGTGGATCTGGAAGAGCCATTCGAGGCTTGCAGACTGGCGAGCGGGACGAAAGTAGACGCCGGCTTCTCGTGCGGCGTCTCTATCAGCACCTCGATAGCATCCGGCGCGCTGGCGAGCAGCGCTTCGCGCACCAGCTTCTCCAAATCGCCAACAGTCGAGCCGCAACTGTGGCCTCCCGTGTCTATCTTGAGGCGAACGCTCAACGACTCTACCGCCAACACTTCGAGATCCGCGCTACGCCGCACCAGCCCCTGCCGGGCTTTTTCGATGCCTCTATGGGCACGCGTTTCGAAGTCGTCGGGATGCAGATCGTACAAAACCAGGATGCTGCTGACAAGCTCGTCTGTGGCAAGAGCGCGCATGAGCGCGGCGCCCGGCTCGCCGGTCTTGGAAACAAGCTCGAGTATCCGGTCTAACGCACCGGCGTGCAGATCCATTACGGCTTGAACTAGAGTCTTAGCGGTAGCGCGCAGGGCCGGATCGGCAGCGGACTCGATGCCGCCGATCAGCCCTTCGATGCGCGCGATTTGGTCACGGAACTCCTGATTGTCCGTCATCAGGGGTTACTTTTGGTGACCAAACATGGGCGAGTGCACGGTTTCGAGCACCTTGCCGTCTCCCAGGTACATGTGCACGCCACAGGGGAGGCAGGGGTCGAAGCTCCGGACCGCTCGCATAATGTCGATACCTTTGAACTTGTCCGGGCCGTTCTCTTCGAAAATGGGCGTGTTTTGCACCGCGTCCTCGTATGGGCCCGGCGTCCCATAGATGTCTCGGGGATTGGCGTTCCACGGTGTCGGCGGATATGGATGATAATTGGCGATCTTGCCATCGCGGATGACCACGTGATGCGAGAGCACCCCGCGCACCGCCTCGTGGAAGCCGCACCCGATCGCGTCTTCGGGCACCTTGAAATCGCTCCAGGTTTTCGTCTTTCCGGCATGCAGCTCCTTCATGGCTTGCTCCACGAAGTGCAGAGCGGCGGCGGCGGAGTACGCCTGGAAATAGGTGCGGGCGCGGTCGCGCTCAATGGCGTTGCTCCATTTCGGAATCTTCCATTCAAACTCGACCTCGGGAAGGGTAGCTGTCTTGGGGAGATAGATTTTGACGCTCTTGCCGGTCGCTTTCACATAGCCGATATCGACCAAACCTGAAAGCGCGGTGGACCAGAAGCGGGCGATGGGTCCGCCGCCGGTATCGAGCGCGAGATAATCGCCCGTGCGCTTGTCATACCAGCGCGGCGACATCACCCAGGTGTAGTTACCCTTGAAATCGCGCCTCTGCGGACGCGGGATCGTGGTCTGGTTCCAGGGGTGACGCTTGTCCACCGGGTTGCCGAGCGGATCCTCACGAACAAAAGTCTCGCTGTTTTGCCAATCGTCGTAATAGGAGCTGCCCAGCAGGATTCTGATGTTGAGGTTGATGTCGACCAGGTCGTTCGTCACCAATTGACCGTCCACTACCACGCCTGGGGTGACGTACATGGCGCGTCCCCACTCGGACATGTTCTTGTAGGTGTAGTCGCACACGTGCGGATTGTTCCAGGAACCCCAGCAGCCGAGCAAAACTCGCCGCTGGCCGACTTTCTCATAACCCGGGAGGGCATCGTAGAAGAAGTCGAACAAATCGTCGTGCAACGGCACCACCTTCTTCATGAACTCGACGTATTTCATCAGCCGGACCAGGTAGTCGGTGAAGAGCTGCACTGTCGGGACAGTTCCGACGCCGCCCGGGTAGAGAGTCGAGGGGTGGACATGGCGGCCTTCCATCAAACAAAACATCTCGCGGGTCATGCGGCTCATCACCAGCGCTTCGCGATAGAACTCGCCGGTAAAGGGGTTGAGCGCGCGCATGATGTCGGCAATCGTGCGGAAGCCGTGAAGGTTGGAATGTTCGGCCGGCGTCTGCTCTGCTTTGGCGAATACGCCGGGATTCGTCTCGCGAACCATCTGTTCGCAGAAATCCACGCCCACCAGGTTGTCCTGGAAAATATTGTGGTCGAACATGTACTCGGCCGCTTCGCCGAGATTCGTGATCCATTCACCCATGTCCGGCGGGCGAACGCCGAAGGCCATATTTTGCGCGTAGACTGCGCACGTGGCGTGATTGTCGCCGCAGATGCCGCAGATGCGGCTGGTAATGAAATGGGCGTCGCGAGGGTCTTTGCCCTTCATGAAGATGCTGTAGCCGCGAAAGATGGACGACGTGCTGTAGCACTCGGCCACTTCGCGATTGTCGAAGTCGATCTTGGTGAAGATTCCCAAGCTGCCGACGATGCGGGTGATGGGATCCCAATTCATCTCCACCAGGTTGCGTGATTTTCTCTCGATGCCAGTGTCCGGTGCAGTCAATGTACTCATAAATTCGCTCCTGTGCTGACGGTCGTCTCTCTCAATACGCTCGCGGGTGATACCCAGTGGTGAGCTGCCGGCCTGCATGTCGCCACTTCGGCTCCTTGTTCACCGTGTGGTTCGTGATGGAACGCAGAGCTCGGATGGCATGGCCGTAGACGCCGATCGTCCCCGCTGATATACGGGCCCCGGGGGGCTCGTCCATAAACGGCATGAACTTGTCCGGGAATCCGGGCATGGTGCAACCGATACAAATGCCCCCGACGTTCGGACATCCGCCGATCCCATCCATCCAACCGCGTTTGGGCACGTTGCAATTCACCACTGGGCCCCAGCAGCCGAGCTTCACGATGCACTTAGGTGAGCCGTATTCGTCCGCGAAGTCGCCCTGCTCGTAATAGCCCGCGCGGTCGCACCCCTCGTGGACCGTCTTCCCGAAAAGCCACAGCGGGCGATTCTCCTCATCCAATGGAATCATCGGAGCAAGTCCCGCAACCTGGTACAGCAGATATAACAAGGTCTCCATGAAGTTGTCAGGCTGCACGGGACAGCCGGGCACGTTCACAATCGGCAGGCCGGCTTTGGATTTCCAGTTGCGCCCCAGATAATCTTGCAGGCCCATGCAGCCGGTAGGATTGCCCGCCATCGCATGGATGCCCCCATTGGTGGCGCAAGTGCCCGCTCCGACCACTGCCAACGCTTTCGGCGCCAGCCGGTCGATCCATTCGTTCGTGGTGATCGGCTGGCCAGTCATGGCGTCAGTGCCCATCGCGGCCCAGTATCCTTCCCGCTTGATACTTTCGTTGGGAATCGAGCCTTCCATCACCAGCACGAACGGGTCGAGCTTGCCCTCGGCGGCTTGATGCCAGTACTTCATGAAATCGTCGCCGACTTCGTACGCCAGCACGGGATTGTGAAGATGCACCTTAGGAAGCCCCGGAATGGCGCCAAGCACAACATCTTCTACGCTCGGCAGAGTCGCTGCGGTGATGGAGACCGAATCTCCATCGCAACTCAGTCCGGTGGTCATCCAAACGATGTGAATTTCTGGAACGGGAGAAGGCCGCTGTGTCGATCGGCCGTAGGGAATGCTATCTGCCATGGGCGGTCACCTTTCAGCAAGACGCGGGAACCGCATGCGACCCAAGGTGGCGCATCTTAACGCGCTTTGCGGTTCCACTGTTTCTATCAAGACAAAACGCTCGGCTTGATCGAAGCGGGCGAGACCGGTTTTCTGCGAGGGGGATGCCCTTAGTCGGTCATCGGGGATTCCCCGTAGGGTGCCCTCATCCGGCGCGAGTCTGAACAAACTCGGCGTGGGGTACTGGCATTGCGGTCCAAACACGAATTCGCGCCGACGGCAGGCGGGAACGCGCCACGCTGTACACTCGGCATCAGGTTGATACTCCTGTGAACAATCGCTTTCGCTGTAAAGCTATCGCTGCCTTAGTGGTGAGTTTTTCAGTAGTTTCCGTTTCAGCATCGGCCCAGAAAATCCTCGAGCCCGAGCCCGCCCCGATGCCTTCGCCTATCGCTGCGCCGCAAGATCGGCCGTACCTCGGCACAATCGGTTTGAAAGTTGACATCAGCGATGTTCACCGGCGCCTGGTGAATGCGCAGGAGACCATTCCGGTCGAAGCGGGCGAACTCACGCTGTTGTATCCCCAGTGGATCCCCGGCAACCACTCACCGTCAGGACCGATTTCCAAGCTGGCTGGCCTCGAAATTACCGCCGAGGACAAACGGATCGAATGGGTGCGCGACCGGGTGAATGTCTATGCGTTCCATGTCGCTGTCCCTTCCGGAGTCAAAACGCTCGACGTGAAGTTCCAATACCTGCCGCCGCTGCGGAAGGCCGAAGGCCGAATCTCTTTCTCGTCCAAGATCGTCGACCTGGCATGGAATACCGTTGTCCTTTATCCAGCCGGTTATTTCTCTCGTCGCATCTACTTCTCGCCGAGCATCGAATTGCCTCAAGCCTGGCAATTCGCTTCGGCGCTCGAGGTGCGGTCCCGTGAGGGCAACTTAGTCCAATTCAAGGACACCGCTCTCAATACGTTAGTCGATTCTCCGCTTTATGCCGGTGTCAATTTCAAGCGCCTGGATCTTTCGACTGGGCCGGACAATCCGGTGTTCCTGGATGTATTCTCCGACTCGCCTTCCAATCTGGCGATTACGCCGGAGGAACTCCAACAGCATAAGAACCTGGTCCGTGAGGCCCAAAAATTGTATGCCTCCCATCATTACAGCCATTACGATTTTCTGTTTCTATTGAGCGATGTCGTGGGCGGCGTGGGACTGGAGCATCACCAATCAAGCGAAGACGGGACCAGGGCCAATTACTTTACCGATTGGGCTTCGGGTGTCGCGGGCCGCGACTTGCTCGCGCACGAGTACACGCACTCCTGGAACGGTAAGTTCCGGCGGCCGGCTGACCTGTGGACACCGAACTTCAACGTTCCCATGCGGGATGACCTGCTGTGGGTGTATGAAGGAATGACTCAGTATTTTGGCTTTGTCCTGACGGCACGCTCCGGGTTACGCACTGCGGAACAGACCCGCGACCTGATCGCCAGAGTAGCCGCGGGGTTCGATGCCAGCCCCGGCAGAACCTGGCGGCCGTTGATCGATACGACGAACCAGCCGATTATCTCCCAGCGTAGCCCTGTAACTTGGGTCAGTTGGGAGCGCCCCGAGGATTACTACCAGGAAGGCATGCTGATCTGGCTGGATGCCGACACAAAGATCCGTGAACTAAGTGGAGGGAATAAGTCGCTGGATGACTTCGCCAAGCTTTTCTTCGGTATCGATAACGGCAGTTACATCACTCAAACTTATTCGTTAGACGACGTCATCCGGGGATTAAATGCGGTTCAACCTTACGATTGGGCGACGTTCTTGAAAACCCGCGTATATGAGCTGGCTCCGCACACGCCGGAGGACGGCATCTCCCGAGGAGGTTACCGGTTGGCATATAGCGATACGCCGCCCGAATGGATGAAACATGAAGAGCGCCTGGGCCAGGGGCGGCCAGACATGGCGATCAGTTTCGCGACATCGATCGGCATTAGTGTCGAAGCAAATGGCACGTTGGCTAACGTCTGGTGGGACAGCCCGGCGTTTAAAGCGGGAGTTACTCCAGATATGCAGATTACGGCGGTGAATGGCACTGCATTCAAAATGGACGTACTCCGCACTGCCATTACGGAGGCGGAAAAAAGCCAGTCGCCGCTGAAATTGCTGGTCAAGCGCGGCGAGGAATTCCAGACGATTGACGTGGATTACCACGGCGGCTTGCGTTACCCGAAGCTGGAGCGCGCGGATGGCACTCCGGACCGGCTGGATGCGATACTGGCTCCCTCGAAATAGTGACTACACGTTTGCAGTAATCTTGAGATATGGCGACGTCTACTTCAACGCTTTTGTCGGTACGAGAGTACCTCCAACTTGAGCGGCGTGAGGATGGCCTGAAGGATGAGTTGATCCGCGGAGAAATCGTCTTGTCACCCAGTGCTAAACCGCTGCACGCGAAAGTTGTCGCGAATCTCTTCGATATGCTGAAAGCGCTTCAGGCGCAAGGTTACGCGCGTGCAACGGATTTCGGCTGTGTCCTGGGCGAACACTCTCTGCCGGGACCAGACTTGGCGGTGATCCGAACGGACCGGTGGCGGAGCGTCGGCGAAGACGACTATCTTATCGGTTCGCCCGAATTGGTCGTCGAAGTGTTTTCCCCGTCTAATCGCAAAGCGCTCATGGCGCAAAAGGCGGCACTGTATTTAGAGCACGGCGCAGAGGCGGTGTGGGTCGTCTATCCAAAAACACGAACCGTCATCGTTCATGATGCCGAGGGACAAAGGGAAGCTCGCTGCGGCGAAACAGTCAGCTTCCAGGGCGTAGTCGTTCCTGTATCGGCTATCTTTGAAGGCCTGTGATTCGGCGCACGTAGAAAATGGAGGCTGATGCCTCTCATCACGCCCTCCTCGCCGGAGGACTTGGCTCATGCACTGGCAGAAGCCGGATCGAACTCGCAAACCATAGCCGTCGGCGGCAACAACAGCAAGCGTTCGATGGCGGGGCCCGTGGCGTCGGCCGGCGTGACGCTCTCCACGGCAAAGCTGCGGCGCGTGCTGCAATACGAACCGAATGACCTGACCCTCGGCGTCGAAGCGGGCATGCCCTTTTCCCACGTGCAGAAGCTGCTCGCCACGCATGGACAAATGATTGCCCTCGATCCGCCTCATTCCAGCGAGGCCACCATAGGCGGGGTGGTGGCTACAAACTCGAGCGGGCCCATGCGCCGCGCTTTCGGCACGGCACGCGATCTCGTGATCGGCATGACTTTCGCGACGCTCGATGGCAAGCTGGTGAAAACCGGCGGCATGGTGGTCAAGAATGTCGCTGGTCTCGATATGGGCAAGCTGATGATCGGCAGCTTCGGCACGCTCGCGGTAATGACCAGCATCAATTTTCGTGTGCATGCGCTCCCTCGCGAGACACGCACTTTTCTCTTTTCGTGCCCCGATCTGGAGACCGCGATCGAGAGGCGCGACTCCCTTGTGCGCGGGGTTCTTCAGCCGCTCGCAATCGACCTATTGAGCCCGGCCGCAGCCGCGCGGCTGGGAGGCCGCGGCTATCTGGTCGCGGTCAGAGCAGGTGGCAGTCGGGCTGTGTTGGCGCGCTATGCCCGCGAATTGGACCGCGCCGAACAACTCAGCGGCGAGCGAGATGTGCAGGTCTGGCAGCAGATTCGCGAGTTCTCGCCGGAGTTTCTGCGCCGCCAGCCCGGTGGTATCGTGCTTCGCGTCTCCACCAGCTTGAGCGGAATCGGCGACGTGCTCCGAATAGCTACCGGCCCATGCATTGCGCGCGCCGCTTCCGGTGTGACGTACCTCTACGTCACCTCGTGGCAGGGCGCTGCTCCCGTGTGGAAGGCAGCAACCGAGCGCGGCTGGGGCGCGGCCGTCGAGTATGCGCCGGACGAGATCCGCTCGGCAAAAGAGCTGTGGTTCTCGCCAGCCTGCGGTCCCGAGTCGGCCGGCTTTGCCATGATGAAAAAAGTGAAGCACATGTTCGATCCCAACGCGGTGCTGAATCGCTCCCGGCTCTATGCGCGGATTTAGCGTCATCGCACCCAGCACGGAGCGTGCGGAAGGACCGGCACAAGCCGATCTCGACAAATGCGTGCACTGCGGCTTGTGCCTGAATGCGTGCCCTACGTATCGCGAACTCGGCGTCGAAATGGATTCGCCCCGCGGACGCATTTACCAGATGAATGCCGTGGCCGCCGGCGCGCCGATCACGCCTTCCTACATGGCGCACCTGGATTTGTGCCTGGCTTGCCGGGGATGTGAGACGGCTTGCCCGTCGGGGGTGCCGTATGGGCGGCTGATTGAAGCGGCGCGTGCGGAAATCGAGGCTCAAAAACGGCCGTCGTTATGGCAGCGCGCTGTCCGTAAGCTGGTATTCGAACGGCTATTGCCTTCGCGAGCGGCGCTGCAAGCGGCAGCCACTGCTTTGTATCTGTACCAGGCGTCGGGCCTGCAGCGCCTGGTCCGCGCAACCGGAGCGCTCAAGCTTTTCGGAAATCTTGCCGATCTCGAAGCGCTGTCGCCTCATGCCGAGGTCCCCTTCTTCTATCGAAATTTAGGCAAGACGTTTCCCGCGACGGGCGAGCGGCGGTTTCGGGTGGCGTTCCTGGCCGGCTGCATCGCGAACGTGGCCTTCGCCAGGTTGAACGAGGCGACCCTGCGCGTGCTGCAACGGAACGGTTGCGAAGTAGCGATTCCAGCCGCGCAGAACTGCTGCGGCGCGCTGCACCTGCATTCGGGGTTGAAGAAGCAAGCCTGTGCGCTGGCGCGTAACAACATCGACGCAGTGCTCTCGGACGAGTTCGACGCCATCATCACCAATGCCGCCGGTTGCGGTTCGACGTTGAAAGAGTACGGTGAGTTGCTTGCCGCCGATGACGCGTATCGCGACCGGGCCGCGCGATTTGCGGGCAAAATGAAAGACGTAACGGAGTTTCTTGCCTCTATCGAACTCAACCCCGAGATGGGAAACGTCGACGCGATCGCCACCTATCAGGATTCCTGCCATCTCGCCCATGGGCAGAAGATCAAGGACGCACCGCGCCGGCTCTTGCGGGCAATTCCCGGTTTGAGCTTTCGCGAGATGCCGATGGCCGACCTGTGCTGCGGAAGCGCGGGCATTTACAACGTTCTGCATACGGAAATGTCGATGCAGATCCTGCGCCACAAGATGGAGTCGATTGGGCTGACAGGCGCGTCGTTGATTCTGACCGCGAATCCCGGGTGCATGCTGCAACTTGCGGCCGGCGCCCGCCTCTACGGCACGGGCCAACGCGTGGCGCATGTGGTTGAAGTGCTCGACGAGGCATACGCGGCCTTTCAGCCGGCGCGAGTCAATCAAGCGGCCCGGTTTTGAATTCCGCTTGTGCGCCGAGGCCCGCGAGCAGGTCTCGAATAGCCGTCTGGGCGTTCTTCTGCGCCTGATCGAGGATTCCCATCTTGAGCGCCCCGTTGCGCACATCGTCGAGCGCCTGCAGCCGCGCCTTGTGCTCCAGGTCGGGATCGGGAGGCACCCACGGCGTCCACCAGGTGATCTGGCGGTCCCACACTTTGGTGTCCTTCTCATTCAAGAAGACGTCAAACAGCCGAGCGGCAGGAAGCGTGATCAGAAATCGGTTACCGGAACGTGCGATGTCGCGCGGCCGCAGCGATTCCAGATCCACTCCGGCCAGCGCCTCGCCTTCGACCATGAGCAGAATCGATTCTTCCCCCAGCGGCACCTTGGGTTCTCTAAGCCCCACCACGCGCTCGATGCTATAGCGCACCGTAACGAGCTGCTTGAGTGATTGGACCCGCGTGATCACGGTAGCGGAATTCAGGGAGCGAATCCCGAATAGCGCGCGAACACTGCCGGCGATGAATATGCTCGCCAGAAGGGCGAGAAATGCCAAAGTGGAGACGAACGCAGCGATCTTCCACTTCGCTGCGTCGGATTCAGCCACTGTTTGAGTGTAGCGGGTAAGATCGACCGCCGGCCCGCGGCCCTAGAAAGCTGCAGTGATGACGCTGCTACTGTTTTGGAGAATCGGGCGTCAGCCACTTCAGAACGAATTCGGCGTATTTTGCCCGGAGCTGCTCTCGGGCCTCCGCCTCGATCGCTATAACCCGAGCTTTGGCCTCCCCGTAGGCTGCTCGAGCGCTCGCCTTGTACTCGCGGAGGGTCCCTGGGTCCACCTCTTCGCGCCGGCTGCGCAAAGCCGTCGCCATATTCACTGCCATTTCCAGAAGCACTTCTCGAAACGCGGAGTCATACGGCGGAGTGCGCCGTGGCGGAGTAAGTTCGCCCAGAATACTCTGCCGGGCCACCCGAAGAAGATCATCTTTGGTATGGGCCATCGCGCCTTTTGCACTGGCTGCGGGGAGCGGAAGGGCTTCCGCCCACAATCAAATATTCAACCTCAGCCTCTTCGAAGCTGTGTAACAGATCTCTGAAATGTTGGTTTTCTGCCATGCTTCACTTCTTCGGCTAACTCGACCATTTCCCAGGCGGCCTGAAAAATCGCTTCATCGCCCTGTTCCTGCCAAAAATCAATATCGAAGCGACGGTCCGCAGGGAATCCTTGAACCAGTCGGGTTTTCCACTTCACGGCCTGAGGGTCATTCATATGCGGTTCTCTCCCTGCAGTGCGTTGCCTACAACGACTCGTTCAACAGCCGCGCCAGCCGCAGCCCGCCTTTCGTGAGCTGCTCGCGAACCACGGGTTTCATCTCGGCGATATAGAAGGCTGGAATATCCAGTTTCAGGCTGGTGATTTCCGCCGGCGCTTCGGCGCAACTCGCCGGAAATTCCACCGGCTCGACCGGAATGTGCAGGCGCCGGTAGATGTCGCGAAGCGCCAGCTCGTGCGACTCCCAGACCCAATCGTCCTCTTTACCCTCGGCGAGCGCATGTTCGCGATGAGGACTGAGCTCGTCGATCGCGCTGTTCAGCTCCTCGGCAAGCGCCTTGTCACTGGTGTTGATCTCGTTGACAATCTCGCCATCCCAGAGAGCGTGCAGGTTCTTGGCTTTGCCGAGCGGCGGGTCGAGCAGCTCGCAGTTGCCGCCGAGATCTGCGTCGGAGATGGTATGCAACGGCTGGTGAATGTCGCCGACCAGGTGCACCAGGTAGCGTAGCGCGTCGAGCTGGCTCCAGCGTGTGTTGCCCGGATGCGCCGGGTGGCCGGCGAGCTGCTCGGAGAAGAGGCGGATGCGGGCGGGGGCGCAGTTATCGTCTTTACAGCGCTCCGGGATGTCGGACTTATGGTCCTGAAGGGCCAAATCAATGTAATGCCAGGCGCCGGTTTTCGTCTCGTTCTTGGTTTCGTCGGCCCAGGTGGAGGCTCTCGCCAGCGCATCCGCGATCGCTTCCGGCGTGTCCGGAACATCTAGTATGCGCGCGATGCGGGTGCGGGCCGCAGGGGTGAGGTGCGCGGCGGCAATCCTGGCCACCACCTGGTGGCCGGTTTCCCACCAGGGATAGGCGGGAAAAGGGTAGACAATGCAAAGAGTTAGGAGGCTGGCGAGGAAGCGGGACATAGAGCGCTCCGGGAAGCTGAGCTAAGTACTAGGGTAGCCTAGGGCGCACGGGAAATCGAGCCCGGAAATCTTTAGCGTCATACACTCAGATTATTGCATCCCTGGCCACTCATCTGGTATCTTTTAACTTGAGGCTTCTTCACGTATGGACTTCAACCGGCTGACCGAAAAATCGCAGGAAGCGATTCGGCAGGCGCAAACCACGGCCGTCAACCACGGCAACCAGCAGGTGGACGTCGAGCATCTCTTGCTGGCGCTGCTGGAGCAGGAGGGCGGGCTCGCGCCTTCCATCCTCTTGCGGGCGGACGTTCCGCTCGAAACGCTTCATAAACGGCTACTGCAAGAAATTGAAAAGTTCCCGAAGGTGAGCGGTGGGGGTGTGCGGCCGGACCAGGTGTACATCACCAATCGCCTTTCGCAACTGCTAAATACGGCCGAGGAGCAGGCCAAGCGCCTGAAGGACGAGTACGTTTCGATCGAACATCTACTGCTGGGCGCGGCCGAGGATCAGGGCGCGGCGGGCAAACTGCTGCGCGAGTTCGGGTTGACGCGCGACCGGCTGATGAAGGCGCTGGTGGAGGTGCGCGGGAACCAGCGCGTAACGACGCAAAACCCCGAGGCTACCTACGAGGCGCTCGAGAAGTACGGCCGCGATCTGACGGAAATGGCTTCGAAGGGCAAGCTCGATCCGGTGATCGGGCGCGATGAAGAAATCCGGCGCGTGATCCAGGTGCTTTCGCGGCGCACCAAGAACAACCCGGTGCTGATCGGCGAGCCTGGCGTGGGCAAGACCGCGATTGTTGAGGGGCTGGCCCAAAGAATCGTGCGCGGGGATGTTCCTGAGGGGTTGAAGGATAAGAAAGTGGTGGCGCTCGACATGGGCGCTCTCATCGCCGGGGCTAAATTCCGCGGCGAGTTCGAAGAGCGCCTGAAGGCGGTCCTCAAAGAGGTGCAGTCCTCCGAGGGGCGCATTGTCCTATTTATCGACGAATTGCATACCGTCGTCGGAGCGGGCAAAGCGGAAGGCGCAATGGATGCGGGCAACCTGCTCAAACCGATGCTGGCGCGCGGCGAGCTGCACTGCATCGGGGCCACCACGCTCGATGAGTACCGCAAGCATATAGAAAAGGATGCCGCCCTCGAGCGCCGCTTCCAAACCGTGTACGTGGATCAACCGACCGTCGAAGACACGATTTCGATCCTGCGCGGCTTGCGCGAGCGCTACGAGCTGCACCACGGCGTGCGCATCAAAGATACCGCGCTGGTGGCGGCGGCAGTGATGTCGAACCGCTATATCACGGACCGGTTCTTGCCCGACAAAGCTATCGATTTGGTGGACGAAGCCGCGGCCAAACTGCGCACCGAAATCGATTCCATGCCGAGCGAGCTGGACGAGATCTTGCGGCGCACCATGCAGCTTGAAATCGAGCGCGAGGCGCTGAAAAAAGAGAGCGACGCGGTTTCGAAAGAGCGGCTGACGCGCATTGAGAAAGAACTGGCGGAGCTGAAAACGCAATCGGCCGCGCTGCAGGCGCAGTGGCAGACCGAGAAAGAGGGCGTGCAGCGGGTGCGGGCGCTGCGCGGGCAGATTGAGCAGATCAAGGTGGAGATCGCGCAAGCCGAGCGCGCCTATGACCTGAACAAAGCCGCGGAGCTGAAGTACGGACGCTTGACCGAGCTCGAGCGGCAGTTGAATGCCGAGCAGGAGCGAGTGTCGGGCAAGCAGGGCGGCACCCGGCTGCTGAAGGAAGAGGTGGATGAAGAGGACATCGCCGAGGTAGTGAGCCGCTGGACCGGCGTGCCGGTTTCGAAACTGCTCGAAGGCGAGATGAAGAAGCTGTTGGCGCTCGAAGACGAGCTGCACAAGCGCGTCATTGGCCAGGACGAAGCAGTTATGGCGGTGGCGGAAGCGGTAATTCGCGCGCGCTCCGGATTGAAAGACCCGAAGCGGCCCATCGGAAGCTTCATCTTCCTGGGCCCGACGGGCGTCGGCAAGACAGAGCTGGCGCGGGCGCTGGCGGAATTCCTGTTCGACGACGAGCGCGCCATGATTCGTATCGATATGTCGGAGTACCAGGAGAAACATACTGTCTCGCGCTTGATCGGCGCGCCTCCGGGATATGTCGGCTACGACGAAGGCGGCCAGTTGACGGAGGCAGTGCGCCGCCGGCCGTACTCGGTGGTGCTGTTCGACGAAATCGAGAAGGCGCATCACGACGTATTCAACACGCTGCTGCAGGTACTGGACGATGGCCGGTTAACGGACGGCCAGGGACGCACGGTCGATTTTAAGAATGTGATCGTGATCATGACCTCGAACGTGGGCAGCCATAGGATTCTCGAATACCGCGGCGCCTTTGAAGGCGAGGAATATCGCCGGATGAAGGATGCGGTGCTCGACGAGCTGCGGCGCGCGTTCCGGCCCGAGTTTTTGAACCGGCTGGACGAAATCATCGTCTTCCATGCCTTGAGCGAGGAGCACTTGAAACAGATCGTAGAGATCCAACTGGGAACTTTGCGGGCACGGCTGGAGGAGCGGCACATCGCCTTGCAGCTTTCCGATGCGGCGAGGACGCGGTTAGTGCGGAGCGGGTACGATCCGAACTACGGCGCCCGGCCGTTAAAGCGCGCCATCCAACGCGAGATTGAGACGCCGCTGGCGAAAAAGATCGTCGGCGGAGAGATCCGTGAAGGCCAAACCATTTGGATCGATGCAGATCCGAACGGCTCCGGCCTGGCATTCCGTGCCGAGGCCGGCCAGCCCGTGGAAGCGGCCATCGCGTGACCACCGCTTGCTCACGCGCGCGGCTCACAAACATTGCTGCGGCTGGGCTGAGCCACGACCGTGAGGGAGTGGTTGCTTTTGAGAAGACCGGGTGTGAATCGAATACTAATTTATTACGTCCAATGGTAGGAAACGCGGCGCGATTCGTTCCCTGCCGCTTCGAAAGCGCAAAGGTCGCGGATGCGCGCCGCAAAACGGTGTGCAATTTCGCAAAACTTTCGGCGGTGCGCTTGATACCGCGACCGTTTTGCGCGAGTTCGTCACTAAGGAAAGGATTTTTAAGGACATGTCTAACGTGGTCCAATTTCGCCGCACCACCGCGATTCTAACGCTGGTTGCGGCCTCGATAGGCGGCGGCCTGATTGCGGCATTCGCCGTGATGAATCATTCGAATGCGCCGGTGGCGGTAGTCGCGCGCGCCGACACCAACACGCAGCGGGTAAGCCAGTTGTCGAATTCGTTCGCCGACATTATTGAGAAGGCCTCCCCCGCCGTGGTCGAGATCAGCATGACGCGCATTGTCAAGGCGTCCGAACAACAGGGAAACAACCCGTTCTTATCGGACCCGTTCTTTCGCCAGTTTTTCGGCGGCCAGGGCATGCGGCCGCGCGATCAACGCGAAGAGGGTCTCGGCTCGGGCGTCATCATCAGCCCCTCTGGGTACATCGTGACCAATAATCACGTGGTGGATAAGGCGACCACTCTGAAGGTGACTTTGTCGGACGGGCGCGATTTCCCGGCCAAGCTGGTGGGCGCGGACCCGCAGACCGACGTAGCGGTGGTGAAAATCAACGCCAACGATTTGCCAATCTTGCCGTTCGCCAATTCGGATGGCACGCGCGTGGGCGATCTGTGCTTTGCAATCGGCGATCCGTTTGGGCAAAGTCATACCGTCACCATGGGCATCGTGAGCGCCAAGGGCCGTAGTCTTCCGGAGGGGCCCGGCCGCATTCAGGATTTCATTCAGACGGACGCCGCCATCAATCCCGGCAACTCCGGCGGTGCCCTGATTAATGCGCGGGGCGAGATGATCGGCATGAATACCATGATTCTGACCGGTGGCGGCGCCAGTTTCGGCGGCGAAGCGGGCAACATCGGCATCGGATTTGCGGTTCCGTCCAATTTGACCAAGCAGGTGATGGACCAGTTGATGAAGGGCGGGAAAGTGTCGCGCGGGTATATCGGGGTGACGTTGGAAGCCGTGAATCCTGAGTTGGCGCAGCAGTTTGGGTTAAAAGACACGCACGCTGCGGTGATTACCCAAGTGGAGCCGGGCAAGCCGGGCGCCAAGGCCGGCCTGCAGACCGGGGATGCCATCGTGGGTATTGACGGACAGAAAGTGGAGGATTCGAGCGACCTGACTTTGAAAGTCACCCAGCATGCGCCCGGCAGCACCGTGGCGTTGGATGTCATCCGCAACGGCCAGCCGATGAAGGTCAACGTCACGCTGGGACAACGGCCGACGGCTGCCAATTTCGGTGAGCGTGGCGGTCAAGAGGATAACAACGGCCAGGGCTCCGATAATGGAAGCGCCGGCAACGTGGGAAAGACGGCATACGGCCTGACCGTGGAAACGCTGACTTCGGACCTGACGCAGCAGTTGCAGCTTCCGGGCAACACCCACGGCGTGGTGATTGACAGCGTTGACCCGGACAGTCCGGCGGCGGATGCGGTAACGCGAGGCGACGTAATCGTGGGCGTAAACCGGCATCCCGTCAGCAACGTGGAGGACTTCCAGCGGCTCATGTCGGCTGCCAACGGCAAACCGGCGCTCTTGACCGTGAATCGCGGCGGAGCGGTAACGTTTGTCGTAGTTCAGCCGAAGTAATCCTTAGGGAAAGTAGGAAACGGCCCGGGGATGGGTGGCATACCTCCCCGGGCTTTTTTGTCCCAATCAAAAGTTGAGTGTTCGAGGCGCAACCAATCGCAGCGTTCTTCTGCCTGGCCGCATCGAACAAATAGGAAAGAATCGAGAACCCAATGGGAAATAATGACTTTCAAGTACTACCGGCGCTGCCGCTCAAAAATACGATCCTCTTCCCGGGATTGCTGTTGCCGCTTTCGGTCGGACGCGACAATTCACTGCGCGCTGTGCAGGCCGCGCTGAATACCGAGGGCAAAGAGATTATCCTGATCGCGCAGCGGGATGCGCAGGTGGAATCGCCGCAGCAGGACGATCTATACACAATCGGTACCAAGGCGGTGATTCGCAAGTCGTCGCGGCCCAATGAAGGCATGCTGGAAATTCTGGTGCTCGGGCTTGAGCGTGTGGTCGTCATGAAGCTGGAGAGCACGGAGCCGTATCTCAGCGCAAAATTCCGCGTGCTGCCGCTGCCTCAGGACGGCGGCTCGGAGGTCGAAGCGCTGTCCGGCGCGATGCTCGAATTGGCCTCGAAGGCCATCGCGTTGTCGCAGCCGCAATCGGCTGCGGAGTTGACCCGCATGCTGGCGGGGAATGAAGATCCGCTGCGTCTCGCTTACTTGCTGGCCAGCATCTTCAGCCTGGATCTGGCGCGCGAACAGAAGCTGCTGGAAGCGGAAACGCGCGTGGATGCCTTGCGGCTGATGCACTCCTATCTCGCGCACGAGTTGCAAGTGCTGGAACTGCGGCAGAAGATCGCTTCCACAGCGCGCGACGAGATGTCGAAGGAGCAGCGCGAGTATCTGCTGCGGCAGCAGTTGCGGGCCATTCAGCAGGAGCTCGGCGAAAAGGACGGCGACAAGGCCGAAGTGGACATGCTTCGGGAGCGTTTCGATAAAGCGAATCTTCCCGAGGAAGCGAAGAAAGAAATCGAGCGCGAGCTGGCGCGCCTGGAACGCTTGCCGGCGGGTGCGCCCGATTATCACGTGACGCGCACCTATCTCGAATTCGTATTGGATCTGCCGTGGAGCAAAACGACAGAAGACAACCTTGAGATTGCCCATGCGCGCGAGGTGCTGGACGAAGATCACTTCGGATTGAAAGAAGTGAAGGAGCGAATCCTGGAGCAGTTGAGCGTGCTGAAGCGCAATCCGGAAGCGAGGGCTCCGATCTTGTGCTTCGTGGGCGCGCCAGGCGTCGGCAAGACCTCCCTTGGTCAATCGATTGCGCGAGCTCTGGGACGCAAGTTCGAGCGCTTCAGCTTAGGCGGCATGCATGACGAGGCCGAGCTGCGCGGGCATCGCCGCACGTATATCGGCGCGATGGCGGGACGCTTGCTGCAGGCGATGAGGCGCGCGGGAGCGTTGAATCCCGTGCTGTTGCTCGACGAAGTCGATAAGCTGGGGCGCGATTTCCGCGGCGATCCCGCGGCGGCGCTGCTGGAGGTTCTCGATCCCGAGCAGAACAAGACATTCCGCGATAACTACCTGGATCTGGCGTTCGATTTGTCGAAGGTGCTGTTCATCACCACCGCGAATTCCCTGGACACGATTCCGCAAGCCTTGCTGGACCGCATGGAGATTCTGCGGCTGTCGGGTTACAGCGAGGAAGAGAAGCAGCAGATTGCGCGCCGGTATCTGATTCCGAAGCAGTTGAAGGCCGCGGGATTGACCGGTGAGCAGATTGAATTCACCGATGAAGGGCTCAAAGCCGTCATTCGCGGTTACACGCGGGAAGCTGGGCTCCGAAAGCTGGAACGTGCAATTGCGCGCGTGACGCGAAAGGTGACGCTGCGCTTCGCCGAAGGCAACGAGGAGAAGGCGGTCATTACGCCGGAGCTGTTGAGCGATCTGCTAGGGCCGGAGATGTTCCTGCCTGAAGAGATGCGCAAGAACATGCTTCCCGGCGTCGTGACCGGACTGGCTTGGACCGAGACGGGCGGCGACGTTCTGTATATCGAGAGCACCCTGCTGCCGAACGGCAAGGGCTTGACCCTGACCGGACAGTTGGGCGAGGTCATGCAGGAATCCGCGAAGATCGCTCAGAGTTATGTCTGGGCGCATGCGGCGGACCTGGGCGTCGATCCCGAGCTGATCAAGAACAGCGGCGTTCATGTGCACGTGCCGGCGGGCGCCATCCCCAAGGATGGACCCTCGGCGGGCGTAACGATGACAAGCGCCATGGCTTCGCTCTATGCGAACCTGCCGGCTCGAAGCGATATCGCCATGACGGGCGAGCTGACGCTGGCAGGTTTGGTGCTCCCGATCGGCGGCGTAAAAGAAAAGGTGCTGGCCGCGCGCCGCGCCGGCATCAAGCAAGTCATTCTGCCTTACGGCAATAAGAAGGACTTACGCGAAATTCCGGACCACGTCCGGCAAGAGATGCAGTTCCACTTCGTAGATCGCGTCGAAGAAGTGCTTTCGATCGTGATTCCGAACATCAACGTGAGGCCGCTAGCTCTCGCGAGTTAGCGGCTTCTTACCGATCCTTACCAGATCACCAGGTTTAATGGTCGCGAGCGCTTCCAATGCTGTGGGCAGAAGCGGCTCCAAATCCCGGCGCCGGTTTGTCGGAGCACACAGAATCACGAGCGCAATCCGTCGCTTTGCGAGATTCTGTTGATAAGCAACGTTCTGATCGACGGTCTGGCAATCATGGTCCGGGAATGCTTTCCGAAACCGCTCGTCCTTGCATTCATCCAGAAGGATGCGCATCAGGCTTTCGCCATCAGCAGTTCCTTGGCTTCGTGGAGGGCTTCTATCGCTAGCTCGCGTGAAACGGTTGGGAAGCCTTCCAGAAAATCTTCCAACGTCTCGCCATCCTCCAGATAATCGAACATGGTTTGCACTGGCACCCGCGTCCCCCGAAAAACGGGCGTGCCGCTCATGATTTCGGAATCGCGAACAATGGAGTTGGACATACGTCGATTGTAGAAGAATTCGGCCTAGTTACTGCTGGCGGGCCTAACTTACTCTACCTGGTAATTCGGCGCTTCCTTAGTAATAATCACGTCGTGCACATGGCTCTCGCGCAGCCCGGCCACGGTCACGCGCAGGAATCTAGCTCTTTGTTGCAGTTCGGGGATGGTGCGGCAGCCGGTATATCCCATGCCGGCGCGCAGCCCGCCGACCAACTGATAAGTCATTTCCGCAACTGGCCCTTTGTAGGGCACGCGCCCTTCAATGCCCTCGGGCACCAGCTTGCCGCTGGCGCTCTGCGCATAGCGCTCCGAACCGCCGGAAGGATTCGCGCCCAACGATCCCATGCCGCGGTAACTCTTGAACGTGCGGCCTTGGTAGAGAATCGTCTCGCCCGGACTCTCGTCTGTTCCGGCAAGCAGGCTCCCGATCATGACGCAGTCGGCGCCCGCCGCGATCGCCTTCGTAATGTCTCCCGAATATTTCACGCCGCCGTCGGCCACCAGCGGTATGCCCGCTTCGCGCGCTGCTTTGGCGCATTCGGCAATCGCCGTAATTTGCGGCACCCCGGCGCCGCTCACAACTCGCGTCGTGCAGATGGACCCGGGGCCGATGCCGACCTTAATGCCGTCTGCGCCGCGGGCGATCAAGTCGCGCGCGCCTTCGTTCGACGCGACATTGCCCGCCAGCACATCCACCTCCGGCAGCTTCTGTTTCACTGCTTGCAAGGCATCCAGCACGCGCTGGCTATGGCCGTGCGCGGAATCGATCGCGATCACATCCACTTTCATGCGCACCAATTCCTGCGCACGTTCCAGAAAATCGCCCGTCGCTCCAATCGCGGCGGCTACCCGAAGCCGGCCCTGCGCGTCCTTGGCCGCGTTCGGATATTTCAATTTCTTCTGAATATCCTTGACCGTGATCAGCCCCTTCAGCGCGAAATTCTCATCCACCACCAGCAGCTTTTCGACGCGATGCTTATGCAGTATCTTCTGCGCTTCTTCGAGCGTCGTGCCCACCGGGACGGTAATGAGATCGTCCTTCGTCATCACCTCCGAGATGGGCAGATGGTAGCGCGTTTCGAAACGAAGATCGCGATTCGTGAGAATGCCCACCAGCCTGCCGTTTTGCGTCACCGGCACCCCCGAAATACGATAGCGGCTCATCAGGTCGAGCGCCTCGGAGATCTTGCGGTCCGGCTCGATCGTTACCGGATCTACGATCATCCCGCTCTCGCTGCGCTTGACGCGATCCACTTCCTCGGCCTGCCGCTCAATCGCCATATTGCGGTGAATGATGCCGATTCCGCCTTGCTGCGCGAGCGCAATCGCCATGTGCGACTCCGTCACCGTGTCCATGGCGGCGCTGATAATCGGGATCTTAAGCTGAATTTTTGAGGTCAGGTGCGTGCTGGTATCCGCGTCGGCGGGAATAACTTGGCTGTGCGCTGGCTGCAGAAGAACATCGTCGAACGTGAGTCCTTCCTGTAACGCCTCAGTGATCATCAGATTTAAACCATCGTAACAAGCGGGTCGCCCTGTGCCCCGCGCAGGAAGGATGGGTGCCCGCTCCCAGCTTGACCCGGCCGGCCCCGCCCCGCTCTGCCGCGCGCCGCCTTACGCCCGGTACGAATAGATCTCGAGCTGTCTCCGCCGCAGCCATTTAGGCATGGAATCGGGACCGCGCTCAGGCGATAATGCAAGTTGGTGACCACCCCGGCGCAATCCCTCCCGGCCCTAACCGCCGCATCTCGCGATGGATCGCCCGACCTTGGCCGCGAGACCTTCATCCAGGCTTTTCGCACCATGTACCTGGCGCGCTGTCTGGATGACCGCGAAATCATGCTGAAGCGGCAGAATCGAATTTTCTTCCAAATCAGCGGGGCCGGCCACGAAGCCGTGCAGGTGGCCGCGGGTCTGGTGGTGCGCCCCGGCTACGACTGGATTCTGCCTTATTACCGGGATCGTGCATTGGCGCTAAGTTTGGGAATGACCGCCGAAGACATGCTGCTGTCTGCCGTGGGCGCGGCGCGCGACCCCAACTCCGGCGGCCGCCAGATGCCCTCCCACTGGTCCGCTCCGGCGCTGCATATTGTCACCGGTTCCTCGCCGACGGGCACGCAGTTCCTTCACGCGGTCGGCTGTGCCGAAGCCAAGAGCTTCTTGAATCCGGATTCGGATGAAATCACGCTGGTGTGTTCGGGCGAAGGCACCACCAGCGAAGGCGAGTTTTGGGAAGCGATGAACGTCGCCTGTCTGGAACGCTTGCCGCTGCTGGTACTCATTCAGGACAACGGCTACGCGATTTCGGTTCCCGTGGAACGGCAGACCGCGGGCGGCAACATCGCGAAGCTGCTCGAAGGGTTTCCCGGCCTGCTGCGGCTCGACGCGGACGGAACCAACTTCATCGAGTCCTTCCGGGCGCTGAAACATGCTGCCGATTACTGCCGCGGCGGACATGGTCCGGCGCTCGTGCGCGCCTCCGTCATCCGCCCCTATTCGCATTCTCTTTCCGATGACGAGCGGCTCTACAAACCTAAATCCGAGCGCGACCAGGAAGCGGCGCGCGACCCGCTCACCACGTTTCCGGAGTTCCTGATTCGCGAGGGCTACGCCGAGCGCGAAACCATCGACCGTGTCATGCGCGAGGTCGATCGCGAGGTGGACGAAACCAGTCAACGCGTTCTTCAAGAGCCTGCCCCTTCGCGCAATTCCGTATTCGTTCATCTGTATTCGGAAACCATTGACCCCACCTCGAGCGATTTCGAAAGAGAGCCGAATTTCATGGGCGAGCCGCGCACCATGATCGATTCCATCAACAAAACTCTAGCCGAAGAGATGCGCCGTGACGAACGGATTGTGGTGTTCGGCGAGGACGTCGCCGATTGCAGCCGCGAGGAGTTCCTCTCGGAAGTCAAGGGCAAAGGCGGCGTCTTCAAAGCCACCGCGAACCTGCAGCGCGAGTTTGGCCCGAAGCGCTGTTTCAATACGCCCATCGCGGAGGCGTCCATCGTCGGCCGCGCCGTTGGGTTAGCCGCGCGCGGCCTGAAACCCGTCCCCGAGATTCAGTTCTTCGATTACATCTGGCCGGCCATGATGCAACTGCGCGATGAGGTCGCCACGTTCCGCTGGCGCTCGAATGGTGGATTTTCGTGCCCCATGGTGATTCGCGTGCCCATCGGCGGCTATCTCACCGGTGGCGCCATTTATCACAGCCAATGCGGCGAGTCGATCTTTACTCACATCCCCGGACTGCGGGTCGTTTTTCCGTCCAACGCGCTCGATGCCTGCGGGCTGCTGCGCACCGCCATTCGAAGCGACGACCCGGTGATGTTCCTGGAACACAAAAAACTCTATCGCGAGCCCTACAACCGTGCGCCTCACCCGGGCATCGATTATACGATCCCGTTCGGAAAAGCCAAGACCGTCAAGCTTGGGCAGGATCTCACCATCGTCACCTACGGCGCGCTCGTGCAGAAGTCGTTGCAAGCGGCCTTGGAGATAGAGCAGCGGGGCAGCGCGTCCGTCGAAGTAATCGATCTGCGGTCCCTCTCGCCGTACGATTGGGAGGCCATCGGCGCCTCTGTGAAGAAGAACAGCCGCATTCTCATTGCGCATGAGGATACGCTCTCCTGGGGCTTCGGAGCGGAGTTAGCTGCCCGCATTGCGAACGAGTTGTTTACCGATCTGGATGCGCCCGTCGGCCGCGTGGGCGCGCTCGATACCTGGATCGCGTATAACCCGCAGTTGGAAGACGAGATTCTCCCGCAGGTGAGCGACCTCGTTCGCGAAGGCGAACGGTTGCTGGCGTTTTGAGCTCCCCCGGATTGCGAAAAGTCCCGATATTAAATCTTCCGGCTGCGCTTGCGGTGTCTTGCGCCGCGCTGGCTCTACCGCCGCAGGCGCCGGTCGCAACTGTCGATTCCGTGTTGCACGCCTACGTGCAGGCGCTCGGCGGCCAGGCCGCCCTCAATCGAATCGAAGACCGCCGGATAGAAGCGAAAGTTCATCATGCCGGCAAAGTAGTTTACTTCTGGGCCAAGCCGAACAAGGTGGTGCGCGTCGCTCACGGTGAGAAGGTCGGCTTTGATGGAAGCGGCAGTTGGATGTTATCGCGCAAGAAAAAGCTCACGAAATTGCCCAAGGCGGAGCAGTGGGAGCTGGAAACAGACGCCAATCCCGTCCGGTTTGCGCACTTAAAAGCTTTGTATGACGATGTAGAGCCCGCAGCCGCGGAGCGCCTCGATGACCGGCCGATGAACGTATTAGTCGCCCCGAATAATATCGGCGCGACCAAGTTCTATTTCGATGCGGCAAGCCACTTATTAGTACGAATTGAAGAGTTCGGAGTAACATCGGCATATTACAAGCAGGTAACCGAATTCTCAGACTACAAGACGGCGGACGGCATCCAATTCCCGTTTCGTATCGTGCACTCCACCACCGAGCCGGGGATGAAGGACAAAGAGCTGCGGATCGCGAGTCTCGACCAGAACGTCGGTTTGAAGCCGGAATTCTTCACCAAGCCCCAATTGGGCGCCGTGACCCTCGGCGGCAAGCGATAAATCAGCGGCGGTAAATGACCCCGCCTTTCATAACGAAAGAAACTTTTTCGACCACCCCGATATCCTCCAACGGATTGCCGGGAACCGCGATGATATCGGCCCAGTAACCCTGCTTCAGCGCGCCTATCTGTCCTTCCCATCCCAGCAGTTTCGCCCCGTTCAGCAAGTCTGCCTGCAGCGCCGCGGCTGGCGGCATTCCGTTTTTGACCATCAGAACCAGCTCGCGCGCCTGTGTCCCGTGCGGGAACGGGCCGACGTCGGACCCCACGGCCATCGGCACTCCGGCCGCAAGTTGGTTGCGAAACTCACGTGTATGGTATTCGAACAGCGCCCGCTCGCGCTCGGCTTGTGCGGGGGTTGCGGCGTGATCCGCGAAATATTCGAAGATCGTGAAGGTGGGAACGGCGGGAATATGCTTCTCCCGCATCAGGCGCATGGTCTCCGCGCTGAGCTGCAGCGCATGGTCTATCGAGGCCACGCCCGCTTGCGCAGCGTAGAGCGTACCGGGCTCCCCGGTAGCGTGCACCGCGACATGCTTCCCCACGCGCGCGGTCTCCCGAACCGCGGCCCTTAGCTCCGCTTCGGTGTATTGATACGGAGTATGAAACTCTTCCCCGTGCATCGTGTCCCGGCCGGTTTCGTAAATCTTGATAAAGTCCGCGCCTTCCTTGAGCTCCTCGCGAATGGCTGTTACTAATTCATCGGCGTTATTTGCATAAGTGGCGTTGGAAAGCACGTGCTGCGCCGGGTTGAATTCGATAGCATCTTCATGTCCCCCCAGAATGTCGATCGCGTTGCCGCTGACGCGCAGGCGCGGGCCGGGCGCCAATCCTTGATCTATCGCATTGCGAACCGCACTGTCGGCCGACCCGGCGCCTTCGGTGCCCATGTCGCGTTCGGCGGTGAATCCGGCCATCAGGTCTGCGCGCGCGGCGAGCAACGCCGTAATCGTGCGCTGCGGCACCGATTCCTGCACTGTTTGCAAGTCTTCGGCTCCCGGATGCAGAAACAGATGAACGTGTGCATCGATCAAACCCGGCATCAAAGTCGCGTCGCCCAGGTCGACCATCTCGGCGCCGCCGGGATGCGGCACAGACGTGCCGGCGGACGAGATCCGTTCGCCCGAGATCAGCACCTCCCCCGGCGTCAAGACGCGGCCGCTTTCGATATCCAGCAGGCGCGCCGCGCGCAGCACTATCTGCTTAGGCGAAGCAGCCGCAGATTGGCCGAAGTTCCCCACCGGCAACATCACAGCGCAGGCCAGCAGAGCAAGTGATTGTTTCATCGTTCCGTCTGATTGTCAGCCGAGATCGCCGCTCTTGGCCGCGCGGATCATATAATCGGCCGCGTGGTAGGCCAGCGCCTGAATAGTTGCCGTCGGCTGCTGCCGCGCAGAGGTCACGAAGTTACTGCCGTCGACAACGAATAAGTTCCGCACGTCGTGTGTTTGGCTATGGCGATTCACCACCGACTTTTTCGGGTCCTGGCCCATGCGGCAAGTGCCCATCAGATGCACCGAAGTATCGATGACCGGGTCCTGCGGCACGGACCAGACCTTCTTTGGGTTCATGGCTTCGAGAATCTCGTGCTCCCGTTCCAGCAGCCATTTCAGGTTTCGAACATCGTCCGGGTGGTTTTCGAATGTGATGCGAGTCGCCGGCAATCCCCAGGCGTCTTTTACTTCCGGATCCAGGCTGACCGAGTTCTTCTCCATCGGCAGCGATGTGGCATGCGCCAGCAGCGTCATGGTTCGGGTAAAGTATTCGCCCAAGGTCTTCTTGTACTCCAAGCCCCACCGCGGAGCATCTGCTGGAAGACCGGACAATGCAAATCCCGCCGGATAATACTGGAATCGCGCATCGATTCCCCCACCGCCGTAGAACCCGCGCTTCGCATCGGCGGCGTAGTAATCGTGAATCACCCGCGTTACTTGAATGCTCTTGAATTCGTTGAGCGGGTGCTCGAACACCGCGCTGGCCATAATGCCGTTGTCCCACATCAGATGCTTTCCGACCAGCCCGCTCGAATTCGCCAGCCCGTGCGGAAACAAATTGGATTCGGAAAGCAGCAGCAGCCTGGGAGACTCCACTCCGTTGGCGCACACAACGACTACGCGCCCGCGCTGAAAAACTTCACGCCCTTGCGCATCGAAGTACACCGCTCCCCTGGCGCGGCCGTGTCCATCGGTCTCAATTCGTCGCACATAGGAATCGGGCCGGATCTCGCAGCGCCCGGTCTTCTCCGCCATCGGAATGACGCTCGCTAGCGAACTGGACTTCGCGCGAACCTCGCAACCGTAGGCTTCGCAGAAGCCGCAGTGCACACAAGCGCCGCGTCCGCGGTACGGCTGCGAGAGGATCGCCATCGGCGCCGGGAAAGGATGCAGCCCCAGCTTTCGAGTTGCGCGTTCGAACAGCACTCCGGAAGACTTCACCGGCATCGGCGGCAGAGGATACGGCTTCGAGCGCGGCGCTTCAAACGGATTGGCTCCCGCCACGCCCGAGATTCCCAAGTCATATTCGGCTTTGGTATAGAACGGCTCCAGATCGTTATAGCTGATCGGCCAATCCGCGAACGCAGTTCCCGGCACATCGCCGAACAGGCTCCGCTCGTGGAAGTCGCTTTCGTGGAAGCGCCAATAATTCGCCGTAAAGTGGACCGATCCGCCGCCCACCTGCCGGCCGTACATAATGGCCTTCCTGGCGATTGCCGGCGTTGCCTCGTCTTTGCGATACATCACCGGCTGCAACCGAGTGTTATTGGTGAATCCCCCCTGGTAGCCGAACCGGACCTCATCATGCGAGAAATCCTTCTCGCGTGCATACGGTCCCTGCTCCAGCACCACCACGCTGAATCCTGCCGTAGATAACTCCTTGGCCACCACCCCGCCGGCAGCTCCCGCGCCGATCACTACGAAATCGACAAGCTCCGTAGGTTTGAATTGCGCAGTCACTTCGCCTCCGCGTCGTAGTAGCCGAACGGCGGCGTCCAGACCATCCGGTCCTCGAAACCGATGTATTTCCAGCCGGCGGATCCACGATTTCCCCCATAACTCGGATTTCCCAGAAACCCGAGCAACGTGTGAACCCTGATAGTCTCGAAGAAATCGGAGTCCTCGACGGCGCGTAGTAACTCGTCCTGTTGGCCTTTAGAAAGTCCGGCAAAGCTCTCGGAGTCCGGAAACATCTTCGCGCGGCGCTCGTTCAAATCAGTTAGACCGTTCCGGTAAATATCCTGCTTGTCCGCATCGAACGTTTTCAGCGCGCGGTCGATAAAGAAAATGACCCCTGCTTCGGTCGCGCCGGGGCCGTCGTCGGAGGGAAGTATCCGCTCCGCGATGGCGCCCACGTCAGCCGCCGCGGCGATGTCGAGGAATTCGAATTTCGCGCTGTGGGGTTGTTCAATCGATTCCCGGGCGTGCTCCTGCGCCGCCGCAATCGCAGCCCATGCTGTCGAGCCCAGCGTGCCGAAAATCCAATCGCGCCGGGTGAAATTCATGCGCATGACCCGGCGCGTGATCGCATTGGCGTGTTAAAAAATAATCTTCGCCGCAAGCTGCATGTTGAACGGCTCGCCCGGCCCGAGCCCCGGAGCGCCGTTGAAGTCACCGATTGTATCAGCCACCACGCCGTTGCCGCCCACAGAGCCCGCGCCCGAGGCAAGGTTGATCCGATTGAACACGTTGAACATCTCCGCGCGGAGCTGAATTTTCAGCCGCTCTCTAACCGGAATCGTCTTAAAGACGGAGAGATCTACGTCCGCGAACCCAGGCCCGGTAAACTCGTTTCGGGAAAGGTCGCCGTCTGGATTCGTCGTGCCCGGGCAGCCAGCCGATCCGGGTACGCAGAAGGCAGCCGGGTTCACCCATTGCTCGCCAACTCCGGTTATGAAGGTGTGGCTAACCCCCGCGAACGGATTTGAGATGATGTTCAACCCCGGGCGCTGTGTTCCCGCATCGAAATTGAAGGGCTGTCCGCTGTGGAGCGTGATCTCGCCGCTAACCTGCCAGCCGCCCGTTAGCAGTTTGAGACGGGAGGAAGCCGGAATATCCCAAGTGAAAAAGGCCGTGAAGTTGTGGCGCGTATCGAAATCGCCGCTCGCATATTCCTGCGCCAGGTTGAAGCTGTCCAGCGGAATAGCGCCGCGATACTCTGTAACTTCGTCTAACTCGTGGCCATACGTGTAAGCAAACTGCGCATTGAACCCGTGATACGACCTGATCTTTAAAGTTGTCTGCAATGAGTTATAGTTCGAAGTCCCGTCGCTGTTTAGTTGAATGATCGAGCCATAATTGGGATATTGCGCGGCAAAAGCTCCGTTCTGGTTGATGTTCTGCATAATCGACAGCTTGCGCCCTTCGCTTCCCACATAACCTACCTGCCAAACAGCAAAGCTGCCCAAGCTCTTTTCCACATTCAGGTCGAAGTTGAAGAAATACGGTGCGCGGAAGTTCTGGTTTACGGAAAAGACGTTAAATATTTGACTGGGACTCAGGCATCCGGGATCGGTGGCGAAGTTTCCTAGACACGTTGTGACGCCCGGAAAGATCGAAGCACCGCCGGCCTGGACCGTTTGCCAATTGTAATTATTCAAGCTATAGTTATCGACCGCATGAGGCCCGATGGGATTATCTTCCAGCCCGTCCGCCGCGCTGATCGGAGGCCGGAAGTCTAAAAACGGGTTCATGTTGATTTGGTCGTAAAAAACACCAAACCCGCCGCGCACAACTAAGTGGCCGCTGCTGTCGCCTTGATACGCAAAGCCGAAGCGCGGAGCGAAGTTATTCTTGTCCGGCGGAAAGACGGAGTTGATACCCTGTCCCTGAATCTCTAATCCCTTGCCTTGCACGAAAACGCCTAAATCGTCGCCGGCATTGCTGTGCAATGGCCCGAAGTATTCATACCGCAGCCCGAAATTCAGGTTGAGTCTCGGGGTAACCTGCCAGTCGTCCTGTCCGAAGAAATCGAACGCGTTGACCGCTACTTTCCGTTCCGCGTCTCCCACCGCGATAGAGGACGCACTCACATCGCCGGCCAGGAAATCGGCCAGCGCCAGCGTATTCGTGTTGCACCCGGAAGCGGTCGTGTTTACAGCGCAGAAAGCCGCCCACGGCCCCTGCGTTCCGTCGAACGTGAACTCTCCTGTTGACCTTCGGAAGTAGAATTCGTCCACTCGTCCTTGCCGAACCTCGCCGCCGAAACGCAGTTGGTGTGCGCCCGCCACGTAAGAAATGATGTCGGTCAAGTGCCCTGTGACGTCGTTGCGCCCCTCGGGAGGAGTAATTCCCACTTGGTCGAAACCGCTAATCTCAATGTTCGAAGCTCCCATGAGTGGCTGGCCGTTCTTGGTTGCATCCGGGCTCAGGTTCAGGCCCAGGGCTTGCATATCGAAGCTGTTGTTAGCGTCATGAAAGATCTGGTTGAAATAGCTGATTCCAAAAAGCAGTTGATTGGTGAGCCTCGCCGTAAAAAGCGAATTCAAAACGGCCGAATAGTTCTGCACATGGATAGGTGCGACTTCAAAGTAATAGCCGAGATTCGAACTCGCCGTGGCAAGCGCCAGGCTTGCGCCCGGTGGCTGCGTCTGGTTTCCTTGCCCGGCGAACCAGTGCAGAGATAGGTGCTCCTTGTCGCTGAAATTGTGGTCCAGCTTCACTACCCCGTTGTAGCTGTAACCTGTTCCCGGAACGGTTGCGAAATAATTATTGAGAGTCCCCGGCAGGTTTACGATCGAGCTCGGCCACAGCGTTGCCAGCAGTCTCGCCGATAGCGGGCTCTCAGGTACGCCGAATTGATTCAGCAGACCAGTCGCCTGTGATACCCAAGCCGCCGACGGCTCGGTCGAAAGACCCGTCAACCCGAAGATGTAATGCTGCTTCTCAAATCCGATGAAATAGAACGTCTTGTCCTTTATGATGTGCCCGCCCACAGTAAATCCAAGGTTGTAATTGCGCAGCTCCGGCGCCTTTGGAAAATCCGCCGTGGGCACGAAAAATGGCGAGCTGGCGGCGTAGAATTCATTGCGGTTGTAATAATACGCGCTGCCATGCACTTCATTGGTGCCGCTTTTAATCGTGAGATTCACCGTGCCTCCGGCATTGCGCCCGCTCTCCGCGTTCGATTGAGTCTGTGCCGAGAACTCATCGATGGCGTCAATGGGCATAACTACGCCCGCGATCCCCGACACCCCGCCCTGATTTACGGCCGGTATGTTGTGCCAGAGGTCGTTATTGTCCGTGCCGTCGATTTGCCAGTTCATCTGGTTCGCGCGCGTTCCATTGAGCGAACCAAAGCCGCCCACGGAATATCCCCCGTAACCCGGCGATACTGCGATGAGCTGCGAGAAATCGCGGCCGTTCAACGGAATGTTCTGCAGGGCAGTAGTCGGAATAGTATCGCTTTGAGTGGCCGTTGTGGTGTCCACCTGTATCGCGGCGGCGGAAACTTCTACTGTGGTCGATGTCTGACCCAGCGTCATCTTCACCGGTAACGTATAAACGTTGCCGGCAGTCACGTTGACGTTGGATACCGTCACTTTTTCAAAGCCGGAGGCCGTCACCGTTACCGTATATGCGCCTACCGGTAGGTCTTGGAAAGAAAACTCACCATCGTTGGTGGTCGTGCTGTTGTACGTCACGGCGGTTGCATTTTCGGTCGCCACCACCGCCGCGTTCGGCAGAACGGCTCCCGAAGGATCCGTAACCGTACCATTGATTGCGCCTCGGAAAGTCTGGGCGTGTGCCGCTGCAACGGGGAGAAGCACTGAGAGCATAAGTACCAGAAAGCGATTCATATAATCCTCCTGACAAATGCACCGCAGTTTTATGGATGTTTCAAGCGCGAGCACCTAAGTTGCCAACGCCTCGTAACCGCTGATCGAACGTGCATCAGCGACTTATAAGCTTCCTCAGACCCGGAGTAAACGCTAGTATACAGCAAGTAAAAGAATTGTAAACGACAATTGTGAGTTTGTCGATCGATTTGAAGGGCTATCTGAGCTGGCTTTCTACTTCTCTCAACCAGTCCGGCCGCTTCAACACTTCTCGCGGCTTGCTTCCATCCGGCGGTCCGATGATGCCGTCCCGCTGCATCACGTCTAGTATGCGAGCCGCTCGGCCATAGCCCAGGCGTAGCCGCCGTTGCAACGTGGAAGTGGAAGCCTTTCCCATCTCCAGCACAACTCGTACCGCGTCCTCGTACATCGGATCCTGCTCGCCTTCCGGAATCTCCGCGCTTTCTTCATCGTCTTCCGCTGGGGGCGCCAGCAGGAACGTGTCGTCGTACTCCGGCGTCGCCTGTTGCTTCCAGAAATCGACCACCCGGCTGGTTTCCGCTTCCGTAACGAATGCGCCGTGCACGCGTGTCAAGCGCGAGGAACCGGGCGGCAGGAAAAGCATGTCACCTTTACCCAAGAGATGTTCGGCGCCCATGGTGTCGAGAACAGTCCTCGAATCCACGCGCGTCGCCACCCGGAAGCTAATGCGCGATGGAAAGTTCGCTTTGATCAGGCCCGTGATCACATCTACGCTCGGTCTTTGCGTCGCCAGCACCAGGTGCATGCCCACGGCGCGCGCCATCTGCGCCAGCCGGGTGATGCATTCTTCCACGTTGGCGCGCTCCAGCATCATTAGGTCCGCGAGCTCATCGATAAGGATCAGCACGTACGGCAGCGGCTTCGTGTCCTCGGCCTCTTCTTCCTCGAATAAGTTACGCGGCTCTTGCCGAAGCTGCGCGATTTTCTTGTTGTATTGATCGATATTACGCACGCCCTGCGCCGCCAGCAGCTTTAGCCTGCGTTCCATCTCGAGCACGGCATTGCGCAGCGCATTCGTCGCTTTCTTCGGCTCAGTAATCACAGGAGTCAAAAGGTGCGGGATGCCTTCGTAAATCCCGAGCTCGACCCGCTTCGGGTCCACCATGATCATTCGTACTTCGTCCGGCGTCGCCTTGTACAGGAACGACATGATCATCGCGTTCAGCATGACGCTCTTGCCGGAGCCCGTTGAACCGGCAATCAGCAGGTGCGGCATCGTCTCTAGCGAAGCCACTTTGATCCGGCCATTGATGTCTTTGCCGAGCGCCATCGTCATTCTCGACGGCGAATCGCGAAACTCATCCGATTCCAGGATCGCCCGCAGGCTGATTACCTCCCGGCGCGTGTTGGGCACCTCGATCCCCACCGTCGGCTTTCCCGGTAAGCGTTCAATCAGAATCGATTCGGCCTGCAAACCCAGGCAAAGATCTTCGTTGAGTGTCGTGATGCGGCTATATTTCACGCCGGCTTCCGGCTTGTATTCGAACGTGGTCACCACCGGACCCGGATTGATCTGCACCACCGAGCCGCGCACATTGAATTCTTCGAGCTTCGATTTGATGCGCCCCGCGATGTCTTTCAATTCGAAGCTGTCGTAACCGTTTCCTTCCGGCACTTCATTCAGCAGTTCGCTGGTCGGCAGCCGGTATGCGCGCTTGCGCTTGGGCGGCGGCGCTGACGGAGCCGCGGCGTCGTGGAACGCCGGCATTTCGTCTTCCGGCTCTTCGGACGCTTGCGCGCGAATAAGCGGCTGATACTCGAGCGTGCGGATCGGAATTTCTTCCGGTTCGGGCTCGGCTGTCGGCTCAGGCTGAGGCTCTAAATCGAACGGTGGTGCGTCTTCAGCCGTGCGCGCGAGCGGCTCCGGCGTTGCCTCTTCCTGCTGCGGACGTTGGGCGCGCAGAGCGTTTGGTGCTCGTTGTGCGCCTCCATTTGGGTCCGTGCGTCTGGCCTTGCGCTCCGCGGCTCTCGCTTTGGCTTTTTCTATCGCGCGTTGGCGGCTCGCCTCGCGCGACGCCCGCCACCGTTCGCTCAGCGCTTTCCACTTCGCAAGCGGCCCACGCAGCCAGCGCATCAGCGTAGCCACTTCAAATGTCGAGGCAAAATATAGCGCCACGATTCCGGCCGCCACGGTGATGATCGCCGAACCCGCCAGGTCGAAGCGAGCTAACAAAAAATCCGCGATGACCATTCCTACGATGCCGCTGGGCCGTACGGTTCCGGCGATCAGCCAGGGCCGCGGAATGAGCCCGCATCCCGCTGAGAGGCAGAACCACAGCGCCAGGCTGCCCAGGACGCGAAACCACGTGCTCTCGATCGGTACGGACCGCACCCACTTCCAACCCAGCGCCCAGATATGCACCGGCAGCAAGAGCACGCTGATTCCGAAGACCTGGAACAGCAAATCAGCCCATTTGGCTCCAAAGAGGCCGAGCAAATTGTGCGTGTGTGTCGCCGCCGTCGCCGTGTTCCAGGATGGATCGGCCGAGGAATACGACACCAGGCTCAGCACGACGGCAAGGCCGAGCAACAGCAATAAAAGCCCCACGGCTTCATTGAGCCGGGTGTGGCGAGACGGTGAGAGTAACGTCATCCGCCGATGCGGAAGAACACTGCCAGAGCGATTACTATTATGCCAAAAATTATGCGGTACCAAACGAACACCGCCAGGCTGTGGCGGCGCAGATACTTCAAGAAGAAGGCAATCACCAGAATCCCGACGATGCCGCTCACCAATATGCCGACCGCATACGGCAGTCGCATCTCGGGCGGCAAGCCGCCCTGCTTGTGAACGTCCAGAAATTTTTTCGCCGCGGCGCCCGCAATCAGCGGCGCCGAGAGCAGAAACGAGAAACGCGCCGACGCCTCGCGATCCAGGTTGCAGAAACGGGCAGTCGCAATCGTGCTTCCGCTCCGTGAAACACCGGGAACGATGGCGAACGCCTGCGCCACTCCCACGAATACGGCGTCGGACCATGTCATCTGGTCCAAGCCGGTCTTTCTGCCAACCGTCCGGTCCGCCACGGCCATGTAAATCGCTACCAGAATTGCCGCCGTGCCGATGATATATGGGCTGCGCCAGGCATGCTCGGCATACTTGTCCCATTTCCAGCCGGCGAGCGCTCCCGGTATGGTGCCGACCGCCAGGTACCACAAGAGAAACCGGCTGTTCTCGTCGGGATGCGAACCCCGATAGGAAAAGCCCAAACCGTTCGCGATGACCTGAACCCAATCGCGGAAGAAATAGATGACGATTGCCGCCAAGGTGCCCGCGTGCAGCGCCACGTCGAAGACCAGGCCGCCGTCGTCCCAACGCAGAAACTCAGGGATCACGATCAGATGTGCGCTGCTCGAGACCGGGAAGAATTCCGTCAGTCCCTGAACAATCGCCAAGACGATCGCCTGATAGAGCGGCATATGATAGTGAGTGAAATTCCCCTCGTCGTGAACTTCTCGCTATCGTAGTGTACCTATCTCACTGATCCTCTTCATGCGAGCCACGAAAATCGTCGCCACACTCGGGCCCTCGACCGACGCAGACGGCGTGTTGAGACGGCTCTTCGAGGCGGGAGTGGACGTTTTCCGGTTGAATGCGTCGCATAGCACGCAGGAAGATCACGCCCGCCGAATCGGCGCAGTCCGTCAGCTTGCCGCGGGCTTGGGTGTTCACGCGGGCATTCTGCTGGATCTGCAGGGACCGAAGATCCGGCTGGGAACTTTTCAAAATGGCTCCTGCATGCTGCAAGACGGCGCCACGTTCACCATCACCACCGAGCCGGTCGAAGGAACGTGCGAGATTGCGTCAACGACGTACGCCAACCTTGCGCACGATGTCAAGCCGGGCGACCCCGTGTTGCTGGCCGATGGCTCGATCGAGCTGCGAGTGTTGAGCACGGATGGAACGGCCGTTCGCTGCCAGGTCGTCAGCGGTGGCCCGATCAGCGACCGCAAAGGCATCAATCTGCCCGGCGTGAGCATCAGCACGCCCTCGGTTTCAAAGAAAGACGTGGCGGATGCGCATTTCGGGGTGCAGCAGAACGTCGACTTCTTCGCGCTTTCGTTTGTACGCCAGGCGCGCGATGTGCTACGGCTCCGGCATCTGCTCGAAGAAGTGGATGCCAAGCAGCCGATCATTGCGAAAATCGAGAAGCCGGAAGGCTGGCAGAACCTCGATTCCATCCTCGAAGAGTGCGAAGGCGTGATGGTCGCGCGCGGCGATCTGGGCGTCGAATTGGCCATCGAGCGCGTGCCTGCCATTCAAAAGGCGATCATCGAAAAAGCACGGAAATGCGGGAAATTCGTCATTACGGCGACCCAAATGCTCGAATCCATGATCTCCAATTCGTTGCCCACCCGCGCCGAGGTCAGCGACGTCGCCAATGCCATCTATGACGGCACCAGCGCCGTAATGCTTTCGGCCGAGACGTCGGCGGGCCAGCATCCGGTTGAGTCCGTCAAAATGATGGCGCGGATTGCCTGCGAGACCGAGAGTTCGCTGCGGGAGAAGGGATTCCCGGAGGTTTGGACAAAAGAGCAAATGACGATTCCGGAAATCATTGCCGATGGCGCTTATCATGCGGCACGTTCGGCCGGCGTGGTGGCGCTGGCCGTCGGTACTTCAACCGGAACTTCGGCGCGCTTGCTTGCGCGCTCTCGGCCCCCTGTCCCCATTTACGCGTTTACCTCCAGCGATGTAGTTGCGCGCCAGCTCTCGATCATCTATGCCGTCCAGCCGATCGTCTCGCCTGCCTTTCACTCGACCGACGAGATGCTGCATGAGATGGAGCGCGCGCTCATCGAGACCGGGCGCGTTCGTCCCGGCGATAATATCGTCTTCGTAGCGGGGCAGCCGGTTGGCCTGCGCGGCTCAACCAACATGCTGAAGTTGCACCGCATCGGTGGCGTCCGTAATTAGCGATGTACGATGCCGTTTTGATCGTTTCCTTCGGCGGGCCCGAGCAGCCGGAAGACGTCCTGCCCTTCCTTGAAAACGTGACGCGAGGACGAAACGTGCCGCGCGCGCGGCTGCTCGAAGTGGCGGAACATTATTACCATTTCGGCGGCAAAAGCCCGATTAACGATCAGTGCCGCGCCCTGGTGGCCGCCTTGCGAAAGGAACTCGTCGAATATGGGCCGGACCTGCCGGTCTACTGGGGGAACCGCAACTGGCATCCGTTTCTGGCCGATACTCTGCGCCGCATGCGCGACGATGGCGTTCGTCACGCTGCCGCGTTTGTCACTTCGGCTTACAGCTCGTATTCCGGTTGCCGGCAATACCGCGAGAACATCGCGGCGGCGCAAGCCGAGATCGGCGAAGGCGCGCCGAAAGTAGATAAGCTCCCGGTGTTCTACAACCATCCGGGCTTCATCGAAGCCTGCGCCGGCCGGGTTCGGGAAGCACTAGGGCCGTTTTTGCGAGACGAACCCAATTCATTTCGTTTGGTAATTTCGGCCCACAGCATTCCCTGTTCGATGGCCGAGACCAGCGACTACGAAACGCAGTTGCGGGAGACGTCGCGATTGGTTGCCGCCGCGGCGGAGCTCGACCGCTGGGATCTGGCCTTCCAGAGCCGCAGTGGGCCGCCGGGCCAGCCGTGGCTTGGCCCGGATATTCTCGACCATCTGCGCAAGCTGCACGGCGAAGGTGTGAGAAACGTCCTGGTTGCGCCCCTGGGGTTTGTTTCGGATCACTTGGAAGTTCTCTACGACCTGGATGTGGAGGCAGCCGCGCTGGCGCATGAGCTTGGCATGAAGTTTGTTCGTGCGGCGACGGTGGGAACACATCCTGCCTTCATCGGCATGATCCGGCAGTTCATCTCCGAACCGAATCGCGATCCTTGCCCCCAGAATTGCTGCCCTGCTCCGTCACGAGCCGGTAGAGCTCCCGTTTTGGAAGCCCCATCTGTTTCGCAACGGCCTTAATCGCTTCCATTCGGTCGAGGCCTTCCCGTTCGAGCCGTTGGATTTCTGCCAGCGGATCGGCAATCGCCGCCCTCTTTTCGGAACGCCCGATGAGGAGCGTCATCTCGCCCTTGACGGCGCTGCGCTGCGCGAGTTGCTCACGGATGCTTTGCGCTGTTCCGCGCAGAAACTCCTCGTGTATTTTGGTGAGCTCGCGAGCGAGCGCGACGGGACGCGCGCCAAGGATCTCTGCCATGTCGGCTAGAGTTTCCAGGATGCGGTGCGGGCTATCGTAGGCAATCACAGTGGCGTTTTCATTTGCGAGTTGTTCGAGCGCTTTCCGGCGCGCCCCGGCTTTGGATGGCAGGAAGCCAATGAAGCGGAATTCGTCAGTGGGTAACCCGGACGCGGCCAGCGCTGTCAGGGCGGCAGAAGCTCCCGGAATGGGAATTACCGGGAACCCGTGTTCGATCGCTGCGGTTACGACGCGGTAACCGGGGTCCGATACCAGCGGCGTGCCGGCGTCGCTGACCAGGGCGACGGATTCGCCGCGCTCTAGAGCCGCGAGAATATCAGAGGTGCGAGCGGCTTCGTTGTGTTCGTGATAGCTGATAAGCGGCTTGCGGATGTCGTAGTGGCGGAGCAGTTTTTGAGTCTGGCGGGTGTCCTCGCAGGCAATCGAGTCCACCTCGTCGCGCAGAATGCGAATCGCGCGGAACGTCATGTCTTCCAGATTCCCGATCGGGGTCGCGACGAGATAGAGCACGACAAGCATTCCTGACCGCGCGCAACGGCAACCAAACTGCCTGCGCGCTTTATTCAGCAGTGTATCGTTGAACTTGAAGCATGGCGTCTGAGCCGCTCGCCGCCGAGGAATCGCCGTTCTATGTCCGCTGGAGTCCGGAACACTCCCGGTTCGCGATCGAGTTGAAGCTGCCGCTGGTCGCGAAGATCTCTAGCGAACTCGACCGGAACGAAAAACTGGACATCGAGATCGGAGGCGTACTCATTGGCAACGTGCTGGGCGGGCGCGTGCCCACGCTGCGAATTGAGAATGTGGAGATTCTGCCGCGCGGTGTGGAGAACGGCGGAATCTACATCCCTGGCCCGGATCATCTGGCGCGGTTAGAAGAAGTTCGGAAGACGGCGCGTGCACAGCACAGAACAGCGCTGGGATTTTTTCGCAGCCACTGCCGCCCGGGACCGCTGAATCCGTCGTTAGCCGACCGCAGCCTGCTGTCCACCGAATTCAAGAATTCGGCATATGCTCTGCTGTTGATCCAGGCGAGCGCTCCTCGCACGGCCGCCTTCTTCGTAGCCGAGAACGGCGAATTGCCGAACGACGCATCGGTCCGGGAGTTCCGGTTCAACGAGGCGGCCTTCAAAGCCCTTCCGGAGGTGGAAGCCGAGGCGGCAACGGGGCTGGCCGAACGGTCCGAGCCGGCGCAACATTCTCCGCGGAATTGGTACATCGGGGCGGCGCTGGCGGGATTGCTGATCGTTTTGGGTGCTCTTTGGCTGGCTGCCGGAACCGGGACCATGCCGGATTGGCTTGCCACCGGATCCAGGCAACTCGATCTCAAGGTTACGGGCAGCGATCGTCGGCTGAAGATTTCCTGGAACCACGATGCTCGCCAGATGGGGCCGGCTTCGACGGGAACGGTCGCGATAGTCGATGGTGCGAGCCGGCGCGACATCAAGCTTGGCGCAGACGAGCTGAAGATGGGAAGCGTTGAGTACGACGGCGCGGGCCGGCGAGTGGAGGTGACCATGACCGTAAACACTCCCGAATCCGCGCCCCTCAGCGAAGCTGCGAAATGGCCGCCGCCTTAGCCTACTGCCGCAACAGAATGTTGAACTCGCCGTTCTTGGCGTCGAGAACAACGGTGCTGCCGGCGGGAATCTGGCCCTGCGCGACGAGCGCGGCTACGGGCTGAATGAAGTTGCGTTGCACCGTGCGTTTTAGCTCGCGCGCGCCAAACTCGACGCTAATACCCATGTCGAGCAGCAGATTGCGCCCGGAGACTGTGCACTGCAAGCGGAACCCGCGCAGGCCCAGACGGTGGTTAATCAGCCGCGCGAAGTTGAGGAAGATCTGGTCCAGTATGACTTCGCACGCGTCGCGGTCCAGCGGCTTGTAAGTGATGACCGAATCGATGCGATTCACGAATTCCGGCGAGAACTTGTGCCGCACCGCCGACATCCCCACGCTTTGCAGCTTGGCGGTGTCTTCCAGGACCGGCGGTGGCAGCATGGCCTCGTAGCCGAAATCGGGCTTGTTCAGGCGCTGAATCGATTTCGCACCCAGATTGCTGGTAAGGAAGATCAGCGTGCGCTCAAAATTGACCGTCGTGTTGTCGCCGAGCCGCAGCGTGGCCTTGTCGAGAATGCCCAGCAGCAGCCGCGTCATGGAGGGAGCCGCTTTTTCGATCTCGTCGAAAAGGACCAGCGAGATATCGCTATTTTCCGTAGCCACGCTGTTTACTTTGGCCTGGGTCAGCATAGGCTGAGTTTCACGATGACCCAGATATCCGGGAGGGGCGCCAATGAGTTTCGCGACTTCATGCTCCATCTGAAACTCGCCGCAATCCACCTTGAGCAGATTCTTGCTGCTGCCGTGCAGCACTTCAGCGAGCGCTTCCACGGTGCGCGTCTTTCCAGTGCCGGTCGGGCCAAGTAACAAGACCACGCCAACCGGGCGGCCTTCAGGCGAGGCCAGCCTGGTGCATCTGGATATACGGAATGATGGTGTCGATGGCTTCGGGCTGACCGACGAGCAGATCTTTCAGCCGGACTGCCAATCCATCTGGGTCTTCTGGCAGAACAGGGCGTTTCGAGCGCCCGGATAAAGAATAAGTTCGCATCCGCCTCTTACTTAGAGCTTTTTCGAGCGCGAAGTCATCTCCTAGCGAGAAGGGGCATTCCGCGCTCCCCAGCTCCAAACCCTTTCGGTCAAAAATGTAGCCCGGGCGGAGGTGCGATCGACCGTGGCCTGCCTTGCGAAAGGGCGCAGCGGGAGCGTGTGGATCACGGCTAGGGCTTTTGTGCTGTATAAGATAGCGCACTTACCCAGGCGCGTGAAAATTTCTTGTTTGCGCTTGTGACCGCCCATTCGGAACCTGGCGATCGGGCGTGTTTCAGGGCGGTTCATTCTACGCATTCCCAAACGTCAAAGTATTTGGTCGAAGCCGTCTTGCGGTAGTGCTGCAGGAAGATGCGACGGAAATGTTCATCGAACACTCGCCAATTTGGGAATAACCGTGGATCTTCCCGGGAGTACACATTGACAATCTGGAAGGGGGCCTCGTCCCTGGGGATCAGCCAGATCTCGGTTTTGCAGGCGCGCACATAAGCCAGCGTGGCGTCAGGAATGGCGAGACCGGACATTTGCATATCGTCAAGCGCCATTTCGTCGACCGTAAGTGGGTTTCCAGCAAAAATAAGTACCGGTCGGAAATCGGTTACAGGATAGCTGGCTTCGGAGCCGTACCCCATCTCTATGTGCTTGCCGGGGTGAAGACTCATCACCGACTTCAAATCGGCCACGATGGCGCTCGCCTGGGAGCGGGGCCGCCACAATGCCGAGGACGCGCTTAGCAAGGAGAGGCCAAGCTTAGCGACGACGGCCAGTATGAGCCCGCACCAAAGCAAAGCCAAGAAATTCCAGCGCCGCAATTCAGGGCGGGATACAGGAATGGCATTGAGCGTCCGGTAGGCATCTGCGCACGCGTAGCCAATCACGGGGAAAAATGGTATGAAGTGATGCGGCCCAGCGCCTATCTTTGCGGCCGCGAAGCTGATAGCGGCCAACCCTGCCACCAAGCTCAGCAGAAAGAGCCGATTCTCGCGAAGATAATTGCGTGTGAGCTTGCGGCTTGCCTGCGCCATCTGCCAAAGCAGTAATCCAAGCGGCGCGCAGAGAATTGCTAGCAGCGTCAGTTCTCGCGAGACTTCTTCGCGCACTAATGGCTCGCGAGAGAACACATGCATCCATCTCAAATACTCTACGAGTGAGATATGCGGAAGCAGAAACGGAGTTAGGGCAAATACGCCAGCCCCGATGATAGCCAACACGCTAAGCCACCTGCGCCCATGAGCAAAGAGGATGTAAATGGGAAGAAAGTAGAACCCAGCCGTGAACTTAATATCCAAAGAAAAACCGCAGGCGACCGCAAGCAAGAGCGCGGAACGCCAACCCGAGCCTCGCAACACGGCGTGCAGGCCGAAAACCACAAAGAATAGGAGGAGCACGTCGCCTCGAACTTGAAACAGCGAGAGAAAGCTCAATAATAGAGCGCACACGGCGGCAGTGGCGAGCAATGCACGCGAAGGATCCAGCAGCTTTCGATAACACCGCCACAACAGTATGAGGAGACAGAGGTGCGCAAACAAAATAAGCAGCTTTAGCGAGAGGACACTCGCCCCTAAAGTGCGGAGAGCCAGCGCGTATGGGAGGTACGCCATGGGCCCGTAAGGTACGGAGTACCGCTGCGCCGCCGCCAGATCCGGATAGAGCGGTGCTCCTTGCGACACCAGAAACGAGACGGATGCAATCAGCGATTCCACATGGTCCGTATAGCCCGGGTACAGCGTGAAACGAACTGCGGCAAGGAGATAGGCGGCCAGGAAGGCCGCACATACGGGGACCCAAAATTTCCTATCTTCGATGGCGTTAAGGATGGCGCTCATGTCTTGCCGAATAGCTCGACTCGCTCAAAACATCGTCTTCAAAGAGAACTGCACCTGGCGGGAGTTCCCAGCGGTTCGGCTGATCAGCCCGAAGCCTGATCCGGTAATAATATTCGAAGGCAAGCCGAAGTTCACGATGTTGAACAGGTTGAATAATTCGGCCCGAAATTGCAGGTCAATCATTTTTCGCGAGCGGCCGGCTTCCCAGGAAGTGTCCTTGATGAGTGCGAAATCGAAGTTATACAAGGCGGGGCCGCGGAACGTATTCCGGCCCAGGGAGCCGAAGGTGCCGCTATTCGGACCAGTGCCGCCCGCAACACCGATAGGGATGTAGAAGAACGACGCGTTCGCGGAGCCGCGGCCGAAGTAATCTTCGCGGACGGTGCGGCTGGTAGACAGATCGGGCGTAGCGACCTGATCGGGGCGGTCCGTGCCCAGGGAGCCAGCCCCGGTTTGCTGGACGCCCGAGTAGACGGTAAAAGGCAAGCCGCTGCTCAATGTCGAAATGCTGAGGAGCTGCCAACCACGGCTGAACTTTTTGGGAAGCAGCCGGAAGAACGGCGCGCGCTCGGCGTGAAGATCTTGAATGACGGTGGCCGTGAACACTCTTCCGACATCGAAAGCGGAGGGGCCCTTCTCATCGCGCGTGTCAAACGGGTTCTGCGGCCAAGCCGAAGCGGAAGCGCCGGACGTGCTGCCGACACCCGGGCCAATCACGGTGCTGTCATCGTCCAGCGATTTGGACCACGTGAAGTTGACCTGTACCTGAGGGCCGTTGCTCCCGACCGAGCCTTCGAGCGACGATTGCAGTGCGTGGTAGGTCGAGTGGGATCGATTTGTCATGAGCATGTCGGTCCCGAAACCGCCGATGATCTGGCCGGCGGAATTGAAACGAGTGTAAGGGGCAAAGGCGGCCGTAGCGCCCGGAAAGCCGTTTGGAAAATTGATAGCCGGCAGGCTGATGCCGGCGGTGCCGATATAGCCGGCGCTGAAATTGAGGCCGTGCAGCGAACGTTCGAGAGTAAGCGACCAGGTGCCGAGATACGCGTTGCGAAAATCTTGCGAAATCGCGTTCACGTTCAGCGGGCTGATGAGATGGCTGGGGGCGAGGGCGGCGAGTGACTGATCGAAGAGGTCTACGTCCCAGACGGTATTAACCGGAACTGCTTTCGAATTGCCGGAAGCGAGGATGTTGACGCCGGCGGGAGTGTAGACGCCGGGCAGATCTGCCGGACTGATGCGCGTGCCGATCAGAAGCGGGGACCCGGGCGCAGCGGTGATGCGCGGGTAATCGACGTACGGAGCAGCACCGGTAAGCAGATTATCTTGCCAGATATTGGGAGGAATGGTGGTCAGCGCGCCGCCCACCCGGACCCAGAAATTAGAGGCCGGTTGCCAATTCAGACGAATACGCGGACCCCAGTTATTGCCGCGCCAGCGGTAAACAGGCTCGGGATTGATGAGATATTGTTCTTCGGGGCCCGCGGGCCCGTCCAGGAAGTTAACACCGGCCGTGCGGCGCGCGCGTTCGCTGATAGGGGAGTAGAGTTCATAGCGCAGTCCGTAATCGAGCACTAGATTGCCGGAGACTTTCCAGGTATCTTCGGCGTATAAGTTGAGGCCGTAACGCGAAACCGCAGCGACGCCGATCTGATCGCCCTGCGGAAACTGCGGCGGCGCTACGGCAACCGTATAAGAGAAGGCGCTGCCGAGGAGCAGAGCAGTCAAGGTATCGGGCAGTTGCTGAGCGGGTTCGATGTTATGCAGGCCGCTGGCAGAGCGGATGGCGGTAGTAGCGAAAGCTGCGCCCCCGCCGAACACATATTGGCCATTGGGAGCAGTTCCGAAGTAAGTGGTATCGCGATTCGCGCGAAACTCGCCACCGGCCTTGATCGTATGTGTCTTGCGGGTCCAGGCAAAGTTTTGGCGGCCCTCGAAAAGGTTGCCGAACGACGCAGTGACGGAACCGCCGGGCGAATCGAAAGCCTCATAGAGCCCGTCGCCAAAGACGAGTGACGGATCGGTATGATCGGGCGTGGGGAAGTTGGGCGTGCTGCGGGTAACGCTCAGCGAGGACTCGGTAGAAAAATGCGCAGAGGGAGTGCGAGACCACGTAAGCACCGCATTGCGCTGGTGATCGATGTAGGTAATTCCGAACGAGGGGTCGATGGCGGTCTGGTCGGGATTGGTGGTGGGACCGTTCAGATTGTCCCAAGTGAAGCGGGCGAAGAGGCGGTCGGTGTTTGAGAGCTGGTGATCCAAACGCAAGGAGAACTGGTCTGCATTCGTGACCACCTTCGAGGATGTAGCGAAGGTGCGGGCGCCGAACGGGCCGCTCGGGTCGTTGGGAAGAGGATAACGGCGAAGGAGAGCGGCGACGACGGGATTCACCGGGACATACAACGTATCGCCGGGATAAGCGGTGGTGTCGATGCCGGCGCGCTCCGCGGCGGTTGGAACGGCCAGGATCTGAGTGGTGCCCAGCACTTGGCGAAAACCTTGATACTCGGCAAAAAATTCTGTCCGGGAGCGGCCTTTCGAGCCCGGGAGGAAGACGGGACCGCCTAATGTAAAGCCGAACTCGTTGCGCCGGAAAGGTGGAATGCGGTCCGGGTTTTCGGGCGTGCGGCGATCGAAGAAATTGCGCGCGTCGAGCGCCGAATTGCGGAGAAATTCGAAAAGAGAGCCGTGCCAGGCTTCTGTTCCGGAGCGCGTGACGATGTTGGTGAATCCGGCTGCTCCGCGGCCGATATCGGCCGGCATCCAGCCGGAAGACGATTGAATCTCCTGCACCGCGTCGACGTTGAAATTGGACAGCGTCGCGCCGCCCATTTCGGGGTCGCTGGTATCGGCGCCGTCCATAGCAAAGGTGGCTTCCACTCCGCGTTGACCGTTCACCGCGAATTGCTGGGTGAAGTTGGTAGTGCCGTTGGTGTCGGTCATGGTGCCTGCGGCCAGCAGAAGCAGTTGACTGAAATCGCGCTTGTTCAAGGGAATCGCAGTAACAGAGTTGCTCGACAGTGTTTCGCCCCCGCTTGCTTGCGCCTGAGTTTCCGGTTGCAGCAGGACGGAGCCGTTCGCAAGCAGCGTAATTTCGGAAGGGCCATCGATGGGAACGGACAACACGCCCGGAAACAGGAACACACGGTTTTCAAAGCGAAGGGAAAGCCGATACCCGCCCGGAGCAAGCGCTCCGAATGCAAAGCCTCCGTTGTCGGTTGTCAACGCCGAGTAGCGTTTGTCGCCCGCTTGCAAAGTGATTCCGGCGCGCGCGGCGGCGTGGCCCGAAGCGTCGCGAACAGAGCCCGTCCAACCGGCCGTTTCAGGCTGCTGTCCTGGAAACGGCGGTTCGCTGTGTCCGGCCGCGAGCCGGACACTCGCCAGGGCCCAGCATCCAAGTAGGAGAACGGCTCGCATCGCATCAGCTTATCGTTGACGAAAATTGCAGCTCGGTAACGGTAGTTCGGCGGCGCGGTCGATCGGCTGCCCTGCAGCCAGGTTTAATGGAGGTGAGGCCGCATGAGACGCTTTGTTCTTCCGATCTTGTTCGCCACGACACTGCCCGCTGCCGACTCCTCCATCCCGCCCGCGCTGAACGCCTTCACAACGGCTTGCTACCAACAACTGGCGCCAGGCAATGGCAACCTGATTCTCTCGCCTTTCAACATTGCCACTGCGCTCTCCATGCTGCTCGCCGGAGCCCGGGGCCAGACTGCCGAAGAAATTCAATCCGTCCTCCACCTCCGTTATGACTCCACTTACGATGCCGCCCTTGGATCTCTGCTCGACGGCCTCGGCAAGACCGGCAACACCGAAGGTAATGAGCTCCACGCGGCCAATGGTCTCTGGGTGCAAGAGGGATTCCCCATCAAGCCGGCTTTTGAGAACACGCTGACGAACGACTATCACGCCTCCGTAACGCCGCTCGATTTCATCGACAATGCGGAGGGCGCGCGCTCCCGCATCAATAGTTGGACCGAAGAGCAAACCAAAGAGAAGATCAAGAATCTTCTTCCGGCCGGTTCACTCGACGCCCGCACCCGCCTGGTGCTCACGAGCGCCATTTACTTTTACGGCAAGTGGCAGAACGCGTTCGCCGCTTCGCGCACCCAACCCGCGCCTTTTACCGCGCGAGCCGGTACCACCATCCAGGCCAACTTCATGAACCAGACGTTCCACACCGGTTATGCCGAAACGGCCGGCGCGCAAATCCTGGAGATGCGCTATGCCGGTACCGGAATCGCTTTTGACGTCCTTCTGCCGAAGAGCCCGACCGGCCTGCGAGACGTGGAGAAATCTCTAACGGTGGAAGACCTGACCGCCTGGCTCGCGAGTCTTACCGATCGCGACGTGCAAGTGAGCCTGCCAAAGTTCCGCGCCGAATCCGAATTCTCGCTGACCAGGCAGCTCTCGGCCATGGGCATGCCCTCCGCCTTTAGCAATCATGCCGACTTCTCGGGTATCGAGCCGAATCGCGGACTCCAAGTCTCCGACGTCTTTCACAAGGCGTTCGTCGATGTCTCCGAGCAGGGGACCGAAGCCGCCGCCGCTACCGGCATCGGCATACGGGCCACGGCTATCATGCGGCCCGAACAGCCCGTTGTTTTCCGCGCCGACCACCCGTTCTTATTTCTGATCCGCGACACGCATACCGGACTCATCCTCTTCATTGGGCGCTTGATGGACCCGCGGTAACGGCGGATTGCCGGCTAACGGAATACTTATATATGCACAGCTTGGAATTCCGCTGCCGGCGGCGGATTGCGCGGCATGTCCATACCGCCGCTCTTTTGTGGTGCGCAATCACGTTGCACGGGCAGACGCCGCAGGGTGAGATCCGAGTGCAGGTGAAAGATCCTTCCGGTTCGGCGATGGAAGCTTCAGGGAAATTGGAAAGCGCCGCAAGCGGCGTCGAGCGCAGCTTTCATAGCGATGTGCAGGGAAACTACGTCCTTCAAAATTTGCCCTACGGCCGTTACCGGCTGGAGATTTCAAAGGCTGGATTCGTTACGCAGTCTGTCTCGATCGATGTGCAATCGGCAAGGCCGATTTCGCGCACCATCAGCCTGGTGCTGGCGTCTCCGACCTTCAAGACAGATGTGGTCTCGGCGACGCCGCTCGCGGGAACGAATCTCACGACGGACCAGATTCCAGGCCCGGTCCAGACCGCGAGCGCGGCCGAGATTCAAAACAGCGGCGCGCTCGAGTTGGCGGATTTCATGAATCGCCATCTGAACGGCGTGTACTTCAACGAGATGCAGGAAAATCCGTTTCAGCCTGATGTGAATTACCGCGGCTACACTGCTTCGCCGCTGCTCGGCACGCCCGAAGGCCTCTCGGTCTACGTGGATGGCGTGCGGCAAAATCAGCCGTTCGGTGACGTGGTGAGCTGGGATCTGATTCCCAAAGACGCGATTGCAGAGGTGACGCTGGTGCCTGGGTCGGACCCTCTGTTCGGGCTGAACACGTTGGGCGGAGCGCTTTCGGTCACGACAAAAAGCGGTATCACTAATCCCGGCCTGAGCGGAAACGTTTTGTATGGCAGCAGCGGACGAAAGGAAGTGGACGGCGAGTGGGGCGGCGGCCGGGCCACAGGATTCAACTGGTTTCTCATGGGGACCGGATTCCATGAATCGGGTTGGCGTTCCGATTCGCCCTCCGACGTTCGGCAGGGCTTTGCGCGCCTGGGTTGGCGCACCACCAAGACCGATCTCGCGCTAACCATGTCCTATGCGTACAACACACTGATCGGAAACGGCCTGCAGGACTACCGCTTGCTTGCGGCCAATTACTCCAGCGTCTATTCGATTCCCGACAGCACCGCGAACCGCTCGCCGTCTTTCAATTTCATTGCGCGCCACTCCTTCCGCGATGCGCTCACGTTCAGCGGAAACGCGTGGTACCGCAACATTCGCACCGAAGCGATCGACGCCAATTTCAACGATGACGCGCAAGGCAATGCGATTTACCAGCCGACGCCGGATGAACAGGCGATCCTCAGCGCCGCAGGTTATACCGGGTTCCCGGCAAGCGGCGCTAACCTCACGAACACGCCATTTCCCAAGTGGCCTTGTCTCGCGGAAGCACTGTCGTTCGGCGATCCCGACGAGACGTGCGATGGGGTCAATATCTATTCGAAAGAAGTAGAGAACGAGTTCGGATGGTCCGGGCAACTTACGTGGATCACCTCACCCAAGATCGGGCGCAATGAGTTTGCGGCCGGAGCGCTCTTCGATCGCGGCGCCGTCACTTACACGCAGACCACCAATTATGCCTACGTGAATCCCAATTACACTCTCACCAGCGTTCCGGCATGGCAGAATGGATCGACCAGCATAGATGGTGCGCCCATCGATACACAGGTTGGGCTGCATGGCGTCACTCCCAATTGGAGCCTCTATTTCACCGACACGCTCACTCTGGCCAAGACTGTAAATGTTACGGTCTCCGGGCGCTATAACAGGGCCATCATCGATAACACGGATCTTCTCAATCCCGTCGCCGGACCCGGTTCCCTCACCGGCGACTATGTGTTCCAGCGATTCAATCCGTCCATCGGGATCACCTGGAGTCCGATCTCGAGCGTAAATGCCTACGCCCGATTTTCCCAGGGCAGCCGCGCACCGACGTCCATCGAACTCGGCTGCGCCGATCCCTCTGCTCCCTGCAGCCTGCCCAATTCGCTCTCCTCCGACCCGCCGCTCCAGCAGGTGATTACGGACACGTGGGAAGCGGGCGTGCGCGGAAAACTGGAAACATCGTTTCTCCACAGCGCGCGCTGGAATGTGGATGCGTTTCACGCCGAAAATCACAACGATATCCTCTTTATCGCTGCGCCGCAGACCGGCACCGGTTACTTTCAGAACTTCGCGAAGACGCTGCGGGAGGGGTTCGATGCGGATCTCGATGGGCGCATCGGTCACGCGACCTGGGGTCTGGAGTGGACATTCCTTTCGGCCACCTACCAGAGCACCGAGACCCTCGATGGCTCGGCGAATAACGCCAATAACGTGGCATTGCAGGGATATCCGGGACTCGACGGCGTCATCACCGTCAATCCCGGCAATCGAATTCCGCTCATCCCGAAGCAAAGCGGGAAGGCGTATGTCGATTTTCAGGCTACTTCAAAACTCGGTTTCGATCTCGACGAGGTGGTTATTTCGAGTTCCTACGCGCGCGGCAACGAGAACAATGCGTATCGAGCCGACGGAGTGTATTACTTGGGACCCGGCGTTTCCCCGGGTTACGCGATCACCAATTTCCGCGCCCGCTACGATCTCACTCGCCATCTGCAACTGGCCCTGCAGATCGATAATCTATTCGACCACGAATACTACACGGCGGCGTGGCTCGCGAACACCGGCGTGACCAGTACCGGCGCCGTCCAGTCGCTGCCTTTCCCGGTTTACGCGACTGGACCGTACGCCGGGAACGCCCCGGCCCAGAGCGTAACGTTCTTCTCTCCGGGCGCGCCGCGAAGGGCGTGGGTGCAGCTCGGGGTGAAGTTCTGACGATCTGCGAACATGAATACTTCGTGCTTCTCCGCTTCATTTCGCTGAAGATAAATGCCAGGAGTCTCGCGCGTGGTTGGGCACTGATAGGATGTCTCAGCTTCGCGATCCATGCAGAGGCGCAGGTTACTGCGTCTGTGTCGGGAAGCGTGGAGGATTCATCCGGCGGCGCTGTCGCGGGCGCCGTTATTACGGTTACGAGTCTCGAAACAGGCGGCCGCCGCACCACAATCACCAATGCGGAGGGCAGCTACAGTATCCTCGCGCTGCCGCTTGGATCTACCGAAGTCAGAGCAGAGAAAGCTGGGTTCAAGCCGGTTGACCGTACCGGCATAACGCTCGTATTGAATCAAAACGCACGAGTGAATTTTCAGCTCGAGATCGGCGAGTTGGTATCGCAGGTCGATGTCTCCGAACAAGCGCCAGTCGTGAACACCACCACCGAATCGGTTGCCGGACTGGTCGGCGAGAACGCGATTAAAGATCTGCCGCTGAACGGCCGCAGCTTCGATAACTTGATCACGCTCAATCCGGGGGCAATCGATTTCAGCTTGAAAAGCGCGGGAACCAGCACCAGCAACGGCAATACGTTCGCGGTGGATGGCCGGCGCCCCATGGACAACATATTTCTGTTGAACGGGATCGAATACACGGGGTCAAGTCAGCTTGCCGATACGCCGGGCGGCGCTAGCGGCGAGTTGCTGGGCGTGGATGCCGTCCGCGAATTCAATATTCTTAGCGATACCTATTCGGCGAGATACGGGAAACGCGACGGAGCGCAGATCGTTGTTGTCACGCAGTCCGGGACAAATCTTCTGCATGGTACTGTTTTCGAGTTTCTCCGCAACAGCGATCTCGATGCCAGGAATTTCTTTGACCGGGGCTTCGTCCCGCCCTTCCGCCGAAACCAGTTCGGCGGCGCGCTCGGCGGACCTATAAAGAAAAACCGCTTGTTTCTTTTCGGCAATTACGAAGGCTTCCGCCAGGCGCTGGCACTTAGCAGCGTGAGCGAAGTTCCGGACCAGCTTGCGCGCAAAGGTCTGCTGCCGAATGCTTCCGGTATCTATAAGCCGGTTTCGAAGCTGAATCCTGCGATGCTGAAATATTTCGCCCTATGGCCCGACGCGAATGGCCCTGAGTTATTGTCCAATCGCCTGCCCACGGGCATTGCGCTCGCTTACTATAACCCGCGCCAAAGTATCCGGGAAGACTTTGGTAACACGCGCGCCGACTACGCCATGGGCGATCGCGACACGCTTACTGCGTCTTACACAATAGACAACGGTAATAATCTTACCCCGGCGGCCGATCCATTGTTTGCGTCCGGCTTAATTCTTGTTAGCCAGGTCGCCAGCGTGCAGGACACGCACGTGTTTTCTCCGCGGGCTCTCAATACGGCCCGAATCGGTTTCTCGCGCGCGGCATATAACTTCAACGCTCCGATCGTTACGTCTTTTCCGTCCAGCCTCGATTTTGTAACGGGCAACGGCGGCCCGGGTGGAATTGTCATCGGCGGCGGCGTGACCACGACCGGCGCTTCGGCCATCACCTCGGCGGGGCCTAACAACGCGGCCAACGTTCGGAATCGGAGAAATCTCTTTACTTACGAAGATGATTTCCAACTCATCACGGGCATGCACCAGATCAACCTAGGCGTCTGGTTTCAGCCGATTCAGGACAACGAAGATACGGCGTCGCGGCAGCTCGGCCAAGCCAGCTTTACCAGCCTGACTACGTTTCTCAGCGGAACCGTCAGCAGCTTCCAGGTAGTGCCGAACGCAAACGAGCTGGGCTGGAGAAGCTTCTTCGGCGCCTGGTATGCGGAAGATGTCATGAAGCTCCGGCGTAACTTTACCGTGCGGGTGGGCTTGCGCTACGAATTCACCAACAGCTGGAATGAGGCAGATGGCCGGGCAGCCAATTATATTACTAACTCGCAGGGCGTGCTTGAGACAAACCCATTGGTCGGCAAATCTGCTTTCACGTCTAATAATGCAGGGCACTTACTCGGCCCCAGAATCGGTTTGGCTTGGGATCCTTTCGGGGATGGAAAAACGGCCATTCGCGCGGGGTATGGCGTTTACTATTCGATGATAGACGATCTCA